>NZ_CM151402.1:0-237500 GCF_056497865.1 Shewanella sp. VK101
GTGGCGGTTTCACTTTGGCAACAATGTATCGGACGACTGCAAGATGAGCTTTCTGCTCAACAATTCAGTATGTGGATCAGACCGTTACAGGCCGAAATGGATGGGGATACCCTGGTGATCTATGCACCAAACCGGTTCGTGCTTGATTGGGTTCGGGATAAATATCTCAACATTATCAATCAGTTTTTTACTGAGCATTTGGGCAATGATGCGCCAAAACTCAGGTTTGATATCGGTAGTCGTCCGTCGGCCAAGCCCCAAGTTCAGACCCCAACTGCGACCAAGGCCTCTGTCAGTGCCCCCAAGAGTGCGGCCGGTAAAGGTGCAACCTTTAATACTGCCGCTGAACCGGCCGTAAACCACAGCTATCGCAGCAATATTAACCCCACTTACCAATTCGACAACTTTGTTGAAGGTAAGTCCAACCAACTGGGTAAGGCGGCCGCATTGCAGGTGGCTGAAAACCCGGGTGGTGCCTATAACCCTCTGTTTCTATATGGCGGTACCGGTTTGGGTAAGACTCACCTACTGCACGCCGTAGGCAACGGCATTATCAAGAATAATCCTAACGCCAAAGTGGTTTATATGCACTCAGAGCGTTTTGTGCAGGACATGGTCAAGGCGTTGCAAAACAATGCCATCGAAGACTTCAAGCGTTACTATCGCAGTGTTGATGCTCTGTTTATCGATGACATTCAGTTTTTTGCCAATAAAGACAGATCCCAGGAAGAGTTTTTCCACACCTTTAATGCCTTGCTGGAAGGCAATCACCAGATCATTTTGACATCGGATCGTTATCCGAAAGAGATCGACGGTGTGGAAGATCGGCTCAAGTCGCGCTTTGGCTGGGGTCTTACCGTGGCCATCGAGCCGCCTGAGCTGGAAACCCGGGTCGCCATTTTGATGCGCAAGGCGCAGGAGAGTGGGATCAACTTGCCGGATGAAGTGGCCTTCTTCATCGCCAAGCGCTTACGCTCCAACGTGCGTGAACTGGAAGGGGCATTGAACCGGGTTATCGCTAATGCCAACTTTACCGGTCGGCCAATAACCATTGATTTTGTGCGCGAAGCCTTGCGTGACCTCTTGGCTCTGCAGGAAAAATTAGTCACTATAGACAACATTCAGAAAACAGTGGCTGAATACTACAAGATCAAGATGGCCGATATGCTGTCCAAGCGCCGTTCCCGCAGTGTGGCGAGACCGAGGCAGATGGCCATGGCGTTATCTAAAGAATTAACCAATCAGAGCTTACCTGAGATAGGGGATGCTTTTGGTGGTCGTGACCATACAACTGTGTTGCATGCCTGCCGCAAGATTGCACAGCTGCGGGAAGAGAGTCACGACATTAAAGAAGATTATGCCAACTTGATTAGAACCTTATCTTCTTAATCAGGGAACAGGACCATGAAATTTTCGATCGATAGGGATGCCCTATTAAAGCCGCTCCAGTTGGTCAGTGGCGCGGTGGAAAGACGCCATAACTTGCCTATTCTGGCAAACCTCCTGGTGGAAGTAAGTAATCACTCACTCAAGATGACGGGTACAGATCTTGAGGTGGAACTGGTCGGCAGTGCCGAGGTCAGTGGCGAAGTGCAGGAAGGTCGCACCACAGTGCCGGCCAAGAAACTGCTCGATATCGTCAAGTCACTGCCTGAGCAGAGCGAAATCAAAATCGAACAGCAGGAAAACAAGTGGCTGCTTCGCAGCGGTCGCAGCCGTTTCTCGTTGGCGACGCTACCGGCGGAAGAATACCCCAATGTCGAGAGTTTCCAGCCCGCCATCGAATTTAACCTCAAGCAGGGCACACTCAAGTCACTGATAGACGCCACTCAGTTTTCCATGGCCAACCAGGATGTGCGTTACTATCTCAACGGTTTGCTGCTGGAAACCGAGGGTAATGTACTGCGCGCCATTGCAACAGACGGCCACCGCTTGGCTCTGAGTCACAGAGAAATAGCAGCCTCTTTGCCGGAAAATCAGGTGATCGTGCCTCGTAAAGGGGTGATGGAGCTGGCTCGCCTACTGGACAGTGAAGATCAGGATATCCATATTGCCATTGGTGATAACGCCATTCGTGCTACCACCGCCAGCGCCGTGTTCACCAGTAAGCTGGTGGATGGCCGTTTCCCGGATTATCGCCGGGTATTGCCCAAAGGCGGCGACAAGATAGTGCTGGCCAGTCGCAATCAGCTTAAGCAAGCACTATTGCGGGCTTCTATCCTGTCCAATGAGAAATTCCGTGGTGTCAGGGTGCAGCTGGAAAATGCGCTGCTCAAGATCACCGCCAATAACCCGGAGCAGGAAGAAGCCGAAGAGATAATCGATGTGGATTACGCCGGTCAGCCGCTCGAAATCGGCTTCAACGTCTCTTATCTGCTGGATGTGCTCAATGGTCTCAAGGCCGATGAAGTCAGGATTACCCTCAGTGATGGTAACTCCAGTGCCTTGATTGAAAACCACGTCGAGGAAGACTCCATGTACGTGGTGATGCCGATGCGCCTCTAGGGGCGACTTTGGGCCATAAATGAGTCTAACTCGTCTCAATATTCAAGCTTTTCGTAATATCGATTCAGCCCAACTGCTCCCCGGCACTGGGCTGAATCTTATTTACGGCCAAAATGGCAGTGGCAAAACCAGTGTCCTGGAGGCGATTTACTTTCTGGGGATGGGGCGCTCGTTTCGCAGTCATCTGTCTCAGAGGGTGATCAATAACCAACAGGAACAGTTGACCCTGTTTGCCAATTTGAGCCTGCCATCCGGTGACAGTAAGTTGGGGCTACGGCGGTTTCGCAGCGGCGAAACCGAGGTCAGAATGGATGGCGAGAAAATAAAACGCCTGTCTGTGCTGGCCGACACCCTGCCTATTCAGGTAATCACCCCAGAGAGCTTTTCGCTATTGTTTGAAGGCCCCAAGGCCAGGCGCCAGTTTATCGATTGGGGCGCGTTTCATTGCGATCCCCAGTTTTATCAGGCCTGGGTCAATGTAAGGCGGATCCTCAAGCAACGTAATCAATTACTTAAGGACGGTGCAGCCTACCAGCAAATCGCATACTGGGACCGGGATTTTATCCGTTATACCGAGTTGGTCACCGAGATACGAAAGGCATATGTAGACTCGTTAAATGAGCTACTTAAGGGTATAATCGGGGAGTTTTTACCACAGGTTGATATCAAGGTTTCCTTTACCCGTGGTTGGGATAGTAAAACGGAGTTTTCGACCCTGTTACAGGCGTCTTATTCCCGGGATCTATCCATGGGGCACACCGTCAGTGGCCCCCATAAAGCCGACTTGAGACTCAGAGTGGGTAATCTACCCGCTCAGGATGCTTTGTCCCGTGGTCAGCTGAAGTTGTTGGTGTGTGCACTGCGAATAGCACAAGGAAAGTTGCTTAAACAACAAATAGATAAGAATAGTATCTATCTGGTCGACGATCTGCCGTCAGAGTTGGATGCGAAACACAGGAAGTTATTGCTGCGGCAGTTGAGCGAAACCGGGGCGCAAGTGTTTGTCACTGCGATTGACCCGGCAGCAATATCAGATTCATTAAGCACGCCCCCAAGCCGGATTTTTCAGGTGGAACAGGGGCGGGTAACGGTCATTGAATAACCGATGAGAGAATAATATGTCAGAGAACAGTTACGATTCTTCGAGTATCAAGGTCCTTAAGGGCCTTGATGCGGTACGTAAAAGACCTGGGATGTATATTGGTGATACCGACGATGGCACGGGTCTGCATCACATGGTATTCGAAGTCGTCGATAACTCTATCGATGAAGCTTTGGCGGGCCACTGCAGTGACATAGTGATCACCATCCATGTTGATGGCTCTGTATCTGTCAAAGATGATGGTCGTGGTATTCCGGTTGCCATTCACCCTGAAGAAGGGGTATCGGCTGCCCAGGTTATTATGACAGTGCTGCACGCCGGCGGTAAGTTCGACGACAACTCCTATAAAGTTTCCGGTGGTTTGCACGGTGTGGGTGTGTCAGTGGTTAACGCCCTGTCGGAAAAGCTGCAGTTGACCATTCGCCGCGATGGCAAGGTTTATGAGCAGTTCTACAAGCATGGTGAGCCGCAAGAGCCTATCAAGGAAATCGGTGAAGCAACCAAGACAGGTACTGAAATTCGTTTCTGGCCCAGCCATGAAACCTTTACTGATACCGAGTTTCATTATGAGCTGTTGGCCAAACGTATTCGCGAGCTTTCATTCCTGAACTCAGGCGTGGGTATCCGTCTTATTGACGAGCGCGACAACAAAGATGAGTTTTTCCACTATGAGGGCGGTATCAAGGCCTTCGTAGAGTACCTGAACCGTAACAAGACTCCGGTGAATAAGGATGTATTCCACTTCTCCCAAGAGCGGGATGATGGCATCACTGTTGAAGTGGCCATGCAGTGGAACGACGGTTTCCAGGAAAGCATTTTCTGTTTTACCAACAACATTCCCCAGCGTGATGGTGGTACTCACCTGGCAGGTTTCCGGGCGGCATTGACCCGTAACCTGAACAACTACATGGAGAATGAGGGTTTCAACAAGAAGGGCAAGACCAACGCCACAGGTGATGATGCCCGTGAAGGCCTGACCGCAGTGGTTTCTGTGAAGGTTCCTGACCCCAAGTTCAGCTCCCAAACCAAAGACAAGCTGGTTTCCAGTGAGGTCAAAGGCGCCGTGGAACAGACCATGGGTGAGAAGCTGAATGACTATCTGCTGGAAAACCCAGCCGATGCCAAGATGATTGTTGGCAAGATTATTGACGCTGCCCGCGCCCGTGAAGCGGCCCGTAAGGCCCGCGAGATGACCCGTCGTAAAGGTGCTCTGGATTTGGGTGGTTTGCCGGGTAAATTGGCTGACTGTCAGGAAAAAGACCCAGGTCTTTCTGAAATCTACATAGTGGAGGGTGATTCGGCCGGCGGTAGTGCCAAACAGGGCCGAAACAGAAAGAACCAGGCTATTTTGCCACTCAAGGGTAAAATTCTTAACGTAGAGAAGGCTCGCTTCGACAAGATGCTGTCTTCTCAGGAAGTGGCGACTCTTATCACTGCCCTTGGCTGCGGTATCGGCCGTGATGAATATGATCCGGAAAAAACCCGTTACCACTACATCATCATCATGACGGATGCTGACGTCGACGGCTCGCACATTCGTACGCTGCTGTTGACCTTCTTCTTCCGTCAGATGCCTGAGCTGATCGAGCGTGGCTTTGTTTATATTGCCCAGCCTCCTTTGTTCAAAGTGAAGAAAGGCAAGCAGGAGCAGTATCTGAAAGATGAGCCGGCATTGACTGAATACTTGACCACTCAGGCTCTTGATGGCGGCTGCATCTATCCGTCCAAGGATGCACCGGCCATGTCTGGTGAAGGCTTGGAGCGTCTGGTTAATCAGTATCGCGAAGTGGAAGCCATCATTGAGCGCTTGGAAAAGCGTTACCCAACCAATGTGACCAACCGCATGCTGTATCGTCCACGGGTGACCGCCGAAATGCTGGCCGATGAGGCCGCTATGACCACTTGGTGCAAAGGCCTGCTGCAGGATCTTGAAGATGAAGAGAATGGCGGCGTTATCTACAAGATGGAAACTGTGCTGGACCCAGAGCGTAAGGTGTATCTGCCGCAGCTCATTGTGCGCAAACACGGTATAGATACCCATTATCTGTTTGGTTATGACTTCTTCCATTCCAGCGATTATGAGCGTATCGCCAAGCTGGGTGAGCAGATCTGTGATCTGATTGAAGACGGCGGCTATGTTAAACGCGGTGAGCGGGTCAAAGAGGTCAGCAGTTTTGTTGAAGCACTTGACTGGCTGATTGCTGAGTCCAAGCGCGGTCTCTATATCCAGCGCTATAAAGGACTGGGTGAAATGAACCCAGAGCAGCTATGGGAAACCACCATGGATCCCGAGAGCCGCCGCATGTTGCAGGTCACTATTGAAGATGCGATAGCGGCCGATCAGCTGTTTACCACTCTGATGGGCGATCAGGTTGAGCCAAGACGCGACTTTATCGAAGCCAACGCCCTCAACGTGGCTAACCTCGACGTTTAATCAAACAGCTTGTTATCTTTAAAAGGAAGGCCTCAGGCCTTCCTTTTTTATTGGGTGTTTACCGCGTTAACTTTAGGAAATAGCGATTATACTGAACCATCTGGGGTGGAATAATTGCGCAGGAAATCAAGTGATAGGAATCTTCAGGAAACTGTTTAATGTCAGGGAAAACGTTGAAGTAGAGCGACCAAAAAGCTTCAACGAAGCCCCGCCCAATATCCAGCATGAGCAGCAAGCATTGAGCCGCTCGCGGGAGACTGAGGCTGACGAGCTGGTGGCTGCCGTCGATGCTACTGCACTGTTTTACAGTTTACTGTTCTCCGTCAGCAGCCAGAATAGCGGTGGCGTTGCCAATAAACTCGAAAAGCGAGTCATGAGCGACATTGAGCAGGCACTGGCCTCACCGCAGCAGATTGCCGATTCTGTACTGCAGATCCCTGGTCGTATACTGGAGCTGGACAACAAACTCAGCGATCCAGAATTTGATAGTCAGGATATAGTGGTACTGATTCAGCAAGATCCCGTATTGAGTGCCGAGGTGATCCGCATCTGTAACTCGGCGGCTTTTCGCCGCAGCGAGCGGCAGATAACCAGTCTCCAGCAGGCTCTGGTTCAACTGGGCAGCAACAGACTAAGACGGATAGTGACTACCTGCATGATGAAAGAGATGATAGATATCAAACCCATCTACTTTCGCCGTTTTGGGGCCCATTTGTGGCGCCATTCACTACAGGTGGCTTTCCTGGCCGGAGAACTGGAAACCGAAGAACCGGATACAGCTTTTATGGTGGGGCTGCTGCACGATGTTGGCAAGATAGCTATCTTCAAGCTGTTGCTCGATGCTTTCAATCAGGCCGACCCTGGCGAGCAGCCCAAGTCCTGGCTGTTCCGTCAGGTGATGACGGCGCGCTCCTTGTCATTGAGTAGCCTGCTGGTGAGTTGCTGGCAGTTACCCAAGGCATTTGAGATTGTACTGCAACCTCTGGCCAATGTCGGTGCCAAGCCGGAAAATCGTTTAAGCCAGCTGATTTGGCAAGCCAATCTGATCAGTGAATGCTCTATGCTGGTGGAAGAGGATAAGTTGCCCCCGGAATTGCTGGATGCCTTGTTGAAGGAAGCCAATGTCAGCCGGGAAATGTTTGAACAGTGGCATCAGAAACTGCTTGAAATAAAATGAAAAAACGCGCCTTTCGGCGCGTTTTTTAGCTGTTTGGCATCACTGCAACTGCCATCACTGCAACAGTGATATATCGGCCACTCGCAGGAACTGATTCCGCAGCTGGTTCAGCAGTGCCAGACGATTGCGGCGCAGCGCCTCATCGTCGGCCATTACCATCACATCTTCAAAGAAGGTATCTACCGGCTCTTTCAGCGTCGATAGCAGGGTCAATCCTTGTTGATATTCCCCTTTGGCAAACAAGGGCTCAAGTTGTGGCTGAAGTGAGCTCAGAACTTGATTCAGGGCCTTCTCGGCATCTTCCTGCAGCAGGGCAGTATCGACTTCGCTTGGTAATTCACCTTCAACCTTGGCGAGAATATTGGAAACCCGCTTGTTGGCTGCGGCCAGAGAGGCGGCTTGCTCCAGGCTGCGGAAATGGCTGACGGCCTGGATACGGCTGTCAAAGTCGGCCGGACGAGTCGGCCGACGGGCCAGAACCGCCAGAATCACATCGGTACTGATGCCTTTATCCTGATACCAGGCGCGGAAACGGCCCATCAGGAATTCCAGCACCTCTTCGGCGCAGTGCTGATTGCTGAGGTTGCTGCCGTGAGCCTTGATGGCGCAGCCAATCAGTTCGACCAGATCCAGTGGCAGTTTGTTCTCAACAATGATCCTCAGTACACCTATGGCCGCGCGGCGCAGGGCAAAGGGGTCGGCAGCGCCTTTAGGAGCCTGGCCGATACCGAATATCCCGGTCAGGGTATCCAGCTTCTCTGCCAGTGCAACGGCGCAGGATACCGGCGCTGTAGGCACAGTATCACCGGAGAACTTGGGCTTGTACTGTTCTTCCAATGCCAGTGCAACGGCTTCGGTTTCCCCTTCGAGGCGCGCGTAATGCATACCCATGGTGCCTTGGGTGTCGGTAAATTCCATAACCATATTGGTCATCAAATCGGCCTTGGACAACAGACCGGCCCGCTTGGCATCGGCTTGGTTGGCATCGATTTTGGCCGCAATGGCTTCGGCCACACAGGAGATGCGCTCCACTCTGTCTTTAAGGGTGCCCAATTGCTTCTGGAATACCACGGTTTCCAGGCTGGCAATGCGTGACTCGAGTGATTGCTTTTTATCTGTGTTAAAGAAGAATTCGGCATCGGCAAGGCGAGGGCGGACAACTTTCTCATTTCCGGCAATGATTTGCGCCGGATCTTTGGACTCAATATTGGTCACAAAGATGAAGTTGGGCATCAGCTTATTGTTGCCATCAAATACCGGGAAGTATTTCTGATCGCCTTTCATTGTGTAGACCAGAGCCTCGGCGGGCACCTGCAAAAACTTCTCTTCGAAAGCCGCTGTCAGTACCACAGGCCATTCAACCAAGGAGGCGACTTCTTCAAGCAGTTCGTCGGCGATATCGGCACGGCCACCCAACTCGGCAGCGGCTTTTTCGGCGTCTGTCTTGATGATATCCATTCTGGCCTGATAGTCGGCAATCACCTTGCCGCGCTCTTTCAAGCTGCTGAGGTAGTTGTCGGCATGATCCAGCTCGAAGCTGGCTTCGCCCATAAAGCGGTGACCACGAATGGTACGTGCCGAGGTGACACCCAACAGCTCACCGGCAACCAGCTTGTCACCCAACAACATGGTAACTGTATGCACGGGGCGAATAAATTGAGTCTTGTTGCTGCCCCAGCGCATAGGCTTGGGGATAGGCAGCTTGTCCAGGGCGCGCTGGGCCATGGCCGGGATCAGGCTTTCAGTGGTCACACCTTCAACCTTGGCGCGGTGCAGCAGCCATTCCCCCTTGTCTGTCACCAGACGCTCGGCTTCGGCAACGCTGATACCATTGCCGCGGGCCCAGCCTTCGGCGGCCTTGGTTGGCTTGCCGTCGGCATCAAAGGCCGAGCTGACTGCTGGGCCTCTTTTCTCAACCACTTTATCCTGTTGTGCCAGGGCCAGTTGCTCTACGTAGAGCGCTAAACGGCGCGGAGCGGCATACCAGTGTGCCTTGCTATAGCTGAGTTCGGCCTTGTCCAGCTCTTCGCAGAAGTTGTTTACAAAAGACTCTGCCAGAGTGCGCAAAGCTTTTGGTGGCAGCTCTTCGGTACCTATCTCTATGAGTAAGTTGTCAAAATTCATTAGTTCTACCTCATTTGCACATTGGGAAGCCCAGGGCTTCACGCGCCTGGTAATAAGCTTCGGCTACCGCCTTGGCCATGGTGCGCACCCGCAGGATATAGCGCTGACGCTCGGTCACAGAGATGGCGTGACGGGCATCGAGCAGGTTGAAGGCGTGTGAGGCCTTCATCACTTGCTCATAAGCGGGCAGAGGCAGAGGTTTTTCCAGTGAAAGCAGATGCTGACAGGTTTTTTCGCACTGATCGAACAGACCGAACAGGAAGTTGACATCGGCATGTTCAAAGTTGTAGGTCGACTGCTCCACTTCGTTTTGGTGGAACACGTCACCATAGGTGATCCTTCCCATTGGGCCGTCGGTCCACACCAGATCATAGACGCTGTCTACGCCTTGAATATACATGGCAAGACGTTCTAGACCATAGGTGATTTCGCCGGTTACCGGGCTACATTCGAGGCCACCAACCTGTTGGAAATAGGTGAACTGGCTGACTTCCATACCGTTGAGCCAAACTTCCCAGCCCAGGCCCCAAGCACCCAGGGTAGGTGATTCCCAGTTGTCTTCAACGAAACGGATATCATGGATACTTGGGTCTACACCCAGGGCCTGCAGTGAGCCCAGGTACAGCTCCTGAATATTATCCGGTGAAGGTTTCAATACGACCTGAAACTGATAGTAGTGCTGAAGACGGTTGGGGTTTTCACCATAGCGGCCGTCGGTAGGGCGGCGCGATGGTTGGACATACGCGCTGCTCATCGGCTCTGGGCCCAATGAACGCAAAAAGGTTTGTGGATGGAAGGTGCCGGCACCGACCTCCATGTCCAGGGGTTGAACTATGGCGCAACCTTGCTGCGCCCAGTATTCTTGCAGGGTTAAGATAAAACCCTGGAATGTCTTCACGTCGTGTTTCGTCGTCATATCTACTGCTGTCAGCTATTAATAGAAAATGGTTTCGATTATACCTTGTCGATATAGGCTTATGTAGGTTATTTTTTATCGGATTTAACGATTTAAGGGATTTTGAGTAATGGATATAGTTCGTTGTGGCTGGGTGACTGATGATCCTCTCTATCAGGAATATCACGATAAGGTATGGGGAAGGCCGGTTTACGATGCCAAAGAACTGTTTGCCAAGCTCTGTCTCGATGGTCAGCAGGCTGGTTTGTCTTGGCTGACCATACTCAAAAAGCAGGCTAACTATGAACGCGCCTTTGCCGGGTTTGATCCCCAAGTCATTGCCGGGTTCGACCAAGCCAAGATAGAGGAATTGCTACAAGACCCAGGGATAGTGCGCAATCGAGCCAAGGTGAATTCCATAGTTCGAAACGCCAAGGCATATCTGGCATTTGTGGAACAAGGTAATGATTTTTCAGAATTTCTTTGGGGTTTCGTCGGCGGGATACCCAAAGTGAATCGCTTTGAAACCCTGACTCAGGTTCCTGCTCAGACACCCGAGTCGGAGGCTATGTCCAAGGCGCTGAAAAAACTGGGGTTTAACTTCTGTGGCCCGACGATTTGCTATGCCTTTATGCAGGCTGTAGGCATGGTCAACGATCATCTGTTGGATTGCTGTTGTTATCCCCATGATTAAATTTTCCCGGCGTCGCCGTTTTTTGCTGCTACTGTTCAGTTCTGGTCCGGGGCCTGGGCCCTTTGCGACGATAATCTATCTGCCATTGTGCATGCTATTCTGGATGTTTATCGCATTTGCCTTGGGTCGATTATTGACGCTTAGTGATGGCGTTAGTGTGTTTATTGGAGCGCTATTTACATTGCCAACTCTGGCGCTGGTGAACTTGTGGGCCGTTCGGGTGGGTGATACTTTACTGCGACTCAGCTTTGGCAAACAAGCCATCATGCCTACACTCATCCGCTTCCTGTTGCCGGCGCTTGTTAGCTACCTACTGTTATCTTTGGTACTGCTACTGCTTATAAAATAAAAGGATGTTCCACGTGGAACATCCTTCCGTATTTACGTCGGGCTTAATCTTTTTTTAAATCTCTTCAAAGAAGAAGGGCTGACGCTGCTTCTTATCACCATTGAGTTGATTCATGGTTTCGGCATCATAGAGTTTGCCATTGACCATAGTATGAGTGACCCTGTCTGTGACCCTAATATCCTCCAGTGGGTTACCGTCGATAACAATAAGGTCGGCTAATTTGCCCGGCGTTATCGAACCAAGTTGATGGTCCATAGCGAAGGTCTTGGCGGGATAAAGCGTTGCTGTCTTCAGCACTTCCATATTGCTCATACCGCCCTGGGCAAACATCCACATCTCCCAATGAGCAGCCAAGCCTTCGCGTTGACCATGGGCACCAATGTTGGGATGAATCCCCAATTGATTCACCTCATTGGCGACTCTGGCTACATTGAAGTGGTTGTAATGTTCATCCGGTGCAGTAGGCCTTCTCATGGAGCGAGCCCGCAACAGATCGGCTGGAACATATTTTGACAATCGTGGATGAGCCCAGACATCAGTCTTGTCGTACCAATAGTTTTCACCCGAAATGCCACCATAGGCCACTACCAGGGTGGGGGTGTAACCAACTTGGGTTTGGCTCCAGAACTGCTTAATGTCGTCGTAGATTGCTGCAGCCGGCAGGGAGTGTTCCACTGTGGTGTGGCCATCGGCAATCATGGTGAGATTATGCTGCAGCAGGCTTCCTCCCTCTGGAACCACCATCATCTCCAGTTCTCTGGCGGCGGCTATGACTTGTTGACGCTGATTGCGTCTGGGTTGGTTATAGCTCTTGACGCTGAAAGCGCCGACTTTTTTAAGTCGTTCGAGGTGGAATTTGGCATCATCCAATGAGTCTATGTGGCTGGTGTAGCCAGGTAAGTTGGCACCATAGAGTATGGTGCCGGTAGAGAAGATCCGCGGACCAACAATCTTTCCGGCTTTTTGTTGCTCGCTGGCAGCAAAAATTTCTGTAGTGTCATTGGAGGGATCATGGATGCTGGTAACCCCCAAGGCCAAGCCGGCATATAGCTGCCAGTTCTGCTGGGGGATGATTTCGTTTTCTCCTTGAGCGCCATGGGCATGGGCGTCAAACAGACCCGGCATCAGTGTCTTACCTGAGATATCCACTAGCATGGCATCATCCGGAATAGCCATGCCGGCTTCACCCACGGCTTGGATATGGTTATCTTTCACCAACACCACACCCTTATCTATGACCCTATCATTCTCCATTGTGATGATCTTACCGCCGACGAAAGCGATTGTTCCACGTGGAACATCCATCTCTGTCTGAAAACCAATCTCAGTAACTTGGACCTTGTCCTTAGCATTCTTCTCTCGATAGTCGTTATCCAGGCTCACTTGATAGAGTTCTGGGCCAAGGGTCCAATAGAGTTGATCGCTGTTGGCGCCCCAACTGATACTCTCACCGGCGCGGGTACTGAGCTGTGTTACCGGTAAATTAGTCGCCTTAGGCCCGATATCAACGGTTTCACCATGCTTGGCGAATGGGGTGACCCAAACCCGGAAACGCTCGGCAAACGCGAGCTGTTTACCATCGGGAGATACCCTGAATTCTGTGGCGTGTTTGCCGGAGTAGTGTACCCGTTTATCGAAACCACTAAGTGATATCGAGGCTAGCTGCGGCGTTTCACCACTCTCCATAAAGTAGACTCTGTCATTGTCGGTACCAAACTGTGGTTGGAAGCCCTGAGCTGAGAGTTTCTTTAGTTCTTTACCATTGCTGTCAACCAAGTAGAGGCCGGGATCCTGACTCCAGGTTTTTGGGGTAATATAGCCGCCGGCAATTTTACGAAACACCACCTGTTTGCCATCGGGAGAGAAGGTTGGCTCGATATATTTCCCCGGCTCTTGGGTAAGTGTTGTGGTTTTTCCTCCTCGGGCACTGATGGTTCTAACGCTGCCTTGTTGCTGATCATTCCATGTGGTAAACACCACTCGCTTACCGTCACGGGACCATTGAGGGAATAACTCTTCCAACTGTTCATCCAAACGGGTCAGGCGTTTCGGTTTGCCGTCCGGCAGCTGTTTTATCCAGATTTTTCCTAGAGCTTCGTAGATGACTTTGGTTCCATCTGGCGACACCTGAGCCATGCGCAGCATTTTGACATCCAGTTGTTGCTGATCTATATCCTGCTTAAAGCGCACCGCCGGTTGCACAGCAAGCTCTGTGGTGACATTGAATGGGATCTCTGCCGTTTGCTTGGAAGCCAATTCGAGTTTGTGGATTTTGCCTTTTGCCCAGAAATAGATCTCTGCACTATCTGGACTCCAGGCCATAGTGGGATAGACACCGTGTATCGCCCAGGTTTCCTGCATGTCTCTGTCAAGGTTGCCATAGAGCTTTTGCTCTTTACCGGAAGCCAGATCCAACAGGTATAAGGTTGACTGAAAACCGTCGCGTTTGATATAGGCCAACTGTTTACCATCCGGGCTCGGAGTAGGCCTGATAGCACCACCTGTGCCTTCGATAAGCACTTCGATATCCCCGGTTTGGGTATCGTAGCGCTTTATCTTGTATATGCCTTTGACCGAGTCTTTGGAGTAGTGAAAGGTCTTGCCTGGGGTGGCATCTTGGCTGAAGTAGATATATCGGCCGTCAGGGGAATAGGCGGGTTCACCCAAATCTTTCTGATCATTTGGCCGCTCGGTGAGTTTAACTCCTTCGCCACCGGCAATATGATAAAGCCAGACTTCCCCGGCTCCTAGACTGCGACTGGCTGTGAAGTGCTTTCGCGCCACCAGATACTGGGAGTCTGGGCTCCAGGCCGGGCTGTTGAGTAGGCGGAATGTTTCATTGGTTACCGGACGCGGATTACTGCCGTCAGCATTCATTACCCAGATGTTGTCGCCGCCATCTTGATCCGATGTAAAGGCAATGTATTTTCCATCTGGGCTATAGACAGGTTGCATCTGCCAGGCTATGCCTTGTGCCAGAGGTTTGGCTTCGCCGCCCTGAGCGGGAATTCTGTAGATGTCACCCAGCAGATCAAAAACCAGATATTTGCCATCCGGACTCAGGCTCAGATTCATCCAGGTACCTTCAGATACCTGAATTTTGGCTTGTTCAAGAGGAGCGTTCAGCGGGGCATTGACATCCCACTTGGGGGCTTGATCGTCACTGAATGCCGAAGCTGAAAAGAGCAATGAAACAGCTGTGTACAGAGGGGTTAGTTTAGGTCTCAACATGACAGCGGCCTTATTTTAGTTATCGGTTACCGACTGTCTGTTATCTCACAAATTTGTTAACAGTAAAACCTCAATACTGTATCAATTGGTTTTCCATGTTTTATAAGTCTAAGTTGCGATTTGGCCAGCTATCGAGTAACTGAGCCGGGTCTTGAGGCCTGATTTTCCCCGGATTGATCACTTTGGCGGTACAGCCACCACGCCAACCAGGCATTAATGCTGCTTCCAACCCAGGGTGTGCTTGCTCCATTTTGCCGCAAGGGTCAGTTTCTCCGGTAAGTTCAAGTACCAGTTGCTCACCAATCTTCAGGTATTTACCCACCAACTCAGGTGCAAACTCCAGACCATCCAGCAGCAAGTTGGCTCTGCGGCTCGTCCAGGGAAGCTCTGTCTGCAATTGAGCACAGGCTTGTTGCCACTGTTGTTGAGACAACAGCGTCACCTGACGCTTTCCCGGTTTACCGAAAACGTCGCCCTCTACACCCTGGGCCAAACTGACTTCGGCATAAGGCAATAAATCCATCGGGGCATTTCTTTGCTTTTTATGGGCGATAGCGAGTAGGGTAATCATAGGTTCCTTCCTGATGGAGTTAATTAGAGACCCTTCTTAATCAAATATTGATAAGGCAGGCTATCCGTTTGGCTGGCCACCAAGGTGTGGTCCATAAACTGGCAAAAGCTGGGAATATCTCTAGTGGTAGCCGGATCATCGGCGATGATGAGTAGCGTTTCTCCTTCGGCCATATGACGGACTTTTTTACGAACCATCATGACAGGTTCCGGACACCTCAAACCTAAAGCATCCAGTTGATGTTGGGCACTGGCGAAGACCTGACTCATATAACCTCTTACAACGAGAACAACAGAAGTGGCTAATATTACTCCAAGGCAGCGGTCAAACCAAGTTGGCAGCTATTTTTTGTGCTCTACCGCATTGTTCCACGTGGAACATAGTTCTGTGCTTAATCCAACTCTGAGCTCTTAACTGTATCTTCGGTCTCCGGATCTCCGCCGGTTTCTGCTGTCGTATTCTGCTTGCGGGAACGCTTATAGGCATACATGCGCTCGTCGGCCAGATGGATTAATGCCATGGGCTCCATATATTCATAGGGACCGGTTTCGGCAATACCGACACTAAGAGAAACCTCTTTGAGTGATTGTTGTAGATACTGCCTGAGTCGGTCGATAAATACTTCTCTGGCCTGATCTTCGCGGCAGTTGGGCAGTATGATACAGAACTCATCTCCGCCATAACGGAAGCAGCAGTCCTCCAATCTGGCTGTATTTTTTATCGCATTGGCGACGGTGCAGAGAACTTCATCCCCTAGTCTATGGCCTTGGGTGTCATTGAAGTTTTTGAAGTCATCTATATCCATATAGATGGCGGAGACCGGCTCGGCTCTCCTTTGTGCCGCTCGGAGGATTCTGGTGGCTATTTCCTGCAGATGGCGCACGTTCAGTAGCCCAGTTAGGGGATCGGTTCGCGAAAGCTCCTCCAACTGTTGTGTTCTCTGCTTTACCTTGGTCTCCATGCTGAGAGCGTATTGCTCCGCCTTGTACTTAGCATTCTCTATTTCGGAAACCAGGCTGCGAATGTAGGTATCGAATACCAGGGTCACATCAAACAACATTAACTTGTCCAGGGCGACTCTCGCTTCCTGAAACTCTTGCTCCTTAGTCATGGATGTAGCCAATACTTCGTAGAGCAGCGACTTTAGAGTATGAACCGCCGACAAGTAGAGTTTGGGCTCCACACCGATACGTTTATGTACCAAACCAATACGCAGACGGTTGTTAACATACTCAAGGTCATAAACACCACTAAATAAATCAATAACATACCTTCTTTGTGCCGTACGCAACCGAGCGAGAGTGTCTGAGTCGCCAATTAGAAGGGCTATTTCGGAAACACTGGTCTGTAATTGATAAAAACTGTCTACGACCCTGTCTATGTTGTGTTCGATAATGGGTTTGCAGGAAAGCAGAGCCTTGATGTCCTGACTGCCGAGATTAAAAAGGGATTTGCGGAAGTCAATTTCCAGCTCAGTGATCCGCATCTGCTCGAACAGTGTCTGTTCAGTCTGGAGCATGATGTTCTCTTCACCGTTATTAGTTACTGAAAGTAAAGATGAAGAATGGACTAAGAGCAAACTATCACGAGGGGAATCTTGAGTATTTGACGGCAATAAAAAACCGCCGCTTGGCTTTAACTGACCAGGCAGCGGTTTTCGTTTGAGTTCGCTTGAAAGGGGCTGCTTTATACGCCCTCAGCCTTGGCGATATTTACTCAGACACGCTCAAACACAGTGGCAATACCTTGGCCGAGACCAATACACATGGTTGCCAGACCCAAAGTCGCGTCTTTACTCTCCATCAGATTGATCAAAGTGGTAGAGATTCGGGCTCCCGAGCAACCCAGAGGGTGACCCAAAGCGATGGCTCCACCATTGAGGTTAACCTTCTCATCGACCAACTCCATAAGACCTAGGTCTTTCACACAAGGCAGAGATTGCGCGGCAAAGGCTTCATTCAGCTCAACCAGATCGATATCCGCTATGCTGAGGCCTGCGCGAGTCAACGCCTTTTGTGTGGCTGGAACCGGGCCATAGCCCATGATTGATGGGTCACAACCGGCAACCGCCATCGACTTGATACGAGCTCGGATAGGCAGTCCCAGCGCCTTGGCTTTCTCTTCTTCCATCACCAGCATGGCAGATGCGCCATCGGACAGGGCCGATGAGGTACCAGCGGTAACAGTGCCGTTGGCCGGGTCAAACACGGGACGCAGGCCCGCCAGTGATTCCATACTGGTTTCAGGGCGGATCACTTCGTCATAATCGATTTTGATCAAGGCCCCATTGGCATCATGGCCTTCGATAGCCTGGATCTCTCTGGCAAAACGGCCTTCAACTGTGGCTGCATGCGCACGTTTGTGCGAGCGCACGGCAAACTCATCCTGCATTTCACGGCTGATACCGTGCATGCGACCGAGCATTTCCGCCGTCAGTCCCATCATACCGGCTGCCTTGGCAACCCGGGTTGCCAGGCCAGGGTGGAAGTCGACCCCATGACTCATGGGAACATGACCCATATGTTCAACACCACCAATGATGAAGGTGTCACCCATGCCAGTCATGATGGCCCTGGCTGCCTGGTGAATGGCTTCCATGGAGGAGCCGCAGAGACGGTTTACGGTAACAGCACCAACCTGCTTGGGGATACCCGCGAGCAGAGAGGCATTACGGGCGATATTGAAACCTTGCTCTAGAGTCTGCTGCACACAGCCCCAGATAACGTCTTCTATGGTGCCGGGATCCAACTGGGGATTACGTACCAGCAGGGCTTTCATCAACTCGGCAGAGAGTGTCTCTGCACGAACATTTCTAAATACACCGGCCTTGGAACGGCCCATGGGTGTACGAATGCAATCTACGATAACTGCTTGTTTCATGGTTAAAATCCTTTCCGCAAATTAGGCCTGATAGTAAGAACCGTTGTTGGCTGCCAGTTCACGCATGCCATCGGTCACCTGGTAGAGTCCCCCCAAGTGGGCGTATTTGTCAGCCAGGGCGACAAAGTTGGCAACGCCCATGGTATCCAGATAACGGAACACACCGCCTCTGAATGGTGGGAAGCCAAGACCATATACCAGACCCATGTCGGCTTCGGCCGGGGTGGCTACTATGCCTTCTTCCAGGCAGCGTACGGTTTCAATAATCATGGGGATCATGGTGCGGGCGATGATTTCATCGCTGCTGAACTCTTTGAGTTCACCGAATTCGGTCTGCAGTAATTCGTAGCTGACAGGATCCTTGTCTTTCTTCGGCTTACCACGCTTATCCACAGAATACTGGTAGAAACCTTTACCGTTCTTCTGCCCCAGGCGCTCATGGCCAAACATGATATCTATGGCGTCTTTACCTGTTTTGCCCATACGGTCCGGGAAGCCTTCGGCCATGACGGCCTGGGCGTGATGGCCGGTATCCAAACCGACTACATCCAGCAGATAAGCCGGGCCCATAGGCCAACCAAACTGTTTCTCCATCACCTTGTCGACGGCGATAAAGTCTGCACCATCGGCCAGCAGGCCGTTAAAACCGGCGAAATAGGGGAAGAGTACCCGGTTAACGAAGAAGCCGGGGCAGTCGTTGACCACTATCGGCGTCTTACCCATCTTGCTGGCATAGGCCACTACAGAGGAGATGGTTTCTTCCGAGCTATGTTCGCCACGGATCACTTCCACCAGTGGCATCTTGTGCACGGGGTTGAAGAAGTGCATACCGCAGAAGCGGGAAGGGTCTTTCAGACTCTTGGCAAGCAGGTTAATCGAGATGGTTGAGGTGTTGGACGCTATGATGGCATCGGCAGCCAGCTGCTGCTCTACTTCGGCCAGCACAGTCGCCTTAACCTTGGGATGTTCTACTACCGCTTCTACTACTATGTTGGCGTCTTTGACGGCGCTGTAGTCGAGCGATGGGGTGATGTTGTTGAGCACTTTGGCCATCTTGGCCGGGGTGGAGCGACCACGCTCTACCTGGGCCGTCAGTAGCTTGGCTGCTTCGTTAAGGCCGAGATCCAGCGCCTTCTGCGCTATGTCCTTCATAACAATCGGCGTACCCTTGCTGGCACTTTGGTAGGCGATACCGCCGCCCATAATGCCTGCGCCCAATACTGCAGCTTGTTCAATGTTTTTGGCTTGTTTGGCGGCCTTCTTGGCTTTGCCTTTGACCAGTTGGTCATTGAGGAAGATGCCGATCAGCGCCTTGGCCACATCAGTTTTGGCCAGTTGAATAAAGGCTTGATGCTCTACCAATAAGGCTTCTTCGCGCCCCAGACCGGCTGCCTTTTCCACAACGTTAACCGCCGCCATTGGTGCCGGATAGTGCTTGCCGGCAACGGAAAACACCATGCCCTTGGCTGTGGTGAACGACATCATGGCTTCCAGCTTGGGCAGTGTCAGTGGCGACTGTTTACGTTGACGGCGGCTCTGCCAGTCAAGTTTGCCAGCCAGCGCGTCCTGTAGCATCTGTAGTGCTGCGGCCTGGAGCTGCTCTGGAGCCACTACTGCGTCTACAGCGCCTACTTTGAGAGCGGCTTCCGGGCGTTGGTCTTTGCCTGTAGTGATCCACTCCAGTGCATTGTCTGCACCTATCACTCTGGGTAGGCGCACTGTGCCACCGAATCCCGGGATGATCCCCAGCTTGGTTTCCGGCAGGCCGATTCGGGCACTGGTGTCGGCAATGCGGAAGTCTGTGGCCAAAATGGTTTCGCAACCACCGCCCAGGGCAAAACCATTGATAGCAGAAGCAGTTGGGAAAGGCATGTCTTCCAGCTTGTTGAATATCGCATTGGCTTGCTGCAACCATGACACGAGTACTTCATCTTCCTGGGCGAACAACCCAAGGAACTCAGTAATGTCGGCACCGACAATAAAGGCATCTTTGGCCGATGTCAGCAGCAGTGCCTTAACGCTGGATTCTGCTTTGATGGCGTCCAGTGCCTCATCCAGAGAGGTCAGGGTGGCGCGGTCGAATTTGTTTACCGATCCTTCGGCATTGAAGCAAAGGCGGGCGATATTATTCTCGAGTAACTCAACCTGAATCATCGAATTTTGGTAGATCATTGCTTGCATCCTTATTGCTTAGGAGTAGGGCAGCTCAGGCCATCATTTGACCAGTTGTTGCTCAGTGTGCTTCGAAAAAAGGAAAAATACAACACCCAATTTAAACGATCGTTTAATTGCTTACCGGTTAGCTGCAAATTTCAGCTTTGTGATACACTGCACACTGGCTTTTGTTGTAACTGTGAACAGCTTCCAATAGCAAGGGGAACCTTGATTTCAGATAACAGGAACGGCTTATTATGCAACTGGCTCAGCATTATCAATCACATATAAACACTCTTAATCAAAGGGTTGCCGAGATTTGTGCCCGTGAGGGACTGTCTGGATTGGCAATTCATTCGGGTCAACCACACAGGCAGTTTCTGGACGATATCGATTACCCCTTCAAGGTGAATCCCCATTTCAAGGCCTGGGTGCCTTTACTGGAAACACCTCACTGTTGGCTGCTGGTCAATGGTCGTGACAAGCCTGTACTGATCTTCTACCGTCCCGAAGACTTCTGGCATAAGGTGACAGATCTGCCGCAAAGTTTTTGGTGTGACAGTTTTGATATCCGTATTTTGACCAAGGCCGATAAGGTGGCGGACCTCCTGCCTGTGGCCGAAGGTCGCTGGGCCTATGTAGGTGAACACCTGGAAGTGGCTTCTGTGCTCGGGTTTAACAACTGTAATCCCGAAGCCGTAATGAGTTACATGCACTTTTATCGTGCCTGTAAGACCGATTACGAGTTGGAATGTATGCGTCAGGCTAACCGCATTGCGGTCAAGGGCCATCGCGCGGCCAAGAACGCCTTCTACAGTGGTGCCAGTGAGTTTGAAATCCAGCAGCAATATCTAAGTGCCATAGCACAAGGGGAGAATCAGGTTCCTTATGGCAACATCATAGCCCTCAACCAAAATGCTGCCATTTTGCATTACACTGCGTTGGAGCATGAAAGCCCACAGCAGAGGTTGTCTTTTCTGATCGATGCAGGTGCTTCTTTCCACGGCTATGCCGCCGATATCAGCCGTACCTATGCTTTTGAAAAAAATCGGTTCCACGATCTTATCCAGGCGATGAATCAACTGCAGCTTCAACTGATTGAGCACTTGCGACCCGGCAAACGTTATACCGAGCTGCATCTGCTGGCTCATCAACAGCTGGCGACTCTGTTACTTGAAGCCGGCCTGGCCAAAGGCTCACAAGAGACGCTGCTGGAGCAGGGCATTACCCGGGCGTTTTTCCCTCACGGGCTGGGGCATATGTTGGGATTGCAGGTGCATGATGTAGGTGGTTTCTTCAATGACGAACGCGGCACTCATGTGGCCCCTCCGGAAGAGCACCCGTTTCTGCGCTGCACCAGGACTATGGCGCCCGGGCATGTAGTAACCATAGAACCCGGGCTCTACTTCATCGACAGCCTGTTGGCGCCACTCAAACAAGATGGCCGCAAGGCGTTAGTGGATTGGGACATGGTCGCCAGTTTGCGCCCGTTTGGTGGGATCCGCATCGAAGACAATGTCATAATTCACGCCCATGGCAACGAAAATATGACTCGAGAGTCTGGTCTCATTGATTGAAAGTTATCCCATTGCGGCCGAGGAGTTGGAATATGAAGAGGAGATAAAGCACAGCCGCTTTCTCTCTCTGGTATTTCCCTGTCATTCGCCGGAAGAGTTTAAACAGCAACTACAACAGATAAAGCAGCGTTATCCCGGTGCCAGTCATTATTGCCAGGCATTTATTTGTGGTGCGCCCATGGGGCAGTCGGCCATGGGTTCGAGTGATGATGGCGAGCCGGGTGGTAGTGCCGGTCGCCCCATGTTGGCGGTATTGCAGGGGGCTGGCATAGGCGAGATTGGCGCGGTTGTCGTGCGTTACTATGGCGGCACCAAGTTGGGTGTGGGTGGGCTGGTTCGTGCCTACAGTAGTGGGCTCAAGCAGATGTTGCCCAAGCTGGCGACCAAGACCAAAATGCTCAGGGAAAAAGGCTATCTGGTTTGCCGTTACGACCAATTGGCCGATGTCGAACATCTGCTGCAGAGGCTTGATGTGTTGATAGAGGAGCGGGAGTTTTCAGAGCAGATTCGGCTGACACTGGCCGTGCCCTTATCTGTTACCGGAAGCATCAATAAAGAGCTGGCTCCCATGAGCCAAGGCCAGTTAAAGATAGATTTTTCACAGTGAACACTCTGATAACTTGTGCGACAATGCTGGGTTTTATTGGCCAATGGACTGATTGAAAAACGGCATGCATTACCGAACAATTACCCGTATTACCGGGTTACTGATAGGGCTCTTCTCCATCACTATGCTGCCTCCGGCATTGGTGGCCCTTATCTATGAAGACGGCGGTGGTACAGCCTTTATCAAGGCCTTCTTTATCAGTCTATTTATCGGTTTCTGGCTCTGGTATCCCAATCGCCACCATAAGGCAGAACTCAAGACCCGAGAGGGTTTTTTGATTGTTGTGCTGTTCTGGACCGTACTTGGTGCCATAGGTACCTTGCCCTTTTTGCTATCGAAACAGCCGGACTTGTCGCTGGCCGACAGTATTTTTGAATCTTTTTCGGCACTGACAACCACAGGGGCCACTGTGATTGTCGGCCTGGATAACCTGCCAAAGGCGATACTCTTTTATCGTCACTTGCTGCAATGGCTTGGTGGCATGGGAATCATTGTGCTGGCGGTGGCTATTCTGCCGGTGTTGGGGATCGGGGGGATGCAGCTTTACCGGGCTGAGATCCCCGGGCCCGTAAAAGATTCCAAGATGACCCCCAGGATTGCTGAAACTGCCAAGACGCTCTGGTATATCTATCTGATGTTGACCCTGGCCTGTGCCGGTGCTTACTGGCTCGCCGGTATGAGTGCCTTCGATGCGATCAGCCACTCATTTTCTACTATCGCCATTGGCGGCTTCTCCACCCATGATGCCAGCATGGGCTACTTTCAAAGCCCGACCATCAATTTAATTTGTGTGGTATTTCTACTGATTGCGGCCGTGAACTTCAGCCTGCACTTTGCGGCGTTTTCCCGCCGGGGGATCAACTTCAAGGTTTACTTTCGTGATGCCGAATTCAAGGCGCTTATCGGTATTCAGTTACTGCTGACCGCTATCTGTTTCGCCACCTTGTATCACTCGGGTATCTACGACTCACCGGAACAAACTCTGGATCATGCGCTGTTTCAGGCGGTATCCATTTCCACCACAGCCGGTTTTGGTACCGAGAGCTTCCATGTTTGGCCGCTGTTTCTGCCTATTTTGTTGATGTTTTCCAGCTTTATTGGCGGCAGCGGTGGTTCTACTGCCGGCGGGATCAAGGTTATCCGCGTGGTGCTACTGTTACTGCAGGGCTCGCGCGAGCTTAAGCGTCTAATTCATCCCAGGGCCATGTTCTCCATTCGTATCGGTTCCAAGGCGTTGCCGGATAGGGTGATAGACGCTGTTTGGGGCTTCTTCTCCGCCTATGCTCTGGTGTTTGTCATCTGTATGCTGGTTCTGATGGCCATGGGGATGGATGCTATTACGGCCTTCAGCGCCACCGCAGCTTGCCTCAACAACCTGGGGCCAGGCCTTGGCGAAGTTGCCAGCAACTACGCCAGCATAGGTGACGGAGCCAAATACGTGCTTGTGGTTGCCATGTTGTTTGGGCGCTTGGAAATCTTTACCTTATTGGTGTTGTTTACCCCGACTTTCTGGAAGAACTGATGAGCAAGACTCTGATTATTTACTCGACCGTTGATGGCCAGACCAAGACAATATGCCAGATCATGGCCGATGAATTGAGCCAAGCGGGTGAGATAGTCTCTATGGTATCGCTGGCTGAGGTGGAAACCGATACGTTACCGACATTCGATAAAATCTTGGTGGGTGCCAGCATACGTTATGGTAAGCACAGGCCTGAGCTGTATCGTTTCGTCAATAACCATCATGCGCTGCTGAACGCCAAGAAGAACGCCTTCTTTACCGTGAATGTTGTGGCCCGCAAGCCGGAAAAGAATACACCGGAAACCAACCCTTATATGCAGAAGTTCTTGCAGTTATCCCTGTGGCAGCCACAGTTGCAAGGCGTGTTTGCCGGCAAGATAGCCTATCCCAACTACGGTTTATTTGACCGTAGCATGATTCGGCTGATTATGTGGATAACCAAGGGGCCAACAGATACCAGCGGTACTTATGAATTCACCGATTGGCAGCGGGTGAAGACATTTGCTGCCGAGTTTGCCGAGCTTTAATAAGGAAGGTGCGAATAAGTCCTCGTGGCACTCTGGCTTGCACAGCAATTGGCGTTCAAGGCATCTGACTGAAGGCATGCCGGGGCCTGTCGAGGTTGGATAACGCAGAAAGCCGGTTGCTGTGCAAGCCCCTAAGGGCGTGGCTTACAAGCCTGCCTGCTGTGTTGTGCTTCTTGCAAAGGACTAGGGCCATTTGCTGCGAACCACGCCTTGCATCCAGGCCCGTAAGCCGACGCAGAGCACACATGGGACTTATTCGCACCTTCCCTAAGCGCAGTACTTGCGGTGCAGAATAGAGATGACCTCAGTGACCTGCTGGTTCTTGAGCGAGTAGTAAACAACCTGCGAACTCTTGCGGGTCGCCACCAGATCTTCGGCACGCAGTACCGCCAGATGTTGTGACAGAGCGGACTGGCTCAGAGGCACGGTTTCATTCAGCTGAGTGACGCTCAGCTCTTGATCCAGCAGAAGGCAGAGGATCATCAGGCGGTAAGGGTTGGCGATGGCCTTGAGCCATTTGGCAGCGTTTTCCGCATTGGAAAGCATGGCTGCGACATCAATATCTTTTTGCATCAGCTTGGAACCTCTTCGCCTTTTGATTAGGTTATTCTAATTGAATGGGGAGATGAGCACAATCATCAGTCTTTTATCTGGATCGCAATTCTAGCCTGAAAAATACCGATACAGCGCAATTTGCGGCAATATTCTCACGGGTTGAAGCCGATTATGTGATCTTTCAACTTGTTCAATCCGGGCGATAAGCCACACAATTTAAGTTACTGACACTCAATAGGCGAACTTATGAAATCCATTCTTGTGCTCTACTTCTCCCGTGGTGGCCACACTGCCAAGATCAGTCGCTGTATTGCCGAAAGGCTACAGCAGTTGGGCCATGAGTGTGACAGCATGGATTTGGCTGCGGCTGAGGCGGAAAACATCGACTGGCAAAAATATGATGTCGTGGTCCTCGGTGCTTGTGTGCTTTATGGTACCTACGACAAGAGCGTGTTCGCTTTTTGCAGCAAACACCAACAGGTGCTGGCAGAGAAAGGACTCAGTTTCTTTTCCGTCAATGTGGTGGCTCGCAAGCCGGAGAAACGGATCCCGGAAAACAACAAGTATCTGCAGAAGTTTATTGCCCTGTCGGATTGGAAGCCCAAGGATGTGAAGATTATCGCCGGTAAGGTGGATTACCCCTCTTGGGGCTGGCTGGACAGCTTTATGATCCGGCTGATCATGAAGATGACGGGGGGGCCAACCGATCCCAAGACGGTTATCGACTACACGGACTGGGAAGACGTAAAGCACTATGCCGAGTACCTGAGTGACTTGGCTTCCTGATAGAGGCAATGTTTTCAAAGCGCAGTCCTGGTACTGCGCTTTTGTGTATGTGTGGAAAAGGGCTGCAAGGTAAACTAACTTTCACTATCTGTGTGCCTGTTGTCCGCTTAATATGGCTGGCTTCATTGGCACGACTTTAGGAGGTGTCATGAATGACGGTGAGATTCGCCTACGGGCGCTGGAAAGAACAGACCTGAGGTTTATTCATCAGCTGAATAACAACCGCATCATTATGGCTTACTGGTTTGAAGAGCCCTATGAATCGTTCGATGAGCTTGAAGAGCTCTACAACAAGCATATCCACGATAAGACAGAGCGGCGCTTTATCGCAGAAAATGCTCAGCAGCAGACCATAGGTCTGGTTGAGCTGGTGGAGATCAATGACATTCATCGCAATGCCGAGTTTCAGATAATCATAGCGCCTGAGTTTCAGGGGCGAGGCTACGCCAGGGCCATGGTTAACAAGGCGCTAAACTATGCCTTTACCATACTGAACCTATACAAGGTTTATCTGCATGTGGCCTTGGAGAATGACAAGGCGTTACAACTCTATCAGAAGTGCGGCTTTAAAGAGGAAGGCCATCTGGTGCAGGAGATCTTTATCAACGGCCAATACTCGGATGTCAAACGCATGTATGTCCTGCAGGCCGATTATCTACAGCTGAATAAAATTCACCCATAGATAATATCAGTATTTCCAGAAGCTGGGATGGAACAAGACGGCGACAGTCAGGATCTCCAAGCGGCCCAGTAACATGCCTATCGACAGTGCCCATTTGGCCAAGTCCGGCAGGCTGGAAAAGTTGCCTGCTGGGCCGATAACAGGGCCAAGCCCTGGGCCGACGTTGGTCACTGCCGTGACTGCGCCGGACAGGCTGGTGACAGGGTCAAGACCACAAAGCACCAACACCAGCGTCAGCATCACGATAACCAGCATAAACAGCAGTGCGAAGGTCACCAGGGAACGCACAATCTCTTCATTGATAGGTCGGTTGTTGTAGCGTTCGCGGAAAATGCCGTTGGGATGAAACTGCTGCTTCAATTGTTCGCGCATGATGGCGCCGGCGATCTGGAAGCGGAATATCTTGATGCCGCCGGAGGTTGAACCTGAACAGCTGCCGACAAACATCAGGAACAGAAAAGCGATATTTGCCAGCGCCCCCCAACTGCCATAGTCGGTCAGGCCATAGCCTGTGGTAGTGACCACGGAAACCACGTTGAAACTCGAGAGCCGCAGGGCGTCAATAAAGGCTATTTCACGCGAACTGTAGAGCCAATAAGCCAGAGAGAAAGACACCAGCAGCAGAAAAAGAATAAAGCCTTTCACTTGGGCATCATTCCAGACCTTGATACTACGTTGCTGCAGACTCTGAACAAACATCAGCAGCGGCAGGCCACCGGCCGCCATAAATACCACCCCGACCCAGTGCGCCGCCTTGGGAAAGGCTGCCATGGAACTGTCCGAAGTCGAGTAGCCCCCAGTGGAGAGCGTGGTCATGGCATGGTTGAGCGCTTGGAACCAGTTCATCCCCGCCAGGTGATAAGCCAAACCGCAGCATACTGTCAGCCCCAGATACACCAGAAACAGGTATTTGGCCAGGCTCTGGGTGCGGGGGATGGCCTTATCGGACCAATCTGAGGATTCTGTTCTGAACAGCCGCATCCCCCCTACGTTGAGAAACGGCAGAATGGCCACCGCCATCACAATAAAGCCTATGCCACCGAGCCACTGCAACAGCGAACGCCAGACAAGAATGCTGTGATCCATGCCGTCCAGCCCGGATAGTACAGTGGAGCCTGTGGTGGTGATCCCCGACATGGTTTCAAAGAAGGCATCGGTATAGCCAATACCGTGATACAGGGTAAAGGGCATGGCGGCGAACAAGCTGACAATAAACCAGGTGAGACTGGTCAGCAGGAACATGTCGCGGATATTCAGATTAAGCTGCTGCCCTTGGCCCCTGTGCATACAGATACTGGAGACAGTACCTGTGACCAGCGCCGATGCCATGAAGGCTGCCACTGTTTCTTCGCCGTAAAACAGGGCGAAGAAGAGTGGAATAAACATAAAGGCCGTCAGCATGGACAAAAACAGGCCTAGGATGAATAGTAGCGGGCGAAAATTCAGCATGGCCAGAGCCTTAGAAGAAGAAAGCGCTCGGCTGGAACAGTTTTTCCACTTCGCCGATAAACTTCTTGTTCACCAGGAAGAGAATGACATGGTCTCCCTGTTCGATAACTGTCTTATCGTGGGCCATCAAGACTTCATCATCGCGGACTATGGCGCCTATGGTGGTACCCGGTGGTAGCTTGATTTCGCCTATCTGTTTGCCGACGACTTTGCTGGTGCTGGAATCACCGTGGGCAATGGCTTCAATCGCCTCGGCAGCGCCTCGGCGCAGTGAATATACGTTGCAGATATCCCCCTGGCGGATATGGGTCAACAAGGCCGAGATGGTGGCTTGTTGCGGCGAAATGGCGATATCGATATTAGCTTCCTGAACAATATCGACATAGGCTTCACGCTGAATAAGCACCATCACTTTCTTGGCACCCATACGTTTGGCCAACAGCGCCGACATGATATTGGCCTCGTCGTCGTTGGTGACGGCGATAAACACATCGGTTTGATCTATGTGCTCTTCCATCAGGAGTTCCTGATCGGAAGCATCACCGCAGAATACCGTGGTATTTTCCAGCTTTTCCGACAGCGCCTCGGCTCTGTCCTGACGATGTTCTATCAACTTGACCGAGTGATTACGCTGTAGCTTCTTGGCCAGTCCCAAACCTATGTTACCGCCACCGGCGATCATGATATTGCGGTAACTGTTGTCCAGCTTCTGCATCTCACTCATCACTGCCCGCACATGGCGACTGTCGGCGACAAAGAACACTTCATCATCGGCTTCTATGATAGTGGTTCCCCTGGGCATAATCGGCCGTCCCTGACGGAAAATCGCCGCTACCCGGGTATCAATATTCGGCATGTGTTCGCGCAGTGCGGCCAGCGCGTTACCCACCAAGGGGCCGCCATAATAGGCGCGAACAGCCACCAGGCTCAGCTTTCCTTCAGCGAACTCCAGAACCTGTAAAGCCCCAGGGTAATCTACCAAGCGTTGTATGTAAGCGGTTACTAACTGCTCGGGGGCAATCAGCTCATCTATGATGAAACCACCCCGGGTACGAGGTTCATTACTCTTGGTTTCACTGTCGATAAACAGTTTATCCTGCATCCCCAAGTACTGCTCTGAGCGAATACGGGCTATCTTGGTTGGTGTGCCAAACAGGGTATAGGCAATTTGACAGGCGGCCATGTTGCATTCGTCGCTGTTGGTTACAGCGATCAGCATATCGGCATCTTCGGCGCCGGCTTCTTTTAAGACGCCGGGGTGGGCTCCGTGACCGACAACCACCCGCAAGTCATATTTGTCTTGCAGTGCCCTAAGGCGATTTCTGTCACTGTCGACTATGGTGATATCGTTGTTTTCACCCACCAGGTTTTCTGCAAGGGTGCCACCGACCTGACCTGCGCCCAAGATGATTATTTTCATGGCCTCGTCTTATCCCTGAAGTTTCGACTTAACGATTCGCGCGTAATAAAACCCGTCCATATTGTCCTGTCCGGGCAAGATTTGCCAGCCTATCGCATCTGGCTGGTCTGCCTGAGTGATAGCTTCCAGCCGGGCATCTGGCGTACGCTCCAGGAAGGCGACAACTTGATCGCGGTTTTCCTGTGGCAGGATAGAGCAGGTGGCGTATAACAGTACACCGCCTGGCTTCAACCATTGCCAGCAGTGATCCAATATCTGTTGCTGCACCTTGGCCAACTCCTCAATATCCTGCGGCTTACGCAGCCACATGATATCCGGATGGCGCCGAATAACGCCGGTAGCCGAGCAGGGAGCATCCAGTAATATGCGATCAAACTTGCCACCCTGCCACCATGAAGCAATATTTGCGGCATCGCCGTGCACCAACTTGGCATTCAGTTGCAACCTTTGCAGGTTCTCGGCAACTCTCTGCAGCCGTTTGTTGTCGTTGTCGACCGCCACCAGCTCCATGTCCGGACACAGCTCCAGCAGATGGCAACTCTTGCCTCCCGGAGCGGCGCAGGCATCGAGAATGGTTTCGCCCGCTTGAGGTGCCAGCAGGGCGGCGGCCCATTGAGCAGCACCATCCTGCACAGACACTGAGCCCTCGCCAAAGCCGGGCAGAGTGGTGACATCGCAGGCTTGCTCGAGCAATATACTGTCTTCCCCCTGACCTGGAGTGGCGACAATTTCGGCTTCTGCCAAGTGTTGCAGATATTGCTCACGGCTTTGGGATAAACGGTTGTTGCGCAGCCACAGTGGCGGCCGCTGGTGACTCTGCTGCACCACTTGTTGCCAGTTTTCCGGATAGGCTGAAGTGAGCGCCTTGAGGATCCAGTTGGGCGTATTGTGTTCCAGCACAGGGTTATCTGTGGCCAGTGGGCTATTGTCTCGCTGGATATTGCGTAAAACGCCGTTGACTACCTTGACCAGGTTTTCAAACTTCAGCTGACGACAGGCTTCGGCAGTTTCCGAAATGGCTGCATGGGCCGGTATCCGGGTGAAATACAATTGGTAACAACCCACAAGAAGCAGTTGGTGGACGATACGCTGTTTCCCTTTGAATTGTTTACTGAGGCAGTCGCTGACTCTCTTGTCCAGTTGTGGCAGGGTGCGCATTACGCCATAGCAAAGCTCGGCCAAAAGCGCCTTGTCTTTGCCGCTGTGAAGCTGCTGCTGTTGTTCGGGCAGGGCAACCGAGAGGGACATGCCCCGCTCCAGCACCTGAAAGATGGCCTTGGCGGCAAGAGCTCTGAGATTCTGCCTCATGATGCTTGAGCCAAATTTTTTCCGGGCTGGAACCATTCGCCCCTGGCGTTGAGAATATCGGCGATATCCAGCGGTTTTTTCCCTGGCAGTTGCGCCTTTTTCAACACCAATAAGCCATCGGCAGTGGCAATAGCTAACCCTCGCTTGTCGGCGCGCACCACTGTGCCCGGCTCAAACTGCTCGGCTGACTCTTCCACTTCGGCCTGCCAGACCTTGATATTTTGCCCCTGGCATTCAAAGTAGCTCACCGGCCATGGGTTAAAGGCGCGGATCTCCTGCCACAGATTGCGGGCAGCCTTATGCCAGTCGATACGGGCTTCCTCTTTACTGAGTTTTTCGGCGTAGTTGGCCAGTGATTCATCCTGTGGCTCGGCGGTTAGCTTGCCTTCGGACAGACCTTGCAGAGCTTGGATCAGTGCCACTGGTCCCTGTTGGGCCAGTTTTTCATACAGGGTTGCTGAAGTGTCGTCATCGGCTATCGGCAGCGAGGTCTTGAGCAGCATGTCTCCGGTATCCAAACCGACATCCATCTGCATTATGGTGACCCCGGTTTCTTTGTCCCCGGCCCACAATGCCCTTTGGATAGGCGCCGCACCGCGCCAGCGCGGCAGAATAGAGCCGTGAACATTGATGCATCCCAGGCGGGGAGCCTGCAACACTGCCAATGGCAGGATCAGGCCATAGGCGACCACCACCATGATATCGGCCCCAAGAGCTGCCAGCTCCTGCTGGGCTTCTTCGTGGCGCAGCGACTTGGGTTGATAGACGGGAATATCGTGTTCCAACGCCAGCGCCTTGACAGGGCTTGGGGTTAGCTTGTGGCCTCGTCCGGCGGGCTTATCCACTCGGGTATAGACGGCAATGACTTGATGCTCTGAGTCCAGCAGCGCCTGCAGGTGGCGCGCTGCAAAGTCCGGAGTTCCGGCAAAAATGATCTTCAGTGGTTTCAAAATAGATCCTAATTATTCGGGATTAATTCAGGCTTTAGCTTCCTGACGTGCCGCTTTTTCCAGCTTTTGTCTGATCCGCTGACGTTTCAGTGGTGACAGATAATCAACGAAAAGCTTGCCCTTTAGATGATCCATCTCGTGCTGAATACAGATGGCAAATAAACCGTCTGCTTCAATAGTAAATTCATTGCCATCACGGTCGAGCGCCGTCACGGTAATAAATTCGGCTCTATCCACCTTGGCATAAATACCGGGTACAGACAGACAACCCTCTTCATTACAGAAGTCGCCACTTGCGCTGATAATTTGGGGGTTGATAAAGACTTTTGGACGTTCGACATCGTCCTGCAAGTCCATCACAATCAATTGTTTATGAAAATCGACTTGAGTTGCAGCCAGACCAATACCCTTTTCTTCGTACATGGTCTCGAACATATTATCGATTTGCGTCTGCAGTGCAGAATCAAATTCTGTCACGGGCTGGGCAATCGTGCGTAATCTCTCGTCGGGGAATCGTAATACTTTTAACAGGGCCATAGATAAACTCTTAACAAGTCTGTCAAATCCGTGCCAGTTGGTTATACTGACTTGTGCTATTGCGTTAATTTTAATCCTTAGCGGCTATCAATAACAGCAAAAGCTCTCACTAATGAGCCAGACAACATGGAAGCCCCCATGAAACGGTTAATTTTACTCGCGTTACTGACATTTAATTGCGCCTTCGTTGCAGCAGATACCCTGACATTAAAACCCGGTCATCCTGATACTTATGTGGTCAAGAAAGGCGATACCCTTTGGGATATATCAGCATTGTTTCTCAAAGACCCATGGCGTTGGCCCAAACTCTGGGGCGCCAATCCCCAGATAGCCAATCCACACCTTATTTATCCCGGCGATCGATTAACACTGGTGTTTATCGACGGAGAACCCCGGCTGGTCAATAAACCTCATGTTCGCAAGAGCCCGGCCGGAAGGGTTCAACCCAAAGGCGGTGCCATTCCCGCGGTCGATTTGGCCTTGATTCAACCCTACCTGGTGCAAAACCGGGTGGTCGACCCCGAGTGGTTCAAGGAACAACCTATGGTGCTGGGGGGAGAAAGAGATTCCCGTCACCATGTGATGGACGACATCATCTATATCCAGGCCAATCTGCCACAAGGCGATAAAGTCGGGATGTATCAGCCCGGGCGCGAATTTACCAATAAGGAAACCGGTGAGTTGCTGGGTCAGGAAGTGATCCTCAGTGCCAGCGGCCGAGTGGTGGAGTCGGGTGAGGTTTCCAAGGTGAAGCTGCTCAACAATTTCCGCGAAACCAAAGCCGGTTTCAGAGTGTTGGCGATAGAAGATGACTCCTTGTTGTCTGCCTACTTTATTCCCAAGGCCAGCGATACCGAGGGCGCCAAGGTGTTGGCATCTGAACGTAAAATTCGCGCCATGGGGAAACTGGATGTGTTTTATCTGGATCGGGGCAGCCGTGAAGGCGTAGAGCCTGGCGATGTGTTCTCTATCTACAAGGACGGTGCCGAAGTGGTGATCAACGGCGATGGTATCCCCGTGCCGCCGACCGAACGCTCTGCTTACGACAACCTGATGGCCAAGATGGGCTCAGACAATGCCGTTAAACTGCCCGACCTCTATCGCGGTCAGGTAATGGTGTTCAAGGTATTCGACAAGACAGCTCTCGGGCTCATCATGGTGAACGAGAGCCCTGTCAGGGTTGATGACCTTTTGGTCAAGCCTGACATATTACTGAAAGGTGAATGACGCATAATAGTCTGGTTGATTGGCTGGTTGTCGCTGCGGTATCTGGACTGGGACCCCTCCGGATAAGGCAATTACTCTTGCACATGGATGTGGCTGAGTTGAGACAGAGGCTGGAACATGAACCCCAGTCTTTGCCAATAAACCAGACACAGCTCCAACGCTTGGAGTTGGCTCCTGAAAAAGTTGACCAAGCCTTGCAATGGCAGCAGGGTGCAGAGGGCAGATATCTAATCTGCCCCGATGATCCCTTTTACCCGCCATTGTTGAAACATATCCCAGATTTTCCTCCGATTTTGTTCGTCAAAGGACAGGTTGAAACCCTGCTGCAACCCGCGCTGGCCATGGTCGGCAGCCGCGATGCCAGCCGCGCCGGTTTGTCGCTCGCCTGGCAGTGGGGCGCCGAACTGGATGCCTTGAACATCAGCGTATGCAGTGGTATGGCTGCCGGCATAGATGGCGCTGCTCACCGGGGAGCCTTATCGTCAACCGGCAAGACTATCGCAGTACTGGGAACCGGAATTGACGAAATTTACCCTCGAAGGCATAGAGCCCTTTATGATGATATTCAAGTACATGGCGCTGTTATCAGTGAACTTTGGCCTTCTGTCGGTGTATTTTCCGGGAATTTCCCCAAACGAAACCGTATAATCAGCGGCCTTGCAATGGGAACCTTGGTGGTAGAAGCTCGTCGGCGCAGTGGTTCACTGATCAGCGCTCGTTTGGCGGCAGAACAAGGCAGAGAAGTCTTTGCGGTTCCGGGTTCCGTTATGGGCGATGAACACCAGGGATGCCACGATTTAATTCGCAATGGGGCAAAACTTGTGGAGTCTGTGGCCGATATAGTGGAAGAGTTGGCGCCTTTATGTAGCTGCCACCTTGAAGACTTGCACAAGAGTCACCATATAAAACCAAGTGATAACTCTGAGTTGCCATTTAAAACGCTGTTAGCTAGTGTAGATTATGAGACCACACCTTTGGATGTTGTGGTTGAGCATAGTGGAATAACGTTGGATCTGGTGTTGGAACAATTGCTTGAACTTGAGTTGCAAGGTTGGGTTGCCGCAGTACCCGGTGGTTACGTTAGACTTAAGAGGAAATAGCCATGTTTGATATCCTCATGTATCTGTTTGAAAACTATGTTCATAGTGAAGTTGAAATGCTGGTCGACGAAGATGAGTTGACCAAAGAACTCACCCGTGCCGGTTTCCATCAGTCCGAAATCATCAAGGCGCTTTCCTGGCTTGAGCGGTTGGCCGAACTGCAAGAGAGTGATACTCCTTACCTTAGAGGGCATACTCAACATTCCTTCCGCATCTACACCAAAGATGAAATGGACAAACTGGACGTCGAGTGCCGTGGTTTCCTGTTGTTCCTGGAGCAGATTCGGGTGCTGAATGTGCAAACCCGGGAGATGGTTATTGATAGGGTGATGGAATTGGACGAGCCAGCCATGGTGTTGGAAGACCTCAAGTGGGTGATTCTGATGGTATTGTTCAATGCTCCCGGTAATGAGTCTGCCTATGAGCAGATGGAAGATCTTATCTTCGAGCAACCCGAAGAAGGTCGATTACACTCCTGATTTGTTTTAGCTATGCCGCAGCAGCTTAATTTCCGGATTTAGCTGCCCGGTTTGGCTTTCATTAAGCGACCCTTTTTATTTCTACCATTCCGCAACTAAGCCGGTTTTTGTTCATATTCTTATGTTTTGGCAATACAGGCGCCAGACTTGCCGGCACCTTCCCAAACACTTTCTTATCTGAATCAAGCATCCGATTACGACATTGTCAGTAGTGTTGATGACGGCCGCTGCTGCTCAAGTGTGCCGGCTGCAGGTAGTCACGATAGCTGTACCTATTGAGCTTGCGTATTGATGGGGTAGTATCCGCGTCATTGTTTTTGGCTGTTTGGGCCAGTTGTTGCAGCCATTGCTGGAAAGCAGGCTCCTTTGATGTTAAGGCCGTCAATTCCTGCTCATAACCGGCAAAATAATCCATTTTCAAGGCTTGGCTCAGGCGAACGAGCGCCTGAGGTTCTTGCTCAGCCAGGAAGCGGATAGCCAAGTAGCTCCAGCGGTAAGTACGATCTTGGCCGTCCTGGTACTCGGTGGCAAAAATACTCGCCAAGTCCAAAGCCTTTTTCTGTTCCAGGGCTTCAGTGGCCAAATCAATAGCCTTGGGGTTGGTTTCTCCCTTGGAGATATATTCCGCCAAGCCTTCGGCCCACCACACCATTTTGCCTGGAAAATGGCCAAAGCCACCATATTTGACGAAACGTCCGTCCAGATAGTGGACGTACTCATGGTTCAGGTTCCAAATGGCGAACTCGGGAGCGATCCAGAATTGGCGAAAGGCAAAGAAGCTGGCTTGGTTGCCCGGTTGCTGTGGTGTACCTTCTATATACATGCCGCCGTTGTCTGTACCTATATCAAACAGCAACTGCCCATAGGCGTTGTACTGGCTCCAGTTTTTGAAAGCTACGACTTGCAGCGCCTGGTTGTGATCGTTGGTTGTAGGTTGTTGCTCTGTTTTGAGCAAAGAGTGGAAATGGCTTTCCTGGGACGTTAGTCGCTGGCAGCTCTCGGCAAATTCAGCGGTGCTGAGATCCTGGGCGACGATAAATAGAGACTCTGAACATTTATGTCTTTGCGGTAGTACAGAGAGTAAGTCCGGTATGCGGCAAAGCTGAGTCTTCTCTTGGCAACTCAGTTGACCACCAAAGTGGTTTACATGGTATCCCAAGGTGTAGCTGTCTTTACCGGCATCACCTCTGGTGGCAATATCTTTGAGTGCCAGGACTTCGAGCTGTTTATCCAGAGCCAGTTGTTCTGGAGTCGGGGCATCGTCAGCTTGTTTGCCTTTGCTGGGGGTCAGTGCCAGGCGATACATGGCCAGGGCCCAATATGCGTTTTCCCGCTCCCATGGTGATCTGTCGCCAGCTACAAAACCCAAAAGATCTGCGTCGAGGCGCTGTTGCAACAGCAGCTTGTTCAACTGGCCATCGAGCCGCTGTCGGCTCTGATTAAGTAGAAATCCATAGGCTCGAATTGTCTCCCATAATGCATAGTCTCTGGCGTCACTGGCAGTTTGTTTACCCAATCGAGACAGCTGGCGGGCGAGCCTCGGCAGTAGTGGTGCAAGTTTTCCGGCTTGCTGGTCGCTGGTGAAATAGAGATAGAGGGTTACGGCAAACTGCTCATCCATAGAAAAGTTTGCCTGTTGCGGCAACCTTGCCAACGCGTCGGCTATGGCCTGAAAATCTGTATCGGTCAATTTATCGAAGGGACCGAAATAACTGTATCCCCTCAAATAAAACAGCCCTTGCTGCCACTGTGTCATATCCGTTGTGTTTTGTAGTGACGCGAGCACATGCTGCAATTGCACTGGGTTATAGAGGGCATCCGAGTGTTGCAGTAATTGTTCATGGGAAGCTGTCGCTATGGCGGGGGACAGATTCGTGGTCTGTGTGTGGCCAGCGCAGGCGCTGATCATTAGCGTCATCAGTATGGAAGCGAGAGATTTTCCTGGAGTTGTGAGCAGAGGCATAGAGAGGGTCCTTTTTGTTATTTTGGATACAATATATCTTCATCCGTGCTGAGATCCCAGCCCCATTTGCCTTTGCTGTTTGATGACTCCAGTTGCAGGCTCCCTTTATCCGTGTGGCGCTGGTAAAATGTTCGCCTAACTCTTTTAATAGCGAGATGTGTCATGGCCAAGATAGACCAGCAGTTGTTCAATGCTCGGGCGCACGCGCTCGAAAAAGAATATGAACTTTGTCCCAAGTGCGGCAGTGAGCTCTCCGTACGCCACAGTAAGCATGGTGGCTTCATTGGCTGTAATAATTATCCAGCGTGCGATTACACCCGGCCTTTGGTGCAGCACGAATCCATCGACTCTCAGCCTATTCCCGGCTCCGAGTGTCCCCAGTGCGGCCACGAGTTAGCGGTCAAGTCGGGGCGCTTTGGTATTTTTATTGGTTGTACCCAGTATCCACAATGCACTCATATCGAGCGACACGATCAGCAGGAAGAGGCTGAAAAAGTGCCTTGTCCTCAGTGTAATAGCGGAGTGCTTGAGCATAGGACCAGCAAGTTCGGCAAGAGCTTTTATGCTTGCAGCAACTACCCCAAGTGCAAGTTTCTGGTGAATTTTCCTCCTCGGGCAGAGGCTTGTCCTGAATGCGGTTTCGGTATTCTGGTAGAACGTAAGGGCGCTGCAGGCGACAGACTGGAATGTCCCCGTAAGGAATGTAAGTACAAGCGAACTCTGTGATCCGGCTCAATATGTGACTATAATCACCTCCGCTGTCGCCGAGGGCGCCCAGCCGTCTTTGTCTCTATAAAAGGTACACTCAATGCTGCACTTGCTCGCCGCCGGGAGTAAGCAACTGCTTCTGGATGGAGGGGTCATAGCGTATCCCACCGAAGCTGTTTATGGTTTGGGATGCGATCCCGATAATGAAGCCGCCGTTTCCCGAATTCTCGACATCAAACAGCGCCCCTGGCACAAGGGGCTTATCATGGTCGCCAGTGACTATCGGCAGTTGCAACCCTATCTGGACGAGTCTCAACTGAGTGATGAGCAACTGCAGCAGGCTTTTGCCAAATGGCCCGGACCTTTTACCTTTGTCATGCCGGTGCGTCAGGGAATGAGCCAACTGCTTTGTGGCCATTTTGACTCTATAGCCGTCAGGGTGTCGGCCCATCCGGTTGTCAGGGAATTGTGTGATACCTTGGGTAAGCCGTTGGTATCCACCAGTGCCAATTTGGCGGGTGAGCCGCCGGCACTGACTGTGAATGATATTGAAACAACTTTTGCCGGGCAGATAGATGCCCTTATCGAAGGGGAGTTGGGGCAGCAGCGCCAGCCTTCCACCATCATAGATATTCGCAGCGGCCAGATCCTGCGTAATGGCTAATAATTCCAAGCAAGAAGGAGCGAGCATGACGGCACCTGATTCCCACCAGGTAAAAGCATTCTTGATGCAACTGCAACAACAGATTTGTGAAGGACTGGAACGACTGGATGGCAAAGCTGAGTTTGCTACCGATTCCTGGAAACGGGCCGAGGGCGGTGGCGGGATCAGTAAGGTACTTAACGGCGGTGGCGTGTTTGAACAGGCCGGGGTGAACTTCTCCCATGTAGAAGGCGCAGCCATGCCGGCCTCGGCTACGGCACACAGGCCTGAGCTGGCCGGACGAAGCTTTGAAGCTATGGGGGTTTCACTGGTTATCCACCCGCTTAATCCCTATATCCCAACCACCCATGCCAATGTGCGCTTCTTTATCGCCCGTAAAGAAGGTGCCGATCCCGTCTGGTGGTTTGGTGGTGGCTTCGACCTGACCCCCTATTACCCTTTCCTCGAGGATGTGCGCGAATGGCATCAGCAAGCCAAAGCGATTTGTGAGCCCTTCGGCGAAGCGGTTTATCCCGAGTACAAAAAATGGTGCGATGAGTATTTCTTCCTGCCACACAGAAACGAAACCCGAGGTGTCGGCGGCCTTTTCTTCGATGACCTCAATGAAGGTGGCTTTGAGCACTGCTTTGCTTTCATGCAAGCTGTCGGAAATGGCTTCTTACCTGCCTATGCCCCCATTGTTGAGCGGCGTAAGGATACCGAATATGGCGAGCGTGAGCGCGAGTTCCAACTGTATCGCCGAGGTCGCTATGTAGAGTTCAACCTGGTCTATGACAGAGGAACGCTGTTTGGGCTGCAAACCGGCGGCCGAACCGAGTCAATACTCATGTCGATGCCGCCCTTGGTTCGCTGGCAATATGCCTATGAACCTGAAGCCGGCTCTGCCGAAGCCAAGCTATACAGTGACTTTTTGCACCCCAGGGATTGGCTCACTGAATAGTTAGTGAGCGTAACCAATAAGCCTTTCTTTGGCTTATTGGTTACGCATATGGTCAGCTAACTGAGCGATAGCATTGAAAATCACCTTCCTGTGTTCAGGATCCTTCAGATTGGCCTCCAGCGAGGCCCTCATGCATAACAGCCACTGATCGCGCATTCTTTCATCAACGGCAAACGGCATGTGTCTGGCTCTCAGCGCCGGGTGGCCATATTTGGCTTGATACAGCTGAGGCCCTCCCAACCAACCGCTGAGAAATTCATATAGTTTCTGTTCCGATTGTGCCAGCGGAGCCTGATGTATGGACAGGAGTTCCTGAGTATCCGGCCGCGTTTGCATTTGCTGATAAAAGCTCTTGGCTATGGCGCGTATCGTCTCGTCGCCACCAATCAGATCATAGGCGTTGGACTGGGTGGGGTCCCGTTCGGCCTCGGGTTTGCGATTGATAATTTTCTTTAGCCAGTTCATTTTTGTGTTGAATCTTGTTGTCGATTTTGGTGTCAGTATACACTGAAAGCCCCATAGGTCGGCAGCCTTGCCTGGCCTTGGGCCGCTGAGTAGACTGATATCTCTTCCATTGCTCTGGAGCACAGATGACCGACCGCTATGCCGTCTTTGGCAATCCCATTCATCACAGTAAATCACCCGCTATCCATGCAGCCTTTGCCGCTCAGACTGGGCAAGCCCTAAGCTATCAAGCGATTCTGGCACCAATCGATGACTTCAGCGGCAGTGTCACGGCTTTTTTTGCTGCCGGGGGGAAGGGCGCCAATGTCACTGTGCCTTTCAAGGAACAAGCCTTTAAACTCTGTGATGAGTTGAGCCAGGAAGCCGAAACCGCCGCCGCGGTGAATACCCTGATTAAACTGGATGATGGCAGAATTCGGGGCGACAATACCGATGGCTACGGCTTGGTGGCCGATCTCAGTCGTTACCTGGCGCTGCAAGATAAAAAGGTCTTGCTGCTCGGCGCTGGTGGGGCTGCCAGGGGGGGGCTGCTTTCTCTGCTGGCGGCCGGTGTCGGCCATATTGATATCTACAACAGAACATACAGTAAGGCCGAAGTGTTGGCGGCTATTGCGCCACAGCAATTGCAGGCGTTGAGGCGAAATGAGCTCTATGAGGGTTATGATCTCATTATCAATTCCACCTCTGCCAGTTTGCATGGTGAGCTACCGGATATTCCCGTAACCGTGGTTGCCAATCATAGCTATTGCTACGACATGATGTATTCGGCACATACAACTGCGTTCAATCGCTGGGCTGCCGAGCAAGGGGCGGCAAAAACACTGGATGGCTTAGGAATGTTAGTGGGGCAGGCGGCTAGAAGTTTCTATTTATGGCGAGGTGTCATGCCCAAAGTTGAGCCTGTACTCGAGAGTTTGCGACAAGAATTAAAAGGAGAGGCCTCATGAATCAGGGGATCATCTTCAGCGACTTGTGTCAGTGGCAAGCCGAATCAAACAGGCTCATGTTTATGGCACAGCAGCAAGGGGTCAATATTCCTTGTTATGTTGGCTTACAACGTATGCAGCAACTAAGTGGCAAGGTTGTTCTTGAAGAGCAAGAGATCCTGAGCATGTTTGAACAGTGGCGCTTCGACTTCGAAGATGAAGCCGAGGCGCTGATTGAGCAGGAGTGCTTCAATGGAGCCGGTGAGATAGAGTTACCTTAGTCAGTACTACTTTGCTCGGCCAGGTACTCATCTTTAAGGCGGACATAGTTGTCTGCCGATTGTGGCAGAAATTGGCGTTCAGCCTCGGTCAAGGGGCGCGCCTGCTTGGCCGGGCTGCCTATATAGAGAAAGCCACTCTTTAGCACCTTGCCGGGAGGCACCAACGAACCTGCACCTAAAATCACATCGTCTTCGATGATGACGCCATCCAAAATAATGGCTCCCATGCCAACCAATACACGATTACCTACCTTGCAACCATGAAGCATGGCTTTGTGCCCTATGGTGACATCATCGCCGATGAGCAGCGGGTGTCCCTCTGGGTTGGCCGGCGACTTACGGGTAACATGCAGGACAGTGCCATCCTGAACACTGCTGCGTTTGCCTATGCGAATATGATTGACGTCACCCCGGGCAGCCACCATAGGCCAAACGCTGGCGTCCTGATCCAAAAAGATGTCACCTACCAGAACCGCAGCTTCATCAACATAGACGCCTTCGGCCAACTTTGGCTTGGTACCTTGGTAAGATCTGAGAGAATTGGCCATAAAAAGTCCTTATATGAATGGTTTTCGCCATTATAAAGATTAAAAAGTGGCAGGTCAGGACAAATTCTCGGCAAATAAGCCAAAAACAGCAGTTTTCTTATAAAAAGCCCTTGCACAAAAGTTCAGGCTCCCTATAATGCGCTCCCACTGACACGGCACAGCGGCAACGCGAAAGACGTGACAGGGTCGAAGAAAAACGGCTCTCGAGTCCTTTCAACGACAGGCGAAAAAAGATGGTAATTACCTCTTGACGCCGCAGCAGGAAAGCGTAGAATACGCAGCCCTGACCCGATGGCCACAGCGCCTAAGGGATTGCTCTTTAACAAGATAAACAAGCAAATCTGTGTGGACACTCACAGGCATTGAGAAATCGACAAAACGATTTAACTCGATGAAGAGTGTTCATACGAACAGAATTCATTGAGCAGAACCTTCGGGTTCAACCAAAACTTTAATTGAAGAGTTTGATCATGGCTCAGATTGAACGCTGGCGGCAGGCCTAACACATGCAAGTCGAGCGGTAACATTTCAAAAGCTTGCTTTTGAAGATGACGAGCGGCGGACGGGTGAGTAATGCCTGGGAATTTGCCCATTTGTGGGGGATAACAGTTGGAAACGACTGCTAATACCGCATACGCCCTACGGGGGAAAGCAGGGGACCTTCGGGCCTTGCGCTGATGGATAAGCCCAGGTGGGATTAGCTAGTAGGTGAGGTAAAGGCTCACCTAGGCGACGATCCCTAGCTGGTCTGAGAGGATGATCAGCCACACTGGGACTGAGACACGGCCCAGACTCCTACGGGAGGCAGCAGTGGGGAATATTGCACAATGGGGGAAACCCTGATGCAGCCATGCCGCGTGTGTGAAGAAGGCCTTCGGGTTGTAAAGCACTTTCAGCGAGGAGGAAAGGGTGTAAGTTAATACCTTACATCTGTGACGTTACTCGCAGAAGAAGCACCGGCTAACTCCGTGCCAGCAGCCGCGGTAATACGGAGGGTGCGAGCGTTAATCGGAATTACTGGGCGTAAAGCGTGCGCAGGCGGTTTGTTAAGCGAGATGTGAAAGCCCCGGGCTCAACCTGGGAACCGCATTTCGAACTGGCAAACTAGAGTCTTGTAGAGGGGGGTAGAATTCCAGGTGTAGCGGTGAAATGCGTAGAGATCTGGAGGAATACCGGTGGCGAAGGCGGCCCCCTGGACAAAGACTGACGCTCAGGCACGAAAGCGTGGGGAGCAAACAGGATTAGATACCCTGGTAGTCCACGCCGTAAACGATGTCTACTCGGAGTTTGGTGTCTTGAACACTGGGCTCTCAAGCTAACGCATTAAGTAGACCGCCTGGGGAGTACGGCCGCAAGGTTAAAACTCAAATGAATTGACGGGGGCCCGCACAAGCGGTGGAGCATGTGGTTTAATTCGATGCAACGCGAAGAACCTTACCTACTCTTGACATCCACAGAATCTGGTAGAGATACCTCAGTGCCTTCGGGAACTGTGAGACAGGTGCTGCATGGCTGTCGTCAGCTCGTGTTGTGAAATGTTGGGTTAAGTCCCGCAACGAGCGCAACCCCTATCCTTACTTGCCAGCGGGTAATGCCGGGAACTTTAGGGAGACTGCCGGTGATAAACCGGAGGAAGGTGGGGACGACGTCAAGTCATCATGGCCCTTACGAGTAGGGCTACACACGTGCTACAATGGTCAGTACAGAGGGTTGCGAAGCCGCGAGGTGGAGCTAATCCCATAAAGCTGGTCGTAGTCCGGATTGGAGTCTGCAACTCGACTCCATGAAGTCGGAATCGCTAGTAATCGTGGATCAGAATGCCACGGTGAATACGTTCCCGGGCCTTGTACACACCGCCCGTCACACCATGGGAGTGGGCTGCACCAGAAGTAGATAGCTTAACCTTCGGGAGGGCGTTTACCACGGTGTGGTTCATGACTGGGGTGAAGTCGTAACAAGGTAGCCCTAGGGGAACCTGGGGCTGGATCACCTCCTTACCTAAGCGATAATTGGTGCTTTTGAGTGTTCACACAGATTGCTTGTTCATAGAGCAGGCCGTTGACCCTGGTAGGTCAATGAGTTCTTTAACAATTTGGAAAGCTGATAGTAGACATCAAAACCAACTCTTCGGAGTGGATTTGATGCATACAAATTGAGTTCTCAAACACTTCAATCAAGTGTTTTGGAAATTCTTCAAGGCGAGTCCACTTCCTTAACCCGGAGGTGAGACAAGTAAACCTAAGCTAGTTGCAATACAACCCGTGTTTTCCGCTATGTTACCGATAAGGTAGCGCAGTCAGGCGACATGGTGTCTAAGCGGTGATTTGAGTGAGGAAGGAGTGTAGCAGCGCTACATGACTGACGAATGAAAAGCACAATAACGACAACATGAGTACTGACAAGCGAGATGAAAACTCATCCGGGTTGTATGGTTAAGCGACCAAGCGTATACGGTGGATGCCTTGGCAGTCAGAGGCGATGAAGGACGTAGTAACTTGCGAAAAGCGTTGGTGAGCTAGTAACAAGCATTTGAGCCAGCGATGTCCGAATGGGGAAACCCGGCAGCATAAGCTGTCATCACTAAGTGAATACATAGCTTAGTGAGGCGAACGAGGGGAACTGAAACATCTAAGTACCCTTAGGAAAAGAAATCAACCGAGATTCCCCAAGTAGCGGCGAGCGAACGGGGATTAGCCCTTAAGTCTTTGGGGTGTTAGTGGAATGTGTTGGAAAGCACAGCGGCACAGGGTGATAGCCCCGTACACGTAAACTAACCAGAGATGAAATCGAGTAAGGCGGCACACGTGATATGTTGTCTGAATATGGGGGGACCATCCTCCAAGGCTAAATACTCCTGACTGACCGATAGTGAACCAGTACCGTGAGGGAAAGGCGAAAAGAACCCCTGTGAGGGGAGTGAAATAGAACCTGAAACCGTATACGTACAAGCAGTGGAAGCGGTTCTTGAGACCGTGACTGCGTACCTTTTGTATAATGGGTCAGCGACTTACATTTAGTAGCGAGGTTAAGCGAATAGCGGAGCCGTAGGGAAACCGAGTGTTAACTGCGCGTATAGTTGCTAGGTGTAGACCCGAAACCCGGTGATCTAGCCATGGGCAGGTTGAAGGTTGAGTAACATCAACTGGAGGACCGAACCGACTAATGTTGAAAAATTAGCGGATGACTTGTGGCTGGGGGTGAAAGGCCAATCAAACCGGGAGATATCTGGTTCTCCTCGAAAGCTATTTAGGTAGCGCCTCGGACGAACACCTTTGGGGGTAGAGCACTGTTAAGGCTAGGGGGTCATCCCGACTTACCAACCCTTTGCAAACTCCGAATACCAAAGAGTGCTATCCGGGAGACAGACGGCGGGTGCTAACGTCCGTCGTCAAAAGGGAAACAACCCAGACCGTCAGCTAAGGTCCCAAAGTAATTGCTAAGTGGGAAACGATGTGGGAAGGCTTAGACAGCTAGGATGTTGGCTTAGAAGCAGCCATCATTTAAAGAAAGCGTAATAGCTCACTAGTCGAGTCGGCCTGCGCGGAAGATGTAACGGGGCTAAGCAATTCACCGAAGCTACGGGTACTGATGCTTGCATCAGTGCGGTAGAGGAGCGTTCTGTAAGCCGTTGAAGGCGAAGGGGTAACCCACGCTGGAGGTATCAGAAGTGCGAATGCTGACATGAGTAACGATAAAGGGGGTGAAAAACCCCCTCGCCGAAAGACCAAGGGTTCCTGTCCAACGTTAATCGGGGCAGGGTGAGTCGACCCCTAAGGCGAGGCTGAAAGGCGTAGTCGATGGGAAACGGGTTAATATTCCCGTACTTCTGCTAACTGCGATGGAGAGACGGAGAAGGCTAGGCCGGCGCGGCGTTGGTAGTCCGCGTTTAAGGTAGTAGGTGGTGTGCTTAGGCAAATCCGGGCACACATACACTGAGAGCTGACGACGAGTCCCTAAGGGGATGAAGTGGTTGATGCCATGCTTCCAGGAAAATCTTCTAAGCTTCAGGTTAGCAGGAATCGTACCCCAAACCGACACAGGTGGTCGGGTAGAGAATACCAAGGCGCTTGAGAGAACTCGGCTGAAGGAACTAGGCAAAATGGTACCGTAACTTCGGGAGAAGGTACGCTCCTGTTGGTGATGAGACTTGCTCTCTGAGCTGACGGGAGTCGCAGATACCAGGTGGCTGCAACTGTTTATCAAAAACACAGCACTGTGCAAAATCGCAAGATGACGTATACGGTGTGACGCCTGCCCGGTGCCGGAAGGTTAATTGATTGGGTTATCTTCGGAGAAGCTCATGATCGAAGCCCCGGTAAACGGCGGCCGTAACTATAACGGTCCTAAGGTAGCGAAATTCCTTGTCGGGTAAGTTCCGACCTGCACGAATGGCGTAATGATGGCCACGCTGTCTCCAGCCGAGACTCAGTGAAGTTGAAATTGCGGTGAAGATGCCGTATACCCGCGGCTAGACGGAAAGACCCCGTGAACCTTTACTATAGCTTGGCACTGAACATTGACCCTACATGTGTAGGATAGGTGGGAGACTATGAAGATGAGACGCCAGTCTTGTTGGAGTCAACCTTGAAATACCACCCTTGTAGTGTTGATGTTCTAACCTGGGCCCCTAATCGGGGTTAGGGACAGTGCCTGGTGGGTAGTTTGACTGGGGCGGTCTCCTCCCAAAGAGTAACGGAGGAGCACGAAGGTTGGCTAAGTACGGTCGGACATCGTACGGTTAGTGTAATGGCATAAGCCAGCTTAACTGCGAGACAGACACGTCGAGCAGGTGCGAAAGCAGGTCATAGTGATCCGGTGGTTCTGAATGGAAGGGCCATCGCTCAACGGATAAAAGGTACTCCGGGGATAACAGGCTGATACCGCCCAAGAGTTCATATCGACGGCGGTGTTTGGCACCTCGATGTCGGCTCATCACATCCTGGGGCTGAAGTCGGTCCCAAGGGTATGGCTGTTCGCCATTTAAAGTGGTACGCGAGCTGGGTTCAGAACGTCGTGAGACAGTTCGGTCCCTATCTGCCGTGGGCGTTGGATGATTGAGGGGAGCTGCTCCTAGTACGAGAGGACCGGAGTGGACGAACCGCTGGTGTTCGGGTTGTCATGCCAATGGCATTGCCCGGTAGCTACGTTCGGAATCGATAACCGCTGAAAGCATCTAAGCGGGAAGCGAGCCCCAAGATGAGTCATCCCTAGGGCCTGGAGCCCTCTGAAGAGCCGTTCGAGACCAGGACGTTGATAGGCAGGGTGTGTAAGCGTTGCGAGGCGTTGAGCTAACCTGTACTAATGACTCGAGAGGCTTAACCATACAACCCAGATGGGTTTTACGGACTTGAAGAAGTCGATACTTGATTGAAGTTTGAACTCAGGCTCTGAAGAAGAGCACAGCTTTCTGAATTGAAGAATAAAGGTTAATGACGCAGGTAATTGTTTGGCTGACAAAGCCGTGACGAGCGAACCGCGCAGTGTACTGAAGTACATGAGCAGCGTAGCGAGGAAACAATACCGTCAGACGGACAATTAACCAGTAAGAATATGTCTGGTGACAATAGCATTGTGGTCCCACCTGATCCCATCCCGAACTCAGAAGTGAAACGCAATCGCGCCGATGGTAGTGTGGGGTCTCCCCATGTGAGAGTAGGTCATCGCCAGACGCCCAATTTTAGTAGTGCGCCAAGGCGTGATACTAAAGGAGCGGTAGTTCAGTTGGTTAGAATACCGGCCTGTCACGCCGGGGGTCGCGGGTTCGAGTCCCGTCCGCTCCGCCAACTTAAAGAGAAAGCCTCATCGAAAGATGAGGCTTTTTTCGTTTGATTCTTTTCTGCAAATTTACTGGGAATCATCCCTGCGACCTGGAAAACCCAGGTCCTTAAGGTTGACTATAGAGAATGCATAAGCGCTATTGTTATATTCGCTTTGGCTGTAGGATTCGCTTGAGTCTGTGACTTGAGTACTTACCCGAAAATTTTTTGTCGTTATAATAGTCATATTCTATTACAGGTGATGATTGTGGATTGTCGTATCGGTTGCGGGGCCTGTTGCATTGCACCCTCCATCAGTAGTGCCATACCCGGGATGCCGGGAGGTAAACCCGCAGGGGTTCGCTGTGTGCAACTGGATGACAACAATCTATGTCGCCTCTTTGGTTCCTCTGAACGTCCCGATGTGTGCAGCGAATTCTCGGCATCGGTCGATGTATGTGGTAACAGCAACGAAGAGGCGCTCTGGCTGATAGGCTCTTTAGAGGTGGAAACCTCTTCCTGAAGGTGAAAGATGCAGTTAACGCGTTATACAGATTTTGGAATAAGAACTCTTATGTACCTGGCGATTCAACCGGAGCGTGAGACTTTGTTTCGAATCGCAGAGATCACAGAGGTTTTTGATCTTTCACCTAATCATGTCTCCAAGATAGTACATCACCTGGGTAAGCTGGGTTATCTGCAAACTATACGTGGAAAGAGTGGTGGTTTTCGTTTGGGGATGGCTCCAGAGAAGATCAATGTCGGCGAACTGGTGAGGGCACTGGAAAACTCACTGGCGCCTATTGATTGCAGCAAGCCTTATTGTCGATTGACTCCTGCTTGTCAGCTGAAAGGGGTTCTGGCTCAAGCTGTGAATGCCTATCTGGCTGTGCTCGACCGTTATACGCTGGCAGATATTGTCAGTAACCAACAGGAGTTGCGAGCCTTGCTGCCGGATCTGGATATCCCTGTACTGCAACTCTAGTCAGAGTTTTTCACCGCTTGTATTCTGCTTCTTGGCCCATGAGATTGGCAGTAAGTTGGAAGCCGGCACCAGAGTGACCCCTATCTTTGCCAGCTCTGGCAGTCTCTTCTTGAGGAATTGCATACTCTCTGGGTAAGGGTGAGCTATCATCAAGGCTTCACCTTCGCTTTGGGCCTTGGCTATTGCCAAGTCCAATTGTCTTTCGAAAGCCTGCTCGGTTAGCTGATTATCCAGAAACACCTGACGTCTCAGCAGCGGAACGCCGAGGGCATCGGCCTTATCTCCCGCCTTGGTGTAGCGTGTGGTAACGCTGTCGATAAAGAAGTGCTCTTCCTGATGCAATACTTCCATTAACCAGACCATAGGTTGCTCAAGTTGAGTCAACAAACTCCCCATATGGTTGTTACTTCCCCTGGCAAAGGGCACGCTCTGCAAAGCTCTCTTGAGGGTTGCTTTGAACTCGGTTTCTGACATCTGGTTGTTGAGCCCACCAGGCCCCATGGCCTTGCCGTTAAGCGCCTGCATGGGGAGGTGCACCATGATTTCGTGGCCTTTGCTGTGAGCCTGGCGAGCCAGTTGTTGCCCGAGAGGGGTATGTGGCAATACAGACAAGGTCACAGCTGAAGGCAAGGACAGGGCGGCCTCATCTGTATGGCGGTAACCTATATCATCGATAACGATTGCCAGTCTGGCTCCCCACGCGGGAGAGCAACTTACGACCAGCAGTAGTAAGTAGAAACAATAGCGCACGTTTTATATTAATTTTATTTATTTGATTGTATCCATGCCACCGCCGAGTTGATGGCTCTATCGCTGGCAGTATCTGCATGGGGAGATATGAGGTCGATTATAGGCACAGTTTTGTTATCGGAAACAGTATTGGGTGCGATTTTTATATCGGGTTCCACCCCTTTGGCGTTGATATCCTGACCCTTGGGTGTGGTATAGCGGGCTATGGTCAGCTTGATGGCATTACCATCGACAAGTGTTGGGATCAGGCTTTGTACTGTACCTTTACCGAAGCTGGTTTCACCTATCACCTTGGCACGGTTGTTCTCCTGCAGCGCCGCCGCCAGCACTTCGGATGCTGAAGCTGAACCGCGATTGATCAGCACTAATATGGGCACGCCGGTCAGCATGGTTTGCGGAGATGCATAGTAATCTGAGTTGGCATCGAAGAAGCGCCCTTCGGTGGCGACTATACGGCCCTTATCCAGAAACAGATCAGCAATTCGAATCGCTTGATCCAGCAAGCCTCCGGGATTGTTGCGCAAATCCAGAATCAAACCATTTAGTGGCTGCTGTTGCCACTCGCTCAACAGATGGACTATGTCGCGGGTCGAATCTTCCTGAAAACTTGCCAGGCGAATATAGCCAATGTCGTTGGTCAGCATTTTCCCAAGCACAGAGTGGACGCTGATAGTGGCCGGTTTGAGGCTGACTTCAAAGCTGACATCCGAGTGAGCATGATGCAGCTGCAGCGATAACTCACGGTTGCTGCTGCTGAAGTGCTTTATTTGGCTAAGCACTTCTTCCAGAGACTGCTTGGCAATACTCTCTCCATTGACGGCAGTAACAATATCGCCGGCCATGATCCCGGCTTGTTCGGCCGGAGAGCCAGGGAAGGGCGCGATAATTCTGAGTTTTTCCCCTTCGGTGGACACTTCAAAGCCGTAGCCGAAGTATTCCCCTCGGTTGCTGTCCCTGAGGCTGTTCATCTGTTCGGGTTTCAGAAAACTGGAATAAGGGTCGAGACGTTGAAATATGCCTTCAATGGCGGCGTCGACAAGTTCCCTGCGGCTGATGTCCCTGACGTAGTAGGTTTCCACTGTATCCATCACATCCAGCAGCAATGAAAGCTCATGGGTGTGACTGGGTTTGGGAAAGTTTTCGTGGCTAGCCAGGCTGAGAGAGATTCCCATGACTATACCAAGACCGATATACAGCAGGTTGCGAATAGAGTTGCCCATGTTGCCCCCTTTGAAGTGCAGGGGGCTGATGATTAACGCCGACAGTAATTTGCCGGATCGACAGCTTGCCCCTTATGCCTTATCTCAAAGTATAGGCCAGGCTCGGTTTGTCCTCCGGAACGTCCTACCAGTGCCACAGCTTCGCCGGCCTTGACCGTATCTCCTGCATCTTTCAGCAATGCCTGGGCATGGCCATAAAGGCTCATAAAGCCTTTGCCATGGTCGACAACCAACACCATACCAAAACCGCGCAGCCAGTCGGCATAGATCACCTTGCCGGCGGCTATGGCACTGATAGACTGGCCCTCCGGAGCCGATAACATGACACCTTTCCAGCGCACATTGCCGGAGCGCTGACTGCCAAAGCTGTTTTTGATCCTGCCCTTGGTGGGCCAATTGAGTGAGCCGCGAGACTTGGCCAATCCATCCATGCTTGGGCTATCACGCATGGCAGCCAGGGCTTGCTCGACAACCCGTTTCAGCGAGGCTTCTTCTATCTGCAGTTGCTCCAGTTCTGAGGCCTTACTGCTGATGGTGCGTTGCAGTTCTTTCAATGTCTGTTGTCGCTGATCCTGTTCTTGATTGAGGCGCTTGGATTGAGCCTTTTGATCCAGTACCAGCTTGTTGAGTCGATTGCGTTCCTGCTGCTCGCTCTGCTGTACCGCCGACAATTCCTGGCGGGTTTGTTTCAGTTGTTCTATGGCCTGCATTCTGGCCTTGTTGAGAAAGTCATAGTAGGCCAGCATCCGTTCTATGGTGGCCGGGTCTTGCTGGTTGAGCAGCATCTTACTGTAATCATGATTCCCGGCGAGATAAGCACTGGTTAGCTGTTTGGCCAGGGTTTGCTGTTGGCTTTCTTTGAGCTTGTCCAGCTGTGCGGCTCTTTGCTTCAGCTCGGAGAGACGCTTTTCGGCGTCGCTGAGAGCATTTTCAGTTTGATTGACCTTACGGGCGGCATCTGCGATAGCCTGCTCGTCTTTTTTCAGCAGTTGCAGCAGTTTTTCCCGCTGTTTGCCTGTGTCTCTCAGAGCGTTTTGCTGGGCGGTGATCTGGGATTGCAGTGCCTTTAACTCGGACTGACGCCGCTCCAGATCGGATGCCTGCAGCTGAGAGGAAAACACGAGAAAGCCAGCAAGTATGCTGGCTTTGGCTAAAATACGCTTCTGCACCGGGTCAGTGTTACTCTTTTGTATGGATTAACGGACGCCCTGTCATTTCGTCAGGAATGCTCTGTCCCATCAGTGTCAGCATGGTTGGTGCGATATCACTCAGGCGGCCACCTTCATCGATTGTGGCCTTGCGACCGACATAGATAAAGGGCACCAGCTCACTGGTGTGGGCGGTATGAGCCTGGCCTGTGGTTTCGTCCACCATCTGCTCGGCGTTGCCGTGGTCGGCAGTGATAATGCACTCACCATCTACCTTGGCCAGTGCGTCCACTACTCGGCCTATGCAGGCATCTACAGCTTCGCAAGCCTTGACCGCAGCATCAAACTTGCCGGTATGACCTACCATGTCACCGTTGGGGTAGTTACAGATAATGACATCATATTTAGTTGATTCAATAGCTTCAACCAACTTATCTGTCAGCTCTGTCGAACTCATCTCAGGTTGCAAGTCATAGGTAGCTACTTTGGGTGAATTGATCAGAATACGGTCTTCACCCTCGAATGGTTGTTCTTTACCGCCATTGAAGAAGAAGGTTACGTGGGCGTATTTCTCGGTTTCTGAAATACGCAGCTGGGTCAGGCCGCGATTCTGCAGTACTTCGCCCAGAGTGTTGACCAGGTCTTCCGATGGGAAGGCTACCGGGGCTTTGATATCGGCGGCATACTCGGTGAGCATGACAAAGTTAACCTTGGGCGTCACTGCGCGTTCAAAACCATCGAAATCCGGATTGACGAAGGCGCGGGTGATCTGTCTGGCGCGGTCGGCACGGAAGTTCATGAAAATCAGCGCATCGCCATCGTGCAGTGTTGTGGCCTTACCTTGATCCAGAATCGCAGTTGCGGCAACAAACTCATCGTTTTCATCGCGGTCATAGGCAGCTTCCAGCGCGGCTACGGCAGAGTCGGCACTGTATTTCCCCTGACCTTGAGTGATCAGATCGTAGGCTTGGGAGACTCGGTCCCAACGGTTGTCCCTGTCCATGGCGTAGTAGCGGCCAACGATCGAGGCTATGCGACCTCGGCCCAATTCGGCAAACAGCTTGTCGAAGCGTTCCAGGCTGGCTTTGGCGCTGCGTGGTGGGGTGTCACGCCCATCGAGGAAGGCGTGCAGGTAAACCTGCTTGGCACCCCGCTTGACGGCCATGCGGCACATGGCTTCAAGATGATCTTCATGGCTGTGAACACCGCCGGGTGACAGCAGTCCCATGATGTGTACTGCGCCGTCTGCCTTGATGGCAGCGTCGACCGCCTCGATAAGTGCTTGGGTTTGCTCAAATTCGCCATCTTCAATGGCCTTGCTGATGCGGGTCAGTTCCTGATAAACGATACGGCCGGAACCAATATTGATATGGCCCACTTCAGAGTTGCCCATCTGCCCGTCAGGCAAACCTACATCTTTACCTGAGCCGGAAATCAAACTGTGGGCGTATTCGGCGTTGAGTCTGTCGAGAACTGGAGTATTGGCATGATGGACGGCATTCATATGCGTGCCCTCACGATAACCCCAGCCGTCCAGAATAAGCAGTGCCAAAGGACGTTTGCTTGTCTTCATGTTGATACCTGTAAAGTTGAAAGAATCGGTCAAATCTGAAATTGGTTAAATATTACTACGTCTGTCCTGAGGGCAAAAGCCATTTGCCCCGATTGTGATAATAGGGCGGACCGCGCCTTAACGCCGACTCAAGGGGCAAAACTGCTGTGAAACAGCTGCAATCTGCCTGGCCTCTGGGTATACTCTGCGCTTGTCCTAAATGGCCCAATAGATAACAGGCAGTTAAAAATGCAGGAATATGTAGAGTTTCTTAAAGCCCACCCCATGCTGAGCCTGGCCTGGGTAGGTTTGTTTATAGCCGTGGTGGTAACCCTGTTCAAATCCGGCTTCTCCAAGGTTAAAACCGTTGATCATCAGCAGGCGATTTTCCTGATGAATAAAGAAGATGCCAAGGTGATAGATGTGCGTGCCAATGCCGACTTCCGTAAGGCGCATATTATCAATGCCCAGAATGTACCTATGGCCGACATCAAAAATAATCAAATCGCTAACCTTGAAAAGTACAAAACCACACCCATTATACTGGTATGCAACGCTGGCATGACCTCATCTCAAGCGGCTCAGATTTTGGTTAAGCAAGGCTTTGAAAAAGTCTTTAACCTCAAAGGTGGTATGGGTGATTGGCAGGCAGCAAATATGCCTGTGTCCAAAAGCAAAAGATAATGAGTGTCGGCGGTTGTCATTGCATCCTGCGCCCTTCTATTAGTAGAGTGGGCCATGCTGAAGTGGCAACCGGCATCCTGAGTTCTGTTCCGGCGCTGAACAGATGAATAGCAGGGATGATGACTGGGAGTCGCAACCGACCCGAGTAACATACGCCCCAAACACCGGCTCATTGCAAGCCGAGACTAAATGGATAGGTAGGAATTATGGCTGAAGTAGCAAACAACGAACAACAAGCCCCACAGTTCAACATTCAACGTGTGTATATCAAGGACGTTTCTTTCGAAACACCTAACAGCCCAGCGGTATTCCAGAAAGAGTGGAATCCTGAAGTTAAGCTGGATCTGGATACCCGCAGCGCCAAGTTGGCCGATGATGTATTTGAAGTGGTACTGTCACTGACTGTGACTGCCAAAAACGGTGAAGAAACTGCGTTCCTGTGTGAAGTACAACAAGCCGGTATCTTCTCTATCTCAGGTCTGAGTGATCCTCAACTGGCTCATTCTCTGGGTGCTTACTGCCCTAACATCCTGTTCCCTTATGCCCGTGAAACTGTGGCAAGCCTAGTATCCCGTGGTACTTTCCCACAGCTGAACCTGGCTCCTGTGAACTTCGACGCCCTGTTCGCTCAGTATGTGCAGCAGCGTCAAGCCGCCGCAGAGCAAGCTCCGGCCGAAGAAGCGAACGCGTAATCAGCCGATGAAAGACACTGCCGAAATAACGGTATTGGGGGCGGGCTCTTATGGCACCGCCCTTGCCATTTCTTTGGCCAGCAATGGACACAGCACCCTGTTGTGGGGGCATGAGCCCGAGCATGTGGCCAAACTCGCTGCCGAGCGCAGCAACCAAGCCTTTCTTCCCGGGATAGCCTTTCCCGACTCCCTGGTGATGGAAGCCGATCTGGCCAAAGCATTGGCGGCGTCGCGGAATATTCTGGTGGTGGTACCAAGTCACGTTTTTGCTGATGTGCTGGCTCAGGCCAAGCCTCTGCTGCGTGATGATGCCCGCATCATTTGGGCCACCAAGGGGCTGGAGCCGGAAAGTGGTCGCCTGTTGCAGGATGTTGCCCGCGATGTGCTGGGGGAGAAGTATCCGCTGGCGGTATTGTCCGGACCGACTTTTGCCAAAGAGCTGGCGGCAGGTTTACCAACCGCCATCTCAGTGGCTGGTACCGATGCCGAGTTTACCCAGGATCTGGTGGAGCTGTTGCACAGCCCCAAACGTCTGAGAGTCTATGCCAATGACGATTTTATCGGCCTGCAACTCGGTGGCGCGGTCAAGAATGTCATCGCCATAGGCGCCGGCATGTCCGATGGTATTGGCTTTGGTGCCAATGCCCGTACTGCCCTGATCACCCGAGGTTTGGTGGAGTTGAGCCGTCTGGGGGAAGCCCTGGGCGCCCATGCTTCTACCTTTATGGGAATGGCGGGTCTTGGGGACCTGGTGCTGACCTGTACCGATAACCAATCGCGAAACCGTCGCTTTGGTTTGGCATTGGGTAAGGGTTGTGATGTCGATACTGCCCAGGCTGAAATCGGTCAGGTGGTTGAAGGGTACCGCAACACCAAAGAGGTCTACACCCTGGCCAAGCGCTTGGGGGTTGAGATGCCGATCACCGAGCAGATCTATCAGGTGTTGTATCAGGGCAAATCGCCTATTGATGCGGCCAAAGAACTGCTGGCCAGAGAGAAGAAGTCGGAAACCTCGGCAGACTGAGCCATCTCCAATCCCGGAAAAGGATGCTAGAATAGCGTCCTTTTTTATTGCCCCTTGTTGGGCCCGAGAGTGAGCGTTATGTCAGTTAAACAGCATCAGGTGATCATTATCGGCGCTGGCGCCGCAGGGTTAATGTGTGCCCTCACTGCCGGATATCGGGGCCGGGATGTCCTCTTGCTGGATAACGCCAAACAACTGGGGCGCAAAATTCTGATCAGTGGCGGCGGTCGCTGCAACTTCACCAATCAGAACATTGAACCGGGCGCCTATCTCTGCAGTAACCCACACTTCGTCAAATCGGCGCTGGCTCGTTTCAGCCAGTGGGACTTTATCGCCATGGTCGAGCGGCACGGCATCGATTATCACGAGAAGACTCTCGGACAGCTGTTTTGTGATGACTCGGCTAAAGACATTGTTGATATGCTGACCACAGAGTGCGATTGGGCCGGAGTCAAAATTCAGCTGCGTACCGAAATTCTGTCTGTGGCAGCCACAGATGACGGTTACAGCCTACAAACCAGTGAAGGGGAATACGGTTGTGAATCACTGGTGATAGCCACTGGTGGCTTGTCCATGCCCAAGCTCGGGGCTACGCCGTTTGGATTCCGCATTGCTGAGCAGTTTGCCATCAAGGTGCTGCCGACCACTGCCGGGCTGGTTCCCTTTACCTTGCAACCTGAAGACAAGGCCAGGTTTGAAGGCCTGTCCGGTATCAGCTTGCCGGTTATCGCCAAAGCCGAGTGCGGCAGGCAGTTTAGAGAAGCCATGTTATTCACCCACAGAGGTTTGTCCGGGCCGGCTGTGCTGCAGATCTCCTCCTACTGGCAGCCAGGCCAGAGTGTGCTTTTTGATTTACTACCGGACCTGGATTTTGTCGATTGGTGCAAAACAATTACTGCTGAATCACCAAAATTGTCGCTTAAAAATGGACTATCTCGGCTGCTACCTAAGCGCTTGGTTGAGAGGCTGCTGGAGCTGGGCGAATTACCCAACAAGAACCTTAACCAACTGTCCAAGGCAGATGTGGCAGCACTGGACAGTTATTTCCACTGCTGGCACATCCAACCCGGCGGCACCGAGGGTTATCGTACCGCCGAGGTGACTCTGGGCGGAGTGGACACCAATGAGTTATCCTCCAAGACCATGGAGGCCAAGCGTCATCCCGGACTCTATTTTATCGGTGAAGTGGTGGATGTCAGTGGCTGGCTCGGCGGCTATAATTTCCAGTGGGCCTGGAGTTCCGGCTACGCCGCTGGTGAAGTGGTGTAACTGAGCTCAATCCAATAAAAAACGGCTGCATTGGCAGCCGTTTTTGCTCTTGCAATCATCTACTGGCTTATTCAGCCTTAGGCTTGCTCAAGTGACGACGGTAGATAAGCAGATAGAGCGCCGGCAGTACAAAGAGCGACAGCACGGGGGCGGTAACCATGCCACCGACCATGGGCGCGGCAATCTTCTGCATCACATCGTTGCCCGAACCTGCGCCCCACATAATCGGGAGCAGACCGAAGAAGATGGTCGCCACTGTCATCGCCTTGGGGCGGATCCGCATCACCGCACCTTCAATCAGGGCGTCCTTAAGGTCTTCCACTCTGTGGTATTCGCCTCTGTCCTGCTTGTGCTTGATGGCATTGTTGAGATACACCAGCATGACCACACCAAACTCGGCCGCGACCCCGGCGAGGGCTATCATGCCCACCGCGACAGCGACCGACATGTTGTAGTCCAGCAGATACAGCAACCAGGTACTGCCCACCAAGGCAAACGGCAGCGACAGCATAATGATGCTGGCCTGCATGGATGAGCCGAAGGTCATCAGCAGCAGTATGAAGATCACCGCCAGTGCCATGGGGATCACTTGCTGCAGTTTGGCATCGACCCGCTGCATATACTCATACTGGCCGGCAAAGCTGTAGCTGTACCTGGCCGGCAGCTTGAGCTCCTGCTCCAATACCGGCTTGACGGCTTCGATATACTCACCGATGGACGTGCCGCCGATATCGACAAATACCCAGGAGATCAAACGACCATTCTCACTCTTGAGCATAGGCGCGCCATCCGTGATTTCGATGTCGGCCAGATTGCGCAGCGGCAGATAGTGGCCACTCTTGGTGATCACCGGCAGCTCTCTGAGCTTTTCTATATTGTCACGCAACTCTCTTGGATAGCGCAGGTTGATGGGATAGCGCTCGGCACCTTGAACCGACTCACCGATATTCATGCCGCCTATTGCGTAACGTACTACGTCCTGAATATCGCTCAGGGTCATGCCATATCTGGAGGTCACCTCGAGTTTCGGCGTGATGTCTATGTAGCGGCCGCCACCCACCCGCTCGGCATAGGCCGACTTGGTATGAGGCTGCGCCGATAGAATTGCTTCTATCTGGGCCCCTATCTCCTGCAGTTGATTGACATCGGCGCCGGTGATCTTAATCCCCACAGGTGTCTTGATACCGGTAGACAGCATGTCGATACGGGTCTTGATCGGCTGCACCCAGGCGTTGGTAAGACCGGGCACTTTTACCGTACTTTGCAGCTGGGCAATAATGCCGTCGAGATCCATGCCTTCGCGCCACTGCTCTTTGGGTTTGAGCATTATGGTGGTTTCCAGCATGGTCAATGGCGCAGGATCCGTGGCGGTTTCGGCGCGGCCAACCTTGCCAAACACCCGCGCCACTTCCGGAACGGTTTTGATCAGCCGGTCGGTTTGTTGCAGCACTTCGGCGGCCTTGCTGGCACTGATGCCCGGCAAGGCTGTTGGCATGTACAGGAGATCGCCTTCCTCTAGCTCGGGCATAAACTCACTACCCATATGACTCACCGGATACCAGGCACTGGCCAGCGCCACCAGAGCCGCCAGCAGGGTTAGCTTGGGGAAGCGCAGCACAGCATTGAGCATAGGTTTGTAGATGGCTATCAACACCCGGCTTAGTGGGTTGCTGCTTTCCGAGGGTATCTTGCCGCGGATAAAGAAGCCCATCAGGATAGGCACCAAGGTGATCGACAACACAGCCGCGGCGGCCATGGCAAAGGTTTTGGTATAAGCCAGAGGGCTGAACAGCCTGCCTTCCTGGGCTTCGAGGGCAAATACAGGCACAAAGCTCAGGGTAATGATCAGCAAGGAGAAGAAGAGTGCCGGGCCCACCTCAATGGAGGCCTCGGCGACAATTTTCCAATGCTCTTTGGCGTCGGGTTGGCGCTGGTGGTCCTGTTTGAAATGCTCGAGGTGCTTGTGCATATTCTCGATCATCACAATGGCGCCATCTACCACGGCCCCGATGGCGATGGCGATACCGCCAAGACTCATGATATTGGCGTTAACCCCCATATTGTTCATCACAATAAAGGCGATCAGTATCGACAGTGGCAGGGTAATGACGGCCACCAGGGTCGAGCGAGCGTGCAGCAGAAACAGCAAGCAAACAATGCTCACAACTACCATCTCTTCCAGCACCTTGTGCAGCAGGTTGTCGACTGAGTTTTCAATCAGTTGCGATCTGTCGTAGGTGGGAACTATCTCCACGCCTTCGGGGAGCCCCGCCTTGAGTTCTTCCAGCTTGGTTTTCACCGCCTCGATAGTCGCCAGGGCGTTTTCCCCATAGCGCATGACTATGATGCCACCGACGACTTCGCCCTCACCATCGAGCTCGGCTATGCCGCGGCGAGATGCAGGGCCCTTGCGTACGGTGGCAACGTCTTTCAGCAGCAGTGGTGTGCCTGAGGGGCTGGTGATCCCCAGCGGGATTTCACGAAAGTCCGCCAGTGTTTGACGATAGCCCTTGGCGCGTACCATATACTCGGCTTCGGCCATCTCCACCACAGAGCCGCCGGCCTCGTTGTTGGCCTTGGTAATAGCCTGCTTGACTGAGGCGATGTCCAGCTTGTAAATCGCCAGCTTGTCCGGCTCCAGCACTATCTGATAGGTCTGTTCCATGCCTCCGACTGTGGCGACTTCCGATACCCCGGCAACACTCTGCAATTCCAGCTTCAAATACCAGTCCTGCAAACTCTTGAGTTGCGAAAGGTCCAGATTACCGCTGCGGTCTACCAGGGCATATTCATAGATCCAACCGACCCCGGAGGCATCGGGCCCCAGTGAGGGTTGCACCCCTTCGGGTAAACGACTGCTTATCTGGCTCAGGTATTCCAATACCCGGGAGCGGGCCCAATAGATGTCGGTGCCATCTTCAAAGATCACATAGACATAGGAGTCACCGAACATGGAATAGCCGCGCACCGTCTTGGCCCCGGGCACGGCCAGCATGGCGGTGGACAGGGGATAGGTCACCTGTTCCTCTACCAGCTTGGGCGCCTGTCCCGGATAGGCGGTTTTAATGATGACCTGCACATCGGACAGATCCGGCAGGGCGTCGAGCGGCGTGGTACGCAGCGCCTGAATCCCCCAAACCGTCACCATCAGGGTGACAATCAGCACCATCACCCTCTGTTTGATAGAGGCTTCAATGATTTTTTTCAGCATGTTGCCTCCTAGTGCTGGTGGCCAGAGCTCAGGCGCATCAGGCTGCCCTTGAGACTGGCTTCTGAGTCCAGCAGGAATTGCCCGGAAATCACCACGTTTTCGCCTTCATGCAGGCCTTCGAGGATCTCTGCCTTACCCTGACTCAACATGCCGACAGTGACCTTTCTGGCACTGAAACTGGCATCATCCTGTTTGACTATGACCCGGTTTTCCTTGCCTGTTTGGATCAAAGCTTCCTGAGGGATCACCAAAGTATCGCGTTTCGGGCCACCATAGAGGGAAACCTTGGCCAAGGTCTTGGGCCTGAGCTCCATCGCTTGATCATTGTTGAGTACCACTCTGACCCTCAGGCTACGGGTGATGGGATCCAGCTCGGGATAGATATAGTCAATCTTGCCTTCTATGCCCTTGAGTCCCATGGCGGGGATATTGACCTCGGCGGCCTGACCCACTTCCAGCCAGCTTTGCTCGTTTTCAAACACGTCGGCGATGACCCAGACCTTGGAGAGGTCGACCAGTGACATGACCTCGGTCTGAGGTTGTATATACATGCCGTCACGCACCGCGAGCTGTTTGACTATGCCGCTTTCGCGGGCGTAGAAAGGAACCCGGTATTGGGTCTTGCCAGTCTTGGCCAGCTGTTTGATCTGCTCTTGGTTCATGCCCAGCAGTTCAAGACGTAGCCCGGCCTTACGCAATAGCTCTTGGTAGTTGGCACTGTTGCCTGAGCGTTTCAGGGTATCTTGGGCCAACAGATAGTCGTCCTGGGCATTGACCAGATCCGGTGAATAGATCTCGTACAGCAGCTGGCCTTTCTCGACCCTGTCACCGACAGACTCTACTTTAAGCTTTTCAATCCAGCCATTGACCCTGGCATGGATATGACTGATCTGGCTCTCGTCATAGTCTATCTGGCCGACTGTTTTGACGAACTTCCACAACGTGTCCCTTTCTACCTTGGCCACTTTGAGGGCCAAGGCTTGTTGCATCTGGCCTGAGACATCTATTTCAACGGTTTCCGAGTGACTGCCCATCTCGACTTTTTCCAGATTCATGCCGCAGATGGGGCAGGTGCCCGGCACATCGCTGATGATATGAGAATGCATGGGGCAGACATATTTGATGTTCTTGCCCTGATCCAGAGGTGCAGGTTTAATCTCCAACGCGGGCTTTGTCTGCTGCATGGCGTGCTGGCTATGGTCATCAGCTTTGGTTTTTGTAACCTGGGTTTCTATAGTCTGGGCGTGACCGGCATGGGAACCGGGCTCCTCTTCTTCCTCTTCAACCAGGAACATGTTGCATTTGGGGCAGCGTCCCGGCTCGTGACTGGTCACTTCCGGATGCATGGGGCAAACATAGGTTTTTTGCAGGGCCTGTGTTGGTTCTGCCAAGGCTTCAGTAGCCTCATCTTTGACCAAAAACATGTTGCACTTGGGGCAACGTCCCGGCTCATGGCTGGTGACTTCCGGATGCATGGGGCAGTAATACTCCTGAGTTGCCGTCCCATGTTGATGATCTTTGTGTTGTTCCTGCCCTTGGGGCTGATTGCCCTGGGCCATTGCCTGCATACTCCATTGCGGGCCGACAGCCAACACCAGACTAAGCGCGCAGGCCAGTCGTTGGCGTTTACGGTTTGAATCGCTCATATGCCTCATCTCCAGCTACAGCTTGATTAGTGGTGGTGGTGTTTCTGGCCTGCTACAGGCTCAAGATTCATACCACATTTGGGGCAGGAGTCACCTTTCTTGCCTGTCACTTCAGGATGCATGGGACAGTGGTAGCCGGCTTGTTGCTGTTTTTCCAGGAACATACCGCACTTGGGGCAGGAATCCCCTTTGTTACCCGTCACTTCAGGGTGCATGGGGCAAGCATATTCGGCCGTTACGGCGGCTTGTTGCTGGCCGTGATGATGTTCACGTTCGTTTGCGAAGCTGGCACGGGCCAGGGTGACAGACAGTAAGGCAATAATCAGGACACTGATAAAGGTTTTCATTGATTCACTCCGTTTGGGATACGGCTTTGACCAGGCGCCGGCTGGCATTCCTAGGGCTTATCCCATAAAAAATTGTATTTATTGGCAGATTTTGGGCACAAGTGTGCCGTGGGCATCAAACTATGGGTGGTTTGATAGTCTGGCCGACAGAAACAGAGTGGAAATGAGGCATAGGCGTGGCCACGGCGGCTTCGGGCAGAGACATCACCGGCCAGGAACCGACGGCGATGAGGGTACCCGCTACGGATATCACCAGACAATGGTTACAGTCACTCTTGCAGAATCCTTTGCCTTCACAGCAATGACTCACAGTGTCGGGAAGCACTGTATCAACTTGCGGGTCATCGCAGCAGTGACTGCTCTGTGTCTGTTGAGGGTGACAATCCATGGTGGCAGCCATTGGGTGTGCCGTGGAGTGCATTTCCCCGGAATGCGCTTCAGCTGTGGGTACCATCCAGTGTCCATTGGTTAGCATACCCTGCCCGAGCAATGCGAGCATGGTAAACAGAACCAGGATGTGGCGGCGAACCGATAGCATCTTGAGCTTGAACTCCAGAGAGAATGAACCCCGTTAGTCTACCATGCTTTAAAATGCTTGCCTTGATGTGATTCACATCTGAAGAAGTGCGAAAATATCTTCAGCTATTCTCGGGCAATCATTGGTTTGCAGGCTGACCTTCTGCCTCACTCCACTCTGAAAACTCAGCGGCGCAGCTGTGCCAACCAGTCGGCCATCAGGCCCCCATGGGTCATTACCTCGGCCGGAACAGCCTGGCCGGCTTCATCCACTACTTGCAACTGTGGGCTGCGAATAAAGGCGTTGGCTTCGGCCTCGGTATCCAGAGTCGGTAACTGCAGTTGTAGGCTTTGTTGCTTAGCCACTGTCAGTGTCAGGTAGAGGGGGCCGGATTTGACCCAAGCGCCCGAGTCATCGGCATTGACGGCAAAAATATCCCGGTACTGGAGCTCAACGACATGTTCACCGGCAGCCAGTTTGTGGCTGTCAAAGTTGGATACTGCCTGGCCATCGATAGCCTTGATCGCCAGATTATCCGGCAAGTTTAATTCAGCAGCGAAACTGCCAGGAGCCATAAACAGGGCGGTAAGCACTAACAGGGCGGCGCTAAAACGAGATGCAGAAATTTTGTATGCAGACATAGTGGGAACTCCCAAAAATATTCAGATGTAAAAACATTAACTAAAGCTGTGCGGCCTGATGGCCAGAGTTACATCTGTACTGAGTTGGGAGGGGGTGTTTGCTGTGAGAGTATGGCGGTTTGCAGGCTCCAGCTTGGCAGGGTAATCTGCTGGCTTCCAGTCATCACCAAAGGGTGGCTGGTAGTAAGCAGGCTTACACCTGGTGTGCAGTGGCTGGCACAGTTGCCCATGGTGCCGCAATCCATACCCAGATCGCAGTCGGGGCAATGTTGCTGGCCTTGGCAGCAATCCATATCCATGGTCATGCTAGCGGATGCAGATGGGTTCATGGTCGCCATCGGCTGATGCTCAGACACGGCTATAGACGCAGCAGCAGGCATCATGGCCTGTCCCAGCGTCATTATCAGTGTCAGTATCAGCAGCAAGCTTCTCATCATTATCCTTTGGGTCTGGCAAAGCACGCGATAGGTGCTTGCCTCAATAGACAGACATATTGGTTAAATAGTTTCCTCTTGTCCAAAATAAATTGTGCATTACCTCTTAGGTGTCGCTTGGATCACATTTATTGTTTCGAGAATTGGCTGTATGTTAATTATTCGATTGACTATGCTTGATTAAGCCTGTGCCATGCATTAGGTTTAGGAAAAGTGCATATATGGCGCTGACTTAAAATCCAGTCGTCAATAGGCCTTGAGAGTTAGAGCTAAGTCTCATTTTGCACTTTTCAGGTCAGATTAATGAAAGAAAACTGGTTTATAATCAAATTTCAGAACAACGAATAGCTCAATATAGATATAAGAATTTTATTTTGGAGAAGAGTGATGAACTGGCGTGCAATCTTTAAACCCAGCGCAAAGTATTCCATCCTGTCGCTGCTGGTTGTCGGCATAGTGATAGGTGTTGTGGGTTACTTCGCTACCCAGCAGACGCTGCATGCAACCAGTACAGATGCGTTCTGTATGACCTGCCACAGCAACCACTCACTGAAAGATGAAGTGCTGGCTTCAGCCCACGGCGGCGGTCGTGCCGGTGTAACTGTTCAGTGTCAAGACTGTCACCTGCCTCACGGCCCGGTTGACTATCTGGTGAAAAAGATCATCGTTTCCAAGGATCTTTACGGTTTCCTGACTATCGATGGCTTCAATACTCAGGAATGGTTGGATGCCAACCGTAAAGAGCAGGCTGACAAAGCACTGCACTACTTCCGTGACAATGACTCAGCCAACTGTCAGCATTGTCATACTCGCATCTATGAAAACCAGCCTGAAACCATGAAGAAGATGGCTGTTAGAATGCACAGCATGAACTTCAAGAAAGATCCTGAAAGCAGAAAGACCTGTGTGGATTGCCACAAGGGTGTAGCGCATCCTTATCCCAAGGGCTAATCTTCTTTGAGCTGGAAAAACCGCTGCTTGCAGTAATGCCGATCAGTTAAGACAGATCGCTTGACGATCTCACTGAAAGGATCAAAATCCGATGACCCCATGTCATCGGATTTTTTTATGCAACTTTCAGAAGCTTTGGCGCGTACTCATATCAATCGTCTTACCGAATTCACCTGTCTGGCCGATGTACTTGAGCCTGAGTTAATTCAGTCGTGCCTTGATTCACATGGTGTTGCCAGTTTAAGACGACGTAAGTTACCTATGGATGCCATGATTTGGGCGGTGATTGGTATGGCTCTGTTCAGAGGCGAGTCCGTCCGTTCACTCATCAATAAGCTTGATATCGTCTTACCGCAAGAGGTGGATTACGTTGCGCGCAGTGCTGTCACGCAAGCGCGTAAGCGATTGGGCTCTGACGTTGTTCAGGATGTGTTTAAGCGAAGTGCCAAGACCTGGCATGAAAGAGCAGAGCATCCTCATTGGTGTGGGCTCAACCTCTACGGTGTCGATGGTGTCGTGTGGCGAACACCTGATAGTGAGCAAAACAATCAGGTGTTCGCCAAAACCGCCAACGCTTCTGGTGATGCTGCCTATCCTCAAATTCGCATGGTTTGCATGATGGAGTTAAGCAGCCACCTGGTATTGAACAGTGCCTTTGATTCTGTTGCTGTCAGTGAAATGAATTTAGCCGCCGAACTGATATCAAGCATACCCAATAACAGCCTGACGCTGTTTGACAGAGGCTTTTATTCGTTGGGGCTTTTGCACGCCTGGCAACAGGCTCAACCGAACAGTCACTGGCTGCTGCCGTTGAAGAAAGGGACACAATATGAAGTGGTACGCTCTTTAGGAAAACACGACCAACTGGTGCAGTTAGCCACCACGCCTCAAGCCAGAAAGAAGTGGCCTATGCTACCTGACAATATTGAAGCTCGCTTACTGACAAAGACGATAAAAGGTAAGTCGGTTTCCATTTTGACCTCATTAACAGACCCCTTGCGTTATCCGGGGGCAGAGATAGCGGATTTATATGCCCATCGATGGGAGATAGAAGTGGGCTATCGGGAGATGAAGCAGCATCTTCTGGAGAGTCGCTTTACGTTGCGTAGTCAATTGCCAGAGTTGGTTATCCAAGAATTGTGGGGGGTACTATTGGCCTATAACCTCATCAGATACAAGATGATGTTGATGGCTAAGAGCTTACCGTCGTTACATCCGAACCAATTAAGCTTTAGAGATGCATCGAGTTATATCATTTTTAAACTGACTCAACTGTCATCTCAAACGCCTGGAAATGTCCCGAGAGAGGTCTTGGACATAGTGCGTAATGCGAGGCAGTTCAAGCTTGATGGGAAACGGGATAGAGCCTATCCACGTGCGTTAAAAATGAGTAAAAACAAGTATCCCATTAAGCCTAAGAAAAATGCCGTTCACACTAAGTGAACGGCATTACTGCTTGCAGCGGTTTTTTTATGCCCTGATTTCAAAAAACATTGCAGCTTGTAAAAGTGCTAGTTGCCAATTACTGTGTCAGCCACTCTCTACACAAGAGAGTGCTATTAGCACCTTCCTTAGGCTCTGTTCCCCAATCGAGCTGATGCCGCCGCTGACTGGGCTCGCGGATAAAGTCGCTTGAAATTATGCCTCGTGTAATAAAAAGGGCCGCCGATTGGCGACCCTCAATTTGTCATTAACAGGCTGGATTAGAAAGGCAAGGTGAAGCCTATGCTGAAAGTACGGCCCATGCCCTTGAAGTAACGATTGTCGTTAGCCATAGTCTGTGAGTAGTAACTGTAGTAGTCCTTATTCAGCAGATTCTGTAGCCCCAATGTCAAAGTGCCTTGGTAAAGCGGCATAGAGAAGGAGGCATCAACTGTGACATAGCCGTCAAACTCGGCGTACTCTTCACCATTGGCCTTCTTGAAGCTACGGTCCATATAGTAGTTGGCCTGAATGCGCCCACTCATCTCGGCATTGAACCTGTGTTCCCAGAACAGGTTGAGACGATTGGGTGCTATGTTGGCGCCGTCGAGATCTGTGTCTGTGCTGCCATCTTTATTGGAGTCATACTCCCCTTGCTGCAGCGCCAGGTTCAGCCCCAGATCGTCGTCATTACCCAGGTAAGCCGTGACATTGGCTTCCAGCCCCTGGATCACGCTCTTTTCCCGTTTCACATTGTAGAAGCCGTCTTCATTCAGGGCCAAGCGGGCACCCAGTTTGGCCTCGGAGTGATACAGTGCCAGCTTGGCTGCCAACAACTCGCCTTGATAGTCCAAGCCCAGTTCATAGTTGTCTGTGACCACTGGCTCCAGCGTCAAGGAACCTTCCACGCTAGGGTTCTGGTCCGGGAAGCTGTTGCCGTCACGCAGAATTCGCCCTATGTCGGCCATACCAAAACCTTGGCTGTAACTGGTATAGAGGCGCAGCGCTGAGGTGAAGTTATAGCTGGCACCTATATTGAACAGGGTTTCATTGAAATCTGGTTCGCCACCGGCAACCTGTTTGTGGCCAGAGGCCCACAGGGTTTGGAAATCATCGACCTTGAGTTTGGCATATTCATAACGAACGCCGCCGGAAAGGGTCAGGGCATCCACAGGTGAGAAGCTCAACTGGGCATAGGGGGCGATATTGTCGTAACGGGTCTCGGGTACCCAGGAGCGTCCGGTCTGCACCAGATCCTGCTCTGTGGTATCGCTGAAAAGGTCTACACCATAGGCCAGATCCACGCCGCTGTCGGCCAGATTATTGGCGATCATCGACGCCTTGAGGCCCCACTTGTTGGACTTGTTGCGTGACTGGTCATAGAAGTACTGCTCGCCATTGGCGCCGGTATCACAGGTTGTCAGATTCGCTGCACCTTCGAAGGCCGGATCATAGAAGCTGCCGAAACAGCCACCGCCATAGACACCCTTGAAGTTCTGGTTGAACAGTTGCAGCTCCAACTGCTGCCCGGCGATGTTGCGATGCTTGTAGGTGAGGCTGCTGGTGGTGACCTTGTTGTTGGCTGCCTGCCAGGGTTGTTTCTGTTTCACCGCCGATGTTGGAGTATCTGTGGCGACATTGCCTTTGACCGGCATCCAATCACCATTGTTGTCCATATCGTAGTGGTTGACCATCAGCTCCAGTCGCGACTCGCTGAACTCATAGCCCAACTTGAGGAAGAAGTCCTTGCTCTGGCTGTCCATCGACTCGCCCTGGGTGGTGTCGACACCTATGACATCGTCGTTGGCATCATAGTAAACACCATTGCTGTGGTATCCCACTGAACCCAGCATATCCAGGTTGCCGCTTTGGCCGGAGAAGGCATAGTTGGCACCAAAACTCAGGCTATCGGACTCGAAGCCGGTGGGGGAGGACAGATCAAAACTTACCCGGCTTTCGTTGTCGCCGCTGGGTTTCTTGGTGATGTAGTTGATTATGCCCCCCTGAGCGCCAAGGCCGTGCATGGCATTGGCGCCATGGATGATTTCAATTCGTTCTATCATCATGGGATCTATGGTTTGACCCGAGCGACCACCACTGCGCAGAGGGTTTGACTGAGGCACGCCATCTATCATGATGAGGGGAGCTCGGCCGCGCAGGGTTTCACCGGTATTGGTCATTTTCTGGCGGCTGGGGGAGAAACTGGGGGCCAGGTTTCCCAAAATGGTCGATAAGTCCCGGGTAGTGGCCAACTGTTGTTTGAGCTGTTCCTGGTCTATGACTGTCACTGTGTTGGGGATGGCACTGAGTGGTTTCTCCATCCGACTGGAAGTGATGACCATGGTTTCCATTTGGGGATCTTTGGCGTAGGCCGCCTGGGCTGCCAGTCCGGAAAGTACTGACAGAGCGACGAGGGAGCGAGTGAATTTCATCATTATTCCTATGTTTGCCACCTTGGAAGACGGCTTATTGGTTTGCGGTTTCCGGCGCTCCCTGCCAACTTTGTAAATACAAATAATTGTCATTTATATAACGATTGTGAAGTATAAGTAGGCAGGTTTTCCCTGTCCATAGCTGTGATGAATTTTTGTAAAGAGTGTCAAGGTGCTAAACCTGAGCGAGTCAAACGCTTAATCGGGAATGCGATTAGCCGACTAATGGCTGGAATCTCACTCTCCGGCTATGAAACTTTCAGGCAGCCTGTGGTATGGTTGGCGCAACTGAATTTTGTCAATCCAACAGATCCTTACTATGCATAATATTGCTCAGATTATTGCCCAGGAGCTGAACGTTCGTGAGCAGCAGGTTGCTGCAACTATCAGCTTGCTGGATGAAGGCGCTACAGTGCCTTTTGTGGCCCGTTACCGTAAAGAGGTGACGGGGGGGCTGGATGATACCCAGCTGCGTAACCTGCACACTCGTCTCGGTTATCTGCGGGAGCTCAACGATCGGCGTCAGGTGATCCTCTCCTCGATTGAAGCTCAGGGAAAACTGACCGCCGAGCTGAAGCACGCCATCAACGAAGCCGACAGCAAGACCCGGCTCGAAGATCTGTATCTGCCCTATAAACCCAAGCGCCGTACCAAGGGCCAAATTGCCATTGAAGCCGGTATCGAGCCCTTGGCCGATGCCCTCTATGCTGCTGTCGGCAGCGCCTCCATGGATCCTGAACAGGCTGCCGAGGCCTATCTTAATCCGGAAGCCGGTTTTGCCGACGCCAAGGCGGTGTTGGATGGTGCCCGTTATATCCTGATGGAACGGATCGCCGAAGATGCCGAATTGCTGGCCAAGGTGCGTAGCCATCTGCAACAGTCGGCTGTCATTGAAAGCCGCTTGATTGCAGGAAAGGAGAAGGAAGGCGCCAAGTTCCGCGACTATTTTGAGCACACTGAAAAACTCAGCTCAGTGCCTTCTCACCGGGCGTTGGCTATGCTGCGCGGCCGTAATGAAGGCGTGTTGAGTCTATCTATGAATGCCGACCCTGAGGCAGAAGCCAAAGCCGGTAGCTATTGTGAGGTGCTCATCGCCGAGCACTTGCGTCTCAAGCTGAGTGACAGCGCTTTGGATAACTGGCTGAAGACGGTTATCACAGCCACTTGGCGGATCAAAATCGCCCTGCAGATGGAAACCGAGTTCATCGCCAGAATGCGTGAAGCGGCGGAAACCGAGGCGATTAAAGTTTTTGCCCGTAACCTGGGCGACTTGCTGATGGCACCTCCTGCCGGAGCCAAGGCCACCATGGGACTGGATCCCGGGCTGCGTACCGGGGTTAAGGTGGCTGTGGTCAACGACACAGGCAAGCTGGTGGGCCATACCACTATCTTCCCTCATGCGCCGCAAAACCAGTGGGACAAGTCGATACGCACCCTGGCCAATCTGGTCAATATGCACAAGGTGGAGCTGATCGCCATAGGTAACGGCACGGCTTCCCGTGAAACCGACAAGCTGGCAGCAGAAGTGATTGCCATGGTCAAAGACAGCAATCCCGGTATCACCAAGGTGATGGTCAGTGAAGCCGGAGCCTCTGTTTATTCGGCATCTGAGCTGGCGGCCAATGAGTTTCCTGATCTCGATGTTTCACTGCGCGGCGCCGTATCCATCGCCAGACGTTTGCAGGATCCGCTGGCGGAACTGGTTAAGATTGAACCTAAGTCTATCGGTGTGGGCCAATATCAACACGATGTCAGCCAGAGCCAGCTGTCGGCTTCTTTGGAAGCCGTCGTTGAAGACTGTGTAAACGGCGTCGGTGTCGATGTGAATATGGCTTCCATGCCACTGCTGAGTCAGGTGGCCGGTCTTAACCGCACCTTGGCCAAAAATCTGGTGGAATACCGCGATGAGCATGGCCGCTTCAACGACCGTAAAGAGCTGCTCAAAGTACCACGCCTGGGACCCAAGGCCTTCGAACAGGCCGCCGGCTTCCTGCGGATCCGTGAAGGCAGCAACCCACTGGATGCATCGGCCGTTCACCCCGAGGCCTATTCACTGGTGGAAAATATTGCCAAGCTTAAGGGCCAACCGGTTGCCGAGCTGATAGGTAACAGTGAACTGTTGAGCAGTATCAATCCGGCCGAGTTCACCACGGATGAATTCGGCCTGCCGACAGTGACAGATATCCTCAAGGAGTTGGATAAGCCTGGTCGGGATCCAAGGGGTGAGTTCAAGACAGCCAAATTCAAAGATGGGGTTGAGGCTCTCAAGGACCTTAAGCCTGAGATGATCCTCGAAGGTGTGGTGACCAATGTCACCAACTTTGGCGCCTTTGTCGATATCGGCGTGCATCAGGATGGCCTGGTGCATATCTCTTCTCTGACCGACAAGTTTGTCAGCGATCCTCATACTGTGGTTAAGGCCGGTGATGTGGTCAAGGTGAAGGTCATGGAGGTGGATGTTGAGCGTAAGCGTATTGGGTTGTCGATGCGCCTGGACGAAAAGATTGAGCCCGGTAAGCCACAACAAAGAACCGGCAAGCCGCAGGCCAAGGGCAGTAAGCCTGGTCAGGGCAAACAACGTCCGGCCGCCAAGCCACAGCCAGTGAATGCTGCCATGGGCAATGCCTTTGCCGATGCCTTTGCCAAGCTGAAGAAAAACTGATCGGTAAGCCACTGAATACCTGTCAGTGTCTGGCTTAAGGAATCCCTCGATAATTATCGGGGGATTTTTTTACACTCCATTTTCTGCAACCAACACTCGAGCCAATGCTGCCCTTTTCTACGAACCTTGAACTCTGCCGCTTTTCCCTGTCTTTTGCGAACTGTTTCACCCTCTGGCGTTATCGGCAATTACAAACAAATGTTAATGAAACTTTATCGTAGCCTTTCTGTCATAATGACGCGGCAAATCGGCTCGGGCAAAGAGTTGGCGTGCGGTTAAACCTCAATTTTTATATCAACCACCGAGATACAAGAGTGGCAAGGATTTTAGGGCATGAAGTTTTCCCATCTTAAGTTTACGGGGCCGTTTCGCGGTGTACTGACTTTCAGTTTATTGGCTCTGTTATGCCTGATGTTGAGCCGAATTGGGCTGGGGCTTTGGCAATATGAACGGGTAACCGCCGTTGGTGGTTGGAGCCATATGTTGTTGCAGGGGCTGCGGGTCGATGTGGCCATGCTTTGTTGGCTCTGGGGCGTTGTGGCACTGGGTACTGCCTTGTTTGGCGGCGATCATTGGCTTGGGCGTTGCTGGTCTTGGATACAACGTCTATGGCTGACTCTCGGGCTTTGGTATTTGCTGTTTTTGGAGCTGTCCACACCCTCCTTTATTGAAGAGTACGGTGTCAGGCCTAACCGTCTTTACGTCGAATATCTTATTTACCCCAAAGAAGTGCTCTCCATGCTCTGGAGCGGCCGCAAACTGGAGCTGATCCTCTCCGTGGTCTTATCCGGAGTCATCCTCTGGGGCGGCTGGAAACTCTCAGGTTACCTCGGTCGCAATTGTCGTTTCCCCAAGTGGTATTGGCGCCCTGTGCTCGGTGTGCTAATCATTGTCTTGTCACTGGCGGGGGCCAGATCCAGTCTCGGTCACAGGCCGTTGAACCCAGCCATGGTGGCCTTCGCCGATGATCCGCTCGTCAACTCGTTGGTGGTCAATTCCGGTTACTCTCTGGCCTTTGCCATCAGCCAAATGAATAACGAGGCCGACGCATCGCGGATCTATGGCGACATGGACAGAAAGGAGATCTATCAGATAATCCGCCAGGAGAGTGGCCGTGCGCCCGCTGACTTCATATCAGACAAATATCCCAGCCTGAGCCAAAATCAGGCCAGCTATCGCGGTAAACCCAAGAATATAGTCATCATATTGCAGGAGAGCCTGGGAGCTCGTTTCGTTGGCAGCCTGGGAGGCTTACCACTGACACCCAATCTGGATGCCCTGGCCGATGAGGGCTGGTATTTCGAGAGCCTGTATGCCACGGGTACACGTTCGGTCCGCGGTATAGAGGCGGTGACCACAGGCTTTACCCCCACGCCGGCGCGCTCTGTGGTGAAACTCGGCAAGAGCCAGAGCGGCTTCTTCAGCCTGGCGGAATTACTGCAGGCTAAAGGGTATTCCACCTCTTTTATCTACGGTGGTGAAAGCCACTTTGACAATATGCGCAGCTTCTTCCTCGGTAATGGTTTCAGCACTATCGTCGACCAGAAAGATTATCGTAAACCTGCCTTTGTCGGCTCCTGGGGCGCTTCGGATGAAGATTTAATGCGCAAGGCCGATTCAGAGTTCAAGCGGCTCCATGCCGAGGGCAAGCCTTTCTTTAGCCTGGTGTTCAGCTCCAGCAATCATGATCCCTTTGAATTCCCTGATGGCCGTATCGAGCTGTATGAACAACCGAAACAGACCCGCAACAATGCTGCCAAATATGCCGATTACGCCATAGGTGAATTTTTCCGCCTGGCCAAAGAGGCTGACTATTGGCGTGATACCCTGTTCCTGGTGGTGGCCGATCATGACAGCCGGGTTTCCGGGGCCTCCTTGGTGCCTGTGCCCAGATTCAGGATCCCGGGCTTGTTGCTGGGTGATGGGATAACGGCCAAACGGGACTTGCGGGTAGTGAGCCAGATAGATCTGCCGCCAACTCTGTTGTCTTTAGCCGGCATAGATGCCACTTACCCCATGTTGGGGCGGGACCTGTCAAAGGTGCCCGATAGCTGGCCGGGCAGAGCCTTGATGCAGTACGACAAGAACTTTGCCTATATGCAGGGCAATAAGGTCACCATATTGCAGCCGGAGAAGGCGCCTGCGACCTTTGATTACGACCCTGTTAAGGAACAACTGCATACAGCACCGCTCGCAGAACCTATGGCTCGCAAGGCTCTTGGGTTAGCGCTTTGGGGTAGCATGGCGTATCAGGAAGGTTTATATAAGCTGCCGCCAAAGACGGATCAAACCAATGCTGAAATGCCGGCATCGGGCAGGGGCTCAGTACGCTGATGGTAGAAGGTGTCGATTCTCTGCCCCAGCTCACGATAAAACTGCGGTGCTTCATTCGGCATGGGATGGCGCTCGGTACTTGATTCGATGGCGGGCTTGGGAAATGCCGCGGCTTCTGGCTGACGGTTACGGATATCGCGGCGATCCAGGGCCGGCTTGCTGACCAGATTCAGCAGCAGTGGCTTACTGCCTTGGCGCTGCTGTTGTTCCTGTTGCTGCTGTTGTTGACCGGATTGCTGTTGGCGCTCCTGGACTCTGTCGGCCAGTCTGGCCTGTTGCTGCGCCGAGTCTGCAGTGCGTTCGTGCTGCGGGTTGAAGGCCCTTTCTTCATGGCCTTTACTGGGTTGCTGCGGCGGAATGACCGGCGGTCTTTGCTGACTCTCTACCCGAGCGGCATCGGTCGCGGGATTACTGGTCGCGATCGGTACCTGTGGATAGTGTGAGACAAGCTGCATAGGGTCATTCCTTACATTGCTGTCCAAATAATAGTCAATCAGGGCAAGGAATTAAAGTCTTTCTCTGTTAGCCAGCTATTTAGCCCCTGAATAAACTCCTGAGGATGGGAAATAAAGGGGGCGTGTGATGCCTTGGCCAGCAGTAAATCTGTGGTTGATGCGTTACCCGGCAATAGGTTAGCGACTCTTCTGGGCACCAGCCCATCCAATCTTCCCCAAACCCTGAGCCAGGGAAGGGCGAGCCGTTCCAGTCCGGGGCGCAGATCCACCTTGGCCAACATCTCCAAACCCTGCGCAAGAGCCTGTTCATTGGCTAGCGGCCGCGCCAGAACCAGCTCGCGAATGGTGCGAATATCGTCGCGGGCGCTATCACTGCCCATGGCTTGGATTGCCAGAAACCTTTCTATGGTTCGCTGCAGATCCTGTTGCAGTTGCTCGGCAAACTGAGTCAGCACATTAGGTGCTATTCCAGGCCATTGGTTATCGCTCCTGGCCATAAAGCAAGGAGAGGAGGCGACAGTGATAAGCCCGGCAACTCGTTCTGGAAAGCGCTGAGCTACTCGGGTGGCAACCAGGCCACCAAGCGACCAACCCAACCATACTGCCTGCTCTGGCAGAGCAGCCACCAGAGCCTCCACCCAGTCGTCAAGCTCCCCGTCAATGGCCTGGCTAAAACCAAATCCCGGCAGGTCGACACTGTGGACTCTATACTGAGACAAGCCAGGCAGCAGGGGATGAAAAACGGCACTGTTGACGCCCCAACCGTGGAGCAAGATCAGATCCCGTCCCTGTCCCTGGCTTTCGATATGCAGACTCACTGAAACACCTCATGGAAGACTTGTTATGTGGAGCCCTCTATTGGCAGGATGCCGGGCCCTATTGGCCGCCAGTTTACCCAACCGTTGCCTACTGTGTCACCAGCAGATCCCGTCAGCCAGTCAGGGTTTGTGTGCCTGCTGTCTTGCGGCCACCTGCTACCGACAACCTATTTGCCTCGGCTGTGGTCGGGAGTTGACCGTCATTGCACGCTTTTGTGGTTCCTGCATGAAACACAGTCCTATCCCTGTTGTGGCCCCGGCCAGCTATCACTCGGCATTGGGGCCGCTTGTCGGCCGAGTCAAATACCAGCAGGATTTCGCCCCTCTACCCGCACTGGTTAGGGCCTTGTCTTGCAGGGTAAAGGCATTGACGGCAGCCGGACTTATCTGTTGGCCACAGGCCTTGGTGCCTGTTCCTTTGCATCCGGCGAGGCTGCAACAGCGGGGCTTCAATCAGGCCTGGGTGATTGCATCTATGCTGAGCCAAGAGTTGGGGCTGCCGCTGGAGGATTCTTTGTTGTTGCGGATAGCGGATACTGCGCCACAGGCCGGCCTCAGTGGTAAGGCCCGCAGGCGTAATCTGGCCAAGGCGTTTGCCGTGAGCGGGGCACCAAAGTGGCAACGATTGGTGTTGGTGGATGACGTGGTGACTACAGGCACCACTATCCGGGAAGCCGCCAAGGCTTTGGCTCCCTGGTCGCCGGATGTTCAGGTTTGGTGTTTGGCCAGAGCCGAAGCGCCCGGATTGAACCATAGCTCCTGAGCGGTTAAAGGCGGTAAGTATGGTGCCAACTAAAGATCAAGATCCGGCCTGGAATTGTGGAAGATAAAATCGAGATCCCGACAACAAAAAACTCAGCTCTATCGCTTTCGGGACTACAAAGCGCATGACAGTCGGAGTATGATAGCTCTAATTCTTACTAATTTACTCAGGTTTACCCTGACGGAGCAGGTTGTCATGATTACCATTTCCGAAGCAGCTCAGGCGCACTTTGTTAAACTCCTGGATGGTCAGCCGGAAGGCACTCATATTCGGGTCTTTGTTATCAGCCCTGGGACTCCTCAGGCTGAATGTGGCGTTTCATATTGCCCACCGGATGCGGTTGAAGCCGACGATATCGAGCTGGAATTCAATGGCTTTAAGGCCATGGTCGATGAAAAGAGCGCTCCTTTCCTGGAAGAAGCCAGCATTGACTTGGTGGCCGATCAGTTAGGTTCACAACTGACTCTGAAAGCGCCCAATGCCAAGATGCGTAAAGTGTCTGACGATGCTCCGCTGACCGAACGCTTGGAGTATATGATCCAGGCCGAGATCAACCCCCAACTGGCCAGCCACGGTGGTCACATCATGCTGGTGGAGATCACAGATGACGGCGTGGCGGTACTGCAGTTTGGCGGTGGTTGTAACGGTTGCTCCATGGTCGATGTGACCCTGAAAGACGGCATCGAGACTCAGTTGCTGGAGCGTTTCCCCGGCGAATTGACCGGTGTTCGTGATGTAACAGATCACCAGCATGGCGACCATTCTTACCAGTAATACTGGTACAGGTTCCAAAGAAAAGGACAGTTCAACACTGTCCTTTTTTATTACCATCAGGCAGGAATAAATTGCCGCCGACGCCAGAGGAAGTGCAGCCCCAGGCTCAGGCTACGCGCCAGCATAAAGGCGCTCATGGCGGCCCATAGAGCATGGTTACCCAAGGGTTGCAACATGAACCAGACCGGGAAAAATACTGCCAAACTGGCGAAAATCATGCTGTTACGCATCACTTTACCCTTGGTGGCACCAATATAGACACCGTCAAATAGATAGGAAGCAAATGCCAGCAGCGGCAGGACGATAAGCCATGGCAGGTAGATCAAGGCGACCTGACGTACCTCGGGAATATTGGTCAGCATGCCGATGAGCTGCTCACCGAAAATCCAGAAGCAGCCGCTGAACCCCAGCGCTATGATGGCCGACCAACTAAAGGCCAGGGAAACCGCCTGTTTGAGCGCGTCCAGGTGTTTTTGACCCGTGGTGCGGCCCACTTCGGCCTCGGCATAGTAGGCGATGCCATCCAGGGCGTAGGAAATCAACAGCAACATATTCAATAACACGGCATTGGCCGCGACAGTTTCATCGCCGAGCCCGGCACCCTTGAAGGTCATAAAGGCGAAGGTGGCCTGCAAACACAAGCTGCGGATAAAGATATCCAGGTTCAGGCTCAAGAGGCGACCAAAGTCACGGGGATGTAACTGCCCGAGCAGCTCGGCCATAGGCGGCACATTGAACTGTTTTAACTGGCGCAACACCATGGTGCAGGCTACTGCGCAAGCGGTCATATCAGCGATGACGGATGCCAGGGCCGCGCCTTCTACGCCCCAACCCAAACCTATAACAAACAGCAGATCCAGAGCTATATTGGCACAGTTGGCGATGATCAACTGCCACATGGCGGCCTTGGGTTGCTGACGGCCCAGCAACCAGCCAAGTAGAGCCAGGTTCAGCAATGCAAACGGGGCCGACCAGATACGAATGGAAAAGTAGCTCGCGGCGTAGCGGCTGACCTGCTCACTGGCATCGGATAAACTGGCAGCCAGGCTGAGTATCGGCCCTTGCAACAGCAGAGCCATCAAGCCGAGGAAAAGTGCCAGCGAGCCGGCCTGCATCAACAGCTGCAATTGCCGAGGCTTGTCATCGGCGCCATAGGCTTGGGCAACCATGCCCGTGGTGGCCATACGCAGAAACCCCAGCAACCAGAACAGCAGTGTTATAATGGTCGAACCAACGGCGACGCCACCGAGATAATAGGCGTCACTCAAGTGCCCTATGACAGCCGTATCCACCAGACCCAGTAGCGGCACAGTTATGTTGGACAGTATCATTGGAAGCGCCAGCGCAAACAGCTGGCGGTTTTTTTGCCTGTCGAACAGGCCAATGCTGGTGGTCATAATTTCTCAGAGGTTAATGATGTTGAAAAAGCTGTGCTTTTTGCTCTGCAGTTGTCTTGGGCTAATAAGTTCACCCGTCCTGGCGGCAGTCATTCTACAGTATCACCATGTTTCTGACAGCTCGCCGGCCAGTACCAGTGTGACTCCGGCCCAGTTTCGGGAGCAGATGCAGTATCTGGCGGATCATGATTTCAATGTGGTGCCGCTGACCCAAGTAATAGAGGCGATTCGTCAGTCCAAAACGCTGGCACCGAAAACGGTTGCCATCACCTTCGATGACGGTTACCTCAGCATTGCCGAGGCCGCTCATCCAATACTGAAAGAGTTTGGTTTTCCCTACACACTGTTTGTGGCGATAGAACCGATAGAAAAGGGTTATCGTGAGATGATGAGCTGGGAGCAGCTCAGAACACTGGTGGCAGAAGGCGCCGAGATTGCCAACCACAGTTGGGGGCATGAGCATCTGATCCGCCGCAATGCCACCGAAACCGAGGAGCAGTGGCTGGCGCGAATCGAAGCCAACCTGCTTGAGACCGAGGCCCGAATTGCCAAAGAAACCGGCGACAACCTGAAGATACTCGCTTATCCCTACGGCGAATATAACAGCCAGTTGGAGGCCTTGTTGCAGCGTCTTGGATTTGTTGGCTTGGGGCAGCAGTCCGGTGCGGCAGGCCCTCACTCTGCTTTGACCTCTTTGCCGCGTTTCCCCGTGGCTGGCGCCTATGCCGATATGAATGCTCTCAAGGTGAAACTGCATAGCCTGAATATGCCGGTGCAGGCCATCTCCCCCAGTAACCCTGAGTTACCTATGGGTCAGTGGCGGCCCGAACTTGAGGTGACTCTGGACATGAGCGATATCAATCAGTCGCAGCTCATGTGTTATGTACAGGGGCAGGGCGCCAAGAAACCTCAATGGTTGTCGGCGAATCGTTTCCGTATTCAGGCTGAACTGGACTTGCCTCCGGGGCGATCCAGATACAACTGTACCGCCCCCAGCAAACGTCACGGCAGCTATTATTGGTTTTCCCAGGCATGGGTTAGGCCAAAGGATGACGGCAGCTGGATCAAGGAGTAGTCAGTAATTTCAACAGCCTGGCCGGGATATTCGCCAGTGGCAACTGCTCGTTGCAGGCATTGAGTGCCACTGCCGAGCCAGGCATACCCCAAACCACAGAACTGGCCTCATCCTGGGCTATGGTGTGGGCTCCCGCCTGATGCATTTTCAGCAGGCCTGCCGCACCGTCTTTACCCATGCCCGTGAGTATCACCCCTATCGCCGACTTAGCGGCAATCTCGGCAATGCTGTTGAACAGCACATCCACCGAGGGCTTATGGCGGTTGACGGTTTCCGTGTCCAGCAGCCTGGTGTAGATATGGGCCCCACGGCGCTCGAGTACCAAGTGGGCATGGCCCGGTGCCAGATAGGCAACGCCCTGAGTCAATCTTTCCCCGCCCTGAGCCTCTATCACTTCCATTCTTGCGTGTTGGTTGAGGCGGCGGGCAAATGAAGCGCTGAAGGCCGCGGGAATATGCTGGGCTATGACTATGGGGGGGGTATTGGCCGGCAGCGGTGCGACTACCCGTTGAATGGCCTCAGTACCGCCGGTGGAAGCGCCTATGGCTATGATGCGGTTTTTGAGTTTGGCATCGCCGTTCAGTGGCGCAGTGCTGCTTTGTTGAGGGGTGACATGGCTGGCGGCAGCCAGATGCACCTTATCGATCAGCTCTTGCTGATAGTCCAGTAGCCTGTTGGTCAAGTCCTGTTTAGGCTTGGCGATAAAGTCGACCGCCCCGAGGGACAAGGCCTCCAGGGTTACGTCGGCGCCGCGCTCGGTCAAAGACGATACCATCACTACAGGCATGGGTCTTAGGCGCATCAAGTTGCGCAGAAAGGCCAGGCCATCCATCTTGGGCATTTCCACATCCAGGGTCAGTACATCTGGCTGCAGCGCTTTAATCATCTCTCTGGCTTCGTAGGGGTCCTCGGCGCAGCCGACGACATCTATGTCTTGGGCCTGGCTGAGCATATGACTCAGCAACTGGCGTACCAGTGCCGAGTCGTCAACAATCAGAACTTTTACCATGATCAGTATGGCTCCTTGCTTCCTGAGACATGGGGCAGCCGCGGCAGAGTCGAATCCTGATGCCGCAGGCGATAAGTGGTTTGAGCGACGGTTTCAAACTCACGGGAGATATTGGTCAGGCTTTCTGAGTGACCGATAAACAACACACCATCATCGGCCAGGAGTTTTCTGAAACCGGCCACTATCTTCTGCTTGGTGCTCTGGTCGAAATAGATCAGCACATTACGGCAGAAGATGGCATCGAATGGGCCTTGCATCGGCCAGGGCTCCAGTAAGTTGAGCTGCTTGAAGAAGAGTAACTTTTTGATCTGGTTGCTAATACTGAACTCTTCCGCTGCCCCTTGCAGATAGTGGTGCCACCGTTCAGGGATGGCCTCCATTCCGGCCAGGGAATAAACTCCGGCTTCGGCTCTGGCCAACACATTGGTATCGAGATCGGTTGCCAATATTTTCAGATCCCAACCCGAGGCGGCGGGAAAGTGCTCTGCCAAGGTCATGGCTATGCTGTAGGGCTCTTCACCGCTGGAGCAGGCTGCCGACCAAACTCTCAGCCTGCGTTGCTTGCGCTGCTGCCAATAGGGCACCAGTTCGGTTTCCAGAAAGTTGAAGTGGTGCCGCTCACGGAAAAAGGAGGTCAGATTGGTGGTCAACGCGTTGATAAATGGCGCCAGTTCCAGAGGGTCGCTTTGCAGCTTGAGGCAGTATTCCCCGAAGTTGGCCAGCCGCAACAATCGCAGCCGGCGGCTGAGCCTGGAATACACCATATGGCGCTTGCGCTCGGGTAACACTATCCCTGTGTGTTGGTAGGCCAGCTCGCGGATAATGCCGAAATCCGCGGCTGTCATCGGGAATGCCTTCTCTTCATCGAAGCTCAATCAGTATCTCCTAGAACTCGCTCCACTCTTCTGAACTGACACGGATCTTGGGGGACTTATCCCCGGCGATCAGGGTCAGGGGCTTGCCGGCGCCCTTTTCCAGATTGGCGGTATTGAAGAAGCCCAATTGACGCTTCATGCTTCTGGCCTGTTCGGCCATGGCATCGCCTGCTGCCGAGACCTGTTCCACCAAGGCGGCGTTTTGCTGAGTCATTTCATCCATCTGCGATACAGCCTTATTGACCTCCTGGATCCCAACCGACTGCTGCTCTGCGGCTATGCTGATCTGGTTGATCATGCCGGCTACCTTGGACACGGCTTGCACTATCTCCTGCAGGGTTTCACCGGATTGATTGACCAACTGGGTGCCATCTGTGACCTTGTTGACGCTGTCGCGGATCAGCTCCTTGATCTCTTTGGCGGCACCGGCGCTGCGCTGTGCCAGGTTACGTACCTCTCCGGCCACTACGGCAAAACCACGGCCCTGTTCTCCGGCTCTGGCAGCCTCGACCGCAGCATTCAGCGCCAGCAGGTTGGTCTGAAAGGCGATTTCATCTATCACGCTGATGATGTCGGCAATGCGTTTGCTCGAGGTGTTGATCTCCTCCATGGCGCTGACTGCCTGTTTGACTACCTTGCCACCTTCGCCTGCCTTCTCGCTGGCCTCCTGAGCTAAGTTGTTGGCCAGAGTGGCATTTTCGGCGCTTTGCTTCACAGTGGCTGTCATCTCTTCCATGCTGGAGGCGGTTTGCTCCAGGGAGGCGGCCTGCTCTTCGGTACGCTGGCTAAGATCGGCGTTGCCCTGAGCTATCTCTTCGGCTCCTGAGGTGACGGTATTGGCCGAGTCATTGATGCCCCCAATCACTTCGGTCAACTTACTGATGGTGGCATTGGCATCTTGCTGCAGCTTGGCAAACTGACCCTGATATTCGCCGTCAAGTTTTCGATCCAGTTGCCCCTTGGCCAGGCCATCGAAGATATCGGCGATTTTGGAGATGACATTGTCGGCTATGCCTACCAAGCGGTTGAGGCCGTTGGAGAGGTTAAGGAAGAAGCCTTCCTTGTTGTGAATATCCAGGCGGCGGCTCAGGTCGCCGTCGTTGGCCGCCGTGATAATGGCGTCAATCTCCTGCTCTATGGCCACTTCATTGGTACGGTCGGCCCACTCAACCACAGTGCCAATTCGTCCCTGTTCCGGGTCCAGTATCGGGTTGGCAATGATTCTGAAGGTACGGCCGCCAACTTGCAGCTGGCTGTCGTAGGTCTCGGTCAATCCGGCGAGAATATTGCGCTGGTGGCTGGGGACCTTGTGGAAACCATCGATATTTTGTCCCAGCAGTTTGCTGGCATTGAACTTGGGCAGGTCGCGGAGAATATATTTCTCGGCTGCCTGAAACATCTGCTGCACAGCTTGGTTGAGGTAGATGATATTGCCGTCGTTATCCGCCACCATGGTATTTGAACTGACATTATCCAATGCCTGACGAATGCGGGCATTTTCGGCCGCCAGCTGTTTTTCCTGCTGCTCTCTGGCTAGGCTGGCGGTGATATCCTGCCACTCCACAACTGTGCCGGTACGCTTGCCCTGTTCAAATACCGGGGTGGCAATCAGGTTGAATGTCAGCCCGGCCACCTTGATGTGGGTGTTATAGCTGTCGGTGAGCTGGTCCAGCAATTGTCGCTGATGCTCAGGATGGCGATGGAAGATATCGATATTGCTGCCAATCAGCTTGCTCATGTTGAAGGCCTGCAACTCCTGTTGAAGCTTTTGCTCATTGCCGGCCAGCATTTCATTCAGTGAGTCGTTCAGGTAGATGATGTTGTAGTCGGTATCGGCGACCATCACATTGGCCTGGCAGACATTGAGAGCCTGCTTGATGCGGGTGTTTTCTGTAGCGCTTTGCTGCTCCAATTGTTGTTTGCTAAGGGCTTCGGTGAGATCCTGCCATTCGACCACAGTGGCAATACGCTGCTTGTTTTCGTCGAATACCGGCGAAGCTATCAGGCTGAAGGTACGACGACCTACCTTGATCTGAGTCGAGTAAACCTGCTCCAAGCCGGCGATCAATTTCCTTTGATGCTCAGGGTTGCGGTGGAAAACATCCATATTCGCGCCCTGCAGCTTGTCGGCCTGGAATTTAGGCAATACCTCTTGAATGTCGGCCTCGGCGTCCTGCATGGTTTGTTGCAGCGAGTGGTTGAAGTAGAGAATGTCACCGGCCGGATTGGCCACCATCACATTGGCCTGGCAGATATCCAGCGCCTTGAGAATGGCTTGCTGCTGTTGCTGGCTCTGACGCCAACGACTGAGCTCGTCCAGCAGTGGCTTCCAGCCCGGCAGATCAAGCTCGGCAAACTGCTGCGTGCCGTCTTTCAGCAACCGCTGCAGTTGGTTGATGGCGCTATCCAGGGTGCCTTTGTGCTTGAGTGAGTGCAATAGCCCAAGCAGTATGCAAACCAGGGTGACGCCCTGCAGAATAATAATGATATTGATATTGGGATCCTGGCCTAGCAGCATGAGCGCCATCACGGCGATGCCCGTGATTAAGCCAAGCAGATTCCAGGGATTGCTGTTGATTATGTTGGCATTGGCGGCATCCATTCTTCTTTCCTCGATGTCTTAAAGGTTGGCAGCCTGAGGCTGTTCCAAGTCCAGTTGCTGCAGCAAACTGGAAAGTTGTGATGCATCCGGCAGCACTTCATTACCGAGTAACATATTGATATTCAATAGTATGACCATCTTATCGGCCACACAGGTGAGCCCATGGATGAAACGCATGTCCGTGTCCTGGCCAAAATCGGGCGCACTGCGGATCTCGCTCTGGGTGATACTGAAAACATCGGAAACGGCATCCACCACTATGCCCATCACCTTGTGCTGTTTATCCAGGCGCACTTTCAGCACTATCACTACTGTGGTTGGGCCATATGCCAGGGTCTTGATACCGAACCTTTGACGCAGATCTATGATGGGGACTATGGTGCCGCGCAGATTGATGACCCCTTTGACATGGGGCGGCGCATTGGGAATAACCGTGGTTGCTTCCCAGCCACGGATCTCCTGCACCGAGAGAATATCGACGCCATATTCCTCATCGGCCATCATAAAGGTGAGGTATTGCTGTGATTGATCTTCCGCAGCTGCCGATGTTGCAGGGTTGGATTCTGTCATTGCGCTTCCCTTCTAGGCTGCATGTTCCTGAGTTTGATTGAGGCCAGACATGGTCACGAGTCCGGGAATATCCACTATCAGCGCCACCCGGCCGTCACCGAGAATAGTGGCACCGGACACCCCGGGCACTTTGGCGTAGTTGTCTTCCAGACTCTTGATCACCACTTGTTGCTGCGCCAGCAACTCATCGACCAGCAGGCCGACTTTTTGGTTGTTGTTGTCCACCACCATCACCAGCCCCTCTTTGACCTCTTTGGCCTGAGCCTGGTGATTGAACTCCTGATAAACGCGGATGACCGGCAGGTACTCGTCTCGTAGGCGGATCACTTCGTGCTCTTCAGACAGTTTGTTGACCTTACTGCTTTCCACTTGCAACGACTCATAGATGGAGACCAGCGGCACCACATAAGTATGCTCGCCGACCCTCACCAACTGGCCGTCGAGAATGGCCAGGGTCAAAGGCAAGCGAATGGTAAAACGGCTACCCTTGCCGGGCGTCGAGGCCAGCTCCACACTGCCGCTGAGTGCTTGAATGTTGCGTCTAACCACATCCATACCCACGCCCCGGCCAGAGAGGTCGGAGACGCTGTCGGCGGTAGAAAAGCCGGGTTTAAAGATGAGTTGCTGAATCGCCTCTGTGCTGAGTTCCTCTTCAGCGCCGACCAAGCCTTTATCTCTGGCCTTGGCGAGAATTCTGCCGGTATCCAATCCGGCGCCGTCGTCGGTTATTTCTATGACGATATTGCCGCCTTGATGGAAGGCGTTGAGGGTGATCCTGCCGGTTTCCGGTTTACCCTTGGCGCTGCGCACGGCAGGGGATTCAATGCCGTGATCCAAAGAGTTACGTACCAGATGCACCATGGGGTCGACAATTTTCTCCATCACTGTCTTGTCCAGCTCTGTCTCCTCACCTTTGAGGATCAGCTCGACCTTCTTGCCCAACTGCTGACCTATGTCGCGTACCAAGCGGGGGAAACGGTTGAAGGCGAAGCTGATAGGCAGCATGCGGATCTGCATCACGCTTTCCTGCAGATCCCGAGTGTGATTGGCCAATTGCTCCAGCCCCTGCTGCAGTGACAGCAGAGCGTTATCGTCAATGCGTTCCTGTTGGCCTATCTGCCCCAGCATAGCCTGGGTGATCACCAGCTCACCCACCATATTGATCAGCATGTCTATCTTGTCGGTGCTGACCCGGATAGAACTGGTTTCCGCCGTTTTGGCAACAGCCTTGCCGGACTCCACTTTGGCTGTGGTGGCTGCCCCTTGGGAGTCTGGGGCAGAAGTCGAGATAGGGGCTTGTTCCTGCGGTGAGACACCTTCCACAAGCTGTGTCTTGGCGGGCAACTGCTGATAATGGATTTCGCAGTCGTCCTCGACCCACTCAAACACCTCTTTTATCCGCTCAAGTGGCGCCTCTGTGTCGAGTTGCAGCTGCCAATACAGACGGCAGGATTCGGGGTCCAGGTCTTCAAACTCAGGCAGTTCCTGCGCTGGCAGGCTGACCTTTAGCTCACCCAGCTCGGCGAGTTCGTTGAACATCAAAATGGGGTCGTTGCCGCATCTGAGAATGTCGGCGCCGGCATGGAAATCTATCTGCCAGCTGAGCCCAATATCTTTGGTTTCTGATACTTTGGCTGCTGACTTTTCATTGCTTTGGCTGGCGTTATCCGACGCATCTTCGATCCCGGCAACTGCGGACAGCTCCTGATTGAAGCGGTTTTCCAGCTCTTGTTGCTGGGGCGATTCAAAGCTTTGACCTGCCATCAAGGCCTGCAGCATGTTGCGCAGCAGATCCACCGACAAGAGCAACATATCCTGATGATTGGCGGTCATTTCCCGGCGGCCATCACGGATTTCATCCAACAGGGTTTCCAGCAAGTGGGTGAATCCGGCGACCTGGTTGAAACCAAAAGTGGCGCTGCCTCCCTTAATCGAATGGGCGGCACGAAAAATGGTATTTATGGTTTCCGGATCCGGTTGCTGCACGTTCAGTTTCAGCAGCTCAGATTCCATGACCTCCAGGCCTTCGAGGCTTTCTTCAAAGAACACCTGGGTGAATTGGCTCAGATCTATGTCCATATATCCGCTCCTTGCCGGAGGCTAACCCAATACTTTGCGAACCGTGGCCAACAGCTGATCCGGGTTGAAGGGTTTGACTATCCAACCTGTGGCTCCGGCCGCTCGTCCCTGTTGCTTCTTGTCTGTGGTCGACTCTGTGGTCAGCATCAACATGGGCACAAACTTGTAGTTGGGCAGCTCGCGCAAGTTACGTATCAGCTCGATACCATCCATAATTGGCATGTTGACGTCCGATATCACCAGGTCAAACTCTCTGCCTTGGGCTACTTTCAACGCTTCCTCGCCATTGTTGGCTTCGGTCACGTCGAAACCTGCTGTCTTGAGAGTAAAGCTCACCATTTGCCGCATGGAGGCTGAATCATCAACTGCGAGGATTGTCTTCATTGAGCGTTTCCTTTTCAAAATCCGAATCGAGTGTCGGGATCCTGATACCCAGGCGCGTCAGTTGAGCGATAAAGGCGGGTTGAGCCTGTTGCCATGACAGTTTCAACCCTCGCTTGTCGCAACTCAGAGCAAACAGGTACAGCAACTGGGCGCCGGCAGTATCCACCTTGTGCAACTCACCGGCATCCAGGATCAATTCATCGACCCGATGCAAGAGCTCCAATAGTTTTTGGTAGAGTGGCTGAATATTGCGAATGCTTATTTCTGAACCCAGTGCCAGTGTGTCGATGGACATAGTGCTTCCCTGTTTTCCCAACACACAAAAGATAGTCGGCAAATTTCACTTCTGCCTCTTTTCAAAAGAAAAAATGGTATATGAATGACTAGGCTCTTTAGGGGGTTAGTGAGGCCCTTGATACTGAGTAACCAGAGTGCGAAAGTCGGCCAGCAGTTCATCGTTGCGGATTTGCGGCAGTTGTCCGGGTGTCTGTGAACTGGGCTTGATGGTGGCGTAGCGGCGGCCGTCGGGCGAGATCAGGATTAAAGAGGCGCTGTGATCCACTTGGTAGTCAGGGCCATCGCCGACCAGTGAATACACCAGGCCCAGATCGCGGCTGAAGGGCAGCAATGCCGGGTGCTCGGCCCGCAAACCTATGAACTCGGGATTAAAGAAGGTCAGGTAGTCTTTGAGTTTGCTTTGGCTGTCACGCTCAGGGTCGACACTGAGCAGTATCACCTGTATTGGTGCCACTTGTGCCAGTTTCGGGTAGATGGCACTGAGTTTGCCAAGGGTGGTGGGACATACGTCCGGGCAGGAGGTGTAACCGGCGAAAATCAGACTCCATTTCTGTTTTAGCTTGTCATTATCGAATTGATGACCGTTTTGGTCCTGCAACTCAAAAGGTTGCAGAGGCCTTGGGGTTTCATATTGAAAGCTGGTTTGTAGTGCCTGCGGCGGCTGAGACGAAGGTCGGTGAAACAGCTGCACACTGGCCAAACCGCCAAGACCTATGAGCAAAATACCCGCCACCAAGATGCGTTTCTTCATGATTCAACTCCAGAGGTAATGATCCACAAGCAGGGCAATAAACAGCAGCATTAGCTGATAGATGGAGAAACGGAACACGGCCATCGCCAGCCCGGGGCGGTCGGCAAACTTGAGTTGCCAGGCCTTGTAGATAAACAGGCAACTGAGAATGGTGGAAGCCAGCAGATAGACGGGGCCACTCAAGCCAACCAAAACCGGCAATAAGCAGGCGATGGCCAGCAGAAGGGTGTAGAGCAGAATACAGGTCTTGGTAAATTCTACCCCGTGAGTCACAGGCAGCATGGGGATATCCACCTTGGCATACTCTTTTTGACGGTGAATGGCCAAGGCCCAGAAATGAGGTGGAGTCCAGGTGAAAATAATGATCACCAACAGCCAGGCGTGGCCGTGAAAGTCATTGGTTACCGCCGTCCAACCCAGCAGTGGCGGCATGGCACCGGCAAGGCCACCTATCACGATATTTTGGGGGGTTGCCCGCTTTAAATAGGCGGTATAGATAAGGGCGTAGCCAATCAGGCTGGCACAGGTCAACCAGGCGGTGAGTGGATTCACCAGCCAATAGAGTAGGGTAAAGCCCGCCAATCCAAGCAAGACGGCAAAGCTCAAGGCTCGGCTCACGCTCACTCGTCCCTTGGGTAAGGGGCGGTTATAAGTGCGGGCCATCAGGCCATCAATGCGTCGATCGATAAGGTGATTCAAGGCGGCCGCCGAGCCCGCCATCATGGCAATTCCCATTAGCCCGGCAAGCAAGGGCTGTAGGGGGACGGCACCGGGCAACGCCAGGCACATGCCCACCAGGACGGTGAGCAGCATCAGCGCCACCACCTTGGGCTTGGTCATTTCCAGGTAATCGCGCCAGGAGATCTCTGTGCGGGTCGCATCCTGGGCTATGGAGAGTAGTTTGGCCATAAACAGTCCCTCTTCAGGCTTTACGCCAAAGCGCATAGTTGATGAATACCAAAGTCAGCAGCAGCAGGGCTGCGCCGCCGTTATGGGCAACCGCCACCGGCAGCGGCAGATGCAGCAATACGTTGGCCAGGCCCAATGACAGCTGTAATCCCAGCACTAAGGTGAGTCCCAGAGCCGAGCGTTTCAGCATGCTCGAGTCGGCTCTGCGCCAGAGCATGAATGCCAGGGTAAGTACCACTATCGCGGTCAGCAGGGCACCTATTCGGTGGGCAATATGTATGGTCATCCGGGTGTGATAATCCAATACGCCGAACTCAAAGCTGGGATGCTGACCCTGAAAAGGAGAGAAGGCATCTGCCAGACGTAGGTTGCTGCTCCAGTCACCTTCGCAGATAGGCAACTCTGTGCAGGCCAGGGCGGCGTAGTTGGAGGAGGTCCAGCCGCCAAGCATAATTTGCAGTACCACCATGGCCAGCGCCACCATGGCCAAAGGCGCCAAGGTGCGGGCTTTGGGATCGCCATCCGGGATTTGCAGCGGCCGGAGCCTGAGATACAGCAGCAGCAACAGCGAAAACAGGGTGAATCCCCCGAGCAGGTGAGACATGACCACGACGGGCATCAGTTTCATGGTCACAGTCCACATTCCCAGCAGCGCTTGAAATACGATCAGGGCAGCGATCAGTCCCGGCAGCGTCTTCGGGGTTGCGCTGCCACGCCAACTCTGGATCAAAATAAGTAATACCAGAATCCCCAGCGAGCCGGCCACATATCTGTGGATCATCTCCAGCCAGGCTTTCTTGGGTTCTATTTCTTGTCCCGGAAAGTGGCGTTCGACATGAGCCAATTCATGGGCCTGAGAAGGCACCTTGATATGGCCATAGCAACCGGGCCAGTCGGGGCAGCCAAGGCCGGCATCCGACAGCCGGGTGTAGGCGCCCAACAGGATGACCGTCAGAGTGCAGATGAGGGTCATCTTCAGTAGCAAGTTCAGTTTCATCAGCCCACCCTCGAGAGTTTCAACAGCTTGCGCAGGTCGCTGACCAAGGCCTTGCCCTGTAGGAGTTGGCTCTGGTGATCCACTACCCCCGGATAGGCCAACACCCAAGCGCCCAGAGGGTCGACTATCACCAACATCTGCTGCTGCAATGGATTCTCGGCGGTCAGAGGTTTATCCAGAGTGACTCGATGAAAGTCGTTGTTTAGCGGAGCTTCCGTGTCGCTTTCCCGGTTAACGAAAATCAGGGTGTCGACCCTGTCCATCTCGGCGCCCAGCGCCGTATGGCTCTGCTGCAATATGTAGAGTCGTTCCTGGCATAGTTCATCGCAGTTGGACGGTATCAGGTATAGGACTTGCCAACGGCCGGGAAGCGGGTTGTCGAGTCCAAGTTGCTGATAACCCAGATTAGTCGGCAGCAACTGGCCCTTATTGGTGGCCCCACCTTGATATAGCTCGAAGCTCAGTACCAGTTTTGCCAGTATCACAGGCAGGGCAAAGGCCAGCAGTAGTATCAAGAGTGGTCTTTGGGTTCGGGAGTTCATCCTGGCTCCTCTTGCTGTAATTGGGCGTTCTGAATTCAGCTCGCCCTATGGTTAGTGTCGATTCAGTTTCCAGCGCCACCAGACAAGCAGTAACAACAGGGCTGCAGCCATGGAAAACCACTGCAGGGCATAACCCAAGTGTTTTTCAGCCGGCATGGGCAATGGCTGCCAGGGTCTTGGCAAGTCCACACCTTCCAGCTGAACCGGCTGCAACACGGCCGGAATCAGTTTGTGCCCAAGCAAGTGTTCGAGCTGCGGCCAGTTGAGATTCTGTATTCGCTTGGGCCAACCGGCTTCGGCCAAGAGCTCCTGGCTCAGTGGGTTACTGCCCTTTTGCCACAATCGGCCTTCGAGGGTGAGGCGTGGCGGTAATGGCAATATCTCTGGCAGTTCACTGCGTTTTTCTGGAGCTGGGATAAACCCCAGCTCCAGCAATAACCAGGGTTGCTCCGGCTCAACTTGCAGAGGTTGCAGCAACAGGTAGCCCACTCGTCCTTGGTACACCTGGTTGTCCAGCAGCAATTGCTTACCGCTCAATACATTGGCACTCAGCTGCAGTTTCTGCCCTGTGAGCCGGCTGCCAGGGTCTTGCCTCAGCAGAGCTGAAAAACTGCTTGGCCCCGCATCTGCTTTGGCAGCAATCTCCTGAGCCAATAGTTGCTTTTCTTCAGCGCGCTGCAGTTGCCAGAATCCCAGCTTGACCATGAGTAGAAACAGCCCCAAAGTAAATAACAGTGCAAGGTAACGCCCCCAAGGGATGGGAGAGTGAATGTCAGTCAGTTTTTTCTTTAAAGTCATATTGGTACTGCTACTGCTGTTCATCATTTTCAACCTTGGTCGCGCCCTGTGGATCATGGTGCGCGGCGATTCATCTGTTCCCATGAGCCGTTTTCTTGGCCGCCGGGTGTTGTTTTCGGCGCTGGTGGTTCTTTTGTTGCTGCTGGCATTGGCGCTGGGGATTATTTCCCCTAATCCCCGGCCTTACTAAAGCACATACACAAAAACAAACAGGCATAGCCAAACCACATCGACAAAGTGCCAATACCAGCTGCCGGCCTGAAAGGCAAAGTGACGCTCAGCGCTGAAGTGCCCCTTTAAAACCCTGAAAAACAGCACCAACAGGAATAGCGTGCCCAGAGTCACATGCATACCGTGGAAACCTGTCAGCAGGAAGAAGGTGTTGCCATAGACACCGGACTGCAGCGTCAGCCCCAGCTCAGTGTAGGCATGGACATATTCCTCTCCCTGCAAGATTAGAAAGGCCAGTCCCAGCAAGATGGTGAGTCCAAGCCAGAGGGTTAAGGCGGTGCGTTTGCCTTTCTCTAACCCCAGGTGGGCAAAGTGCAGGGTAATAGAGGAGGTGAGCAGAATAATGGTGTTGAAAAGAGGTAAACCATTCCAACCCATGGCTTGGGTTTCAGTGCCGTCCGGGGTTTTCAGTAAGGGCCAGCCTGCGCTGAATCCAGGCCAGAGCACTTCGTTGGTCATGGCATTGTTGGATGCGCCACCCAACCAAGGCACGGCCACCATACGGGCATAGAAGAGGGCGCCGAAAAAGGCCGCAAAGAACATCACCTCAGAGAAGATGAACCAACTCATTCCCTGACGAAATGACCTGTCCATCTGTGGCGAATAGAGACCACTCATGGATTCATGGATCACGTTTCTGAACCAGCCAATCAGCATGAACAGAATGACGGCAATTCCTGCCAGCAGTACGTAACTGCCGTGGCCACCGTCAGACTTGAGCTGGGATACATAAGTACCGGCACCATAGGCGATAAGGAAAAGCCCCAATGCGCCGACAATCGGCCAGGCGCTTTGAGCCGGAACATAATAGTGTTCATGTTTACTGGTCATTTCGCTGCTCCTTGCTCCAGGGCATCGGATATCTGTCTATCCGTGATGTCATAGAGGGTGTAAGAGAGGGTCAGAGTGCTGATGGAGTCCGGCAGGTCCGGATCCACGTAAAACACCAGCGGCAGCTCGGCACTGGCATCGGCAGCCAGCGGCTGCTGATTGAAACAGAAACACTCGGTTTTATTGAAGTAGGCGGCGCCTTGTCCCGGTGAAACGGAAGGGATCGCCTGACCTATCTTGTATTGGTGTGACAGGTTGCGGGCCAGAAAGCGGGTATGGGTCAACTGGCCGGGATGCACCTTGATACTGGTCACTTCCGGCTTGAACTCCCAAGGCATTCCCTTGGTCACCTGAGAGATAAACTCCACAGTGACCAAGCGGCTGTTATCCACTTGGGCAATATAAGTAGCGGCGCTGGTGTTGGTCTTGCCATTGATCCCCAACTGCTGACAAAGCACATCATAGAGCGGCACCAGGGCAAAGCCGAAGCCGAACATGGCTACGGCGCCAAGTAGCAGCAGGCGTACCAGTTTACGGTTGTCGGGGCGGGAGTCTGTCATATCACTTAATCTCCGGCGGAGTGCTGAAGGTGTGATAAGGCGCCGGACTTGGGAGTGTCCACTCAAGCCCCTGGGCTCCTTCCCAAGGTTTGGCCGGAGCCTGGGCGCCACCACGAATACACTTGATCACCAGTACCAGAAATATCAGCTGTGACAGGCCAAAGGCAAAACCGCCAATGGAGACAATCTGATTGACATCGGCAAACTGCACCGAGTAGTCGGGGATGCGTCTGGGCATACCGGCCAGCCCGAGGAAATGCATCGGGAAGAACAACACATTGACCGAAATGACCGAGCACCAGAAATGCCACTTGGCCAAGGTCTCGCTGTACATATGCCCGGTCCACTTGGGTAGCCAGTAATAGGCGGCGGCCATGATGGAGAAGATGGCGCCGGTGACCAGCACATAATGAAAATGGGCAACCACAAAGTAAGTGTCATGGTATTGGAAGTCGGCTGGGGTGATTGCCAACATCAGGCCGGAGAAGCCGCCTATGGTGAAGAGAATAATAAAGGCACAAGCGAACATCATAGGGGCTTCAAAGCTGATGGATCCCCGCCACATGGTGGCAACCCAGTTGAATACCTTGACCCCGGTTGGCACGGCAATCAGCATGGTGCAGTACATAAAGAAGAGTTCGGCAAAGACAGGCATACCTGTGGTGAACATGTGATGTGCCCACACCAGGAAGGAGAGGATCGCGATGCTGGCGGTGGCGTAGACCATTGAGGCGTAGCCAAACAAAGGCTTGCGACTGAATGCCGGAATGATGGCCGAGATGATGCCGAATGACGGCAATATCATTATGTACACCTCGGGGTGGCCGAAGAACCAGAAAATATGCTGGAACATCACAGGATCTCCGCCGCCGGCGGCATCGAAGAAGCTGGTGCCGAAGAATTTGTCTGTGAGTACCATGGTCACAGCCCCGGCTAATACAGGCATAACGGCTATCAGAAGGAAGGCGGTGATAAGCCAGGTCCAGACGAACAGGGGTAGCTTCATCCAGTTCATGCCAGGTGCGCGCAGATTCACTATGGTGACTATCACGTTGATAGCCCCCATAATTGAGCTTATCCCCATGATATGTATTGAAAAAACAAACAAGGCTGTACTGTCGGCGCTATAAGTTGTCGACAATGGGGCATAGAAGGTCCAGCCAAAATTGGGGCCGCCACCTTCCATAAACAATGAGCTAAGCAGGATCAGGAAGGCGAAGGGCAAAATCCAGAAGCTCCAGTTGTTCATCCGCGGCAGCGCCATATCCGGCGCACCTATCATCATGGGGATCAACCAGTTGGCCAGACCGGTAAAGGCCGGCATCACGGCGCCAAAAACCATGATAAGGCCATGAACTGTGGTCATTTGGTTAAAGAAGTTGGGTTCGACCAGTTGCAATCCGGGCTGGAATAGCTCAGCACGGATCACCATGGCCATGGCGCCCCCTATCAGGAACATGATGAAGCTGAACCAGAGATAGAGTGTGCCTATGTCTTTATGGTTGGTGGTCAGCAACCAGCGCATGATCCCCTTGGGGGCGTGATGATGCTGGTGTTCCTGTTCAGCGATTTCCTGAACGCCGGCTTCGGCATCTTGACTGAATGAGTTCATCTTCTCCCCCTACTGCCCGTGGTTATTGACATCGGCGGCTTGCACTGTGTCGCCTGTATTATTGCCCCAGGCATTACGCTCATAGGTCACCACAGCAGCCAGTTCCTTGGCGGTTATCTGTTTGCCGAAGGCCTGCATGGCGGTGCCTGTCTTGCCATGGATCACTATGTCCAGATGGGCAGCGATTGGGCCTATGGCAATAGCACTGCCCTTGAGCGCCGGGAACACCCCTTGAAGTCCGGCGCCGTTGGGCTGATGACAGGCGGCGCAACGCGCCATATAGATCTGTTCGCCAAGCGCCATGGCCTCATCATGGCTCATGGTCTCACTGAGGGCCGCCTGAGCTTCTTCGGCGGCCGTAGCCGCGGCTTGTTTCTGTTCCGCCATCCAGGCGTCAAACTCATCTTCTGCCAGTACCTTCACCACAATCGGCATAAAGCCGTGGTCTTTACCGCAAAGCTCGGCACATTGGCCGCGGTAGATCCCCGGTTTGTCCACCCGGGTCCAGGCTTCGTTAATAAAACCGGGATTGGCGTCTTTTTTGACGGCAAAGGCGGGCACCCACCAGGAGTGGATCACATCATCTGAGGTCATCAGGAATCGGACTTTGCGATTGATGGGCAATACCAAAGGCTTGTCGACTTCAAGTAAGTAGTGCTCGCCCTTGGCTTCCTGGCCTTCTATCTGGGATCTCGGCGTTGCCAATATGCTGAAGAAGTCGATGTCTTCGCCGAAATAGCTGTAGTGCCATTTCCATTGCGAGCCGGTGATCTTGACCGTCAGGTCGGCATCACTGGGATCTTCCATGGCAATCAGCGTTTTGGTTGCGGGGATTGCCATCAGGATCAGGATTAAAAAGGGGATAAGCGTCCAGGCAATTTCTACCTTGGTACTTTCATGGAATTGGGACGAGACTGCCCCTTTGGACTTCCTATGGTTGATCATGGCGTAGATCATCACGCCGAATACGACCAAACCTATGGCGCAACAGATATAAAGAATGATCATGTGCAGGTGATACACCTTGCCACTGATCTCAGTTACCCCTTGAGTCATATTCAAGGGCATATCTGCCTGAGCGCCTGGAGACAACAAGCTGACGCACAACAAGGTCAGCAAAACACACAGCCATTGCTTCACAAGACATCTCCTCTGTCAATTGCATTCGCAACTACAAAGAAGAGTCACACAGTAAGTCTTTGCTCTATGCAAACTCTTCAGTTCCCAAAAAAGCAACGATGACTTCAAAGTGCGGCGGCGGTTTCACTTAGCTCTAGGTATACAGGTGGTGACCACTGTTGCACTTACCGCTGAATATACTCAGCATTTCCGGCGACGGCACCACTCGCTATGAATCGAAATGGGGCGGTCAACCTACGACGAATTGCATGGAGATAACACAATCGTTGTTCTTACATTACTTGTAGATTAAATATTGATCAAGATCACGATGTTTTCTAACTATATGAAAAAAAAGCGTCTGTTAATCCAGAGGTGAATTCTGTGTGAGTAGCAGAGCTGCGCGGTTTGCCGCCGATTGACAGGGGAAGGCATTGCACCAAAAAGGCACAGAAAAAAGGCCATCCCAGGGATGGCCTTTAAACACAATCAATGGATGGAGTGGGTAAGTTCGTTGAGGTGGTTATCCACCTCTTTCGCCTGCTGTCCCGTTTCCAACACTATGCCCATGGCTCTGGCGTTACGGGCGACCAGCTGCAATCGGCGGTTATCACGGGCATCCAGGCTGTCTATCCAACTGATCACTGCACTGGAGGTGCCGTTGGTCAGGGCTCTTTCCGTTGCCCACAAGGCTTCTACTTCATCCTTGGTGCGCACCAAGAGTACTCTATCCATTCTGACACCGGCCCTTGCTAAGGTTTCTTTGTAACCTATGCTGGCCGGGGCGTTAATCAAGACTATCCAGCGTCCCTGTTGACTCAATTGCGCCAATTGAGGGCAGAGGCGCAATAATTCCTGACGTCCCTGGCTATGGCTGGCCAAGCTGGAGATACCGGTATGTTGCCAAGGCTGATTGCCGGCAATACCGGTGTCTGTCCACAGGCCTGGGTGTCTTGGGGCGTTGCCAGTCATTATGCTCATAGCCAGTCTCCATTGCGTATTATCCCTACCGCCAGTCCTTCAATGGTCAATGGCTGGAAAGTCAGGTCGACTTTTATTGGGGAGTAAGCCTCGTTCTCGGCATGTAGATAAACCACATTACCTTTCTTTTCAAAGCGTTTCACAGTTACATCGTCTTCAACCCTGGCCACCACGACTTGACCGTTACGGGCTTCCTGTACCTTGTGAACCGCCAGGAGATCACCTTCGAGAATACCTATGTTCTTCATGCTGTCGCCGCGTACCCGTAGCAGAAAGTCGGCATTGGGGTGGAACATGCCAGGGTCGACCTGGTAATACTGCTCAACGTGTTCCTGAGCCAGTATGGGTTCACCGGCGGCAACCTGACCAATCAGGGGCAAGCCTGTTTCTGACTCCGCTTGTTCATCATGAGGCAGGCGAATACCACGAGAGGTGCCTGGCATGATCTCAATACAGCCTTTCTTGGCCAATGCCTTGAGGTGTTCCTCGGCGGCATTGGCGCTCTTGAAGCCCAGCCGGGTGGCAATTTCGGCCCGGGTTGGCGGCATGCCGGTGTCGGCTATATTGCGTTTAATCAGTTCCAGAATCTGTGCCTGGCGCGGTGTCAGTGGTCTCATGGTGATTCCTGTTTTTTCATACAGTACCTGTTAGTATATACAGTATTTTTATCAGTGCAAGTATTAACCAAAACTGAAACTTTTAGGGAGTGGCTAAGTAAGCCATTCGGTGCTTTGGTTTTAACGGCTTGGCCCATGCAGCATGGGGAGTTCAAGGCATTGGCCAGAGGAACTGCCGGGGCCGGTTCGCACCTTCCCTAGCTAAGGTTCAGGAAATTCTGGTATTCTATTGGGCTATTGATTGTGGCTCAGACACTGAAAAAAACATGTCCAAACAAGATTCATTCTGGTTTAAATCTCTTCGCTGGCTCCAAAGCAAGCTGGTGCATACCACTGTGGTGCCTCAGGATCCTTTCGCCGATTTGAACCTGGATCCGGCTAAGCCGATGGCCTATGTAATGAAGACGGAATCTGTCAGTGATATTGCGGCATTGGCGGAAGTCACCCGTAAGTTTGGTTTGCCTTGTCCTTATGAGGCACTCAAGGTTGATGATATTACCGTTCCCCGAGTCGTCTGCCTGGAAGGAGCCAAGCCCCTATTCGGCAAGCGCAAGAGCAACAAGCCATTTCTCAGCTGTTTCACTTCTCTGCTGAACCTGCATCAGGCCAATCCACAACTGGATATTCAATTGGTGCCAGTGAGCCTCTATTGGGGCCGCACTCCGGGTAAGGAAGATGACAGCATGCGTGCCGCCGTATTTGAGCGGGAAAATCCCACTTGGCTGCGCAAGTTTCTGATGATCCTGTTTCTGGGGCGCGACAACTTTGTGCAGTTTTCCAATGCCGTGTCGTTGCGGCTGATGGCCGATGAACATGGGACCGACAAGGCTATTGCCCATAAGTTGTCACGGGTGGCCAGGGTACATTTCCGCCGGCAACGCAAGGTGATGACTGGGCCCGTGCTGCCCAACCGTCAGGCTCTGTTCAATGAGTTGCTGCGTTCGGAAACGCTGAAAAAGGCGATTAAAGAAGAGGCCGCTGCCAAGAAGATCCCCGAGGCTAGAGCCAGGGAGATGGCGGAAGAATACCTCGATGAGATTGCTGCCCACTATTCCGACAGCCTGGTGCGTATTGCCGAGCGGATCCTCACCTGGTTGTGGAACAAGCTCTACAAGGGGATCAACATCAAGGGCGCCGAGCAGATACGCCAGCTGCACCACGATGGGCATGAGATAGTTTATGTGCCTTGCCACCGCAGTCATATGGATTACCTGCTGCTCTCCTATATTCTCTATTTTCAGGGTATGGTTCCGCCCCATATAGCCGCCGGTATCAACTTGAACTTCTGGCCCGCCGGGCCCATGTTCCGCCGCGGTGGTGCTTTCTTCATCCGCCGCAGCTTCAACGGTAACAAGCTTTATACCGCTGTGTTCCGCGAGTATCTGGATCAGCTGTTTGCCAAAGGCTATTCGGTCGAATACTTCACCGAAGGTGGCCGCTCTCGTACCGGGCGGCTGTTGTCACCCAAGACAGGGATGCTGGCGATGACAGTCAACTCTGTGCTGCGGGGCATTGAACGGCCGGTGACTCTGGTGCCCGTGTACCTGGGCTACGACCATGTCATGGAAGTGGCCACTTACCACAAAGAACTCAGCGGCAAGAAAAAGCAGAAAGAATCTGTTTGGCAGGTGGTTGGCGCCTTGCGTAAGCTGGGCAATTTCGGTCAGGGGTATGTGAACTTTGGTGAGCCTGTGACGCTGCAAAACTTCCTCAGTGAAGCGGCGCCCAACTGGCGCGAAGAAGTGGCGGCCGATCCCGAGCAGAAACCCAGCTGGCTGACCCCGGCGGTTAATACTCTGGCCAATAGGGTGATGACTCATATCAACGATGCCGCCGCTGCCAGCGCCGTGACTCTTACCAGCCTGGTACTCTTGTCATCAGAGCAGAATGCGCTGGAGCGAAGCCAGTTGGAACGTCAGTTGGACTTGTATCTGGATCTGCTCAAGGAAGTGCCATATACCCAGTACACTTCTGTAGCTGAGGGCGACGGTAAGCAGTTGCTGCAACAAGGTCTGGAGCTGAATAAGTTCACGGTTCAGGAAGATGAACTGGGCGATATCATCTCAATCGACGAGTCGATTGCGGTAACCATGACTTACTATCGCAACAACATCATTCACCTGTTTATGGTGCCTTCTTTGCTGGCCAGCTGCCTGGTGCGCCTGGAGCAGTGCTGCCGCGCTCAGATGCAGGCGGTGCTTGAGGATTTCTACCCTCTGCTGCAGGCCGAGCTGTTTATGGGTAAGGCCGATGTCAGTGCCTATGCCGATCAGCTGCTGGATCGTTTCATTGCCAAAGGTTTGGTCGCCGAAGAAGCCAATGGTTTCCGGGTGCTGGAAGCCGGGATAAATCCGCTGGCGCTGCTGGCTGAAACTATGAGCGAAACCCTGCAGCGCTACGCCATCATCCTTAATTTGCTGGCCGCTCACCCAGGTATTGAGCGTGGCGATTTGGAGCGCGAAAGCCATAAATTGGCCAGTCGTCTGGGCGCGCTGCATGGGATTACGGCCCCCGAGTTTTACGACAAGAAACTCTACGGCATCTTGAGTATCAAGCTCAAAGAGCTGGGGTATCTCACCAAGGAAGATACCCGCCATGATATAGAACGAACCCGGGATTATGCCAACCAGTTGTTGCGTCCACAGGTCAAGCAAACCATAGTCGACAGCGTCGCCGCCGAACAGGAGGCCTGATGGCCAATCATATGAATGCGGCGCCTGCCAAGGCGTCTTTGCTGGGCGGCGCCATGATCATCGCCGGGACCACGGTCGGTGCCGGGATGTTTTCCCTGCCGGTAGAAGGCGCCGGCATGTGGTTTGGCTATTCTGTGCTTATGCTGCTGGGGGTGTGGTTTTGCATGTTCATGTCCGGGCTGCTGCTGCTGGAAACCAACCTGCATTTTGAACCCGGTGCCAGCTTTGACACCCTCACCAAGGAGACCCTGGGGCAGTTTTGGCGGGTGCTTAACGGTGCTTCGATAACCTTCGTGCTCTATATTCTCACTTATGCCTATATCAGTGGCGGCGGCTCCATAGTCAATCATAGCCTGGAAGGTATGGATATCAGCCTGCCGCAGAGTTTTGCCGCCTTGGTGTTTGCCCTGGTGCTGGCGCTGGTTGTGCTTATCAGCACCAAGGCTGTGGATCGGATCACTACCATAATGCTGGGAGGGATGATCATCAGCTTCTTTCTGGCGATAGGCAATCTGTTGATCGGCGTTGATACCAGTAAGCTACTGCTACCTAATGGTGAGAGCAGCTATGGCTCATATCTGTGGGCGGCCATTCCTTTCGGCCTGGCTAGTTTTGGTTATCACGGTAATGTGCCGTCTCTGGTGAAATACTACGGCAAACAGCCGGGCACCATAATTAAGGCGATTTTTGTTGGTACCTTTATCGCCTTGGCTATCTACCTGTGTTGGCTGGTGGCAACCATGGGTAATATTTCCCGCGGTGAATTCGGCGCCATTATTGCCCAGGGCGGCAATATGGGGGTATTGGTCGGCGCCTTGTCCAAGGTGATGGATAACTCGCTGCTCAACACCATGCTCACCCTGTTTGCCAATCTGGCCGTGGCGTCTTCATTCCTTGGGGTAACCTTGGGTTTGTTTGACTATCTGGCAGATCTGTTTGGTTTTGACGACAGTCGCAGCGGCAGGGTCAAGACCGCCCTGGTGACTTTTCTGCCTCCGACTCTGCTAGGTATGCTGTTTCCAGATGGCTTCCTGGTAGCCATTGGCTTCGCTGCCTTGGCGGCCACGGTTTGGGCTGTAATAGTGCCGGCCTTGATGGCTTGGCGCTCAAGGCAACAGTTTGCCGATAACCCGGGTTTTCGCGTACCGGGTGGTACGCCTTTGATAGCGATAGTAGTGCTGTTTGGGGTGCTGACGGCCGCCTGCCATCTGTTGGCCATGGCCGGCATGTTACCCAAGTATTCCTGAAGTGAGGAGCGGCTCTCTTTTTCAAGGGAATGAGAGAGCCCCACCTTGACAAGACTATAAAAGTCAGTAATTTATACCGTCCACGCCGAGTATTTCGTGCGGGTGTAGTTCAATGGTAGAACGGCAGCTTCCCAAGCTGCATACGTGGGTTCGATTCCCATCACCCGCTCCAAAATCGCCCATCCTTCTTGTGATTACCTTTGTTACTTTTTGTATCTTTGTGAGCCTTTTGGCGACTTTACACTTAACTGACGTTTGTCCAATTAAAGTTAACGCAAATCGTTATCATTGGTGTTAGTATCGTGCGCTGATTCATTCAACCAAGGAAATCTCAATCCATGTCCAGATCCAGCTTACCGATACTCTCGGGGCTGACTGTGGCACTGATGTCGGCAAGTGCAGTGAGTGCAGAGGAAGCCGCCGATACCAGTATCGAAAGGATTATCGTGACCACAAAGGCCACCTCCCCATCCACTACCAAGGGTGATTTCAATCTGCTCAAGGCACCGCAGAATATTCAGATATTGTCGAAGAATTTCCTCGACGAGCAGGGCGCCGTGTTACTGCAGGATTCGCTTAAGAACGTTGCCGGGGTGCAACCTGGTGGTTATTACAAGGGATATGACTATTTCCGGATCCGCGGTTTCGATGCTTCGAAAGAGATCTATCTGGATGGTCTCAGGCTGAATGATAACGGCTTGGGGGCCAACGTCGAGCAATCCAACCTGGAAACCCTGGAAGTGATGAAGGGCCCGTCGTCCACCCTCTATGGTTCGGGAGCCATAGCCGGTATGGTGAACCTGGTCACCAAGAGGCCAACCGGTAGCGACTTTGGCAATCTGGATTTACGCCTTGGCAGCAACGACTATCGGGAAGTGAATGCCGATCTCAACCAAGTGTTGAATGAAGAAGGCAATATCTATGGCCGTTTGGGGCTGACCTATCGGGAAGGTGCCAATGAGACGGATTATGTCGATGGCCAGGATAGAGTCTTTATTGCACCATCCGTCACTTTCGAGCTGAGTGACAAAGCCATGTTGACCCTGTTGACCAGCTACACCAAGGACAGCAATCAACCCGGAATGCCACTACCTGCCCAGGGGACAGTGTTGCCATCCGAGCTTGGGCAACTGCCTTCAGAACTCTTCTACGGTAATATCAAAGATCCCGGCACCATAGAGGATGAAACCTACCGAATAGGCTATGAGTTTCGCTATCAACTGACGGATAACATCAGTTTTCGTCAGAACTTCAGGTATCAGGATGCCTCCAGCGACTGGAATAACCTCTATTATCCCAGCAGCTATGATGCAATCAGCGGTGACATGACACTGTACAAGTTCAGCTATCAAACCCAGTGGCAGACATGGGCGATAGACAGTGGCTTTAATGGCAGTTTCTATCTCGGGGATACAGAGCATACCTTTACCACAGGGTTGGATATTTTCCTGTCGGATCTCAAGACCCGCAGCGCCCTCGGCAGCCAGTACCCGGTGATCAATCTCTATAATCCGGATTACAGCGTATTCCCGGAGCAGGAACTCAATAACTTTGGCCCTGAATCAGAAGTGGAAAACCGTATCTTCGGCCTCTATTTCCAGGATCAAATCGACTGGGGTGACCACTGGAGCATGACGCTGGGGGCCAGGCTCGACAGATATAAGCAAGCATCTGTGGATGAATATGAGAATAAGCTCAGTCCACGAGCTGGGCTGAGTTACGCCTTCAACGACGATTGGGTTGCCTTCGCCAGCTACTCGGAAGCCTTCACGCCTCAGTCCTATGTCGATGCCAATGGCAAAGTGCTGGATCCGGAAGAGGGCAGTCAGTGGGAAGTTGGCCTCAAGGCCAAGGCGCTCGATGGCGATCTCAATGCTACCTTGTCACTCTATGATCTGACCAAGAAGAATATCGCCATCGCCAATGTGGACGCAGGTGGTAACTTTACCTATCTAGCTTCCGGAGAACTCAACAGTAAAGGGGCTGAACTGGACATGCAGTGGTTGGTCAGCGACTCGCTGCAGTTTATCGGTCATGCGGCTTATACCCATGCGGTGGACGCCGAATACGACAACTGGGTTGCCAATGTGCCCCGTTATGCCTTGGGCGGCTGGCTCAAATACAACATAGATGAGGGTGTGCTTTCCGGCATGAGTATGGCGGCCGGGGTGAATCACTACGGTAAGCAGCAGGGCAACGCCCAGTCGGTATTGAACAGTGGTGATGATTTCTTCCTGCCGGCTTACACTCTGGTGGATCTCAATCTGGGCTACAGCTGGGATGATTATGATCTCAAGTTCATCGTCACCAATCTGCTGGACGAAGATTACTATTCCGGCTCTGACAGCTTATTGCGGGTTATGCCTGGCGAGGGTCGCCAGTTCAAGCTCAGTCTGAGTGTTCACTGGTAAGGAAGTCCTGCTGTTATGCGTAGATTCCTGTGGAAATGGCATGGGCTGCTGGGGCTGATTGTCGCTATGCCGCTGTTTATCATAGCGCTCAGTGGCAGCCTATTGGTGTTCAAGGCCGAATTGGATGCCTGGCTTAGCCCTGAACAGGTGCTGGCCAGCGCCGATTCCCGGCTGGGCTTCGGACAACTGCTGAAGCATGCGGATCAGGCTCTGCCTGAGCATGAAATACTCGGTTGGGAGTTTGCCGCCAATGGGGAAGCCGATAGTCTCTATGTTGCCAAGATGGGCAGCTATGAGTGGCAAAAGCTGTGGTTGGATCCCGCCACGGGGCAACTGCTCAGCCCGCCCATGTCAATGACACATATGCTGACCGACTGGCTGCTTGAACTGCACTATACCTTGCTGCTGGATCATGCGGGATTACTCTTGTCGGCATTGGTGTCAGTGCTGCTGATCCTGCTTGGGCTCAGCGGCATAGTTCTGCATCGTCATTTTTGGCGTACTCTGTTTACCCTGAGGTTTGGCCGCGGCTTACGTCTGCTGCTCAGTGATGGCCACAAAATGTTGGGAATTCTCGGTGTGCCGGTTTTCCTTATCCTGGGGTTTACCGGAGCCTGGTGGAACATAGAGCACTTCATTGATGAAGAGTTCGGAGGCCACGACGACAGCCAGTTTGTGCTGACCAAGCGCTACTACAATGCAGAGCTGGATTTCGATGCCATACTGGCCGCCACCCAAGAAGCGTTGCCCGGGTTTGTCACTACCTATGTACGCTTACCCGACCCCAGTTATCCGGGGGTGCACTTCTTTGGTCACCAATATAACAAGGGGCCACTGCGCAGCCGTTTTGGTTCCATCATCAGTTTCGACGATCAGACCGGCAAGCTCAGCAGCAGTTTTGATGTCCGTACTGCCGGGACGCTATACCAGTTTGTCGATAGTTTCAGACCATTGCACTACGGCACTTTTGGTGGCCTGACAACCCGAATTCTTTGGTGTCTGTTGGGTTTCTTGCCCTGCTTGATGGCGCTGTCCGGTTTTTGGATGTGGCGCAGCCGGGTGCGGGGCCGTAAGCGAACAGCTTGCCGATAAGGCGTTACACCAAAAAGTCTCCCTTCGTTGGGAATAAATCCAAGCCCCCTTGGGATTTGTCTGATAGACCCCCAAGGGGGCTTTCTTTAGTATCGAGTCTGCAAAGTGGGCTTGGTCCATTACCCTTTTGCATCCTTTTTACGCACGAGATATCGAGTCTCATTGTTCCGCCGTAGTCTGTTAGTTGGCACACTGCGTCGCTCAGGGAGGAGTGACAGGGAGAAGCTTATGCCAACTAACAGACTACGGCTTTTTTTACATCTTGACGGCTTAACCCTTTCCTCTCGCCGAACACTTTCTATACAGCTTGGTATAATTTCTGTTAGCGTTTACCTTAAACGGAACCGACCTTGGTCAGCCTCCACAGCTTCACATTGAAAGGGAATCGGTAATGAAGATTACAGCATACAGACATGGTGAACCCTGCTGGGGCGAGTTGGGGACGCAGGACTGGAATAGTGCCAAGCACTTTTATTGTCGACTCTTTGGTTGGCAGGCCGAAGATATCCCCATGCCGGAAGGCGCCTATACCATGTTGCAGCAGGCCCATGAGGATATAGGTGCCATGTATCAATTGCCCGCCGAATTGCAGCAGCAGGGTGTTCCCAGCCACTGGGCGGTTTATTTCGCGGTGGAGGATATTAATGCGTGTATCGAAGCTGTCAGCTCCGCCGGAGGCCAGCTTCTGATGGGCCCTCATGAAGTTGGCAGCGCAGGTAAAATGGCCCTGTTTACTGACCCGGAAGGGGCCCATTTTTCGGTTTGGCAAGGTGTCGAACATCCTGGTGCCGGACGTAAATGGGAAGCCAATACTCTGTGCTGGGTAGAGCTCGCCTGTCGGCAATCCGAACTGGCCAAAACTTTTTATCCCAAGGTGTTCGACTGGCAGATGCGCCGCAGCGAGAACGCTGCCGACTTTGAATACACAGAATGGTTACTCAATGGCGAGAGTTGTGATGAAGGCATTGGCGGCATGCTGGAAATGACAGAGCAGTGGGGCGATGTGCCGCCCCACTGGATGATCTATTTCAGTGTTGATGATTGTGATGTGATGGCCAGTCGGGCGGCCGAACTGGGCGGCAAGGTTTGTGTGCCGCCAACAGATATTCCCAATGTGGGGCGCTTTGCGGTGATCAACGACCCACAGGGAGCTGTATTCAGCATTATTCGGCTGACAATGGCACTCTAATCTCTCAGTTGGCGGCATCGATGAGCATATAGTTGCCACAGTTGCCTGGGGCAATTCTGGGCGCCTGCTCCAGCTGCGCCTTCAGATTGCTGTTATCTATCTTGGCTGGAAGGCTGAGTTGAATTTCGGTCAGCATGCCCTGGTGGCATTTAAGACTCAGCTTGTGGTTGCTCTCTGGGCCGAAGCTCTGCTGAAACGCTTGTCTCAAAGAAGCGGTCGCTATTTTTGCGCCGATATTTTGCTGCAGCAGATTAAGCAAGGGCGTTGCCTGATTCACCTCTGTCGTTAGCCTGAGTGCCAATGAAAAATAAGCTTCGGCACTTTCATCCCGGCAGCTGCCGTGTTTCCACCATTCGTGCCGCTCCAGGCAGCTGCCATAGGCGTGACTGGGCATCACGCGCCCCAGGCGTTGGGATAAGGCTTCACTCAACTCAATGGCGGGATAATCGCAGAAGTTATCGGGCTTGTGTTTGACCTTGCCGCAATAGCCATAGCTGATACCGCAGGAACGCTTATTGGGCCATAAGCCATGCAAGCTGAAATGACTGGCATCGAAGCGATCGGCGCTCTGGCTGCGACATTCGGCCTTACTTGAACCTCTTGACTCGCAAAAGGCGTTTTGCCACGACAGAGCCAGCAGATGGCTATCGTATTTGTCGGCCAGGTTGCAGGCGTTTTTGGTTTGAGGTTCAGTAGGCAATGCGCCTGCTTGCAGTTGGCCACAATCGGCGGCAATCCAGCGCAGTGGTGATTGCACCGCCGAGGTCTTGACCCTGAACCAAGAGGGAGAGTCTTGGCCGAGGCGCTCAACTATCACCAGTCTCTGCCCTGGGCTGCTGTAAAGCTGCCCGGGGTTAGTGCCCTTGTTCTTCGATTGAAACAGCGGACAAGCCTTGTCTATCAGCAACTCACCGGAAAATGGTGCAGCCATTATGCCTACAGGCAACAGCCACAGCAGTAGTATCAGTAAGCGGGTCATAAGATTCCTCTTGGTTGAAACTGTCATCATGCGGATTTTAGTTTTGCCATGTGACACTTTGTATCCATGCCGGTTTGACGCGCAACTTATGTTAAGAAATGGATCTTTGGTTTTGGGGCCAAGATTCAGATAAAACGCGCCATAGCCGAAATAGTCGATGCTTTGGCAACGAATAAGCCGCGCCAATTTGTATCTTTGTCATTGTTGGTCAAATGAAATGTAATTGTTGCTTGTCGATTAATTGTGTAGTTTGGCAATGACAGCAGAATTTTACAGGAAAAAGTTAATGAAAGGATGTATTCCCGCAGCGGTTATGGTGCTTTGTCTGGGAGCTTGCAGCAGTACTAATGAAACGCAGCAGGCTCAAGCAGATGTGGAGCGCAGTGATGGTTATCGCTGTGAAAAAGTCACAGTGACGGGTTCAAGAATGCCGATCAGAAGATGTACCACCCAGGCACAAAGGGAGCAAGAACGCCAGGAAGCGGAAGAGATGCTAAGTAAGGGAAGAGTGCTTTCGCAGGAGTGAGTATGGATGCCAGTGGCTTGCACCACTGGCATTCAGGGATCAGGCTGACTTGATCAGTCGGCCTTCGGAGTCACGGAAACTACCGATGGCGATACGAACGAAGTCGATCAGAGTCCAGATACCCAGGCCACCCAGAGTCACCAACATCAGCAGACCGGTGCCGATTTTGCCGGTGTAAAAACGGTGTACGCCGAAGCCACCCAGGAAGAAGCACAGCAGCAGAGTAGGAACGAAACCCTTGTCGCTCAGTTGCTCATTTTCGATTGTCATTGTTTGTCCTTAAGTTAACTTTTGTCCCGGGTAAGTGATCAGCTTACCCTGCCCATCTTTGTAGCTTCCCACCAGTAACATAAAAGTGACTATCACAGTGTGGATAATATCGACTGCAAGCACCGCTATTCCAGTGAATACCAACGTAGGTTCGTCGGTTGAAATGAGCGTAATACCTACTATTGCCAGACCGAGATCGAACAGGCCATGGAGTATACGGCCACAGTAAAAGTGATGTATGCCCAAGATGCCGAAAATGCCTGAAAGACACACGGCTACGCCATAACTCTTATCGGATTTGCTGAGAGTCTGCACTTCCTTGTTCCTTTGTTGAAAGCTGAATAATCTGGCCCGGCAGGCATCTCCCTGCACATCTTCGAGCCAAACAGGTGGAGTCTACCCTTTTCAAGGGATTTTTATCAATAACAAAATGTTAAATTGAGATTATTCTGACGTTTCTGTTTCAAACGCTTGGTATTGGATCACATTGATGTACCACTCTTTGACCCCTGATGGCGTTTGCACTTGAACTTCATCGTCAACCTGTTTACCTATGAGGGCCCTGGCCATAGGGGAATCTATAGTGATATAGCCTTTCTTGGTGTCTATCTCGTCCTTGCCGACAATCCGGTAGCGCACCACTGTGCCCTGGTCATTTTCCAGTTCGACCCACGCGCCGAAGAACACCTTTCCTTCCTGCTGCGGTGAGTAGTCAACAATCTTCAACTCTTCCAAGCGTTTCACCAGATAGCGGATTCGGCGATCTATCTGCCGCAACAAGCGTTTGTTGTAGGTGTAATCTGCGTTTTCGGAGCGATCGCCCTGGGCCGCGGCCTCTTGCACTTTTAGGGTGATCTCGGGGCGGTATTCCTTCCACAGGTATTTGAGTTCTTTATCCAGGGCTTCCCAGCCCTTACGGGTAATCAAATGGGCTTTCATCGATTTATTCGGTCAACTGCTGATGGCGCCAGGCGCCGATGCCAATAATGCAGAAGGTTTACAGAACTCAGGCGTGCTTGCAAGAGGCATGTCGTAGTGTGGTAGTGAAGAAAGGCCAGTCACCTTGAATATGTCAGCTCAAGTTTAAATACTTGTCATCTGATTCCGCTATAAAGATCACAGGCGCATGCTGTTCTATTTGGCAAAATTGCCTAAATTTCAGTGAGGTAAAAGAGACTTCCTCACTGATTGCAAGATGGATCTGTCAATATTGGAGTTGGGTGTGGAAGGAAAAGACCTGAGAGTCGTCATTATAGGCAATGGCGTGGTGGTGCAGGATTACCGACAGTTTGTGGATGATGCCGATTGTGTCATCAGATTCAATCTCTTCGACTTGGGAACCGGTCAAACAGGAAGTCGCACCGATGTACTCTTCTATACCAATACCGGTGGCCCGGCCAGAAACGGTGCGTTGAAACGCAAGATCCGCAGGCTGAAAAATGTCGACAGCATTGAAGAAGTCTGGTTTCCGCGTTCTCCCAGGAGTCGATTACAGAATCTGGCGTTGAAACTGAGCGGACAACGTAAATTTATGGAATATGGCAATCAGCTCGTGTCTCGCAATCACCTGTTTAACCAGCGGATTCTATATTTGGGTGACAAGTTCTGCGATCTTCTGTGGCAAAAACTGACGGCCTTGGGTGACGCAGGTGATGCCAGTATGCCCAGCTCAGGTATGTATGCCATAGAGCATGTACTTAATAGCCGAAGATTCCGAAATGCCACAGTATACACTTTGGGTTTTTCCCATCAGGGGAGTGGTCCACACCCTTGGCAGTTGGAGGCCGAACTATGTCGTCAGTACACAGAGCAAGGACGGCTGAAAATACTGAGTGGTGATGAGCCGACAGTTGGTTTCCGGCCAATACAACGCGAGATTGTGGCCGCATCGCAAACTGCGTGAAGTCTTAATCAGTGCCGCCTGTTTTTCAAATGGTGGCTTTTAGCTAACACAGGCGATGAGTGTCTGCCCCGGCTCGAAGCAGGCTTGTAGATGATCGCCCAGAGCCAATGGCAAGCCCTCAATGCTGTCGTTACATACCGAAGCGTAGAGGCGGTCGTTGCCGCCGATATCCAGGGTAATTTCGCTGCGCTGGGTATCGCGTTTGATTTGCAATAACTGACCTTTGAGGCGGTTGCCACTGCTGAGGGGTTGTTGCAGCGAGTGGATGCTGACGGCGGGAGCCTTGAACAGCAGCAATACCTTCTTACCGATATGCAGCCCCAGTTTGTCAGTGCTGGCATGGGTGATGGCGGCATCTATCTCCTGCCCGCCGGCCAATTTGACCCTGACATTGTCATTGAGAGAATCATCCTTGAGCGCAATAACTTCACCGGCCAGTTGATTGCGGGCGCTGGTCTTGAGTGAGAAGTGTGCCATCAGATCCAGCAGGTTATCCATGGGGACGGCTGCGTCCAACAGCGCTTTGAGCACCATGTCCTGCATCTGATCCATCAGTTCGTAGAGCTTCAGCAGACGCTCGCCAAACTCGGTCAACTTGGCGCCGCCACCTCCCTTGCCACCCTTTTCACTGCTGATCACTGGCTGAGGGGCCTGCAGATTCATGTCGTTGACCGCATCCCAGGCCGCCTTGTAACTGATGCCTGCCTGTTTGGCTCCCTGGCTGATGGAGCCGGTAATGCGTATCTGTTTCAACAGCGCAATTCGTTTGGGATTGGCAAACAGTTTATCGGCATTGTTGAGAGTCAACAGGGCTTTGAGATCCATGGCGTATTCCTTATCAGTGTCGGGGTTATTCTCCCTTATTGCGTTGATAAAGACCACAGGGATCACTCACTGACGATCACAGGCTTGCTTATCGTTATATAACTATGTATATAACGTTGGCAGTGTCAAATAGTGCATATATCTCATCAAGGAGTCGTTATGAAGTCCCTATTCCGTCCTGCCCTGAGCCTGGCTTTGGGGCTGTTGTTGGCCTTTAACGTCAGTGCCAAGGAAAAAGTCACCGTCTTTGCCGCCGCCTCACTCACCAATGCCATGAATGAACTGGGCGCCGAATATGACCGCAAGCATGACACTGAAACTGTGTTCTCTTTTGCGTCCTCTTCGACGCTGGCTCGCCAGATTGCCCAAGGTGCGCCCGCTGAGCTGTTTCTGTCGGCTAACCAGAAATGGATGGACTATCTCGATGAAAACAAGGCCATCGACGCCGGCAGCCGGGTCACTCTGCTGCGTAACACGCTGGTGCTGATCGCGCCGAAAAGCAGTGCGCTGAACCAGGTTGAAATCTCGGCTTCCTGGGATCTCAAGCAAGCTCTGGGTAACAGTCGGATGGCGGTTGGCGATCCTGATCATGTGCCGGCCGGTCGCTATGCCAAGCAGGCGCTGGAAAATTTAGCTTTGTGGCAACAGGCCGAACCTCTGCTGGCCAGAGCCAATAGTGTTCGCGGCGCCTTGGCGTTGGTCGAACGCGGCGAGTCATCTCTGGGGATTGTCTATTCCACAGATGCCAAGGTTGCCAAAGGGGTAAAACAGCTGGCGGTATTCCCGGAAAAGACTCACAAGCCAATCAGTTATCCCATGGCGTTGGTGGGTAAAGAGCACAGCAAAGGCGCCGAAGGTTTCTATCAATTCCTGCAGTCTGACGCTGCCAAGGCGGTATTTGCCAAATACGGCTTCGGCGTAAACTGAGAACTTGTCCTTGAGCATATTGACCGACTATGAAGTGGCCGCCTTGCTGCTCAGTCTCAAGGTGTCCACTGTGGCTGTGCTCTGCAGTCTGCCGCTTGGTATTTTGTGTGCCTGGGTGCTGGCGCGGCTGGAGTTCCCCGGCAAGTCTGTGCTCGATAGCCTGATCCACCTGCCACTGGTGCTGCCACCTGTGGTCATAGGGTATTTGTTGCTGGTCTCCATGGGCCGCAGCGGTTTTCTCGGTGGCTGGCTCTATGACACTTTTGGCTTCAGTTTCAGTTTCAGTTGGCGCGGCGCCGCGCTGGCGGCCGCGGTGGTGTCATTCCCGTTAATGGTTCGTGCCATTCGTCAGGCGCTCGAAGGGGTGGATGTGCGCCTGGAACAGGCGGCGCGCACCTTGGGCGCCGGCCGACTCAAGGTCTTCTTCACCATCAGCTTGCCGTTGACCGCGCCCGGCATAGTCTCGGGCATGGTGCTGGCCTTTGCCCGCAGTCTCGGGGAGTTCGGTTCCACCATTACTTTTGTTTCCAATATACCAGGTGAAACCCGCACCATTCCCTTGGCCATGTACTCCTTTATCGAGACCCCTGGCGCCGAGGCCGAGGCCGCCAGGTTGTGCGTGATTGCGATATTAATTTCACTGGCCTCGCTGATAGCTTCCCAATGGCTCAGCAAGCGGGCGCAACAGAGGACGCTGGGACAATGCTGAAAATCGCTATCAGGCAACAGCTGGGGCAAACCCTACTGGATGTGGACACAGAATTACCCCTCTCCGGGGTCAGCGCCGTCTTTGGCCGTTCGGGCGCCGGTAAGACCTCACTGATTAATATTCTCGGCGGTTTGGCAACGCCGGATGCCGGTGAGATCCGTTTGGGAGAGCGCTGGTTGTTTCATAAAGAAAAGAAGATCAACCTGCCACCTGAGCGGCGTAACGCCGGCTTTGTGTTTCAGGATGCCAGGCTGTTTCCCCACTATCGGGTGCGCGGCAATCTCAACTATGGCCGCAAGGATAAAGACAGTCGCGAGTTTGATACCGTGGTGCAACTCTTGGGGCTGGAGAAGCTGCTCGATCGGTTTCCCTTTACCCTCTCCGGCGGGGAAAAACAGCGGGTCGCCATAGGCCGGGCCTTGCTGACCCGCCCAGAGATCCTCTTGATGGATGAACCGCTGGCATCGCTCGACTTGCCGCGCAAGCGCGAGCTGTTGCCCTACCTACAGAGGCTCACCGCCGAACTTAAGCTGCCGATTATCTATGTCAGCCACAGTCTGGATGAAATTCTGCAACTGGCGGATCAGATGCTGGTGCTGGACAAGGGCCGCTGCGTCCTCAGCGGCCCGCTGGAACAGGTGTGGGACAGTGACGAGCTGAGACCCTGGCTCAGTGCTCAGGAGCAAAGCTCGCTGCTGCATGCCACTGTGGCCGAGAGTCATCCCGAATATGCCATGACCCGTTTGCAGCTTGCCGATGGCAACAGCTTGTGGGTCAATGAACTGCTACCCAAACAGGATAAGCCGATACGGGTGCGGGTTCACAGCAATCAAGTCTCTGTGTGCCTGCAGGTGCCGAGCGGCAGTAGTATTCGCAACATCCTGCCGGTAACCCTGGAAGAGGTGAGCCGGGTCGACAGCCGCGACTATGTGCAGCTAAGACTGAGGCTGGCGGGTATGCCGCTGTGGGCCAATATTACCCGCTGGGCCCTTGAGGAGCTGGCATTGCGGCCCGGTATGTCGCTCTTCGCCCAGATCAAAGGGGTCAGCCTCACGGCAGCCGATTTGGCCCGTTCTCACTGAGGTGCAACAGAAGATCAACTACTGTTACAAAGTCTCGGGTGATTTTTGGTATCAAAATGGCTAAATTTAAGATATTTGGCCACTTTTTCAGATACTATTGTGCAAGTTTCAGGCTTGGCACTCGAGGAATAGCCCATGGGACAAGAAACCTCCAAGATTCTGGTTGTCGATGATGATATGAGGCTGCGGGCCTTGCTGGAGCGCTATCTGATGGAACAAGGCTATCAGGTACGCAGCGCCGCCAATGCCGAGCAGATGGATCGCTTGCTGGAGCGGGAGAACTTTCACCTGCTGGTGCTCGACCTTATGTTGCCGGGAGAAGATGGCCTGTCCATCTGTCGCCGCCTGCGACAACAGGGCAACCCACTGCCAATAGTGATGCTGACCGCCAAGGGCGATGAAGTCGACCGTATCATAGGCCTGGAACTCGGCGCCGATGACTATCTGCCAAAACCCTTCAACCCCAGAGAATTGCTGGCACGGATCAAGGCGGTGATGCGCCGTCAGGTGCAGGAGATCCCCGGCGCGCCTTCGCAGCAGGAAGAGATGGTCAGTTTCGGCGAGTTCAGCCTCAACCTGGCCACCCGTGAGATGTACCACAACGAAGAGTCCATCGCCCTCACCAGTGGTGAATTTGCCGTGCTCAAGGTGTTGGTGACCCATCCCAGGGAGCCCTTGTCCCGCGACAAGCTGATGAATCTGGCCCGTGGCCGTGACTATTCGGCATTGGAGCGCTCTATCGACGTTCAGGTTTCCCGGCTTAGGCGGCTGATTGAAAAAGATCCCGCCAACCCGCGCTATATCCAAACGGTTTGGGGCCTGGGGTACGTGTTTGTGCCAGATGGTGCCGCCCGTAAATGAAGCTGCGCTGGTGGCAACGCCTGTTGCCCAGGAGTGCCTTCAGCCAAACGGTCATGCTGATAGGCTGCCTGCTGCTGATCAATCAGCTGGTCTCCTATTTGACTGTGACGGTTTATTTCATTAAGCCCAGTTACCAGCAGATCAACCAGCTTATCGCCCGCCAGATCAATCTGTTGTTTGTCGATGGGGTCGAGGTGGGCCGTGAACACCTCACCATAGTGGATGCACTCAATGCCAAGGTGCGCGACGATGGCATGCATGTCTATAACCAGAAACAGGCCAGGGAAGCCGGTATCGAGCGGGCGACCTACTATGGCTTCCTGTCGGCGCAGATGTCGGAATATCTCGGTGGCCCGGCCGAAGTGCGTATTGCCCAGAGCAATCTGCTGCAGATCTGGATCCGCCCGCCTCAGGCTCCCTCCATCTGGATCAAGGTTCCCCTCAATGGCTGGAACGAAAATGCCCTGTCGCCCCTTAACCTCTATCTGCTGGTGATAGGCGCCTTGAGTGTCGCCGGTGGTTGGTGGTTTGCCCGGCAACAGAACCGGCCGCTGCGGCGGCTGCAAAAGGCGGCTATCTCAGTTTCCAGAGGCAATTTCCCTGACCCGCTGCCGTTGACCGGCTCCAGTGAGCTCGTCGAAGTGACCAATGCCTTCAACCGTATGTCCCAGAGTATGAAACAGCTGGAGCAGGACAGGGCGCTGCTGATGGCGGGGATTTCCCACGACCTTAGAACACCCCTGACCCGAATTCGTCTGGCTTCCGAGATGATGGTGGACGACGATGCCTACCTGCAGGAGGGCATAGTCAAAGACATTGAAGACATGGATGCCATCATCAATCAGTTTATCGCCTATATCCGCCAGGATCAGGAGAGCATTCGCGAGCCGGAACAGATCAACCGTTTAATCCGCGAAGTGGCCCAGGCCGAGAGCAACAGAGTCGGTGAAATAGAGCTGGTACTGGCCGAGTGTCCCGAAGTGCCGATGCAGAGCCTGGCTATCAAGCGGGTGATCGGCAATCTGGTGGAAAACGCCTTCCGCTATGGCCGCGGCTGGATCCGTATCGCTTCCCAGGTGGAAAAACACCGCATAGGTTTCAGTGTGGAAGACAATGGCCCGGGTATTGCCGAGAGCCAGATCCCCAAGCTGTTCCAGCCCTTTACCCAAGGTGACAGTGCCCGCGGTAGCGTCGGCTCAGGTTTGGGACTGGCGATCATCAAACGCATCATAGACAGGCATCAGGGCAAGGTCATTCTCAGCAATCGCCCCCAGGGTGGGCTGCACGCTCAGGTGTGGTTGCCGCGAGATTAACACGCCATACGCTTTATGGCCGATTGTCATTCAACTGTCATGCTCCAGTCATAAACTGCGCTCAGTTCAATCAATTGGGCGCAGTTTGCCATGAAGATTTCCACCCTTTCTCTCGGCGCTTCGGCGTTGTTACTCTTGTTGGCGGCCTTGCTCGCCTCACTGGTGCTCTGGAGCAGTGAACAGAGACAAGAGGCAGAACTGCAGAGCCAGACGCTGCAAGGCTTGCAGCAAGAATTTTTGGTGGATATCCGTGCCAATCTGGATAAGTATCTCGCCAGTGGCGATGCAGGGCGATTGGAGCAGGCCAGAGCTCAGCTCAATGATATTCATGACCGTTTGCCGGTAGATTCACAGTTGGCACAGGAGCTGGCGCAATTGGTGACGGCTCTGGATGGCAAATACCGCGCCGCCGGCAAGTTGGCCGGAAATCCCAGGCAGCTGTTGGCCCATGCCGAAACCGAAATGTTGGACAACAACAAGCGCCTGGCGGATTACGGCGATCAAGGGCTGGCTACGGCGCCACAAGTGGCGCATGAATATCTGCAGCTTAGTCGGGAGCTTCCGCCACTGGTTTACCAGTTGTCACAGCTTACCCAAGATTACCTGCTCGGACGGGAGCAAAGACTCAAGCCTTACCTCGACAGCACCATAACCCAGTTGGCCGACTGGCATGACAGACTCAGCGCCTTGCCACTACTTGGTCTCTATCGCACAGTAGAGGCCGATGAATTTGCCCTGGGTGACGATGAACCCGAGCGCGAGGAGATAGGGGAGAGCTACCGCGCCGAACTTCTGAGTCTCAGCAGTCGCTACGCCAAGGAAGTGACCAATACCGAGCAGCAACTGTTGGATAACCGTCAGATGCAGGATGCGCTGCGCGCCGATATGCACAAGTTGCAGCAGAACTTGCTGACCATGGCCGCTGAGCAGCAACAACGTACCGACAAGCTCAAACACGAGCTGCAACTTTGGCTCTATCTGGCTTTGGCGGTGCTGGCCTTATTTGCCGTGGCTTATTTGATTTTGCAGCAGCTCAGGGTGGTGAAGCCGTTGCAACTGCTCAACACCGCCTTCAGTCAACTGAGTGAGTCCAATACCCGCGAGCGCCTCAATATCAGTCGTCGCTGTGAAACCGGCCAGATAGCCGCCCATTTTAATGCTCTGCTGAATCGTTTCGAGTCCGAGGATGAACAGCAGCGGCAACAATTGGCATGTATCTCCCAAAGCCTATCGGCCCTGGTGCAAAAAATCAGTGAAATGGCCGGCAGTACCCGTGAGACCCAACAAGTGGTGGATCAGGCTCGGCAGCAAACGCTGGAGCTCAGTGAATTGGCCGGACTGGTGAGTGATAGCTCAGCTGCGCTGGCCTCCCGTGCCGGCAATACCGCCGAGCAGATGCACCAGAGTGAACTTGAAGCGCAGCAGATGCTGGAAGCTACAGATTCAACCCGCACCGCCGTTGCCGAGTGTCATCAAGCGCTCGCCAGTCTGGATGATTCAGTGGCGGCTGTGGCGGGAATTATCGACGTGATAGGCAATATCGCCGGGCAGACCAATCTGTTGGCGCTCAATGCCGCCATAGAGGCCGCCCGTGCCGGTGAGCAGGGTCGAGGCTTTGCCGTGGTGGCCGATGAGGTGCGCAGCCTTTCCAGTCGCACCCAGAGCTCGCTCGATGAGATAGGTGCTATTCTCAATCGGCTCACCAATGCCAACAAGAGTCTGGGGCAGAGTATGGATGGCATAGCCGAGGCGACCGACAGGCAGAGACAGAGAGCCGAGGGTCTGAAACAACTGGCGCAGGAGGTGAGACAGCAGGCTTTTGCCATGGCGAGTGGGACTCAGCAGGGTACTGAGTATGCCCAGTCACAGCTGGCGCATCTGCAATCCTTCTCCAGCGCCATGGAACAGCTGCGCAGCCAGGCGATCACCGCCTCAGAGCAGGGGCAGGCAATCGCCTCTCAGGTGGCTGCAGGTGTCGCCGAGATAGAACAGAATCTCGGCATTAAAGCCGCCTGAGTCGCTATTAGAGGCTCGCCAGTATGGTTTCGGCCTTGCTGACTTCGAAAGTCTTGGGCGCTTCCACATTCAACAAAGAAACCACGCCATCGTCTATCACTATGGCATAGCGCTGCGAGCGTAAGCCTCCGAAGGCGCCAGTGTCCATTTCCAGCCCCAGCGCCTTGGTGAAGGCACCATCACCATCGGCCAACATCATGATCTCACCGGCGTTTTGGGCTTCACCCCAGGCTTTCATCACAAAGGCATCGTTGACCGACACACAGGCAATGATATCGACGCCCTTGGCCTTGAGTTCATCGGCCAGCACCACATAACCCGGCAGGTGAGCCTCGGAGCAGGTGGGGGTAAAGGCACCGGGAACAGCAAACAGCACGGCCTTCTTGCCGGCAAACAGTTCCTTAACCTTGTGGTTGATCATGCCCTCTTTACCGAGTTGGCTCAGAGTGGCATCCGGCAGAGCTTGACCTTGTGCAATCATGGTATTTGTCCTTTCAGTTGGAATTACAAACCATCATAGCCGTTAATGGAATGGACAAACACAGACATTCTACAGGGGCAATCAGGCGGCGGCCGGCCGGCGCCGAAACAGCGTCCGCAACGCCAGCCAGCATAAGCTGAGCAGCAACTCGGCCGAGGCTGCGAGCAGCAAGCCACTGAGTAGGCCAATGGCAATGGCATCGCCCTTGAGCAGAATATTGTGGCTGTAGTTGTCCCAGACTTCGCGGCGGATATCCGCCTGTGGCGCAAAGGCTAGTTGCAGGTAGGGGCTGTAGAGACTCTCGCGGAAGTCGGCCAAGGCCTGCTGCAACTCGGAGCGGCGTTCTACCATGGCGTTGAGCTTGTCGCCGCCGGAGGTAAATACCGGATCTTTGTTGGTCACATAGTGGGCGATAAGCTTATCCAGATCGCCACCGAAGAAACGGTCGGCATCGCGCTGAAACCCGGCCAATTGGGTTTGGATCTCGCTCAGGTGGGCCTGCAGGCTCTTGCCATATTGATCGACAAAGCCGGGGAGCTGAATCCCCGCCAGCACCCCCACAAAGAACAGCAGCAGTCTGAGATAGTCGCGTATGGTTCTAAGCATCATGCCTCCCTGAGTTCCGGCCAAACCAGATTGCCGCAGCCGCCCTGTATCTTAACTGACCGGTTCTGGCTTTGTTGCCGCTCTATCTGTGTCGCCCATAGCACACAGGGCTGCAACCAAAATGGATGCTGACTCAAGCGGGCGGTTTTGACAAGTGCCTGCCGCTGAACATAGGCTTGGCATAGCAGAGCCTCCTCAAGCGTAATGATGCGGGTTATTGTTCCGCCGGAGGCTTGATCCCATATTGGGACAGGGAATCAATAAATTCCTGCTTTTGGTAGCTGATAGCACGCTTAAGTGCCTTATGGCCCTGCGGAAGTATGTCAGCGCCGAGCTTGCTCAAAACATAGTTAAAGTCCTGGATATCACTGGTTCTCACCATCTGCTCCAGCATGGTTTCCCCCGAGTGGCTGACCAGGGTCAAGTCAGCCTTTGACTCAACCAAGGCCTTTACCACCTCAAGATTGCTTTTTTCACCGGCTCCTTGAATCGGATTGGCGGCGTACATCAACGCCGAGCGGCCGTCACTATCTCTGGCATTCACATCGACATTGATGCCGATAAGGTATTTGACCGTGTCCAGGTGTCGGTACATTGATGCCGCCATTAAAGCGGTTTCCTGGCGACTCCCAGAATGCCCGTTAATGTCGGCGCCTCTTTCAACCAGGAGTTTGACCATCTCTACGCTCTCTTTCCCCGCAGCCGAGTACAATAACTCAACCAAGGTTTCAGCCGTGAGAAGGCCTGGCGGCGCGTTGTCGAGTAATTGTCTGGTTATTTCCAGTTGGCTACTCATAACGGCTCTCTCAATATCTTGTTTGGTGATATTGGCGCCGTGGCGAACCAGAGTAGTGACATAATCCAGCTGGCCAAACCAAGCTGCGTAATACAAGGGGCTGTTGCCAGAGTCGTTGGTTTGATTAATGTCGGCACCACTCTCCACCAGATAATTAAAGACTTTGGCATCATCTGTGCCCACGAGTTGATGCATCAGGGTTTCTTTATAGCTTCCCTTGACATTTAAATTGGCGCCCTTGGCCACCAAATAGCGCACAACCTCTAGGTTGTCATCACGCACGGAGTAAGCGAGAGCGGTCACTCCGTCTGTGTCCTGGGTCTCGAGTTTCGCCCCCTTATCCAATAGATACTTCACTATATCCAGGTCGCCCCGATTCGCAGATATCATCAGCGGTGTACTGCTGCGCTCGGCATTTATTACCAGTAGGGCATTGATGTCGGCGCCCTTGGATACCAGGTACTTAACCGAAGCCAGGCTGCCGGCCGATACGGCCGTCTTGAGCATCAGCTCCTTGTTGCCAAGGGTGACTCTTTGCTGTTTTACCAGGTAATCCAAAATCTCTGTGGCACCGTTTTTGAGCGCAATGATGGAAATCTCTTCGGCATATTCCTTGGAGAGCACCTGGCCGGTTTTATTCAATAATGACTTGAAGATATCCAGATGATTATTGTGGGCCGCTATCTCCGGTAACCCCCAGCCGCCGTTATTCTTTTGTTTGAGATTGGCGCCGTTCTCCAGCAGCAAAGAGATCGCCTGCTGATGGCCAAACTCGACGGCCACCATCAGAGCCGTCCAGCCATATTGGTTTGAGGCGTTAATATCGATATTTTTCTCAAGCAGAAAAGAGATCAGGGCCAGATCCCCCAACTTGGCGGCAACCAGCAGAGAGTTGAAACCATTTTGACTGCTGGCGTGAATATCGGCGCCTTGTTCAATCAGCAGCTTTGCCATCTCAGGAGTGGGTGACATCAACAGCGCATTCCAGCCGGCAGGGTTCTCAAGGTTGATGTCAGCGCCCTGAGCTATCAGCTGCTTTACCGAGTCCAGTTGGCCATCCAATACAGCTCGCATCAGTGGCGACAGACCCTCCTCATCCAAACTGTTCAGCTTATGCGCCGCAGTTGGGGCTGCTGTGTCGGGCTTAGCGGTTGCGGCCATAGCGGGTTTGCCAAAGAGAAAGATTCCCATCAAAACACATACAAACATCATCCTTAACTGCATTGTGATATTTCCTGAACTCTGTTTATGGGGCGGATCCGATAAGTCTTGCCCAAAAGTGCGGAGCAAAATATGCGGCGAGCCACAAAATGGCGCTGCTCTATGCTCCTTGTCGACTCAGTTCATCGCTGCTTTGACATAGACATCGAAGCGGTTTTTCTTGGTGGCGATAACAGTGCTGGGTTTAACCCCGGCCAGGTCTTCGGCGTAGTCCGGCCGTTTGACCACTACCCGCTTGCTCGCCAGTGCCAGCGCCGGGGCCAGCAAGCCGTCGGCATCGGTATCGGCACCGACCAGGGTCTGAAATACCCGCATCTCTTTTTTTACCAGTGCCGACTTGTCTCTGTGAGGATACATGGGATCCAGATAGACCACATCCGGTTGCGGACTTATCTGGCTCAGTGCCTCCAGACTTGAGTCGTGCAGCAGCGTCATTCTTTGCTGCATCCAGGGGCCGATTTCGCTGTCCTGATAACCGCGGCTGAGACCGTCTTCCAGCAGCGCCGCCACCAAGGGATTGCGTTCAATCAGAGTCATTTGGCAGCCAAGGCTTGCCAGTACAAAGGCGTCACGGCCAAGACCGGCCGTGGCATCTACCACTGAGGGGCAGGCGCCTTGCTTGAGACCGACCGCCTTGGCTATGGCCTGGCCGCGGCCGCCGCCGAACTTACGTCTGTGGGCCACGGCGCCGCCGACAAAATCGACACAGATACCGCCAAGCTTGGGTTCGTCACGCTTGAACAGGGTCAGCATCTCCTGCTCAAACCCCAAGGCAAACACAGAGTCTTCTGAATGCTTCAGGCCCCAGCGCTCGGCAATGGCGCACAGACGCGGCTCCCGGGTATCAAAATAAATGCTATGGCTTGGTTGCTTCACTGTGTTTGAGTCCTTGGCTGAATTGGCGCCATTATGCCAAATGCCAACCTGACTGAATACGTTCGGCTGCAACTCGCAGGCAGAGCCGCTATAATGCCGCGGTCATTTACCCGTCAGTCATTGGGGAACCCATGCTCAGCTACCGTCACGGTTTTCATGCCGGCAACTATGCCGATGTGCTCAAACATTCCATCTTGTTGCAGGCGCTGAGCTTGTTGCAGAAGAAAGATAAACCTTTGGTTTATATCGATACCCATGCCGGTGCCGGTGGCTATGCGCTGGAAGATGATTTTGCCCAAAAGACAGGGGAATATCTGGAAGGTATAGGCAAGCTCTGGCAGGAAACGAGTGTGCCGCAGGCGATGACAGCCTATCTGGAGGCGGTGCGCCATTTCAACGAAGGCAACGAGGAGCAAGCCACAGATGAGCTGGCCTGGTATCCCGGATCTCCGGCGATAGTGGATATGCACCTTAGAGAGCAGGACAGAATGCTGCTGCACGAGCTGCATAATACCGATGTCGAATTGCTGCAGGAGTATTTTGAAGGTGCCCGTCAGGTGAAGCTGGTTCACGGCGACGGTCTGCAGGGCCTGTTGGCCGCCGTGCCGCCACTGGAGCGTCGGGCACTGGTGCTGGTGGATCCCAGCTATGAGCTCAAGAGTGACTATCAGGATGTGGCCGATACCCTGATCAAGGCCCATCGCAAGTTTGCCACCGGAGTGTATCTGCTCTGGTATCCGGTCGTTAACCGAGCCCAGACTGAAGCCATGCTGACGAAGCTGAAAGACAGCGGCATTCGGCGCCAGTTACGGATAGAGCAGAGTATCAAGCCTGACTCGGATGAATTCGGTATGACGGCGGCGGGTCTGTGGGTCATCAACCCGCCCTGGCAGTTGGATACCCAAGCCGAAGAGCTGCTGGAATGGCTTCACCCCAGGCTCAATCAGGGTGGCGGCAGCGTCACTGTCACCTGGGAAGTGGGCGAGTAAGCTTGGTTCCATCATAAAAACTGTTGGCCGGGTCACCGGGTATTAATTGGATACTAAGTCGGATACCAAGCTGCGTACTAATTGCCCGGCCTGTTAACAGTGGCCTTTACGGCGCCTAAGCGACGGTGTGATAGCGACTGTGGTGACAAGCGTGGTGACAAGCGACTGTGGTGAGTTATTCCGATAGTGCTTTCAGCTCGGCCAACGTCGCCTCATCTATGAGCCCTAGCGCCAGCGCCTGCTGTGGATTGGTCTCTATCATATAGGCGCTGATACTCATCATATTGCGCAGCGCCATGCCGTTAGGACCATCGTAAGTCGGCTGCTCGTTCCACTGATCCTGAGCCCAGGCGGCCCAAGTGGCCTTGAGACTGTAGCCCGCCTCACAGAAGATGGTGCGGGTCAGTTGGCTGCCCTTATCAAGCATCTCCTCGTCGTTCATGCTGTTATCTAGCTCGCCCTTGTGGCTTTGCATGACTTGCTTTACTGCCGCTATCGCTTCGGCGGTTGCGGGAACCGGCCCAAGTTGGCTGTCATCACAGGCTATTACGGTGGAAAAGGGCATCAGCAGACAGGCACAAAGGCCTAGGGACTTGAGGTTAAACATCTTCACTTCCTTGTTGTTGCGCCTCTCAGGCACGGCTCAAATTGCGGTAGCGTTCCAGCAAAATCTTCACCCGTTTCACATAGGCGCGGGTTTCCGGGTAGGGCGGCACGCCACGATATTGGCTCACTGTGGTAGGGCCGGCATTGTAGGCCGCCAGCGCCCGGGTCATATCGCCATCGAAACGGGCCAGCATCTGCGCCAGATAGCGGCTACCGGCGTCGATATTCTGTGATACCACAAAGGCGTTGCTGACACCAAGCTCTTTGGCGGTATCCGGCATCAACTGCATCAGCCCCATGGCGCCGGTACGGGACAGGGCCTTGGCGTTGAAGGCCGACTCGGCGTGGATCACCGCCCTAATAAGCGCAGGATCCAGATTGTAAGTTTGGGCGGCGAGGGCGATTTCGGCGGCATAGTCACTGTCAAACAGAGGGATTGCCTGCCAGTTCACCTTGGAGTCCGGTCGGCAGGCGAAGCAATCATAGAGAATGATCTGATATTCCTGGCTGCCTGGGGGCTTGTCGCTGAATGCCATCACGCCGTTGGCCTGGCGGTATTGATAGACTTTACGCTTCGGTAGACTGTTGTCACTGATGCCGTGTTCCGAGTAACGCGCCACTATACGGGGTTTGGCCGAAGGTTCTTTAGTCACAGCTGAATTTTTTTCACCCATGACTGAAGGCTCTTTACTTATAGCTGAAGGCTTTTTTCCTACGGCTGAAGGCTCTTTATCCATAGCTGAGGGCTCTTCACCCATGGCGGCCTTTTCCGAAGGCATAGGTATCTCGGTGCCGGCAAGCGCAGCAAAGGGCAGCGCCGAGCTCAGCAGCCAGAGTAGCAAAGAGATGAGTCCTTGGCCGGAAGTGTGCTTCACGCCTGATAACCCGCCCGTGTTTCCAGTTTCAATATGTCAATGATAGCAAAGAGTTGCTGCATTTCACTGTGGATCTGGCTGAACTCCTTTTCGAAGGTGGCTCCCTCAAAAATGGAGGCGGTCTCGAATCTATCCTTGTTACTGGGAAACAGGATCAACAGCTGCCTGCCGTGGAAGGCGCAGCGCAGATCCCGGCCGAACTTCTTGCTCAAATCCAGCAAACGCTCCATAAACAAGGGGTTCATCAACACCCGGCCATTGATCTGACTGTCGGCGAAGACATCGAACTCTTTTTCGAACACAGGATCTTCCAGCTTCATCTGCTTCAGCCCCGAATAGCTGGAGGAGAGTTTCCCCAGCAGGCCGCGGTCGCGGATCAATACCGCATGGCAGCCGAAGTTTTGTGGTACGGTAAAGGTCATGGCCAGTCCCTTGAATACCTCGCTGGTACGCTTCTTATTCTTGCTATCCCGATATTCTGACTTCAGCACTAATTCACTGATCCCCAGTTCGACCTGCTTATAGCTACCGGTAATAAAATCACTGGAATGTGCTATGTCGTGCTTGGGCAAAATGCCGGCATCACGAAATGGTCGCAGTGGCAAACCATCGTTGGGACTAAAGGTAAAGTCGTCGCCGAAATAGCGGAAGATCAGCGGGAACAGATCTTTTTTAACCTGTGTTTGAAACGCCTTGATGGGTTTCTTACACCAGAAAAACATCAGCAAAACCGGGGTAAGGGCGAGGGCAAACGAAGCTTCTGGGCCAAGGGAACTGTAGTACATAAGGTCGTACCAATAGTGCCAAACCAGCAGCAGAGTCACCACAAGTGTCAGTACAAACAGGGCTACCCGGGTTCGGCACTGCTTGAGGCTCTTGATCCTCAGTCTTTCATACTTACTGGCCTTGGGCTGTATATGCTGGCGATAGTATTGCTGCAGCTTGGGCAGGTCTTCGCTGGGGGCCTGTAAGCCTTTTCCCGGGCGTACCGGGGAAATCTTGGCCCCCATCAGGAAGGTGATAATATTCACGGGTCAATCTTTTACTCTGTCTCAGTTCAAATAGTCGCCGGCATTGACCGGACTTTTGGCGCTTTCATCCGCCTCATAGAAGGGCAGAGCCTGCACCTTGGCCATGGAGGCTATGATTGAACCCGGGAAAATTTCCACCGCATTGTTGAGTTCAGTGACCGCCGAGTTGTAGAAACGCCGCGCCGCAGAAATATGGGCCTCCACTTCGTTATAGGTTTGCATCGCCTGCAACATGGTGTTGTCTGACTTGAGTTCAGGGTAGTTTTCTACCGACACCATCAACTGGCCGACACGGCTGTTGAGCTGGTTGGCCAAATCCAGATGTTGTTTTACTGCATCTTTGTCGGCCGGATTGTAGCTTTGGGTCAGTTGAGTGCGTAATTCGGTGATCTCGGTCAGCAGCTGTTTTTCATGGTCCATGAAGCGCTTGGCTATGGTGAGAATATTGGGCAGCAGATTGGCCCTTTTCTTGAGCTGGACATCTATGCCTGAGAGGGCTTCACGGGCCGTGTTGCGTTTTTTTATCAGGCTGACATACCAGAGATAAATCAGTATCACGGCGATCGCCAGTATCAACAAAAATCCATCCATATTTGCTAAAGTTCCATGCAGTTTTTTCTGAACTGCGCCAGCTAACCATAAAATGGCCGCAAATGCATCTTTGTTGTGATTTTGAACCTATGCTGGCCCCTTGACGGCGAGTCTTGCCAAGTCAATGAAAACCATCACTTATATGGCTTTAAAGATAGATTTAAGCAAAATCCTATAAATCAAAGGTTTGGACTGTACGTTTTTAGTACATGGAAACATTATCTAAATGATTCATTTGAAATATTTATCTATTTTTGAGTGGTAAAAAAACAGCAGTTTTTGACTCAAGTCTGTCGGAAGCCGCTATAGGCCATGGGAAAACTGTTTACCGTGCGTCAAAGCGAAGAAATGGAATCATACTATTTACAAACAGCTTTTATTATGTTCAGGCAAGGTTCAGACAGCGTATTGTAAATTGTAATGACACAACGTTGGGGCAAAGCGAATTAGTTCAGCGAATTTGCCTTTATGGACCCGCCCTGGGTCCTTTTTTTTGCCTCTAATTTCCCGCCATTCTTCCAGGTTAAGTTTCAGTTAAAAGTGTTACGGCAAAATGGCCGGCCGCTTGTCGTAGATGTTACGGCCATGAAAATAGAACCGGCAGCCGAGCCGGCAGACAGGGAAATCAGATGCAGTCCAATCATTCTCAGCAACCGCTCGAAACCGCCAAGAGTGGCTGGTTTATCCGCTTCCTCAATGTGGTGGAGCGCCTTGGCAACCTTTTGCCACATCCCATCACACTATTTGCGTTGTTTTGCGCAGCCGTCATCCTGATCTCCGGCATTGCCGGTTATTTTGAAGTCACAGTGGTGGACCCTCGTCCCGAAGGCGCCAGTGGCCGCAGCGCCGATGGCCTGATCCATGTGGTCAGTCTAATGAATGCCGAAGGGCTGCGGATGATAGTCTCCAACCTGGTGACCAACTTTACCGGTTTTATGCCGCTGGGCACTGTATTGGTGGCCTTGCTCGGGGTAGGGATTGCCGAACGCTCAGGACTCTTGTCCGCCGGCATGCGGGCGCTGGTGATGGGAGCCTCCAAGCGCCTGGTTACCCTGACTATTGTCTTTGCCGGAATCGTCTCCAATACCGCCGCCGAGCTGGGTTATGTAGTGCTGATCCCCATGGCGGCGATGATCTTCCATTCTCTTGGCAGGCATCCCTTGGCGGGGTTGGCGGCGGCCTTTGCCGGGGTATCCGGTGGCTACAGTGCCAACCTCCTGCTGGGAACCGTGGATCCCCTGTTATCCGGGATCACCGAAGCGGCGGCGCAGATGATAGACCCTGACTACACTGTGGGCCCCGAGGTCAACTGGTACTTCATGTTTGTCTCCACCTTTGTGATCTCTTTCCTCGGCGCCTTGGTGACAGAGAAAATCGTTGAACCCAAGCTCGGTCGCTATGATGTCTCTGAAGCCAGTGTCGATCTGGAAGATCAGCGGATGGAAACCGTCACCGAACTGGAGAAAAAGGGGCTGAAAATGGCTGGTTTGGCGGCGCTGCTGCTCGGCGCAGTCTTGGCCTTGACCGTGGTACCCGAGTGGGGCCCACTGCGTCACCCCGAGACGGGGGAAGTGGCCGGCTCGCCGTTTCTCAAGGGAATCGTGGTGTTTATCTTTATCTGCTTTGCCATTCCCGGGCTGGTATACGGCAAGGTGGTGGGCACCATGAAAAAAGATACCGATGTGATCAACGCCATGTCCCACAGCATGAGCACCATGGGCATGTATATCGTATTAGTGTTTTTCGCCTCGCAGTTTGTGGCCTTCTTCAAGTGGACCAATCTGGGCGCCGTGTTGGCGGTGACCGGCGCCGATGCTCTCAGCGCCCTGGGGCTGACCGGGCCGATAGTCTTCCTGCTGTTTATCATGATGTGTGGCTTCATTAACTTGATGCTCGGCAGTGCCTCGGCCCAGTGGGCAGTGACGGCGCCGATATTTGTGCCCATGTTGATGTTGGTGGGTTATGCGCCGGAAACCATTCAGGCGGCCTATCGAATAGGTGACTCAGTGACTAACCTGATCACGCCCATGATGAGTTACTTTGGCCTGATCCTGGCGGTCGCCGCGCGCTACAAGAAGGACCTGGGGATAGGTACTCTTGTGGCCACCATGTTGCCATACACGCTGGTGTTTTTCGTCGGTTGGACCCTGTTCTTCTTCCTCTGGGTATTCGGCCTGGGGCTGCCGGTTGGCCCAGGTGCGGCTACCTACTATTCACCGGCGGGCTGATGGTCTGTAACAGTGAATGACTGAGGATGTTGTGGGAAGGGGCTTAGGTGATATACGCTAGCCCCTTTTTTAATCTTTTGGCTTTATTCGGCAATTAGGCGCCGCGGCTTAAGGACGGCTAAAGCCAGAGTAAGTCTTGCGCCAGTTGCTGGGGCTCACCCCCAGGGCGCGTTTGAAGGCGTCTCGCAGACCGGCGGCACTGGCAAAACCGCAGCTGGAGGCAATCAGTTCCACCGACATATGGCTCGACTCGAGCAAGGATTGCGCCCGGCGGATCCGCGCCTGTCCCAGCCACGCCATAGGCGCCAGTCCGGTTTGCTCCCGGAACTTACGGTTCAGGCTACGCTGGCTTAAACAGGCTCTTTCTGCCAGTTGTGCCAAGGTCAAATGCAGGTGCAGATTGTCCATCAACCAGAGTTGCAAATTGGCCAGCTGTTGCTGCTGCGGCAGCCATTGGCGATGAATTCTTTGCGACTGACAACCCTGACGCTCGAGCGGCATCACAAAGAAGTCGGCCGTGGTCTCGGCGGCCTGGGCGCCAAAGTCACTGGCTATCATATGCAGACACAGATCCTGGCCCGCGGCCAATCCCGCCGAGGTCAATAGCTGGCCGTTGTCGACAAACAGCATGTCCTCTTCCACCTCTATATTGGGATAACGCTTGGCCAGTTCGGGCGTCAGTTGCCAGTGGGTAGTTGCCCTGAGGTTATCCAACAGGCCTGCAGCGGCCAATACGCAGGCGCCGGTGCAGATAGATGCCAGTCGTACTCTGGCCCTCGCGGCTTGTTGCAGCGCCTGAAGGACTTCGGGCTCGTTGAATGCCAGGGGATTGCGGATGCCGGGGATTATCACAGTATCCACTTGACTCAGCAGCTCAAGCGGGGCGATATCCGAGATGCTCAATGCGCCACTGCAGATGGATTGCTCCGGGCCGCAAAAGCTTACCTGGTAAGGTTTGTGGCCGCCGCTCAGGGAAACCAGAGGAAACATCTGGTAAGGAATGGCGAGATCGAAGGCGACAAAATCTCTCAGTACCAGAATCGCAATCCTGTGCTGAGGTTGAGAAAGAGCTGAAGACATGTTTCCTGCCCGGCGCCATTCCGGCGGCCCAATAGCGTATGTGTGCAAGGCAATCTAGTTCAAGCTCAAAACCCTGTACAGCGGCTTGTGGCCAAAGTGACCGCCTGGATCACAGCCTGCCCAAGTTGGCCAGACTCTTGCGGCAATTGGCCGGTAACCGGCTGTTGCAGCCTGCAATAGGTTACTAATCTCAACGGGACTTTCTGACTCAAAGGAGCGTTTATGAACCGTCGAGACTTTACCTTATCCTGCCTGGGAACGCTGGCCGCAGCCTCTCTGGGCGGTGTGGCACCTCAAGCGTTGGCCGCGGGCGCCTCAGGCCAACGGCTGGCAGCAAACTCTTTACCCGCCGGCACCAAAGCCAGCACGAGCGGCAAGCCACATATCGCCTTTGTATTGTATGAGGGCATGACGGCCCTGGATCTCATAGGGCCGGCTGAAGTGCTCGCCGGTGAACAGTTTGATGTGGACTTTGTCTGGTACGACAAGGAAGTGGTCTATGCTGAGAGCCGCGCCAATAAGCGTTTGGGGTTAATGCCAACCGCAACCTTTGCCGAGATTGAGCAGACAAACATTCTCTGCGTTCCGGGAACCAGTAATCCATACAAACAGCTGGAGCGCACCGAAATGATTGACTGGGTGGCTCGGGTCGGCGCCAAGGCCGACTGGGTCACCAGCGTCTGTACCGGCTCATTTATTCTCGGGGCCGCCGGTTTGCTCAAGGGGTATAAGGCCACCTCTCATTGGGGCGTGTTGCAGGACTTGCGCTACTTTGGCGCCGAGCCTGTAGTCGATAGAGTGGTTCACGACCGCAATCGAGTCACAGGCGCCGGGGTCACTTCAGGGATCGATTTTGGCTTGCTGCTGTTGTCGCTGCTGACAGATGAGCAGACAGCCCGCGGCAAACAGCTGGTGCTTGAATATGATCCCCACCCCCCTTTTAACAGTGGTTCGCCCAAGCTTGCTTCTCCTGCCTTGTTGGAAGCGGTGCGCGGTGGTTATATGGATTATCTGCAAGCGGTTGCCTCCAACTCCCGCAGCCAACTGCAGGCCCTGGCAAGCAATTTGGGGATCAAGCATCCCTGAGACAGGCCTTTAAGGTTTAGCTTCAAGGCGTTGTAAATGAGGACGAAAATGGTTCCGTTTTTGTTCTAACTATAAGCTATTGTTGAACTTTTTCTATTGTCATACACTATCGGGCCCTTTGGTTTGTTGGTTGGGCCCGCATGCGTTTTTCATCTGCACGTTTGTTGCTGCTAATGGCTTGGTTGGCCACGAGTTTTACCCTGGCCGCCGAGATAGGCGACACGGCCGTGGTCGGTAAACTCTATTTCAGCGGCGCCGAACTGCCCGGGCAATTGACTCCAGAGGGGGCCGGTGGGTGGCCGGAGCCTATTTGGTTGCTGTGGCTCATGGGCCTTGGCAGCTTCTTTTGCCGTTTTCGTTGTTTTGCGCTCTGGCTGCTTGCTTTGCTGGCGTTGCAACTCAAGTTTGTTATTCGGGTCGACGACAGCCTGCTGTGGAGCAGTTGGCTAGTGTTGCTATTGCCGACACAAGTTTTGTTTGGCCTGATTTTGCTGTTGATTGACCGGGGCGAGGGCGCACGAGCCCAGGTAATCACCCTTGACTGACGATAGTCCAAGTCCCAAGCCGTATTAAGGGAGAACAATAGATGTCCAGAAAAGCCAGAGCCGCCATGGTCTCGGTCTGCTCCAATATTTCGCTGATCATCATGAAGGTGGCGGCGGGTATTGTCAGTGGCTCGGTCAGTATCATTTCAGAAGCGATTCACTCCGCCATGGATTTGGTGGCGGCCTTGATCGCCCTGTTTGCCGTGCGCCGCGCCGATGTGCCGCCTGACTGGGATCATCCCTACGGCCACGACAAGATAGAGAATGTTTCCGGGGTTATTGAGGCGCTGTTGATTTTGGCGGCGGCCGGCTGGATTATTTTCGAGGCTGTCGGCAAGTTGCTCAGCCCCTCAGAGGTGGAAGGCCTGGGCTGGGGGGTATTGGTGATGCTGTTGTCGGCGCTGGTTAACACAGGCGTCAGTGCCTATCTCTACCGGGTGGCCAGGGAAGAGCAATCGGTGGCGCTTGAGGCCGATGCCCTGCACCTTAAGGCCGATGTGCTCACCTCGCTCGGGGTAGCCGTGGGGCTGCTGCTCATCTGGGTGGGTGGTTATTTTGGCCATAATCTGGCGCTGCTGGATCCCATAGTGGCCATAGGGGTGGCACTGTTTATTCTCAAAGAAGCGATAAGCATGTTGGATCAGGCCTTCAAGCCGCTGCTGGATCACAGCATCAGCGAAGAGGAGCTTAACCAGGCCGCCGAGATAATCGCGCACCACTGTCCCAATGAAGGCGGCTTTCACGACTTGCGTGGCCGTCAGGCGGGCAGACGGCGTCATATCGACTTCCACCTGACCTTGCCCAAGGAGATGAGTGTTGGCCATTCCCATGCCATTTGTGACCGTATCGAGCAGGCCTTGATGGCTGCCATCCCCCATGCGGCGGTGTTTATCCATGTGGAGCCGCTGGAAGAGCAGCCCGAAGAAGAAGGCTTACTGCAACAGGGCGCCTGAAGCGGCGCCCGTGTGGCTGCATCAGAGCCCTTGATGGGGGCCGAACACTTCATAGTGGATCTGCGTTTCCCCAATACCCAGGGCCAGCAACTGCGCCTTGATGCTCTGCATAAAGCCTATGGGGCCACAGCAGTAGAATTGGCCCTCGGATGGCAGCATGGCCGCTATCGGTTCCAGCACCATGGTGCCATTCAGGTCATAATCCTGTCCCTGAATATCAGTCTCAAGCGGCTGGCGATACCAGGTCAGCGCCTTGAGATTTGTCTGCTCGGCCTGTTTGCGGCGTATATCTTCGGCAAAAGCGTGCTGGGCGCCATTTTCACAGGCATGCAGCCATAGTGTCTCGGCGCAGTCTTGCTGCAGGCGGCTGTTTAACATGCTCAGCATAGGCGTCAGGCCAACTCCGGCAGATAGCAGTACAACCCGGGTGTCAGGCTCAGTATTCAGGAAAAAATCCCCCGCCGGCGGGATCAGCTCAAGCTCGCTGCCAATATCGAATTCATTATGCAGCAGGTTGGAAACCAATCCTTCGTTTTCACGTTTAATGCTGATGCGATAGTTGCGGCCGTTGGGGGCATCCGACAATGAGTATTGGCGGATCTCGGTATGGGCCAGCGCCGGATGGCTGAGTTTGAGGTTCAGGTATTGCCCCGGCTTAAAATCGGCCACAGGGCCGCCATCCTTGGGCGTGAGTTCGAAGGAGGTAATGGCGGCAGACTCGCGGCGTTTGTTGCTGACAACAAAGGTGCGGGTGCCGCTCCAACCTCCTTGTTTGCCTGCGGCATCGGCATAAATCTGTGCTTCGCGGCCAATAAAGATATTGGCCAACACCCCATAAGCCTTCTCCCAGGCGCCCAGTACCTCTGGCGTGACGGCATCGCCACCGAGTTCTTCCAGAGTGGCTAGCAGATGCTTGCCGACTATGGCGTATTGCTCGGGTTTGATCAGAAAGCCTGTGTGTTTCTGGGCAATTCTTTCCACGGCTTCACCGAGAACGGCCAGATTGTCGATATGTTGGGCATAGGCGGCGACGGCATTGAACAAGGCTACAGGCTGATCGCCCTTATGCTGATGAGCCAGGTTGAACACATCTTTCAATTCAGGATTGTGGTGGAACATGCGCTGATAGAAGTGTTTGGTCAGCGCTGGGCCGGCGGCAACCAGCAGGGGAATAGTACTCTTGACCACTTGGATAGTGTGTTGATCCAACATAAAGACAACCTCAAAGATTCATTTAAGTTATATGTTCCGCGATAAAATAAACATGCATTTGATTTGGATCAATAAGAATCCTGACTGGATCTGTCAGGCATTCAGTATGGTTCGCAAAAACACTTGTGTGCGTGATATGTGTCTATGTTTTATCGTATCTGGATCCTGATTCTGGCTTGTTCGCTTCTTTGGTTCGCTTTTCTGCTGCCGGTGCCAAGTTGGCTTCAGTGGCCAACAGTCTTGGCCAACAATGACTTTTGCCGCTAAAAAGCGGATAATTCCCCCAATTTTGCTCAATTTGACCCAGATCACAGCCGGTCGCCGGTTTTACCGCTGCGGCGAGTGTCATCGGGAGAGCGGGAAACCCCGCCGGAACTCGGAACTATCCAATGGAAATCAAAGTAAATTTTCTCGACAACCTCAGACTCGAAGCCAAGTTTGATGACTTCAGTGTCATTGCCGACCAGCCAATCCGCTACAAGGGCGATGGCTCGGCACCGAGCCCGTTCGACTACTTTCTGGCTTCATCAGCGCTGTGCGCGGCCTATTTTGTGAAGGTGTACTGTGTCGCCCGCGATATTCCTACCGAAGGCATTCGCCTGTCGCAAAACAACATAGTCGACCCGGAAAACCGTTATAACCAGATCTTCAAGATTCAGGTGGAACTGCCGGACACCATCTCTGACAAAGACCGTGAAGGCATACTGCGTTCCATCGACCGCTGCACGGTGAAGAAAGTGGTTCAGACCGGCCCCGAGTTCCAGTTGGAAACCGTGGATAACCTGGATCAGGACGCCCAGGCGATGCTGATGCTTAAGCCGGATGATAGCCACAGCACCTTTATTCTGGGTAAGGATCTGCCGCTGGAGCAGACCATAGCCAACATGACCAACACCTTGGCCGAACTGGGGATGAAGATAGAGATCTCCTCCTGGCGTAACCTGGTGCCCAACGTTTGGTCGCTGCATATCCGTGACGCCGCTTCGCCCAAGTGTTTTACCAACGGCAAGGGCGCAACCAAAGAGAGCGCGCTCTGCTCGGCTCTGGGCGAGTTTATCGAGCGTCTCAGCTGCAACTTCTTCTACAACGACCAGTATTTCGGCCCCGAGATCGCCAACGCCGAATTTGTTCACTATCCCAATGAGAAGTGGTTCCAGCCCGGCCCCAACGATGAGCTGCCGGCCGGGATCCTCGATGACTATTGCCTGGAAATCTACAACCCGGATGGTGAGCTCTGCGGCTCCAACCTTATCGACACCAACTCGGGCAATGTCGAGCGCGGCATCTGCGCCATTCCTTATGTGCGTCAGTCCGATGGCGAGACTGTGTATTTCCCCTCCAACCTGATTGAAAACCTGTATCTCAGCAACGGCATGAGCGCAGGTAACAACCTGGATGAGGCCAAGGTGCAGTGTCTGTCCGAGATTTTCGAGCGGGCGGTGAAGCGCCGCATCATAGAAGAGGAAATCGTTCTGCCTGAGGTGCCGAAAGCCGTGCTGGCCAAGTATCCTTCGGTAGTGGCCGGCATAGAGGCGCTGGAGGCTCAGGGCTTTCCGCTGGTGATCAAGGATGCCTCCCTCGGTGGCCAGTTCCCCGTCATGTGTGTGACCCTGATGAACCCCCGCACCGGCGGTGTATTTGCCTCCTTCGGCGCCCACCCCAGTTTTGAGGTGGCGCTGGAGCGCAGCCTCACCGAACTGCTGCAGGGCCGCAGTTTCGAGGGCCTAAACGATGTGCAAAAGCCTACTTTCAACAGCATGGCGGTGCAGGAGCCGGAGAACTTTGTTGAACACTTTATCGACTCCAGCGGGGTGATCTCCTGGCGCTTCTTCAGTAGCAAGCCGGACTATGAGTTTGTCGAATGGGACTTCTCCGGCAGCAACGCCGAAGAGAGCCAGAGCCTGTTCGGGATTCTTGAAGAGATGGGCAAAGAGGTCTACATCGCCGAGTTTACCGAGATAGGCAATGCCTGCCGGATCCTGGTGCCAGACTTCTCCGAGGTGTATCCGGTATCGGATCTGATTTGGGACAACACCAACAAGGCGCTGGACTACAGAGAAGATATTCTTAACCTGCATCGCCTCAGCGACAGCCAACTGCAAAGCCTGTCCGAGCGCCTCGAAGACAGCCAATTGGATATCTACACGGATATCATCACCCTGATAGGCATAGAGTTTGATGAAAACACCGTCTGGGGCCAACTGACTATACTCGAACTCAGATTGCTGATCTGTCTGGCCATAGGTGAACTGGAAGAAGCGCTGGAGCTGACCGAAACCTTCCTGCAGTATAACAACAATACCGTCGCTCGCGGCCTCTTCTATCAATGCTTGCAGGCGGTGTTGGAGATCAGCCTGGACGATGAACTCGAGCTGGACGACTACCGGTACAACTTAGGACGCATGTTCGGCCAGGAAACCCTGGATGCCGCCATTGGTTCGGTCAATGGCACAGTGCGCTTCTACGGCCTGACCCCAACCAATATGCAGCTCGAAGGCCTGGAAAAACACCAGCGGCTGATCGAAAGCTACAAGAAGCTGCATGCTGCAAGGGCTAAGCTGGCCACCAAGAAGTAGTTTAAGTTCAAGGGGCGTGTGTGCCCCTTGATAATCCTTATTTGCAACAACGGCTTTCGGCGACCCCGAGGGGGAGTCGGTGCAATTCCTCATCCCAAAGTGTCGTATTCAGCTGCAGATATACACCTAATTCCAGGCACAGGCGGAACTGTGACCTTCCGAGCCAGGGATGGCGAGGCAGAGCTTACAAGGACGTACTCGCAGCGTGTCACAGGATCGCCTGTGCGAGAGCCCACCGCAGGTGATGGGCTACACCGTGGCCGGAAGCTAGGCCAGTACTAACTTAGCTATTTAGAAGCGAAGCTATGATAGCCGCTGTGCCAGCGGCCTAAAGTCGTGGAGCTTCGCCCCACACCCGACCAAGAAGGGATCAACAGCAATCCCCTCTTGGATCTCCCTTGCCGCCCCACACGGTGTCGAAAGCCCCTCGGCCTAATGGCGCAAATAACTACCGCTTCAGACGCTCATCCCTGATTCGACTGTCGCTGCTTCGGCATCCATGCCTCAGCCACGTTATTTGCGCCAACGGCTTTCGGCGACACCGAGGGGGAATAGGTGCAATTCCTCATCCCAAAGTGTCGTATTCAGCTGCAGATATACGCCTAATTCCAGGCACAGGCGGAACTGTGACCTTCCGAGCCAGGGATGGCGAGGCAGAGCTTACAAGGATGATGGGATGGACACCTCTTGTTAAGAAGGCGTCATTAGCGCCATATTGAATTTGCACATTCAAACAACAAAAGGTGTCCTGACATGAACGTTACACTAATTGGAATTGATCTCGCAAAAAATATCTTTCAGGTCTGTGGTGTTAATCAGGCGGGGAAATCTGTCTTTAATCGTGCGGTAAAACGGTCTCAATTATTAGCAACGCTACGGCACTATCCTGATGCTGTGATTGCCATGGAAGCCTGTAGCGGCTCTAACTATTGGGGAAGAGAGTTGCTCAAGCTTGGCTACGAAGTGAAGCTGATCCCACCACAACATGTAAAGCCGTTCGTCAAAGGCAACAAAAACGATCGCAATGATGCATTTGCCATCTGTGAGGCGGCTCAGCGGCCAAATATTGTCTTTGTAAAGCCACGAACCTTGGAGCAAGTTGATCTAATTTTAGTGCATCGAATTCGTGAACGCCGGATACGGGAACGCACAGCATTGAGCAATCAAATACGTGGGCTACTTAACGAGTACGGCATTGTTTTTCGCCAAGGTAAAACTCCTTTTATCACTGAGTTGCCAGAAATCTTGGCAACTGAAAATAATGGCTTAACAGTGACCGCGCGTCGCTATATTCGAGAGTTACTTGATGAGCTTAGAACCATTGATGCTGCAATTAAAACCACAGAAAAAGAAGTTCAAGCACAAGCTAAAAATCACCCTGATGCTAAACGCCTAACAGGTATACGTGGTGTTGCTGAAATGATTGCTACCGCTGTAGTTTCATTTGCTGGTGATGGTTCTGGCTATAAAAATGGCCGTCATTTCGCGGCAAACCTCGGCTTGGTTCCCAAGGAGTTTTCCAGCGGCGGGAAACAAAAACTTGGCAGTATCACTAAGCGGGGGAATAGTCACTTGAGGCGATTACTCATTCAAGGTGCTTGGTCAGTCATTAGGTATGCGGACAAAAGTAATGATCGCATTTCACAGTGGGCGTTAAAGCTTATCGAGCGCCGAGGAAAACACAAAGCCGTCGTAGCTGTAGCCAATAAACTTGCAAGGATCATTTGGGCGATGCTGTTTTATCGTACAGAGTATCGGCCAAACTGATAGGAGATAGTCACTTCCTAAAATGCAAAAGTAGCTAATGAAGTAACAGGTAATACCGGCCTTTGTAAAGCAGCTCAAGTACAAGGAACTTTGATTCCGGAGGGATGATATGCAACAAGGGCGCGGTTCTCATTAAGGCCAGAGGATAAAGGTCCTCATAAACAGGTCGGATATACGTACGCAGTATTACTTCTGTTACCCATAAAAGCGTTGATATGATCGAGGTGTACATATATGTACTCGCAGCGTGTCACAGGATCGCCTGTGCGAGAGCCCACCGCAGGTGATGGGCTACACCGTGGCCGGAAGCTAGGCCAGTACTAACTTAGGAACTTTTAGCTAGAAGCGAAGCTATGATAGCCGCTGTGCCAGCGGCCTAAAGTCGTGGAGCTTCGCCCCACACCCGACCAAGAAGGGATCAACAGCAATCCCCTCTTGGATCTCCCTTGCCGCCCCACACGGTGTCGAAAGCCCCTCGGCCTAATGGCGCAAATAACTACCGCTTCAGACGCTCATCCCTGATTCGACTGTCGCTGCTTCGGCATCCATGCCTCAGCCACGTTATTTGCGCCAACGGCTTTCGGCGACACCGAGGGGGAATAGGTGCAATTCCTCATCCCAAAGTGTCGTATTCAGCTGCAGATATACGCCTAATTCCAGGCACAGGCGGGACAGTGACCGTCGAAAACAGGGACGTTTTCGTCGAGCGCCCAAGGATGGGTTTACAGCGTGTCACAGGATCGCCTGTGCGAGAGTGCACCGCAGGTGATGGACTACATCATGGCCGGAAGCTCGGCCAAAGCCTATTAGCGACACCTAGGGGGAAGTCAGTGCCACTCTTTAAGGCTTAAATGTACTGACTCAACACTATCTGACTGATCGTACACCTGCACTCGACGCCCATGCAGCTCACTTCTGGACAAAAGTGTGTTAGATTCCCAACCCTACTTTTTGAGTTTCGGATTAAAATTTCTATGGAGATAACACTGGAGTTAAGTTGTGTCGCGTGGCTATGTCAGCTTGAACGACTTGTATGGCAACAGGTGTGGGAATTTTAGACTGAGCTAACAAGCCGAAACACGGAATGGGGCATCGCCGAGTTACGAGCTCTGAAATCGCCACCACTTCACTATACGATGTACACCTCTCAATGCCTGTAGAGATTAATTTTTAGTTCTTCAGCGAAAATCCCCTCTTTCCATGACGAAATAATGTTTCTTGAATCGAGCCACCGGACTAAATCATTATTTTCCGGAGTGTTATGCAACCTAGGTGTGCTGTACCCAGTTTTTATTTCGGAAAATGGTTTGGGTAGATTGAATAAAACACTACGTACTTCGCTATCTGTCAAAAGAGAGTGGTATTTGTTAAACAGTGAAATTTGTGTAGCTATGGGTGAAGAATACCTTATCAGGGGTCGTATGATACTCCCATTAACGTTTGATATCTTACCTTCGGCTTTATCGATAATTGGGCCTATGAGTGCTGAACGTTTGGGAAGATTCTCTAGTGATTCTAGATCCATTAACTCAACGATCCTAAGCTTGTCTAAAATATCAATTTGTGTTCGAAGAAGCTCCTCAAGGAAGTCATCATCAAGTGAATAGTTGTCTGGGGCCATAAGATACATATCGATGTTGGCCGCGACGAACAGAACCTGTAAATCACTGTGGTCAGAGAGCTTATCGAGACTCTCCTTAGTGAAGGTGATTTTTCCCTCACTGATAAGGATACGAAGCTTGTTGGGCTCGAGTTCACTTGGTGGGTTCTTAAACGAATTCGGCAGAGCGCGAGCATATTCTTTGTAGGCTGCATCAGACAGAGAACCCGAATTTACGAGGAACTGGTGCAGCTTTAGTGAAGCCGAATCACTAGGCATGGGTTGTTCCAAGATAATTTTACGAACATCTGCTCGATCAAGATATCCGACTAGGCTATTTGCTTCGAACGTTTTACTGTCAATGAAAGAAAGACAGTTCGCCCAAGTTGGTTCGATTGTACTTAATTGAAACAACATTGAGTGTAACCTCTCAGGCACAGCCTCTAGAGTTGGAAGTAGGGTTGTTTGCCGTTCAAGAAACACCTGAATATCATCTTGTTCAAAAGTATCGCATTGAATCACTCTTAGGATAGCTGAAGCATCCTCGCTAGTATTTTCTGAGAGCTCCAAAAGTATATTTGTAAAGTAGTAGTCGAAATCGAGCTCGATCCGCTTCATCAAGATTGTATTATTTGTCGAACGTATAGCAGTGAAGTTCATCGTTCGTAGTGGCTCAAGATCGTTCTCTCCCAAAATCACTTGCCAGATGTATTCCAGATTTGACATAGTGAGTTCATAAAGCCCTTTCTCGAACATCGTACGTACAATTTCAGAGTGTTCTTTGATGGAATTTAGATCTTTCACTTTAAAATCGAGACATGTAAGGCGCTTCGGTGCTAACTCTGATAAATTCACCAGTATCTCTGGAAGATGAACAGAAACAAATTCTGGCAGCTCGTCAAAATCCTTTGAGAGCATTTTTAGCGATTTTTCAGGCAGGTATGCGACCAATTGAGTGATATGGGAGATGTTGTTGGGGCTTGCTATAACAGCAGGGATGTAACCATCCCATGCATTGGCTAGTCCTGAGATAAGTCCGGCTACATCGCTGCCGCTGTTGTAATAGGCATCTAAAAAAACCTCGCAGCTCTCAAACTTCGTAGAGAGGTACAGAAAAAGCTTCTTTATTTGTTCATTGTATCTATTCCGCTCACTCAAGAGAGTATCAACAAGCGTGATGTTCAACACATAGCTTTGCCTGAAGTCTTCACTTCGCATAGCGGCAATAACTTCTAGTGGATTATCCAGCGGAAAACTAGGCTCTGGAGTGGCAAATGCTCGTATTTTGATCAAAAACTTGTTGTCATTCGGCGATAAACGGCCCGAGTGAAAGAGTGAGGTGTATTGATAGTATGTATCGTCAATATGACCCTCTAGAAGCAGAAAACGGGCAAGATCCCCATTTTCCCCGAAGGTTTCAAAATGATCCAGTAGACTATTGGTATTCATACGCAACAACTCGTGGATCTTGGTGGTACGTAGGGTTGCAATTTTTGATCTTAGCTCACTTACTCTACGCAAGCTTTTGTTCTTATTCTCGGCCGCCTTACTTTCGATTATTTCCTTGCGTTGCTGGTAAGATTGCTGAGGATCAACCTCGCGTTGTAATTTTAAAATATCGAGATCCTGTAAATGACCATAGTTGTTTTGGTAGAACAGACGTGCAGTCTCAAACAGTTCATCGAATGCGCTGTGACTGGCAAGTTGAGGAATAGAGACCCAACTATTCCTATCATGACTAACATTGAGAGTATTCGCTGGAAGTTTCTCTATCACAGCCATAGCATAGATTTGCCGCAACTCTTTCAGGTCCGAGGGAGTTTGCCGCTCTGCGATTTCAAGCTGTTCTTCAAGTTCTGAGATCTCAGTCTTATACGCCTTTTCAGCAGCCCCAATAAGCCCATCTTTTAAGTTCAATAATTTGCAAAGGTTACCCGCGCCGCGGTGCAGTTGTTCAAAGTCACTTGGATAAACGTTTTTATAGATCAGAATCGCAAGAAGCTTGTTTACATCAAGCAGATTCTCTCCATGTGTTTCCAAATTAGCCACATAAATGGCGTATTCATTAAAGATGTTTCGAATCAACCTCAGGTCATTTAAATATCGTGAGACCTCTCTTAGAAACTGCCGTTCAAGGCGCCCGTCGAGCTCAAGTCTTCTTCCCTGATCTAACACCATGTCGATAGAATTCGATGTGTTAATGATAGGTATGACGGGTATGATGAATTCAAAAAACTTGGTTCGGTCGGTATTGAGAAACATGTCGTCACGCAGAGCGTAAAGGAACTTGATAGCGCGTTTCACTCCTGCGTTCTCATTCACGAGCCTATTAATTTCGCGCAGTGTGATAAAAATGTCCGCATTGTTAAATCGGTCTAAATCCTCAATGATTACAAGCTCGTACTTGGTTGACTGGAAGAAGTAGATTATTTCGTCTAAGTGGCGATTCAATATGGACGCCTGATCATCAGATGCAGGCTTTATCTCAACGTCTTTCAACGAGATGCTTTTTAGTGACAGACCGAAACTCGCCACATAAAAGTGGTGCAGTGTCACCCAAAGGAATGTTGCCGCAAGCAGAAATATCCCCAGATGAAACCAATGACTGAGATCGAAAGGAACAAAATATTTACCGCTGATGATATCTTCTCGCTGACTGAGTACGTACCAAATCGCGAGTATTCCAAGCATTATGTAAAGAGATTTAAGAAAAGCCCATAAGCCAGGCGACTGAATTCTTTTGAAGCGCGACAGGGGAAGTTTGTTTGCATCAGCACCGTACAATATTTGCTGCAGGATGCTTCTCTCAATCTCTTGACGGTTCACAGGACTTCCTGAATCAGCCTCGGGAGCGAAGGAAGCAAGAGATATTTGAAGCGCAGGTCGCCGATATTTCTTCAAGAAGGATTGGATGATACTGCTTTTTCCTGACCCATAGGGGCCAGTTAGAGCAATATTGGATACTTTCGCATTGTTCGTTGCATATAGAATCGCTTCGGAGTACACGCCAGTTTTGTCGGCTTCATCAGTTGGTGCGAGGTCTACGAATTTAGATTGTTCTTTATCTGAATGATCAAAACTTTCAAGCCATGAAATAACATAACTGAGCCAACTTGAAAGTAGGTGTCTAAAGGGAGTGATTATTTTTATCATACGATGCTTGAATTAGCTTGACCTAAAAGCGACTGAATTCTATAGATACTTTGTAGTATTCCTCCATTCTGGTCAATAGTTAAACACTGTAACCAATGATTAGTATCTTGTTTTAGAAACACTCCCTGTTATTACCAAGAGTAGGCCAACGAACAAATGTATTCGTTGACATTTTTATTGCTCGAAACACGTTTTGGGGCAAAACCAATCTCGGCCAATCTGTCAGATATGGTCACGTCAAGGAAACGAAACTGACAGATTGGATCCATGCTAATCCAGTTAAAACTGATGAGTCAAAGCTGTGCAGCTATTCCCTGGCGCTGGGAAGCTTGCGCACAAGCGACAGCAGGTCGGTGACCTACCATCCAATCACTTGGCAAACTTATTGATGGATAAGTTTGCCCCCCTTGATGACATCCACCAATGGATTCACGCCGTAGCTGTAGGCGAGTTCCGCTGGGGTTGAGATCCGCCACAGGCAGAAGTCGGCATCCATTCCCTGGCGCAGCATGCCTATGCGCTGTTCGCGACCCAGAGCGCGGGCGGCGTTGCGGGTGACACCGGCCAAGGCTTCTTCCGGCGTCAGGCGGAACAGGGTGCAGCCCAGGTTGAGCATCAACAGGGTTGAGCAGATGGGGGAAGTCCCTGGGTTGAAGTCGCTGGCCAGCACCATGGGCACCTGATATTGGCGCAACAAGGCTATCGGTGGCATCTGGGTTTCCCGCAAGAAGTAAAAGGCGCCGGGCAACAAGGTGGCGCAGGTGCCGCTCTCGGCCAGGGCCTTGACCCCGGCTTCATCCAGATACTCGATATGATCCACAGACTTGGCCCCCAGACGGGCGGCCAGTATTGAGCCGCCCATGTTGGAGAGCTGCTCGGCGTGCAACTTGATATCCAGCCCTTTGGCCTTGGCGGCGCTGAGAATGGCTTTTGTCTGTTGCAGGTCGAAGGCGATATTTTCACAAAACACATCGACGGCATCGGCGAGATCTTCCGCCAATACCTGAGGCAGCATCTCCTCGATCACCAGTTGCACATATTCCTGCTCCCGGCCTTGATATTCTGGAGGGAAGGCGTGGGCGCCCAGGAAGGTGGTGACCACATCCACATGGTGGTGTTTACCCAGCTCGCGGGCGACCCTGAGCAACTTGAGTTCGGTGGCGGTTTCCAGCCCGTAGCCCGACTTTATCTCCACCGTAGTAACCCCTTCCTTGGCCAGGGCGTTGAGACGGCGACGAGCCTCGTCGAACAGTTCGGCCTCGCTGGCCTCTCGGCAGGCCTTGACCGTGCTGATAATGCCGCCACCGGCACGGGCGATTTCTTCATAGCTGGCGCCCTTGAGACGCAGCTCGAACTCGTTGGCGCGGTTACCGGCAAACACCAGATGGGTATGGGCATCTATCAACCCGGGCGTCAGCCAGCCGCCTTTGCCCTTGTAAACCGGAGTTGCCAGCACGTCGAAGGCAGGCAGTTCGCTGCGCTTGCCAATCCAGGCTATTTTACCATCTTTTACTGCCAGGGCTGCGTCGGTGATGGCACCATAAGCCTCTGATACAGAAGGGTCCATAGTGGCAATATTGATATCTATCCAAACCTGATCCCAGGACATGCTTGCTCCTTGTTGTTTGCCTTAAAGCCGGCCGCGGTGGCGGCAACCGCCGTGATTTTGTGAGCTAACTTGTATTTACTTGTATATACAAGCTAGGATTATAGCCGAGTTTTTCAGCAGATTGAAACCAACACAGAGTCGATTCGATGAGCACAGCCAAGTTCGCCCGCATTAAACAGTACATCTCAGACCGCATTGAGTCAGGCGAATGGGTGGAGCACTCCAGGGTGCCTTCCGAAAACCAACTGGCGGAGCTGTTTGAGTGCAGCCGGATGACGGCCAGAAGGGCCTTGACCGAGCTGGTGGACAACGGCGTGCTGGAGCGCAGTCAGGGGCTGGGTACCTTTGTGGCCGAGTTCAAGTCGCAGTCATCCATGTTGTCTATCCGTAATATCGCCGATGAGATCAAGGCCCGCGGCCATGGTTACAGCGTGCAGGTGTTGGAGCTGACAGCCATAGAGGCCCTGGCGCCTATCGCCATCGCCTTGGGGTTGGAGACCGGCAGCCGGGTGTTTTACTCGGTGCTGGTGCACTGTGAAGAGGGGTTGCCGCTACAGCTCGAAGAGCGTTTCGTGAATCCCCAGTTAATCCCCGACTATCTGCAGCAGGATTTCAATTTGCAGACCCCTCATGAATATCTGTCGCAGGTGGCGCCTTTGACCGAGGCACGCCACACGATAGAGGCGATAGTCGCCAATGAACAGATACGCGCCCGCTTGGCGATTCCCGCCAGCGAGCCCTGTTTACAGATACTGCGCCGCACCTGGTCACGCCAGGGGGTGGTGAGTTTTGCCCGGCTGATCCATCCCGGCAGCCGCTTCCGTCTCGGAGGGCATTTGACCTTCAGAGGCGAACATAAAGCTAAATAAAAACAACAAAATAAACCACAAGACAAGCAACAGAGGAATGGAAGTTTATGGATAAGAGACATGATCCGGCGCGCAAAATCATTGCGCCGACCGGCACCACTCTGAACTGCAAGAGCTGGCAGACCGAGGCGCCGCTCAGAATGCTGATGAACAACCTGCATCCGGATGTGGCCGAGCGCCCCGAGGATCTGGTGGTTTACGGCGGCATAGGCCGCGCCGCCCGCGATTGGCAGTGTTTCGATAAAATCGTCGAGGTGCTCAAGCGTCTGGAAGAGGATGAAACCTTGCTGGTGCAATCCGGCAAGCCGGTGGGAGTATTCAAGACCCACAGCGATGCCCCCAGGGTGCTGATCGCCAACTCCAACTTGGTACCCCATTGGGCCAACTGGGAACACTTCAACGAGTTGGACAAGCAAGGGTTGGCTATGTACGGCCAGATGACCGCTGGCTCCTGGATCTACATAGGCACCCAAGGCATAGTCCAGGGTACCTACGAAACCTTTGTGGCCGTGGCCAAGCAGCATTTCGATGGTGAAGCCAAGGGCCGCTGGATCCTGACTGGTGGCCTGGGCGGCATGGGCGGTGCCCAGCCTCTGGCCGGTACCATGGCCGGTTTCTCTGTGCTGACCTGTGAAGTGGACGAGACCCGTATCGATTTTCGTCTGCGTACCCGTTATCTGGACAAGAAGGCCTACAGCCTGGACGAGGCACTGGCGATGCTGGAAGCCGCCAAGGCCGAGGGCAAGCCGGTTTCCGTCGGTTTGCTGGGCAATGCCGCCGATATCTTCAGTGAGCTGGTTGAGCGCGGCATTACTCCGGATGTAGTGACAGACCAAACTTCGGCGCACGATCCGCTGAATGGCTATCTGCCTCAGGGCTGGGCGCTGGAGCAGGCCAAGGAGATGCGCCTCAAAGACGAGGCCGCTGTGGTCAAGGCCGCCAAAGCTTCCATGGCGGTGCAGGTTCAGGCCATGCTTGCGCTGCAAAGCCGTGGCGCCGCGACCCTGGACTATGGCAATAACATCCGCCAGATGGCGTTTGACGAAGGAGTGGCTAACGCCTTCGATTTCCCCGGTTTTGTTCCCGCCTATATCAGGCCGCTGTTCTGTGAAGGCATTGGCCCGTTCCGCTGGGCGGCGCTCAGTGGTGACCCTGAGGATATCTACAAGACAGATCAGAAGGTGAAAGAGCTGATCCCGGACGACCCACACCTGCACAACTGGCTGGATATGGCCCGTGAACGTATCGCCTTCCAGGGGCTGCCGGCCCGTATCTGCTGGGTTGGCCTCAAAGACCGCGCCCGGCTGGCGCTGGCCTTCAACGAAATGGTGAAAAACGGCGAGCTGTCGGCGCCTGTGGTCATCGGCAGGGATCATCTGGATTCCGGCTCTGTGGCCAGTCCCAACCGGGAAACCGAATCCATGCTCGACGGCTCGGATGCAGTCTCCGACTGGCCGCTGCTCAATGCGCTGCTCAATACTGCCGGTGGCGCCACCTGGGTGTCGCTGCACCATGGTGGGGGTGTCGGCATGGGCTTCAGTCAGCACTCCGGGGTAGTGATCCTCTGTGACGGCAGCGATGCCGCCGCCAAGCGGGTATCCCGGGTATTGTGGAACGATCCGGCCACGGGCGTGATGCGTCATGCCGATGCCGGCTATGAGATTGCCAAGCGCTGTGCCAAAGAGCAGGGCCTGGATCTGCCTATGTTGGAGGACTGATGATGACCACTCAAATCACTCTGACACCGGGAAGCCTGACACTGTCTGAACTGCGCAGCATCAGCCGCGCGCCAACCCAGCTGCAATTGCACCCGGAATCGCTGGCGGTCATCAACAGCAGCGCCGCCGTGGTGCAAAAAGTCTTGGATGAGGGCCGCACGGTTTACGGCATCAACACCGGCTTTGGCCTGTTGGCCAACACCAAGATTGCCCCGGTGGATCTGGAACTGCTGCAGCGCTCTATCGTGTTGTCCCACGCCGCCGGTACCGGCCAATTGATGCGGGATGAAACCGTGCGGCTGATGATGGTGTTGAAGATCAACTCACTGTCCCGCGGTTTTTCCGGGATCCGTCTCGAGGTGATCAACTTCCTGATCGCCCTGGTCAATGCCGGTGTCTACCCTTGCGTACCCGAGAAGGGCTCAGTGGGCGCCTCGGGCGACTTGGCGCCGCTGTCGCACATGTGTCTGCCGATCATAGGCGAGGGCGAAGTGCGTTATCAGGGGCGCATCATGCCCGCCATCGAGGGCTTGAGTATCGCCGGTCTGAAACCGATTGAATTGGCTGCCAAAGAGGGCCTGGCCCTGCTCAACGGCACCCAGGCATCGACGGCGCTGGCGCTGGAAGGTTTGTTCCACGCCGAGGATCTGTTTGCCGCTGGCTCTGTGGTCGGCGCCATGAGTGTCGAGGCGGCCATGGGCAGTCGCAGTCCGTTCGACCCGAGAATTCATGCGGTGCGCGGCCAAAAGGGCCAGATAGACTCGGCGGCAGTATTCCGTCATCTGCTGGGGAGCGGCTCTGAGATTGCCGAGTCACACGCCAATTGTGAAAAGGTGCAGGACCCTTACTCCCTGCGCTGTCAGCCACAGGTGATGGGCGCTTGCCTGACGCAGATCCGTCAGGCGGCTGAAGTGCTGGAAATTGAAGCCAACGGCGTGACAGATAACCCGCTGGTGTTTGAAGATACCGGCGAGATCATCTCAGGCGGTAACTTCCATGCCGAACCTGTGGCCATGGCGGCGGATAATCTGGCGCTGGCGATTGCTGAGTTGGGGGCCATCAGCGAGCGCCGCATTGCGCTGCTGATCGATTCCAATCTTTCCAAGCTGCCGCCATTCTTGGTGGAAAACGGTGGGGTTAACTCGGGCTTTATGATTGCCCAGGTGACAGCCGCGGCACTGGCCAGTGAAAACAAGACCTTTGCTCATCCGGCCTCTGTCGACAGCTTGCCGACCTCGGCCAACCAGGAAGATCATGTTTCCATGGCGACCTTTGCCGCCCGCAGGCTCAGGGATATGGCGGAAAACACCCGCGGAGTGCTGGCAGTGGAACTGCTGGCCGCGGCCCAAGGGCTGGATTTCCGCTCGCCGCTGCAGCCAAGCCCGGCGGTAGCCAAGGCCAAGGCTGAACTGCGCGAGCGGGTTGCCTTCTATGACAAGGACAGGTACTTCGGTCCGGATATCGCCAAGGCCACCGAGCTGCTGGCGAGTGGGTGCTATAACGCCTATCTGCCAAAGGAGCTACTGCCAAGCAGCCTCTGAGCCGGGAAGCGCCGAAAGGGCCAGCAGGCCCTTTGGCATCTGACGGTAAAAGAGTCAGTATATGAAACACAAAGAGCGCCATTTGGCGCTCTTTGTTTATTGAAAAAAGACAATGTATTCGGCGTTACCAGGTATCCAATTCTGTGATCTTCAGATTCAGCAGCTGCTTTTGCCACTGGTTTTTATCTACTCCTTCAACCCAGATCACCGAGGATTGCCGCTGCTGGCCCTTGCGCAGATAGGTTTCCGGCATACGTTTGATGGCACGCCAGACCTGCAGCTCCTCTTCTTTCATCTTGCGCCCCTGATCGTTATAGAAGCTGGCACTGATCAGGACTTCGACCATATCTTCACTGCTGTTGCTGTCAAGCTCGAAGGTCAGGCCCAGTTTGTCGCCTTGCCACTGCACCTGCTGCAATGAAACGCTGATCCCTTCTCTGGCTGTCTTGCCGAGCAGTCCGGGAGTGGTCATGGCGCTCTGGGTCAGTTGCTCGACGACTGCGGCTTTGCTTGGCTCTGGCTTGGTGGCCATTTCCACTGCTGCCGCTGTGGCGGCTGTGGTATGGGCGGCCGTATTCGGCATCTCGGCAACCACTTCTTCAGTGGTCGTTTCGGGTTCGGCGGCGCTGATCACCGCCTCCGTGAGCACATACTCCCAGGTGAAGTCATCTTTGAGTATGACTCTAGCGCCGTTTTCAAGAGTGACTTCGGCCACCTGAGCCGGCTCGGCGATGGCAAAGCTTGAGCTCAGTATCAGTGCCAGGGCGCTGACGGCAAAGCTGGGTTTGAAAAGATTTTGTTTCGACATGAAAAAATTCGCTTGGCTGAATCCTGCGTCAACAATAACCGGGCTAACCTGGGCTGGCAATGACGAAAAACACAAACTTGGTTGCTTGGCATACAGCAAGCCGGGGTTGTATGTTCGAGTGCCTGTGCTTGGGGAAGGTGCGAACAAGCGCCATGCGTGCTCTGCGTTGGCTTACCGGGTTGGATACCAGGCGTGGTTCGCAGTAAATGACCCAGTCCTTTGCAATAAGGTGAGGTTGTTGCCCGCTAATGTGTCAGCCTTGACTGCAAAGGGTGTCAGAATTTTCTTGTCGGCGACTTTGGCTCTGGGTATGCCTGAAGGGTAAGGGCATTATGATCTTTTATGCTTTGGCTGCGGTAGAGAGTCCTATGACACATCCACCCGGCTTTGTGGCGAATTAAACCATTCAATGAAACAATCGCCAAGTTTGTAACTCTTTGGTCAGCGTTTACTTACAGCATACCCCCCTATATGATCCCGCTCTTAGTCTATTTGATAGTTTGGAGAGGGTATGCCGTCGAATACCAAGGCCTGGTTGTCGAAGGCTCTGCAATTTGGCGGGGGATGCTTTTACCTGTTGCTGGCCTCATGGAGTCTATTCCATGTGGCAGGTTGGGTGGGCACGCTACCTGACCATAGCGAGCACTGTCAGGAATCGATACTGCTGAGTAGTTGGTCGCCGGATAAAGATTGGCAGGCCGACATCAGTTTTTCCAACTGCAGCCTGCACGGGCACGGACATTGGCAGAGCCATCTGGACTTGACTGATCTTGAGTCGGGTGAGCATTTTCCGAGTTTGCTGGTGGTATCTGGTCGCCACGATGAGTTGAAGCTCGACTGGCACAATCACAGAGAGTTATTGATTTCCGGGCTTCCCATAGATCACCTGGAGCACTTCCAGCAGCCATTGGGTGCCGAAGTGGTGCTCGCCTTAAAAGGTGATTGAGCGCACGTTTTCCTGTGCGGACGGGATCGACTGTTCAGCCAAAGTTAACACCTGTATGTTACTCTGCAACCTGACTCAGGTTTGAGTCGGGATGAGTGATTTTTCTCTGAGAGGTTAATTTTGGATAACTTGGACAAAGACTTGAGATTCGAACTGTCACACTGGTTATCGCAGCTGGGTATCGATAGCCAGCCAGCCGACGGTTTGTCCACTTCGCTCATGGTGCTTGCCTGCCTGTTGTTGGCGGGACTGGCTTATTTCATTGTTCGTCGCGGTGTGGTGCGGGCGATGAACCTGGTGATTCAACGTTCCAAGGTCACCTGGGACGACATCTTTATGCGCCACAGAGTGTTGGAAAAGCTGGCCATGCTGGTGCCGGCCCTCGTGCTCAACCTGCTGATCCCCATAGCACTGACAGACCATAAACTGCTGGCCAGTCTGGTCGACAGGCTGCTGAGTGTCTGGCTGGTCGTCTTGCTGATCCGCGCTGCCTATTCGGCATTGGATGCGGTAAACGAGGTGGCGGATGTTAAGCTGATTAGCCGTCGTCTACCGGTGAAGAGCTTTGTGCAGTTGATAAAGCTGTTCCTGTTCTTCGTTGCCATCATTATTTCCATCTCTGTGCTCGCCAACCAGTCTCCTGTCTACTTCCTCAGCGGCTTGGGTGTCGCCACAGGTTTGGTGATGTTGGTGTTCAAGGACACCATTCTGGGGTTTGTTGCCGGTATTCAGCTGGCGGCTAACCGCATGGTCAGCACCGGCGACTGGATCCAGATGGATAAATACGGCGCCGATGGCGCGGTGGAAGAGGTGTCGCTGACAACGGTCAAGGTTCGCAACTGGGACAAGACCATCACAATGATCCCGGCCTATGCGCTGGTATCAGACGCCTTCCGTAACTGGCGTGGTATGTCTGAGTCCGGCGGCCGCCGAATCAAGCGCTCGGTCAACATAGATATCAACAGCATACGTTTTCTGACCGAAGAGGACAGGAAGAAGCTGGAGAAGATTAACCTGTTGAAAGAGTATCTGCCGAAGAAGATCCATGAGATCACTGAATGTAATGCCAAGGTGTCGGATATCGAAATGCCGGTCAATGGCCGCAGGCTGACCAATGTGGGAACCTTCAGAGCCTACCTGCTGGAGTATCTCAAGCACCACGACAAGGTGCATAAGGAGATGACCCTGATGGTGCGGCAGTTGGCACCCACCACCGAAGGTCTGCCGATCGAGTTATATATCTTCACCAATGATACCCGCTGGGCATATTATGAAGATATTCAGTCAGATATCTTCGATCATATCTTTGCCATCTTGCCACAATTCGATCTGCGTGCCTTCCAGGGCCCAACCGGCAATGATATTCGCAGCTTAAAAGATAATGGAGCCGGTGCAAATAAACCCACGTAGGCTTATTTACACCTTCCCTAAAGCCCTTCCTTAATCTTTAACGGCCAATACAGTGGCGAGGGTGACAAACACCCCGCCACTGACACGATCCAACCAATGCAGCCGTTGGCTGCGCTTAAGCCATGAGGCCAGCACACTGGCCATAGAGGCGTAAATCATCACAAAGCTGAAGTCTACCAAGGCCCAGGTGGAAGCCAATACTGCCAACTGAGGTCCCTGGGGTGCGCTTACATCGATAAACTGTGGAAACAGGGCGGCGAAAAACAGCAGGTCCTTGGGATTGCTGATCCCCACCAGAAACGCCTGTCGAAACAAACTGAAAGGATGGCCATGTCCCTTGGGGCCGACACTTTGCTCGGCCGCATGGGGCTTGGTGAGCAGCAGCTTAATCCCCAGATACATAAGGTAAGCGGCACCGCACCATTTGAGCAGGGTAAAGCCGTATTCGCTGGCATGCAGCAGGGCGCTCAGTCCGGCGATGGAAGCCAGCATCAACAGCAAGGCCGCCGTGACACTCCCCAAGGCCGTGGCCAGACTGCGGCGTTTACCAAAATGGATCCCGTGAGAGATAGATAACATGGCGATCGGGCCGGGGGAGATGGCTATCAGTAAGATCGCAAACAGGTACAGCAGGAAGGTCTGGTGATCCATAATTTTGTATACAAAGTTTCCGGGTAAGCGTCACTATAGTCCCGTGACGCCTGCCGGACAAGACTCACTTGTCCGCTGAATAGTCCGGAATCGCCTTGGGGAAGCGGCCGCGAATACCGCGGTAGAAGGCGATAAGCTGATCCATGTCTTGCTGCATGTCCGCACTCGGTATCAAAGGCTGATTTATCACTACCGCCTTCTGGCTGAAGTCCAGCCCCACGGCCACAATCGGTACCCCTGCCTTGGAGGCGATATGGTAGAAGCCTGTCTTCCAACGTTTCACCGGGCTGCGGGTGCCTTCCGGTGCCAGCGCCAGCTTGAAGTTGGGATCCTGACGATACAACTCGCTGACCGCATCGACCAGATTATTGTTTTTGCGTCTGTCTACCGGGCTGCCGCCTATGGCTCTGAAAAACCAACCCCAGGGAGGAATGAAGAGTTGATGCTTGCCGAGAAAGTGGATCTTGGCCGTCAGAGCCCCACGGGCGAGCACACCGAGAATAAAATCCCAGTTACTGGTGTGGGGGGCCACTATCACCAGATATTGCGGGGAGTCGGGCAGTTGTCCGTGAATTTGCCAGCCGAACAGAGAAAGCAGCCATTGGCAGATTTTTTTAAACATAGAGAGATGCCAAACCTTGGGTTGATTAAAGGTATAGTCCAAAAGTGGTTAGGGAGACGTCAGTCCTGTGCTTGGCGAAGACTTTCATTGACTTAACATAAACCTTCACTTAAGCAGTGGCCGAGGGAAAACATGATTTCAGCATTATCCTGTTTGTGCAAGCCTGGGTTCTTCTTCCTGAACACAGCCTGGCCGTCCACATCATACCAAGACGATGATTTACCCAGATCTTTCCCTATCGTACAAGGTAAGATGCGAACGAATCTCATATGTGCTCTGCGTCGGCTTACAGGACGGGATGCAAGGCATGGTTCGCAGCAAATGGCCCTGGTCCTTTGCAAGAAGCACTTCCCAAACAGATAGGTTAGTATCATACATAGAAGCCCAGTGACTGTGGCGACACAGTTTCCGGGTCTTGTTCAGGGAGGTGCAAAGGAGGGAGTATGAAAAAATTAATCTTTGGGCTCCTGTCTGTACTGCTACTTGCGATCGCCCCGGCCAAAGCGGTACCGACAGATGAAATTACCGAGTTGCTTAATCGTCAGCAACAAGCCTGGAATCAAGGCGACATCAATGCCTATATGTTGGGCTACTGGCACGATCCCAAGCTGAGATTTGTCTCCAAAGGCGAGTTCAGATATGGCTGGGACAAGATGCTGGCTGCCTATCAGCGCAGCTATCCGGATCGCGCGACTATGGGCCAGCTCAAGGATGTGCAGATGTTGAGTAACTATTCCGCCTTGGTGGCCGGTCGTTGGGTACTGCTAAGGCAAAAGGATAGTCCATCCGGGGTCTTTACCCTGTTGCTGGAGAAGAAAGACGACCACTGGGTAATCACTCACGATCACTCATCATGACTTGCATAGGGAATTAGATTTATCTAATATCTATCCATTAAAAAAATCTAATGGAGTGCCCTATGTTGAAACCTACACTTATCGCCTTGCTGGCCTTCGCCTTGGTGAATCAAGCCATAGCCGAGCCGGCAACGGCAGAATTCAAAACCGAGGCGGCGGCGCTGGCCAAGCGCTTTGCCCAAACACTCAAGCCGCAACTGCAGCAAGCTCTGGCCGAAGGTGGCCCGGTGGCAGCCATCGAGGTTTGTTCCCATAAGGCGCCGGAAATTGCCCGCCAGCTCTCGGCCGAGAGTGGTTGGCAGGTGAAACGTGTCAGTCTGAAACCCCGTAATCCGGCGGCCGAGCCGGAGGCTTGGCAGCGACAGGTATTGTTATCATTCGATCAGCGGGCCGCAGCCGGTGAAGACCCGCAGACTCTGAGCCAGGTTGCCCAGACAGAGTCACAGCTGCGTTTTATGAAGGCCCAGGGCGTAGCGCCGCTTTGCCTCACCTGCCACGGTAGCCAATTGGCGCCCGAGGTCAAAACCGCATTGGATGAGTACTACCCGAATGACAGCGCCAGAGGTTATCAGCCGGGGCAGATCCGCGGCGCTATCAGCATAGTGGCTCCGCGTTTGTCAGCGCAAAACTGAACTGCTCCAACCCCAATTGCCGCCCCTTGCCATCATACCTGGCTTCGTAAAAGTTCAGCTGACCCTCGCGGGAGAGGAATATCAGGCTGGTGGCCCGGGTGCCGTATTCCGGGTGGCGAATATAGATGGACGACAGACGCCGCTCCCATTCCAGGCTGACACCTGTGGTTGGCAGGCTGGTGTCCGGCGCCGGGGTCTCATCACGCATTATTGCCAGCAGCTTATCTATATCCGGCTTGGCCGATTGGCTTATCAATCGCTCCAACGCCTGCTCGCCGCGGGCCATCTTGGGCCAGATATCATCCAAGGCACCATTGCTGATGGCGTGAAAGCCCCTGTTCAAGCGGCGCAATGACTTATCCGGGCTGTGATAACACCAAAAGTGCTTGCCCTGGCCGAAAACCAGATTGAAAGGATTATAGTTGTCGCTGTGCTCGCTGAGCCATTGCGGCTCTATTGGCGTTTGGCTATCGAGCGCCTTGAGTACCAACTCCCCGCGGCTGCGCATACCATCCGGCTGAGTGATCGGCTGACGGATATTGGTGAGGCCGGCCACCGTTCCCAGGCGATTGCAGCCAAGCCAGGTACCCCCTGCCTGCAGATCCTTACCCGCCAGCAGTTGCTGCTGTGGTGGCCAAAAGTGTGCCGGGGCCGTGGGCCTGTGATGAAACTCATCGCGGTTGGCGCAGAGGATCAGCGGATAATCCGGATGCTGATCCAGCGCCAGAAACAGAATGCACATGGGCTGTCCTTATGCCTGGTCTAAATGCGGGCTTATCCCACAAGTTAGCCAACAAAGGCGCCAATTGACAGGGTTAAATCAGTGAGAGCCTTTGTCTTGATGCTCATGGCCATTATGGTGAGCATGGCTGTGTGAGTCATGGCTGCTCGAACCGTGGCTATGTGAACCATGGTTGTGGCCTGAGTCATTGTGTTGTCCCGAGCCATGATCATGGCTGTGGCCTTTGGCCAGCCACATTCCCCGCAAAAACTTGCGTGGCCCCTGACGCAGCAAGCTGCTGGAGTAGAGCAGACACAGCAGCGTCAGCGCCGGGTAGCTTATCTCTTTCGGCAGATCGCCCAGTTCACGCCACTGTGGTTGCCACCAGGCAATGCCGCTAAGCAAAATGAGTAGCAGCAGTAACATACCGAGCCGTTGGCTCCAGCTCATCAACTTGAGTTGTGACAGGTTAAGCACAGGTGCGGCTATCAGGGTCAAGGCTACTGCCAAGGGGCTCCAGCCACTGTAGGTTAGCGACATAGCCAACACGGCGGCGCCCAGATTACAGAAACGCAGCGGCAGAAACAGCAAGGCCAGCACCAGCACTTGCGCCACCGGATGCGACAGCGGCACTGACGGATGGCCTATCAGATTGGCGAGGATCAGACTGAGCAAGATCCAGGGCGCGCTTCTATCCACCAGATGGGTAAAACCGAAATGCCAGGGCGACTGCGGCACCTTGGCGTGGGGATCGGTCAATTCGACGTGGGCACGGCTCAAAAACAGTCCCAACGCGACAAGAGCGAGTGCTTGCAGCAGGGCAAATTGCCAGCCCAGCAGTATCAAGGTCAGCAACAAGGCTTCGGGGCCGGCGAGGCGTTGCAGCCAGCGCCCCGGTAGTGAGGCTTGAGTAGGTGACAGCCCCGCGGCAAAACGTATGCTGGCCAGGGCGTAGGCCGCCAGCAATACCGGGGCCAGTAACAACAGCCAGTGCAGCAGTTGATCTGTGCTGTGGTCATGATGAGCGTGTTGGTGGCCGCCGGAATCCATCATCAGCAGCAATGCCAGCAGGCCTATCCCCAGCAGGCTGCCTATGCCGGCATGGTATTCATATTTGCTGCTTGGGGTTTGCTGCCCATGGCCATGGGGCTGATGCAGCACCACATGCAAAATAGAACCTGTGACAAAGGCTTGCAGGTAAACGGTATTATCCAGGCTCAGATGGCTGAGCAGCTGCTCACCGGCGAAGTAGCCCACAGAAGTCAGCGCCATCATGGCCAACAAAACCAGGCTGGCCCAACGGGTGCCGACCTGGGGTTTGAGTAACCACCAAATCGCCAGGCCCACAGGCAGCCTGTGCATGATTACCCCAAGCGCCAACAGGCTGGAGTTGCCTTCCTGTTGTGCCAGCACCATGGCGCCACCATCTGTGATGGTGTGCAGCAACAAGCCGCCGATCCCCAGCGTGAGGGTTAGGTTATGGGTGATCTCTGAATAGCGATGAAACAACTTCTCGCTGGCACTCGGGCCCCAAAGGCCGAGGATTACGAAGATGATCGCCAGTATGCCGCCGTGTTCCAGCAGTTCCGGCAGGATATGGATCAGTACCAGGCCGCCGAGGGAAACAAAAATAAAGCCGTCCAGACCCTTCTGCAAACCGCTTCCTGAAGAGAAGTAGCGATAAAACAGTGGACCCAGGAGCAGGGCGATACAACTGGCGACGAGATAGAGCATGAATTTCACGGCTGAAGTTTAGAGAACGCCATAGTATACCAGCAGCTGCGCAAATGAGCAGTGCCGTTACCTGGAATTTACCTTGAAGGATTTTCCACCCGAGACCAAGGATAAAAGTCCACTGCCGGTGACCAAAAAGTTATACAATAGTCGACTCTATGTTGTTTTGTTGGTGAATGGATATTTATGGATACTCTGTCGGCTGCCGTAATGCTGTTTCTCATTATGGATCCCTTGGGCAACTTGCCTATCTTTGCTTCTATATTGCGTCATATAGAGCCCAAGAAACGCCGCCGAGTGCTGATCAGAGAGCTAATTTTTGCCTTGTTGATCATGCTGTTGTTTCTTTACGCCGGTGAAGCCATCCTGAGTTTCCTCAACCTCAAGTCAGAATCGGTCAGTATTGCCGGTGGCATTATCCTGTTTCTGATAGCCATCAGGATGATCTTCCCCCAACCCGGAGGGGTGGTGGGCCTGGCCGCCGGTGAAGAGCCTTTCATTGTGCCGATGGCGATTCCCTTGATGGCGGGCCCTTCGATTCTGGCGGCGCTGATACTGCTGGCCCATACGGATAGCAGCCGTATGACGGACTGGACCATAGCCCTGGTAGCGGCTTGGGGCGCCAGTGTGGTTATCCTTATGTTCTATAAGCTATTTACCCGGGTGTTGGGTGACAAGGGGCTCACGGCGGTCGAGCGCTTGATGGGTATGGTGCTGGTGATGATTTCGGTGCAGATGTTCCTCGATGGCGTCTCCCGATATTTGAATCCCTGAGTTGTTAACCGTTTTGTTGAGTCGAGGTAGAAGTGCTTAGTTGTGCCCTGATCTGTGCTTTGAGTCTGGCCGCCGGAGATTATGACAATCTCTTGCCCTATCAAGGCACGCCGCAACAAGCACAGGAGCGGGATGTCGCCGGGAATCTGAAGATCCCCGCTGTCTACATGGATATGGGCGCCTGGCATGGATACCATCTGCCGGATGATCCTGCATTTTATGGCAGCTTCACCGGCCCCTTGATCATCGCCCAGGAATACAGCCTACATCTGGCGCCCAGCTTGCAGCACCTCAGCGTATTGGAGTTGAGCACAGGGCAGGCTAAGAATTTTGCCGAAGCAGAGAGACGCCTGTTCAGTCGCCCGGATGGCCTGTATCAGGAATATCGCTGGCAAGATCTCAGCCTCAGCACCAGGCTCTATTTTGCCGATGAGCGCAGCTCACTGATTGAGACTGTGCTGGAAAATACCGGCTCCCAAGTCGGTCAGTGGCAGTTGCAGTGGCAGGGAGAGCCCTTCGACAAGGCAGTAGGCAAGCCCTGGATTGCCGGCAGACAATTTGCGACCAATCAACTGGAGTGGCAGTTTCGGCCACTGAGAAAAACCTGGTCGCTGCTGCTCGATGATGCCAAATTCCGCATAAGCTTCCGTGAACCCACCTTCCTGGAAGAACGGGGGGCTCGGGGGTACCGAGCCAGTTCTGAAGTGCTGAACCTGGCTCCCTCTGAGCGGCGCAGTTTTCTCAGTGCCCAACAATATTTTCACACCGCAGCTGAGGCAAAGCCGCTGCAGTGGCCTAAGTTGTTGCAGAGCGCCGAGCGCAACCATAGTCGCTGGGGTTGGCGTCTGGCCAAGTTAGCCGATGGCGACTTGGGGCAAAAGCGCATGGCGGCCCGGGCCATCAGCACCCTGACACATAACTGGCGCAGCCCGGCCGGGGCCCTGCGTCACCACGGGGTAACGCCTTCGGTCACCTACCAATGGTTCAATGGTCTCTGGGCCTGGGATAGCTGGAAACAGGCGGTGGCCTTGGCGCGAGTCGAGCCCTGGCTTGCCAAGTCCAATGTGCGGGCGATGTTTGACTATCAATTTGATGAGCAGGATCCCGTCAGGCCCCAGGATGCCGGCAGCATGCCGGATGCAGTGTTTTATAACCAAGATGCGGCCCGCGGCGGTGACGGCGGCAACTGGAATGAGCGGAATGGCAAACCGCCGCTGGCGGCCTGGGCCGTATGGGAGATCTACCTTCAGGACGGTGACAAGGCATTTGTCGCCGAGCTTTACCCAAGACTGATGGCCCTGCATGCCTGGTGGTATCGCAACCGGGATCATGACGGCAATGGCCTGGCGGAATATGGTGCCAATCTGCATCCGCTGCACGGTGAGCCCGGGGCGCTTAATCGTGATGCCATCATTCAGGCGGCAGCCTGGGAGTCCGGGATGGACAATGCACCCAGATTCGATGCAGATAAAAGCTTGAAAGTACTGGAAAATCGCGACGCCAAGGGGCGTTTGCTCGGCTACTCACTCAATCAGGAGAGTGTCGATCTCAATGCATTTCTCTATGCCGATAAGCAGTATCTGGCGCAAATGGCCAGTCTGCTGGGGCGGGAAGCCGAAGCAATGCAACTGCGGCAACAGGTCCAGCGACTGGGACAAGCGATTCGGCAGACGTTTTACGACCCTGCCAGCGGTTTCTTCTATGATGTACGCTTCGATGCCGAGGGCAAGCGGCGATTGCTCAGCGACAATAAGGGCACTGAAGGTTGGATCCCGCTGTGGGCCAGTGTCGCTTCGCCTGAGCAGGCCGAAGCGCTGGTAAAGCGGCAACTTAGGCCAGAAAGCTTCGGCACCCAGGTGCCGTTTCCGACCGTGAGCCGCGACAGCCCAGAGTTTGCCCCCGACAGATACTGGCGCGGGCCGGTATGGCTGGATCAGGCCTTCTTTGCCATCAAGGGGTTGCAGCATTACGGTTACCGGCAACAGGCAAGTGCAATGTCGCGGCGTTTGCTGGCGGCCACTGCCGCCGATAGCCGGGATCTGCCGATACGGGAAAATTACCATCCGCTCAGTGGTGAAGGACTGCATTGCACCAACTTCAGCTGGTCAGCTTCGGTCTTGTTGTTGCTTTATAGCGAAGGTTTGTTGTCTGAGGCTGAATAATCCCTGAATGAGGCGAATTGGTCGCGACTTTCTGCTGTGCAATCTCATGTGCTGCTGTTAATCTTCTGTACTATCTCTGTTAACGATAAGGTGCGACCGGTGCGACTGCCATCAACTCTTGCTATCTGTTTGTTTCTGGGTGCCTGTCAGGCCGGGGACGGCACGGGAACCGATGTCGTTCAGGAAGGAAACCGAGAGGTTAAACCTTTGTTGCCCTGTGGCAGTGGGGCACCTGTAGTAAATCGGGCTAAAATTAAAGCCAGTCTGATAGAGCGCAACATCATCACTCCGCAAATGAGTGAGCAAGAGGCCGAAGCCAAGGTCTCTGAGTATATTCAGCAGCGCAATCAGAAGTTTGAAAAGTGTATTAAGGAGCCCAAGTCATGAGTTTGAAGTCGTTACTGGCCCTGGCCTTGGGGGCATCTTGCCTATTTGGGGCAACGAATGTTTTAGCCGCTACGGCTCCGGCGGATCCCGGAGTGATCAATAAAGAGCAGATCCTCTATTGGCTGGTGAAACGTGGTGAACTCGATGCCGAGGCCTCTGAAGAGGAACGGCAGCAGGCGCTGGCGGCTTATACGGCCAAATCTACTGGTGCAGGCAGCAAGGCCGCACAAGTGCTCAAGGCCAGAGAACAGCAACTGTTGCAACAGGCACGAAGTAATAGTCTGCGTCAAAGCAAGTTAATGCGGGCACAGTCGCGGGTGGCCGATACCGATGTAACCAAGCGGGTCAAGGTGTTGGCCGTGCTGGTGGATTTTCCCGACTTGCCCTATAACGCCAATCGCCTGAGTCCAGGCGATACCGAGATGTATTACACCAACTACCCGGTAGCCCATTACCGTGGTCTGTTGTTTTCCGATGCAGGTTTCCCTGGGCCCCAGGGGCAAACACTGCCCTCAGCCTATCAGTACTATCAAGCGGTTTCCGGCCAGAGCTTTTTCTTCAACGGTGATGTGAAAGGTTGGTTCAGAGCCAGCCAGAATGCCGCCTACTATGGTGCCAACGACCCGAATAACAACAATGACGACAAGGCCGCCACCGAATTGGTGGAAGAGGCGGTCGCGGCTGCAGTTGCTACCATGAGCGCCGATGAGCTGGCGCAGTATGATATTGAAGATCCTTATGATATCGACGGTGACGGCAACCTGGATGAACCCGATGGGATTTTGGATCATGTGATGATCTTCCATTCCAGCATAGGTGAAGAGGCCGGTGGTGGCGTGCTCGGTGATGATGCCATCTGGTCACACAGATTCTTTGTTCCCTCGGCACCAGGTCAATATGGCCAGGCTATCCCGGGCAGCAATATGCGTCTGTTCGGTTACACCATTCAGCCGCTGGATGCCGGAACCGGTGTCTGTACCCATGAGTTTGGTCACGACCTCGGTTTACCGGATGAGTATGACACCAGTACCGAAGCCAGCGACGGTTCGCCTGTGGGCCTCTGGTCTCTGATGTCCGGTGGCAGCTGGGCAGGTTCTCCGAGAGGCTCGCAGCCAAGTGGCTTCAGCCCCTATGCCCGCTCATTCCTGCAGGACAGATACAAGGGCCGCTGGGTCAACGAACAATCCCTGGATTATCAGGCGCTGGATAGCAACGGTACTCAAGTGACGCTGGAGCATGCCAATAGCAGTGGCGTAAACCAGTTGGCCATCAAGCTGCCGTCCGATTCCATCGCCTTCACCCCTGCCTATCAGGGGCAATACCAGTACTATTCGAATCAGGGCGATCAGCTCAACAATGCATTGTCGTTCGAGTTGCAACTACCCATGAGTACCAGTTTGGCGCTGAAGATGAAGGCCCATTGGCAGATAGAGCAGGACTACGACTATGTGCAGCTGCTGGTGGATGGGGTGCCATTGGCGGGAAGCCATACCAAGAGCAGCAACAGCATCAACAATGCCGCCAATATTATCAGTGGTGACTCGGCGGCCTTGCCCGGTGGTGAGGGGGAACAGGGCTGGCAGGAGATAAGCTTTGATCTCAGCGCTTATGCCGGTATGAGCAAGCAGATAAGCCTGGTGTATCGTACCGATGAGGCGGTCGGTGGCTATGGATTTGCTGTCGATGATATACGTCTCGAGAGTGACGGCAATCTCGTCTACAGCGATGATGCCGAGACGGCTCTGGAGACTGTGGTGCTTTCCGGTTTTGTTCGCACCGACGATACTCGCCCGGGCGCGCCGCGGCGTTATCTGCTGCAACTGCGCAACTACCAGGGCGTTGATGCCGGACTGCAGCAGGATAGCTATGAGCCGGGGCTCTTGGTTTGGTATGAAAACTTGGCCTACAGCGACAACAAGGTGGCTGAGCATCCTGGATACGGCCTCATTGGGGTGGTAGATGCGGATCAAAACCTGATAGGTAACCGGGACTCTGAGGTGCAGGTCCGTGATGCCAGCTTCAGTCTCTATCCACAGTCGGCTTTCTTCGGTGATACCCATCTTGGTAACAATAGTCTGTTTGATGACAGCGATGACTATAGTGCACCACTCAAGCCACAGGCTGGCCTGGTGCTGCCCAAGCTGGGTCTTATGGTGCAGCTGCTGACCCAGGAGCAAGACAGCAGCCAGGCGCAGGTGTTGGTGAGTAAACGCGGCGACAGCAACGGCACAGAACTCAGCGCCAGCATTTCGGCCCAGCAGGAAGGTGGCGATGTCAGTTTCAGCGCCAATCTCAGTGGCGGTACTGCACCTTATACTTATCAGTGGGACTTTGGTGTCGGCGGCGTTGGCAGTACCCTGGCGACGCCTCAATACAGCTACAGTGAGTCCGGCACCTACACAGTCACACTGACGGTGACAGACGCCAATAACCGGCAGACCGTGACCAGCTTGCAACTGACTGTCAGCATTCCTCTGTCGGCGCTGTTCGATATCAGTGGTACAGGTTTAACCGTGCAGTTCAATAACCTCAGCCGCGGTGGCAGCGGAGAACTCAGTTATCAGTGGGACTTTGGTGATGGCCAGAGCAGCACAGTTGCTTCTCCCTCGCATACCTACAGTGCGGCGGGCAGCTACAGTGTGCGCTTGGTTGTGACTGACTCACAGAATAATCAGAGCAGTAATAGTCGCACCTTGGTGGTCTCCAACCCGGTTGTGCCCAATACTACACAAAGCAGTTCCGGCGGTGGTGGTGGCAGTCTCGGTGGCCTGAGCCTATTGGGGCTGGCACTGATCGCCTGGCGGCGCAGGCGTTGACAGAATAAGGGACGCCTTGGCGTCCCTTATGTTTTGGGGAGTTCAGCAAAGGCTTTGTTTGATTAGGGGGCTAGTGGGCCTTGGTTAATGGCGGCAACCGCCGCCGGCAGGAAAATTTCACCGACAATCAGCTGTTGCTCCTGGAAGTGAAAATAACGTCTTCTGCCCCATATTGTCTCAGTGGTGGGTTGTGACAGTGAATCGGCGAGGGAGGCAATTCTGGATTGGCTGTCGAAACTGGCGACTTCTATGGCGCCGGGTTCAAAGCCGATATCGCCGAACAACAACTCTCCCAGTGGGCGGGTGCCCAACTTGCCCAGTCTCTGCTGTTGCTCCAGCAGCTTTGCCGGGATCAGGGTGCGGCCAAAGACCCAGGGAGTACCGTCTAGGCAGAGCAATACTTCCCTGATCCAGATGGCTTTATGTTCCTTACCCTGCCACTCCCGAGTGGATGAGGGCAGCATGGCTTCGCCGAGCAGTTTGACCTCAAAGTGGTTGCAGCAACTCTTGAGTCTCTTGGTGAGACTGCCGGTCGCCAGCAGCCAATCGTGCAATGGCGCTGCGGGAAGTTGCTGTGATTGCTCTGGCGAAAACCACTGAATTGATTCACCATAAGGAAAGCTTAAACTGGTCACACTCATCGGATACCCGGTACAATATTACAACCCGGGAGTCTATCACGCTTGCCCACAGGCAGATAGATCGCAAGGGGCGTCGGCACAAGTCACGGGAGCTTGATACTCAATATGAAACGCGTTTTGACACTGTTGTTTTTTATGCTGGCAGGCATGTTGCAGCCTGTGATGGCGGCCGATGAAAAGCCCGCCGAAGATACTTATGCTTACTATGGCTTCGAGCCTGAAATAGTGACCAACTATATCTCCAATCGGAAGAAGTTGGGGTTTGTGCGCATCAGTGTTGAGCTGATGGTGAAAGACCCCCAGGACCTGGTGGCCTTGCAACACCATGATCCCCTGCTGCGGGCCGCGATAGTGGAGATTCTCGGTAACCAACCCGAGGACAGGGTCAAGTCGCTTACCGGCAGAGAAGAGATCCGCCGTGAGTGTTACGACACAGTCAATCGTTTGCTGGAGCAGGAAACCGGTCGGGCGCTGGTGGTGAATCTGCTGTTTACCAAATACCTGTATGACTGAGGTAAAAAAGCATCGGCTCAACGCCTCGAAAGGCAAGGCCAGGGCCGAGATAAAGGTTAGGGCAAGAGTAAAGAAAAAGACCCAAGAGACAACGGTCGGCAAAACCTCGGTTAAAACGGGCGGAAAAGCCAAGGACAAGGGCCTCCATCCGCGCAACCTGCACCGCCAGGGCTATGATTTTACCGCCCTGGCCGCCAGTTATCCTGCGCTTGCGCCTCACCTTATCACCACAGACTATGGCCAGGTTTCTATTCCTTTTGCCGAGCCGCAAGCTGTCTTGGCCCTCAATGCCGCCTTGTTGCAGCACCATTATCATATCCAGGATTGGCAGTTGCCCGAGGGTTATCTGTGTCCGCCCATCCCCGGGCGGGTGGACTATTTGCATCATATCGCCGACCTGCTGGCCGAAGGCGGTAAAATCCCCCAAGGCCGGCGTATTCGCGGCCTGGATATAGGCACTGGAGCCAACGGCGTCTACCCCTTGCTTGGCTCAAGTGTCTATGGCTGGCAGTTTGTCGGGGCCGATATCAACCCCGTGGCGCTGGATAATGTCGCCGGCGTTTTACAGCACAATTCCAAGCTGGCCAGCGCCATTGAACTGCGGCTACAGCCCGAACCGGAACAGATATTTCATGGTCTTTTGCAGACCGGGGAGTGTTTTGATTTCAGCCTCTGTAACCCGCCGTTTCATGGCTCGGCTGCCGATGCCCTTAGCGGCAGTGAACGCAAACAGCGCAATTTGGCGGCAAGTCGCGGTGAGCAACATCAGCGTCAGGAACACAAGCTGAACTTCGGCGGTTGCCAGGCCGAGCTTTGGTGCGAAGGTGGTGAGCTGGGGTTCCTGCTGCGGATGATTCACGAAAGCCGCGACTATGGCGGACAAGTGCTGTGGTTTTCTTCGCTGGTGTCCAAGGGTGACCACCTCAAACCCTGTCAGCAGGCGTTAAAGCAACTTGGCACCAAAGAAGTCAAGATACTGGAGATGCAGCAGGGCAATAAGCAGACCCGGGTGTTGGCCTGGAGTTTCTTTGATGCCGCCGCCAGACGCCAATGGTGGAAGTTCAAGGCTTGAGGCCCGCCGCTGGCAGGCCTCAAAGTGGATTGAAAATCCGAGTTACTCCGGACTCCAAAGCAACTGACCACAGTCAGTGAGGTCATAGCCGCCGAGCAGGGCGGCCATCTGCCGGGTGTGGCTGCCGCCGAGCATCTTGAACAGTTGCTGCAACTGGCGGCGGAAGTAGATCCCCTGTGGCATGACAAAGTCGAAAGACTCAGTCACCAAGGGCACAAAGCTCAGGCCGCTTTCCATGGCGACAGCCTGACAGCCGAAACCTATATCGGCATCGCCTCGGGCAATATAACCGGCCAACTCCCGCTCACTGAAGGCGGTGAGTACTGAGTTGAGCTGCTCAAGCTTGGCGCCCTGTTTCAACAGCCAATGTTCCAGATGTTGCTGGCTGCCGGCGCCGCCTTGGCGGGTAACCCAACGCCAAGAGAGTTGCAGTACCTTGCTTTCTTCCTGACATCTGTGGTGCATATCCGGCCGCACAATTAGCCCCTGCTGGCGGTTATAGCCGTGAACCATGATCCATTGCTGGTGGTTGGGATACCCCTTCAGCAACGCCGTATGACGGATATTGCGCTCCTCTAAACTGCCCCAATGCAAGGTACAGACATCGGCGTAGCCCTTGGACAAGAGCTCCAGCCCCAGGCGGGAACCTGTGGCACTGTAGCTGATCAGTTCTCGACTGCCTACCTGGGCCATCAACCTGGCCACCTGCATCGACAGCAAGGGGTCATCACTGCCGGTGATCAACAGTCGGTCGGTTAACATGCCACTGTGGCAGGAGTCCATGATCCAACGGTCGATTAATATTTTTGGAAACAGCCATTTACCTGTGATTTTGGTCGCCGGCAGCATACGCTCGTTGGCCATGGCATAGACCTTCTTTTCGTTGAGGTCCAGATACTCGGCCACCTGCTTGGCGCTCATATAGACAAGTTCGCTGGGCTCCGTCATCACATCTCCTTGGTATCTTGGGTATCAGCGTGGATTGCTGGCATCAAACTCGATATTGTCGGCACCATTGTACACCAGGAAATGGCGTCCCTTGGCGCGGGCGACCATGGTGATCCCCAGCTTTTGTGCCAGTTCCAGGCCCATTTGGGTGACACCGCTGCGGGACAAGAGCACAGGGATCCCCATCTTGGCAACCTTGATAACCATCTCGGAAGTGAGCCGCCCCGTGGTGTAGAAAATCTTGTTGTCGCCTCTGTCCTGCTCCAGCCACATCTCACCAGCCAGGGTATCCACCGCATTGTGGCGGCCAACATCTTCGACAAAGGACTTTATCTTATCCGCTTCACACAGACCACAGCCGTGAACTGCGCCGGCATTCTTGTAGGTTTGGTTGTATTCACTGATGTTTTTCAACAGGGAGTAGAGCATGCTCTGCTTCAGTTTCGGTTGCGGCAGGACTATGTCGTCCAATCCTTCCATAAAGCCGCCGAAGACAGTGCCCTGGCCACAGCCTGTAGTGACTGTCTTGTCGGCCAGCTTGGCGTCCAGATCCTCAGTCTGCTCACGGGTGATCACGGCAGCGGAAGCCACGTCCCAGTCGACAATCACAGATTCCAGTTGCGATACATCATTGATAAAGCCTTGATTCTTCAGGTAACCCAGTGCCAGGGCCTCGGCTCTTGCACCCAAGGTCATCAGGGTGACTATCGGTCGCCAGTTGAGGTAGACAGTCAGCGGTCTTTCACAGGCGACATACTTCTCCTGCAGTTGGCCATTTTCATCGACCGCAGTCACGGCAATGGTCAAAGGCACCTGGGTATTGGTCTTGATCAATTGGGGTTTGGCACTGGTCATTATCGAACCTTCACAGAGAGCATGGGCCACAGCATAGCAATATTTATACCGTCACAGGATTCAGGCTGCAAAATGCGTGATCCGCAGCAAGCGCCGGCGGCACTCAGGTCATGAATGTCCCAAACCAGATTGCATATTGGACAAAATGTCCTATTTTTAGCCTTAAATAGATGATCAAGTTCAAACTTATTTCTCAAATGGCAACTGGCACTAAAATTGCAGAGTCTTGGGGATCTTACTTATGCCCGAAAATAATCCCATCGGGAGGGAGAGTCAGTATGCAACATTCCGAAAGCGTATGGCCCATGTACGTTTCACTGAAAAAAGTGGAGAAACAGGTCGGTCGTTGGACATCCATCAGCTGGGAGCTGGACCAAATCGTGCCCGCCACCCATGAGGCGCCTCCGGGAGCCAAGCTGGTCCTGCTGGAGTTGTTTCGTGATGAGCGTGCCAGTTACCGCCTTAATCTGGATATGGACAATCCCATGCTTTACATAGTTTGCGACGAAGATGTCGAGGGCAACTGGATCCCAGCCGCCATCTCCGCCGACCAAAATGTCGCAGCTGGTTGTCTCGAAGGGGATACCCCGGTACTGAACATGCCGATGCCGGAGGCGATTGCCTGCTGGATTGAAGCCTTCATTACCCGCCACGGTGAAGTGGAAATCACCGCCCACAGACGTAAACATGTTAACCGCCGCAAGGAATTGGCCGAAGACAACATTCGGAGGCATTGATGGCCGAAAAGAGTGGATTCCTCAGCCGCTGGGCACTGCGTAAGCAGCAAGTTCTGGACGGTGAAACCCCTATCGATGAACCGCTGCAAGAAGCGGAAGTTGTTGCAGAGGCAGAGCCGGAAACTCAGGCTGTGCTCGAAACTCAGCCAGAGACTGAGTTGCAGGAAGAAAAACTGTTGACTGCCGAAGACTTGCCCGACCCCAGCGGTATCGAGGTTGGCGGTAGTTTCGCCAGCTTTATGGCCAAGAATGTCGACCCGGCAGTCAAGACCGCCGCACTGCGTACCCTTTGGAAACAACCTCACTTCAATGAAATCGACGGCTTACTCGAGTACGCACTCGATTACAGCAATCAACCCAAGCTAACCGCTGAAGCTTCGGCTGAATTGGCCAAGAAAGTTTTCCGTCACGTACTGGAAAAAGAGGAGCCGGAAGAGGCTGAGGAAGCCCTGGCCGAAACCGATGCTTCCCTAGGGGATGCCGAGGCCGACACGCCACAGTTGGCCGAACAATCTGCGCCACAGTCGCCAACGGACAATTTGGACGGGGATGTGACTGCAGAGGCCCAAAATGCCACAGATGCAGTGGCCGAAACTCATAAGCCGGTTGTTTGACGTCAGTTTAACAGCCTTTAATGCCCATAATTTTGGTATGTGAATTGCTGTGTTCAGGCTATAGCAAGCTGTAAATCAATAATAAAAGCAGCAAGATAAAGAATACGGCCACCGCCATAAACTGTTCAGGAACGCAAAGTGAACAATAGTGTGAGCAATAATCCCGCCCAGCAAGCGCTGCGGCAGGTGCGTCGTGAGGTCAGCCAGCAGACTCAGATTCTGCAAAACCTGATCCCGCCGACCGTAAGTTACACCACAGAGGGGAATGTCCTGGTAATAGGCCCCGAGGATCTGGCTCGGCTGGCGGCAGACAAACTGTCTGCCATGGCCGGTAGAGTGATCTTGGCCAACGAGCCGATCACCAGCCAGGAAGAGGCCCATCTCGAAGCCGTAATGGCTGCCGCCGAAGATGTCGAGAGCTACTACAACAAGCTGATTGGTATCAAAGGCTTCCTCGGTCAATTCCAGGTGAGTGTCGAACATGACAATGGCGCCGCCGAGCTCAGTGTGGTTGCGCTACGCAAGCCGCATTTTGATCTGATCCTTGACCTGAGCCGCGAGCCGCAAATTCAGCTGGAAATGCTGCCACCCGGCTATTTTTATGTGGGTCAGGACCCGCAAAAACTGGCCGAAGCCTTGCAAGAGTTGCCCCAGATGATCGGCCAGTTTGACAAGCCGCGCTATGTCAAGGTCAACGCCGATCTCTGTGCCCATAATCGCAACGGCAATAATGGTTGTAACCGCTGCCTCAACTTCTGTCCGGCCGATGCTATCAAGAGCGTGGCCAAGCAGATTGAGATAGACCCCTATCTGTGCCACGGCGCCGGCAGCTGTACCAATGCCTGTCCAACCGGGGCCATTGCCTATGACCAGCCAACCCCTCAGGCACTGCATTCATACCTGAACAAGTTGATTTCCCGCTTCCGCGAGCAAGCCCAAACCGCGCCTGTGGTGCTGTTCCATGACATGGGACAGGGCGGCGCCCTGATCAGCGACGAGTTGCCGGGCGAGGTTCTGCCGGTCGCGCTGGAAGAAGTCACGGTTGCCAGCATGGATCACTGGATGGCTTCTTTGGCCTGGGGTGCGCGCCAGGTGTTGATCCTCAACACCAGTGCCACAGCACCGACTCTGACTCAGATGCTCAAGGGTGAACTGGGATTGGCCAATGCCATTTTGGATGAGATGGGGCAGCCACAAAGGATTCGGGTTATCGACGAAGCCGAGCTTGCCAATCTCTGGCCTATACTGGATGTAAGTCTGGACTGGCCTGTGATAGTGCCTGCGGCGCTCACTGAGGGTAACAAGCGCACCCAGCTGTATGCTGCTATCGATCACCTCAATGAGCAGGCAGCCAATGTTGATACCCAACTGGCCATGGGCAATGTTCCTTATGGCTTGGTGAATATCAATGCCGACAAGTGCACCTTGTGTATGTCTTGTGTCGCGACCTGTCCTACCCAGGCGCTGACCGACGGGGGCGACACTCCGGCACTGTATTTTGTCGAGCAGGATTGTGTGCAGTGTGGTCTGTGTGAGGCCGCCTGTCCGGAGAAGGTGATCAGCCTGACTCCTCAGGTCAATCTGGATAAGGCTGCACGGCAGCAGCGCCGGATCCTGAAAGAAGAAGCTCCGTTCGAATGTATTCGTTGTGGAGCGCCGTTCGCGACCCAGTCTATGGTGCACCGGATGCTGGATATGGTCGGAAGCCACAGCGCCTTCAGCGCCAACATTGAGCGTTTGAAGATGTGTGGTGATTGCCGGGTTAAGGATATGTTTGAAGACATACTCCAGGATCCGGAAAAGCAACTGAGATAAGAGATCCGCTATGACCGAAACAGTAAGAGAAGTATCAGAAAACGATCAGCTTAGAGCAGATATCTATCAGCTGCTGGCGGCGCTGCTGAGGCGCCACCCCAGCCCGGAATTGCTGAGTTTTCTTGGCGACCTCGAAGTCGACGCCAATGACGACAGTGATATGACCAAGGCCTGGTTGGCGCTCAAGTTGGCTGCCGTCCAGTTCGACAGTAACCAGTTGGAAGATGAGTATTTCAACATCTTCCTCGGCGTGGGCTCGGGGGAAATCCTGCCCTATGGCAGCTGGTTTATGACAGGTTCGCTGATGGACAAGCCCTTGGCTTTGCTGCGTCAGGACCTGATGCAGCTGGGCTTCGAGCGCGAAGAAAACGTCAAGGAGCCGGAAGATCATGTTGCCGCCCTGTGCGAGGTGATGAGCGTATTGCTGCTGGAAGCTCCGGCCCATCAGCAACTGGCCTTCTACCGCCGCCATATCGGCAGCTGGATCATACGTTTCTTCGATACCTTGTCCCGTTGTCCCTCCGCCGCGTTTTACGCCGTGGTGGCACAACTCGGCCGGGCCTTCTTTGAAACCGAAATCAATGAGTTTGAACAGCTGGTGCTGAGCACGCCCGTGGTGGAAACCCCGGCGGTACAGATCCAGCCCAAGGCCAGCGAGTTGGCCTGAGAATTTGCCCGTGGCAACACGGGCTAAAGCATGCGGGGGAGTTTCCCCCGTCTACCTTCAACACGAGGAGACACTATGAAGAAGCAAGCTTCCGACATGGGTCGTCGTCAACTGCTCAAGGCATTGGCGATCGGCAGTGCGGCAGGCGCGGTTGCGACTGTCAGTGGTCAAGCCTTGGCGGCCAAGCCTGAAGCACCAGAAGTGCCAAAGGGTGAGGGCTACCGTGAGACTGACCATGTGCGCAATTATTACGCCTCACTGCGTAACAAATAACGATAAGGAGAGTGTGTGATGCGATTAACCCGCAAAACAGACCAGGTCGCGGTGGCTGAAAAGCCCGCTCTGGGTCTGAATCGTCGTCAGTTCCTTAAGTCTGCCGGTTTGGCTACCGGTGGGATTGCCGCAGCATCTATGCTGGGCGCAGGAATGATGCGTAAAGCCGAAGCCAAAGATGTTCCTCACGATGCACCCACTGAAGTGAAGCGTACTATCTGCTCTCACTGCTCAGTAGGTTGTGGTATCTACGCCGAAGTGCAAAACGGTGTTTGGACCGGGCAGGAGCCTGCCGTGGACCATCCATTCAACCGTGGTGGTCACTGTGCCAAGGGCGCGTCACTGCGTGAGCACGGCCATGGTGAGAAACGTCTCAAGTATCCAATGAAACTCGAAGGCGGTAAGTGGAAGCGTCTCAGCTGGGAGCAGGCTATCAATGAAGTCGGCGACAAGATGCTGAAGATCCGCGAAGAATCTGGCCCTGACTCTGTGTACTTCATGGGTAGTGCCAAGTTCTCCAACGAGCAGTCTTACCTGTACCGCAAACTCGCAGCCATGTGGGGCACCAACAACGTCGACCACTCGGCGCGTATTTGTCACTCTACCACTGTAGCCGGTGTGGCCAACACCTGGGGCTATGGTGCGCAAACCAACTCCTTCAACGATATGCACAATGCCAAGTGCATGCTGTTTATCGGCTCCAACCCCAGTGAAGCTCACCCTGTGGCGATGCAACACATTCTGGTAGGTAAAGAGCGCGGTGCCAAAGTCATAGTGGTTGATCCACGTTTCACCCGTACTGCAGCCAAGTCTGACGAGTACGTGCATATCCGTCCCGGTACCGACATTCCTTTCATCTATGGTTTGCTGTGGCATATCTTCGAAAATGGCTGGGAAGATCAGAGCTTTATCGATAAGCGTGTGTACGGTATGGAACGTATCCGCGAAGAGGTGAAGAAGTACAACCCTGCCGAGGTTGAGCATGTCGCCGGTGTTGGTGAGGCTCAGATGCGTCGCGTCGCCAAGATGATGGCCGAGCACAAGCCCGGTACTATCGTTTGGTGTATGGGGGGTACTCAGCACCACGTGGGTAACGCCAATACCCGTGCTTACTGTATCCTGCAGTTGGCTCTGGGCAACATGGGTGTTTCCGGTGGTGGTACCAACATCTTCCGTGGTCACGACAACGTACAGGGTGCCACTGACTTTGGCCTGCTGTTCGATAACCTGCCTGGTTACTATGGTCTGACTTCCGGCGCCTGGGCGCACTGGAGCAATGTGTGGGATCTGGATCCTGCCTGGGTCAGCAGCCGTTTCGACCAGGGCGAGTATCTGGGCCAGAAGCCACAGACTTCAGCCGGTATCCCTTGTTCCCGCTGGCACGACGGTGTGCTGGAAGACAAGAATAAGATTGCCCAGAAAGACAATATCCGTCTGGCCTTCTTCTGGGGTCAGTCTGTCAACACAGAAACCCGTGGCCGCGAAGTGCGTGAAGCACTGAACAAGATGGACACTGTGGTAGTCGTTGACCCATTCCCAACCATGGCCGGTGTTATGCACCAGCGTAAAGATGGCGTTTACCTGCTGCCGGCAGCGACTCAGTTCGAAACCTATGGTTCTGTGTCAGCTTCCAACCGTTCACTGCAGTGGCGTTCTCAGGTCATCGACCCTCTGTTCGAATCGTTGCCTGACCATGTGATCATGTACAAGCTGGCCAAGAAATGGGGCGTTGAGAAAGAGTTCTGTAAGCACATCAAGGTCAACGGTGAAGAGCCGCTGGTTGAAGATGTCACCCGCGAGTTTAACCGCGGTATGTGGACCATAGGTTACACAGGTCAGAGCCCTGAGCGTCTGAAGATGCACCAGGAAAACTGGGGTACCTTCGACTTCGATACCCTCGAAGCACCCGGCGGCCCAGCCAAGGGTGAAACTTATGGTCTGCCATGGCCATGTTGGGGCACGCCTGAGATGAAACATCCAGGTACCCAAATCCTCTATCGTACCGACCGTGAAGTCCGCTACGGCGGTGGTAACTTCCGTGCCCGTTACGGTGTTGAGCACAATGGCAACAACATACTTGCCGAAGGTTCCTTCTCCAAAGGCAGTGAGATTCAGGATGGTTACCCTGAGTTTACCGACAAGATGCTTAAGCAGCTGGGTTGGTGGGATGACCTGACCGAAGAAGAGAAGAAACACGCCGAAGGCAAAAACTGGAAAACCGATATTTCCGGTGGTATTCAGCGTGTGGCCATAGCTCACGGCTGTATCCCTTATGGTAACGCCAAGGCTCGTTGTATCGTATGGAACTTCCCGGACGACATTCCGTTGCACCGTGAACCTCTGTACACGCCTCGTCGTGACCTGGTCGCCAAGTACCCCACCTACGAAGACCGTATGGTGGCGCGTCTGCCGACCCTGTACAAGTCAATTCAGGACAAAGACTTCGCCAAAGACTTCCCGCTGGCACTGACCTCTGGTCGTCTGGTGGAATATGAAGGCGGCGGTGAAGAAACCCGTTCCAACCCCTGGCTGGCCGAGTTGCAGCAGGAGATGTTTATTGAGATCAGCCCAGGCGATGCAGCCGACCGCGGTCTACGCGATGGCGACGATGTTTGGGTACACAGCCCAGAAGGCGCCAAGATCAAGGTCAAGGCCATGGTAACGCCAAGGGTGATCAACGGTGAATGTTTCATGCCGTACCACTTCGCCGGTATCTTCGAAGGCGAGAGCCTGGTGAAGAACTATCCGGAAGGTACTGTACCTTACGTTCAGGGTGAATCGGCCAACACGGTTCTGACTTACGGCTATGATGTGGTGACACAGATGCAGGAAACCAAATCCAGCCTGTGCCAGATCACCAAAGCCTAACCGTACTTGATGAGGAGATAAGCCATTATGGCAGTCATGAAATTCTTATGTGACACCAAGCGCTGCATCGAGTGTAACGGTTGCGTCACAGCCTGTAAAAACGAAAACGACTCCGCGCTCGAGTGGGGTATCCAGCGTCGCCGCGTGGTGACCATCAATGATGGTCAGCCCGGTGAAGCGTCCATTTCAGTTGCCTGTATGCATTGTACCGACGCGCCTTGTATGGCCGTTTGTCCTGCAGACTGCTTCTACCGCACTGACGATGGCATAGTGCTGCACAACAAAGATACCTGTATCGGTTGTGGCTACTGCTTCTATGCCTGTCCTTTCGGGGCGCCTCAATTCCCGAAAAAGACCGCCTTCGGTAGTCGCGGCAAGATGGATAAGTGTACTTTCTGTGCCGGTGGTCCAGAGGAAAACTTCTCTGAAGCCGAGCGTAAGAAGTACGGTGCCAACCGTATCGCCGAAGGTAAGTTGCCTATGTGTGCCGAGCTTTGCTCCACCAAGGCACTGCTGGCCGGTGACGCGGAAGTGGTATCCAACATCTATCGTGAGCGGATGGCCGCCAGGGGTAACCCCAATGTGATTTGGGGCTACAATCCCAAGACCGGTGAGATCAACTGAGACAGAGCGGGGGTGGGCTAAGGCCCACCCTGACGAGGAGTGACTATGTTAATCAAATCACTGCGCAGTCTGTTCGCTCTGCTGGTATTGGTTGCCGGGCTGGGGTTTGCTTCCACAGCCATGGCCGCCGATGAACAGTCGAGCCAGCAACAGGCGCAGGCGCAAACCAGTGAGGCCGATCTTTGGCGCGCGGTAAAATCCGGTGAATCCGGCTATACCACTGCCAAGGGGGTTGAAACCGGCGTGCTGATCAACGTGGCCGGTAATCAGGGCAAGGAGCTGCGCAATCAGTACCTAACACCCATTATGGCGATTGCCGTAGTCGGCGTGTTTGGGGCGTTCGTGCTCTTTTACCTGGTGAATGGACCATCCAAGCTGCACCACGGTTTTTCCGGCAAGTTGGTGTTCCGTTGGAGTAAGGCGGACCTGATCATCCACTGGGTAGTGGCAATCAGCTGTCTTATCCTGATCTTCACCGGGCTCAATATCATGTTGGGCAAGCATGTGCTGCAACCCTATGTCAGTGGCGATATTTGGGCGGCACTGATCTATGGCTCCAAGACGATCCACGATTGGGTCGGGCCACTGTTCATCGCCTCCTGGGCGGTACTGGTGGTGAAATGGATGCCGGATCAGCTGTTCAAGAGCTATGACCTCAAGTGGTTCATGCTGGTGGGTGGCTACATCAACTTCGGCCCCTTCAAGGGTAAGCACCCGGATTCGGGTTTTGCCAACGCCGGTGAGAAGATGTGGTTCTGGACCCTGGCCATTTTCGGTCTGTTTATCAGCATTTCCGGCATCATGATGGTGCTGCCCAACCTGGATTTACCCCGTGAAGCCTCAATGGCGGCGTTGTTGGTGCATGGTGTCAGTGCCACGCTCATTATCGCCTTCACCATAGTGCATATCTGGATGGCAACCGTACTGTCTGAGGGCGGTATGGAGTGTATGAAGTCCGGTTACTGTGATGAGAACTGGGCGATGCAGCATCACAATGTCTGGTATGACGAAATCAAGGCCAACGGTACGCTCAAATATCGAGATAATTGAGCCCAGACCTGATTAAAGACTGCAAACACCCCGGCCTGCCGGGGTGTTTTTTTATGATCTGTTTTTTAACATTGTTTACTTCAAAATTCGCGCGTCACTGATACTTTCGCTATTTTCCTTTTATTGAAAGTTTGAAGCAGTTAACGCTTTGAACAGCCGTTCCCATGGGGCTTACATTCAAACTGTCCCAGATCAAAATCCATCCAGTTGCAAAGCCTTATATTGCCCACGCTTATAGAAGGACTCTATTCATATGTAACGGAATTTTTACCTTTTTTGTACATGAGTGCAGCTTGAGTTGTTAAAGGGCTGGAGTGCACAAAAGAGAGTCGTGTCACCCGCAGCGCGGGTGAAAATTATCAGGAGCGAAGATGAAAGACCAGAAGCCAGATCTGAACCGCAGATCCCTGCTGAAGGCTATCACCATAGGCAGTGCCGCGGGTGCCGCGATTGCTGCTACAGGGGTGAGCGCCGCTCAGGCCAATGAGCCTGTTGAAGCGAAGTCCGCAAAAAAGGGCTATCACGAAACAGCGCATATCCGCAGCTATTACAACAGCCTGCGTAGCTAATCCAGGAGATCTCAAGCGATGAAGTTAACTCGCACATCCAATGTCGCCCCTAAGGCTGACAAACCAAAACTGGGGATCAGCCGTCGTCAGTTTATGAAGAATGCCGGTATTACTGCCGGTGGTATCGCTGCCGCCTCTATGCTGGGTGCCGGCATGATGCGTCGTGCCGAAGCCAAAGATGTACCTCATGATGCGCCTATCGAAGTCAAGCGTACTATTTGTAGTGCCTGTGCCGTAGGTTGTGGTCTGTATGCCGAAGTACAAAACGGTGTTTGGACTGGTCAGGAGCCTGCCTTCGATCACCCATTCAACGCCGGTGGTCACTGTGCCAAAGGTGCTGCACTGCGCGAGCACGGCCATGGTGAGAAGCGTCTCAAGTATCCAATGAAGCTTGAAGGCGGTAAGTGGAAGCGTATCAGCTGGGATCAGGCCATCAACGAAGTTAGTGACAAGATGCTGAAGATCCGCCAGGAATCGGGTCCGGATTCTGTTTACTTTATGGGTAGTGCCAAGTTCTCCAACGAAGGCTGCTACATGTATCGTAAGCTGGCCGCCATGTGGGGTACCAACAACGTCGACCACTCTGCCCGTATTTGTCACTCTACCACTGTAGCCGGTGTGGCCAACACCTGGGGCTATGGTGCGCAAACCAACTCTTTCAACGACATTCAGAATGCCCGCGCCATCTTCTTCATTGGTGCCAACCCTGCAGAAGCACACCCTGTTTCCATGCAGCACATTCTGATCGCCAAAGAGAAGAACAATGCCAAGCTGATCGTGGTTGATCCACGTTTCTCCCGCACCGCGGCTCATGCCGATCTGCATTGCTCTATCCGTCCGGGTACCGACATTCCGTTTATCTACGGTATGTTGTGGCATATCTTCGAAAACGGCTGGGAAGACAAGACTTTCATCAAAGAACGTGTGTTCGAGATGGAAACCATCCGTGCAGAAGCCAAGAAGTTCCCACCTAAAGAGGTGGCCAACATCACTGGCTGTAGCGAAGAGTACCTGTACCAGGCCGCCAAGATGATGGCCGATAACCGTCCAGGCACTGTGGTTTGGTGTATGGGTGGTACCCAGCACCACGTAGGTAATGCCAACACCCGTGCTTACTGTATCCTGCAGTTGGCTCTGGGCAACATGGGTGTTTCCGGTGGTGGTACCAACATCTTCCGTGGTCACGATAACGTACAGGGCGCTACCGACCTGGGTCTGCTGTTCGATAACCTGCCAGGTTACTACGGCCTGACCTCTGCGGCATGGCAACACTGGACCCACGTATGGGATCTGGATATGGAGTGGATGAAGAGCCGCTTCGACCAGGGTACTTACCTGGGCCGCGAACCTATGACTACTCCGGGTATTCCTTGTTCCCGTTGGCACGACGGTGTGTTGGAAGACAAGCAGAAGCTGGCACAGAAAGACAACGTGCGCCTGGCCTTCTTCTGGGGTCAGTCTGTCAACACTGAAACCCGTCAGCGTGACGTGCGTGATGCACTGGACAAGATGGATACAGTCGTTGTTGTTGACCCATTCCCAACTATGGCCGGTGTTATGCACCGTCGTAAGGATGGCGTCTACCTGCTGCCTGCCGCGACTCAGTTTGAGACCCGTGGTTCCATCTCCAACTCAGGCCGTTCTATCCAATGGCGTGAGCAGGTTATCGAGCCGCTGTTCGAGTCCAAGACAGATATCGAAATCATGTATCGTCTGGCACAGAAACTGGGCTTCGCCGAGCAGTACACCAAGCGTATCAAGAAAGAGAATGGTCTGCCTCTGATCGAAGACATCACTCGCGAAATCAACCGCGGTATGTGGACTATCGGTATGTCCGGCCAAAGCCCTGAGCGTTTGAAGCAACACACAATGAACTGGGGCACTTTCTCCAACAAGACTCTGGAAGCCGAAGGTGGCCCATGCAAGGGCGAAACCTATGGTCTGCCTTGGCCATGTTGGGGTACACCTGAGATGAAGCATCCAGGTACCCAGATCCTCTATAACACAAGCAAGCACGTCAAAGACGGTGGCGGTAACTTCCGTGCCCGTTACGGTGTGGAATATCAAGGCAAGAACCTGCTGGCCGAAGGTTCCTTCTCCAAAGGTGCTGAAATCCAGGACGGTTATCCTGAGTTCTCCGACAAGCTGCTCAAGCAATTGGGCTGGTGGGACGAGCTGACTGCTGAAGAGAAAGCCGAAGCCGAAGGCAAGAACTGGAAGACCGACCTTTCAGGCGGTATTGTCCGGGTTGCCATCAAGCACGGTTGTATCCCATTCGGTAACGCCAAGGCCCGTTGTATCGTGTGGACCTTCCCTGATCAGGTGCCAGTACACCGCGAGCCGCTGTACACAGCCCGTCGCGATCTGGTAGCCAAGTACCCAACTTATGACGACATGCAGGTACATCGTCTGCCGACTCTGTACAAGTCTATCCAGGAGAAAGATGTCAGTGGCAAGTACCCACTGGTACTGACTTCCGGTCGTCTGGTGGAATACGAGGGTGGTGGTGAAGAATCACGTTCCAACCCATGGCTGGCCGAGCTGCAGCAGGAGATGTTCGTTGAGATCAACCCTGGTGATGCTGCCGACCGCGGTATCCGTGACGGTGAGAAGGTATGGCTGGAAGGCGCCGAAGGCGGCCGAATTCTGGTTCAAGCCATGGTGACCCCAAGGGTTAAACCTGGTGTGACCTGGATGCCTTACCACTTTGCCGGGATCATGCACGGCGAGAGCCTGGAACCCAACTATCCGGAAGGCACAGTGCCTTACGTATTGGGTGAATCCTGTAACACTGCGCTGACCTATGGTTATGACCCAGTGACTCAGATGCAGGAAACCAAGGCGTCGCTTTGTCAGATCGTCAAAGCATAAGTGCAGCTTAAGCGAGGAGAATTGCCACTATGGCTACAATGAAATTTCTGTGTGATACCAAGCGCTGCATTGAATGTAATGGCTGTGTCACCGCTTGTAAAAACGAAAACGACTCCGCTCTCGAGTGGGGTATCCAACGTCGCCGTGTAGTGACCATCAAAGATGGTCAGCCCGGCGAGGCCTCTATCTCTGTGGCTTGTATGCATTGCAGCGACGCGCCTTGTATGGCCGTGTGTCCTGCCAACTGCTTCTACCGCACCGAAGACGGCATAGTGCTGCACAACAAAGATACCTGTATCGGTTGTGGTTACTGTCTCTATGCCTGCCCATTCGGCGCACCTCAGTTCCCGAAATCAGGTGCCTTCGGCTCCCGCGGCAAGATGGACAAATGTACCTTCTGTGCCGGTGGTCCTGAAGAAAACCATTCGGATGCCGAGCGTCAGAAATACGGTGCCAACCGTATTGCAGAAGGCAAACTGCCTATGTGTGCCGAACTCTGTGCAACCAAGGCCCTGCTGGCCGGTGATGCGGAAGTGGTTTCCGGCATCTACCGCGAGCGTGTGGCTTATCGCGGTGCCGAAAACGGCGCCTGGAAGTAACAGACGGCACGAATATCCGACCCGGTACTACCGGGTCGGTGAGAGAGGTTAATATGAACAAATGGTTCAAACACATAGGCTTGGCTATTGCGCTCTTGTTCAGTGCGGTCTGCTTTGCCAATGGTGCCGATGCACCTGTGGAACCACAAGCGAGCGACGCCCAGATCTGGGCTCAGCTCAAGGATGGGGCAACGGGTTACACCACGTCCCAGAGCCAGTTCCACAACCAGCCGATCAACACCTATGATCTGCGGGTACTGGAGCTGCGCAGCGACTGGCTGGCCCCCGGGTTGATGCTGGCCCTGTTCGGCATGATCATCATTTTTGCCCTGTTTATCATGGTTAATGGTATTTCCAAACTGCACCATGGTTTCTCCGGCAAGATGGTACATCGTTGGTCCAAGTTTGATGTGAGCATTCACTGGCTGGGGGCGATTCCCTGCTTGCTGCTGATCCTCACCGGCTTGGTGCTGCTGGCCGGGCGTTTCTTCTTCCAGCCTTATCTGGGTGAAGGCTTCTGGGCATCCATGGTCAATGGTGCCAAACAAGTGCACGACGTGATGGCGATTCCCTTCATGTTCGGCTGGGCGCTGATGACTCTGTTGTGGGCCAAGAACCAGTTACCCAAGATGTATGACGTCAAGTGGTTCATGGTCGTGGGCGGTTACATCAACTTCGGTCCTTTCAAGGGCAAACACCCTGATGCCGGCTTTGCCAACGCCGGTGAGAAGATGTGGTTCTGGGCCTTTGCCTTCTTTGGACTGATCATCTCTGCCTCAGGCATGTTGTTGCTGTTCCCCAACCTGTTTGAACCCAGCCGTACCCTGAGCCTGATAGCTCTGGTGTTGCACTCAATCAGTGCCATCATCATCTGTGCCTTCTCCATAGTGCATATCTTTATGGCAACTGTTATGTCTGAAGGTGGTATGGAGTGCATGGTTTCCGGTTACTGTGATGAAAACTGGGCAACTCAGCACCACAACCTGTGGTATGACGAGATCAAGGCCAACGGTACTCTGAAATACAGAGACTGAGGCCAGCCCTTTGCAAAAAAGCCGTGTCAGTCGACACGGCTTTTTTATCAATAATGAAAAATAAAGCGGTGATTATTTTATTTATGGCGCTTATACCTCTAAATAGGTGGTCAAAGTGCCATTTTCTTGAGTGATTGGCATTAATTAACTGTTTTTAATCATTAAATTATTTTAATCCTTAGCTTAATTCTTCTGCTGCTTAACTGTTTTCGTAACAAAATTTCTGATTTGAACCGTAAAATAGTTAACGATTTGACTGTCAAAGTGTAAAAAATGCAATTCAAATAAAACAACATCATGTTTATTAAGAGTTATTTAAATTTTTAATGACATTATGATGGATTGCTTATTTAATCACCAATATGTAAAATGGTTCTACAAACGTAACAAAGTTACGAGTCTTTTCTTCATTCAATCAGATACCATCATGATCAACAATACCAGAACCAGTGTGTTATCCATGCTGCCGTCTTTGCTGTCCAGTGTGCTACTGATAGTGATCGGCATCTTTGCTTATCGTGCTTTTTTCCAACTCAATGACGTCAGCGAACGTCTGGTGAATAACAACAATCTGACCGAGACTTTCGCCGGGATCCGCGAAGAGTTCTATCAACTGCGACTGGCTTCCCTGGTGCACAACACTCAAGGGGTACGCCAGCATCAAGACAGAGTGCATGACCTGATAGCCCGCCTGAGTAAATTCGACACAGCCTTTATGAAGAATGGTGGTGCGCGAATCACCGTTCTCAAACCCGGAATCGACAGATACACCCGTCTCTACTTCGATGAGCTGGCGCTGGCCGAGCGAACCGGCACAGAGCCGCTTCTCACTCCGGTAAGACGAGATCTGGGCCCTGAGGTGAGTGCCGAGATCAATCTGCTGGTGGCGCAGATAACCGAGCGTAACCAGGAATTGGGGCAGATGACGGTTTCCGAGGTGGATAATGCCGAAGCTATTCTGCTCGGTCTGATCCTGTTTGCCATAGTGGCTTCCTTGCTGATGGCACTCCTTATGAGCCGCCATCTGGTGGCCATTGTCAGCCGGATCCAACAATCTGTCGCCAAGCTGGCGGTCGGCGACCTGACCCACAAGATAGGGATCCAGGGCAAGAATGAACTCTGCACTCTGGCGGCCGATCTGGATCAGCTCAGCGACAGATTACAAGTCATGATCCGTGAAATCGCCCAAGCCTCGGAACATATGGCGCAGCAGGTTGGTGAGCTCAATGTGCAGTCTGAGTCCAACTCGGCCGCATTGCAGGCCCACGCCTTGGAAACCGACCAGGTTGTCACCGCGGTTGAAGAGATGAGCGCTACCGCTCAAGGGGTTGCCAACGATGCTGCCTCCGCCGCACAGTTGACCGATAAGGCCAGAGCTCAAGGGGATGAGTCCCGTCAGGCGGTCGAACAGGCTTCCAACAATGTGATGGCGCTGGTCAGCGAAGTCGACAGTGCCTCCCAGACCATTGCCGAGATGGATGAAAGCACCCGTAGAATTGCCGGTGTGCTGGATGTGATAGGTGAGATTGCCGAGCAAACCAACCTGCTGGCGCTGAATGCGGCCATCGAAGCGGCCCGAGCCGGTGAGCAGGGACGTGGCTTTGCCGTGGTGGCAGACGAAGTCAGGGCGTTGGCGGCACGCACCCAGGCCAGCACTTCAGAGATCAACAATATGTTGGAACAGCTGCGTCAGGGCGCAGATTCGGCGGTCAATGCCATGAATCGTACCCGCCAGAGCTGTCAGGCAACGGCCGATACCACGACTCTGGTGGCCGAAAGTTTGCAGGGGCTGACCGAGCATGTATTTGATATCAATGGCCTCAGTAGCCAGATAGCCACGGCTGCCGAAGAGCAGAGCTCGGTTTCTGAAGAGATTACCCGCAACCTCAGTGTCATTCGCGAAATGGTGGAAGAGCTGAATCAGAGTGGCAAGGCGACACTCGGCAGCACCGCGGCATTGGCCGCTGCCAAAGATCAGCTCTCCAGTGTGGTCAGACAGTTTAAGCTCAGCTGAAAATAAGGGGTCTGCGGACCCCTTTTTGCTGCCTGGTGTAAAGGCACCCCTCGAAAGGTTGATTTTTCATCCGTTAATGCTAAAACATGATCTGCTTAACAAAACGCCACTCTCGATACTGATAGGTATTGTTAACTTCTAGCCAGTTCACGTTTTGACTCCTGTGCAGGAGGTAGTCTACAAACAGCTGGCAGTACCTTGGAAATCACCTAACTGTTTGTGGTATCTAAGGATTAGCAAAACTAACAGGAAGCCTTATGTCATCAATTATCCAAACTCTCGATCGCCAACTGGTCACTCCATACCAAGCCAATATTACAGTACCCGACTGGATGCTGGGGGCCATGGAGCGGGTGATGCAGTACTATGTTGACAAGAACCTGAGGCTGGACACTATTTCTGCTGATGTGATGCCGGCTCCGGTAGAGGGCAAGAAATACATGCTCTATGCCCATGTGCCTTTCTGCCACACGCTTTGCTCTTACTGTACCTTCCACCGCTTCCTGTTCAAGGAAGACAAGGCTCGTGCCTATTTTGTGGCGCTGCGTAAAGAGATGGATATGGTCAAGCAGTTGGGCTATGACTTCGAGTCCATGTACATAGGCGGCGGCACTACGACTGTGCTGGAAGATGAACTGGCGCGCACTATCGAGTATGCCAAGACCCTGTTCCCTTCCATCAAGGAAGTCTCCTGTGAATCGGATCCCCAACACCTTGACAGCCCCGGCTTTAAACAGCTCAAGGGATTGGTTGACCGCATGTCCATCGGGGTGCAGAGCTTTAATGATGACATCCTCAAGATGACAGACAGGTTGGAAAAGTTCGGCACCGGCCAGCAAACATTCGACAAGATCATGGCCGCCAAAGAGCTGTTTCCTATTATCAATGTCGATTTGATCTTCGGTTTCCGGGGTCAGACAGACGAAGTGATCCAGCATGACTTGGATATGGCTTCCAGACTGGATCCGCGCCAGATCACCACTTATCCCCTGATGATCACCCACCAGACCCGCAAGAGCGTCAAAGGGAAACTGGCTGCGCCTCAGGCCGATATGGCCAACCAGTACCGGATGATCCTCAATACCCTCAATGGCCAGTACAACCAGTTGTCGGCCTGGGCCTTTGGTAAGGCCAACGATGAGGGCTTTGACGAGTACGTTATCGATTACGACGAATACTTGGGTGTGGGTTCAGGCTCATTCAGTTTCCTTAACGATACCCTGCATGTGAATACTTTCTCGCTGCGCAAGTATCAGGAGCGGATCGCCAGCGGCAAGATGGGTGTTGAGCAGCAAAAGCAGTACAGCAAGAAAGATGTGATGCAGTATCGTTTCCTGCTGGGGATGTTCTCCGGTCGTCTGTCGCGCAAGTATTTCCGCGACACCTTCGGCGTTAATCTGGACACAGCCCTGTTCAAAGAGATGAGCTCGATGAAGCTGATTGGCGCCATCAAGAATGATCCCAGCAACCCGGATGAGCTGATCATTACAGACAACGGCAAGATGATGGGCCTGCTGATGATGAAAGAGTTTTATGCCGGTATGGATAATGTCCGGGCGCAGCTGCGTAAGCCGCTGAAGCCTTGTGATATGTAATCTTTGGTTCAATGAATGACAAAAAATCCGCCACAGGGCGGATTTTTTATTGCGCAATAACGCTTCTGCCGTCGGCTAGTCGCCTTGACTGCGATTACCGGGATAACGGGGGTAGTCGTCGCTAATCTCCAGCCAGGCGGGTTTGTTGGCGCAGTAGATATGATATCTGGGTGCCACCCTGTCTGGGTCATCCAAAGAAGCAATACTCAAGCTGATAAATTCTGGATGGTCGAGACTGCGATAACTCAGGCTGGTGCCACAGTTTGGGCAAAAGCCGCGGCGGATCTTGGCCGAAGAGGCATATTCCCGCACGGCTTCACCCTGCCAAGTGAGTTGCTCCAGTTTGAAGTCCATCCAACTGCCCACCACAGCCCCTGTGCTCTTACGGCATTGACTGCAGTAACAGTGGTCGGCATCGAACGGTTCACCCTCGAGGCGATAACGTATGGCGCCGCACAGGCAGCCTCCCTGTAACTCATCCTGCTGCTTCATCGCTCGACTCCTGGATAGTTAATTATCAGGGCCTATCTGGCGCGATAGACGGGATAAGCCTGGTAAGCCTTGTCATAGTAAGGGCTGCGCTCGTAGAACCAACGTAACCTGGCCTTGGCATCGGCGGCAAAGGCCGGGTCTTTGAGCGCCTGGTCAAATTCGGCCTGGAGCGCTTTGGAGTTGGCCAGCATCTGTTGTGCTAAAGGTTCAACCGCGTAGTCCTCAATATACTCGGTGCGGGTGAATATGGTGTTGAACAGGCCCCACTGCAGCAGTGAGTCGGGCGATTGCGGCTCCAGCAGTATCATCGCCAGATCGCCAAGCGGCTGCTCAGTGCTTATTTTGACGGTACCGGCGGGTAAGGTGAGTTCAACCTTTTCCAGTTTGGCTTTGGCACTGACTCTCTGGCGGCCTTCATAGTCACTGGCGGCAAACTGGGGTTCGCTGAGGCGATACTGTTGCAGCTTCAGTGTTTGAGGTTGCTCCAGGCGGCTCATACGAATGCCGTGCAGCGATAGTTTGGCAATCGCCTCCTGCCACTGGGGCGGAATATAGTAAGCGGCCGGGCGGCTGACCCGGATATCCGCCTCTGTGTTGCCTATTACCGGCAGGTTGGGATAAAGCTTGGGCTCGCCGGTCCAGCGCACCACTTGTTTGCCCGAAACAGGGCTCTGTTCCAGTTGATAGTCTATGCCTTTGAAATCCCAGCCCTGCTGCTGCTTTTGTGACTTCCAGGTCAGGGTCACCAGCCGTGGATAGCGGTACTTGTCTTTCTCTATCGCTGCGCGCAGCTTGGTCGCTTTGGCCCCCACAGTCTTGAGGGTTTGCTCCAGCATTACATAAGTGCCCAGTACCCGTTGTCGAAACGGCTTGAGGCTGTGGTTTTCAATCAATATGGTCGGCAGGTGTCTGGCATCGCCGTAACCGTTGGAGTAGCGGGCCGAGGCATTCCACAGTGACATACCCTTGCTCAAATCGGTATTGTCCAAGGCGAAGACCAGAGGCCCCGGGATATGACCTGCCTGGGTCAGCGCCTGTTCTATCGCCGGGCGATATTCCTGCTGCAGCCAGTTGTAGCCTGCGGGGCTCAGCCCCTGAGACAGGTTGTAACCAAAGGTCACATCATATTGGTAGTCGATACCGTCGGTGACATGCACATCAATATACAGCTGCGGCTGCCAGTCGTTGATGGCGGTCAGCATGTGTTGCATCTCCATGCTGTCGGCCTTGGCGTAGTCACGATTGAGGTTGATGTTTTGGCTGGTGGTTCGCCAGCCCATGTTCAGTGGGCCGCGTTGGTTAACTCGGTTGCTTTGGCTGGAGCGCTCGTGCGCATCGACACTGAAAATCGGCACAAACAGCAGGTTGACCTGTTCCAACAGCTCGGCCTTGTCGCCGACTATGATATCCCGCAATAACATCATGCCGGCATCTTTGCCGTCAATTTCACCCGAGTGGATCCCGGCTTGCACCAGAACATTGGGCTTGTGGTTACGTCTCAGCTGTGCCGGGGTGGCAGCACCTTCGGCGCTGGCCACTATCATCCAGATATCCCGCCCCTGGGGGCTCTTGCCCAGACTCACCTTGTTAAGCTTGTTGCTTTGGGTCATCAGCCTATCCAGCCAGGCAAAGGTCTGCTGATAGCTTGGGCTTTCAATACCGCCGGATTGCTCAAAAGGCGTGGCCCAGCTGTCGTCGGCTGCACGCATTAAGGCCTCGCTGGCACCACTCCAGGGGTTGAGCGGCGGCAAAATGGCATCATTGATATAGGTGTTGGCTTGGGTGGCTGGTTCGGCAAGTGCGGCGCCGGGTAACGTCGCGACAGCGAGCCAGAGCAGGGACAGCATGCGCATGAAAGGCTCCGGGTACAGGATAATTGTTATTGTTGAAGCGCTCTATCTTTCACCAATTTGTCGAGCCCTGCAAGTCACCCGGAGTGACTCTCCCTTTCTGTTGTGGTTATAGCAATGAAAGCAAACTGCACCTCCCTAAATTTTGTTTTGTCAAAGTAATGTCAAAAAACGGCACTCAAGGGCAGTAATTTACATATTTGCAATCCAGTCTGAATAAATACCCAATCTCGCTTTTTAAGTTATTTTCTGTGTTGTAATTTCCTAACTGAGTTAATTAAAAAAGAATTTTATATTTATACCAGTTTTTATTAGCTGCTGGATAAATAACTTATATAAGTAAAGTAGTGCTTTAATGTGGCAGCCATTTAAATTATCAATAGTGCTTTTGGCGTTCACATTAATAAGTTCTGATTAAGTCGTTTTATTCTTGGAGAACAGTGTTGATGAGAGGCTTATCCAATATATTGATAGTTTCGGCAGTGGCTTTACCCCTGGGGTGCGCTTCTGCGGCAGAGGTGATTACCCTGGATGGTCAGTCACTCAAGATAGAGCAGCTACTGCAGCTGAAAGATAAACAAGTGCAGGTGGCTCTCAGCAAAGAAGCGCAAAAGACAATTCATGCAAGCCATGAACTCCTGATAGATTCTGCCCGTAAAGGCACTCCCGTATACGGGCTCACCGTTGGGGTGGGCAAGAACAAGGATACCCCGGTATTTGGTAAAGACGGTTCTTTGAGTGCCGAAGCCCGCAAACTGTCGGAAGATTTTAACCGCAATATGCTGTTTACCCACTCGGCGGCCAGTGGCCAACCCATAGCGCCGGAAACCGTGAAAATGGCGATGACGATCCGCCTGAATCAGATAGCCACGGGGCATGTGGGTGTGCAGCCGGACGTGGCCCGCATTTACTAGGAGTTTATCAACGAAGACATTATCCCCGTGGTGCCGGAAGATGGCTCTGTGGGGTTGAGTGATATCCTGTTGGCCTCACACATAGGCGCCGCCATGATGGGCGAGTGGGATGTGTTCTACAAAGGCCAGCGGATGTCTGCCGCCAAGGCGATGAAGCAGGCCGGGATCAAGCCGCTGGTGCCCTTTGGCAAGGACTCACTCTCGATTCTGTCCAACAACGCCCTGGCAACGGCACAGGTGGTCAACGCCATTGGTGATGCCCGCCAGATCATTCAATTCTCTCCCAGACTCATTGCCGCGGCCCTTGAAGGGATCAACGGCAATATCAGCCCTCTGCTACCTCATACCCTGGCGGCCAGACCTATGCCGAATGTCGAGAAGGTAGGTCAAGAGATTTTGACCAATCTGGAGGGGGGATATCTATTCCAGCGTGACGAGAAGCGGCCGTTGCAGGATGCGCTATCCTATCGCGGTGCTCACTGGCCTGTGGCCCATGCCATGTCGCAGCTGCAGCAGTTGGAAACCTTGGTGAATATTCAGATTAACAGCTCTGATGATAATCCTACGGTTTACATCAATGCCAAACCCGGACGTTACGCCGAAGCCCCTCAAGTGGCACAGTATTTTACCCAAGGGCCGGTATCTGGGGCGATTAACTCCTCGGCCAACTTCGATACCATCCAATTGGCGTCCCAGACCGAAGCCTTTATCAATGCCATGGCGCAGTTGGGCAAATACTCCAGTAATCGCCAGATCAAGTTGATTGACCCTTACTTCACAGGTTTGCCAAGAGCCTTGGTCGACCCTGATGATGCCAATGGTCAGGCTTTCTATACCCTGCAGAATGGCTTCACCGCCCTGTTTGTCGAGATAGCCCATGCGGCCAATCCCGTGTCCTTCTATGGTATAGCCAACCAAGGCGGTATCGAGGATAACTTCAGCAACTACTTCCAGGCCGGCAAGAATCTCAGCAAGGTGGTGGATGGCGTGGCACGCATCTATGGCTTTGAGCTGATGCAGGTGGCCCAGGCGATGGACCTGCAGAAGAAAGTGAACCACAGGCAGTTGTCACCCCAGAATGAACAACTGTTAAAGGCGCTGCGCAAACAGGTGGCTTACTACGACAAGGACAGGTTGTTTACCCCGGATGTCGAGGCCTCGACTCAGTTCCTGATGAAGTTCTAAGGAAACCAAGCCCCGGTAGGATTAACCACCGGGGCTCTTTGTTTAGGGAATCGGGAATAGCCTTTGCTCACTGGGTTTTCGAGCCACATTCGCGGCTTGGACACACCGTCTCGGCGGAAATGCTCCAGGCTCCGGAGAAGTCATTGTAGATAAATCTCTGCTCTGAACCGCGGGCGCTGAAGTGCACCACGAACGGAGTGAATTGGGGCACACCTGCCTGCGCCGCCAGTTGAGTAATGGCCAACTGGGCTATAGGTGAGTCTGGCTCTCCCAATTCAGCCAGCTGTTCTGTACTGAGTTCCAGATGTCTGGGGCTGTCACTGAGTGAGGCGTTTTGAACTACCTTGGCAATGGGGATCTCATGCAGCCTGGCATTCAGCCGTGAATAGGCAGCATATTGCGCAACCCTCTGTTGCAGCGCCGCTTCGCTCACCCCCAGGCTCTTGGCCATATTGGCTCTACGCGCCTGAACCAGCTCCCTGAGTTCGCTTCGTTGCTGACTGGAAAGAGCCGAGAAGGCCATTCCGGCCCCCAGAGTTTGGCTGTAAGTGGTTGAAGACAGTATCGGCTCGCCCAGTGTCTTGTCACCGGCCATCAGCCGGTTCAGTTCGGCGGAGAAGTGAAGGTAGGCTTGCGGATCTTGAAAGCCAAAATATTCCGCATGGGCTTCAATGCGTTGCAGCGTACCCGAGACAGGTTCTGCGATTGCGGTAGATGAAGTATAACCTGCTGAAAAGCATGCTAATAATATCCATTTGTTCATCTTGTATATCCTTATACTTTACTGAGTACGAATATAATTAACAGCCTTGGCTTTCAGGGTCAACGGTTTCATTGTTCGGAAATTCAACAGCAAACAGACAGGGGTTCAGTGAGCTCGAGGCCACTATCGCTGCCATTGGCGGCAGGCATGCGCTATAAACAGCGGCTCGAAGCTGGCCTTATCAGCATAGTGGAGGTGACGTGAAAATAACGTCAAAAACTCCGTAGTTTTTACATGGGGTTACATTTTTGCAGCCTATTCTAAATATCTGTTTCAACTGTCTTTGTTCAATTCGTAGCCTGAGTTATGTTGGCTTTGATTCTTATTCTTGAGGAGTAATCGCATGAGTACAGTATTGAATCAGGCTGCACTCACGGAAGCACAGAGCAGTTTCAGACAAGTACTGCAAACCGTCGGCCCGCTGATCGCCAGGCTGGGGTTCCAGGGGTTCTGGTTTCAGGGGCTGCCAAGCAATGCCAGGGAGTATTTGGAACACCCGGAAAATCAAGGCTTGTTCGCCCCTGTGTGGCTGCGAAGGCCAATAGCCTCACTGGCTTCCTCCGGTAGGATAGCGACCCTGCAACAGTACTATCTGGAACATTTTGCCCGCAGCGACAGTAACTTTGCCGAGTCTTTAAGCGCAGATAAAGCCTGGCGGTATCGCTGGCAAGAGCACGACCCGGTAAAAACTTTGTTTGCCAAACATGGTTACGACACTGTTCTGAGCTTTCCTGTCCCCAGCTATGCCAACCCGACCTGGTTTGGTCGTTTCATATTGCTGGCATCGGGCCGTCCCGAGCCGGATCCGGAACGGGTACAGCAGACCTTGATCTTGGTGCAAAGTCTGCTGTTTGAACATGACAGGCAGAGGTTCAACCCCTTTCTGCAGAGCCGGATCTTCAAGGCCAATGCCAGAAAAGTGCTGCGAATGGCCGCAACCGGACTACAAAATCATGAGATCTCTGATCGACTGCACATTAGTGTTCGTGGGGTTGAATACCATATGGAGTCAATGCGCAAGAAACTGGGTGCCAGCAACAGGGCAAATCTGATCCATCTGGCCCATCAATTTGAGTTGATCTGACATGTTAATTCTGCTGGTCGAAGATAATCGTCTGTTGGCAAACAATATTATTCAGTACCTGGCGATAAAAGGCATTGAATGTGACTATGCCGAAACCCTGGCTCAGGCCAATGAACTGCTGAGACAGCAGCATTTCGATGTGGTGGTGCTGGATCTCAACTTGCCCGACGGGGACGGTGTTCGAGCATGCCAGGGCTGGAAGGCCCAGTGTATGACCACGCCGGTGATCATGCTGACCGCCCGCAGCGGTTTGGATGACAGGTTGAGCGGCTTCGATGCCGGCGCCGATGATTATCTGATCAAACCCTTCGCCATGGAGGAGCTGGTGGCCCGCCTAAGAGTCGTGGCTCAGCGCCGTCCGGCACCACCAAGATTACAACTGGGTGAGCTGGAGATGGACTTTGGCAAACACGAGGCCTATCGCCAAGGGCAGTTGTTGTCCCTGAGCCGCACCGGCTGGCAGATACTGGCCTTGCTGGCTCGCCGCAGCCCGGAAACCGTGGAGCGGGAAGAGATAGAGCGTATGCTCTGGCCCGACTGCCCACCTGACAGCGACAGCCTGCGCAGCCATCTGCATCTGTTGCGGCGGGTGGTGGATAAGCCGTTCGACAGTCAACTGATCCACACCATTCGCGGAGTAGGACTCTGCCTGAGGAGTGACTGAAGATGATGCCCAAGTTCAGCCTCAAGCGCAGCTATCAAATTTACGGGCTTATTTTTCTGGCGGTCACTCTGGCCATCAATAGCATCATCCCCCTTTGCATGATGTGCACCGGCATGTTTTCCATGCATGAGATCACTCTGCGTAACGCAGGGCAGGCGGCTGAAGCGGTGTTCCTTCAGGGCAGCACAGAGCTGGATACCGACAACATCAGCGTGTTTGCCGACTGGCAGCGGGTGCCGGATAAGATCAAAGCTATCAATGACTTTCAGCCTCCCACTTCAGAAACGGGTATTCGTTATCAGCATCTCGATGGCCCCTATATCGATGCCCTGAGTGTGCATTACACGGCTTCAGGCCAGCCGCTGTATCTATGGCTACATTATGATGCCACCCATGATCTTGTTTTTGCGCCCAAGAACATGACCGCCATTTTATTGCTGATAGTGATGACCTTCGGGGTGGTGGCCAGCCTGGCGTTTCATATGCAAAAGCAAGTGATCACCCCGGTGCACAAAATCAGTCAGGCGATCAAACAGCACGACTGGCAAAGCATGAATGGCTTCAGTTTTCCCAAACAAGGCTATGCCGAGCTGCAATCTATAGTGGATGCGCTCAATACTTCGCTGCAGCAGCTACAAAAGGCCCAGCAGCGGGAACTCAACTTCCTGCGTTTTGCCAGCCACGAGCTGCGCACTCCTGTGGCTATCTGCCAGTCATCCTTTGAGCTGCTCACCTTGCAAAAGGGCAAGTTGACCGGGCCAGTACTGGCTGCCAGCCAGGCGACGGCGCAGATGAAGTCCATCATAGAAACCCTGTTGTGGCTCACCAACAAGAGCAGCACTCGGCTGGAAAAACAGCGCTTGGCTCCGGCCGAGTTGTTGCGGCAGCTGGCAACTGAGCAGGAGCACGCCCAAGGCAAGCAGGGGGTTATTCAATTGGATTGTGACGATACCCAACTACTGGTGCTGAAAGAGCCTCTGTGCATCATGCTCAATAATCTGCTGCGCAATGCGCTCGAGCATGGCACCGGCGAAGTCAAGGTGGAGCAGCGGGGCAAGTGCATCCGAGTCAGCAACTCAAGCTTACAGGATGGCATGGGAGGTTTTGGTCTGGGGCTGATGTTGGTCAAGCGACTGGCGAAACAGCTGGGTTGGCAGTTCAAGGAATATCGGCCACCGCAGATGTTTATTGCCGAGATAGAAATTACAGATTAAAGGAATGTGTGAGCTTAGGCTTATATTTATAGATTGGCTATTAATATTTTAAAAAGAGATAGCTTGGTCTGTCTATTTTTAATTTGTTTGACGGAATTTTCACTTAACTTGTGGTCTCCTGTTATCTACTTCCTTAAACCACAGAGTTTATTTTTTTAAGGATTGTAATCGACCAAGATCACAGCTGCTATTGGTGGCAATTAATTATTATTTTCTCGTCCAATTCATGTGTTTAAAGTTTTCAATTACTTGGCATTGTATTTTTCTGAGGAAATATTATGAGCTCAAAATGGTTGTTGAGTGGGGTGGCACTGGCTATGGCATTTTCTGCCAATGTGCAGGCCGATGTAACCAAAACAAGTCTGGATCTTGGTTATAAGTTTTATACCAGTGATACCAAGGATGATAACCCTGGCGTCTTTAACCAACCCTTTCTCAAGCTGAATCATTTGGGTTTGGCCGATTGGGGCAGTTATTTCGCCAATATCAAGCTGGAAAACCCGGGTGAAGTCGCGGAAAACCAGAAGAATGAAGATGGTAAAACCACTTTAAAATCATTGGCAATCATAGAGCATAAGCTGGGTGAAAGCGGTTTTAACTTTTGGGCCCAGAACTTTATCTCTGCCAGTGAGACTCTGGTCGAAGACAACCTGTATCTGGGGGTTACGCACAACAGTAAGTTTGGCGATTTGGCGCTGAACTACGGGGTTGGTTTCAACTATACCTTTGGTCATTTCTCACCAACAGATGAGAACTTCAATGACATTTCAGGTTATGCCCTGGTGCTCAATGCCAAATACCCGCTGAGTTTTGCCGGATTGAAGCACAACTTGTCCGTCAACTACGAAGCGCAGATAGACAGGGATGAGGACCACCAAAAGCTGTTCAGTTACGACAGCTATGGGCACCAGATCATTCTGGGTTGGCAGACCCAATTTACCGATGCCTTCTACGGCAAGTTGCACCTGACTCAGTACGACAGTTGGGGTGCACAGTACAACGACGGTATCGAATATGGGTTGGCTTTTGGATACCAGTTTTAACAATGGAGCCAGGCTCCCTTTTTTAATCGACAGGAACTGAATATGCAGTTGAACAAATCCGTTTTGGGCGTGGCCGTATCCACTGCCGTGGTGATTACCGGCTGTCAGGTGACCCATGAGATCATCAAGAGTCAGGGGACTGCCCAGGGCAAGCATGGTGAGATCCAGGTAGAAACCAGCATTCAGGATGGCCGTATTGTGGCTATCGATGTGCTGAAGCAGAAAGAAAACCCTGTGTTGGCCGCCGCCGCATTCAAAGATGTGAAACAGGCCATCATAGACAACAACTCTGTAGATGTTGACGGGGTTTCCGGTGCGACCGTGACTTCCAATGCCCTCAAAAAAGCCGTGGCTGCCAGTGTTGAAGCCGCAGGTGTGACTCTGGTTGCCGCCACGGCCACCGCCAAGCATGGTGAAGCCCTGACGCCGGCCGAATACACCTATGATGTGGTTGTGATAGGTTCTGGTGGTGCCGGTTTCAGTGCCGGTCTGGAGGCCATGGAAGCCGGTGCTTCTGCCGTCATCATCGAAAAGATGCCCATCATAGGTGGTAACTCGCTGATCTCCGGCGCCGAGATGAACGTAGCCGGTAGCTGGGTACAGAAGAGTATGGGAATTACCGACTCCAAAGAGCTGTTTATCCAGGACACACTCAAAGGGGGCGACTTCAAGGGTGATCCTGAGATGGTCAAGGTGATGGTAGACAATGCCGTCGATGCCGCCGAATGGCTGCGTGACTATGTCAAGGTTGAGTACTATCCCAACCAGCTGTTCCAGTTTGGTGGTCATAGCGTCAAGCGCGCCCTGATCCCCAAAGGACACACGGGTGCCGAAGTGATTGGCAAATTTGCCAAGAAGGCCGAAGAAGTCGGCCTGCCTATTCACACCAACACTACCGCCGAGCGTCTGCTGATGGACAACAATGGTCGGGTCGTCGGTGTTGAAGCGACCAAAAACGGCAAGAAGATCACTTATCATGCCAAGCGCGGTGTTGTTGTCGCTACCGGTGGTTTCTCTGCCAACGTGGCCATGCGTAAGCAATACAACCCAGAGCTGGATGAGCGTTACGGTACTACGGGTATTGCAGGTGGCACAGGTGACGGTATTGTCATGGGTGAGAAGATCCACGCCGACACCCGCAACCTGGGCTATATCCAAACCTATCCTATCTGTAACCCAGAGACTGGCGCCATTGCCCTGATCGCCGACTCCCGTTTCTTCGGTGCGATTCTGGTCAACCAAAACGGTGAGCGATTTGTGGAAGAGCTGGAACGTCGCGATGTGATCTCCCATGCGATTCTGGAACAACCCGGTCGTTACACCTATGTGCTGTGGAACAAGGACATCGACGATGTGGCCGGTACCATTGGTATGCACCAAGGTGAATACAAAGACTTCACCAGCCGTGGTCTGATGTATGAAGTGAACAGCATTGAAGAAGCCGCCAAGGTGTTCAACATTCCGCTGGAAAACCTCAAGAAGACCATCAAGGATGTGAACCACTATGCGAAAACCGGTAAGGATGAAGCCTTCAATCACAGAGCCGGGCTGGTGGACTTGAGCAAGGGCCCATATTGGATCCTGAAAGCCACGCCATCGGTACACCACACCATGGGTGGTCTGGTAACAGATACCAAGACCCACGTACTGAATGAACAAGGCAAGGTGATCCCAGGTCTGTTTGCCGCCGGTGAAGTGACAGGTTTGACTCACGGTACCAACCGCCTGGGTGGCAACGCCTATACAGACATCATTGTCTTTGGCCGTATCGCCGGGCAGCAGGCTGCCGCCAACTAAGCCTTCGAGCTACTCATAATCTCCCCTGAAAACAAAAACGGCCCGCAAGGGCCGTTTTTTTATCACCAATCTCTGGGGGAGATGGCTTGTTCGATATCCAGACTGTCGAAGCCATAAGCACGGCTGATGATGTAAAACTCATCGGCGAGGCAATCCCGGGCGACTGTCTCCAGTTCACTGCCGTTGGCTTCAAACTCATCTTGCAGCTCATTGATGGCCAGGGTAGCGGCGTGAGTCAGTTGCAGCAAGGCGCCTTCATCCTCGGGCTTAAGGGCTTCTATCTCGCTGCACAGTTGCAGCAATACGCCTTTGAGTTTATCAACCAGAAAATCCGGAAAATAGCCGTCCAGATACATAGGTGCCAACAATTGCCGCTGCTGGATGACGGGGTTGGTAACAGACATTAGTCTTCCTCATTACTTGCTCAATTGGCCTGCGCCAGTTGTTTCAGATGTTGATACAGGGAATCGCTGAAGCTTTGCTCGTAGGTGAGTCGCAATTGCTGCCTGCCGGCATCGAAATCAAAGGCGCGGTAAATATTCACTTCAATGAGTTGGTCACCTTGGATCAGATATTGGCTGGGCAGAACCTTGTCGGCCAGCTCTGGATTGTCCAGCAGCTCTGTGATCTGCAACAAAGGCGCACCACTCGGGCTTTGGATTAGCTGCCACTCGTAGCTTTCAGGGGTATCGCCAAAGTTCAGCGTGAAACGCTGCTCGCCATCCAGGGTAATTTCATCCTCTGTTGCTATAGGCCAGAAGAGGGTTATCAGCGCCCTGGAGTCGAGATCTTCGGCGTTGGCAACCGGCATCTCCCAGGAAACAAACTCTTCATTCCGGCACATTACATCGGCTTGCTGCGCCGTCCAGATGCGGTAAACCTGCCCAGGCCATTCTAGCTTGGCCAACTGCAGCGCGGCCGGGGTACCTGCCAGCAAGGTTTGCCAGTCTTCGGCGTCGGCCTGGTACTTGTCCACCTGCATAGTGATTGGTACCTGAGTACCATCATAGAAGGTATGTAGTTGATTGCCTTCGATAACCGACGCGCTTGGGCTATAGCCCTGATCCTTGCGATCGGCATTTATCCAGCGCTCCATTTGAGTATTCCAGCACTCGTTGGCGACCTCATCTCCCAGAGTGACATCCTGGGCCAGGACCTTGCCTTGGTTGACACTTCCGGTCAGAAACTTGGAGGGGTCGCCATATTGCAGGGTGAACACCTCCGATCCGCCAGTCAGCCCCAGATCAAGCAGATGAGCTTGCTCATCATCTTCCATCAAGCCATTGAGTACTATCACCCAATCATTGTCGTTCATGGTTTTGTCATCAAGAGGTTCCAGGTAACCCAGGGCAACCATGGCGTTGTTTACCTTGTTACGCACCTCTTGGGGATCTGTGGCCAGGAATGTCTCCGCTGTTTGACCACTGGCGGCGATCAACTGCCGCAGCTCATTCAGGGTCATGGCGAGGGTCTGCTCGGCCGCCAGAATGGCCTCATGATTGCCTTCACCGAGTAGCTTTTCTATCTGAGCTTCAGTCAAAGCGTGAATGTGCTGCAGTAACCAAAATGCCTCGGCAAAGGCCGGCGCTGCTGTGACATCGGCAGCAAGCTGGTAAGGGTTCTCGCTCTCCGGGGCGAACAGCTGGGAATATAGCTGCCTGAGTTCCTGAAGCAGGTTATCACGCTGGGTGTCACCAATGCCCGCTTGCAACATCTGCTGTAAACGACTGAATTCCAAATGGGTCACTAGGTTGATGGCACCCGTATGCTGGTTCAGGGCAAAGAGTACCAGGCTGCCGTCATCAGCAGTCTGGGCAGCGACACTCTGCTTGTTGTGTTGCTGTTTGGCTGAGGTATTGTCACTGGCCTGCGGTAACCAGCTGGCCAGCAGATAATAGTCGGGCGTTGGGTCATCGCTGCGCCAATCGAGCTGATACTTGCCATCGTTGTCGGTAGTTGTTGTGGGCTCATCAGCATCGCAAGACAGGTTACGATTGAGATCGGCGCAGACATCGGCCCCCGGCACAGCACCCAAATAACTAACCTGGCCCTGAACACTAATATCAGTCGTAACAGGTGGTTGATTGTCATCTGAATCGGAGCCGCCACAGGCAGAGAGCAGCGTAGCACTGAGTGCTACCGACAGGAGGGAAAGTTTACGCATATTGATTCATCCTTGAGTTAAGTTCGTCAAAACGGGTTAAGGCAACTTGGAAAGAAACCAGCCTTTATCGGTTTGGAGAAATTTGCAGCTGACAGAAGAACGGTAGTTTTCTCCTTCTATCAGTAGCTTAACCCGCGCTTCCTGAAGTGCACCTTTCTGTTGCTTGCTTTTGCTGGGTTCGCTGTAACTCACATCTTGGGGAGTAATGGTGCCGAGAGTCTTATCTTGATACCAACGCTTGTGTGAACGGGCCAGTATTTGGGCCGCATGCTCTTGTTCCTTGGCACTTGCTTCGTAGGGTATTAGTGCCACAAAGGCTTGTACATCCTGGTTTTTGATGATTTCAAAACTATCCAAGCACTGTTGAGTCAGCTTCTCATTTGGTTTGGCCGCCACTGGCAGCGTGAAAAGGGTTACTCCAAGTGAAAGATATGCAAATGGAATTTTCATTATTCAACTCCTTGAAACAGGGAAGAGCCTTACGGCTCTTCCCTTGATTTTATTCCTGCTGCAGATTGCGCAACGGCTGATATTGACTACGAGCCTTCTGTTGGGGAGTTCCGACTTCGACCTGGAATTGTTTGACGCTATCTTTCAATAGGTCACGGCCTTCCAATTCATCCCCCGAGACAGAGAGAACATCGCCTTCAAACTGGATGTAATAGGTGCCTATCTCATCTTCAGCCCGGATCCCTACCAGTTTTACTGTGTGGGTGCCTGAGGTAAGCGGTATTGATAAGGGGCCAACCTGGCGTTGCGGGCTACTGCCATCGGTCAGTACTTTATCATCGACAACCAGTTTAAAGATATCGTCGTTGAAGTTGCCGTTATCACCGAAAGTGATTTCCAGTAGATGGGGTACTTCAAACTTGAGTCCATTGCTGAGCTCGTTATCTACTTCCACAGTGACATTACCCGAGACAACATTATTGGGGACTTTCACCGTTAGTTTCCCTGGCTCGACCTTGTTGATAAAGGCAACGATACGTTCACCATTCTTACCGGCGAATGTGACTCTATTATCTGCTTTGGTTTGGCTGAATCCCAAGCCTTCGATGACGACTAAGTCACCGGGTTGGCCGCTACTTGCTTTCAAACGTATGATCTCAAGGCCATCACCAATCTTGATTTTTACAGGTGACTCAGCGCGCTGCCCTCTGTGCTCAACAGCAACGGCGATAGGACCGACAGCGTTTTTCAACATAGAGCCTGGAACGCTTATTTTCAGCAGAGTGCCATCCTCGGAGACAGATTCATATTCTCGCTCTTCATAAGCATTGTTGCCCTCATCTTTCAGTTCGGTTAAGGGTTCTTCATCAAACCAATACCAACGTTCGTTAATGCCAAACCCTGTGCCGATGATAGACAACGGCTTGTCTATAGGCTCTGCTTTCATAATGGCAGGGTCTATGTCGACAATTTGCATCCCCCAAGTGAGGGTAAAGTCAGACTTCACCGGTACGCCGACCATATCTGTAATGGTCTTGAGCTGGTCGATCAGTATGTCTGCTACCTGGGCGCCAGTTTTTATCGCTTCCATTTGGCCAATAAAAGGAGCCCATTTGCGTAACGCGGCTCCGGCAGCCAAGGCTGCCAGGTCTTCGGGCTTTACTCCCATACTTTGCAGCACTGCTGTAGTGATGGGGCCCAATTTGCCTCTATTGGCAGGATCGTAGAAGACTTCTATTTCATTTTTATAGAATTCTATCGCAAGCTGTTCCAGGAAGTTGGCAAGGTCGGTTCCAGTAACATTGTCATCCTTATAAAGTTTTTCAGTTTCCTCTATCAGCTTGGGTGAGTACTGGATCACTAACTTGGTGATGACCACGGGGTCGAATCCTGCCGGTTCATAACCTACCCCGATTAAAATAAGGTCAAAAAACTTAAGCAAGATACCGTCTATGACGGTGCGAATTGCCAAGTATTGGCGAGCTTTGAGGTTGGCCTCATCATAGGCAGACTGATTACGAAAGCTAAATGGTGAAGGCCCCAAAGGAGTATCTACACCCGGAGCGAGAACTTGGTAAAGGCAATCTTGATAGGGACAAACATTGTAGTACTGATCTTTGGACCAAAACTCCAGACCAAAGTATGTTCCAGATTGCGGTCCTATTATATTGCCATCCCAAGCTGATTGAGCGTGCTTGCGCAGCGGACTATCCAGCTTGGACTCATCATACTGTCCATTTTCACCCAGAGGGATAATCATGGTACTCAAATAAAGCCGGGTACGATTTTGCAGCTCTGAGCAGCCATCGTACTGGAGTTTGTTTTTCTGTTCTTTGGTGATCTCGCTGTTATTGGGACAGCTTGGATCCGACGGTAGCCAATTATCGAGGAAGTTAGTGGCCGCAAGACTATAGTCAAAGTAAGCCGTACCATAATTGGTGATGTTTGGTTTAATGCTTCCGGTTGCTGAAGCCCGCTTGACCATGGCCATAGCCATTGGAGAAGCATTGAATGACTGGGCTTTGGCTGTCTTGCCAACCTGGTTCTGACTATAGCGCTGATATATCTTGTTGCTGTTGCTTATTAGCAACAGGTTTGTTGCTTGAGATAATTGCTCCAGTGCCATTGGAGAACTTTGCAGCATGCCAGCGAAGTGTTCCTGCAGTTCTATGAACTCAGGATAAGTCACTATGGTGTCGCGAAAATTAACCAACGAAGCTTGTGGGATCTTGTCAACGCCAATAAAGTCCAGCACGTACTTAAAAGTCGTACTGTTTATATCCAATGTCAGTTGTTGTTCGCCTGGTAACAAGTAACTGTTTAGATAAACATATCCCTGACTATTATCTGCAGTAGGAACAAAGGCTGTGACAGGAGTCAGCCGATTCTTAAAGACTTTAATGTTTGCCCGACCGTTGTAATCCAGTGTCGTTGTGGTATTCAGCAGTGTTTCTACACGTACTCCTAAGGGATCAACACCGCCTACAGAGGTGAGGGTAACTTCTGCTTCTTTGAGTACATAGTATTGTACTTGGTTGCTCTGTCCCTGGGCATTGTTGATTTGCAGCGTACCGTCGACAAGTCCTGTTGGGACGTTCACTCTCGCAGAATGGGCTGTATTTGAAATGACCTCTAAAGGTATTCCATTGGCTGTCACTGTGATATTGCCATTTAGGCTGTCACCATAGAGAGTCACCTGGGCGTTTTCGTCAAGCATCACTGCGCCGGCTGTGCTGATAACCGGGGTGCCTGCAGGCTGAAGTTTCAAGGCTCTCGCATTGGTGCGCAGAGCACCATCAGAGACAAAAACTTCACTGGCACCTTTGGGCAGTACTGTAGTGATAAGACCTGAGGCTTGAGTTAAAGGTAAGTTGATTGGAGGTAAGCCTTCCCGGGTGATAACCAAAAAGTGTTGACCGGCAGATAAGGGAGAATCCAATTCTACGTTCAGTGTATCGCCTTCGCGGAAAAACCTGACTTTGGTATCGTTATGGACTGTATAGGCCTGCCCCAGGATAGCTACGGAGCTGATACTGACGGCGGTCAGCCTGTCCTGATCATTGATATCCAGGACGCCATCATTGTCATCGTCCAAGTCCAGAAAATCAGGGACTCCATCAAGATCTCTGTCCAAAGGGTGCTTGGGATTGTCGCCGGCCTCAATGGCATCAGCGATGCCATTGCCATCGGAATCCAAATCGAGGAAGTTCCCCTGGCCATCGCCGTCTGCATCGGCGCCACCCTCAAATCCATCACTCAGGCCATCACCATCACTATCTGTGTCATACCAGTTGGGAATACCATCGCCATCTGGATCAAAGTCATCGGCTGCTAAACCATACAGATACTCCAGAGTATCGGGTATACCATCTTGGTCTGAGTCATCACTCTCTGGATCCATGCCCAATGCCAGTTCTTGCTGGTCATAAACTCCATCACTGTCACGATCAGCAAAAATACGGGCGCTGTAGCTGAAGCTAGGACGGCCATCAAAGTTAATATCGTTGATGCCAATGTGATAAAGGCCATCTTTGAGAATTTCAACGCTGATAGCGACTTTCTTGAGCACAGGATCTATTTCCAACTCACCAAAGTTGAGTGCATTACCCTGAGCATCAGAAAAGTAGATATTGGGTTTGAAATCCGGATCCTCATAGCTGAGCATCAAGGTATAGAATTGACCGGCTTCTCCTTCAAAGGAAAACAGATCGCCATTGTCTGATTTTTGAGAAATGGCTCCTCGCACCGTAAATGGGGGAGCCATTCCTGCCTGGGTTGCGATTGAGGGGTTATCGTTGGGTTCTTGCTCAATAATTTGAGGAAATTGATGTTTTGTTGGATCAAAAGGGTAATCATCCCTCTCATCCAGAATACCGTCATTGTCCTCATCACGTATTTCCCAGCTACCTTCATGGCTGGGTGGGTCAACCGGGTCTGGGTCAGTTGGATCCGTCGGGTCGGTTGGATCTGTTGGGTCAGTTGGAACTTCCTGACCCGGGCCTTCATCTGGCTCTAGCTCACCATTACAACCACCGGTCAGCATTATCCCGGCTATCAGCAGAGCCAGGTAAGTTTTTTTGGACATGATTTACTTCCCTATAAGTGTTGGTTACATCCTGAAAGGAGTTTGCATACGCATAAGGCCATCAGAGACCATAGCAAGATAAATATCCCCGGTAGCTCGGCTGAGCAGATTGCACTCCAGTTGCTCCTTGCTGGGCATGTATAGTGGCGAACTGACAATCTCTCTGAGTACATAGTTGGCAAAGGGAACGATTAACTTTTGGCACCAGCGAACTTCTATTTGTAGAAGATTCGCATCCTGGATGTTCAGTTGTCGGTTATTCCCAAGGTTTTGTAACGCCGGATTACGGTACATAAGGTTATTGTTGGGGATTTCATAGAGGCTCTTGCCCTGGTAGGTGGACCTTACTTTAAAGCGATCGAAGACCTTCTTATCCGGGCTGAGAATGGTTATCTTGGCTTGGGTTGTCACCGCAATCCTGGCTTTGGCTAACGCTCCCAAGGTACCTGTCAGGCTGGGATCCTGATTGTAAAGGGGCATCATACCTTCGCTCAGCCCTTTACGTATGGCACTCAAACTACCGTGATTGAGGGCTCCTGAGCGCACGGCTTTGACGGTTGCAGCATCCAAGGTGCTCTTGGCGGAATAGATAAATCCCCATTGAACGAGCAACATCATGGCAACCAATACCAGTGGCATCAGAAAGGGCAGAGCGAGGTTAAACTCCATCATCGCTTGGCCTGTTTGCGATGTTAACCGTTTCATCTCGCGGCCTGCTCCGGGCTGGGTTCACGTTGAAGTTCGTAGATGGCTTGGAGCAACGCTTTTATTTGCCTATGAACCACAGAACTAGTGTCACCATGCTGTTGGGCTATTTCCAATACCTGAGCAGATTGTTTCAAGCGTACCAGGCTCATGTTATACCAAGCTTTTTGATTGTCTGGCTCAAGCTCAATGCAACGTTGATAGGCCGCTATGGCAGCATCTTGACGTCCGGTTCGGGTATAGATGTTGCCCAGACGAAACCAACCGGGAGCGTAATTGGGAACAGATCTCAACACTTCGAGGTACAGACTTTCGGCCTGATCCATCATCGCCAGTTTGTAGGCATGTTCAGCTCTGGCTTGTATCTCCATGATAGCCTGATTGCCCTGGTGCTGTGTCTGAGAAGCGCACCCTTGCATAATCAACATCAGGGTGCACATAAGCGTGATTAGGAACTTTTCCATCTGAGTGTTTCTCCTTCATGGATTTGGGCCTTGGCTGCTGTTCCATTTACCAGCTCAAGTGTGTGATGGGCGCCATGGCAAAAACTGCTGCGCCAGGGTTTGAGTTCGGAAACCACTTTGAGGACTGTGTGCTGGGCGTCCAGATACACTATGTCCAGCGGATAACGCATTCCTATAGTGTGTACCGAGCTGCAGGGGCTGATTAACATTCCCTGAGAAGGTGTTAATTTTGGCCTTCCCAGTAACCCTCTTAGACGCAGCCAGGGATTGTTGGCCAGAAACACTTGCCCTAATTCATAGCCTGAGGCTGTAATAAGTGTCTTGGTTTCCATCTTCATAGCTCGTACATAAACTTCATAACTATCGGGAAAAGAAGAATCATGAAGGTGACAGGGAAGATGAACACTATGAGTGGGAAGACCAACTTTACTGGAGCCTCCAGGGCCTTCTTTTCGGCACGTTGGAAACGTTCTACTCGGCGCTGGTCTGCTTGAATTCTAAGTGTTTTACCCAGGCTTGCTCCGGTTCTTTCTGCTTGAGCCAAGGCACTTACCAAGCTGTTGATTTCGGTTATTTGTACCCGTTCGGCCATATTCCTAAAAGACTGAGCTCTGGACATCCCGGCGCGCATATCGCGGATAACCTTTTCAATTTCAATTTTTAAAGGCCCTTCTGGACCGCGTTCAACCGCTTGGGTCAGCGCACCAGTCATATTCAAACCGGCTTCGATGGACATGGTCAGATAGTCCAGATACACAGGTAGCACTTTAACAATGTCTAGCTGACGCTTCTTACGCAGATCGTTCAGTGTCATCACAGGGAGGAAATAGCCAACAATGGCAGCAAAGAGCAGGTAGCGGCTATTGACCTCTCCCAGCATCGCGGTTGCTGCCAGCATCAGTCCCACTGCAAATAGCGTGCTGAGGATCCTGATGGCGAAGTATTGCTCGGCACTCATGATGTATGACAGGCCGGATATCTGTAGTTTCTTGGAAACCCGTTCCAGATAGTCGACACTGAGCTTCTCACTGATGTAGAAAGCCAATACTTGCACCAGTGGCCAAATTATTTTTAACCCTGGTGAAAGCGGATCCATGAACTCCCTGTTATCGGGAGGAACCCGGCGATAAATCCTTGCGCAACTGATAATGGTGAAGCCCAAAGCACAGGCGTAGCAGAGGATGATCAGATTAACCATGATTGCGGCTCCTACTACACATCGATAGTGACTATCTTACGAATGGATATGTAACCGCAGAACAGCATCAATACGACGACTGCGATGGTGAGCCAGCCCAAGGGCTCGGTAAAAATGCGTCCCATGGCATCCGGCTCCATGTGATTGAGTACTACCCCGATAAACACTGGTAGCAAGGTCATCACTAATCCCTGAAGCTTACCTTGTGATGTTAGTGCGTCTATCTTGCCTTCCATCTCCAGCTTTTTTCGCAGTGTACTGGACAGCCTTGACAGTACTTCAGCCAGGTTTCCCCCTACTTCTCGGGATATTTGCATACCGGCAATCACTAACTGAAATTCGGGTTCAGGAATTCGAGCATACATGTTGTTCAGAGCGGTATTGAACTCTACCCCCAAGCGTTGCTCCCGCAGAAACAACTGAAATTCCTGCCGTATGGGGGCATCCATTTCCTCAGCCATAAATTCAATGGCTGAGGTGGTATTGGCGCCGGACTGCATTGAAGAGGCGATCATATTAAGTGCATCAGGCAACTGTTCGACAAACTTACGTTGGCGACGCTTACGTAGATAGCGATATGCAAAGCGTGGCAGCAGAGCCAATATTATGCTGAGGACAATACCCAGTATCAAAGAACCAAACAGCAACCAAACTAGAAATGGCACTGATACCAAAGTAATAATGTTCATCAAAAACAGTTGCTGCGGTTCGATGAACATGAACATATCGGCAAGGTTTGTACTGGCTGATGTGGTGAATTTGTCCTGATATTCTCTGGCCCAATTAGACGACAGGTGCCTCAATGACCACACCAGCAGCACCGCACTGATACCAATGCAACCTATGATGAACAACGGACTACTCATGGCGAGACTCCCGCTCAAAAATATCCAGTTTGACCTTGATACCTTGTTGCCTTAAGCGCTCATAAAACTCCGGGACAGAACCGGTTGCCGTATAGTAACCCTGTACTTTGCCGTGCTCGTTGAAACCCGTCTGTTGAAAACGGAATATCTCCGAGAGTTGCACTATGGAGCCTTCAATGCCGGTAACCTCGCAAATGCTGGTAACGCGACGAGAACCATCGGCGAAACGTGATTGCTGGACTATGATATTGACGGCTGAAGATATCTGTTCACGAATGGCTTGTACCGGTAATTCCATGCCAGCCATCATCACCATGACTTCCAGCCTTGAGATACAGTCTCGTGGTGAGTTTGAGTGGGCTGTAGTCAGCGAGCCGTCATGCCCCGTATTCATGGCCTGAAGCATGTCCAGTGCCTCACCTCCACGGCATTCACCGATAACGACTCTGTCAGGACGCATCCGAAGACAGTTTTTGACCAGATCACGGATCTCTATGGCGCCTTTACCTTCCTGGTTGGCTGGACGAGCTTCCAGTGAAACCAGATTTGGTTGATAGAGTTGCAACTCGGCGGCATCTTCAACTGTGATAATGCGTTCGCTTTCCGGAATAAAGTTGGAGAGAACATTCAACAGGGTTGTTTTCCCTGAACCTGTACCACCAGAGATAACGACATTTCGCTTCTGCTTAACTGCAATTTCCAGAAAGTCAGCCATTGCCTGACTCATAGAACCAAAGCGCACCAGATCACTACAGTTCAGTCGCTGCTGCATAAATTTACGTATGGTGATGCATGGGCCTTTAAGAGCCAAAGGTGGTATTACTGCATTAACCCGGGAACCATCTTTAAGACGCGCATCCACCATGGGTGAGCTTTCATCTATGCGTCTGCCTATTGGTGTAACTATTCGCTCTATGGCGCCCAATACGGCCTGATCATCTGAAAAGGCAACGTCTGAAAGAAACAGCTGGCCGGCTTTTTCATAAAAGATCTGATCATGACTATTAACCATGATTTCAGACACTTCAGGGTCTGCAACCAAGCCTTCCAAGGGGCCAAGCCCTATGGTTTCATCCAGAACTTCTTCTATTAGAGAGTTGACTTCAATCTCTGCAGGAAGCTGCATTTGGCTAATGATTTGCTGGATAAGAGACTCACTCTGCTGGCGTAGCTCCTGGTCGCTCATCTCGTTGACGTTGACCCTGCGAAGATCCATCTGTTTCAGCAGTTCTCTGTGTACCCGTCGGCGCCACTCATTTCTGAATTGAATATGATCCAGCTTGGCATTGGTCATAGCCAGTGGTTTCATGTTCCTAGTGCTTTCAACGTCTGCAACCTGCTTGTCAGCAGGATTCTCCGGTGGGCATTCTGCTGACGAATCTTTATTGTCGAACTGGTATTCGGGATCTTGATTAATCACGCGAAGCTGATAATCCCCTACCTGTATCCTGTCTGTTGTCTTGAGTGGACCGAAACGCTGCCGCTTTTCGTCATTCACCCTGATACCGGTGCGGCTCTTGTTGTCTTCCACGAAGATGCCTTCTTCATCCTGTATGAGCGTGGCGTGCAAGCGTGAAACTTTGAATCCTCTCAAGACGATAAGGTTGTCTGGATCTTTGCCTATTTGGCACTGGGAATGAATACATTGAAACTCACCGACCCGGGTACCTTTATTGGTGCTCACCATAATACTGAACATATACCGCTCCTAGTCCAGGATGTAGAAGGCTTCTAGCTGGTCAGCTTCTGCCGCCAGTTCTTTACCCCGGGCCAACTGTGCTTCGTGCTCTTCATGACCCGGATAAACTATTGTAGGGGTAACGAAAATAACCAGTTCGGTCTTGTTTTCCCTAAAATTACGTGACTTGAATAGTTCTCCCAGGATGGGAATATCACCAAGCAGTGGAAAACGGGAAACGGACTTTGACATTTCGCTGTTGACCAGCCCTGAAATCACCATGGTTTCTTTGTTTTTGACGTTGATTACGGACTCTGCTTTACGGGTGAGTAGGCCGGGAACATCATCAATAGCAACTGAAGGGTCAATCGCACTGACTTCGGCTCGCACTCGGCTAATGATGTTTTGATGTTCATCCACCTCAGGTTCGATATCCAACTTGATCCCATATTCCTTGAATTCTACGGTGACGACGCCCAGGGCTGAGGTCATAGGAATGGGGAACTCGCCTCCGGCCAGGAAGCTGGCAGCCTCACCACTTCGAGTGGTGAGGTTGGGTTGCGCCAGCATGCGGGCATCCCCCTTTTCGGCCATCAACTGAATCTTGGATCCAATTCCGGTAACTATGCCGAAATAACTCCATCCTCTGGTATCCAGAACACCAATGCTGTCTGAAATAGCCTCACTGATGGTGCCGACATAATTGCCAGGAGATGTCACACTGAAAATGGGGTTGGCAGTAAAGGCTTTAGCTGCACCAAAGGCTGGGCCTGACATAACTGAATCCCATTGAATACCAATGTTGTTAAGACGAGATTTATTGAACTCGACTATCTGCACCTGCATTTTCACCATGGGAACCATGTCCGGGGCATATTGTTTGAACTCAACAAGTGAAATCAGGTTTGGGTGACTGGCCAGTATTTTTTCAACGACGCCTTTATGTTTCTCATCGACTTCTCCCTGAACGACCAGTAGCTCATTGGATTGAGTCACGCTTAGCTTGGGGAAAGAAGCCAGTAGGTGCTGGATATTCTGGATGCTGGTCAGTTGGTTTTTGGCATAAACAGTGACACTGCGCTTGATGAGTTTCCCATTTTTTTGCCACAGCTGAAGGTCTGAGACACCTTCAGACTCACCTATTAACAATACTCCTTTATCATCAATGACTTTGGCACTGAGAATTGCACCATTTCCGACCACAACGCGTTCAACATTGTTGACCTTATAGAGCTCCACTGCGCCGACATAAAGCGAGAGAGGAGGGTTGTTATGGGCAAAGGTCTGCCATGGCAACAGCAAGGCTGCCAGAAAGAGGATGAAACTTCTCATAATGCGGTTCTTGTCTCTTGTTGGGTGATTTGCAGCTTAGGCTCGGCTGCATCTGGATTTGGGTATTCTTGATATTGGGTTTGAACGCCGCCGCCACCGACAATAATCTCTACCAGGCGACTATTGTCAGAAGCTGATTTTTCAAATATTTCATCCTGATACAGGGAAGCAAACTCCAGTGGCAAAGTTTCCTGTTGATTACGCAATAGAGTGACAAATGAACCTTTGTTGCGGGCCAAGGACACCCTGGCTGCATCATCCACGGATAAAGCCAAGGTCACAGTATTGTAGGAGGCGGGATCTTCAAATAGGGTGTCTGCCAGTTCATCAGGTACTTCCTGGCTGCGTCTGCCGGTTGCCAATACAGTGACGTCTTCCAGAAGTAGCTGTAACTTCTTGCGATTGTTGTTGTTGTCACCCAGCGGTTCGTCATACGCCAACAATAGATCGATATGATCAGATGGAACCAACATTCCGGCCGTTGAGTTAATGACATCAATCTCGATAGTCACTGCACGTTGGCCTTCATCAAGCATGTCGGAAAATTTACTGACACCATGACCGGGTACATAAGCAGTAAGCAGGGGTCTGCCGGGAGCCATCGGGTGTAATAGCATCTTGCCGACCACCTCACCGAATTGACTGGGATGGTAGGCCTCCAAGGGGACTATATCGGCTCGTATTTGCCGTACGGTCATATTCTGCTCAGAAATGATCATACCTTTTTCAAGAGGTTGATTGGCTACAAGCACGTCAGCCATCACGACATCACTGTCACTGAGTTCAGCTCTGAGCTCGGCTTCCCGCTGCTCGAAATATGATTTGGTTGCAAAGGCTGCGACACCACCCAAGGCGATGGCAACCAGCAGCAGGATCCAGTTAAAGTCTATCGATTTCAGTTTCATCTTTTGTCTCAATACTAAAGAGGTAATGCAGGCAGTGATTTGGCATAGGCGAATGCGGTATACCAAGCTCTGAGAGCCTCCAGGCACAGCTCGACCACATTCTGGTCGCCTTGAGATTCTATTGGGGTCAAGAGTGCGGCGACCAAGGCACCGCACACCACGAGATACTCAAAGCTTGCTTGTCCTTTTTGGTTTTTGTTTAACACCTTAAATCCCTTCCATAACTTGGTTAGCGACCACGTAAACCAAGCCATTTTTTCGGTTTATGCTAATGTCCAGAGTGTTGCTTCCCTGGGTGAGCATCAGGGTGCCGATTTCGCTATCCAGATAGGTACCAACTTCGCTCCAACCCTGACGTTGAAAGTGACGTTGGTAGTAATGGAAGGTATCTGCCAGTGTGCGGTTGCTGTTGAAAACCAAGGTTCGGCCACTCTTGAAGAGATCCTTTGAACTGACATCAGACAACACAGTGCTACCGCTCGGCATTGGAAATGCCAACTTACTATGGACTGGGCTACCGGGATCTTTACTTATGCCTATGTAAGCTAGAACACCATCAAAGTCTTTCCTTATTCGGGCCGTTAACAGGAAAGGTGGTTGCAAGCTATTGATGATGTAATCCTGGCCAAACATCTGTTCATCAAAGCGTTCACTTTTGCCCTGCCATTGGCGTTTGAAGAAGGCTGCGGTCATCATCTGATTGCTTTTATCCCGCATCACCCAAGTTGCCATGGGAGTGCCTTGATAAACCATTTCTTCAGCTACCACTTCCACCGTGGCGGAATCGGGAAACTGTATTTCAGGCCATTCAGCGGCCAGCAGAGGAAGGCTGAGAAACCAACAGCCCAAAAGGAGTTGTTTCATAGTTAACCTCCACATCCTTTAGAACCATAATTACAAAGACGGTTGGCAGGCAGTACTTCAGTTTCCACATGGCCCAGCTTCAGGGAGTTGGGGTGCAGTTCTTTACCAAAGGGAATGAAGCTGGCAACCTTTTGGGCGGTTCTCACCCAACTGACATCTGCGTAGTTGGTTGGTACCAGGCGTTCGGCTCTACGACGCAGATGCTCAGGGCCAGCTGCATTCCATCCTGAGGCGAGTAAGGCGCTGTTGCCCTTATAAGTCAGCTGCATACTGTCGAATGGCTCGAGGTGCATCTGTACCAGGTCAGTTTCCACGCGAGTGTGGTAGAACTGATCTTGCTCAAGGGAGAAGCCGGTATAGGCCAGCACCCCAAGTGCTTTGCCTATCAAAGAGTTCACCGTACCTGGTATCTTGGAGCTCGGCTCGGCGAAGCTTAGACGGTTCTTTCCTTCCCCCTTATCCTTGATCAAGCCAGATAGAGAACCATCATGGCGAGTCTGGTGTTTCAGCAAGGGGTGAACATTCTGTTCCCAGTTCCATTGCTTAGGTGGACGACTATCTATTACCTGGCCTTTTCCTTGATAAAAGCGCCATGGGAGTTGGGCTGATAACTGTTGTTCCGTTTTTTTTGCCAGGAAAATTCCCTTGCCAGTGACCATGCGTGACGGTGCCTGCTCCTTCCATACCGTGCGTTCCCAAGCAGCATATTGAGCCGCCTGATTAGCTCTGTGTTGGACCCCGGTTATTTTTGAGACGAAAGGTAGCAACAGTAGCAATGGGATTATCACAAAGCTCATCCCTATGATTGATTCAGCCAGGGCCTGGCCCCGTTGTCGATGAATGAACTGCATTAGAGTAACCTTGTCAGAGCCTGAACTGCGGCCCTCTCCCCTTGAGTAGATTGGCTCAGGCGCACTTGCCAGAATGGGTTATAGAGGTTGCCGTACTCATGCTTACTATCTTTTCTGGCCCAGGCAGAACCTGATTTCATCAGATCTCTCGGCCGCGAGTAGTAGACTTGTGCCGCGGCCAATGCGGTCATTCTGTCACCCAGCATTTTTTCATTGGTCGCAGGGTCAACCATGTCCCCTCCGAGAGGTACGCTGTTGCTGGTTCTCACTTTGTCTTGTTTTTTGGATACCACGACCAGAATATTGCTGGTTTCACTTTTCCCTTTTGCGGAATTCGACAGGGAATAGAAAGGTTGTACGCCATCATAGCTGCCACGGGTCACTTGATCGGCGGCTGCAAAGTTGGATGCGCTTCTATTATGTCCTCTGCTGCTTCCCCAGTAAGTTCTATCGTTCAACCTGCTGAGAATGGCTCTATTGTCGGATACGGTTCCACCCCAACCGGCAGGAATTTCTCTGGTACGCCATTTGCAGCGCCAACGTTTACATCTGAACTTGGAAAAGTGCACACTCAAGGTATCCATGGATGTCCATGATTCTGGACGATTCCCGTTGCTGACAAGCTCGCTGCCGCCGGCTTTATAAGTCTTGGCTTTGATCGGAAAAAAGTGGAATGACCAAGGGAAAGGCAGTTTATAGGTGCGTTTGTTGCTGAAAGGATCTCGGGATTTAAGAGTGACACCTATAAAGTCCTTATACTGACTGCCACCCTTATTTCTGTTTTGTCTTTTTTGAAGAGTTTGAAAGTCTACCCATACATTCTTTAGATCTTGTATCAATAGCGGGTTTTGCATCAAATCCATACGAGCATTTGGATCATTGGCTTTGACAATATCGCCAGCGCTATCGAACGCTGCTGTTACCCCTGCATAGTGCATGGATTGCTGAGCGATACTTATGGCTTTAAGTACGGTATTTTCTACATTGACCAGTACTTTGATGGCAGGCTGCACACCTTGATTCAGCCCCTTTACCACTTGCGCGATACCGTTGACCACTTGGCCAACGTAGGGAACTGCGCACAATACCCGGCAAGCATTCTGTGAAAATACTTCAGCCATGTTGAACCAAGATGAAAGGCCAACGAGTTGGGCTACTGCGACCTGATTGGCAACCGCAGCTCTATTGGTGTACGCCTTGAAATTCATGTCCCTGGCAGCAAGAGTGGCAACGCTGTAGGCTGTATTATCTGCGGTATTTTGTAATTTAGTGCCCTTGATATTCAGTTGGGACACATTGAAACTAAAGAGGATTACCATTAGTGCAAATGCCATAAGAATCAATGACATTATCATGGCTTGCCCCTGTTGACGGGAAGGCATCATTCCTTTGCTCCTGCCTGCTCTCTGGTCTTGGTATTGGTTTAGTCGATTCCGCTGTCGCCACCGCCTTGACCTGAACCACCGGCAGTCTTATTGGCCCCTTCGTTATAGTTGCTCAGGTTGTAGTTGCTATCGGCTGTATTGCTGGCATCGTCGGCAGCTGTCTTGGCATTGGATATTTGTCCAGAGGAGTCTTGCCCCGAAACTTCACTTGAAAGTCCGGCCACTTGGTTGCGTATTGTTTTTCCAAAAAAACTGTATACGCCAATTGCAGTAATCGCGATCAGAGCCACTATGATGATATATTCCGTCATCCCTTGGCCCATCTGTTTATTAGATGCCATGAGTTAATCCTTTAACGAATGAGAAGGGGAATCACCAGACGTATTCCCCATTTTATAGGTAAGAGAGGTATTAATTACCGCCTGAACCACCAGAAGAACCACCAGCCGCAGCCTTATTTGCCGCAGCGTTATAGTTACCCAAGTTATAATCACCGTTGGCAACAGTAGAGGTTTTCCCCGCAGCAGTTTTGGCAGCACCAATCTGAGCAGTCGAATCAACACCGGACATCTCTGTTGCCAGACCAGCCACTTGATTTCGAATGGTTTTACCGAAGAAGCTGTATACGCCAATGGCGGAGACAGCAATAAGCGCTACTATAATGATATATTCGGTCATACCTTGACCGCGAATTTTACCCTTGTACATTATCACTCCTTGATGCATTTGCTTGAGACAAAATTGTCGCGTAATTTTCCCGTTACACATTAGTCATAACAATTACCCAAAAGTGTATATTTGTATCGTCGTACGGTAACTGGTTATACCCTTATTTTTATATGGGAATTGTTTAATGATTAATCAGGAGTGAGCAACTTAAAGTATATATATGACAGTAATAAGACAGGCTGATTAACTTGATAACTCAACTTATGCTGATACTAAGTTAATGCCTAATGGATGATGAAACGATTAATGTATTGTGGCTCTTAGGTTTGGTATTGAACATATAATTCTCGGAAAAGAAAACGGCTCCTTAATGGAGCCGTTTTCATCATCAACTGTCGTTATCAGGCTTTAGGGCCAGCGGCCTTGATGGCATCAGACACCTGATACTTGGCGAAGTTGCTCTGGAAGGATTCTGCCAGCTGCTTGGCGTACTTGGCATATTCTTCCTTATCGGCCCAAGTGTTGACCGGGTTCAGCAGCGTGCTGTCGACGCCGGGGACGGCAACCGGGATATCCAGGTTCAACTGTTCGATATGTTCTGTCGGCACTTCTTTGAGTTCACCGCTGACGATGGCATCAACAATGGCGCGGGTGACAGGAATGTCGAAACGCTTACCCACGCCGTAAGGGCCACCGGTCCAGCCTGTGTTCACCAGGTAAACCTGGCTGCCGAAGGCTTGGATACGCTTCATCAGCAGTTCGGCGTATACCCCGGCAGGGCGAGGGAAGAAGGGGGCACCGAAACAGGTGGAGAAGGTTGACTGAATCGCGGCGGTTGAGCCCACTTCGGTGGAACCCACCTTGGCGGTATAACCTGAGAGGAAGTGATAGGCCGCCTGCTCCTTGCTGAGTTTGGCTACCGGGGGCAGGACGCCGGAAACGTCGCAGGTGAGGAACACCACGGCGTGTGGCTCGTTGCCACGGTTGTCTTCCTTGCGCTGGGCGATGTGCTCCAGTGGGTAAGCGGCGCGGGTGTTCTCGGTCAGGCTGGCATCCTTGTAGTCGGGCACGCGCTGCGCGTCCAGTACCACGTTTTCCAGCACAGTACCGAAGCGAATGGCATCCCAGATTACCGGCTCATTCTTCTGGCTGAGATCGATACACTTGGCATAACAGCCACCTTCAATATTGAAGACGCCGCCTTCGGCCCAGCCGTGCTCGTCATCACCGATAAGGAAGCGCTTGGGATCGGCAGACAGTGTGGTCTTGCCTGTGCCTGAGAGGCCGAAGAAGAGGGTAGTGTCACCATCTTTACCGACGTTGGCCGAGCAGTGCATCGGCAGTACGTCTTTGGCCGGCAGCAGGAAGTTCTGTACCGAGAACATGGATTTTTTCATTTCACCGGCATAGCGCATACCGGCCAGCAGTACCTTGCGCTCGGCGAAGTTGATGATAACAGTGCCGTCTGAGTTGGTGCCATCGCGCTCGGGTGAGCAGACAAAGCCTGGGGCATTGATAATCTGCCACTCGGGTTTCTGGCTCTGGTTATAGTGCTCTGGCACGATAAACAGGTTACGGGCAAACAATTGGTGCCAAGCGTATTCAGTCGTGACTCTGATAGGCAGGTAGTGATCGGCGTCGGCGCCGACTTCCAGCTCAGAGACAAATACTTGCTTGTCGGCCAGATAGGCCTCGACCCTTTCCCATAGGGCAGCAAATTTTTGGGGTTCAAACGCTTGGTTGACCGCGCCCCACTCGATATCGGCCTCGGTACCCGGCTCCTTGACAATAAAACGGTCGGCGGGTGAACGGCCGGTGCGCTCGCCGGTCTGGGCCACCAGGGCGCCGTTGGCTGTCAGAGTGCCTTCGCCGCGCAGAATAGCCTGCTCGACCAGTTGGGTACTGTTGAGATTGAGTTGGATGCGGTTTGCTTCTGCCGCCATAGGTAAGGTCTCCATCTATTGTGAGGTCTGGTATGGTCCCGGTCTGCTGCCGGGTTGGCGCGATTGTAACTTAAGCGCTGGCTGAAGTGTGAGCAAGATCTGGAAAATGGTGAAAAAAAGAGGGCGATCACTCGCCCTCTTGAAAAACGACAGATTTATCGCCCCATTATTGGGGAGTATCCGGTGCCTGAGCGTTGGCAAAGATGGCTTCGATATCGATAGCGTCGAAGCGATAGTGGCTGTTGCAGTATTCACAGCCCATCTCCACCAGGCCTTTTTCCTGGATAATGGCGTCTATCTCTTCTTTTGCCAGGGTGCGGATGGCTGCAGCGCTGCGCTCACGGGAGCAGGTACACTTGAAGCTGACGCTCACCGGATCGAACAGCCGCACCTGCTCCTGATGGTAGAGGCGATGCAGGACTTCGGTGGCCGGCAGGCTGAACAGTTCTTCGGCCTTAATAGTCGCAGTCAGCTGAGTCAGGTGTTCAAACTCGGTATTTTCACTCTGCTCACTCGGCAATACTTGCAGCAGCATACCGGCGGCATGTTCGCCATCGGCAAATAACCAGATGCCAGTGGGCAATTGCTCAGATTGGGCAAAGTAGCTCTCCAGACATTCGGCGATGCTGGGCTTATCCAGAGCCACGACGCCCTGGTAACGCTCGCCTTCTGTCGGGGTAAGGGTGATAACCATATAGCCTTGACCAAAGAGCTGTTCCAGTGGCGTATCGGCAGCAATCTCGCTCTGCCAACGGGCAACGCCCCTCAATTCCTGACGGTTGTTACCATTGATCACTGCCAGTGACACGGGGCCGCCCTGACCCTGGAGCTGCACACTGATATCTCCTTCAAATTTCAGGGTGGCTGTCAGCAACGAAGTCGCCGCCAGCAATTCACCCAGCAGTACCTTAAGGCGCTCCGGGTAATCGTGGGTGTTAACTATCTGGCGGTAGCTATCACTGAGCTGGGCCAGTTCACCCCTTACATCGGCGTTATCAAACAGATAGCGATGGAGAGTATCTTGGTTCATTGGGTTTCTCACTGTTAATTCAGGTCTCGCGGAAGCGGATGATTTGCCGCCGCTGTTTCTTGTCCGGCTTGGTATCGGGCGCCGGATTATGCAGTATGTTGAGCCTTCTGGCTTCTGCATTACTTTCCCGCTTTTGTATGCTCTGCGGTGTTTCTTCGTACAGGCTCTGGGCGATAACCGCCCCCTGACGGACACCGGAAACTTTTTTTATGACGATCTCTTTTTCGTCATATCCCTGGCGTAACCTAATGCGCGCACCGACTTCTGCCAGTTTGCTGGATTTGGTCCTTTGGCCGTTGTAATGTACTTTACCGCCGTTGATCATCTCTTTGGCCAGGGCGCGGGTCTTGTAAAAACGCGCTGCCCAGAGCCATTTATCGAGCCGGACCGCCTCGGCGTTGTCATTGCTATGGGCCATGGATACTCCTGTCATAAATGAAAAAGGGGATGAGCTCACAACTCGGGGATAAATCCCTTGTCCAAGCCGTCGATACGGGGTTAAACAGTGGAGCGCTTCACACCCTTTCCAGGCGCGCAAAGGTAGCATAATCGTACAATTTTCGCCAATCTACTCCCTGTTATGGTCTTGTTGCAAACAAGAGTGTGGGTTAGCATGGCGAAGGGTTCAGTCACTATCATAATCAGAACAGAGACCTGATTAGAGGGTCCGGAAAATATGGATTTATTGGATAAGATTATCGCCAAGACGGGCAGCATACCGCAAAAACCCGCCAGCTCTGCCGTGTTTTGGCTACTGATGCTGTTGGTTCTGTATTTGATGGCACAGATCAGCTGGAAGCTGATCCCAACAGGCAAACCGACAGCCAACTGGACACCAACCCCGGTTTCTGGCACCCAATCCCAGAATGTCGATATCGGCACTATCAACGGCTTGGCACTGTTCGGCAAGAAAGATGCCAGCAGCACCAAGCCCAAGTCTGAGCCAGCCGCCGAAATGATCACAGATGCCCCAAAAACTTCACTGTCGATTTTGTTGACCGGTGTGGTGGCATCCAGTGCCGAGCAGAAAGGCCTGGCTATCATCGAGTCTCAAGGCAGTCAGGAAACCTACAGCCTGGGCGATAAGATCAAGGGTACCTCGGCATCGCTGAAAGAGGTGTATGCCGACCGCATCATTATTACCAATGCCGGCCGTTACGAGACTCTGATGCTCGACGGCCTGCAATATACCACTCAGTCACAAGCCAACGCCCAGCTGCAACAGGCCCGCAGCGGTGGTGATGTGACCAAGGTTGACCGCCGTGATGCCGATATTGGCCGCGAGTTGGTGGCCTCCCGCGATGAGTTGCTGGCCGATCCCAGCAAGATTACCGATTACCTGGCGATCTCTCCGGTACAAAAGGATGGTGAAGTACAAGGGTACAGACTCAACCCGGGTAAAGATGCCGGATTATTCAAGGATGCCGGGTTCCAGCCCAATGACCTGGCAAAATCCATCAATGGTTATGATTTAACTGATATGAGCCAGGCGCTGGAGGTGATGGGCCAGCTGCCGGATCTGACCGAGGTCTCTGTGATGGTAGAGCGCGAAGGTCAGTTGGTTGAAATCATGTTCAGTTTGCCGCAATAAAGCAGGTTTAGGGGAAAGTACAATAATGAACAACAAACGGATTCGAACCAAGCTTATCGCTGGTCTGGTAGCCACAGCGGCCTTGCTGACCCAACAAAGCGCTTGGTCTGAGCAATATGCGGCGAACTTTAAAGGCACTGATATTCAGGAGTTTATCAACATAGTTGGTAAGAACCTCAATAAGACCATCATTGTCGATCCTACTATTCGCGGCAAAATCAATGTCCGCAGCTATGACATGCTCAACGATGAGCAGTATTACCAGTTCTTCCTCAACGTGTTGCAGGTCTACGGTTATGCCGTGGTCGAGCTGGAAAACAATGTCATCAAGGTAATTAAAGACAAAGACGCCAAGACCTCTTCCATTCGGGTTGCCGATGACAATACCCCGGGACTTGGCGATGAGATGGTGACCCGCATTGTGGCGCTGTACAACACAGAAGCCAAACAGCTGGCGCCTTTGCTGCGTCAGCTCAATGACAACGCCGGTGGTGGCAACGTGGTCAACTATGATCCTTCCAACGTTTTGATGATCACCGGCCGCGCCAATGTGGTCAACAAGCTGGTGGAGATTGTACGCCGGGTGGACAAACAGGGTGACACCGAAGTGCAGGTGGTGCCTTTGGAATACGCCTCTGCCGGTGAAATGGTACGTATTATAGATACCCTCTATCGCGCCAGTGCCAACCAGGCACAACTGCCGGGCCAGGCGCCCAAAGTGGTGGCCGACGAGCGTATCAACGCCGTGGTGGTCAGTGGCGATGAACGCAGCCGTCAGCGGGTGGTGGAGCTTATTCATCGTCTCGACGCCGAGCAGGCCAGCACGGGTAACACCAAGGTTCGCTACTTGCGTTATGCCAAGGCCGAAGACCTGGTGGAAGTCCTGACCGGCTTTGCCCAAAAACTGGAAGGTAAAGATGGTGCCGCACCAGCCCCCGGCAGCGCCGGAGGCAAACGCCGCAACGAAATCAATATCATGGCCCATGAAGACACCAATGCTTTGGTGATCAGCGCCGAGCCGGATCAGATGCGCACCCTTGAGAGTGTGATCAACCAGTTGGATATCCGCCGCGCCCAGGTGCTGGTGGAAGCCATCATAGTCGAGGTGGCCGAAGGGGATGACGTTGGCTTCGGCATTCAGTGGGCCACCGAGGCAGGTGGCGGTACTCAGTTCAATAACCTTGGCCCCACCATAGGTGAAATTGGTGCGGGTATCTGGGCGGCGCAGGATCAGAAGGCTTCCCAGACCTGTACCGGTTCGGGTGACAACCTGACCTGTACCCAAAACCCTGACACCAAGGGTGATATCACCCTGTTGGCTCAGGCGCTCGGTAAGGTGAACGGTATGGCCTGGGGCGTGACCATGGGCGACTTTGGCGCTCTGGTTCAGGCCGTGTCCAGCGATACCAACTCCAACGTGTTGGCGACGCCTTCTATTACCACCCTGGATAACCAGGAAGCTTCCTTCATTGTCGGTGACGAAGTGCCTATCCTCACTGGTGCGCAAAACTCGACCAATGGCAACAGTAACCCGTTCCAAACCGTTGAACGTAAGGAAGTCGGGGTCAAGCTCAAGGTGGTGCCACAGATCAACGAAGGCAACGCGGTCAAGCTCACCATTGAGCAGGAAGTGTCCGGCATCAACGGCAAGACCAATGTGGACGTGACCTTTGCCACCCGTCGCCTGACGACTACTGTGATGGCCGACTCGGGCCAAATCGTGGTGCTGGGTGGACTGATCAATGAAGAGGTGCAGGAGAGCGTACAGAAAGTGCCTTTCCTGGGTGATATTCCAATTCTGGGACACTTGTTCAAATCGTCCAGCAGCGGCAAGAAGAAAAAGAACCTGATGGTGTTTATCAAGCCGACCATTATTCGTGATGGTGTCACCATGGAAGGCATTGCCGGCCGTAAGTATAACTACTTCCGAGCCTTGCAGCTGGAGCAACAGAAGCGCGGCATTAACCTGATGCCAAACACCAATGTGCCTATGTTGGAAGAATGGAGCCAGGAAGAGTATCTGCCACCCGAGGTCAATGAGATCCTCGAGCGCTATAAGCAAGGTAAGGGGCTGGATACCAAGATGCGCAAGACGGACTCCACCCTGAAAACATTGGATGAGAACAAACAGGGCGAAGCCGATGAGTGAAGTCCAGCCGCCAACAGAAGAGCTGGCTCAGGTTTCCAGTGAGCTGGTGCTGGTCGCCGAGGCAGAGAGTGACGAACTGTTTCATTCCAACAGCCGTGAGCGGCTGCCGTTCGCCTTCGCCCACAGATACAACCTGGTGCTCAGCAAAGACCAAGATGAACGGCTGACTCTGTATTACACCCAGGCAACACCTTTGTCTGTGCTGTTTGAGGTGCGTCGTTATGCCGGTCAGGAGCTACCGCTGCACAAGCTGGAAGCCAATGAGTTTGAGCGCTACCTGACCCAGGCCTATCAGAGTAACTCTTCCGAGGCGCAGCAGCTGATGGAAGACATAGGCAATGAGATGGATCTCTTTACCCTGGCAGAAGAGATGCCGCAGACCGAAGATCTGCTGGAAGGGGAAGATGATGCACCTATCATCAAGCTGATCAACGCCTTATTGTCTGAAGCCATCAAAGAAGAGGCTTCGGATATTCATATTGAAACCTACGAGAAGCAGCTGGTGGTGCGTTTCCGGGTCGATGGTGTGCTCAAGGAAGTACTCAAGCCGAACCGTAAGCTTTCCTCACTCCTGGTATCGCGGATCAAGGTAATGGCTCGTTTGGATATCGCCGAGAAGCGGGTGCCGCAGGACGGCCGGATCTCGCTGCGTATTGGTGGCCGCGCCGTGGATGTGCGGGTATCGACCATGCCGTCGAGCCACGGCGAGCGGGTCGTGCTGCGTCTGTTGGACAAGAACGCCGGTAATCTGGACTTGGCACAGCTGGGGATGAAAGACAGCATCCGCCGCCAGTTTGATGAGCTGATCCGTAAACCTCACGGCATTATTCTGGTTACCGGCCCTACAGGTTCGGGCAAGAGTACTACCCTCTATGCCGGTCTGACCGAAATCAATCACAACGACATCAACATACTCACAGTTGAAGACCCGATTGAATACGAACTGGAAGGCATAGGCCAGACCCAGGTCAACACCAAGGTGGACATGACCTTTGCCCGCGGTTTGCGGGCCATTCTGCGTCAGGATCCTGATGTGGTGATGATAGGGGAAATCCGTGACCTGGAAACAGCCCAGATTGCGGTGCAGGCCTCTCTCACTGGCCACCTGGTGATCTCTACCTTGCACACCAACACGGCTTCCGGCGCCATTACCCGTTTGCAGGACATGGGCGTTGAGCCTTTCCTGGTGTCTTCCAGTCTGCTGGGAGTGCTGGCCCAGCGCCTGGTGCGGACTCTATGCAACGAGTGTAAGGAGGCCCACGCCCCGGATGCCCGCGAACGTGAGCTCCTGGGCATAGGCGATGAAGAAGCAGTGATCTATCGCGCCAAGGGCTGCAAGAGTTGTGGCCATAACGGCTATCGTGGCCGTACCGGGATCCATGAACTGCTGCTGGTGGACGACAATGTCCGCGAACTCATTCACGGCGGCCGTGGCGAACTGGCGATTGAAAAATATATTCGTCAGCACAGCCCCAGCATTCGCCATGACGGCATGGTTAAGGTGCTGGCGGGGATCACTACCCTGGAAGAAGTGCTGCGCGTGACCCGCGAGGAGTAATTCATGGCGGCATTCGAGTACAAGGCGCTCAATCAAGCCGGGAAGCAGGTCAAAGGGGTTATCGAAGCCGATACCGCCAGACAGGCCCGCAGTCAGCTGCGTGAGCAGAAGCTGATGCCGTTGGATATCGCCCCGGTTACCGAAAAGGAAGCCAAGGCCAGTAGTGGCAGTTGGTTGGCCCGGCGCAAGAAGATCTCCGTGGCCGAACTGGCGCTGATCACCCGCCAGATAGCGACCCTGGTTGCCGCCGGTTTGCCGGTGGAAGAGGCCCTCAAGGCCGTAGGCCAACAGTGCGAAAAAGACCGTCTCGCCTCCATGGTGATGGCGGTGCGCTCGCGGGTGGTGGAAGGCTACTCGCTGGCCGACTCCATGGCCGAGTTTCCCCATGTGTTTGATGATCTCTACCGTGCCATGGTGGCCTCGGGCGAAAAGTCCGGCCATCTGGAAATCGTACTCAATCGCCTGGCGGACTACACGGAGCGGCGCCAACAACTCAAGACCAAGCTGACCCAGGCGATGATCTATCCCATAGTGCTGACCACAGTGGCTATCGGTGTTATCGCCGTGCTGCTGGCGGCCGTGGTGCCCAAGGTGGTTGGCCAATTTGAACACATGGGCCAGGAGTTACCCGGTACCACTCAGTTTTTGATCGCCGCCTCTGACTTTGTTCAGCATTACGGCTTGTTCGTCCTGGGCGCCATAGTATTGCTGGCACTGCTGTTTCAGAAGATGCTCACCAAGCCCGCCTTCAAACTCAAGTATCACAAGCTGTTGCTGCGTTTGCCTGTGGTGGGCAAGGTCAGCAAGGGGCTGAATACTTCACGCTTTGCCCGAACCTTGAGTATCCTCAGTGCCAGCTCAGTGCCGCTGCTTGATGGCATGCGGATTGCCAGTGAGGTCTTGCTGAATGTGCGGGTGCGTCAGGCGGTGGAAGAGGCCACGGCCAGAGTGCGTGAGGGAACCAGTCTGGGGGCGGCACTGACTAATACCAAGCTGTTCCCGCCCATGATGTTGTATATGATAGCCTCGGGCGAGAAGAGTGGTGAGCTGGAGCAGATGCTCGAGCGCGCCGCAGATAACCAGGACAGGGAGTTCGAGTCCAACGTCAATATCGCCTTGGGGGTGTTTGAACCCCTGTTGGTGGTGAGTATGGCCGGGATAGTGTTGTTTATTGTTCTGGCGATTTTGCAACCGATATTGGCGCTCAACAATATGATTAGTGGCTGAGTCTCATTTCACCGCAGCCATTTGAGGTTTTTTAGGAGGAAGTAAGTTAATGCAAAGCAACAACAGACAGAAAGGTTTTACCCTGCTGGAAGTGATGGTGGTGATAGTGATCCTGGGGATCCTGGCCTCCATGGTGGTGCCCAATCTGATGGGTAACAAGGACAAGGCCGACCAGCAAAAGGCGGTGTCTGACATAGTTGCACTGGAAAACCAGCTGGATATGTACAAGCTGGACAACAGCGTGTACCCCACAACCGAACAGGGGCTGGAAGCTCTGGTCGAGAAGCCCAACATTTCTCCTGAGCCACGCAACTATCGTGACGGCGGTTACGTTAAGCGCTTGCCTATGGATCCCTGGGGCAACCCTTATCTGCTGATGAGCCCGGGCGAACACGGCAAGATCGACGTCTTCAGCTCAGGCCCTGACGGCCAACCCGGCACAGAAGACGACATAGGCAACTGGAATCTGCAAGACTTCCAATAAGATGCAAATCAGGCACTCACGGGGTTTTACCCTGCTGGAAGTGATGTTGGTGGTGCTGCTGATGGGGCTGGCAGCTACGGCTGTGACCATGACCATGGGTAATAGTGGCCCCAAGCAGCAGTTAACCCGTGAGGCGCAGAGGTTTATGGCGGCCACCGAGACAGTGCTGGATGAAACTGTGCTCAGTGGTCAGTTTATCGGCATAGTGGTGGACAAGGACAAGTACCACTTCGTGCAGTTTAAAGAGAACAAATGGCAACCGCTGGAACAGGACCGACTGCTGGCCGAAAAGCAGTTGCCGGAAGGCATCAGCCTGTCGGTCGAGCTCGAAGGCCTGCCTTTGGTGCAGGAAGATGAAGAGCAGGACTCCTGGTTCGACGAGCCCTTTATTGAGGAATCGGACGCGGACAAAAAGAAGTTTCCCGAGCCGCAGATCATGCTGTTGCCAAGTGGCGAAATGACCGCTTTCGAGCTGAGCTTTATCGCCCGCGATAGTCAAGGCGAAACCGTAGAGGTACTGGTCAGCGGTGATAGCCTGGGTCGCCTCAAACTGGGGAGGTTCGATGATTTTGAATAAACCTGCCCGGCAAAAGGGGATGACGCTGCTGGAAGTCATAGTCGCCTTGGCTGTGTTTGCCATTGCGGCCGTGGCAATTACCAAAAGCATAGGCGATCAGATTGCCAATATGCCGATACTGGAAGAACGCACCCTGGCGCAGTGGGTAGCAGATAACCAGATGGTAGATGCCAGGTTGGAAAAGGGTTTTCCGGCCCTTGGGCGTAAAGATGGTCGCAGCGAACTGGCCGGCCAAACCTGGTATTGGCGCAAAGAAGTGGTCAAGACCACAGATGATAATTTTCGGATGATCCGTATCAGTGTCAGTGATGATGACAGATTCGGGCGGATCATCGCTCAGGTGAATTCATATGTACTCAAGCAGGAATAGCGGTTTTACCCTGCTGGAGATGCTGATCGCCATAGCGATCTTCGCCATGCTGGGCCTGGCGGCTAACGCCGTATTGCAAACTGTGCTGAAAAATGACGAGGTCACCCGCGACTTTTCAAAACAGCTCAAGTACCTGCAGCAGGGCTTTGGGGTGTTGGAGCGGGATCTGGGGCAGATGGTTGCCCGTACTCCCAGGCTGTTGGAAGGCGGCCGCGGCAGCACAGTGTTTCAGACCGGGACAGATATTCTGGACTCTGAGTCCGAGGCGCTGGTGTTTTTTCGCCTGGGGTGGCTCAATCCGGGTGGCTTGCTGCCAAGAGGCAGTCTGCAGTCTGTGGCCTATGTAGTGCAGGAGGGGCGGCTCGAGCGTTGGTACTACCCTTACCCCGAGCCGGAGTTTGGTGCCGAACCGATTAAAACCGTATTGATGGATAAGGTGTTATCAGTCAAATACGCGTTTTTTGTCGAGGATAAGTGGCAACGCAAGGTTGAGGCCAGCAAGTTGCCCAAGGCGATCGCCATAGAGATAGAGACAGAGGACAGAGGTATTATCACCCGCAAATTCCTGTTGCCTGTTGGGGCACCTGCGGCCGACAAACAGGACGACAATGGTGGCGACACCAACAAGGGTGACAACAATGGCAATCAGAACGACGACAAGCAGGACTCCGACGGCCAGGACGGCAATAACTCAGGCCAAGGCAAGGAGGAGTTCTGATGGGAGGCAAGCAAAGAGGCGTCGCCCTGATAGTGGTATTGCTGATAGTGGCGATTGTGGCCGTGCTGGCTACCAGTATTACCGGGCGCAACCAGTTGTCGGTGCGCAGAACCTTGAATCTGGCGCAGTATGACCAGGCTTACTGGTACGCTATTTCGGCCGAAGAATTGGCGCGTAAGGTATTGAAGCAGGATTTGGATGACTCGGAAGGTCGGGTGCATCTGCAGCAATACTGGGCCATGGCGGATGTGGTTTTTCCGGCGGAGAACGGCGAGATTGGTGGCACCATTTCCGACCTTCGCAGCTGCTTTAACCTCAATGCCTTGAGTGTCAGCAGCAAAGAGGCGGCAGATGGTCAGCCGCAAAAGATGCCGCTGGCCGTCAGACAGTTCAAGGGATTGTTGGAATCCTTGGGGATGGATGAGTTCGGCGCCGAGCGTCTGACCCATACCTTGAAAGATTATCTGGACGAGGACTCGATAGCCTCGCCCTTCGGTGCCGAAGATGCCGAGTATGAAGCAAGGGTGGTCCCTTATCGGGCGGCCAATACCTTAATGAGTCACAGCAGTGAGTTACGGGCCGTTTTTGGCTTTAACCAAGAGACTTATCGCATTTTAAGGCCCTATGTTTGCGCCATACCGGGAAATGACCGACAGTTGCTGAACGTCAACACCATCAAGGTCGAGCAGGCAGCACTGCTGGCGGGAATGCTGGAAAATCAAATCTCGGTAGGCGAGGCCGAAAGTATTATTAACCAGCGCCCTGCGGGGGGCTTCGACAAGATAGAAGATTTCTGGGCGCTGGGATCGCTGACCACTATTGCCAGTAAGAATGATCAGCTCAAGTCCAGTTTCGTGGTCGACAGTAAGTTTTTCAAACTGGAGGCCAAGGCCAGGGTGGATGATGCCCTGTTCCGATTGGAGAGCATGCTGCACATAGTGGGTGGTAATCAGCTCGAAGTGTTGACCCGGCAATATGGCGGACAAGAATAACAGGACAAGCCCCTAAGCCACCAAGGCCAGGGATTGTGGAGAACAATAGTGAGTGAACGCTTATTTATCCGTTTAGGCAAAAACCTGGGCTCGCCCTGCGCCTGGGTCGTATGGTCTGAGCAGGAACAGGAGATTATTGCCTCGGGAGAGCTGGCTGATGCGCGGTCACTGGAGACTCTGGCGCAGCGAGCCGGTAATCGCCCGGTCGACGTACTGGTGCCGGCCAGTGCCCTTCAGCTCACTTCGGTTAATCTGCCGGAGAAGGGGCAACGCCAGGCTCTAAAGGCATTGCCTTTCCTGCTTGAAGACACCCTGGCCCAAAATGTTGATGAACTGCACTTTGTGGTTGGTCCCCGCGATGGCGAGAGCCTGAGTGTGGCTGTGGTTGCTCATGAGCAGATGCAAAACTGGCTCTCCTGGTTGGATGAGGCCGGGCTCAAGGTGCGTAAAATGGTGCCGGATTGTCTGGCACTGGAACGGGAATACTGTGACTGGGCCCTGATGGCCTATGAAGATCAGCTGTTGCTGCGTACCGGCGAAGGCATGGGTATGAGTATGCCCAAGGACTGGCTGCAGCCCTTGCTGCCCGGGTTGCTCGAAGAGCAGCAAACGGCGCCGAGTCTGGCCTGCTATACCGAATTTCAATGGCCAGAGCTTGAGTGTCGGCAGATGCCACTGGAAATGCCCATGCTGGTGTTGGCCAAGGGGCTACACAAGTCGCCTATCAATCTGCTGTCCGGCCCCTATGTTCCCAAGCGTGAATACAGCAAGCACCTGCTGTTATGGAAGCGGGTGGCTATCGTCGCCGCTGTCGCGCTGCTGCTCGGTTTGGTCAACAAGGGGCTGAACATACATCAGATGCAGACAGAGGCCGATGAACTGAGGGCCCAGAGCGAAAGTATTTATCGTCAGGTGGTTCCCGGTAGTTCGCGGATAGTTAACTTGCGGTCGCAGCTGGAATCTCAACTCAGAACCCTGCAGGGCAGTGGTTCGGGTGGTGAGTTCTTTGCCATGCTGGATGGGCTCGAAGGTGCTTTCAAACAAGTGCCGGATCTCAAGCCCAACAGCCTGAGGTTTGATGCCGGACGCAGTGAAATTCGTATGCAGGTGACGGCCAAGAGCTATGCCCAGATAGAGCAGTTTAAAGAGCTGGCCGGGCGTAAATTCCGTCTCGAGGGCGGGGCGATGAACAGTACTGAAAATGCGGTCACCAGTACCCTGACCCTAAGGAGCAAATAAATGGAAAATTTGCGTAACTGGTGGGAATCACTGGCACAGAGGGAGCAACAGCTGGTCGCTGCCATGGCGGTGATAGTGGCTGTTGGCATCCTTTACTGGGGGATCTGGACACCGATAAGCAATGCCGAGCAGAAGGCGCAGAATAGCCTCAATGCTCAGACCCAGATGCTCAGCTTTGTGAAACAGACGGCCAATAAGATTGCCGGTATCAAACAGAGCGGTAATAGACCGGCTCTCAAGGGGAGTCTCAGTACTGTGGTGACCCAGAGCGCCGCCAGCTATGACCTGGAGATCACCCGCATGGCACCGCAGGGAAAACAGATCCAGATCTGGATGGATGAAGTGCCCTTCGATAGCCTGATCTCCTATCTTGGTGATCTGGTACAGAAACAGGGCTTGTCGCTGGATAGCCTGGATCTGGCCGAAGGTGATAGCCCTGGCATGGTGAAAGTCAGACGAATCCAGTTATCTCAGTCGTAAGGTGTTGTCTTGAAACTGATTAGTAAAATAATACTCTGTGTGCTGATCTACCTGGCGTTTATGCTGGCACTCTTCCCTGCACGCTTGGCTGTTTCGCTGGCCCCGCTGCCGGCCAATTTGCAGCTTGGCGGTGTCAGCGGCACCATCTGGAGTGGCAGTATCGATGTGATTAAATTGCAGCAACGTCAGTTGGAGCAACTGAGTTGGGAGCTCAGCCCCTGGGCGCTGCTGACCGGCAGAGCCAAACTGGACTTCCAATTGGGCAGCCGCGCCAGTGCCGTCAATGCCAAGGGCCAAGTCACCTTGGCTGCCGGCGGTATCAGCGCCGAGAAGCTGCGTTTTGAAGCTCCGGCCGAGTTTTTAATGGCCGGCAGTCGTCTGCCATTTCGCACTCAGGTAAGCGGTGATATCTCAGTGTTGCTCGACACCCTGGCGCAGGGGCAGCCTTGGTGTGAGGCGCTCAGCGGCAAAGTCTTTCTCAACCGGGTCGGCATCAGGAATCAGTTTGGCCAGTATCCTTTGGGAGACATAGAACTCGGTCTGCAGTGTGTTGCCGGTCAGGTACAACTGGCGACCGATGAAGAGAAAAACGCCATAGGCGTGGCCGGCACCTTGCTGCTCAAGGCCAATGAACAACTTGAGGTCAAAGCCCGCATTCGTGAGACTCAGGCTCAGTCTGAAGATCTGAAAAAAGCTTTGCCATTTCTGGGCAAGCGAGATGCCCAGGGATATTTCCCTATCAATTACAACGGCAAGATCCCGGGCCTTTAAAGAGGCTGGCAGCCGGGGTTCTCTCGGCTGCCGTTTGTTCAGTTGAGCTTTCCCGTTTAAAACCCCTGCGGTAACCCGCCAGCGCTTGGACTAATCTGAAAATTCCCACCGCCCAGACAAACTCCGCGGCTCTGTTATTTCGTGTGAATTGGTATAACATTGTAGCCTGAGTCACATTTTCAGTTTGTCAGCGTCAGAGGCCTCTATGACAGAGCGGCAGAAGAAGCCGGAAATATTGCACACCGAAGTTGTTGCCCGCAGTCGTCTGTTTCAAATAGAACAGGTACATCTGCGTTTCTCCAATCAAGAGGAACGCCACTACGAACGGATGAAAGGCGCCAGCCGCGGCGCCGTGATGGTGGTGCCGGTTCTCAATGGTGAATGGTTACTGCTGGGCAGCGAGTATGCCGCGGGTACCCATAACTATGAGCTGGGATTCCCCAAGGGACTGATCGACCCGGGAGAGACAGCCGCCGAAGCCGCCAACCGTGAATTGCAGGAAGAGATAGGCTATGGCGCCCGCAAACTGACTAAACTGAAAGAGTTAAGCCTGGCTCCCGGGTATTTCGCCAGTAAGATGCAGATTTTCCTGGCCGAAGATCTCTACGAGAGTCGCCTGGAAGGCGATGAACCTGAACCGATAGAACTGGTTCCCTGGCCCCTGGAGCGTTGGCAAGAACTGCTGGATATGAATGATTTTTCAGAAGGACGCAGCGTCAGCGCCTTGTTTTTGGCGATGAAACAGCTGAAACTGACTGAGTCACCCTAAAAAATTGGCCACACCCGGCCACTGACTTTTGCTTATCCGATGGAAGGCGTTTGGAGTAGTTATGAAGCCAGAAGAGTTGATAGATCACGTTATTGTCATTGCAACGGAAGCGGGACAGAAAATTCGCCAGATCTACCAACAAGGCAGTTTCAGCAAGGAAACCAAGGAAGACAACACCCCTGTCACTTCGGCCGACATCGCGGCCCATGAGATTATCTGCAGCAGCTTAAAGGCGCTGACCCCGGAGATCCCGGTTTTGTCCGAGGAAGCCGCCGATATTCCCCTCTCTGAGCGTAGCCAGTGGCGCCGCTACTGGCTGGTAGATCCCTTGGATGGTACCGGAGAGTTCATCGCCGGCAGCGGCGACTTCTCGGTCATCATTGCCCTGGTTGAGCATAACCGCCCGATCATGGGTGTGGTTTATGTGCCCATGACTGAAGTATGTTACTACGCCATAGCAGGTCTTGGCGCTTACAAACGTACCCTCCAGGCAGAGCTGAGAATTCACAGTAAGCAGTTGCCGAAAGAGCAGGACAATTCGTTGCGCCTGGCGGTCAGTCGGCGTCAGGACCCTCAGTCTGTGCTCAAGCTGTTCAACCAACCCAAGCATTGTGAACTCGTGGTGCTCGGCGGTGCGGCACTCAAGAGCTGCCTGGTCGCAGAGGGCAGGGCAGATTGCTATGTGCGGGTGGGCCCCACGGGTGAATGGGACACAGGGGCGGCGCAGATTATCATAGAAGAAGCCGGTGGCCAGTTGATGGATACCGAGCTGCAGCCCTTGACCTACAACGAGCACGAATCGCTGGAAAACCCCAACTTTATCGTGGTCGGCTCCCCTAACCTTGAGTGGGACAAGATACTGGCCGGAGATTAATCGGATGCAGATAAGACCAATATCCAGAGCCGATCTGGATGCCGTATTGGCCTTGGAGTTGGCAACCTTCGGTGAGCACTGCTACCCGGACTTCTTCTTCCGTCAAGCACTGGATGCCTGGCCCACAGGTTTTCTGGGGGCCTTTGTCGACGGGAAACTGGCCGGTTATCTGCTGCGGGTGAGCGGTGAACAGCCGGGGCGACACTGGTTGCTGTCACTGGCCGTGTCTCCTGCGCAGCAGGGCCGAGGGATAGGCAAAAGCTTGCTCAGTACGTGCCTGGAAGACTGCCGCCATGGTGTCGATGAACTGTTACTGACGGTAGCGCCGGATAATCCCGCCCGCCATCTCTACAGCCGCATGGGGTTTGAAAACCTGGGGCTGGAAGCCGACTATTTCGGCGTCGGTGAGCACAGGTTGCTGCTGCGCTGGCAAGGTCAATAGGCTGGCACTTGTGGTTTGAGTGAACGCGCCTGGGCCGTGGTTGAAAACGCCCTTCGATTCAATATAGAGCCATATTCCCAAACCTTTGAATCCATTTCCTGCTTGTTTTGCCCCGTGCGCCTTTGTGCTGGAGCCCTGATACGCTCGGGGCTCTTGTGCTCCAGAGGCTGATCGCCCGATTTTCGCTAGCTTTTTTTGAAGATATTTTCCAAGGTTAATTAATGGTATTCAGCACGGGTGTCTAAAAAATATCATATTGTGAACATTGTTTTTTATTTTGAAGGCTGTTAGTCTGCTGCCATCTCTTCTCAGGAATGGACACTATGGCAAGACGCAAGGAACACAGTCATCAAGAGATCCGCCTCATGGCACTGGATGCCGTCGAGCAGTTGTTGACGCAGGAGGAATATACCAGCCTGAGTCTTAGGCGGATCGCCTCCCAAGTGGGCTATGCCCCCAGTACCCTAATCAACCTCTTTGGTAGCTATAACTATCTGCTCTTGAGTGTATCCGCCAGGGTCTTGGGGCGTCTGCTTGAGCAAATGCAGTTGGTGTGCGGACAAACATTCACATCCGGTGAGCAGCAGCTGTTGGCGTTAGGTAAGGCCTATGCCGAGTTTGCCCATAACCAACCACAGGCATTTCGTTTGGTGTTTGCCTTACATCTGGGGCCGGAAGAACCTCTGCCCGAATCGCAACAACAGTTGATTGCCGAGCTGATAGGTTTACTCGAGCAGCAACTCGGTGACTTGTTGCCAAACTTGTCCTCATCCAAGCTGGCACTCGCCAGTCGCAGCTTCTGGAGCAGTATCCATGGGCTGACCGGCCTGGCGCTGGACGATAAGCTTTTCAGTCAGGCTTCTTGGTTGCAGTTACTGACATTTCAGGTGCACTTGTGGTGGACGGCAATGCAACAGGAGGAGGGAGCATGTTCCTGAGCAAACGATTTTTACCCTATTTCGCCACTCAATGTTTGGGGGCGCTCAACGACAACATCTACAAGAATGTGTTGCTGCTGCTGGTGACCTACAGCCAGGTCGATAACCTGCCGATGAGTGTCGATCTGTTTGTCAATCTGGCGGCAGGGATCTTCATCCTGCCTTTCTTTCTGTTTTCCGCCCATGCGGGCATGGTGGCCGACAATATGGACAAGGCGCTGATGATCCGCAGGTTAAAGCTGCTGGAGCTTATCATCATGTCCTGCGCCGCCGCGGCGATTATGGCGCAAAGCTATCTGTTGATGTTGCTGCTGCTGTTTCTTACCGGCACCCAATCGGCCTACTTTGGTCCGGTAAAATACTCGCTGCTGCCGCAGGCGCTTAGAGAGGATGAGTTGGTAACTGGTAATGCCTGGGTAGAGATGGGCACCTTCCTGTCAATTTTGATAGGCACCCTGAGTGCCGGGCTGCTGGTAACCAGTGACAACGGCCTGATGTGGGCGGCGATAACTGTATGTATGCTGGCCTTGGCCGGTTTCCTCTCCAGCCGGGCGATTCCATCACTGCCGGCGCCGTTGCCGATAGACAAGGTACGCTTTGCCCCCTTGTCCGGTACTTTGGCCAGTATCAAGCGGGTACGGCAAACGCCGTCAATCTGGATGGCGATTCTGGCGATAAGCTGGTTCTGGTTTTTGGGTGCCACCTACCTGACCCAGTTCCCCAATTTTGCCAGAGGCTCGCTGCACTCGGACGCCACTGTGGTGTCGCTGCTGTTGGCGCTGTTTTCCATAGGTATTGCGGTCGGCTCTTTTGTCTGCGAACGCTTCTCCTTTGGCCATGTAGAGCTGGGGTTGCTGCCTTTCGGGGTAGCAGGGTTAACCTTCTTTGGCCTGGATCTGCTGTGGGCCATTCCTGACTACAGCCAACTGCCGGCGGGATATCTTTACGACATAGCCGAGTTTGTCGGCCGCAGTGAACACTTCAGGCTGATGTTCGCACTGTTTATGGTAGGGGTCAGTGGCGGCCTGTTTATTGTGCCTCTGTATGCCTTTATTCAGTCGCGATCGGCCCCCGGTGAATGTGCCCAGGCCATAGCCGCCAATAATATAGTCAATGCCCTGTTTATGGTGTGCTCGGCGATATTGTCGATAATATTGCTGGAGCTGGTCGGCCTATCGATTCCTCAGTTATTTACTCTGTTGGCGGTATTCAACGCCGTGGTGGCGTTGTATGTCTATAGCCAGGTGCCTGAGTTTACGCTGAGGTTTATCAGTTACTTGCTGAGCCATTTGTTGTATCGTCTCAAGGTTGAAGGCCGGGAAAACATTCCCAAGCAGGGGGCCGCCGTGCTGGTGTGTAACCATGTCAGTTACGTCGATGCCTTGGTGCTGCTGGGAGCATCCACTCGTCCGGTGCGCTTTGTGATGGACAAGAGCATAAGTGAAATGCCCTTGCTCAAGTATCTGTTCCGCCATGCCGGGGTGATCCCTATCTGCTCACCGAAAAAGTGCATTGATACCTATACCCGGGCCTTCGAGCGTATCCACCAGGCGCTGGCCAATGAAGAGTTGGTGTGTATTTTCCCTGAGGGCAGGTTGTCTCCCGATGGTGAGTTGCATGAGTTTCGGCCCGGTATCGAACAGATACTGGCAAAGGATCCTGTGCCTGTGGTGCCTATGGCGCTCAAAGGTTTGTGGGGATCTTTCTTTAGCCACAAAGATGGACATGCCCTGACGACCCGACCAAGACGTTTCTGGTCAAGGCTTAAGGTCAATATTGCATCTCAGGTACCCGGCGCAGAAGAGAGCCGTCACTCACTGCAGCAGCGGGTAGCCGATCTGCTGGCCAAACCCGACAGCTGAGCGGTATTGCTGTTGAGGAAGGTAGGAGATAACGGACAGAGCCCGGCAGTTGCCGGGCTCTTCGGATTGAATCTCTCTTGCTTTTGAATTCATTCGGAGCGGTTTGACCGCCTCTCATCCAGCCACTGATGAATGGCCTGGCGGTCACCGCGGAAGATGATCCGCTCGGCCTTTTTCTCCAGCTGGTACTGATACATGGGGTCGTAATACTTCTCCAGCAGCAGTGAGATCCACTCCAGATGTTGCTCTGTAGTGTTGCGCTGCAGCTGGGTCTGCAAGCTTGAGTCGACCAACTGCAACAGTTGATCAGTTTGCTGGTGCCCAAGGCGCTTACGTATGCCCTCGACACTCTGACGCAGATAGGCGCCGAACACCGCCATGCCTTCTTCGGCGCCATAATGCTGTTCAAAACCCCGCTGCATCTTGTGCACATACTCATCCAGAAGGCGAGGGAGTCTGGCCTCCAGTGGCTCTTCCAGCACCAATACCTGGGCCTGTTGCATGGCACTGAAGAAGACTTTGGGTATGGCGCGGCGGCCAATCAGGAAGCTTTCATCTTCCAGCAGCAGGCAGGACTCTTGCCTCTCTTGATGCCTCAACAGTTCCCGAGCCAAGCTGTTTTCAAAATTGATCTGACTGGGCTGCGGCGTGACATTCTTGCCAAAGCTCGACCCTCTGTGATTGGCAGTGCCCTCCAGATCCACTGACTCGCTGCGACTGAGAATAAACTCTGTCTTGCCTGAGCCGGTAATACCGCTGAGGATCAACAACTGTTGCTGCTGCGGGGTGTTATCTATGGTATCGATAAGGTATTGGCGCATCGCTTTGTAGCCGCCCTGAATATAGGGCACTTCAAGACCGGCCTCGCGGATCCATTGCTGGGTCAGCTGAGATCTCAGACCACCCCGAAAACAGTAGAGGTTGGCATCAGGGTGGGCGCTGAAGAAATCCAGCCAGGCTTGAATACGTGCGGCCTTGATCTTGCCTTTGACCAGCGAATGGCCGAGCTCTATGGCGGCAGCCTGTCCATGCTCTTTATAACAGGTGCCCACCTTCTGCCTTTCGCTGTCGTTCATCAATGGCAGGTTGGTGCTGGCAGGAAAGGCACCCTTGGCAAACTCAACCGGCGCCCGCAGATCGACCAGGGGACGATCGGATAGGAAGATCTCCCGGTACTCTGCAGGCGCGATTATCTGTCGACTCATATAAGCTCCACCCACTGCTGACTATCGTCGCGGCAGTCGAGCGCACCTATGCAGTGTAGCTCCAGCCCTTGACCGGTCAGCAGTTGCTGCAGTTCTGCCTCACCCTCGGCGCCGACGGCGATAAGTAAGCCGCCGCTGGTTTGCGGATCGCACAGTAAGGCTTTTTGTTGCTCGGAAACCTCGGGGAGGTGCTCACCGTAGCTGTCAAAGTTTCTGTGGGTGCCGCCCGGGATACAGCCCATAGCCAGATACTCGGAGGCTTTTTCCAGCAACGGCAGTTTGGCAGTATCTATGCTGGCCTTGAGGTTGGAACCCTGACACATTTCCAGCAGGTGGCCTGCCAGACCAAAGCCCGTCACATCTGTCATGGCGTGAACCGCGCTTATCTTGGCGACTTCGGCACCTATCTTATTGAGTTGGCACATAGCTTCGGGGGCGATATTGACGTCCTGTGGCGCCAGCTTCTTCTGCTTTTGTGCCGTGGTCAGTATGCCAATTCCCAGAGGTTTGGTGAGATAGAGCTTGTCACCCGCCTTGGCGGTATCGTTCTGCTTGAGGTGCTCCAGCGCCACTGTGCCGGTGACTGCCAGGCCGAAAATAGGCTCAGGCGCGTCTATGCTATGGCCTCCGGCCAGCATGATCCCGGCATCCATGCAGGCTTGGCGTCCGCCATCCACTACCTGCTGGGCAATCTCGGGTGACAGCTTGTTCACCGGCCAGCCGAGAATGGCAATTGCCATAATAGGCTTGCCGCCCATGGCATAGATATCGCTGATGGCATTGGTGGCAGCGATACGGCCGAAAGTGAAAGGGTCATCGACTATCGGCATAAAGAAGTCTGTGGTGCTGATAATGCCCGTGTGATCATCCAACTGATACACGGCCGCATCATCCCGGCTCTGGTTGCCGACCAACAGGCGGGGATCTTTAAAGTCCGGCAGTTGAGACGCCAAAATGGTGCTGAGGACTTTGGGAGAAATCTTGCAACCGCAACCTGCGCCGTGGCTGTATTCCGTGAGTTTTACTGACTGATCTGACATAGCCGGGTCCCTGAGTGATTGAAATAACCCCTGATCATAAACAGAAACGGCCGCAGTACAAGCCGACCGTTTCACAACTCAGGTAAATTCTGTTAAGCCGATCGCCAGGCCTTGGGAGGCTACGACAAGGTTTTAGGCTATGCTGGCTCGCAGTTGGCGCCATTGTTTTCGTTGGGCGCGAAAACGTAAACGCATTTCCGCCACCTGAGACAGCAGATGCTTATCCGCCAACTGCTGCTTGCGGGCCTCAAGCAGCGCCTTCTTGGCTTCAAAGTAGGCCAGCAAGTGGCTCTTCAATTCCTCGTATTCTGCCTGCAGCTTTTCCAGGATTTCCTCGCAATTGGGCAGATGGGCCACCTTATTCTGGGCGCGCTTGAGTTGCATCTGCAGTTTGGCGGCTTCGATGCGCTCCTGAGGGCTCTTGCGCAGGTCTTTGGTCAGGCCAAACCAGGACAGGAAACGGATCAACCACTTGGTGGGGTCGTAATGCCACCAGTGGATACCATTGCGGTAATCGTTTTCAAAGATATGGTGGAAGTTATGGTAACCCTCACCATAAGTAAACAGTGCCAGCACACCGTTGTCTCGGGCGGTGTTACGGTCTGTATAGGGTTGCTTACCCCAGATATGCGCCAACGAGTTTATAAAAAAGGTGCAGTGATGCACTACCACCAAGCGGAGCAGCCCAGCCAGCAGCAACATCGACAGGATATCGCCGTTCAACCAACCAAGCAGAGCGGGGAGGCCCACATTCATCAATAGCGCCAGCAGCAGATAATGCTTATGCTGCCACATGACTATGGCATCGTTTTGCAGGTCTCTGACGTTGTTATAGTCGTGATAACGTTGTGCCTGATATTCCCTGAGCATCCAACCAATATGGCTGTACCAGAAACCCATGTTCGCTGAGTAGGGATCCTTGTCATTGTCATCCACATGCTTGTGATGGATACGGTGATCCGAAGCCCAATGCAAGGCACTGTTCTGCAACGCCAGCGCACCGCCCAGGGCAAACAGGAAACGCACGGCCGGGTGAGCCTTATAAGCCTTATGTGACCACAACCTATGGTAACCGGCGGTGATAGACAAACCACTGGCGAAGGCCAACAGTACGAAGGTGAACCACTCGCTGAGCTCAAAGCCATGGCTGATGCCTCGCCAAGGCACCAGAATACAGGCACCGGCAAACGTCAGCAGGAAGAGGATCAGGTTGGTCCAGATGAGGGGAGGTTTTTTCATTATGATGACTTCCAAAACGCTTTAAGCTAACAAGTGTACGCTAAGTTGCTATTGGAGCACAATCACAGTGACACCAGCCGAGGATGTGATTATTGAGTAAAGCCTGTATTATTTGCGCAACAGATCCAGTGAATGGAATAAAGATGGGTATCAGAGCACAGCAGAAAGAGAAAACCCGCCGCGCCTTGGTGGATGCAGCATTCAATCAACTGAGTGCCGAGCGCAGTTTTTCCAGCCTGAGTCTTAGGGAAGTGGCCAGGGAAGCCAATATAGCGCCAACCTCTTTCTACCGTCATTTCAAGGATATGAATGAACTGGGGCTGACCATGGTCGATGAAGGTGGCCTGACGCTGAGACAGATGATGCGTAAGGGACGTCAGCGCGCCGAAGCCGGCGGCAGTGTTATCCGTATCTCGGTCGACACCTTTATGGAAGTACTGGAATCCAATCCCAACGTATTCAGGATCCTGCTGCATGAGCGCTCAGGCACCTCGGCCGCCTTTCGTGCCGCCGTGGCGCGGGAGATTGAACACTTTATCTCGGAACTGGCGCACTACACCGAGGACACAGCCGGCCGCAGCCCTGAGTTGGCCAGGGCACAGGCCGAGGCATTGGTGACTCTGGTGTTCAATGCCGGCGCCGCCGCCCTGGATATGAAACGTGCCGATCGCAAGATTCTGGCCGACCGACTGGTGACTCAGCTGCGAATGGTGGCAACGGGCGCAGAAGCATTGCAGCAAAAGCGTGATAGCCGCTGATAAACATTTGCCAAAACAAAAGGGCCTTTCGGGGCCCTTTTGTTTGGTTCATCGCGGATCTCTGGGGAATGCCACTCTGACTTCCAGAAAGGAGTATTCGGTATCCCGGTGGCCATAGCCCATTCGCTTCCGTAGTTTGATTTGTTGTTCATACCTTCCAGTTGGCAGGTGTGTAACGGATGAGCCGCAGAAGCAACTATGCCATGAAGATGGTTTTTAAGACACTGGCCAAATTGGAGTAACGGCCTGATACCGCTCTTTCTGACTTGTTGCCTCCAGAGGTTCCATTGAGCTAGGCGTCAGCTTCATCTGTGCTGTCCCACATCTCTTTGAGTTGCTTTGGTAGTCCTCCCCTATTTAACTGCAGTTAAAAAGGAGAGGAGAACTGGAAGGTGACGCTTATGCAGCGCCAGCAAAGCCGTTTTGCTAGTAGCTTTGCAGGTTCTGGAGTCTTTTATCCTATCGGTTAGTGTCTTATTGGGCTTGCTACACCAGTCTCATCCTAATCTATAGGCTTTTCCTGGAAAGCAATACGCCCGCTTCCATGTGGTCGGTATAAGGGAACTGATCAAACAGGGCAAAGCGTTTGATCTCGTGAGTGTGACTCAACTGTTCGAGATTGTCGGCCAGGGTTTGCGGGTTGCAGGAAATATAGAGGATGGACTCATAGCCCTGCACCAGATTGACAGTATCGGGATCTAGGCCGGCTCGCGGTGGATCAACGAAGATGGTGTTGCAGTCGTAACTCTTGAGGTCAATTCCTTCCAGACGCCTGAAGCTACGCTCCCCCGTCATGGCCTGGGTAAACTCCTCCGCCGACATACGAATGATCTGCAGGTTCTCAGTGCCATTTTGCTCAATATTGTATTGAGCGGAATCGACCGAGGGTTTAGCTAACTCGGTTGCCAGCACCTTGTTGAAGTTTTGTGCTAGGGCGATAGAGAAGTTACCGTTGCCACAATAAAGCTCAAGCAGATCGCCACTACTGTGACGGGTACAGTCTATCGCCCACTCCAACATCTTGGTTGCCACTTGGGCATTGGGCTGGGTGAAGCTGTTTTCCACTTGTTTATAGATGTATTCCTGCTGGTTGACTTGCAGACGTTCGATGACGAAATCTCTGTCCAACACAAACTTTTGCTTGCGGGCTCGACCTATGATGTCGACCTTGAACTCTTTCTCGAGTCTCTGTTTCAACGCCTTGGCTTCATTGAGCCAGTTATCATCCAACTGCTTGTGATACAGCAGTGACACCAAAATCTCGCCAGACAGAGTAGAGAGGAAGTCTACTTGAAACAGCTTGTGTCTCAGTATGCTGTTGGGGCGCAGCTCGGCCATCAGTGCCGGCATCATCTGATTGATTAAAGCGCTGGCGGGCAGAAACTGATCGCAACGAACCTTGGCTTTTTGCTGTTGGTCAAACATATAGTAGTAGAGATCTTCCCCGTCATGCCAAACCCGAAATTCTGCTCTCATGCGGTAGTGTTGCTGCGCTGAGGGAAACACTTCGAGTGCCGGTGGAGTGAAGCGGGCAAAGGCCTGTTCCAGTTTGAGGCGCTTTTGTTCCAGCTGCGCATCATATTGACTTGGGTCCATTGCTTCTAAATTCATAATATTCACTCTTGGCTTCAAACGGGGCGCAAATATTATACTACGTGGCGCTGATGTCCAGTTTCGCACCTTTGTGCTTTTGTCCAAGCTATGAAAAAATAGCGTTTCATCCGCCGTTGTGGCTTCAAGCCACGACACCCTTTGTATATCGCTTAGAGGCACAATTTGTCGCGACCCATATTGGTTTTTGACTCAGGCATAGGTGGCTTGTCTGTGCTTGGGGAGATCCGCAAGCTATTACCACAGAGAAAGTATTGCTATCTGTTTGATAACGCGCGCTTGCCTTATGGTGAGTTGGCGGAAGCCGAGTTGATAAGCGGATGCGTGGATTTAGTTGTGACCATGGCCAAGCAGATAGATGCCGCGATAGTGGTCATTGCCTGTAATACAGCCAGTACCTTGGTACTTCCCGAGTTGAGAGCTCAGCTGACAATCCCGGTTGTAGGTGTTGTCCCGGCTATTAAACCGGCGGCAGCCATCTCCAAACGCAAGCATATAGGTTTGTTGGCCACACCTGGCACGGTCAAAAGGGCTTACACCAAAGAGTTGATCAACCACTTTGCCTGTGATTGCCAGGTAGAGCTCTTTGGCTGTTCTGAACTGGTGCTGCTTGCGGAGGCTAAGGCGGCTGGGCTGGCTATAGATGTCGCAGCAATAAAGAAGTTACTGCAACCTGTTATCTACAGTGAACTGGATGTGCTTGTGCTTGGTTGTACGCACTTCCCTATGCTGAAGCCTGAGCTACAACAAATACTGGGTGATGATGTTGAACTATTGGACTCCGGCGAGGCGATAGCGAAACGGGTAAAGAGTCTGCTGCAATATCAGCAGGAGCCGACTGCCTCACAACAAGCAGATAGTGAGTGGGCCTTTTACACCAGTGAGAAAATTACCGAAGGATTGAAATCAACGCTGGCCGAGTATGGTTTTACTCAAACGGCCAAGGCCTCGACCAGCGTGATGACATAGAACGACTATTCCTGCTTATCTGAATCTTGTGATTTGGCTTCACGAACTTTCA
>NZ_CM151402.1:242500-462500 GCF_056497865.1 Shewanella sp. VK101
AACTGTTTATCAAAAACACAGCACTGTGCAAAATCGCAAGATGACGTATACGGTGTGACGCCTGCCCGGTGCCGGAAGGTTAATTGATTGGGTTATCTTCGGAGAAGCTCATGATCGAAGCCCCGGTAAACGGCGGCCGTAACTATAACGGTCCTAAGGTAGCGAAATTCCTTGTCGGGTAAGTTCCGACCTGCACGAATGGCGTAATGATGGCCACGCTGTCTCCAGCCGAGACTCAGTGAAGTTGAAATTGCGGTGAAGATGCCGTATACCCGCGGCTAGACGGAAAGACCCCGTGAACCTTTACTATAGCTTGGCACTGAACATTGACCCTACATGTGTAGGATAGGTGGGAGACTATGAAGATGAGACGCCAGTCTTGTTGGAGTCAACCTTGAAATACCACCCTTGTAGTGTTGATGTTCTAACCTGGGCCCCTAATCGGGGTTAGGGACAGTGCCTGGTGGGTAGTTTGACTGGGGCGGTCTCCTCCCAAAGAGTAACGGAGGAGCACGAAGGTTGGCTAAGTACGGTCGGACATCGTACGGTTAGTGTAATGGCATAAGCCAGCTTAACTGCGAGACAGACACGTCGAGCAGGTGCGAAAGCAGGTCATAGTGATCCGGTGGTTCTGAATGGAAGGGCCATCGCTCAACGGATAAAAGGTACTCCGGGGATAACAGGCTGATACCGCCCAAGAGTTCATATCGACGGCGGTGTTTGGCACCTCGATGTCGGCTCATCACATCCTGGGGCTGAAGTCGGTCCCAAGGGTATGGCTGTTCGCCATTTAAAGTGGTACGCGAGCTGGGTTCAGAACGTCGTGAGACAGTTCGGTCCCTATCTGCCGTGGGCGTTGGATGATTGAGGGGAGCTGCTCCTAGTACGAGAGGACCGGAGTGGACGAACCGCTGGTGTTCGGGTTGTCATGCCAATGGCATTGCCCGGTAGCTACGTTCGGAATCGATAACCGCTGAAAGCATCTAAGCGGGAAGCGAGCCCCAAGATGAGTCATCCCTAGGGCCTGGAGCCCTCTGAAGAGCCGTTCGAGACCAGGACGTTGATAGGCAGGGTGTGTAAGCGTTGCGAGGCGTTGAGCTAACCTGTACTAATGACTCGAGAGGCTTAACCATACAACCCAGATGGGTTTTACGGACTTGAAGAAGTCGATACTTGATTGAAGTTTGAACTCAGGCTCTGAAGAAGAGCACAGCTTTCCAGATTACCAAATATGTCTGGTGACAATAGCATTGTGGTCCCACCTGATCCCATCCCGAACTCAGAAGTGAAACGCAATCGCGCCGATGGTAGTGTGGGGTCTCCCCATGTGAGAGTAGGTCATCGCCAGACGCCTAATAAAATGAAAATCCCCAGCACTTTGTGTTGGGGATTTTTCGTTTTAATTGCATTTTGAAATGTCCACTCTCACATGGGGAAGATAAAGAGTCCGAACGTAGTGAGGCACAATCCCATGTGGAGTAGGGTGAGGTTGTCGCGTTTATCAAACTCAGTTTGATGCGCCAGACGAACGCGGAGAGCTTGCTCGAAGCTGGCCATCGCCAGACGCCCAATTAAGTAGAGAAACCACCTGAATAAGGTGGCTTTTTTGCGTTTAGGGCCTGTGAGATTTGCCTTAATCCAGCTTTGATTCGGTAGCAGCCGAGTAGCTTGCCGCTGGATACATATAAACCCATACACACCTTTAACTGACCGTTATTCGCTTATGGGGGGGTTTGCGGCTGAAATAGCCGGCTAATCCCGTTACAATGCTGCTTTTATTTGCAGTGAAAGCTTTAGATGCCAACTCTAGTCCACTCCCTTAAATCTTTGAACACTTTTGGAATCGACTGTTGCTGTCGGGAACTCATCAGAGTGAGTTCTACCACGGAGCTTGTCCAGGCTTGCATGCAGCATAAGGGCGATGAGACCCCTATGCTGATCCTCGGTGGTGGCAGTAATCTATTGCTGCTTGAAGATTATCAAGGGACAGTGATTCAAATCGGTACCAAGGGAATCGATGTCTGTGAGGATCAAGAGCATTTTTATCTAAAGGTTGCCGCCGGTGAAAACTGGCACGATTTGGTTTGCGAAACGCTTAAGCTGGGGATGCCGGGGCTTGAGAATATGGCTCTGATCCCGGGGACAGTTGGTGCAGCGCCTATTCAAAACATAGGCGCCTATGGAATTGAGCTGTGTCAGTTGTGTGACTGGGTCGAGTATCTAGACCTGCAGAACGGCGCGCTAACTCGTCTCGAGGCCGCTGATTGTGATTTTGGCTATCGTGAGTCAATTTTCAAAAATGAGCTCAAGGGTAAGGCTGTGATCACCTCTGTCGGCTTGAAATTGCCTAAAGCCTGGCAGCCCAAACTGAGTTATGGGCCGTTGCAGTCGCTTGCTGAAGAGACAGAGGTGACCGCGACCATGATTTTTGAGCGGGTATGTCAGGTTCGTCAGGAAAAACTGCCGGATCCTGTAGTACTTGGCAATGCCGGCAGCTTTTTCAAGAATCCTGTGGTTGCTGCTGCCGACTATCTTAAGTTGGCCGAACGCTTTCCTGATTTGGTGGGTTATGCTCAGCAGGATGGTACTGTTAAGTTGGCCGCAGGCTGGCTTATCGATAAGGCAGGTTTGAAAGGTTTCCAGATGGGAGCGGCAGCAGTCCATGATAAGCAAGCCCTGGTTCTGGTGAATAAAGGTGGCGCCAAGGGTAAGGATGTGGCTAATTTGGCACGGGAAATTATCAGGCAAGTGCAAGCGCGCTTCGGTGTAGAATTGCAGCCCGAACCGCGAATTTTTGCGGCAACAGGAGAGAGGAGTCTCTGACGATGACCGAACAGTGGAAGCGCAAGCGGGAAATATTACAGCTGTTGCAGCAGGGGGAGTTTGTCTCCGGCGAAAAGCTGGCCGAACAGCTCGGTATCAGCCGTACGGCTGTCAGCAAACATATCAGTGCCTTGACTGCCTTCGGGATCGATATCTTCAGCGTGAAAGGTAAAGGCTATAAGTTGGCGAGAAGCCTGCACCTTATTGATAAGCCGCGTTTGCTTTCCGCTATAGATAACCGTTGTTTCTACTTTGATGAACTCGGTGGTACCAATACATTCCTGCTCAACCATGTCGATGAATTGAGTAATGGCGATCTCTGTATTGCCGAGTACCAATCGGCCGGACGAGGGCGTAGAGGACGCCAGTGGGTGTCGCCCTACGGCAGTCACCTCTATTTCTCTATGTACTGGCAGTTCTCTCAAGGCCTTTCTCAGGCGATGGGCTTGAGTCTGGTGGTTGCCTGTTCACTGGTTAGTGTGTTGGAGTCTTTCGGTATTGCCGGTTTGGGAGTGAAGTGGCCCAACGATATCTATCTCGATGGCCGTAAACTTGCCGGTGTGCTGATTGAAATGAGTGGTACTGCCGACAGCGAATGCGATCTGGTGATCGGGATAGGCTTGAATATGGCTATGCCAGCTGAACTGGGTGAACAACTGGATCAACCCTGGAGCGATCTCAGTGGGCTTGAATCTATGCCGGACAAGACTGAGTTGGCTATCAATCTCCACCGACAGCTATTGAAAGATCTCAAGCTGTTTGAAACCCAAGGCTTGGCGGCATTCAGCACCAGGTGGCAGAGTGCCGATATCTTTGCCGGTCAACAGGTCAAATTGCTGCTGGGTGAGCAGCAGATTAGCGGCCACTACCTGGGAGTGGATGAGCAAGGTGGCGTTATCCTACAGACAGAAACGGGTCCACAGCATTTTGTCGGCGGGGAAATCAGCTTACGCGGCGCTTGATTATTTTCGCAGCAGCACTTTATCCATCAGGTGGTCCTGACCCTTTTTCAGAATAAGATGTGCCCGCTCGCGGGTGGGCTCAATATTCAGATTCAGGTTCGGGCCATTGATGGTGTCCCAGATATTGGCGGCTATATATTTGGCTTCGGCATCGCTCAGCTTGGCATAGTGGTGGAAGTAGGAGCGCTCATTGGCAAAAGCCGTATGCCGGAACTGCAGAAACCTATCTATATACCAATGCTTCAGCAGTGATTCGTCCGCATCTACATAGATAGAGAAGTCCACGAAATCAGAAACAAATGGCCGCTTGATACTCACGGGAGAATCCAGCTCTGTCTGCAGTACATTCAAGCCTTCCAGGATCAAAATGTCCGGCTGTCTGACCTGCTGCACTTCGGGGAGACGGTCGTAACTGATGTGGGAATATAGCGGAGCCTCGACCAATTCGGCGCCTGACTTGATGGCAGCGATAAACTCCACCAATAGTTTCATGTCATAGCTTTCCGGAAAGCCTTTACGCTGCAACAACCCTTTTTGTTTCAGCTCGGCCAGCGGGTAGAGAAAACCATCCGTAGTAATCAGATCGACCTTAGGGTGTTCGGGCCAATGGCTCAAAAGTGCCTGCAGGATACGGGCTGTGGTACTTTTCCCAACGGCGACACTGCCGGCAATACTGATAATGTAAGGACTCTTGGCCGGGGTTTGCCCCAAAAACTCATTTAACACCAAACCTCTTTGCTGCTTGGCGCCAACGATCAAGTTAAGCAGACGACTGAGGGGCAAATAGATGTCGGTAACTTCAGTGAGGGAAACCTTTTCATTAATCCCCCGCAGCTTTTTCAATTCGGTTTCGCTCAAGGTCAAAGGCACCGACTCGCGAAGTTCAGCCCATTGCTGGCGGTGAAACGGCATATATAATGCCTGTTGAATTGAGTTGGCTGTTGTCATCTGATTTCCTCTGCTCAGGCAAGGCACAGTACACCATGAATTATTCATGAACAATAAAAAATCCCTATGCCAAGCCGAATTGTTTATCCCGTGTACAGAGGGTTAAGAAGGAGTTGAATACCTACGTAGTGTCAGAGTAAAAAAGCACCATTCAGGGCTTTTTTTCGAAAAAAAGCCAATTTCCTATTGCACTCGCCCCAACATTTACCTAATATCCGCTACCGAAATGAAGTGCCGGCATAGCTCAGTTGGTAGAGCAACTGACTTGTAATCAGTAGGTCCCGAGTTCGACTCTTGGTGCCGGCACCAATTTTATCGGAGGGGTTCCCGAGTGGCCAAAGGGATCAGACTGTAAATCTGACGGCTCCGCCTTCGAAGGTTCGAATCCTTCTCCCTCCACCATTTTCAAGGTAAGTAGGTAGCCTTAAGTAGGTTGCGCGGGCATCGTATAATGGTATTACTCCAGCCTTCCAAGCTGATAACGCGGGTTCGATTCCCGCTGCCCGCTCCAAATTTGCATGCTGATATGGCTCAGGTGGTAGAGCGCATCCTTGGTAAGGATGAGGTCGGCAGTTCGAATCTGCCTATCAGCACCAGCCTATCTTAAATTTTACCTCTGCCTTTTATAATCTGTTCGATGTCATTCATTTGCATCGGACTTTTTCACTATATATGGTTTCACCACCAGAAAATCTTAGATTGAGGCAATACCATGTCTAAAGCTAAATTTGAACGTAGTAAACCCCACGTTAACGTGGGTACCATTGGCCACGTGGACCATGGTAAAACCACTCTGACTGCTGCTATCTCAACTGTACTGTCTAAGACTTACGGTGGTGAGGCGCGTGACTTCGCAGCGATCGATAACGCTCCAGAAGAGCGTGAGCGCGGTATTACCATCAATACCTCTCACATCGAGTATGACACTCCAACTCGTCACTACGCCCACGTAGACTGCCCAGGTCACGCTGACTATGTTAAAAACATGATCACCGGTGCTGCCCAGATGGACGGCGCAATCCTGGTAGTAGCTTCTACTGACGGCCCAATGCCACAGACTCGTGAGCACATCCTGCTGTCTCGTCAGGTAGGTGTACCTTTCATCATCGTATTCATGAACAAGTGTGACATGGTAGACGATGAAGAGCTGCTGGAACTGGTAGAGATGGAAGTTCGTGAACTGCTGTCTGAGTACGATTTCCCAGGTGATGACCTGCCAGTAATTCAGGGTTCTGCTCTGAAAGCTCTGGAAGGCGATGCTCAGTGGGAAGCCAAGATCATCGAACTGGCTGAAGCACTGGATACCTACATCCCTGAGCCAGAGCGTGATATCGATAAGCCATTCCTGCTACCTATCGAAGACGTATTCTCAATCTCTGGTCGCGGTACTGTAGTAACAGGTCGTGTAGAGCGCGGTATCATCAAAGTTGGTGACGAAGTAGAAATCGTGGGTATCCACGACACTACCAAGACTACCTGTACTGGTGTAGAAATGTTCCGTAAGCTGCTGGACGAAGGTCGTGCCGGTGAGAACTGCGGTATCCTGCTGCGTGGTACCAAGCGTGATGAAGTAGAGCGTGGTCAAGTACTGGCTAAGCCTGGTTCAATCACTCCACACACCAAGTTCGAATCAGAAGTTTACGTACTGTCTAAAGAAGAAGGTGGTCGTCACACTCCATTCTTCAAAGGCTACCGTCCACAGTTCTACTTCCGTACAACTGACGTGACCGGTACTATCGAACTGCCAGAAGGCGTAGAGATGGTAATGCCAGGTGACAACATCAAGATGACAGTAACTCTGATCTGCCCAATCGCGATGGACGAAGGTCTGCGCTTCGCCATCCGTGAAGGTGGCCGTACAGTTGGTGCTGGTGTTGTAGCCAAGATCATCGCTTAATTGCGAGACAGGTTACTTTGAAAAAGGAAGCTTCGGCTTCCTTTTTTGCTTGCTGGCGCAAAGTGTCAGGCTTTCTCTTGGTTTCGCCCTGTGTATCCTTGATAACAAAGCTGATTAAGAATACAATCTATGGCCGATTTTTGTGCCCTGAGCCGGAGAATTCTCGTCAGGGGCGAGTTCGAAAGCGGGCTGGCGCTGATTTAAGCCTTAAACTTACTCAGCTGTCCCTTGGCTCAGGTCGTAATGAGTAACGGAATTAACCGATGACAACAAATACTGAAAACCAGGGCAACTCTCTGGATATCGTAAAGTGGGTAATAGCTATACTACTGGTGGTAGTGGCTATCGTTGGCAACCAGATGTACAACAACAGTGAAATCATCACTCTGCCAATCCGCGCTGCGGGTGTGGTTGTTGTATTTGCTATTGCTGGTTTTATTGCTCTGCAAACTGTTAAGGGTAAGCAAGCATTGGCCTTTGCCCGTGAGTCTCAAATTGAAGTACGCAAAGTCGTATGGCCGACTCGTCAAGAGGCGTTGAATACCACCTTTATCGTACTGGCTGCGACAGGTATCCTGGCCTTGATTCTCTGGGGACTGGATGCGGTATTGCTGCGCATTGTCAACTTTATTACTGGCGTATAGGCACTAGAATGACTGAAGCTAAAGAAGCTAAGAAAAGATGGTATGTGGTTCAGGCTTTTTCCGGTTATGAAGGCCGTGTATGTAAGTCTCTGCTTGAACACATCAAAATGCACGGTATGGAAGAGTTCTTCGGCGAAGTCCTGGTTCCGACCGAAGAAGTTGTGGAAATGCGTGCCGGCCAACGCCGCAAGAGCGAGCGCAAGTTCTTCCCCGGCTATGTGCTGGTACAGATGGAAATGAACGATCAAAGCTGGCACTTGGTGAAAAGCATCCCACGTGTGATGGGCTTTATCGGCGGCACTTCAGATCGTCCTGCTCCTATTTCCGATAAAGAAGCCGAGGCTATCCTGCGTCGTCTGCAGGAGACTACAGATTCTCCTACTCATCGCGTTATGTTCGAACCCGGCGAAGTGGTTCGAGTTACCGATGGTCCGTTTGCCGACTTCAATGGTACTGTTGAAGAAGTGGATTATGACAAGAACCGCGTCAAGGTGTCTGTGATGATCTTCGGTCGTTCGACTCCGGTTGAGTTGGACTTTAATCAGGTCGAGAAATCTTGATTAAATAAAATACAAAATCCGTTTGGCAACGGGTGCGGATTTCTATATAATCCGCACCCGTTGTTTTCGGGGAGCTCAAGGCATGTCGCCTGAGCGTTTGAACCCAAACTGAGGAAATGTCAGATGGCAAAGAAAATTGAAGCTTACATCAAGCTGCAAGTAGCAGCCGGTGCTGCAAACCCGTCTCCACCAGTTGGTCCAGCTCTGGGTCAAAAAGGTGTGAACATCATGGAATTCTGTAAAGCATTCAACGCTCGTACTGAAAAGTTCGAAAAAGGTATGCCAATTCCAGTAGTGATCACTGTTTACAACGATCGCTCATTCACTTTCGAAACCAAGACTCCACCTGCAGCCTTCTTGCTGAAGAAAGCCGCTGGTCTGAAGTCAGGTTCTGCTCGTCCTAACACTCAGAAAGTGGGTACTATCAAGCGTAGCCAGGTTCAGGAAATTGCTGAAACCAAGGCAACCGATATGACTGGTGCTGACATTGAAGCGATGACTCGCTCAATCGAAGGTACTGCGCGTTCCATGGGTTTGGTAGTAGAGGACTAATATAATGGCAAAGCTGACTAAGCGCATGCGCACCATCCGCGAAAAAGTGGACGTAACCAAAGCATACGACATCAACGAAGCTGTAGCTCTGCTGAAAGAACTGGCTACTGCCAAGTTCGTTGAGAGCGTAGACGTTGCCGTTAACCTGGGTGTTGATCCTCGTAAATCTGACCAAAACGTTCGTGGTGCCACTGTGCTGCCACACGGTACTGGTCGTGAAGTACGTGTTGCTGTATTCACTCAAGGTGCCAATGCCGAAGCTGCGAAAGAAGCTGGTGCTGAACTGGTAGGTATGGAAGATCTGGCTGAGCAGGTGAAAGCCGGCGAAATGAACTTCGACGTAGTTATCGCATCTCCTGATGCAATGCGCGTTGTTGGTATGCTGGGTCAAATCCTGGGCCCACGCGGCCTGATGCCTAACCCTAAAACCGGTACTGTAACTCCTAACGTTGCCGAAGCTGTTAAGAACGCCAAGGCTGGTCAGGTTCGTTACCGTAACGACAAGAACGGTATCATCCACACTACTATCGGTAAAGTGGACTTCGAAACCGCTCAACTGAAAGAAAACCTGGAAGCACTGCTGACTGCACTGAAGAAGGCCAAGCCTGCTGCAGCCAAAGGCCAGTACGTGAAGAAGGTAAGCATCTCCACCACTATGGGTGCAGGTGTAGCTGTTGACCAGAACACTCTGGACACTGCTAACTAATTTTACAAAATGCGCGCGTTAGCCTATAATGCGCGCACTTTTGTGGGTTGGAACCTATGACGAGTGTTTACACTCAGATGGGTTTCCGTCCAAGACCGCAGGTGTTGACCGTCTGGGATACTTAATTTCCTGCGTAGACGGTGTCAGGCCCCAGATAGATTTATTTCTGCTGGATTATCTGCACCGTAAGTAACTGAGTACGTTTGTATTCAGTATGGTAAACACTGGGGGATTCCCCAGGTAGAATCCAGGAGTAAAGCCAATGGCATTAAGACTCGAAGACAAAAAAGCGATTGTTGCTGAAGTCAACGAAGCTGCCAAAGGTGCGCTTTCTGCAGTTGTCGCCGATTCACGCGGTGTAACTGTAGGTGCTATGACAGTTCTGCGTAAGACTGCTCGCGCAAACGGTGTGTATGTACGTGTAGTACGTAACACTCTGGCTCGCCGCGCAGTTGAAGGCACTGCTTTTGAGTGTCTGACAGAGGTGTTCTCTGGCCCAACTTTGATCGCTTTCTCTAACGAGCACCCAGGTGCTGCAGCTCGTCTGTTAAAAGACTTTGCTAAAGAGCAAGCCGCTTTCGAAGTTAAAGGTGCAGCTTATGAAGGGGAATTCATCCCTGCAGCTGACATTGATCGTTTGGCAAAACTGCCAACTTACGAAGAAGCACTGGCACAGCTGATGATGACTATGAAAGAAGCATCTGCTGGCAAGTTCGTTCGTACTCTGGCCGCTCTGCGCGATCAAAAACAAGAAGCCGCTTAATCTCAAGCTGGCTGCTTAACAGAATTGAATTCAGAACAATAGGAAACATTTGTTATGTCTATCACTAAAGACCAAATCCTTGAAGCCTTTGCAGCTATGTCTGTAATGGAAGTTGTTGAACTGATCGAAGCTATGGAAGAGAAGTTCGGCGTATCTGCTGCTGCTGCAGTAGTTGCTGGCGGCGCTGGTGAAGCTGCTGCTGCTGAAGAGAAAACCGAGTTCGACGTAGTTATGACTTCTCACGGTGACAACAAAGTTGCTGTGATCAAGGCTGTACGTGGTGCCACAGGTCTGGGTCTGAAAGAAGCCAAAGCTATGGCTGAATCTGCTCCAGTAGCTGTTAAAGAAGCTGTCTCTAAAGAAGAAGCTGAAGCTCTGAAGAAAGAACTCGAAGAAGCTGGTGCTCAAGTAGAGATCAAGTAAGTCATACTGACTTACAATCACCCAAGCCAATTGGGTGGAGGCTGGCGGTTTTTTGACCGTCGGCCTTTTTTGCGCTGTAAGCGTTGGCGATTTTTTTCACCGTTTGTCGCCAGATTTTGCAGTCCCTAGCAGTGATTATTGGTTAGGTTCTTGCCATCAACGGTGATGGGCAAACGTGCTGGATTAACTGTGTTGATTCAGTCTTGGTCACATCTCGCAAGCAGAGGAAACCCATGGTTTACTCCTATTCTGAAAAGAAGCGTATTCGCAAAGACTTCGGTAAGCGTCCACAGGTGTTGGACATCCCTTACCTGTTGTCTATTCAGTTAGACTCTTTTAAGAAGTTCACCGATCAAGATCCTACCGGTGAGCGTGGCCTTGAGGCCGCTTTCCGTAGCGTTTTTCCCATCAAGAGCTTTTCTGGTAATTCAGAACTGCAGTACGTCAGCTATAAGCTGGGCGAGCCTGTTTTTGATGTGAAAGAGTGTCAAATCCGCGGTGTGACATACTCCGCTCCACTGCGCGTTAAGCTGCGCATGGTGCTGTATGATCGTGAAGCTGCCGCCGGCACTGTAAAAGATATTAAAGAACAAGAAGTCTACATGGGGGATATCCCTCTGATGACTGAAAACGGTACCTTTGTTATCAATGGTACTGAGCGTGTTATCGTATCTCAGTTGCACCGTAGCCCAGGTGTGTTCTTCGACCACGACCGTGGTAAGACACACTCTTCAGGTAAAGTGCTGTATAACGCGCGTATTATTCCTTACCGCGGGTCTTGGCTCGACTTCGAGTTCGACCCTAAAGATGCGTTGTTTGTACGTATCGACCGTCGCCGTAAGCTGCCTGCCAGCATCATTCTGCGTGCCCTGGAATATTCTACTCAGGATATCCTCGACATCTTCTTTGAGCGTGTCGACTTCAAGATCAAGAAAGATTCTCTGGTCATGACACTGGTTCCTGAGCGTCTGCGTGGCGAAACTGCCAGCTATGACATCAAGGATTCAGAAGGCACTGTGCTGGTAGAGAAGGGCCGTCGTATCACTGCCCGTCATATCCGCCAACTGGAAAAAACCAACACCACTGAACTGGAAGTCCCAGTTGAGTACATAGTGGGTAAAGTGGCGGCTCAGGACTATATCGATCCTGACACAGGTGAAGTACTGGTTACCGCCAACAACGAGATCAGCCTGGAAGACCTGGCCAATCTGTCACTGGCCGGTATCAAAGAGGTCAGCACCCTGTACATCAACGAGCTGGATCACGGTGCTTACATCTCTGACACGCTGCGTATTGACTCAACCACCAACCGTTTGGAAGCGCTGGTTGAAATCTATCGCATGATGCGTCCTGGCGAGCCACCAACCAAGGATGCCGCCGAAGCTCTGTTCCAGAACCTGTTCTTCAGCGAAGAGCGCTATGACCTATCTAAAGTGGGCCGGATGAAGTTCAACCGTCGTCTCGAAATCGACGAGAACGAGGGTACCGGTGTACTGACCAAAGAAGACATAGTTGCCGTAATGAAGAAGATCATCGAAATCCGTAACGGTTTTGATGAAGTCGATGATATCGACCACCTGGGTAACCGTCGTATCCGTAGCGTTGGCGAAATGGCCGAGAACCAGTTCCGTGTAGGTCTGGTACGTGTTGAGCGCGCTGTACGTGAACGTCTGTCTCTGGGCGATCTGAACGAGCTGATGCCTCAGGATCTGATCAACGCCAAGCCAATCTCTGCTGCAGTGAAAGAGTTCTTCGGTTCTTCTCAGCTGTCGCAGTTTATGGATCAGAACAACCCACTGTCAGAAGTGACTCACAAGCGCCGTATTTCGGCTCTTGGTCCTGGCGGTCTGACCCGTGAGCGTGCCGGCTTCGAAGTTCGAGACGTGCACCCAACTCACTATGGTCGTCTGTGTCCAATTGAGACCCCTGAAGGTCCAAACATTGGTCTGATCAACTCACTGTCTACCTTTGCCCGTACCAACTCATACGGCTTCCTGGAAACACCTTATCGTAAGGTGATCGACAGTGTGGTTACCGATGAAGTGGAATATCTGTCAGCCATCGAAGAAGGCCGCTATGTGATTGCACAGGCCAACATCGAGCTCGACAACGAAGGTTGCATTGTGGAAGAGCAGGTTGCCTGTCGCCACAAGGGTGAATCTACCTTTATGCGCGCTTCCGATATCCAGTATATGGACGTATCTCCACAGCAGATCATTTCTGTGGCGGCATCTTTGATCCCATTCCTTGAGCACGACGACGCTAACCGTGCATTGATGGGTGCAAACATGCAACGTCAGGCAGTACCAACACTCAAGTCAGAGAAGCCTCTGGTGGGTACAGGTATTGAACGTACACTGGCTGTTGACTCAGGCGTGGTTGTGGCTGCCAAGCGTGGCGGTGTGATCGACTATGTTGATGCCAGCCGCATCGTGGTTAAGGTTAACGAAGATGAGCTGCGCCCAGGCGAAGCCGGTATCGATATCTACAACCTGACCAAGTACACCCGTTCCAACCAGAACACCTGCATCAACCAGCGTCCATGCTGTAGCGTAGGTGAGCCTGTGGTGCGTGGTGACGTTCTGGCCGATGGTCCGTCAACCGACTTGGGCGACCTGGCTCTGGGTCAGAACATGCGCGTGGCCTTCATGCCATGGAACGGTTACAACTTTGAGGATTCCATCCTTATTTCCGAGCGCGTAGCGCAGGAAGACCGTTTCACGACTATCCACATTCAGGAACTGTCCTGTATTGCCCGTGACACCAAGCTGGGTAGCGAAGAGATCACTGCTGACATCCCTAACGTAGGTGAGTCTGCACTGAGCAAGCTGGATGAATCCGGTATCGTTTACATCGGCGCCGAAGTTAAAGGCGGTGACATTCTGGTTGGTAAGGTAACGCCTAAGGGTGAAACTCAGCTGACTCCGGAAGAGAAACTGCTGCGGGCTATTTTCGGTGAGAAAGCGTCTGACGTTAAAGACAGCTCTCTGCGTGTACCTAACTCAGTGAAAGGTACAGTTATCGACGTGCAAGTCTTCACCCGTGACGGTGTTGAAAAAGACAAGCGCGCCATCGAAATCGAAGAGATGCACATTGCTCAAGCCCGTAAGGACTTGACTGAAGAGTTCAAGATCCTCGAAGAGGGTGTACTGAGCCGTGCCCGTAACCTGCTGCTGAGCGCCGGTTTCAGTGAAGCCAAACTGGCTGAACTGCCACGCAAAGATGTATTGGTTCAGGTTATCGACGATGAAGCCAAGCAAACCGAACTGGAACAGCTGGCTGAACAGCACGAAGAGCTGAAAGCCGACTTTGACAAGAAGTTCGAAGTCAAGCGTCGCAAGATCACCCAAGGTGATGATCTGGCTCCAGGCGTACTGAAGATCGTTAAGGTTTACCTGGCGGTTAAGCGTACCATCCAGCCTGGTGACAAGATGGCCGGTCGTCACGGTAACAAGGGTGTGATCTCCAAGATCTGTCCTATCGAAGATATGCCATACGACGAGCAGGGTAACCCTGTCGACATCGTACTGAACCCTCTGGGTGTACCTTCGCGGATGAACATAGGTCAGGTACTGGAAGTTCACTTGGGTGCTGCGGCTAAAGGTATTGGTAATCGCATCAATGCCATGCTGGAAGAACAGCGTGAGCTGGCCGAACTGCGTGGCTACATCAAACAGGTCTATGAACTGGGCGATGAAGTGAAGCAGCGCGTGGATATCGATTCATTTACCGATGATGAAGTTCTGCGTCTGGCCAAACACCTGAAGGATGGTCTGCCAACGGCAACCCCAGCCTTCGACGGTGCCAAAGAGAAAGAGATCAAGCAGATGCTTGAGCTCGCAGGTCTGCCGACTTCTGGTCAGCTGAATCTGTTTGATGGTCGTACCGGTAACCAGTTCGAGCGTCCTGTGACCGTAGGTTACATGTACATGCTCAAACTGAACCACTTGGTTGATGACAAGATGCACGCCCGTTCTACCGGTTCGTACAGCTTGGTTACTCAGCAACCTCTGGGCGGTAAAGCTCAGTTCGGTGGTCAGCGTTTCGGTGAGATGGAAGTGTGGGCCCTGGAGGCATACGGTGCTGCGTATACTCTGCAGGAAATGCTCACAGTGAAATCGGATGACGTTAACGGTCGTACTCAGATGTACAAGAACATCGTTGACGGTAACCATCAGATGCAGCCAGGAATGCCAGAGTCCTTCAACGTATTGCTGAAGGAGATCCGTTCTCTCGGTATCAACATCGAGTTGGATCAAGAGTAAGACGCGGTTTAAAGCCTGCGTTTGGCAACGAATTGGTGCTCCGCGAGAGCGGGGCACCGGGTTTAACTCCTTCAGGAGAGAAACGTGAAAGACTTATTAAAGTTTCTGAAACAGCAAAGCAAGACTGAAGAATTTGAAGGCATCAAGATCGGCCTGGCGTCGCCTGATCTGATCCGTTCTTGGTCATTTGGTGAAGTTAAGAAGCCTGAAACCATCAACTACCGTACATTCAAGCCTGAGCGTGAAGGCCTGTTCTGTGCCCGTATCTTTGGCCCGGTCAAAGATTACGAGTGTCTGTGCGGTAAGTACAAGCGTCTCAAGCACCGCGGTGTGATCTGTGAGAAGTGTGGCGTTGAAGTGACCCAGACCAAAGTACGTCGTGAGCGTATGGGCCACATCGAACTGGCCAGCCCAGTTGCCCACATCTGGTTCCTCAAGTCACTGCCATCCCGTATCGGTCTGATGCTGGACATGACTCTGCGTGATATTGAGCGGGTACTCTACTTCGAATCTTATGTGGTTATCGAGCCAGGCATGACCAGCCTGGAGCGCGGTCAAATGCTGACCGAAGAAACCTACCTGGATGCGCTGGAAGAGTATGGTGACGAGTTTGAAGCCAAGATGGGTGCCGAAGCGGTTCTGGAACTGCTGCGCGCTATCGATCTGGAGAAAGAAGTTGAGCAGATGCGCGAAGAGCTGCCATCTATCAACTCTGAGACCCGTCGCAAGAAAGTCACCAAGCGGTTGAAGCTGGTTGAGGCCTTCTACCATTCAGGCAACAAGCCAGAGTGGATGATCCTCAAGGTGCTGCCGGTTCTGCCACCTGATTTGCGTCCTCTGGTTCCTCTGGATGGCGGTCGTTTCGCGACTTCAGATCTGAACGATCTGTATCGCCGCGTGATCAACCGTAACAACCGTTTGAAGCGTCTGCTGGATCTGGCTGCTCCGGATATCATAGTTCGCAACGAAAAGCGTATGCTGCAGGAATCTGTTGATGCCCTGCTGGATAACGGTCGTCGCGGTCGTGCCATTACCGGTTCCAACAAGCGTCCTCTAAAGTCCTTGGCCGACATGATCAAGGGTAAGCAAGGTCGTTTCCGTCAAAACCTGCTGGGTAAGCGTGTTGACTACTCAGGCCGTTCGGTAATTACCGTGGGCCCAACTCTGCGTCTGCACCAGTGTGGTCTGCCGAAGAAAATGGCGCTGGAACTGTTCAAACCATTTATCTACGGCAAGCTGGAAGGTCGTGGTCTGGCCACTACCATCAAAGCCGCCAAGAAGATGGTTGAGCGTGAAGTTGCCGAGGTTTGGGACGTACTGGATGAAGTGATCCGCGAACACCCTGTGATGCTGAACCGTGCACCAACACTGCACCGTTTGGGTATCCAGGCGTTCGAACCTGTACTGATCGAAGGTAAAGCGATTCAACTGCACCCACTGGTGTGTGCGGCCTATAACGCCGACTTCGACGGTGACCAAATGGCGGTACACGTGCCTCTGACGCTGGAAGCCCAGCTGGAAGCCCGTGCGTTGATGATGTCAACCAACAACATTTTGTCACCTGCCAACGGTGAGCCGGTTATCACTCCTTCTCAGGACGTGGTACTGGGTCTGTACTACATGAGCCGTGAACGCGTAAATGGCCGCGGTGAAGGTATGGCCTTTGAGTCTGTTGCCGAAGCCGAGAAAGCCTATCGCACTGGTGCCGCCGAGCTGCACGCCCGGGTTAAAGTTCGTATCACCGAAACTCATATCGATGAGAACGGTGAGCGCACCCAGCAGCGCCGCATTGTCGACACCACAGTAGGTCGTGCTCTGTTGTCACTGATCCTGCCAGCCGGTATGTCTTTTGATCTGGTTAACCAGAACATGGGCAAGAAGCAGATCTCCCGTTTGCTGAACACCTGCTACCGTCAGCTGGGTCTGAAAGATACTGTTATCTTTGCTGACCAACTGATGTACACAGGTTTCCAATACGCCACTATCTCTGGTGCCTCTGTCGGTATCAACGATATGGAAATCCCGGAAGCCAAGTACAAGCTGGTTGCCGACGCAGAAGCCGAAGTTCTGGAAATCCAGGAGCAGTTCCAGTCTGGTCTGGTTACTGCCGGTGAGCGTTACAACAAGGTTATCGATATCTGGGCCAGCGCCAACGAGAAAGTCTCCAAGGCGATGATGGAAAACCTGTCTTCCGAAGTGGTTATCAACCGCGACGGTGAAGAAGAGAAACAGGCTTCCTTCAACAGCATCTACATGATGGCCGACTCAGGCGCTCGTGGTAGTGCCGCTCAGATCCGTCAGTTGGCGGGTATGCGTGGCCTGATGGCCAAGCCAGACGGCTCTATCATCGAAACGCCCATCGTGGCGAACTTCCGTGAAGGTCTGAACGTACTGCAGTACTTTATTTCTACTCACGGTGCTCGTAAGGGTCTGGCGGATACCGCACTTAAGACAGCTAACTCAGGTTACCTGACTCGTCGTCTGGTGGATGTTGCCCAGGATCTGGTCGTTATCGAAGATGACTGTGGTACTCACGAAGGTCTGATCATGAAGCCGCTGATTGAAGGTGGTGACGTGGTTGAGCCGCTGCGTGAGCGGGTACTGGGTCGTGTTGTTGCCGAGGATGTTTACTATCCTGGTTCCGACGAAGTCCTGGCGCCACGTAACACTCTGCTGGATGAAGCATGGTGTGACAAGCTGGAAGAGTACAGCGTCGACGAAGTTAAAGTTCGCTCTGTGATCTCCTGTGATACCGACTTCGGTGTTTGTGCCAAGTGTTACGGTCGTGACCTGGCCCGTGGTCACCTGATTAACCAAGGTGAAGCAATCGGTGTTGTCGCTGCTCAGTCAATCGGTGAGCCTGGTACACAGCTGACGATGCGTACCTTCCACATCGGTGGTGCGGCATCCAGGGCTTCTGCAGAAAACAACGTTCAGGTGAAGAACGCCGGTAACCTGAAGCTGCATAATGCCAAGTTCGTTAAGAACAGCGATGGCAAGCTGGTTATCGTATCGCGCTCGTCCGAGCTGGCGATTATCGATGAACTGGGCCGTGAGAAAGAGCGCTACAAAGTGCCTTACGGTACTGTGCTGGAAACGCTGGAAGGCGCTGAAGTTACCGCTGGCCAGACTATCGCAAACTGGGATCCACATACTCACCCCATCATCACTGAAGTGGCGGGTTATGTGAAGTTTGAGCAGATGATTGACGGTGTCACCATCTCGCGTCAAACCGACGAGCTGACCGGTCTGTCTTCTATCGTGGTATTGGATGTGGCCCAGCGCCCAAGCGCCGGCAAAGAAATGCGTCCAATGATCCGTTTGGTTGACGAAAACGGTAATGACCTGACCATTCCTGGTACCGACGTACCTGCGCAGTACTTCCTGCCCAGCAATGCGATCGTAAACCTGGAAGATAATGCTCAGATCAGCGTCGGTGATGCACTGGCTCGTATTCCTCAGGAATCGTCCAAGACTCGCGATATTACTGGTGGTCTGCCAAGGGTTGCTGACCTGTTCGAAGCCCGTAAGCCAAAAGAGCCGGCGATTCTGGCTGAGATCAGCGGTACCATCTCCTTCGGTAAAGAGACCAAAGGTAAGCGTCGTCTGGTTATTACCCCTGCTGAAGGCGGTAACCCATACGAAGAGATGATCCCTAAGTGGCGTAACCTGAACGTGTTCGAAGGTGAAAAAGTCGAACGCGGTGAAGTGATCGCCGATGGTCCAGAGTCTGCTCACGATATTCTGCGTCTGCGCGGTATCCACAACGTAGCCAACTACATTGTGAATGAAGTACAGGACGTATATCGTCTGCAGGGTGTGAAGATTAACGACAAGCACATTGAGGTGATCATTCGCCAGATGCTGCGTAAGTGTCTGATCACTGAAGCCGGTGATTCTGAGTTCCTCGAAGGGGAGCAGGTTGAAGTGTCCCGCGTCAAGATCGCTAACCGCGAACTGGAAGAGCAGGGCAAGATTCCGGCCAAGTTCGAACGCGAACTGCTGGGTATCACCAAAGCCTCTCTGGCGACTGAGTCCTTCATCTCTGCGGCCTCGTTCCAGGAAACCACTCGCGTACTGACCGAAGCGGCAGTAGGCGGTAAGAGTGATAACCTGCGCGGTCTGAAAGAGAACGTGATCGTAGGTCGTCTGATCCCGGCCGGTACCGGTTATGCTTACCACAACAACCGTAACCAGGCTCGTGGTGAAGTAGCGACTGAAGCACCTAGCATCAGCGCCAGCGAAGCCGAACAGAACCTGGCCGATCTGTTGAACCTGGCAGGTAGTCAGGAATAAGTAGCATAGATGTTATAAAAGGCGCCGAAAGGCGCCTTTTTCATTGGAATACGCTGCAAAAGTTGGCTATTTCTTGACAGCCAAGCCTTACCTTTCTAAAATTCCGCGTCCCACTATTGTGGGATTAGATTTTTCACACCTTATTGTTGAGTTGAAATCAACTGATTCGGAGCTATACATGGCAACTGTAAACCAGTTGGTACGTAAGCCTCGCGCACCTAAAGTCGAAAAGACTAACGTGCCTGCGTTGAACGCGTGCCCACAAAAGCGTGGTGTTTGTACTCGTGTGTACACCACTACTCCAAAAAAACCTAACTCTGCACTACGTAAAGTAGCTCGTGTGCGTCTGACCAACGGTTTCGAAGTAACTTCGTACATCGGCGGTGAAGGCCACAACCTGCAGGAACACAGTGTAATCCTGATCCGTGGTGGTCGTGTTAAAGACTTACCTGGTGTGCGTTATCACACTGTTCGTGGCGCCCTGGACTGTGCTGGTGTGACTTCACGTCGCCAAGCTCGTTCTAAGTACGGTGCTAAGCGTCCTAAGTCTTAATGGTTTTCCGTTAAGTAAGGCCAAGCTAAATATAAATTCCAGTTTTGGAAATACCTGAAGCATACGGAGAATAGTTATGCCAAGACGTCGCGTAGTAGGACAACGTAAGATCCTACCTGATCCAAAGTTTCAAAGTGAGTTGCTGGCTAAGTTCATCAACGTCATTATGCAGGACGGCAAAAAGTCGACTGCTGAAAAAATTATCTACAAAGCACTGGATGTTGTCGCCGATAAGAAAGGCGAAGAGCATCTGGTTATCCTTGAAGCAGCCCTGGAAAACGTTCGCCCAGCGGTAGAGGTTAAGTCTCGCCGTGTTGGTGGTTCTACTTACCAGGTTCCATGTGAAGTTCGCCCAGTTCGTCGTAACGCACTGGCGATGCGCTGGTTGGTTGAAGCTGCTCGTAAGCGTGGTGAAAAATCTATGGCTCTGCGCCTGGCAGGTGAACTGCTGGACGCTTCCGAAAACAAAGGTACTGCCGTTAAGAAGCGCGAAGACGTGCATCGTATGGCAGAAGCCAACAAAGCGTTTGCTCATTACCGTTGGTAATATCGGGCGCGGGCTTGCCCGCGCTTTCTCTGACATTGCTAAGATTTTTATCTTAGTCAAGAGGGTATAATCGTGGCTCGTACAACTCCAATTGAGCGTTATCGCAACATAGGTATTTGTGCTCACGTTGACGCAGGTAAAACCACTACCACAGAGCGAGTCCTGTTCTATACAGGGGTAAACCACAAGATGGGTGAAACCCATGACGGTGCGTCTACCACTGACTGGATGGTTCAGGAGCAGGAGCGGGGTATTACTATTACCTCTGCGGCTGTTACCACGTTCTGGCGCGGTATGGATGCCCAGTTTACTGAGCATCGTATCAATATCATCGATACCCCAGGTCACGTCGATTTTACTATTGAGGTAGAGCGTTCTCTGCGCGTACTTGACGGTGCCGTAGTGGTCTTTTGTGGTTCTTCTGGTGTGGAACCTCAATCTGAGACCGTATGGCGTCAAGCCGACAAGTATCATGTCCCTCGTCTGGTGTTCGTCAATAAGATGGACCGTGCCGGTGCCGACTTTGATCGCGTAGTAGGACAGATCCGTAACCGTCTCGGTGCAACTTGTGTGCCTATTCAATTGAATATTGGTACAGAAGAAAACTTTAGCGGGGTTATCGATCTCATCAAGATGAAAGCTATCAACTGGAATGAAGAAGACCAGGGCCTGACTTTCACTCACGAAGAGATCCCAGAGCATTTGCTTGCCAAGGCAACCGAAATGCGCGAATACCTGGTAGAGAGTGCCGCAGAGGCTTCTGATGAGCTGATGGACAAATACCTTGAAGAAGGTGAGCTCACAGAAGAAGAGATCAAAAAAGCGCTTCGTCAACGTACTATCAACAACGAAATTGTGCTGGCTACCTGTGGTAGTGCCTTTAAAAATAAAGGCGTACAGGCAGTTCTCGATGCCGTTGTTGAATACCTTCCTGCTCCTGTTGATGTTCCTGCGATTAAGGGCATCGATGACAGAGAACAGGAAGTTGAGCGTGTTTCTGATGACAATGCACCTTTCTCTGCGTTGGCATTCAAAATCGCAACAGACCCATTTGTGGGTACTTTGACCTTTATCCGGGTTTACTCAGGTGTCCTGGAGTCGGGTTCAGCCGTTTACAACTCTGTAAAAGAGAAGCGTGAGCGTATCGGTCGTATCGTGCAGATGCACGCCAACGACCGTAAAGAACTGAAAGAAGTGCGCGCAGGTGATATAGCTGCTGCTATCGGCCTGAAAGATGTGACAACCGGTGACACCCTGTGTGACCCAGACCATAAGGTAATTCTGGAGCGGATGGAATTCCCCGAGCCGGTTATTACCATTGCTGTGGAACCTCGTTCCAAAGCTGACCAGGAAAAGATGGGCATTGCGCTGCAGAAGCTGGCAATGGAAGATCCTTCTTTCCGGGTTGAGACTGATGAGGAGTCGGGTCAGACTCTGATTTCAGGTATGGGTGAGCTACACTTGGACATTATCATCGACCGTATGCGCCGTGAGTTCAGCGTTGAATGTAACGTTGGTAAACCTCAGGTGGCTTATCGTGAAACTATCCGCAGTGCCGTGGAAGTGGAAGGTAAGTTTGTGCGTCAGTCTGGTGGTCGTGGTCAATTCGGTCATGTCTGGCTGAAACTGGAGCCTCGTGAAGAGGGTGCCGGTTATGAGTTTGTCAACGAAATCGTTGGTGGTGTAGTTCCTAGAGAATACATTCCTGCGGTTGACAAAGGGATCCAAGAACAGATGAAGAACGGTGTTCTCGCCGGCTTCCCTGTATTGGACGTGAAGGTCACTCTGTTCGACGGTTCATATCATGATGTGGACTCGAACGAAATGGCGTTCAAAGTTGCAGGTTCTATGGGCTTCAAGAAGGGGGCGCTGCAAGCTAACCCTGTGTTGCTCGAGCCTTGCATGAAGGTTGAAGTGACAACCCCAGAAGACTACATGGGTGACGTAGTAGGTGATCTGAACCGTCGTCGTGGTCTAATCGAAGGTATGGATGACGGCGTCGCCGGTATCAAGATCATTCGAGCTGTGGTACCTTTGGCTGAAATGTTTGGTTATGCAACAGATTTGCGTTCAGCGACTCAGGGTCGGGCTTCATACTCCATGGAGTTTTTGAAGTACTCTGAAGCGCCGCAAAACGTTGCTAAAGCAGTTATCGAAGCTCGTACCTGATTTAGGTAACGGCATTAACTGTTATTTTGATTGATGGTGTCCGGCAGCGCCGGACTCTTCTGAAAAGAAAGGAATATATCGTGTCTAAAGCTAAATTTGAACGTTCCAAGCCCCACGTTAACGTGGGCACCATTGGTCACGTTGACCATGGTAAAACCACTCTGACTGCTGCTATCTCAACTGTACTGTCTAAGACTTACGGTGGTGAGGCGCGTGACTTCGCAGCGATCGATAACGCTCCAGAAGAGCGTGAGCGCGGTATTACCATCAATACCTCTCACATCGAGTATGACACTCCAACTCGTCACTACGCCCACGTAGACTGCCCAGGCCACGCTGACTATGTTAAAAACATGATCACCGGTGCTGCCCAGATGGACGGCGCAATCCTGGTAGTAGCTTCTACTGACGGTCCAATGCCACAGACTCGTGAGCACATCCTGCTGTCTCGTCAGGTAGGTGTACCTTTCATCATCGTATTCATGAACAAGTGTGACATGGTGGACGATGAAGAGCTGCTGGAACTGGTAGAGATGGAAGTTCGTGAACTGCTGTCTGAGTACGATTTCCCAGGTGATGACCTGCCAGTAATTCAGGGTTCAGCTCTGAAAGCTCTGGAAGGCGACGCTCAGTGGGAAGCCAAGATCATCGAACTGGCAGAAGCACTGGATACCTACATCCCTGAGCCAGAGCGTGATATCGATAAGCCATTCCTGCTGCCTATCGAAGACGTATTCTCAATCTCTGGTCGCGGTACTGTAGTAACAGGTCGTGTAGAGCGCGGTATCATCAAAGTTGGTGACGAAGTAGAAATCGTGGGTATCCACGATACTACCAAGACTACCTGTACTGGTGTAGAAATGTTCCGTAAGCTGCTGGACGAAGGTCGTGCCGGTGAGAACTGCGGTATCCTGCTGCGTGGTACCAAGCGTGATGAAGTAGAGCGTGGTCAAGTACTGGCTAAGCCTGGTTCAATCACTCCACACACCAAGTTCGAATCAGAAGTTTACGTACTGTCTAAAGAAGAAGGTGGTCGTCACACTCCATTCTTCAAAGGCTACCGTCCACAGTTCTACTTCCGTACAACTGACGTGACCGGTACTATCGAACTGCCAGAAGGCGTAGAGATGGTAATGCCAGGTGACAACATCAAGATGACAGTAACTCTGATCTGCCCAATCGCGATGGATGAAGGTCTGCGCTTCGCCATCCGTGAAGGTGGCCGTACAGTTGGTGCTGGTGTTGTAGCCAAGATCATCGCTTAATTGCTGATCTAAGCTATCGTAAAAAGGCGACCCCAGGGTCGCCTTTTTATTGGCCGTTTGTCAGTCGTTCAAAAACGGTTGGCAATGAGTGCTAAAGTCAGTATAATCTGCGCCACTTTTTGACAGCGTTAATGCTGTTGATAATTCCGACAGTAGGCTTGTAATCCGTAACTGGATGAGTATAATAGCCTCCTCGCTTAACTTGAGTAAGCGACAAAGTTGATTTAGCCCTAGGGGCTAAACACAAATACAGCGACTCCGATTGGGAGTCGAACGGTTAAATCATCTCGCTCTGTCTTTCCAAGAAAGGAAATGGCTAGAGGGTGATTTTTTATGTGTCCATTTTAGGAGCTCTGGTCAATGCAGAACCAAAGAATCCGTATCCGCTTGAAAGGATTTGATCATCGTTTGATTGATCAGTCTACTGCGGAAATCGTTGAAACTGCTAAGCGTACTGGCGCCCAGGTACGTGGTCCTATCCCACTGCCTACGCGCAAAGAGCGTTATACCGTTTTGATCTCTCCGCACGTTAATAAAGATGCTCGTGACCAATACGAAATCCGTACTCACAAGCGTTTGGTTGACATCGTAGAGCCAACTGAGAAGACAGTCGACGCGCTGATGCGTCTGGATCTTGCGGCTGGTGTCGACGTACAGATTAGCTTGGGTTAATTGAGATCCTTAGAAGAGGTTTGAGAGATGGCTATCGGTCTTATTGGTCGTAAAGTGGGTATGACCCGCATCTTCACCGAAGATGGCGTGTCTATCCCTGTTACTGTAATTGAAGTAAATGCAAACCGCGTTACTCAGGTGAAAACTCTGGAAAACGACGGCTACCGTGCACTTCAAGTTACTACTGGTGCCAAAAAAGCCAACCGCATCACTAAACCAGAAGCAGGTCACTTTGCCAAAGCGGGCGTTGACGCCGGCCGTGGTTTGTGGGAAATGCGTCTGGCAGACGGTGAAGGCGAAGGCATTGAAGTTGGTGCTGAGCTGAACGTAGATATCTTCGCTGACGTAGCGAAAGTAGATGTTACCGGTCAATCAAAAGGTAAAGGTTTCCAAGGTGGCGTTAAGCGCTGGAACTTCCGTACCCAGGATATGACTCACGGTAACTCATTGGCGCACCGTGCTAACGGTTCTATCGGTCAGAACCAGACGCCAGGTCGCGTATTCAAAGGCAAAAAAATGTCAGGCCACATGGGTGCTGAGCGTGTTACCACTCAAAATCTGGACGTAGTACGTGTAGATGCTGAGCGTAACCTGCTGCTGGTTAAAGGTGCTGTTCCAGGCGCTACCAATGGCGACCTGATCATCAAGCCTGCCGTTAAAGCCTAAGGTCTGAGGAGATAGTAATGGAATTGGTATTGAAAGACGCGCAAAGCGCTCTTGAAGTTTCCGAAACTACCTTCGGCCGTGACTTTAATGAAGCACTGGTTCATCAGGTAGTTGTAGCTTACGCTGCAAACGCGCGTCAGGGCACTCGTGCTCAGAAAACTCGCGCTGAAGTGACTGGCTCTGGCAAAAAGCCATGGCGCCAAAAAGGTACTGGCCGCGCTCGTGCGGGTGGTGTCAAGGGCCCAATCTGGCGTGGCGGTGGCGTAACTTTCGCTGCTAAAACCCAGGATCACAGCCAGAAAGTCAACAAGAAAATGTACCGCGGCGCTCTGAAGAGCATTCTGTCCGAGCTGGTACGTCAAGAACGTCTGATCGTTGTTGAAAAGTTTGCTGTTGAAGCTCCTAAAACTAAAGAGCTGAAGGCCAAGCTGAAAGACATGGGTCTGGAAGACGTATTGATTGTAACTTCCGAAGTTGACGAGAACCTGTTCTTGGCAGCTCGCAACCTGTACAAGGTTGATGTTCGTGATGTTGCTGGTATCGACCCAGTAAGCCTGATCGCGTTCGACAAAGTGCTGGTAACTGCTGATGCTGTTAAGCAAATCGAGGAGATGCTGGCATGATCCGCGAAGAACGTTTACTGAAAGTTATTCTGGCGCCTCACATCTCTGAAAAGAGTACTGTGGTTGCTGAGAAGAACAACACTGTAGTTTTCCGTGTAGCTATCGACGCCACTAAAGCAGAGATCAAAGCTGCAGTTGAAAAACTGTTTGAAGTTGAAGTTGATTCAGTTCGCACTCTGGTGAACAAAGGCAAAACCAAGCGTCACGGTGCCCGTGCTGGTCGTCGCAGCGATTGGAAAAAAGCCTATGTTACTCTGGCTGAGGGTGCTGACATCGATTTCGTCGGCGCTGAAGCGTAAGGAGATTACTCATGGCAGTTATTAAGTGTAAGCCAACCTCTCCAGGTCGTCGCCACGTCGTTAAAGTGGTGAACACTGACCTGCACAAGGGTAAACCTTTTGCTGGCCTGTTGGCGAAAAAATCTAAGAGCGGCGGCCGTAACAACACTGGTCGTATCACTGTTCGTCACGTTGGTGGTGGTCATAAGCAACACTACCGTCTTATTGACTTCAAACGTGATAAAGATGGTATCCCAGCGAAGATTGAGCGTCTGGAATACGATCCAAACCGTACTGCGCACATCGCGCTGGTACTGTACGCAGACGGTGAGCGTCGCTATATCCTGGCAGCCAAAGGCATGCAGGCTGGTGACAAAATCGTTTCTGGCGTAGAAGCTGAAATCAAGACAGGTAACGCCCTGCCACTGCGTAACATCCCAGTTGGTAGCGTAGTTCACGCTGTTGAAATGAAACCTGGCAAAGGTGCTCAAATTGCACGTTCTGCCGGTGCTTATGTACAAGTTGTAGCTCGTGATGGCGCTTATGCCACTCTGCGTCTTCGCTCTGGCGAAATGCGCAAAGTGCCAGTTGATTGCCGCGCGACTCTGGGTGAAGTTGGTAACGCCGAGCACATGCTGCGTCAGCTGGGTAAAGCTGGTGCCAAGCGCTGGAGAGGCGTACGCCCAACAGTTCGTGGTGTTGCAATGAACCCAGTAGACCACCCACATGGTGGTGGTGAAGGCCGTACTTCTGGTGGTCGTCACCCAGTGACTCCATGGGGTGTGCCAACTAAGGGTTACAAGACCCGTAGTAACAAGCGCACTGACAAGTACATCGTACGTCGTCGTAATAAATAGTAAGAGGATTCGCCATGCCACGTTCTCTCAAGAAAGGTCCATTCATTGACCTGCACTTGCTGAAGAAGGTAGAGAAAGCGGTGGAAGCAGGTGACAAGAAGCCTATTAAGACTTGGTCACGTCGCTCTATGATCATTCCAAACATGATTGGTTTGACCATCGCTGTCCATAATGGTCGTCAGCACGTTCCTGTGTTCGTAACTGACGAAATGATCGGCCACAAGCTTGGTGAATTCTCACCAACTCGCACTTATCGCGGCCATGCTGCTGATAAGAAAGCGAAGAAGCGCTAATACGGGAGGAGTAAGATGGAAGTTTTAGCTAAACATCGTTTTGCCCGTACGTCGCCTCAAAAGGCTCGTCTGGTAGCTGATCAGATCCGCGGTCTGCCTGTTTCCAAGGCCCTCGAGATCCTGACCTTTAGCCCCAAGAAAGCCGCCGTACTGGTCAAAAAAGTACTGGATTCAGCCATTGCCAATGCTGAGCACAATCAAGGTGCCGACATTGATGAACTGAAAGTTGGAAAAGTCTTTGTTGATGAAGGCCCAACCATGAAGCGCATCATGCCACGTGCTAAAGGCCGCGCCGACCGTATCATGAAGCGTACCAGCCACATTACTGTGGTTGTATCAGATCGCTAGGAGAGAGCAATGGGACAGAAAGTACATCCTAATGGTATCCGTCTGGGTATCACTAAGCCTTGGATCTCTACCTGGTACGCTGATAAAGCAGACTACGCTGCTAATCTGCACGGCGACTGGGAAGTGCGTAAGTTTCTCGAAGAGAAGCTGAAAGCCGCATCAGTATCTAAGATCGTTATCGAACGCCCAGCGAAAAGCATCCGCGTTACCATTCACACTGCCCGTCCAGGTGTTGTGATCGGTAAGAAAGGTGAAGACGTTGAGGTTCTGCGTGCTGAAGTTGCCAAAATTACTGGCACTCCTGCGCAAATTAACATCGCTGAGATCCGCAAGCCTGAGTTGGACGCCAAACTGGTTGCCGATTCAATCGCTCAACAGCTGGAACGTCGTGTTATGTTCCGTCGCGCTATGAAGCGTGCGGTACAGAACGCTATGCGTCTGGGCGCTAAAGGTATCAAAGTTGAAGTTAGTGGCCGTTTAGGCGGCGCTGAGATTGCGCGCACCGAGTGGTATCGCGAAGGCCGTGTGCCTCTGCATACACTGCGTGCTGACATCGACTATTCAACCTCTGAAAGTCACACTCAATACGGTGTGATCGGCATTAAAGTTTGGGTCTTCAAAGGTGAAGTTCTGGACGGTATCATGCCTCAGATCGAAGAGCCGAAGCAGCAACCTAAGCGCAAGCCTCGTGGTAAATAGGAGAGCCGGCAATGCTGCAACCTAAACGTATGAAGTTTCGCAAAATGTTCAAAGGCCGCAACCGCGGTCTGGCGAACGGTACTGAAGTTAGCTTCGGTACATTTGGTCTGAAAGCAGTTGGCCGCGGCCGTTTGACTGCACGTCAGATCGAATCTGCCCGTCGTGCAATGACACGTCACGTTAAGCGTCAAGGAAAAATCTGGATCCGGGTTTTCCCTGACAAGCCAATTACCTCTAAGCCTCTTGAAGTGCGTATGGGTAAAGGTAAAGGTAACGTTGAATACTGGGTATGTCAGATTCAACCAGGTAAGGTACTCTATGAAATGAATGGCGTTTCAGAAGAGCTGGCCCGCGAAGCTTTCGCACTGGCCGCTGCTAAACTGCCTATCAAGACTACCTTCGTAACTAAGACGGTGATGTAATGAAAGCGAGCGAACTGAGAGAAAAGAGCGTTGAGGAATTGAACGCTGAACTGCTTGGTCTGCTGCGTGAGCAGTTTAACCTGCGTATGCAACACGCCACTGGTCAGCTGGCACAAACTCACCAGCTGAAACAAGTGCGCCGTAACATTGCGCGCGTTAAGACCATTATTACTTCTAAGGCAGGTGCATAATGTCTGAGAAAATCCGTACTTTGCAGGGTAAAGTCATCAGCGACAAGATGGACAAGTCCATCACTGTAGCTGTTGAGCGTCAAGTTAAGCACCCAATCTACGGTAAGTACATCAAACGTACTACTAAGATCCATGCACATGACGAACAAAACCAGTGTAAAGAAGGTGATTTCGTGTCTATTCGCGAATGTCGCCCTCTGTCCAAGACCAAGTCATGGACCCTGGTTGAAGTAGTAAGCAAGGCCTAATTTTTAATTAGGTTAACTGGTAAACGGCTCCTTTTCGGGGCCGTTTGTTTTTTAATACTATCCATCCTCTATTTATGGTGTTATACTTGCGCGCCATTTTTGACCGATTTGAACGGCAAAAGTGGTGTTTATTTAGCCCCATGGTGGGGATTGTGTAGTAACGATAGCGGAGCACTTAAAATGATCCAAATGCAATCGACTCTCGATGTCGCATGTAACAGCGGCGCGCGCAGAGTTCAGTGTATTAAGGTCTTGGGTGGCTCTCATCGTCGTTATGCCGGTATCGGCGACATCATCAAGGTTTCTGTTAAAGAAGCCATTCCTCGCGCTAAAGCGAAGAAAGGTGATGTGTATAACGCGGTGGTAGTCCGTACTAAGAAAGGCGTACGTCGTCCAGACGGTTCTGTCATTCGCTTCGATCGGAATGCAGCGGTATTGCTTAACGCAAACCTTGCCCCGATTGGTACTCGTATCTTTGGACCTGTGACACGTGAACTGCGTACTGAGCAATTCATGAAAATTGTGTCGCTGGCACCAGAAGTACTGTAAGGAGCTTCAAAATGGCAGCAAAAATCCGTCGTGAAGACGAAGTAATTGTACTGGCCGGTAAGGATAAGGGTAAGCGCGGTAAGGTTACTCGTGTACTTACTACCGGTAAGTTAATTGTTGAAGGCATCAATCTCGTTAAGAAGCACCAGAAGCCTAACCCACAACTGGGTGTGACTGGTGGTATCGTTGAGAAAGAAGCACCGATTCAAGCATCTAATGTTGCGATCTTTAACCCTGTCACTGGCAAGGCGGATCGTGTTGGTTTCCGATTCGAAGACGGTAAGAAAGTCCGTTTCTTCAAATCGAACAGTGAACTCGTTAAGTAACTGGAGTAAACGATGGCGAAACTGCATGATAGATACAAAGAGACTGTTGTTGCTGAACTGACTAAAAAGTTCGGTTATACCAGTGTCATGCAAGTCCCTCGGATTGAGAAAATCACCCTGAACATGGGTGTTGGCGAAGCCGTAGCTGACAAGAAAATCATGGAAAATGCTGTCCGTGATATGACTGCTATTGCCGGCCAAAAACCAGTTGTGACTGTAGCTCGTAAGTCAGTTGCTGGTTTTAAAATCCGTGAAGGCTACCCTATTGGCTGTAAAGTGACCCTGCGCGGTGAGCGTATGTGGGAATTCTTTGAGCGTTTAGTTGACATCGCAATCCCTCGTATCCGTGACTTCCGTGGTCTGAGCGCTAAGTCGTTCGACGGCCGTGGTAACTACGCGATGGGCGTGCGCGAGCAGATCATCTTCCCAGAAATCGACTACGATAAAGTCGATAAGATTCGTGGTATGGATATTGTTATCACTACCTCTGCGAATACTGACGAAGAAGGTCGCGCTTTGCTTGATGCTTTCAACTTCCCATTCAAGAAATAAGGGGTAGCGAAATGGCAAAACTGTCAATGAAGGCACGTGAAGCAAAACGTGCAAAGCTCGTGGCCAAGTATGCTGAAAAGCGTGCAGCTCTTAAGGCTATCATCAGCAGCCCTGAGTCTTCTGACGAAGCTCGTTGGGATGCGGTTCTTAAGCTGCAAGCTCTACCACGTGATTCAAGCGCATCGCGTCAACGCAATCGCTGTAATCAAACTGGCCGCCCTCATGGTTTCCTGCGCAAATTCGGCCTGAGCCGTATCAAGCTGCGTGAAGCAACCATGCGTGGTGAAGTTCCTGGTCTGCGTAAGGCCAGCTGGTAAGCACTTGTCACGGAGTAAGCTAATATGAGCATGCAAGATCCTATTGCGGATATGTTGACCCGTATTCGTAACGGCCAAGCTGCTAACAAAGTATCTGTGAAGATGCCTTCTGCCAAACTGAAAGTTGCTATCGCAAAGCTGCTGAAAGATGAAGGTTACATCACTGACTACGCCGTAGCAGAAGAAGGCGCTAAGCCTGAACTGGAAATCACTCTGAAGTATTTCCAGGGCCAACCTGTTGTTGAGACTATCCAGCGCGTAAGCCGTCCTGGTCTTCGTATTTACAAAGGTAAAGACGAGCTGCCAAAGGTTATGGGCGGACTGGGTGTCGCAATTGTGTCCACTTCTAAAGGCCTGATGACTGATCGTGCCGCCCGCCTTGCAGGCATGGGTGGTGAGGTTATCTGCTACGTAGCGTAAGGAGCTAGGAATGTCTCGTGTAGCAAAAGCACCAGTATCTATTCCAGCCGGCGTAGAGGTGACTTTAAACGACCAAACTATTACCGTTAAAGGCGGTAAAGGTAGTCTGACTCGAGTAATCAACAGCGCAGTTAACGTTGTTGTTGAAGGTGCAGAAATCAAGTTCTCTCCTGTCGAAGGCGTTGCTAACGCTTGGGCACAGGCTGGTACTGCTCGTGCACTGATCAACAACATGGTTGTTGGTGTTTCTCAGGGTTTCGAAAAGAAGCTGAAGCTGGTTGGTGTGGGTTACCGTGCCAAAGTTAGCGGCAGCGCTCTTGACCTGACCTTAGGTTTCTCTCACCCTCTGGTTCATCAATTGCCAGCAGGCGTTACAGCTGAATGCCCAAGCCAAACAGACATCGTACTGAAAAGTATCGATAAAGAGCTGGTTGGTCAGGTTGCGGCTGAAATTCGTGGCTATCGTCCACCAGAGCCTTATAAGGGCAAGGGTGTTCGCTATGATGACGAACAAGTACGCCGTAAAGAGGCTAAGAAGAAGTAGGTAACGCGATATGGATAAGAAAACATCTCGCTTGCGCCGCGCGACTCGCGCTCGCAAGAAGATCCAAGAGCTGGGCGTCAACCGTCTGGTTGTACATCGTACACCGCGTCACATTTACGCTCAGGTAATCAACCCTGAAGCTCAGGTGTTGGCTGTTGCCTCTACTGCCGAGAAAGCAGTAAAGGAACAACTGAAGTACACCGGTAACGTAGATGCGGCCAAAGCAGTAGGTAAAGCTATTGCTGAGCGCGCGATCGAAAAAGGCGTAACTGTTGTTGCTTTCGATCGTTCTGGGTTCAAGTATCACGGTCGTGTTGCTGCTCTTGCAGAAGCCGCTCGTGAAGCTGGCCTCCAGTTCTAAGGGGTAAAACAATGGCTAAATTAGAAGCTCAGCAAAAAGACGATCTGCAAGAAAAGCTGATTGCAGTTAATCGTGTTTCTAAAGTAGTTAAAGGTGGTCGTATCTTTAGCTTCACCGCTCTGACTGTAGTGGGTGATGGTAACGGTAAGATCGGCTACGGCTATGGTAAAGCGCGTGAAGTTCCAGCTGCTATTCAAAAAGCAATGGAAAAAGCCCGTCGCAACATGGTTACTGTAAACCTGAACGAAGGCACTCTGCACCATCCAGTGAAGGGTCGCCACTCTGGTTCACGCGTTTACATGCAACCTGCTTCAGAGGGTACCGGTATTATCGCCGGTGGCGCAATGCGTGCCGTATTGGAAGTAGCAGGCGTTCACAACGTTCTGTCGAAAGCATACGGTTCTACTAACCCGATCAACATCGTTCGTGCAACTGTTGACGCTCTGGTACACATGAAGTCACCAGCGCAGATTGCAGCCAAGCGTGGCCTGAATGTTGATGAAATTCGGGGGTAATGCACCATGGCTACTAAAACTATCAAAGTAACCCAGACCAAAAGTGCTATCGGCCGTCTGCCTAAGCACAAGGCCACTCTGACTGGTCTTGGTCTGCGTCGTATTGGTCACACCGTTGAGCTGGAAGATACTCCTGCTGTTCGCGGTATGATCAATAAGGTCTACTACATGGTAAAGGTGGAGGACTAATCAATGCGTCTGAATACTTTATCTCCAGCAGCAGGCGCTAAGTCTGCACCTAAGCGTGTAGGCCGTGGTATTGGTTCTGGCTTGGGTAAGACCGCTGGTCGCGGTCACAAGGGTCAAAAATCTCGTAGCGGTGGCGGTGTACGCCCTGGCTTCGAGGGTGGTCAAATGCCACTTAAGATCCGTCTGCCTAAGTTCGGCTTTACCTCGCGTATCGCTATGGTAACTGCTGAAGTTCGCTTGAGCGAACTGGCAAAAGTTACTGGTGACGTTATCGACCTGAACGCACTGAAAGATGCGAACGTAATAACTCGCAACATCCAGTTTGCGAAAATCGTTCTTTCAGGTACCATTGAGCGCCCAGTGACCGTAAAAGGTCTGAAGGTAACCAAAGGTGCACGCGCAGTTATCGAAGCTGCCGGCGGTAAGATCGAGAATATCGAGGAATAATAGGTCGATGGCAAAACCAGGACTTGATTTAAAAAGCGCGAAAGGTGGACTTTCTGAATTGAAAGCTCGCCTCCTGTTCGTGATTGGCGCAATTATCGTGTTTCGTGCCGGTTCATTTGTGCCAATTCCTGGTATTGACGCTGCTGTATTGGCAGAGCTCTTTGCTCAGCAAAAGAGCACCATCCTGGGCATGTTCAACATGTTCTCGGGTGGTGCCCTTGAGCGCGCCTCTATTTTTGCATTGGGGATCATGCCGTATATTTCGGCCTCGATCATCATGCAGTTGCTGACTGTTGTGCATCCCGCACTCGCTGAACTGAAGAAGGAAGGTGAGTCAGGACGCAAGAAAATCAGCCAGTATACAAGATGGGGTACGCTGGTGTTGGGTACATTCCAGTCGATCGGTATTGCAACAGGATTGCCAAATCTGGTGAACGGCCTGGTGGTCGATCCTGGTTTTGAGTTCTATTTTGTTGCAGTCGTCAGTTTAGTCACCGGAACCATGTTCCTGATGTGGCTTGGCGAGCAAATTACCGAGCGTGGTATAGGTAACGGTATTTCGATCCTGATTTTCGCAGGTATCGTAGCCGGTCTGCCTTCTGCTATCGGTCAAACGGCCGAGCAAGCGCGTCAAGGCGACTTGAACGTACTGGTATTGTTGTTGATTGCGGTGATTGTGTTTGCCGTAACCTATTTCGTGGTATTTGTGGAGCGTGGTCAGCGTCGTATCGTCGTTAACTATGCCAAGCGTCAGCAAGGCCGTAAGGTGTTTGCCGCGCAGTCAACCCACCTGCCGCTGAAGGTTAATATGGCCGGCGTAATTCCGCCAATTTTTGCGTCCAGCATTATTCTGTTCCCAGGCACACTGGCTCAGTGGTTTGGTAAGAATCCGTCTATGGAATGGCTGTCTGAGGTTTCTCTCGCAGTTTCTCCTGGACAGCCGCTGTACTCTCTGTTGTATGCAGCAGCAATTATTTTCTTCTGTTTCTTCTATACCGCGTTGGTATTTAACCCACGCGAGACAGCAGATAACCTGAAGAAGAGCGGTGCGTTTATTCCCGGGATCCGTCCCGGCGAACAGACTTCGCGTTACATTGATAAAGTGATGACCCGTTTGACTCTGGCAGGCGCGTTGTATATTACCTTTATCTGTTTAATTCCGGAGTTCATGTTAATCGCATGGAAAGTACAGTTCTATTTTGGCGGTACTTCACTACTGATTATGGTAGTTGTGATCATGGACTTCATGGCTCAGGTTCAGACCCATATGATGTCTCATCAATATGAGTCTGTGATGAAGAAAGCTAATCTGGTGAACAAAGCGAATCTCGATCGCTTTGGTCGATAAGATAGCTTTACGGAGTGATGAAATGAAAGTTCGAGCTTCCGTGAAGAAGATCTGCCGTAACTGCAAGATCGTCAAGCGTAGTGGCGTTGTACGCGTTATCTGTGTTGAACCAAAACACAAACAGCGTCAAGGCTAAAAAATCTTGGCCAGCTCTTAACTGGGCTGGCCAAAAATATTGTTTGCAAACTAGTCATCTGTCGAGTATCCTTTCGGGCTTTTCACAGATGGCCTTTAACTTAAGGAGTGCATAGTGGCCCGTATCGCTGGCATTAACATTCCTGATCAAAAGCACACAGTCATTGCACTGACTGCTATCTACGGTATCGGTCGTACTCGCGCTAAAGCTATCTGCGCGGCTACAGCCATTGCCGAAGACGCTAAGATCAAGGAATTGAGCGAAGCTCAAATCGATACTCTACGCGAAGAAGTTGCCAAATACTCAGTAGAAGGTGACTTACGCCGTGAGGTTTCAATGAACATCAAGCGTCTTATGGACCTTGGTTGTTATCGTGGCCTCCGCCATCGCCGTAGCCTGCCTCTCCGTGGGCAACGTACTAAGACCAATGCGCGTACTCGCAAAGGTCCACGTAAACCAATCAAGAAGTAACGGGAAGGTAGACAATGGCTAAAGTTCCGTCACGTTCTCCGCGTAAGCGCGTACGTAAACAGGTTGCTGATGGCATGGCTCATATCCATGCGTCTTTCAACAATACAATTGTTACTATCACAGATCGTCAAGGTAACGCTCTGTCATGGGCGACTGCAGGTGGTTCAGGTTTCCGTGGTTCACGTAAATCTACTCCATTTGCTGCGCAGGTGGCAGCTGAGCGCGCAGGTACTGCCGCTCAGGATTATGGTGTTAAAAACCTTGAAGTTTTCGTGAAGGGTCCAGGTCCAGGTCGTGAGTCAGCCATTCGTGCGCTGAACGCTGTTGGTTACAAAATTACCAACATCACTGATGTGACGCCGATCCCTCATAACGGTTGTCGTCCTCCTAAAAAACGCCGCGTGTAATTGGCAGTTTCGTTAGGATAGTTGGAGAAAGATCATGGCAAGATACTTGGGTCCCAAGCTCAAGCTCAGCCGCCGGGAAGGTACTGACCTTTTCCTGAAAAGCGGTGTGAGAGCAATCGATTCGAAGTGTAAGCTGGAAGCAGCACCTGGACAGCATGGCGCTCGTAAGCCACGTCTGTCTGATTATGGCTTGCAGTTACGCGAGAAACAAAAAGTTCGTCGTATTTACGGTGTGCTGGAAAAGCAATTCCGTAACTACTACAAAGAGGCTGCACGTCTGAAAGGCAACACAGGTGAAAACCTGCTGCAACTTTTGGAAACCCGTCTGGATAACGTAGTTTATCGTATGGGCTTTGGTGCGACTCGTGCAGAAGCACGTCAGCTGGTTAGCCATAAGTCAATTATGGTCAACGGTCGTGTTGTTAACATTCCGTCATTCAAAGTGTCTGCGAATGATGTTGTAAGCATTCGCGAGAAGTCACAGAAGCAAGCCCGTATCAAGGCTGCTCTGGAAGTGGCTGCTCAACGCGAGAAGCCTACATGGGTTGAAGTCGACAGCGCAAAAATGGAAGGTGCTTTCAAGCGTCTGCCAGAACGTAGCGATTTGTCTGCGGAAATTAACGAACAGCTGATCGTCGAGCTTTACTCTAAGTAAGGCTAACAAACAAGAGAGGACACAATGCAGGGTTCTGTTACAGAATTTCTTAAACCGCGTCTCGTTGATATCGAGCAGGTTAACCCAACTCGTGCCAAGGTGACTCTGGAGCCACTCGAGCGTGGTTTCGGTCATACTTTGGGTAACGCGTTGCGTCGCATCCTATTGTCGTCTATGCCCGGCTGCGCGGTTACCGAAGTCGAGATCGACGGCGTACTGCATGAATACAGCAGTAAGGAAGGCGTACAAGAAGATATCCTTGAAATATTGCTGAACCTGAAAGGGCTGGCAGTCATTATCGAGGGTAAAGACGAGGCTATGCTCACTCTGAGCAAGTCCGGCGCAGGCCCTGTTACCGCAGCCGACATCACCCACGACGGCGATGTCACAATCGTGAACCCGGATCATGTTATCTGTCATCTGACTGGTAACAATGACATCAGCATGCGTATCCGTGTTGAGCGTGGTCGTGGTTATGTACCGGCTTCTGCCCGTGCACAAACCGAAGACGATGATCGCCCAATCGGTCGTTTGCTGGTTGATGCTTCATTCTCACCTGTTGCTCGCATTGCCTACAATGTAGAAGCAGCTCGTGTGGAACAGCGTACTGACTTGGACAAGCTGATCATCGATATGACCACTAACGGTACTATCGATCCTGAAGAAGCTATCCGTCGTTCTGCGACTATCCTGGCTGAACAGCTGGATGCCTTCGTTGAACTGCGCGATGTGACCGAGCCAGAGCAGAAGGAAGAGAAACCGGAGTTCGATCCGATTCTGTTGCGTCCTGTCGACGATTTAGAGCTAACTGTACGTTCGGCTAACTGTTTGAAAGCCGAAGCGATTCATTACATCGGAGATCTGGTACAACGCACTGAAGTTGAGCTGCTCAAAACACCTAACCTGGGTAAGAAATCTCTTACCGAGATCAAGGATGTGTTGGCATCTCGCGGACTGTCGCTAGGTATGCGTCTGGAAAACTGGCCACCGGCTAGTTTGGCAGACGACCTGTAAGTCCCAGGTTTTGTACAGATTTAGGTTATAAGGATTAGGTCATGCGCCATCGTAAGAGTGGTCGTCAACTTAACCGCAACAGCAGTCACCGCCAAGCCATGTTCCGTAACATGGCAAGTTCACTGGTTCGTCATGAAATCATCAAGACAACCGTAGTGAAGGCCAAAGAACTGCGTCGCGTAGTTGAGCCTCTGATAACACTTGCTAAAAGTGACAGCGTAGCAAACCGTCGTCTGGCGTTTGCTCGTACTCGCGACCAAGAAGTCGTAGGTAAACTGTTTAACGAACTGGGTCCACGCTATCAGGAACGTCCTGGTGGTTACACCCGTATCCTGAAGTGCGGTCTGCGTGCCGGTGATAAAGCCCCTATGGCTTACATCGAGCTGGTTGGTCGCCCAGAAGCCGCTGAAGCTGTAGAAGTTGAAGCTGCTGCTGAGTAATCTCAGGTAAGTTCTGAAAAAAGCCCCGCTAACCGCGGGGCTTTTATTTTGCTCGTCGCCGAAGGTCAATCTACGAGTTCGGCCTGCTCCCTGACCCTTTCCGGCAAACTCAGTTGCCATCGCTTTAAACCACTCTCACTGAATAGATAAGCACCACTGGTATCCATCTTGGGGAATATCTCTGCCGGCCTTTTGCCCGCCAGGATCTGTTTCGCTATGGTACCCGCTATGCGTCCATGCTTGTTGCCATCCAGAATATAGCCCCCAATATTGCCCTCAGAGGCGACACTGAAATGCCAAAAACCAAAATGAGGCACAGTGGCGTTGTCGTGGGTCCAACGTGCTACCTCCTGCTCATCTACCGTTTGTTGCTTATCGTCTTGCAGCGTTTGATACAGGGCCACAAATACGGCGTCATAGCCACGTTCTCGGGCACTCGAAACAGACGACTGCCAACTGCTGAACTTCTGATGTTGTTCTATATCGATTTGGTTGTTGCCTATCATCAAATTTTGGTTGAGCTTTTTGATGGAGGCTACCGCTGTATCCGAGGTATAGCCTGAGTCAAACAGTAACAAAAACTTGTGTGGTGGTTGGGTTGGCAGCATGGCCTGTGCCATCAAGAGGGAACGTTTGAACAAGGGGCGCTCCAGCACACCGGTAATGTTACCTGTATGCTTTATTCCGTAGTCACGAGGATTGCCGTTGATCCCTAGATAAACCACAGGAGTCTGGGTTTGGCTGAAGCGCTCATGTAGCAGCATCAAGGCATTGTCATCGGCGAGAAATACCAAATCGGGTTTAAGTTCCAGGTATCTTTGCCAAGCACTATCGGCCTGGATTTTAAATTGCGCTTTGGGTAGTCGCTTGGTATCGAGAGCGAAGGTGTGAAATTGGTGCTTATCACCGAGGATAGCTCTTATGCCGGCTTTATAACTTTGATCCCAGGGATATTCAGCATGGTAGGACTCAATCAGCAAGAGATTGGCGGCACCGGTTGGCAGTGAAAGCAGTAACCCCAGAAAAACCAATGCGCGCATGCTAAGTCCTTGTATCCAGCCTATAGAATTTTAGCGTGGCAGAAATTTCAGACTCTGCAAGTAATAAAAAAGCCTCCGAAGAGGCTTTTTTATCTATGGGCATTTACTTGGCGCCGCCGACCTGTTGCGTGTTGTACTCAAGCTTTTCATGGGTCTGGCCCATGGCTTCGGCAACTTCAGGTGGCATATAGTTTTCATCATGCTTGGCCAGCACTTCAGAGGCTTCTAACTTACCACCTTCAATCAATACGCCCTGAGCGACTATACCCTGGCCTTCACGGAAGAGATCAGGCAAAAGGTCATCATAAGTCACTATGATTTCGCCGCCGGCGGCATCATGTACGGCAAACTCAACATGCAGGCTTTCAGGGTCACGCACCATAGAGCCTACAGTAACCATGCCGCCCACGCGGATCCGCTGGCCCACTTCCGGCTTGATGCCAGTATCCTTTTTACCATTGACTATCTCGGTGGGAGTATAGAAGAGGTTAAGGTTGGAGTTGAGGGCATATAACAGCAAGGAAGCCACGGCAGCAACACCTGCAATCAAGGCTACAGCCAATACCAGTCTCTTTTTGCGTCTTGGGTTCACGATCTGTTACTCCGGTTTTGAGCGAGGCGTTCCTCACGTTGCACTTTGGATGCTATTTCCTGCAGTACCCGACGCTTCTTCATCGAACTGACCAGGATAAGCAGGCTAAGGGACACGAAAGTGACACCGTAGGCCAACCACACATAGAAGGCATAGCCGCCCATGTTGAAAAACTCTGCTAAAGATTGAAACTGCATTATTTGACTCCTTCGGCCTTGGCCAGTTCCCTAACCCAAGGGCGCATTCCGTTACGGGCCAGAATTTCGGCACGGAAACGCACCAGAGTGATGGCACCTATCATCAAACCAAACCCAAATATGTTGATCAATAAAGGGTAGAGCATGTCGGTAGACATGGTCGACTTTTCGGTGATTCGGATAGTGGATGGTTGGTGCAGTGAGTTCCACCATTCAACCGAATACTTAATGATAGGGATATTAATCACTCCAACTATGGCCAGAATGCCGGCGGCTCTGGCGGCCAGCACCTTGTCTTCGAATGAGGCGTAGAGGGAGATTACCCCTAGATACAGGAACAACAGCACAAGTTCAGAGGTCAGGCGTGCATCCCAAACCCACCAAGTGCCCCACATGGGTTTACCCCAGGTGGCACCAGTGAACAGAGCGATAAAGGTGACCACGGCACCAATTGGTGCGATAGAGGCGGCTGCCCAATCGGCCAGCTTGATCTGCCACACCAGGCCTATGAAGGCTGCGGTTGCCATACCCATGTAAGCTGCCATCGACATGGATGCTGCAGGTACGTGGATAAAGATAATACGGTAGCTGTCACCCTGTTGGTAATCTGTGGGAGCAAATGCCAAACCCCACACGGTTCCGGTTGCGATAAGTGCCAGGGCAAGCAGTGCAAACCAAGGCAGTAGTTTTCCTGACAGTTGATACGCCCTTTGAGGGTCGGCGTAGGGATGTAACCATTTCCACATTTCAGTTAGTACTCACTCGCAATGAGGCACCAATAGCAAAAGGTGCCAAGACTAAAGAACCGACCAGCATGGCGCCTAGAATCGCCAGCTGACCATCATAGGGTTGTTTGGATGCTGCAAAGTCGATCGCGCCGGTCGCAAAGATCAACACTGGTATATACAGTGGCAAAATCAGCAAGCTCAGCAGCACGCCGCCTTTGCGTAAGCCCACTGTAAGAGCAACACCTATGGCGCCAAGCAGACTCAATACAGGTGTCCCCAGCATCAAGGTGGCTATCAGGGCGCCGTAACTGTTGTCGTCCAGATGCAGCAGCACAGCCAACAGCGGTGCAATTATAATTAAAGGTACGCCAGTCAGTAACCAGTGAGCAAACACTTTGGCCAGTACCAACAGCGCCAGTGGCTGCGGGCTAAGCAACATCTGCTCCAGACTTCCGTCACTGAAGTCTGCCTTGAACAGCCGCTCCAGTGACAACATGGCTGCCAGCAAGGCCGCAACCCAGATAATCCCGGGAGCAATCCGGGTCAACACCTGTGGCTCAGGACCTATACCCAGCGGAAACAGGGTAACCACTATGATAAAAAACAGCAGTGGGTTAAAAATATCACCACGATGACGCACGGCAATCTGTAGATCCCGTTTCAGCAGGGTGAAAAATGCCTTGGTAAAACTAATGCCTCTGTTCATCTCTGCTAAGCCTTATACGAAGCGATAATCCAAGCGGATTTTCCGCAACCTTTCATCTGTAATGATGCCCATATCCTGGTGGGTCGTCAGAATGACGCAACCACCGGCATCGGCATGGCGAATATAGAGTTGCTCCAATTCAGCGACCCCTTTCTTGTCGATCGCGGTAAAGGGTTCATCCAGAATCCAGATTTTACAGGCGGTATGCCAGAGCCTGGCGAGTGCGGTTCGTCTGTGTTGGCCAGCAGAAAGGTGGCCTGCAAGCGCTTCTTCAAACCCGGTCAGGTTGACTTTGGCAAGGATTTCCCGTGCATCAAAGTCATCATACCCACTGATTCTTAAATTGAAGTTAAGGTTTTCCTCGGCGGTGAGTTCGCTTTTCACGCCGGCGAGATGGCCCAGATAAAGCAGGTTTTCATTGAACTCATCGCGGCAACGAGTGATAGCTTCTCCCTGAAACAGGACTTCCCCCCCGTATGGGCGCGACAGACCGGCGAGGATCCGCAGCAGGCTGGTTTTACCTGCGCCGTTGGGACCTTCAATTTGGACTATATCGCCAGGGTTGATATCGAAGCTGAGTTCATCGAACAGTATCCGCTCTTCACGAATACAAGTGAGGCTGCTTGCCGACAGCAGTGATGTAGGTTTTGGTTCTGCCACTGAGCCCTCTATAACAAGCGGTAAGGAAACACAAGAGATACTAACACATGCTCTGGCTGGGGTTTACCACTGCATCGCACTAAGTTTCAGCAATTTGATATGCTTCCAATAAAAGTGAATTTTTGGGAACTTTTTAATCTGTTACTAATATATTAATGAATTCGCGACCTTTGTCCTTATTTACAGGACAAGCTGCGATTTTAATCACAAAAAGATGAGATTTGTTGAAGTTTGTTGTACTCTTAGCGAGCTAAAATGAGTCTGCCTACTTTAACCAAGGGCAGCGTTGAGCTTTGTAAGTATTTGCATTAGGAACATTGAACATGAAAAAACTGTTAGCAATGACCGCAGTAGCTGCATTGACTATGTCTGCGAACGTGTCAGCCCAAGAAGGTGAGGCCGTTTTCAATAAAGCCTGCCAAGTCTGCCATAGCATGGGTGTTGCCGGTGCACCTAAAGCACACGATGCTGCTGCTTGGGAGCCTCGCCTGGCCAAAGGTATCGACACCCTGCTTAACAGCGTTAAGTCTGGTTTGAACGCTATGCCTCCTGGTGGCATGTGCACAGATTGTACTGATGAAGATTACAAGAACGCTATCGAGTTCATGTCCAAGTAATCAGGTATCATCATAAAAAAACCGGCATCAGCCGGTTTTTTTATGTCTGTTAATCAAGGATTACTGGATTTCGGTATCCAGCACCAGTTCGCCGCTGGCACCAACTTTAATGCTGGCCAGCTTACCTTGCAGATCGCCAGGCTGAGGCTTAACGCTGCCATGCTTGGATAATACCGCAATCACTTCAACGTCGGTTGCATCACTGAGTTTGACGTTACCGCCCATGTTGGTGGAGTCATCCAGAGTCACAGTCACAGGTAATGACTTGGCACTCACCTTGGTGGCCGCCAGTGGAACTTTGGGGCCTTCCGTCGCTCTGGCAAAGATGAACAGCATATCGGTATTACTGACCTTGGCTGCCAGTTCAGGAGCGATAGAAACATTCAGTGTTACTGTCTTGGCTGTGGCTGCCTTCAGGCCTTTATGGGCTTCATCATTCGGCATGGTGGCACCACCTTCTGCCTGCATACGCATCTTGGCGCTGTCAATGGCATTGATCAGTGCGGCACGATCCACGTCGGCTCTATCGCTGTCGAGAATAGTCTGCCAAGCGCCGATGGCCTTGTTGTAGTCTGCGGTAAAGAAAGCATCCATACCAACCAGCAGTAAAGTGGAAGGGTCTTGTGGATCCAGCTTCAGAGCCTGATCGATCAGCGACTGAACCACAGGGATCATCTGCTGGCCAGCCTTATAGTAGAGGGCGGTGGCTTTAGGACCCAGCAGCTCGGCATGTACACCCACAAGTTCGATCACTTTATCGAAGGCCGCGACTGCCTGATCATATTGCCCGGCAGAGATATAGGCGTGACCCAGGCTGAACCAAGCCTGGCTGTTTTCAGGCTCCTGTTGCACAGCTGATTCCATCATCTGTACTCGCTGCATCATGATCTGCTCAGTGCTCATACCTGCATGGGGATTCTCTGGTTGAGGCGAATCGATATTTTGATAGGCACCCAACTGCTGATAGGAGTAGCCGGCAACAACCAGTAATACAACCGACATCAAACTTGGCCAGAGTAGCCCTTTAGGCTTGGCCTGAGAGTCGAGTGATTCGTCGGCTCCTTGTTTGATGTCCTGCAGTAAGCTGACTTCCAGTTCTTTTTTCAGGGATTCAAATTCGTCTTGATCCAGCAGTTCTTCCTGGCGTTCCTTCTCCAGAATGGCTAGACGTTCATTAAACAGTTCCAGGTTGGTCTGTTTGCGGACACCGGACTCTTCAGCCTTGAGCAGCTTCTGTTGCCGGAAGTGAGGAAGCCAGATCAGCCCCAGGCTGACTAACACAACAATCGCAATAAAAATCCAAAAAGTGGTCATTATGTTTATTTCACGTTGGTTTGTGACAAAGCGGGGTTACCGCACGGCCTGACTGCAAGATTATACGGAAAGATGATTCATTGAACAGTAATATAAGCCCCCCATCTGGGTTAATGGTCATAGTTGGGCACTGGTTCACAGTTCCAAATTTCAGCAAAAAATTCAATGAAACTTCTCTAGTTAACGCCTGTCACAGCCTTGAGTCTTGCCGCCTTTTCCCTACTGATATTGGCCTCTCGGAGAATGAGAGCCGCAACCCATAATTGGTGGAAAGTGGCAGACAGGAACAAAAGCAAATACTAAAATGAGCAAAAATTCGTAATATATACCTGTTGACCGTTACGGCTTTTAAGCCGTGATTAAGTTAATAAGGTAATGGTGTGTGCCCCGTAGTTGTGCGTCTGCCCAGAATAGAAGCTTGGCAGACATTGACCTGGAAACTGAGGAAAACCCATGATCCCAGAACTTGGACATTTCTCATTGATCATAGGGATGGCGTTCGCTGTACTGCTGATGACCGTCCCCCTGATCGGTGTTGCCCGCAAAGACCAATACTTAGTGCGCTATGCCTGGCCTCTGAGTTACGGTATGTTTTTATTCATCTTTTTATCGGTAATCGCGCTGGGCTACAGCTTCGCAACCGATGACTTCTCAGTCGCCTATGTGGCCCATCATTCCAATTCTCAATTGCCTATCTTCTTTAAGATTGCAGCAGTCTGGGGTGGGCATGAAGGTTCGCTGTTGTTCTGGGTCTTCTCACTTTCTGTATGGGCCGCAGCTGTAGCCTTCTTCAGTAAGGGGTTGGAAGAGGTGTTCACCGCTCGGGTATTGGCCGTGTTGGCGATGATCACCATAGGCTTTACCCTGTTCATGCTACTCACTTCCAGTCCATTCGAACGTTTATTCCCGATCCCGGCGGAAGGACGTGACCTTAACCCCATGCTGCAGGATGTGGGTCTGATCTTCCACCCGCCTATGCTGTATCTGGGTTATGTGGGTTTCTCTGTCAGCTTTGCTTTCGCCATCGCCGCACTGATGAGCGGTCGACTCGATTCTGCCTGGGCTCGTTGGAGCCGCCCTTGGACTCTGGCCGCCTGGATTTTCCTCACTGGTGGTATCGCACTGGGCTCCTGGTGGGCATATTACGAGCTCGGCTGGGGCGGTTGGTGGTTCTGGGATCCGGTTGAAAACGCATCCTTTATGCCATGGCTGGTCGGTACAGCGCTGGTTCACTCCTTGATAGTGACAGAGAAACGCGGTGCCTTCCGTAACTGGACAGTACTCCTGTCTATCTTTGCCTTCTCCCTGAGCTTATTGGGTACCTTTATCGTTCGTTCTGGTGTGCTGACCTCAGTGCACTCCTTTGCGGCAGACCCAAGCCGGGGTATGTTCATTCTACTGCTGCTTGGCTTGGCCATAGGCGGTTCGCTGACACTGTTTGCTTTCCGTGCCAGTGAAATGAGCAGCCCTGCCCGTTTTGAGCTGAAATCCAAAGAAACCATGCTGCTGGTTTGTAACGTATTGCTGACCGTAGCGGCTGGTACCGTATTGCTTGGTACCCTTTACCCGCTGCTGATCGATGCTTTGGGCATGGGTAAGATTTCCGTTGGCCCACCATACTTCAATGCAGTATTTGTTCCCATCGTGCTGGTACTGTTCGCCTTTATGGGTATTGGCCCCATCATTCGCTGGAAAAAATCCAAGCAGGGTGAGCTCAAACGTCAATTGTTAGTGCCTGCGATCATTTCAGCTGTACTGGGCGTGATAGCGCCATTTATTGCCGGTGGTGAGTTCAACATCTGGGTTGCACTGGGTATAGGTGCGGCTGTCTGGATTGTGCTGGCGACTCTGCGTGCCGGTTACAACGTGATTAAAGCGAAAGACGGCAGTGTCAGTTTGGCGCGTATGGGCCGCAGTGAACTGGGGATGATCATCGCCCACCTGGGTATTGCTGTCTCTGTAGTGGGGGCCACCATGGTGTCCAACTACTCTATTGAGAAGAGTGTGCGCATGGGCCCAGGCGTCAGCCATGAGTTGGCCGGTTACACCTTTAAGTATCTGGAAACCCGTAACGTTGTTGGCCCTAACTACACGGCACAGCAAGGGCAGGTTGAAATACTGAAAGATGGCGAAAAGATTGCTCTGTTGCAGCCGGATCGTCGTCAATACAATGTTCGCACCATGGATATGACAGAGGCCGGTATCGACTGGGGGCTGTTCCGGGATCTCTATGTCACTATGGGCGACCCTGTAAGCCGTACTGAGTTTGCAGTGCGACTGAACTACAAACCTTTTGTTCGTTGGTTGTGGTTTGGCGGTATCTTTATGATGGTTGGTGGTTTCTTTGCGGCTTCAGATAAGCGCTATCGTGCCAAGGCCCGCGCTGAAGAAGCGGCTGCAGCCAAGAAAGCCAAACTGGCAACAGCCTGAAACAGGTAAGAAGAAGATGAAGAAGCTAATACTTTTTATTCCACTGATATTGTTTCTTTTGATGGGGCTCTTCCTTTACAAGGGACTGTTCTTGAATCCGCAGCAGTTGGATTCTGCGTTGGAAGGTAAGCCTGTGCCTGCCTTCCAGCTGGAGAAACTGGAAACGCCGGGAGAGATGATCACCAACGAAGATCTTAAAGGTAAGGTATCTATGCTGAACGTATGGGCGACTTGGTGCCCATCCTGTAAGTATGAACATCCCTACCTGATGCAGTTGGCTCGACAAAACTTGGTGCCCATCTATGGCATCAACTACCGTGACGAGCGGGCGCTGGCGGTAAGGGAACTCTCTCGCCAAGGCGACCCCTACACGTTGAATATCTATGACAAGGACGGTCGTCTCGGTCTGGATCTCGGGGTATATGGTGCGCCGGAGAGTTTCATCGTGGATCACAACGGTGTCATTCGTTATCGCTATGCCGGGCCGGTAGATATGCGGGTTTGGAAAGAAACCTTGTATCCCATGATCCAACAGTTGCAGGCCGAGGCCGCTAAGGATAAAGCGTCATGAGAAAGTTGTTGCTGAAAACCTTTGCTGTTGCGGCGCTCCTGCTCGGTTATGCCGCTCAGGTGGCGGCAACGCCGGTGGATACCTTCGAGTTCAGTTCTCCTGATAAGCAGAAGCGGGCATTGTCGCTGGCTCATGAGCTGCGTTGCCCCCAGTGTCAGAATCAAAACCTGATCGATTCCAACTCACCGGTTGCCCGCGATCTGCGTCTTGAAGTGTACAAGATGGTGGAAGAGGGCAAGGCTGATGATGAAATCGTCCAGTTCATGACCAGTCGCTACGGCGAATTCGTTCTCTATAAGCCAAGGCTTGAGACCAAGACCTACGTCCTTTGGCTGGGCCCTGTGGCGTTACTGTTGTTCGGTGGTTTGATTGGCTTTATTTTCATCCGCAAACAGCGTACTACCGGTGGTAAAGCGCTCGAACTGTCTGCCGAAGAACAACGCCAGTTGGATGAGCTATTGAAGCGAGACAAGTAATGAGCAAACTCAGATACTCATTACTCTTGCTGGCGTCCCTGTCTCTGGGGGCGCAGGCTTATCCCGGTATGCAGCCGAAGGATCACAATCAGATCCAATCCAGTGTCGACAAGATCAATGTACTCCCTCACAGCTTCCCTCTGGAAGTGGTTCCCTTCCAGGATAAGACCGGTAGCCAATTGGATTTCAGTCAACACAAGGGAAAAGTGGTGTTGGTCAACATCTGGGCTACTTGGTGTCCTCCTTGTGTCAGAGAGTTGCCTGCTCTGGAACGGCTTGAAGGGCAGTTCAGTGATAAAGAGTTTGCCCTGCTGCCGATTTCCATCGATCAGGGTGGCCAGGAGCAAGTTGCCAGTTTTCTGCAATCCCTGGGGATGGCAAATTTCCGCAGTTACTACGACCCACAAATGCAGTTGGGGCAGATATTCCCACTCGATACTATCCCGGCGACCTTTATTCTTAATGGTAAAGGGGAGCTGATTGCCTTTGTCCGTAGTTTCGTCGACTGGGGTGACCCAAAGGCGATAGCCTTACTCAAAGGCTTTATTGAACAGGAAAATGCACCCAAGTCGGCCGCAAACTGAGTAAATTAGGGCGTAAAATAGCCATAATAATTGCAGAAAAAGATCGTTTTTGCCTAAAAGATCGGCAAGCGATCTTTTTTCTTATAAAAAGCCCTTGCACAAAAGTTCAGGCTCCCTATAATGCGCTCCCACTGACACGGCACAGCGGCAACGCGAAAGACGTGACAGGGTCGAAGAAAAACGGCTCTCGAGTCCTTTCAACGACAGGCGAAAAAAGATGGTAATTACCTCTTGACGCCGCAGCAGGAAAGCGTAGAATACGCAGCCCTGACCCGATGGCCACAGCGCCTAAGGGATTGCTCTTTAACAAGATAAACAAGCAAATCTGTGTGGACACTCACAGGCATTGAGAAATCGACAAAACGATTTAACTCGATGAAGAGTGTTCATACGAACAGAATTCATTGAGCAGAACCTTCGGGTTCAACCAAAACTTTAATTGAAGAGTTTGATCATGGCTCAGATTGAACGCTGGCGGCAGGCCTAACACATGCAAGTCGAGCGGTAACATTTCAAAAGCTTGCTTTTGAAGATGACGAGCGGCGGACGGGTGAGTAATGCCTGGGAATTTGCCCATTTGTGGGGGATAACAGTTGGAAACGACTGCTAATACCGCATACGCCCTACGGGGGAAAGCAGGGGACCTTCGGGCCTTGCGCTGATGGATAAGCCCAGGTGGGATTAGCTAGTAGGTGAGGTAAAGGCTCACCTAGGCGACGATCCCTAGCTGGTCTGAGAGGATGATCAGCCACACTGGGACTGAGACACGGCCCAGACTCCTACGGGAGGCAGCAGTGGGGAATATTGCACAATGGGGGAAACCCTGATGCAGCCATGCCGCGTGTGTGAAGAAGGCCTTCGGGTTGTAAAGCACTTTCAGCGAGGAGGAAAGGGTGTAAGTTAATACCTTACATCTGTGACGTTACTCGCAGAAGAAGCACCGGCTAACTCCGTGCCAGCAGCCGCGGTAATACGGAGGGTGCGAGCGTTAATCGGAATTACTGGGCGTAAAGCGTGCGCAGGCGGTTTGTTAAGCGAGATGTGAAAGCCCCGGGCTCAACCTGGGAACCGCATTTCGAACTGGCAAACTAGAGTCTTGTAGAGGGGGGTAGAATTCCAGGTGTAGCGGTGAAATGCGTAGAGATCTGGAGGAATACCGGTGGCGAAGGCGGCCCCCTGGACAAAGACTGACGCTCAGGCACGAAAGCGTGGGGAGCAAACAGGATTAGATACCCTGGTAGTCCACGCCGTAAACGATGTCTACTCGGAGTTTGGTGTCTTGAACACTGGGCTCTCAAGCTAACGCATTAAGTAGACCGCCTGGGGAGTACGGCCGCAAGGTTAAAACTCAAATGAATTGACGGGGGCCCGCACAAGCGGTGGAGCATGTGGTTTAATTCGATGCAACGCGAAGAACCTTACCTACTCTTGACATCCACAGAATCTGGTAGAGATACCTCAGTGCCTTCGGGAACTGTGAGACAGGTGCTGCATGGCTGTCGTCAGCTCGTGTTGTGAAATGTTGGGTTAAGTCCCGCAACGAGCGCAACCCCTATCCTTACTTGCCAGCGGGTAATGCCGGGAACTTTAGGGAGACTGCCGGTGATAAACCGGAGGAAGGTGGGGACGACGTCAAGTCATCATGGCCCTTACGAGTAGGGCTACACACGTGCTACAATGGTCAGTACAGAGGGTTGCGAAGCCGCGAGGTGGAGCTAATCCCATAAAGCTGGTCGTAGTCCGGATTGGAGTCTGCAACTCGACTCCATGAAGTCGGAATCGCTAGTAATCGTGGATCAGAATGCCACGGTGAATACGTTCCCGGGCCTTGTACACACCGCCCGTCACACCATGGGAGTGGGCTGCACCAGAAGTAGATAGCTTAACCTTCGGGAGGGCGTTTACCACGGTGTGGTTCATGACTGGGGTGAAGTCGTAACAAGGTAGCCCTAGGGGAACCTGGGGCTGGATCACCTCCTTACCTAAGCGATAATTGGTGCTTTTGAGTGTTCACACAGATTGCTTGTTCATAGAGCAGGCCGTTGACCCTGGTAGGTCAATGAGTTCTTTAACAATTTGGAAAGCTGATAGTAGACATCAAGACCACTCTTAGGAGTTGGAATTGATGCATACAAATTGAGTTCTCAAACACTTCAATCAAGTGTTTTGGAAATTCTTCAAGGCGAGTCCACTTCCTTAACCCGGAAGTGAGACAAGTAAACCTAAGCTGGTTGCAATACAACCCGTGTTTTCCGCTATGTTACCGATAAGGTAGCGCAGTCAGGCGACATGGTGTCTAAGCGGTGATTTGAGTGAGGATGGAGTGTAGCAGCGCTACATGACTGACGAATGAAAAGCACAATAACGACAACATGAGTACTGACAAGCGAGATGAAAACTCATCCGGGTTGTATGGTTAAGCGACCAAGCGTATACGGTGGATGCCTTGGCAGTCAGAGGCGATGAAGGACGTAGTAACTTGCGAAAAGCGTTGGTGAGCTAGTAACAAGCATTTGAGCCAGCGATGTCCGAATGGGGAAACCCGGCAGCATAAGCTGTCATCACTAAGTGAATACATAGCTTAGTGAGGCGAACGAGGGGAACTGAAACATCTAAGTACCCTTAGGAAAAGAAATCAACCGAGATTCCCCAAGTAGCGGCGAGCGAACGGGGATTAGCCCTTAAGTCTTTGGGGTGTTAGTGGAATGTGTTGGAAAGCACAGCGGCACAGGGTGATAGCCCCGTACACGTAAACTAACCAGAGATGAAATCGAGTAAGGCGGCACACGTGATATGTTGTCTGAATATGGGGGGACCATCCTCCAAGGCTAAATACTCCTGACTGACCGATAGTGAACCAGTACCGTGAGGGAAAGGCGAAAAGAACCCCTGTGAGGGGAGTGAAATAGAACCTGAAACCGTATACGTACAAGCAGTGGAAGCGGTTCTTGAGACCGTGACTGCGTACCTTTTGTATAATGGGTCAGCGACTTACATTTAGTAGCGAGGTTAAGCGAATAGCGGAGCCGTAGGGAAACCGAGTGTTAACTGCGCGTTGAGTTGCTAGGTGTAGACCCGAAACCCGGTGATCTAGCCATGGGCAGGTTGAAGGTTGAGTAACATCAACTGGAGGACCGAACCGACTAATGTTGAAAAATTAGCGGATGACTTGTGGCTGGGGGTGAAAGGCCAATCAAACCGGGAGATATCTGGTTCTCCTCGAAAGCTATTTAGGTAGCGCCTCGGACGAACACCTTTGGGGGTAGAGCACTGTTAAGGCTAGGGGGTCATCCCGACTTACCAACCCTTTGCAAACTCCGAATACCAAAGAGTGCTATCCGGGAGACAGACGGCGGGTGCTAACGTCCGTCGTCAAAAGGGAAACAACCCAGACCGTCAGCTAAGGTCCCAAAGTAATTGCTAAGTGGGAAACGATGTGGGAAGGCTTAGACAGCTAGGATGTTGGCTTAGAAGCAGCCATCATTTAAAGAAAGCGTAATAGCTCACTAGTCGAGTCGGCCTGCGCGGAAGATGTAACGGGGCTAAGCAATTCACCGAAGCTACGGGTACTGATGCTTGCATCAGTGCGGTAGAGGAGCGTTCTGTAAGCCGTTGAAGGCGAAGGGGTAACCCACGCTGGAGGTATCAGAAGTGCGAATGCTGACATGAGTAACGATAAAGGGGGTGAAAAACCCCCTCGCCGAAAGACCAAGGGTTCCTGTCCAACGTTAATCGGGGCAGGGTGAGTCGACCCCTAAGGCGAGGCTGAAAGGCGTAGTCGATGGGAAACGGGTTAATATTCCCGTACTTCTGCTAACTGCGATGGAGAGACGGAGAAGGCTAGGCCGGCGCGGCGTTGGTAGTCCGCGTTTAAGGTAGTAGGTGGTGTGCTTAGGCAAATCCGGGCACACATACACTGAGAGCTGACGACGAGTCCCTAAGGGGATGAAGTGGTTGATGCCATGCTTCCAGGAAAATCTTCTAAGCTTCAGGTTAGCAGGAATCGTACCCCAAACCGACACAGGTGGTCGGGTAGAGAATACCAAGGCGCTTGAGAGAACTCGGCTGAAGGAACTAGGCAAAATGGTACCGTAACTTCGGGAGAAGGTACGCTCCTGTTGGTGATGAGACTTGCTCTCTGAGCTGACGGGAGTCGCAGATACCAGGTGGCTGCAACTGTTTATCAAAAACACAGCACTGTGCAAAATCGCAAGATGACGTATACGGTGTGACGCCTGCCCGGTGCCGGAAGGTTAATTGATTGGGTTATCTTCGGAGAAGCTCATGATCGAAGCCCCGGTAAACGGCGGCCGTAACTATAACGGTCCTAAGGTAGCGAAATTCCTTGTCGGGTAAGTTCCGACCTGCACGAATGGCGTAATGATGGCCACGCTGTCTCCAGCCGAGACTCAGTGAAGTTGAAATTGCGGTGAAGATGCCGTATACCCGCGGCTAGACGGAAAGACCCCGTGAACCTTTACTATAGCTTGGCACTGAACATTGACCCTACATGTGTAGGATAGGTGGGAGACTATGAAGATGAGACGCCAGTCTTGTTGGAGTCAACCTTGAAATACCACCCTTGTAGTGTTGATGTTCTAACCTGGGCCCCTAATCGGGGTTAGGGACAGTGCCTGGTGGGTAGTTTGACTGGGGCGGTCTCCTCCCAAAGAGTAACGGAGGAGCACGAAGGTTGGCTAAGTACGGTCGGACATCGTACGGTTAGTGTAATGGCATAAGCCAGCTTAACTGCGAGACAGACACGTCGAGCAGGTGCGAAAGCAGGTCATAGTGATCCGGTGGTTCTGAATGGAAGGGCCATCGCTCAACGGATAAAAGGTACTCCGGGGATAACAGGCTGATACCGCCCAAGAGTTCATATCGACGGCGGTGTTTGGCACCTCGATGTCGGCTCATCACATCCTGGGGCTGAAGTCGGTCCCAAGGGTATGGCTGTTCGCCATTTAAAGTGGTACGCGAGCTGGGTTCAGAACGTCGTGAGACAGTTCGGTCCCTATCTGCCGTGGGCGTTGGATGATTGAGGGGAGCTGCTCCTAGTACGAGAGGACCGGAGTGGACGAACCGCTGGTGTTCGGGTTGTCATGCCAATGGCATTGCCCGGTAGCTACGTTCGGAATCGATAACCGCTGAAAGCATCTAAGCGGGAAGCGAGCCCCAAGATGAGTCATCCCTAGGGCCTGGAGCCCTCTGAAGAGCCGTTCGAGACCAGGACGTTGATAGGCAGGGTGTGTAAGCGTTGCGAGGCGTTGAGCTAACCTGTACTAATGACTCGAGAGGCTTAACCATACAACCCAGATGGGTTTTACGGACTTGAAGAAGTCGATACTTGATTGAAGTTTGAACTCAGGCTCTGAAAAGAGCACAGCCAAGAATACCGGTCGCTTAGCTCAGCCGGGAGAGCACCTCCCTTACAAGGAGGGGGTCACTGGTTCGATCCCAGTAGCGACCACCATATTTCAAAGCAACAGCTTTCTGAATTTAGGAATGAATTTATCAAATACATCCTTGTATTTGACCCTAGCGGGCCGCGCTGAAGCGCGTTTAAAATTTGTTCCATACAATTTTATGTCTGGTGACAATAGCATTGTGGTCCCACCTGATCCCATCCCGAACTCAGAAGTGAAACGCAATCGCGCCGATGGTAGTGTGGGGTCTCCCCATGTGAGAGTAGGTCATCGCCAGACGCCTAATTTTAGTAGTGCGCCAAGGCGTGATACTAAAGGAGCGGTAGTTCAGTTGGTTAGAATACCGGCCTGTCACGCCGGGGGTCGCGGGTTCGAGTCCCGTCCGCTCCGCCAACTTAAAGAGAAAGCCTCATCGAAAGATGAGGCTTTTTTCGTTTTTATCCAGAACTGCGTTGAACTTTACCCCGCGACAAATCGACTTCTGCCCCTGCAAACTAACGTGCGTACAACTCTCTAAACTGCGTGTCATGCTGGTTTTCCACTCTCCCTGTTTCTCCCTTTCTTGTGTCTTCCAAGCCGTGCTTGCTATTCATCCAGCTGTTACTTAACGTATATGCAGTTTTTGCCAAAGGGATCTTTGAATGAAGTTAGAGATGATTTGTACCGGAGAGGAAGTGTTGTCCGGTCAGATAGTAGATACCAATGCCGCCTGGTTTGCCAATGTGATGATGGAGCATGGGATTGAGGTGCAGCGCAGGGTCACAGTGGGGGATAGACTCGAAGATCTGATAGCCGTATTTCAGGAGCGTAGTCTCCATGCCGATATCATTCTGGTTAATGGTGGTTTGGGGCCAACCAGCGACGATCTCTCGGCCGAAGCTATGGCCAAGGCTAAGGGTGAGCCTCTGGTTGAGAACGCCGAATGGCGTGCCAAGATGGAGGCCTGGTTCAGCCGTAACAACAGAGAGATGCCGGCCAGTAATCTGAAACAGGCTTTACTGCCTGAGTCTGCCGTCATGGTGGATAATCCGGTTGGCACGGCCTGTGGCTTTAGAGTCAAACTCAATCGTGCCTGGCTCTATTTCACTCCAGGGGTGCCATTTGAGCTGAAACATATGGTTCAGGAGCAGTTTCTGCCCTTTATCAAACAGGAGTTCGGCCTGGATGCAAAAGTCGCATTGAATAAGCTGTTGACCCTGGGCCATGGCGAATCGACGCTGGCCGATAAGCTGGAAGCATTGGAGTTGCCAGCAGGGATCACCGTAGGTTATCGCTCCTCTATGCCACATATAGAGATCAAGTTGTTTGCCCGCGGTGATAAGGCCATTGCACTGTTGCCCCGAGTAACCAATCATGTGCGACAGGTTTTGGGCACTGCGGTTGTTGCTGAAAATCGCGCGACACTGGCGGAAGAGATCCATCATAGGTTGTTGAATTCCGGCCTTAGTCTTAGCCTGGCCGAGTCCTGTACAGGAGGTATGTTGACCAGCCAATTGGTGGCTTTCCCTGGCAGTTCTTCCTATTTGCATCAGGGGTTGGTGACCTACAGCAATGAGAGCAAGGTGCGTATTCTTGGGGTACAACCTTCAACTCTGGATGACCATGGCGCTGTGTCGATTGCCACCGTTGAGGAGATGGCGATGGGGGCCAGGGCGATACTGGATAGCGACTATGCTCTGGCCACCAGTGGTATTGCCGGTCCTGATGGTGGCACAGAGGAGAAGCCTGTCGGTACTGTCGCCATAGCCTTGGCAACCAAAGGAGGTTGTTACAGCCAGGTGATTCAGCTGCCAAGACGTTCTCGAGAGCTGGTTCGCAGCCTCAGCAGCGCAGTAGCCTATGACATGCTGCGCCGCGAGTTGCTGGGCGAGGCGGTTATTGTTGACTACTCCTCTATTGGTCGATTTGCCAAATAGTCAAAGGCAGCAATAGGTTAAATAAAAAGACGCAGCCAAGGCCGCGTCTTTTTTGTGCTCTGAATATTGATTTATTTAAACTCCAGCACCAGCTTGCCTGGTTTAACCTGAAGGCTCTTGGTCATATCGGCCAGTCTCGCTTGGTTGCTGTCCTGGGTGTCCAGAACATAAACCGGCTGACTTTCGAGGAAGTTGCGGATAAAGTCCATCAACTGTGGGGCAATACCTTGTAAAGCCCGCTGAATATCCTTGGGATTGGACTCGACAGAGGTCAACTCCAGACCACGGAGATAGACGCCATGGGTTTGGTTGTCATACCAAGGCTTGGCCTCAAACTCTGTCGTCAGGCTGGCACGCAGGGGAAACAGCGGCGTTCTGAGTATCAGCTCAGAGGTGGCTTTCACCGCCATGGTATCCGGTTTGTGTCCCAATTTGACTGTTACCCGATTTAACTGGATCTCTGTTGCCAGTGGCCCCTGGGTGTCTTGCTTATCCAGCTGCAGCTCTTTATTCAGATAGGATTCCAGCTGTCCTTCGCTGATGCTGTATTGGCTGACACAGCCACCCAACATCAGCATCAACCACAGAGACAGCAGTAGGGGCAGCCTCATCCTGTATTCCTCATGCCCGCCGCGACACCGGCTATGGTCAGCATCAGCGCCAGTTGCAATTGTTCCGAGGTTTCCTGTTCCTTGCGACTTCGGGCCAACAGCTCGGCCTGCAGGAAGTTGAGCGGGTCGATATAGGGGTTGCGAAGCCGCACCGACTCACGGTTCCAGGGAGTATGCGACATCAGGCTGTCAGAGCGGGTCAGTTCGAGTACCGCCTGGATCCCCTGTTGCAGCCTCCCCCTGAGGGCCTCGCCCAAATGACGCAGATCTTCAGGCACCAGGCAGGTGTCGTAATAGCGGGCGAGGTTGGGTTCTGCCTTGGCATACACCATTTCCAGCATGGAGATACGGGTGTTGAAGAAGGGCCACTGGCGTTCCATTTCCTGTAGCAGAGAAAGCTCTCCTCGCTTGGTCGCGGCTTCAAGAGCCTCACCGGCACCGAGCCAGGCCGGCAGCATCAAACGGTTCTGTGACCAGGCGAATATCCAGGGAATGGCGCGCAGGCTTTCGATACCGCCATCCACCCGGCGTTTGGCCGGTCGGCTGCCGAGTGGCAGTTTACCCAGCTCTACTTCAGGCGTTGCTGCTCTGAAATAGGCAACAAAGTCAGCTTCTTCCCTGACTATGCTGCGGTAGGCCAGTACAGACTCATCGGCCAGTCGCTGCATGCATTGCCGCCACTCCTGTTTGGGCTCAGGAGGTGGAAGTAAAGTGGCTTCCATCACCGCCGATGTGTAAAGCGCCAGTGACTGCACCGCCAACTTGGGGAGACCGAACTTGAAGCGGATCATCTCTCCCTGCTCTGTCACCCGGATCCGTCCGTCAACTGAGCCCGGAGGCTGTGACAGAATCGCCTGGTGAGCCGGGCCGCCGCCACGGCCGATAGTACCGCCACGGCCGTGGAATAGGGTCAGTTTGACGCCGGCCTTCTTACATACCGCAACCAGTTGCTCCTGAGCCCGGTATTGTGCCCAGGCTGCGGCCATGACTCCGGCATCCTTGGCCGAATCCGAATAGCCAATCATCACTTCCTGCATGCCTTTGGTGTAACCCAGATACCAATCGATATCGAGCAGGGCAGAGATACAATCGGCGGCATTGTTGAGGTCATCCAGGGTCTCAAACAGCGGCACTACCCGCATGGGATAGTGACAGCCGGTTTCCTTGAGCAGCAAGAGTACCGCCAGCACGTCGGATGGTTGGCTGGCCATGGATATCACATAGGAGCCCAGCGCTTGTTGAGGCTGAGTGGCTATCAAGCGGCAGGTTGCCAGTACCTCGGCCACCTCGTCTGATGGCTGCCAGTTTACCGGGATCAATGGTCTGCGATTAGCCAGTTCCCTGAGCAGGAATGCCTGCTTTTCTGTCTCATCCCAATGGTTGAAGTCACCCATTCCTAGGTAGCGGGTAAGCTCGGCAATGGCATTGGCATGGCGCTCTGCATCCTGGCGGATATCCAACCTCAGCATATGAATGCCGAAGCAAGCCAAGCGACGCAACATATCCAGCAGCAAGCCATTGGCTATCAGGCTCATGCCGCAATCGCACAGGCTTTGATACAGCATCAGCAGCGGCTTTTTCAGGTCGTCCTGGTGCCAGATGATGCTATGGCTATCGATTTCGGGCTGATGACCTTCGAGGCGGGCATTGAGATAGTCTATGGTGTTGCGCAGCTTTTGGCGCAGATCTCTGAGCACGTCACGATAAGGTTCACAGCTGCCGTTGGTATACTGGCTCAACTCCTCGTTGGCTTCTTCCATGGACAATTCGCCAACCAGAGAGACGATATCTTTGAGATAGAGTCTGGCGGCGGCATGGCGGTTACGATCCAATACTTCCTGAGTGACCTTGGCGGTAACAAAGGGGTTGCCGTCACGGTCGCCACCCATCCAGCTGGAGAATCGCACCGGAGCGATATCAATCGGTAGCTGGCTGCCGGTGCGCTCTTCTACCTGGTCGTTGAGCTGGCGTAAAAAGTCGGGAATCGCCTGCCACAGTGAGGTTTCGATAGTCGCCAAACCCCAGCGGGCTTCATCTACCGGCGTCGGGCGTTCGCGGCGGATCTCATTGGTATGCCAAATCTGGGCGATCAGCTGCCGCAGTCGCAAATTGATCTGCTTAAACTCGCGCTCGCTGAGCTGATCGTTTTCCAGAGCCGTCAGACAATCGACCACAGATGAGTACTTCTGGATCAGGGTGCGGCGGGATATCTCGGTCGGGTGTGCCGTCAGTACCAGATCTATGTTCATCTCCCTCAGACAGGACAGCATCTGCTTCTGATCTATCGGGCCGTTCAGCATACGTCCGAGCAGTTGCTCCACGGGATCCGGTACACACACCAGTTCATCACAGTTGCGGCTGATGGTATGAAACTGCTCGGCGATATTCGCCAGGTTGAGAAATTGGTTAAAGGCTTTGGTGACCGGCACCAGTTCGTCATCGGGCAAGGCCGTCAGCAGTTCCAACATCTGCTGACGGGCGCTTTCATCACCCTGACGGGAACTCTTGGCCAGTTGACGGATCTGCTCCACCTTATCGAGAAATGGCTCCCCCAGATCGGATCGCATGGTGTCGCCGAGGATCTGCCCAAGCATACTGACGTTGGATCTTAAGGATGCATACATATCTGCCATCGTGTTGATTGCTCCAAAGAATAGTGAGAAAGAGTCGTCGTTTCGGGCGGACTTGAGTAGAGCACAATAACCAGCACTGTGCCCTGTGGTCAATACGCTGAGGTATTTGCCTCACGTTGTTTCCAGTGGCTGTGGGCTGGATCATTATTTTATACAGGCATGATAAATAAGCTGTTTCAGCAAGTTTATCGTAGGTTTGATCTGCGCCGTATCCAAATATTCATCCGGTTGATGAGCCTGCTCTATGCTGCCGGGTCCCAATACCAGAGTGTGGCACCCCAGTTGCCGAATATAAGGCGCCTCGGTGGCATAGTTCACCACTTGAGGTGCCTGTCCCGCCAGGCTGGCGACCAGTTGGCTCCAGGGAGAGTCTCTATCATCGGCAAACGGCTCCGAGCCGGGATAGAGTTCGCTGATGGAAACTGACCCTGGGAATTGTTCGCAGACCGGCTGTAAATACTGCTGCAGCATGAGTTGCAGATCGGTCAAAGCCAAACCGGGAAGCGGGCGAATATCCAGATGCAGATCACAGCAACCACAGATACGGTTGGCTGCATCGCCGCCGTGGACATGGCCAAAGTTCATGGTTGGGTAAGGCACACTGAAGGCATCTTCGCGATAGTGTTCGCTCAAATGCTGCTTGAGTTTAAGTAGTCGGCCTATGATCAGATGCATCACTTCTATGGCATTGAGTCCCTTGGCCGGATCTGACGAGTGGCCGCTGCGGCCCGTTACCCGAATGCCTTGAGCCATGTGCCCTTTATGCATATAAACCGGCCGTAGGCTGGTGGGTTCGCCTATGATGGCAAATTCAGGCTTGATTGCAGCGTTGGCGGCAAAGGCCTTGGCCCCATTCATTGTGGTTTCTTCATCGGCACTGGCGAGAATATAGAGAGGTCGCTTCATTTGTGTCAGCGGCAGTTGTTTCAAGGCCTCCAATATCAAGGCAAAGAAACCCTTCATGTCACAAGTTCCCAAGCCATACCAAAGGTTATCTTTTTCGGTTAGCCGAAAGGGATCATGCTGCCAACGGCCTTCATCGAACGGTACTGTGTCTGTGTGCCCGGCCAGCAGTAGGCCACCTTGGCCAGTGCCCAGGTTGGCCAGCAGGTTATGTTTGTTGCGACTGCCGGACACCGGCTGGCGGCGGCACTCCAACCCCAAATCGGCAAACCAGTTGGCCAGCAAGTCGATAACGGCAGCATTGGATTGATCTTGCTCGGGCTCCAAGGCACTGATGGAGGGCGAGGCGATAAGCGCACTGAAGCTTTCTGTGAGTTCCGGCAGTTTTTTCATGACTATTCCGCAAAACATTAAAAATAACTATTCATATATATTGCATAAATAAATTGCTGTGTTAGTCTAGCAAACAGCTAAAGCCAGTGTCATCTTTCATGGTGACTAAATTCAGTGAGACTAAGTATGTTGAGTTCGACCTTGAGCTTGATTCAGACCAAAAACTGCAATAACTCCCTGCGACGATAAACTTGTCATTAGGCGCTGAGCCACGGGCTTTCGTTGTGCCCTTCCTTTTTTGATTAGCTTGAAGAATTAGAAACCATGAAAAATATCGCCATCATAGGGGCCAGTGGATATACAGGTGCCCAGTTAACCGCCCTGATCCAAACTGAGCCAGAGTTAAGCATTCAAGGGTTGTATGTCTCTGAAAATAGTCTGGATAAGGGCAAAAGCCTGGCCGAGCTTTATCCTGTATATCAACATATCTCTGCAGTGTTGCAGCCGTTAACGCCAGAGGCCAAACAGCAGATAGTGGCACAGGCCGACGCCGTGGCGCTGGCGACCGAACATTCGGTAAGCCTGGAATTGGCAGCTTGGTTTTATGCCCAGGGGCTGGCGGTATTTGATTTGAGCGGTGCTTATCGTTTCAGCGATGCTGCAAACTACCCCAAGTGGTATGGCTTTGAGCATGACCAAGCCGAAGTATTGGCACAGGCGGTTTATGGCCTGGCCGAGTGGAATGCTGAGGCCATTGCCAACAGCAAGATGATTGCGGTTCCCGGTTGTTATCCCACGGCATCTCTGTTGGCGCTTAAGCCGCTCAAGTCACTGATGACAGATGCCTTCCCCGTTATTAATGCCGTTAGCGGTGTGACCGGAGCCGGGCGCAAGGCGCAGCTGCACACCAGTTTCTGTGAAGTGAGTTTAACGCCCTACGGTGTGCTTGGTCACAGGCATCAGCCCGAAATCGCCAGCCAACTGGGGCAGGAAGTGATTTTTACTCCGCACCTTGGCAACTTCAAACGCGGCATTCTCGCCACCATTACGCTGCAGCTCAAGCCGGGTACCAGGACTGAGGACGTTGCCGAGGCTTACAGCATCTACCATGGCTCGAGCATTGTCAGCGTAAAACAGAACCAATTTCCCAAGGTGGATGACGTGGTACACACAGGCAATTGTCATCTGGGGTGGAAGTTTGATGAACAGAACCATTATCTGGTGGTGGCCAGTGCCATAGACAACCTGATGAAGGGCGCTGCCAGTCAGGCGCTGCAATGCATAAAGATTCACTTTAAATACTAATGATTCCCGGAACGGTTAGAGAGAGTTGTCACTATGAGCACGAAAGACAAGGTGTTGGTTCTGAAAGTTGGCGGCGCACTGATGCAGTGTGAGATGGGAATGGCCAGGCTGATGGATACGGCGGCGAAAATGCTGGCCCAGGGACAGAAGGTGGTTCTGGTTCATGGTGGCGGTTATCTGGTGGATGAACAGCTCAAGGCCAATGGCATGGATACGGTGAAGCTCGATGGCTTGCGGGTCACCCCGCCGGAGCAGATGCCGATCATCGCCGGCGCCCTGGCCGGTATGTCCAACAAGATACTGCAGGCGGCGGCCATCAAGGCTGGTGTCGCCAGCGTTGGCATGAGTCTGGCGGATGCCAACTTGGTCGATGCGGTAATTAAAGATGAACGTTTGGGGCTGGTGGGTGAAGTTTCCCCCAAAGACGGCAGCTATATCAATTTCGTCCTGTCTCAGGGTTGGATGCCCATTGTCAGCTCCATTGCAGTATCCAGCGAAGGGCAACTGCTTAACGTCAATGCCGATCAGGCTGCCACAGTGCTGGCCAAGCTGGTGCAGGGCAAGCTGGTGCTGCTCTCCGATGTTTCCGGAGTATTGGACGGTAAGGGGCAGTTGATCGCCAGTCTTAATCGTAGCGAAATCGACGACCTGGTGAAATTGGGCGTGATAGAGAAAGGTATGAAAGTCAAAGTAGAGGCGGCGTTGGAAGTCGCAGAACTCATGGGGCAGCCGGTACAGGTTGCTTCCTGGAGAGATGCGGCGCAACTGGCTGCATTGGCTCAGGGCGAAGCCGTGGGTACGCAAATAAAACCATAGGAGAAGGCAGTATGAAGCACCTGTTGACCATTAAAGAACTCACCCAATCCCAGTTGCTGGCGTTGTTGGACTTGGCCAAGAAGATCAAGGCCAATCCGGCAGACTACCGACACGCGCTTGCGGGCAAGAGCGTAGTGATGCTGTTTGAAAAACCTTCCCTGCGTACCAGGGTCAGTTTCGATATCGGTATCCATAAGCTGGGTGGTCACTGTCTTTATTTGGATCAACAAAATGGTGCTTTGGGCAAGCGCGAATCTGTTGCCGATTTCGCCGGTAACCTTTCCTGCTGGGCCGACGCCATAGTGGCACGGACTTTCAGCCACAAGACCATAGAAGGCCTGGCCGAGTTCGGCACTGTACCTGTGATCAATGCGCTGTCGGACTTGTACCACCCTTGTCAGGCCCTGGCGGATTTTCTGACCCTGTCAGAGCAGCTCGGTGACTTGAGCAAGGTGAAATTGGCCTATGTGGGTGATGGCAACAACGTGACCCATTCATTGATGATAGGCGCTGCTATTCTGGGTGCCAGCATGACGGTTATCTGCCCCGAAGGGCATTTCCCCGATGGTCTGATTGTCAATGAAGTACAGCAACTGGCGGCAGAGAATGGAGGCAGCCTGGTATTGACTTCGGACATCGCCGCCCTGGAAGGTCAGGATGCCGTCTACACTGATACTTGGATTTCCATGGGCGATCAAACAGAACTTTCTGATATTGAAACAAAATTTAATCCTTATCAGATCAATCAGCCGCTGATGGATCAGCATAAGGTGAAGTATTTTATGCATTGTTTACCCGCTCACAGAGGGGTAGAAGTGACAGATGAGGTGATGGATGGCAAAGGTTCTCTGATCCTGCAACAGGCAGAAAACCGCATGCACGCGCAGAATGCCGTTCTGGTAACACTTTTGAGCTGATGGCCAAGGGCCAGTTGAATCTAGGAAAATTAAGATGTCTATTGCACAGAAAAACACAGATGTGAAAAAAGTTGTTCTGGCCTACTCCGGCGGCCTGGATACCTCGGCCATTATTCCCTGGCTGAAAGAGAACTATAACAACTGTGAGATCGTTGCCTTTTGTGCCGATGTTGGACAAGGGGAAGCCGAACTCGAAGGTTTGACAGAAAAGGCGTTGGCTTCCGGCGCCAGTGAATGTCATATTGTTGATTTGAAAGAAGAGTTTGTTAAAGACTACATCTATCCCACCATAGCAACCGGTGCCATCTACGAGGGAACCTATCTGTTGGGCACCTCCATGGCCAGACCCATCATCGCCAAGGCTCAGGTGGAAGTGGCCCGTAAGGTCGGCGCCGACGCCCTGTGTCATGGTTGTACCGGCAAGGGTAATGATCAGGTGCGTTTCGAAGGCTGTTTTGCCGCACTGGCGCCGGATCTGAAAGTGATTGCCCCTTGGCGTGAGTGGACCATGGAGAGCCGTGAAGATCTGCTGGCTTACCTGGCCGAGCGCAACATCAAGACCTCGGCTTCGGCCACCAAGATCTATAGCCGCGACGCCAACGCCTGGCATATCTCCCACGAAGGTGGGGAACTGGAAGATCCCTGGAATGAGCCCAGCAAAGAGGTGTGGACCATGACAGTCGATCCGCTGGATGCGCCAGATGAGCCTGAGTATGTCAGCCTGAAAGTGGAAAACTGCCGGGTGACTGAAGTCAACGGTGAAGCCCTGAGCCCCTATGCGGCGCTGATGAAGCTGAACCAGATTGCTGCCGCGCACGGTGTTGGCCGTATCGATATCACTGAAAACCGGCTGGTGGGGATGAAGTCCCGTGGCTGTTATGAAACACCGGGCGGCACTGTCATGTTTGCTGCTCTGAGAGCGGTTGAGGAGTTGGTGCTCGACAAGACCAGCCGTAACTGGCGGGAACAGGTCGCCGCTCAGATGGCACATCTGGTCTATGATGGCCGTTGGTTTACACCTCTGTGCAACTCGCTGTTAGCGGCATCCGAGGCACTGGCCCAGGACATTAACGGCGAAGTGGTGATCAAACTCTTCAAGGGCCAGGCGGTTGCCGTGAAGAAACGTTCTCCCAACAGCCTGTATTCCGAGGCGTTTGCCACCTTCGGTGAAGACACGGTTTACGATCAGAAACACGCCGAAGGCTTTATCCGTCTTTACTCATTGGCGAGCCGTATCCGCGCGCTCAACAGCAAGTAAGCGTCAGTATATTAGGGGCGCATTGGCGCCCCTTAGTTTTTATGCCCGAGAAAGAGGACCTTATCATGGCTTTATGGGGTGGCAGATTCAGCGGCCAAAGCAGCGAACTTTTCAAGCTCTTCAACGATTCCCTGCCGGTGGATTTCCGTTTACTGGAGCAGGATATCCAGGGCTCAGTCGCCTGGGCTGAGGCGATAACCCAGGCCGGCGTGTTAACCCAGGAGGAATGCCAGACCCTGACTCAGGCGCTGGCTGAGTTGCTTGCAGAAGTTAAAGATACGCCGGAGCAGATCATCGCTTCCGGCGCCGAAGATATTCACAGTTTTGTGGAATCACAGCTGATCGCCAAGGTGGGTGACTTGGGTAAGAAGCTGCACACCGGCCGTTCGCGCAATGACCAGGTGGCGACCGATCTCAAGCTGTGGTGCAAACAGGAAGGCGCACACCTGCAGAGTCTGTTGATTGAAGTCAAACAGGGGCTGCTGGCCTTGGCCGAGCGTGAGTTGGATGCCGTGATGCCGGGATATACCCATCTGCAGCGGGCGCAACCCGTGACCTTTGGCCATTGGGCTTTGGCTTATGTGGAAATGTTTGAGCGGGATATTAGCCGCTTGCAGGATGCACTGAATCGCCTCAACACCTGCCCTCTGGGTTGTGGCGCCTTGGCGGGTACAGCTTATGCCATCGACCGTCAGGCGCTGGCGGCCAGCCTGGGCTTTGCCTCTGCTACCCTCAACAGCCTGGACAGCGTGTCTGATCGTGACCATGTCATAGAGCTCTGCAGCGATGCCTCTATCAGCATGATGCACTTAAGTCGTATGGCCGAAGATATGATCTTCTTCAATTCCGGCGAAGCCAACTTTATCGAGCTGGCCGACAATGTCACCTCAGGCTCTTCCTTGATGCCGCAGAAGAAGAACCCCGATGCGCTTGAGCTTATCCGCGGTAAAGCTGGCAGGGTATACGGCAGCTTGATGGGGATCCTCACCACCATGAAGGCGCTGCCACTCGCCTACAACAAGGATATGCAGGAAGACAAGGAAGGCTTATTCGATGTGATGGACAGCTGGAGCCTGTGCTTGAAAATGGCGGCTCTGGTGCTTGAAGGTGTCAAGGTTAACCGAACCAATGCGTTGGCCGCAGCTCAACAGGGATACGCCAATGCCACTGAGTTAGCGGACTATCTGGTGGGTAAAGGCATGCCCTTCAGGCAGGCGCATCACGTTGTGGGTGAAGTGGTGCTGCATGCCATTGCCGAGGGTAAGCCGCTGGAAGCCTTGCCACTTGAAGTCTTGCAAAGCTATGCCGACATCATAACGGAGGATGTTTATCCGCATCTGGGTATAGACTCCTGCTTGGCGAAGCGCAATATTCTCGGTGGTACCGCGGTGGAACAGGTCAAGGCCGCACTGACAGCCAAGCAGGCCAAATAGAAGCTATCCCTCGGATTCGAGCCAAACAAAAACGCGCCAATTGGCGTAATGCCGTTCACTTAGTGTGAACGGCATTTTTCTTAGGCTTAATGGGATACTTGTTTTTACTCATTTTTAACGCACGTGGATAGGCTCTATCCCGTTTCCCATCAAGCTTGAACTGCCTCGCATTACGCACTATGTCCAAGACCTCTCTCGGGACATTTCCAGGCGTTTGAGATGACAGTTGAGTCAGTTTAAAAATGATATAACTCGATGCATCTCTAAAGCTTAATTGGTTCGGATGTAACGACGGTAAGCTCTTAGCCATCAACATCATCTTGTATCTGATGAGGTTATAGGCCAATAGTACCCCCCACAATTCTTGGATAACCAACTCTGGCAATTGACTACGCAACGTAAAGCGACTCTCCAGAAGATGCTGCTTCATCTCCCGATAGCCCACTTCTATCTCCCATCGATGGGCATATAAATCCGCTATCTCTGCCCCCGGATAACGCAAGGGGTCTGTTAATGAGGTCAAAATGGAAACCGACTTACCTTTTATCGTCTTTGTCAGTAAGCGAGCTTCAATATTGTCAGGTAGCATAGGCCACTTCTTTCTGGCTTGAGGCGTGGTGGCTAACTGCACCAGTTGGTCGTGTTTTCCTAAAGAGCGTACCACTTCATATTGTGTCCCTTTCTTCAACGGCAGCAGCCAGTGACTGTTCGGTTGAGCCTGTTGCCAGGCGTGCAAAAGCCCCAACGAATAAAAGCCTCTGTCAAACAGCGTCAGGCTGTTATTGGGTATGCTTGATATCAGTTCGGCGGCTAAATTCATTTCACTGACAGCAACAGAATCAAAGGCACTGTTCAATACCAGGTGGCTGCTTAACTCCATCATGCAAACCATGCGAATTTGAGGATAGGCAGCATCACCAGAAGCGTTGGCGGTTTTGGCGAACACCTGATTGTTTTGCTCACTATCAGGTGTTCGCCACACGACACCATCGACACCGTAGAGGTTGAGCCCACACCAATGAGGATGCTCTGCTCTTTCATGCCAGGTCTTGGCACTTCGCTTAAACACATCCTGAACAACGTCAGAGCCCAATCGCTTACGCGCTTGCGTGACAGCACTGCGCGCAACGTAATCCACCTCTTGCGGTAAGACGATATCAAGCTTATTGATGAGTGAACGGACGGACTCGCCTCTGAACAGAGCCATACCAATCACCGCCCAAATCATGGCATCCATAGGTAACTTACGTCGTCTTAAACTGGCAACACCATGTGAATCAAGGCACGACTGAATTAACTCAGGCTCAAGTACATCGGCCAGACAGGTGAATTCGGTAAGACGATTGATATGAGTACGCGCCAAAGCTTCTGAAAGTTGCATAAAAAAATCCGATGACATGGGGTCATCGGATTTTGATCCTTTCAGTGAGATCGTCAAGCGATCTGTCTTAACTGATCGGCATTACGCCAATTGGCGCGTTTTTTAATGTTTAGCAGACGGTGTTAAACAGACAGTTACTGGAACAGCTCTTCCGGCGGTGTTTCGATAAAGATGTCGCTGTCATCTTCGGCGCCGGTGGCGTATTCCTTGGGTTCTGTACCCTGAATAAAGTACTCGAAGTCGCTGGTGTAGTCTGTCTTACGCGACAGCTTGCCGCTATCCAAATCAATACGCACCGAAACGATTCCAGCCGGTGGAATGCTGGGTTCTTCCGGCGTTCCTTCCAGGGCATCGCGCATAAACTCGTTCCAGCCTGGGCCCGCGGTCTTGGCACCGGATTCGGCCCCTGAAATCTGATCTTTGGCGCCGCTGGCATTCCAGGCGGTACGTCCCAGCTCACGGCCATGGTCATCGAAGCCGACCCAGACGGTGGTGGCAAGCTTGGGATTGTAGCCACTGAACCAGGTGTCCCGCGATTCGTTGGTTGTTCCCGTTTTACCGGCTATGTCATGGCGTTTGACCACTCTGGCGGCGCGCCAGGCGGTACCGTTCCAGCCAGTGCCCTTGCTCCAGTTACCGCCACCCCAGATAACACTCTTGAGGGCATCGGTGATCAGGAATGCGGTCTGCTCGCTGATCACTTGCTTGGCGTGACGGGCACTTGGGCTATCACAGCTGAAAGGATCTTCCTGAACCAGGGGCTGCAGCGGCTGTTGCATAGTCAAATCGGTTATCGCGTTATCCGCCATATCTTCTTCAGGCTTAAGTGGCGCGTCGCAGGCCAGGGCAGGATGAGCCAGCTCAAGGATTTCGCCCTGAGCATTCTGGATCCGTTTGATGAAGTAAGGCTCAACCAGATAACCCCCGTTGGCGAAGGTCGAGAAGGCTGTGACCACCTGCAAAGGTGTTGCCGATGGCGAACCCAGCGCCAGAGACTCGTTGCGGTTGAGCTCTTTGGCATCGAAACCAAATTGCACCAGTTTGTCGATGGCGGCATCCAGTCCAACATAGCGTAGGGTTCTCACCGACATTACGTTGATAGACTGGGCCAGTCCCAGACGTAGCCTGGTGGGGCCGCCGTATACGTCGGGTGAGTTTTTGGGGCGCCATGCCGTACCTTGGCTGAGGTCGGGCTTGTTGATCGGCGCATTGTTGATCAGTGTCGCCAGGGTATAGCCTTTCTCCAGCGCCGTAGCATATAGGAAAGGCTTTATGTTGGAGCCCAGCTGACGTTTGGCCTGAGTTACCCGGTTGTACTGGCTCTGACTGAAGCTGTAACCACCGACCAGAGCCTGAATTGCACCATCTTTGGGATCTATCGAGACTATGGCGCTGGCAACCTGAGGCACCTGAGCCAATTGCCAGATATCGCCGTTGTTACGCACCCAAATCTGCTCGCCCACTTTCAGGAATTGTTCGGCTTTCTTCGGTGGTGCACTCTGGCGTTTGTCATTGATAAACTTGCGGGCCCATTTGAGGCCATCCCAAGGCAGAGTGAGTTTTTCTCCCGAGGCGAGCAGCACCTGTGCTTGCTGTTCCTCTACTTGCAATACGGCGGCTGGCCTGAGCTCCTGAATAGGCATAGTTTTCTTCAGGGTGGCAATCAACTCGTTCTCATCAGGCTGCTTGTCTGTCCATAGAACCGCTTCAGGGCCTCGATAGCCATGGCGTTCATCATAGGCGTAGACATTGTTGCGCAGTGCCTTCTGGGCTTTTAACTGCAGTGATGAGTCTATGCTGGTGTAAACATCGTACCCACCGGTATAGGCTTCCTCTTCACCATATTTCTGCACCATATAATCTCTGGCCATCTCTGAAATGTAGGGGGCGTAGAGATCGATTTCGGCGCCATGGTATTTGGCGGTAATAGGTTGAGCACTGGCTTCGTTATATTCACTCTGGGTGATATAGCCGACCTCCAGCATACGGTTGAGCACCAGGTTACGACGGGTCAAAGCTCGGCTGGGGGAGGTGATAGGGTTGAGTGTTGAAGGGGCTTTTGGCAAACCTGCGATAACTGCCATTTCAGCAAGCGTCAAGTCTTTGACTTCCTTGCCATAATAAACTTGAGCCGCGGCGCCAACCCCGTAAGCACGCTGTCCAAGATAGATACGGTTGACATAGAGCTCCAGAATTTCATCTTTGGTTAGCAGCTGCTCTATGTGGATAGAGATAAATATCTCTTTGACTTTACGAATAATTGTCTTATCTCGAGTCAGGAAGAAGTTCCTGGCCACCTGCATGGTAATGGTACTGGCACCCTGCTTTTTCTCGCCGGTGGCCAGCATAACCAATGCGGCGCGCACCACACCTATGGGGTCGATACCTTTATGCTCATAAAAGCGTGAATCTTCGGTTGCCAGGAAGGCCTGCAATAGTGGTTTGGGCACATCGGCCAACTCCAGCGGGATCCTGCGTTTTTCACCGAATTGCGAGATCAGTTTGCCGTCACTGGAGTACACCCTCAGTGGCGTTTGCAGTTGAACTGTCTTGAGTGTAGCGACATCCGGGAGTTCGGGCAGGACGTAGAAGTAGGCTCCAACGATAGCTGCAACCCCAAGAAGGGCCAGACTGAATAGAGCTATGAGTATACGTTTTAACCACTTCACGAGATTATTCCAAAACTTGCTGCGGGCACAATAGTATATAAGGCGTTTTGTGCAGGGTGAAGCAAAAAGGCAGCGTCAAAAAATTAGCCGTTGTAATGTGCTCAAACATTTTATACAAAGGGGCGTAACAATTTGAAAATGTGCTAATCTAAAACCTAACAATAACAAAGTGACAAAGGACTATGCTTTCGAATCTATGGAAGCGTCAGGCTCCGCAAATGGTGGGTATTGACATCGGTTCTCACGAGGTCAAAGCGATCCTGCTGGGCAAGACAGGCGATGGTTATAAAATCCAGGCTTATGCCGCTGCTCCTGTAAAAAAAGGAGCCATCAATGATCATGATATTCGCGATCCTGAAGCCGTTATTGAAGCAATGAGACAGCTGAAGAGGCAATTGCCCAAATCAACTAAATTTGCTTCTGTCGCTGTATCCGGATCAGCCGTAATGACTAAAGTCATCTACATGGACGCCTCCTTGAGTGAGGTTGAAATGGAGGCACAGATTGAGATTGAAGCGGATAACCTCATTCCCTATTCACTTGATGAAGTCAGCATTGATTTTGAAACGCTGAGCGTCAACAAGACAGACCCCAGCAAGGTTGATGTCTTGCTTAGTGCTTGCCGTACTGAAAATATTGATGCCAGAATCGATGCGCTGGACAGTGTCGACCTTGAACCTAAAGTTGTTGATGTAGAAGGCTATGCTCTGGGACGTGCCCATGAATTGATCCTGGGGCAGCTTCCGGATGGCGCAGCAGATCAGGTTGTCGCTTTGGTTGATATCGGTGCCAACATGACCACCTTCGCCGTGGTGGAAAAAGGGGAAACAGCCTTTATCCGTGAGCAAGCATTTGGTGGTGAACTCTTCACTCAATCTATATTGTCTTTTTACGGTATGTCCTATGAGCAGGCGGAAAAGGCCAAGATAGAAGGTGATCTACCTCGCAATTATATGTTTGAGGTGTTATCGCCATTTCAAACGCAATTATTGCAACAGATAAAACGTACGCTGCAAATATATTGCACTTCCAGTGGTAAGGATAAAGTCGATCATTTGGTGCTTTGTGGCGGCACTTCCAAATTAGAAGGTATGGCTAATCTTCTAACCAATGAATTAGGTGTTCACACTATAATTGCCGACCCCTTTCAGGGAAGTTTGCATGCGGACGATTCAGTAAAAAATGCCCTGCAACCCCATATCAGTAAATACATGGTGGCCTGCGGCCTGGCACTGAGGAGTTATGCTCAATGGCGAACATAAACTTATTGCCATGGCGTGAAGAAGCCAGGGAAAAACAGAAGCGCGATTATATAGGTATTCTGGCTGCTGTTTTTATTGGCGCCGCGTTATTGGTTTATTTGGCACTGAACTTTATCGACTTGATGACAGAGGATCAGCGTCAGCGAAATGCTTATCTCCAGTCAGAAATTAGCCTGCTTGACAAGCAGATAGCTGAAATCACCAAGATAAAACAGCGCAAAAAGGATATTGAGCGTCGCACCGAGATTATTCTTAACTTACAGCAGTCGCGTAATTTACCCACCCATGTATTGGATGAGCTGGTACGGGTTATTCCGCCAGGTATCTATCTTTCCAGCATAGAAAAGAAAGGCAGCCTTATCTGGATCGAAGGACGCAGTGAGTCCAATAACAATGTCGCCAACATGATGCGAAAAATTAAAGCATCAGAATGGCTTCAGGATCCGAGTATGCAGTCGATAGTCTCTCAACAGGAAGAACTCAGAGAGCTGCAACGCTTCAGTCTCAAAGTCAGTATCAAGGGAGCAAACCGGCTTGAAGGGACGGCACAGATGGCGAAAGGAGCGGGCAAATGAGTTTCGATTTGAGCCAGTTCAATGATCTGGACATGGAGAATATCGGCGGCTGGCCGACTCAGGTCAAGGCCGTATTTGCAGGCTTGCTGGCGATTCTGGTGTTCGTCGGTGGCTATTATCTGTTTGTTTCAGACGCCATAGATATTTACCAGTCTGAACAGGCGAAAGAGCAACAACTGCGTGATGATTTCAAGCAAAAGTATCTGTTGGCCGCTAACCTGAAATTATATCGGGAGCAATTGGTACAGATGGAGGCACAATTTGCCGAATTGTTGAAGATGCTGCCATCAGAGAATGAAATGCCGGGTTTGCTCGATGACTTGACCTATGTCGCCACAGATGCGGGTCTGAAGATCCAGAGTTTGGATTGGGATGCAGAGATCCAACGGGATTTCTATATTGAGTTTCCGATACGCATGGCAGTGACCGGTGACTATCACCAATTGGGGCACATGGTCGGCGGAGTTGCCAAGCTGCCACGGATCGTCAGCCTGCATGACTTTGTGGTTAAGCGCGATCCATCCGGCACCTTGGCAATGGAAATTCTGGCCAAGACCTACAGATTTAAAGAGGGAACGGAATTACCGCCGGAGAAGGCTAAGGGGAAAGGTAAATGAAACAACTCATCCCCCTGATCGCGGCGGCGTTAATGCTTGGCGGCTGTATCGGTGACAGAACAGATCTTGAAGCCTTTGTCACCAGCACCAAGGCTCAGCATGTTGCCAGGATCCAGCCGTTGAAAGAGCCGCCTCAGTTTGAGCATTTTGATTATCAGGCAGATATGTTGCGTAGTCCCTTTGTGCCGCCCTCCCGGGAACTGACGGAAGAGGTGATAGATACCACCAAGGATTGCCTGCAACCGGATCTCAAGCGTCGTAAGAGCCGTCTCGAAACCTATGCGCTGGACAACCTCAAGATGCGCGGCACCCTGAGCGAAGACAACGTGGTTTGGGCCTTGGTGGAAACAACCGATGGCAATGTCTATCGGATGGGAGTGGGCGAGTATTTGGGACTCTATCACGGCCGCATCGCCAAAGTATCAGCACAGAATATCGACATCATTGAATTAGTACCGGACGGTTCCGGCTGTTGGACAGAGCGCAACAGCAGCCTGGAATTGACCGGAGAATAACAAGCGAAGGATGAGGGAATAATGGAATCTTCTGCCGCGAATATCACCCCGAAGAATGCAGCCAAATGGATGCAGTTTATCCTGGGCAGCCTGCTCGTCCTGGGGCTCAGTCCCTACGCTTGTGCTGCCAACAAGCTGGTGGATGTAAAGTACCACGCCATTGTGGATCATCAACTGGAGCTGGAGTTGGTGTTTGACAAGCCGATATCTGAGCCGGAAATCAATTTGAGTGCCGATCCAGCCAGTATCCAATTGGACTTCAGCGACAGTATTTCGGCGCTGGAGAAAGCACAGATCCCTATTAATACTGCCGGTGTCGAGCAGCTGTCCAGCATGCAGGACGGCGATAATTTACGACTGGTTCTGGCACTGAAAAAAGTGAAACCTTATCAGGGTAAGGCGGTAGACAACGTTTATCGTTTGACTGTCAATGATGAGGTCATGGATCCCCAGAGCAAGGCCAGCAGTCCTTTCGTCAATAGCATAAAGAATATTGATTTCCGCCGCTTGGGTGACAATGGCGGAGAATTGCTGGTTGAGCTGCGTAATTCATCGGTTGCCGCCAATGTGGAGCAAGTTGGCTCCAGGCTGGAGCTGAAGTTGTATAACACAGATATTCCATCTGACATGTTATATGTCATGGATGTGCAGGACTTTGCCACTCCGGTGAAGAGCTTTGAGACCTTCAAAGAAGATCTGACTACCCGGGTGCTAATCGATATCAAAGGTGACTACGAATATAACTACAAGCAAGATGGCAATATGTTCACCTTGGCGATGAACAAGGTCGAGCGTGAAGTTCAACTGGAAGAAGAGAAGAAATACTCAGGTAAGACTCTGTCACTTAACTTCCAGAATATTTCCGTCAGGACCGTGCTGCAGATTATCGCCGATTACAATGATTTCAATCTGGTGACCAGTGATACAGTCGACGGCAGCATCACCCTGAGACTGGACGATGTCCCTTGGGATCAGGCGTTGGATCTTATCCTGCAAACCAAGGGGCTGGATAAGCGAATCGAGGGTAATATCCTGATGGTGGCGCCGGCGGAAGAGCTGGCCATACGTGAGGAAAATCAGCTCAAGAACAAGAAAAAGGTTTCAGAAGAGTTGGCACCGCTTTACTCAGAGTATCTGCAGGTGAATTACGCCAAGGCCAATGATATTGCTAACCTGCTGAAGGGAGAAGGTTCCAGCCTGTTGTCCAAGCGTGGCACTGTTGCCGTGGACGAAAGAACCAATACTCTGTTGGTTAAAGACACGGCCGATATCCTGGAAAATGTGCATAAGCTGATTGAAGTATTGGACGTACCTATTCGTCAGGTGCTGATTGAAAGCCGAATGGTCACGGTCAAAGATGATGTTTCGGAAGACCTGGGTATCCGTTGGGGAATTACAGATCAGCAGGGCAATAAGGGCACATCGGGTAGCCTGGAAGGTGCTCAGGACATAGCCAACGGCACCATTCCATCAATTGGCGATCGTCTCAATGTGAATCTGCCGGCAGCACCAAGCAATGCTACCAGCATAGCTTTTCATGTGGCCAAATTGGCTGACGGTACCGTCTTGGACCTGGAATTGAGTGCGCTGGAGCAGGAAAACAAGGGTGAAATTATTGCCAGTCCGAGGATTACCACTTCGAATCAGAAAGCCGCTTATATTGAGCAGGGTGTCGAGATCCCTTACGTGGAATCGGCTTCCAGTGGGGCGGCAACTGTACAGTTCAAGAAAGCGGTACTGTCGCTGCGGGTAACACCTCAGATCACCCCGGACAACCGCGTGATACTGGATCTGGAAATTACTCAGGACTCGCAGGGTAAGGTAGTACAAACTCCGTTGGGAGAGGCTGTCTCCATCGATACCCAGCGCATAGGTACTCAAGTGCTGGTGGATAATGGTGAAACCATAGTCTTGGGTGGTATCTATCAACAGAACCTGATCAGCCGGGTCAGCAAGGTTCCTGTATTGGGGGATATCCCCTTGGTCGGCTTCCTGTTCCGCAATACTTCGGACAAGAATGAGCGCCAGGAGTTACTGATCTTCGTAACGCCCAAGATAGTGACCGAAGAAATCTAGGGAAGGTGTGAATGGGTCATCGTGGCGTTCTCTTTTGTAGAGCGTGGCTTGCACAGCAATTGGCATTGAAGGCATGCCGGGGTCAGCCTAAGTTTTTTCCAAACCTGTAAAACCTCAATCAAAGCCAGTGCCAGTCGCTGGCTTTGATGTTTGGGCCCGGGGAAATTTGGCTTTAATAGTCGGCATTACTTGCCTTGGATGTCCTTAAGCTGAGATAATCCCCGGTCAAGTCTCATTAGAGCAAGGTAACAAATCCCGTCGATTTGATAGTAAGTCGACATTCGGCAAACTTTTCATAAGATTCAGACGTACAAGAAATGGCTGAAAAACGTAATATTTTTCTGGTAGGCCCTATGGGCGCAGGCAAAAGCACCATAGGTCGTCATCTGGCACAAATGCTGCATTTGGAATTCCACGATTCAGATCAAGAGATTGAAAATCGCACTGGCGCTGACATTGCCTGGGTATTTGACGTTGAAGGCGAAGAAGGTTTCCGTCGCCGCGAGGCTCAGGTGATTTCCGATCTGACCGAGAAACAAGGCATAGTTCTGGCCACAGGTGGTGGCTCAGTTCAAAGCAAAGATATCCGCAACTTCCTCTCTGCCCGCGGTATCGTGGTGTATCTGGAAACCACTATTGACAAGCAAGTGGCCCGTACCCAGCGCGACAAGCGTCGCCCCTTGCTGCAGGTAGATAATCCTCGTGAAGTGTTGGAAGCACTGGCAGACGTGCGTAATCCTCTCTATGAGGAAATCGCCGATGTTATCGTCAAGACAGACGAGCAAAGCGCCAAAGTTGTGGCCAATCAAATCATTGAACAATTAGGCTTCTAGGACGCAAGATGCAACAGATCCGGGTTGATTTAGGTGAACGCAGTTATCCTATCTTCATTGGCCAGGGTCTGTTGGCCCAGAGCGATTGCCTGACGGCGAGTGTCTCGGGTAAAAAAGTCTTCATTGTCTCCAATGACACAGTAGCTCCCCTGTATCTGCAGTCTTTGCAGCGCCTTCTGCTGCCTGCGGCTCAGGTTTTTGCTCATATTCTGCCCGATGGTGAGCAGTACAAGACACTGGCACAACTCGAAAGCGTATTTACGGCTCTGCTTGAGCACAACTGCGGTCGTGATGTGGTGCTGGTGGCTCTCGGTGGCGGTGTCATTGGTGACATGGTCGGCTTCGCTGCGGCCTGTTATCAGCGGGGCGTGGACTTTATCCAGATCCCCACTACGCTCCTGTCTCAGGTCGATTCCTCTGTGGGCGGCAAAACGGCAGTCAATCATCCGCTGGGCAAGAACATGATAGGCGCTTTTTATCAGCCACAACTTGTGCTGATAGATACCCTGTGCCTGAAGACTCTGCCGGCGCGTGAATTTGCCGCCGGCATGGCTGAGGTGATCAAATACGGCATCATTTGGGATGCTGACTTTTTCCTGTGGCTCGAAAACAATGTTGAGTCACTCAAATCGCAGCAGCCAGAGGCACTGGCTTATGCCATACGTCGCTGCTGTGAGATAAAAGCCGAAGTGGTTGCCGAAGATGAGACAGAGCAGGGGGTTCGTGCTCTGTTGAATCTGGGGCATACCTTCGGACATGCTATCGAAGCCGAAATGGGCTATGGCAATTGGCTTCACGGTGAAGCGGTTGCCGCTGGCACGGTCCTTGCTGCACAAACTGCAAAAGCCTTGGAACTGATTGACGAGTCAATTCTCCGTCGCATCACTGTGCTGCTACAGGCATTCGATTTACCGGTAACCGCACCAGAGTCCATGGATTTTGAAAGCTTTATCAAACACATGCGGCGTGACAAAAAAGTTTTGGCTGGGCAAATTCGCCTGGTTTTGCCCACAGACATGGGGCAGGCCGGTATTTTTGCTCAAGTGCCGGAATCCCTACTCGAACAGGTGATCTGCCGCACTTGATCCTTGATAGGTGACAATGGTGGCAACCGAAGAACTTCTCCTGCCCTCGCAAGAGGCACTGTTACAAAGACTGCAGCATCTGGCCTGTTATGGTCAGCAGCTGGTTTTGTTGCAGGGGCAGGCTGGGGCCGGTAAGACACGACTGTTGACCGCCTTGGCCAATGTGCTCGATGAGCATGATCTGGCGTTGGTCAGTTGTCCTCAACATGCCGATGCTGCAGAAATAAGGCGCAAGTTGCTGATCCAGTTGCTGCCCGATCCCCTGTTTGACGACGAGCAGCCTCTGGCCGATACCCTGCTGCGCTATCTGGGTGAGATGCGCAAGCCTATCCACATTCTGATCGACGATGCCGACAATATGCCCTTGGCGCTTTGGGCCGAGTGTTTATTGCTGACTCAGCTGCAGGCCAGAGGAGAACCTATCACGTTGACCTGTTCTGTCTCTCCGGAGTTTGCCGAGCAGCTACAGCTTCAACTGCCCAAAGCACAGAAACAGCAGGTGTTGCCGGTTAAGCTTGAGCCGCTTTCTCTCGTCGAGCGTGAGGGCCTGTATCAGACACTGTTGACCCGCAGCGCAGTGCACACTTTCACGCCACGGGCCATAGTGGTCAAGCAGTTGGAGAGGCAACAAGGCACACCGGCCGAGGTATTGGCATTGCTGGAGCTGGCATTGAATGGTGAGCCGCCGAGGCCAAGGGTATTCCCTTGGAAGACCATACTGATATCGAGCCTTGCCGTGCTTATCTCTCTGGCGCTGCTCTCCTGGTATCTGCTGCGCTCGACCGAGCCTCTGCCTGAATTGCCCAAGTCAGCCCTGGTGCTGGAGCATAGTACAAGTCCCTTAAGCCAATTTGCCGAACGTTGGCTCGATATTGACCGAGATCAGGAGGCGCTCTCAACTACGCCCGTTTACGTTCGCCTGAAACAAGTACAAAGCCAGGTAACAGAGCCGCAGGCGGTCTTGGAGCAAATAAACGATCAGCATGTAGAGACTCAAGTGGTTACAGCGCGATCCTCAGAGTCAGAATCTGAGCTACTGAGTGACGCCAAGGCAATACTGGATGTGCAAACCGCTCCTGTTACTACGCCGGTTACCCAAAAGCCGCAGGTCAAAGAGGCCGCTAAGGCTTCTCAAGATACCAAGTCGCAAGAAGCTCAGGATAAATCTGATCTAGAACAAGAGCCCAGTGCCGGAGTGCTACCGACACAGGGTTATACTTTGCAGTTGGTGAGTCTGAAACGTGAATCGTCACTGACGGCGTTTATGGCCAAGCTGAAAAAAGTGGAAAATGTCAGGGTAGCCAAGCACAAGGATTGGTGGGTGGTATTGGTAGGGGAATATGCCAGTAAGCAAGAGGCCATCGAAGCCGGCAAAGTGTTGCAGCAGACTTTGGGCCTGTCTCAACCCTTGGTCAAGTCATGGCAATCACTGCAGCACTATCGCTTACAAGCTGGCCTAAGTAACAGTGAAATTTCATCTTAAACGGAGTACAATCCTCACTTTCGTTTTTCCGGGCACCAATCAATTTTAATGAAGAAAAAACAAAGAGCCTTTCTTAAGTGGGCCGGTGGTAAATTTAAACTGGTTGATGCCCTGACTCAGCACTTGCCCAAGGGTGAGCGCTTGGTTGAGCCCTTTGTCGGTGCCGGTTCTGTGTTTCTCAACACAGATTATCCGAGCTATCTGTTGTGCGATATCAATCGCGATCTGATCGATCTTTACTCCATCATTCAGACTCGTCCGGAAGCATACATAGGGGCGGCTGCGGAACTGTTTGTACCGCGGATGAACGATAAAGAGCAATACTATCTGGTCAGAGAAAAATTCAATCGCAGTCGTGACCCCTTCGAGCGGGCAGTCTATTTTCTTTATCTCAACCGCCACGGCTTTAATGGTCTGTGTCGTTATAACCGTAAAGGCTCATTCAATGTGCCCTTTGGTTCCTACAAGAAGCCGTATTTCCCTGAGAAAGAGATCCGCGGTTTTGCTGCCAAGGCACAAAATGCCGAGTTTCGCTGCATTGGCTACGAGCAGGCGTTTGCCCTGGCTAAAAGCGGTGACGTGATTTATTGCGATCCGCCATACGCACCTTTATCGACAACCGCCAGTTTTACCACTTATGTCGGTGCCGGCTTCTCTTTGGATGACCAGGCACTGCTGGCCAGGCATTCCCGTCATACCGCCATTGAGCGTGGCATTCCTGTGCTTATCAGCAACCATGATATTCCGTTGACCCGCGAGCTCTATCACGGCTCGAGAATGGAAGCGATACAGGTTCAACGTAACATCAGCCAGAAAGGCAGCACCAGAACCAAGGTGAATGAGTTGATGGCTCTGTACGACGAAACCTATCACAACGAGAACGACTGAAAGTCATCTTTGCCAAAGTAATCAGGCGAGTACTCGATTTACCAGCAGCAACAGACCTAGTACCAGTAGTGCGGCCAGCAACACGCCCGTGATGATATAAGGGAGAGGTGAGGAATTGGCGCTGAAGTCCCTGACGCGATTGGACTCACTCTGCACGCCGAAGAAGGCTGCCAGCGTACTGTAAAGGTAACGCCAGTAGCGGCCAAGCATCTAGAAACCGTTATTGGAATTCGCCGGAGCCATATCATCAACCGGTTTACGTTGATGGCCGTGCAGCAACTCCAACAAGTCAACAAAATGGAACTGACCCGAACGACTCTTGCCGCTGAGCCAACTCTTCCAGCTCAGATCATCTTCCTGAGTCGCACAGCGATTATTGGGATGGCTGGAAGGCAGGTTGGGATTGTAATCATTTTCCTGGCTGCAGCTACAGGCCAGATTATTGCTGGAAGAACCCAGGCTTTGGAAACCAACGGCAGTTGCTCCCACCACGCCAGCGGCGACAGCGAGTATGACTGCTGACTTGATGCTGTGTGTGAAAACCTGCGGTTTCTGGTTCATCCTGTTCCAATCCCAAATGTGACATCGGTCAATTATAACAAAGCCGTTGATAAATTGAACAGCTTTTTACCAAGTAACAACTTTATTCCAACTTATGGCGCTTTTCAACGGCAGAAATGGGCGCCAGGCTATAGAGCCCGAGCGCCTTGGCGGGTAAAATAGGCGACTTCTTAAACATCCTGTGAGAATGCTATGCGCCCATATCTTATTGCTCCTTCCATTCTGTCTGCCGATTTTGCCCGCCTGGGTGATGATGTTAAAGCCGTATTGGATGCGGGGGCCGACGTGGTTCACTTCGATGTGATGGACAACCATTATGTACCTAACCTGACCATAGGCCCCATGGTCTGCAAGGCGTTGCGTGACTATGGTATTACCGCCGATATCGATGTGCACCTGATGGTGAAGCCGGTCGATCGCATAGTGCCTGACTTTGCCAAGGCGGGGGCTTCTATCATCACTTTCCATCCAGAGGCCAGCGAGCATGTGGATCGTACAGTGCAACTCATCCGCGACAATGGCTGTAAGGCGGGTTTGGTTTTCAACCCTGCCACGCCACTGCACTACCTGGACTATGTGATGGATAAGCTGGATGTGATTTTGCTGATGTCGGTCAACCCAGGGTTTGGTGGTCAGTCATTTATTCCATCGACACTGGACAAACTGGCCGAAGTGCGTCGCCGCATCGATGAGAGTGGCCGCGATATCCGCTTGGAAGTCGACGGTGGGGTTAAGGTGGACAATATTGCCGAAATCGCCGCCGCCGGTGCCGATATGTTTGTAGCCGGTTCTGCCATCTTTAGCCAACCGGACTATAAAGCGGTTATCGACCAGATGCGCAGTGAACTGGCAGGAGTGTAAGTTATGATCGCAAGCAGTATCAGTGCGATCGCCTTTGATTTGGATGGCACTCTGGTGGACAGTGTGCCGGACTTGGCCGCTGCGACCCAGGCAACCTTGGCCGATATGGGACTGCGTGGTTGCACTGAAGACCAGGTTCGCAGCTGGGTTGGCAATGGCACAGAGATGTTGATGCGCCGGGCGCTGACCTCGAGCCTGGGCGATGAGCCGGATGCCTCTGTCATGGCCGATGCCATGCCGGTATTTATGAGGCACTATGAGGCCTGCCTCGAGCGTTACAGTAAGCTCTATCCCGGGGTTGAGTCCGTGCTTGGCACCCTGCAGCGACGAGGTTTCAAGCTGGCGGTAGTCACCAACAAGCCTTATCGCTTTACTGTGCCTCTGTTGCAGGCCTTTGGTATTGAGTCGTTTTTCAGTGAAATTCTCGGCGGCGATTCACTCACCAAGATGAAGCCGGATCCCTTGCCGCTGACCCACCTGCTGGATAAATGGCAGTTGCAGCCTCAGCAGATGTTGATGGTGGGCGATTCCCGCAACGACGTTCTGGCGGCGAAAGCCGCAGGTATTGCCTCAATCGGCTTGACCTATGGCTACAACTACGGTGAAGATATTGGGCTTTGCGGCCCAGATGCCGTATGCGATCATTTTGAGCAAATTTTGGCGCATTTGCCGCCACAGCAATCGGAGTAATGAAATTCATGAGCAGTCCCAAACCCATAGTATTGAGCGGTGCCCAGCCCTCAGGCGAGTTGACCATAGGTAACTACATGGGTGCCCTGCGTCAGTGGGTAGCCATGCAGGACAGCCATGATTGCCTCTATTGCGTGGTGGACCTGCATGCCATCACAGTGCGCCAGGATCCCAATGCCTTGCGTGAAGCTTGCCTGGATACTCTGGCGCTGTACCTTGCTTGTGGTGTCGATCCCAAGAAGAGCACAGTGTTCATTCAGTCACAGGTGCCGCAGCACACTCAACTGGGATGGGTTTTGAACTGTTATACCCAGATGGGCGAGCTGAGCCGCATGACTCAGTTCAAGGACAAGTCGCAAAAACACGCCAACAATATCAACGTGGGTCTGTTCGGTTATCCTGTACTGATGGCGGCCGATATCCTGCTGTACCAGGCCAATGAGATCCCTGTCGGTCAGGATCAGAAACAGCATCTGGAATTGACCCGGGATATCGCCACCCGCTTCAACAACGCTTATGGTGACACCTTCACAGTGCCCGAGCCTTTTATCCCTGAGCTGGGTGCCAAGGTGATGTCGCTGCAGGATCCCACCAAGAAGATGTCCAAGTCAGATGACAACCGCAACAATGTCATCGGCCTATTGGAAGATCCCAAGGCGGTGATGAAGAAGCTGAAAAAGGCGATGACCGACAGCGATGAGCCGCCTGTGGTGCGTTTCGACATAGACAACAAGCCTGGGGTATCCAATCTGCTGAGCCTGATGTCCGGGGTGACAGGCCAGAGCATAGTCGAACTGGAAGCCGAGTTTGAAGGCAAGATGTATGGCCATTTGAAAGTGGCCGCCGGTGAAGCCGTGGTCGGAATGTTGGAGCCACTGCAACAACGCTTCCGTGAATTCCGCGAAGACAGCGCCTTCCTGGAGTCGGTAATGAAGCAGGGCGCCGAGAAGGCCCAGGCCCGCGCCGAAGTCACAGTGAAGAAAGTTTATGAGAAGATAGGCTTGCTGGTGTAAATCAGCCAATCTTGAGAGCCGACCTACAAGGTCGGCTTTTTTGTGGCTGCGTTCGAGTTACTGCGGTTGTGGCTGGCTTGCCATCAACATCAGCCAATCGGCAAAGGCCGCTATCGCCGGTTCTTTGAGGCGCCGCTCCTTACAGCAAAAAGTGAACTCAAACCCTGTATGCACGTCCGGCAGTTCGGCCTCAATCAAACGGCCACTGGCAATATCGTCCTCTACCATAAAGTCAGACGCCAGTGCTATGCCTTGACCGGCAATCGCGGCCTCAATGGCCATCAACACATGGCTGAAAATATGCTGCCTGTGATTGGCTGTCAGAGTCACACCGTTGGCCTCGGCCCAACGGTTCCAGTCCAGTCCCAGCGGGCCTTCATCCACGGTCAACAGCGGATACTGCTGCAGACTCTGAATCGTTATCTGCCCGGCTCTGGGCGGTAACTGTGGGCTACAAACCGGAATCAGCCGTTCTTTGTGCAGCACAGTCTGCCAGTATCCCCGTCGTTTGAGACCACCGCTGATAAAGAGATCGGCCACGCTGTCGCTGAGCTCGGGATCTTGAGTCACCATCTCCAGCCTGATCTGCACCTCAGGGTGACGGCGGCGAAAGTCGCTGAGTCTGGGGATCAACCATTTAACTGCAAAAGAGCTGTAAACCGCCAGTTTCAGCTCGCGATTGGGTTCGCCGAACAAACGGCCAAGGTCAGCCAGCTCGTTGAATATTCGCTCCAGTTCCCCGTAGAGGATCTCTCCCTTGGGTGACAGTTTGAGACTGCGCCCCTGACGTTGGAACAGGGGCTCGCCAAAGTGTTCCTCCAGTAATCTGACCTGGTGGGACACGGCACTCTGGGTGATGCACAGCTCTTCGGCGGCGCGGGAAAAGTGGCTCTGGCGCGCAGCTGCCTCGAATACCTGCAGCGCTCTCAAGGGGGGAAGTTTTCGCATCGGCTATTCTTTCCGGAAATTTAGTATGAATTTAATTCATTTATGCGCAAAAAACATCATTTCAGTTTGGTTTTTAACCCGGATATGATGCCGCCGATTGAGAGTCGTTCAGGATAACCAAGATGCAGAGAACCGTTGCTATCGGTTTGATTTTATTGACCGTAGGAAATCTCTTCAGCGCTTTTTATGACGTGTCGGTCAAGTGGTTACCGGATGATGCCAATGCGGCGACTTTCCTGCTGGTGCGCCAGGTAACAGCGGTACTTATGTTGCTGCCCCTGTGGCTCAAGGCCGGTCGCCCGGGGACTTCTCATTTTAAGATCCACCTTTGGCGTGCCAACACAGGAGCTGTTGGCGCGCTCTTTTTGATTATTGGTCTGATGGCGCTGCCCTTGGCGACTGTCAGTTCACTGTTCTATTCGGCGCCTTTGATGATCATGGTGTTAGGTGCCGTATTCCTGAAAGAACAGATCACGCCGTTGCAGTGGGGTATTGCGGCGCTGGGATTTGCCGGTATCTTATTGATCCTCAGGCCCAGCGAGTTGGAGTTGGCCGGCATTGCCGTGCTGGTTTCGGCCTTTACCTTCTCCTTGAACCAGATGAGCCTGCGCAAGCTGCCCAGTACAGAGGCGGCCAGTCTGACTTTGCTCTGTTACAACCTGCTGAGTTTGCCGCTGATCTTGCTGGTGGCACTGTCGCAACAACTGGCCGGGCTGAGCTGGCCACTGCTCGGAGTGGCGCTGTTATCCAATGCCTTCCTGCTGGCATATAACTGGTTCTGTGTCCTGGCCTATCGCAGGGCCAAGGCCAGTGAAATTGCCGTAGCCGAATACAGCGGGCTTATCTTTATTGTCTTCCTCGGTTGGCTGCTTTTCGATGAGTGGCTGGATACTTTGAGCTGGGTAGGGGCTGCCCTGGTGGTGCTGCCGACTTTGTGCCTGCCCGCCATCGCCAAGTTGATGAAAGCCCGCGAGCTGAAAGCACAAGAGCCGGTGTGACCGGCTCTCGTTCGACTCGATATAAAGGGCGTTAAGGGGTGACGTAGTCGAACACCTTAATAACCTTACGTACTCCAGCGGTATTCCGGGCAATTTCTACTGCCAGGTCGGCTTGTTCACGCTCGACCAGGCCCAGCAGAAAGACTTCACCATTCTCTGTGATCACTTTGATCTTGGTAACATCCAGATTCTTGTCGTTGAGCATCCGACCCTTGACCTTGGTGGTGATCCAGGTGTCGTTGCTGCGGGTAGTGAAGGACGTTGGGTTGCCGATACGGATCTGATTGTGGATCTTGCCACCCAGTTGCAGCTCTTTGACCAGCCGAATCGCCTTGTCCCTGAGCATGGAGTTGGGCGCCTGACCTATCATCAACACATTGCCGTTCATGCTGACCCCGGTGATATTGGTCTGATTCTTCAGATCATCTTCCGCTCCCAGTACACTGGAGATACGAAAATCGGCATTGGTGTCATCCAACTGGGTCTTGAGCGAACGCTCATCGTTAACCACCATGGCGCCGCCAACTGCACCCACCATTACGGCTCCGGCACAGCCGGTCAAACTGGTAAGCAGTAGACACAGGGGCAGCAGACGTCTCATTGATGTTCGTCCTGCGGGAACAGGGTGCGGTCAATGTTGTCGCACAGGCAATGGATAACCAGCAGGTGCACTTCCTGAATGCGGGCCGTGACATTGGAGGGGACGCGGATCTCCACATCATTGGTGCTCAGCAATCCGGCCATGGCGCCGCCGTCTTTACCCGTGAGCGCTACTATGGTCATATCCCGGCTCAGCGCGGCTTCCATCGCTTTAATGACGTTGCCTGAATTACCGCTGGTGGAAATGGCCAGCAGTATGTCACCGGGTTGACCCAGTGCCAGTATCTGCTTGGAAAACACTTCGTCGTAGCTGTAGTCGTTGGCGATGGCCGTCAGGGTAGAAGTGTCTGTGGTCAGAGCTATGGCCGGCAGAGGTGGGCGTTCCACTTCATAGCGGTTCAACAGCTCGGCTGAAAAGTGCTGGGCATCACCGGCGCTGCCGCCGTTACCACAGGCAAGGATCTTATTGCCACCCAACAGACATTGCACCATCATTTCTGCGGCCTTGGCGATAGACTCTGGCAGCGCCTCTGCGGCGTCAATCTTGGTCTGAATCGACTCGGTGAAGCTGTCTTTGATACGTTCTAACATGGATAAGTCCTTCACTATCAAGTGTTGCTATCATGCCATAGGCCGGGGGCTTTGTTCAGGCATTAAAGTGTAAATTTGTTTCGGGTTAAGCGCTTACTAAAAAGCGTCCTGTAGCCATTGTACCTTGCCGGCATCAATGGCCAGTAGATCGAAGCGACAGGGGGCATTGATCCTGTGTTGCTGCAGATACTGGCTGGCGGCTTTGCGAAGCCGGGTTATCTGGGCCTGGCTCAATGACTGCAAAGCACCACCGAATCGGCTGGGTGAACGGTATTTTACCTCAACAAACACCCATTGGCTGCCCTGTTTCATCACCAAGTCCAGTTCGCCGAAATTGTAGCGCACATTCTGTTCGACAAAGGTCAGGCCCTGTTGTTCCAGATAGCGGCGAGCCAGACGCTCGCCTTCCTGTCCCAGATCCATAAGCTGGCTTACAGTGGCCGCAAAACGCCGCGCTGGTATTTGGCCCAGCTGAGCTGACGATCGATCACGCCATCCGGGCTCACCGTCAGTTGGCCGCTGCGGCCACTGTACTGGTATCCGGGGAAGGCATGCATCTGGGCCAGACGATTGACCAGCTGCAGGGCATCATAGCCCATCACATACAGGCGTTTTTGGGCATTGCCCCAAGTGGGCCACAACTTGTTGACCGCTTCGGTTTCTTCACTGGCCTGCAGCAACCAGGGGATATCACTGATGGTGATATTGTTCAGTTCAATCGCGGTTTGCTTGGCGTTGTCTTCCTGACGGGCGCGGCTACTGGTATACAGTGGCACCTGCTCGGCAAAGACACTAAAGTTGACATCGATAAAGGGTTTCAGCAGCGGTAAGTCCTGAATCCCCGAGATCATATAGATGGCATCGATATCGGTACGGGAGCGGAAGTCGGCCTTCACCTTACTGCCCAGCAGTGCCTTAATGGCTTGGATCCTCGCCTTGCTGTCAGTCACGCCAAGGGCTTCTTCCACGGTTTCGCGCATCTTGTCACCGTTATCATAGAAGTGAACCTCGGCATCACTGTCGGTCAGCTCCATCCAGGTCTGCTTGAAGCTCTGGGCCATACGTTGGCCTACGGCATCATTGCTGGCCAGCAGCAGTGGCACCTGTATGCCATCCTGATACATGCGTCTGGCGGCATCGCTGGCTTCCTGAGTGGGAGACAGGGCGAAGTAGTACTTATTCTGTTGCGGTTGCAGCTTATCTATTTGATTGAGAAACAGTTGCGGCGGGGTATCTGTCTTTGCAGCTTGCTGGGCCGCCATCACCTGTTCCACTTCGTTTTGCAGCAGCGGGCCGATCACAAATTCGGCGCCGCTCTGCAGCGCTTGCTGGTAGGCTTTGTCGGCACCTTGGGCCGTGTCGAAGAAGTTGAGGCTGACATTGCTGTCCGGGTCGCTCAGATAACTGGCCAGTATGCCCTGACGCACAGTGTTGGCGACCCCGGCTCTTGGGCCCGAAAGTGGTAGCAGCACGGCGATATTGCTGGGTCTGTATGGCTTGGCACTGAGCGCCAGCTGCAGATCCGAAGGCAACTGTACCGCCGCAGGATGATAAGGATTACGTTTCTGCCAATCACTCAGCTGGCGGATCAGGCTTGAGGGATCCACCGCGTAGTGTTTGGCCAGATAAGCCAGCTGCAGCCAGCCGGTAAATACGGCATCGCTCTCTTGAGCGGCAAAGCTCTGCAGGGTTTCTTCCTGCAGTGGCTTGAGCAATTGCCAAATTTCATCGTTAACCTCGCCGGTCGCCTTCACCGGCAGATACTGACTGAGCTTACTCAACTCACGCACTTGCTCCACGGGTTGCTGGTTGGCAGCAAATAGTCGGGCACGGGCTTGGTGATAACTGGCCCATTGCCAATCGGCCAGTTGCCAATTACCGGGGTAATTCAGGGTGCTCAGGGCCTCGGCGTTTTTGCCGGTCAGTTCTTGCAGGCGGGCGCAGAGAAAACGGTGCTCGGCCTGGATTTCATCCACCGGGCTCAGCCCGGCCTGCATTGAACGCAGAATATCTGCAGCGGCATCTGTATCACCTTGCTTGAGGTAAGCATTGGCGGCCAACAGCAGGTAACGCTCGCGGTTTTCCTTGCTGGGCGCCTTGGCGGCAAATGCCAAATACTCGGCCGGGGCTTGCGGGGCACTGACCAGAGAAACGACGGCCAGCTGATCTTTGTCTGCCGATGGCGTGCTGCTACAGCCCCACAGGCTGGCAAGCAAAATCGCAGCAGAAATGTATTTAACTCTATTCAGGCTTTTTAACACAGGGCTTCACTCTGGTAAGATGCTGGCTCTAGTTTAACCTTCTATTGTGCCTGACGAAAGTCTCGGCACTTTCATCTCCGAGGTAGTTATGGACCTGTCGGTCGCGCTGTATATAGTTCCCACTCCCATAGGCAACCTAGGGGACTTGAGCCCCAGGGCTCTGGAAGTACTGAATCAGGTGGCCTTGATCGCCTGTGAAGACACTCGCCACAGCGGTAAATTGCTGAGTCACTTCGGCATAGACACCCGCACGACAGCGCTGCATGACCACAATGAACGTGCCCGGGCGCAGTGGATTGTCGAACGCCTCGGCGAAGGTGAAGCCATAGCGCTGATCAGCGATGCCGGTACGCCGCTGATTTCCGATCCCGGCTATCACCTGGTATCCCATGTGCGCGCCGCCGGTTATCCGGTGATTCCGCTGCCTGGCCCTTGCGCCGCCATTGCCGCGCTGTCGGCATCTGGCTTGCCCTCGGATCGCTTTTCGTTTGAAGGTTTTTTGCCGGCCAAAGACAAAGGGCGCCAGGATAAACTGCTGGCGCTTAGGGAAGACCCGCGCACCCTGATTTTCTATGAGTCTCCCCACAGAATTCTGCCCAGCCTCAAGTCGCTGGTGGAGGTCCTGGGGCCGGATAGGCAGATGGTGATGGCGCGGGAACTGACCAAGACCTTTGAAACCTTCCTCTGCGGCACCACGGCCGAAGTGCTGGCGCAGGTAGAAGCCGATGCCAACCAGCAGCGCGGTGAAATCGTGCTTATGCTGCACGGTTTTGTCAGTGAAGAAGCAGACGAAACGCCCGCCGCGGCGCTGGATACCCTCAAACTACTCTGTGATGAATTACCGCTGAAGAAGGCGGCCGCCATTGCGGCACAGATCCATGGGTTGAAGAAAAACGCTCTCTATAAAAAAGGGCTGGAGCTGGGCTGGTAAGGAAATGCCTTGGTGTGAGGCTCGCTATGGGCTATAATCCGCGCCGAGTTGGCCGGGCAGTCGCTGCGTTCGCAAGAACGGGGAGGAAAGTCCGGGCTCCATAGAGCAGGGTGCCAGATAACGTCTGGGCGGCGTGAGCCGACGACCAGTGCAACAGAGAGTAGACCGCCTGCCTTCGGGCCGGTAAGGGTGAAAGGGTGCGGTAAGAGCGCACCGCGCGGCTGGTAACAGTTCGCGGCACGGTAAACTCCACCCGGAGCAAGATCAAATAGGGTTCCACTATTCTTCGGAATTAATGCGTGGCTCGCGTTGGAACCGGGTAGATTGCTTGAGCCTGTGAGCGATTGCAGGCCTAGAGGAATGACTGCCGCTCCTTCGGGAGAACAGGACCCGGCTTATAGGCCAACTCACCAAATAAAACGAGGCCGTCCGTGTTATCACGGGCGGCCTTTTGCTTTTCTACTCGAGTGGAATGTTCATGGCTTGGGCTTGCTCAGGCTGCCATTGGGCCGGTTCAACCTGCCAGCGCTGCAGTAACTGGTGCCAGGCTTCTCCCTGCTGCAACTCCAACAACAGCCGATTGAAGCGGGCTATGGTCTGTCGGTCATTATGACGGATATCGAATGCCAGACAGTAGTAAGTCTTGGGTTGGCTGGGTAGATAGTCCAAGCCTTCAATCCCCTGTTTCCCTGCGTACCAGCGACCGACATCCCGGTTGACAAAATAGGCATCAAAACGCTTTCTGGCGAGCATTTTCAGTGGTAACTCATCGCTTTGTGGAAAGGTAACCACCTGCATGGGGGGAACTTGTTGCCGGATCAGTTCCTGATTCAATTTTTGCAGGGCATTGTGGGTATTGGATGGTGAGAATACTGCCACACGCTGATCCGATAGCTGCTGCATCTGCTTCAAACTCAGTGCCTTGAGGCTGAAGAAACCATATTCAGACTGCAACAGGGGGACCGAGAAATAGTATTGTGAGGTGCGATAATCTGCCCAGGCTAGCCCCATGGCACCGGTTTCTCCCGAGTTCATCTGTTGCCTGGCGCGGCGATTGGGCCACAGCTTGAGTTGGCAGCCTTCCTCCCAGCGCTGGCAGGCCAGGCGAGTCATCTCTACCATGACGCCCTTGAGTTCTCCTTCTTCCTGAAAGCTGTATGGCGCAAAATCAAAAAAGGCGATTTTCAACGTGCTTGCCTGTGCCGATATCAGGCACGACAGGCCGAGCAGTACGGAGGAAAGGAGTTTTTTCATGTCAGGTCCAGGTTGCTGTGACCCTTCAAGTTTAGTGCAGAGTTTGCCGCTGGGGTGGCAGAGTCAGCCTAGAAACTCTGCTTCACTTGAAAGCGCCATTCCCAGCCGTCCACTTCCTCGCCCCGGGTAAAGGGCACGCTGAAATCGATATGGGCGACATGACCATAACTGGAACGGGAAGAGTAGATTCTGGCACCTATGCCGATAGAGCCTATGGGGCCTGAGACTTCGTTGTCATTGGCCATGGCACCCCCAAAGGCCTGACCGACATCGATAAAGGCGGCCCAGCCCAATTCTGCCAGTTGGTAAAGGTTGATATTGGGGTAATAGCGGATTTCGCCGGTCAGCAGCCATTGATTGTCACCGTGCTGGTAGTCGTTGGGATAACCGCGAATGCCGGTTTCATCCCCCAGCGCAAAGGGACGGTCGATATAGTTGTTGTTGGAGTTGGACAGCCGCACCTTGGAATAGGCGGTCCACTTGGGGGTGAACTTATAGAAATACTCGGCGGCAACATTCACTTGATAAAAGTCCCGTTGCCGGGTGGCCAGGGTGGCTTCACCGCCAAATGCCAGCAATAGCAGCTCCTTGCCCTCAAAATAGCCGCGACTGCTGCGCCAGTTGAGGTGATAACCCAGGCTATCACTGTCTTTGGTTTCCAGCCCCAATTTAACGCTGTGATGCCAGCCGAGGTTGAAGTCTTCGTTATAGTTGACCAGGTGAATATTGGTCAGCACCCGAAAGTCATCCTGCAGGTACTCCCATTCTACCCAGGGGTAGAGAAAGTCTCTGTCCTGAGGCAAGGGCTGCTGCGGGTATTGAGGTAGGGCGTGAAAGCTGTGCTTATCCTGGGTGACTCCAAGGCGTAATCTTTGCCGACTCTGGTTCTCTTTGGCGAACATAAAGCCCCAGTAGAGGTTGCGATAGCGGATCTCTTCATCGAACTCGTTGATGTCCAGGCCGTTTTGGCGAATGGTGTCGATTCTGTCTTCATCCAGATACTCGGCACCGTAGGCCCGGGTGTCGTCCAGGGTATAGAAAGGCTTGTCGAAATACAGTTGTTTGGCCTGACCATCGCTGTTGTCATAGAAGTTGGCCGCCACAGTGGCATTTTTGATGATGTTCAGCGGCATTTCGAACGCGACTTTGTAGCCGGTTCTGTCCTCGTCGGATTGATACTTCAAACGGGTGCGGATCCCCAGACCCAGAATATTGTCGTCTTTCAACCCGACGGAGAAGCTGTTGTTGCCGCCGCTGCGCCCCAGGCTGATAGTGGGCAGCAGCGACCATTGATCCCAGGTTTCCACCAGCAAGGTTTCACCATCAGGCTGTTGATCGGCACTCGGGTCGGCCTTGACCACAGAGATCCTGGCGTCTCTGAGATAGGCTTCACGCCTAAGAATTCGCTGCGCTTCTTCCAATTGCTTTGGGGTCACTTCCTGCCCCTCCTGGATACTGAGGCGATTGAGGATCACCGACTCCCGGGTATTGATATGCAAGGCGTTGGCCCAATTGTGCAGGAAGATGGCGTTGTCGGCAGACTCGTCGAAAATTGGGTTGCTGACCACCACAATTTTGCCAACCCTGAACCGCTCAGGGAGTGGATTTTGGCCTTGGGAAGACGAGGTGGTGCTATCGCCTTTGGTGCCGGTTTCGGCCAAAACGGAGAGGCTGGCAAACAGGGTTGCCAGAAGCAAGACACTGCGGCTTGTTGCCATAGACTGCCTCCTCTCGGTAGTGAATATCGGGCTGATATTCACACTTCAATAACACAACCGAATAGGCGGTTAGTCAAGGCGACCTTCGAAATAAAGTAATGATTTAGCTTGTAATAAATTACCACCCTCCGGCGCGAATGCCCACGGCAGCAGCGTTTAGAGGGTGTTTCTCGGCGGTACCACCACGTTGGAGAAGATAAGCCCGGCGATCAGTGACATAAATATCAGAAAGATTTGCGACCCCAGATGCGACTGGTTCAACATGGTTTCACCCGAGATCAGCACATTGAGGCCGATATAGGTCTTGGAGCCAGGCACCAGGATGACTATCCCCTGTAGCAGAGCTATGGAGGCCGGTGCCTTCATCCAGCGGGCAAACAGGTTGGCGTAAATACCCACGGCCAGGGCGCCGAAGAAGATCCCCAGAGAATCCCCCAGATAGAGGCCGCCGAACATTGCGGAGAAGAAGGCCACAATGCCGGCCAGTACGCCCCAGGGGGCATCTTTGAGCCTGGCCTTGAAGATGAACACCAGCGCCATGGAGAGGATGGGCACCGCCGACCAGATGGCCCAGCGAGGCAACGGCATGGGCTCAATATAGAGGGATTCGCCGAACAGGGCATTGCCTATTGCCACGCCGAGTACGGCGCCGAAGTAGAGTTTGAATAGCAGCATTACCGCATCCATGATCCTCATGGTGCCTGACATAAGATCCCTTGCCGCCAGTTCGGCCAGGCCCAGGGTCAGCGCCAGGCCGGGAATAAAGACGATGATCCCCGACAGTACCACCACGGGGATATTCAGCCCGGCATCCAGTTGCGCCAGGCCACAGGCGGCGAAACCGGCCAGCATGGCGGCCAGAGGCTCCAGCAGTTCGGCCATCCGCCGCGAGCGTTCGGCGCTGAATACCAAGCCATAGACCAGCATGCCTATCAAGGCCGACCAGAACACATCATTCCAACTGCTGCCCATCAGCATGGCAAAGGCGGCGGCCGAGGTACCAAAGGAGCCCAGGGTTAACATGGGGCCATAGGGATTGGGCTTGTTGGCTATCTCATCCAGCCGTTCCAGCGCTTCACTCAGGCTGCGTTGCCCCAGGCTCAGCTCCTGCACTAAGGCGTCGGTGCGGGCCAGCGACCCCAGATCCAGCTCGCCGGGTTTGACCCTGGCAACATGGTTGTATTCCTGATCTGTATCGTGTTGCAGCACAAAGGTCATCGAAGTGGGGGAGATCAGAAAATAGCCTTCGATGCCGAGCGTCTTGGCCACTGTCTGCAAGTGGGTTTCGAGCCGATAAGCCGGGGTGCCGAACTTATGCAGAGCCTTGCCCAACTTGATGATAAAACGGCGCTTTTCAATGAATTCTTGATTATCCACTCGGTTTCCCACTGTGCCCTTGATTGGATGGACGGCTTTTTGCCCGCGCGGATTCTACAGCAAGGGGGCAGAATCTGGTTAATGACATTTTAAAAATTATTTCCTTTATGTGAGCTTAAGTGCAAGCTTGTTGCGTTAAGGTTGATTGGCTGCGCTTGGACAGCGTCGCATCAGCCAAGGCTGAACAGAGAATTTTAAAAGGAGATAAAAGAACTTATGTCATTGTTTATATCGGGTTTTTATGCCGCCTTGACGGGGCTTTTGGTCTTGGCTTTGGCTTACCGGGTGGTGCGGTTGCGCCGTGCTTACAAGATAGGCCTGGGCGATGGCGGCAACGATGCACTGCATTTGGCCAACCGGGTGCACGGTAACCTGCTGGAAAATGCCCCAATAGCCTTGCTGCTTTTAGTGCTGGCCGAAGCCAACGGCATGGCCGGCGTTTGGTTACATCTACTGGGGACGATTTGGCTGGTGGCCAGATTGCTGCATGCCATAGGTCTGACCCAAGGCAAGGGCGGTTACCACCCGGGCCGTTTTCTCGGCACCTTGTTCACCTGGATAAGCATACTCGTGCTGGCGCTGTTTAACCTCTGGCAGTATGTGGGGCGCTTGTTGCTCTGAACCCGAGAGAAGCCACAATCCTAGTAGGGCCTTGGCTTGCAGGCACAAACAAGGGGCACAAATAGTCGGCAGTTGGTGAAAAATTAGTCACACTTAACCAGGTTAGCCTGTTATACTCCGCGGCCCTGAGGCAGCGTGGCTGCCGTGTGTCGAATCCTCTGATGGTCAGTCTCAAATGCAAGTCGAATCCAGCTTATTTCAGTATCCCAAGTATTGGGCCGAGTGTTACGGCACGGCTCCCTTTCTGCCCATGTCCCGCAAGGAGATGGAACAACTGGGATGGGACAGCTGTGATGTGATCCTGGTGACAGGCGATGCCTATGTGGATCACCCCAGTTTCGGCATGGCGGTGATTGGCCGTTTGCTGGAAGCGCAGGGATTCAGAGTGGGGATCATCTCGCAGCCGGATTGGTCCAGCAAAGAGGCCTTTATGAGCCTGGGTAAACCGAATCTGTTTTTCGGGGTCACTGCGGGCAATATGGATTCGATGATCAACCGTTATACGGCCGATCGTAAACTGCGCCACGACGATGCCTATACCCCGGGCAATGAAGGCGGCAAGCGCCCGGATCGCGCCGTGACTGTTTATACCCAGCGCTGTAAGGAAGCCTTTAAAGAGGTGCCCGTGGTCATAGGCGGTATCGAGGCCAGCCTGCGGCGGATTGCCCACTATGACTATTGGTCCGACAAAGTGCGCCGCAGTGTGATTTTTGATGCCAAGGCCGACATCCTGATCTACGGTAATGCCGAGCGGCCGCTGGTGGAAGTGGCGCACCGTCTCGCCAAGGGTGAAACCATGGCGCAGATGCAGAATATCCGCGGCACAGCGGTTATCCGAAAAGAGCCACTGCCAGAATGGCGCGGCATGGACTCGCGCAAGATAGATCAGTTGCACAAAATTGACCCCATCCCCAATCCCTATGGCGCCGATGATGTCGGCTGCCAGAACTTGTCCGGGCCATCCGACAAGAAGATCTTCGACAACGACGCTCCCAAGCCCATCAGTGTGCAGCCACCCAAGCCAAGGCCCTGGGAGCAGACCTATGTGTTGCTGCCGGCCTTCGAGCGGGTGAGTGAAGACAGATACCTGTACGCCCATGCATCGAGGATTTTGCATCAGGAGCAAAACCCAGGTTGTGCCAGAGCCCTGTTCCAGCCCCACGGCGACCGTGGTGTTTGGGTCAACCCACCGGCCTGGCCGCTCAACACAGATGAGATGGATGCGGTATTCGACTTGCCTTACGCCAGGGTGCCACACCCGGTTTACGGCAAGGCCAAGATCCCGGCCTACGACATGATCAAGACCTCGATCAATATCATGCGAGGCTGTTTCGGTGGCTGCTCATTTTGTTCGATAACCGAGCATGAAGGGCGGATTATCCAGAGCCGCTCGAAAGAATCCATTATCAAAGAAATTAAAGATATACAGCAGAAAGTGCCTGGCTTTACCGGGGTGATTTCCGATCTCGGCGGCCCAACGGCCAACATGTATCGTCTCGGCTGCAAGAGCGAAAAGGCCGAAAAGACCTGTCGGCGCTTATCCTGTGTCTTTCCCGGCATCTGTGGCCATTTGGACACAGATCATCAGCACACCATAGATCTTTACCGCGCCGCCCGGGATGTTCCCGGGATCAAGAAGGTGATGATCGCCTCCGGCGTGCGTTATGACCTGGCGATTGAAGATCCGCGTTACGTTAAAGAGCTGGCCAAGCACCATGTGGGCGGCTATCTCAAAATAGCACCGGAACATACCGAAGAGGGGCCTTTATCCAAGATGATGAAGCCAGGTATGGGCACCTACGACAAGTTCAAGGAGCTGTTCGACCAATACTCGGCCGAAGCGGGTAAGCAGCAGTATCTGATCCCCTATTTTATTTCGGCTCACCCGGGCACCACGGACGAGGACATGCTCAACCTGGCGCTGTGGCTCAAAGAGCGTAAGTTCAAGCTGGATCAGGTGCAGAACTTCTACCCATCGCCTATGGCCAATGCCACAACCATCTACCACACAGAGCTGAACTCGTTGAAAAACGTCAAACACAGCAGCGAAGAGGTACCGGTGGCCAAGAAAGGGCGCCAGCGGCGACTGCATAAGGCCTTGCTGCGCTATCACGATAGCGCAGGTTGGCCGCTGATCCGCGAGGCGCTTATCGCCATGGGGAAACAGCATCTTATCGGCACCGGGCCACAGCATCTGGTGCCCCCGGAAGGCCGCGCCGAAGCCTGGGCCGGTAAGCATAACCGCAAGGGGGCCGACAAGGGCCGCCAGGGACTCACCCGTTTCAGCGACAATCAGTTTGCAGAGCGCAGCGGCAAAGCCGCCAAGGGTAAGCCAACCGAAGGGGCCAAAGGCGGTAACAAGGCCGGAAAAGGCAAGGGCGGCGACCACACAACAACAGGCAAAGTGGCAACAGCTAAAGGCTCCAAGCCCGGCAGTGGCAAAGCCAGACCCGGAGCCAGGCCTGTCTTTGGCCATGCTCAGAGCCATACTCAGGGTAAAAGTCAGGGTAAAAGCCAGGGCCAGAGTAAGAAATCAAAGTAAAAACCAAGACGATAGAGGGCGCTAGCAAGCCTTTGTTCTAAACAAGGGCTGCGTAGGCTAACATCCCAGCAGACGCCGGAATTCCAGTGACAGATCTTCGCCGAGTTGTTGCGCCGTCGCTTGGCGGTCCTTGATGCCGTTATGCATGGCGTTATCTACCGCGCCATGCATGCCGTGATAGAGGATGATGGCGCTCAGCTCAGGCCTTTGCAACTGCCAGGCGCCATGGCGCTTGCCGCTTAGCAAAAGCTCAATAATCTGCGCCAACACCCGATCCCGCTCACTGTTGCCGTGACCGTGATAATAGTTGTCATGGAAGAGCAGGTCGTGCAGCTCTATACCGGCCAGATAGGCGTTGACACTGGCCCGGCACCAAACATCCAGTCGTGTCGGCCAGTCATCGCTATCGCAGGCATCCATTGCCAGTTGCACCTGCTCGACAAAATGCCGGCTAAAGCGTTGCCGCAGAGCCGAGAGTATCTCCGGCTTGGCATTGAAGTAGTGGTAAAAAGTCCCCTTGGCGACCTTGGCCTCGCGCACTATGTCGCTGACTGTAGTGGCTTCAAACCCCTTCTCAATAAATAACTTCTGGGCCGCATCCATGAGTTCATCGAGACGAACCTCGGCCGGTTTGGTACGTGGAGCTCCCGGGGTGCTGTTATTTGTCATTAGCCATACCACTCAATATAAGAAGTTTGATCTGCCAGGAAACTGCGTCGGCCAGGATAATGTTTTTCTTGGCCGATTGGCCGCCAAATTCTTTCATACTCGCCGAGTGAATCAAGCCCCTGTGCATTAGGAAGGTGCGAACAAATCCCATGTGTACTCTGCGTCGGCTTACGGGGCCTGAATGCAAGGCGTGGTTTGCAGTAAATGGCCCTAGTCCTTTGCAAGAAGCACAACACAGCAGGCAGGCTTGTAAGCCACGCCCTTCGGGGCTTTCACAGCAACCGGCTCTCTGCGTTATCCGACTTAGACAGGCCCCGGCATGCCTTCAGTCAGATGCCTTGAACGCCAATTGCTGTGCAAGCCACTCTCTACAAAAGAGAAGGCCACGAGGATTTGTTCGCACCTTCCTTAGGTCGGAATCGGCATTCATCCTACCTAAAGTGCTGATCCAAGGCCAGATGCCGACCATCCAGTGATTGTAAATGTCATTGACCGACGGTCGGTCGAAATCTATATTGAGAATTATTCTCAACAATTGCTAAGTTTCAAGGAGGAACAGCATGTCTTCTCTGCGTCAGGTCGCTCTGCTTGCGGCCATCTGTCTGGGCACTTTTATGGCGACTCTGGATATCAGCATAGTCAATGTTGCCCTGCCGACCATGAAACAGGAGTTGGCAATCAGCATGGCGGATTCCCAATGGGTGGTGAACGCCTATGCCCTGTGTTTATCGGCTTTAATTCTTTCTTCCGGGCCGCTGGGGGACCGTTTTGGCCGCAAGTTGTTGTGGCTCTGCGGGGTCGTGCTGTTCACTCTGGGTTCAATAGCCTGCGCTATGGCAGACTCTCTGTGGCTGTTACTCCTGGGAAGGGTGATTCAAGGGATTGCCGGTGCCGCCGTTATCCCGGGAGCCCTGTCTCTGTTGACCCACGCCTTTTCTGACGTTGGCGCCCGCACCCGCGCGATAGGCATCTGGTCATCGGTCAGCGCCCTGTCTCTGATACTGGGGCCGATAGTCGGCGGTTTGCTGGTGCAGCATGTGGGTTGGCAGAGTATTTTCTGGATCAATGTCCCCATAGGCTTCATCGCATTACTGCTGGGGGCTTGGGGGCTGGACGAGAGTGCCGACCCGGAACAGGCGGCACTGGATTTTGCCGGGCAGTTGCTCAGCATACTCTTCCTTGGGGGACTGACCTATGGCCTTATCGGCTTGGGTGAGCATGATTGGTTGAGTTATCACACCTTGGTGCCGCTGTTGTTGGCCGCCATTTTGTTTGCGGTCTTTATCCGGGTTGAACTTAAGGCGCCGCGGCCACTGCTGCCGCTGAAGCTGTTTCGGCAGCGGGACTTTAGTTGCTATAACTCGGCTTCCTTTGTGTTGGGCTTTTCTGCCTACAGCAGCGTGTTTTTTATGTCGCTGTTTTTTCAGGAAGCGCAGCGTTGGGATGCTGCCGAGGCCGGTTGGCGGATGGCGCCCGAGTTTATCGCCATGGCTGTGGCGGCCATGGGGTTTGGCCGCCTGGCGGCGAACTTTGGAGTCAGGCGACTGATGAATCTGGGGTATGGATTGATGGCTTTGGCGCTCATGTTGCTGTCAAACCTGCAAGGGGAAACGGCTTATTTTCTGACGGCGGGCTATCTTGCCCTGCTTGGTTTGGGAATGGGGCTGGCGGTACCGGCAACCAGTGAGCTGGTGATGGCCAGTGTCGGAGCTCAGCGCTCGGGCATGGCTTCGGCCACCATGAATGCCGTGAGGCAGACGGGTATGACCTTGGGGATCGCCCTCTTGGGCACTCTGATGAGCCGGGTCATCTACACGGCCAAAGAGACTGAAAGTGGGGGACAGTTTGATCCGAGTGGGATAGCAGCGATAAATCATCAGGCGGTTGCCGCCGGCTTTGGGGTCGCCATGTTTTGGGCCGGCGTGCTTTGTTTGGGGATGACCTTATGGTTACTGCTGCTGCGTCATCCCCGTTTGGGTTCGCTTGCGGCCGCCAAAACCGCTTCTGATGATTGTTAACTCTGGGGTTCCCGAGTCAGCTTACTGCGAATGCGCTCGATACAGGCACCGGGATTCTTCAACCAGAGTCCATAGCTGATGGGCAACATGGGCACCTTGGCCCGCTGCAGTATCTTGTATGTGTCCAGTTCAAAGAAGTCCATCCAGGGGCCGGGAAAGCCGATGAGATCCAGCGCCAGATACTCCCCCTGCCAGCGGCAGAGGATATCCACCTCTGTGCCGGCTATCTCATAGCCCGGCCAGGTTTCGATATTGTGCCCGGCCAAGGCGTCACAAAGCTGGCGCTGAAACTGATCCAACTGGTCATTTTGCCTGTGCCGAGCATTGAATTGACGGCTGGATTCCAGATAGAGGCGCAGCAGTGAGTTGCTCGGCAGCTCTTGGGCCGCTACCGAAACAAACAGGTGCTGTTGTTCCCTGGCGCGGGTAATGGCTACATTGAACACATCTTCGCGGTTGAGATATACCGCGGCTCTCTTGCTCTGTGGGTCAACGGCGAAGGAGAGATACATAATGTCGCGCTCCTCTCCCTGAAAACCAAAGGGGGTGTCGGCCCGCAGGCGATACTTTTCCAGCTCGGTGGCGGAAAACTGTTTGAACAAAGCATCGGCCAGCGCATCGGCCTGAGCCCTAAAAGGCGATAACACTCCCAGCGACTTGGTCATTCCCGCTTGTTCGCAGCTGTCTATCTGCTGCCTTATCAGGTTGCACAGTGCACTGATTTCAGCCTGGTTGACTCCCTGTTCACTGCGCTCGCCCATCACTGAGTGCAGATGCAGATGGCCACTGCTGGTACAGGGTCTGTGCTGCATTATCCGTAGCCGCTGCTGATAAAACTGCGAGTTGCTGAAGCTGATAAGCTCGGGAGCGCTGCGAAAGTGCTCATCGAGAAAAGCGACCTGCTGCTGGGAGGCTATCTGCTCGGCCACCAGATCCAAAATCGATTTATCGCGATAGCTGCAGATGCCGGATTGCGCTGTGGACACGCCATGCAGTTGTTGCAACGCCTGCTCTTTGCTGCGGGACAGGAAAGAGATATGCCTGAGCTGCTTGCCATCGCCGACCACCAGTGCCCGTTTGGCCCGAAACAGCGCCGGTAAAGCGCTGGTGATATTGCTCTGGCTGGCTTCATCGAAGATAACCAGATCGAATAGCTCCCGCTGCAACGGCAACACCTTGTGAAGGGTGTTGAGGCTCACTAGCCAGATGGGAAACGCCTGCTGCAACACCTGGTAATCCAAGGTATCGAACAGTGCAAACTGCCGCTGTGAGGTGCGGGAACGAATCGCTTGATTGAAAGTTTGCAGCTGTTGCCTGTGGTTGTTCAGCAAGCCGGCGACCCGGCTGGCTTTGACATTTTGCAGCAACTTGGCCGCCAGCGCCTCTTTGGTTGTCAGGCTATCGTTCAACTCATCCAGAGTGTCCCAATGTTGGCTCAGGTTTTCCATGCTGTGGCCAAACAGAGCAAGATAGAGCTGCAACAACCAGCGCTGCTGTGAGCGCTCCAGTTTGTGCAGCCTTTGACCGCGGCGAATGGCGCGGCGTAAAAATCGCAGCAGCCGGCGTTCTGAGTTGTCCAGTTGCCGGTTCAATAAATTGAGCTGGCTTTCCAACTGCCGCGGGGGTGTGTGCTCAAGTGAATGATAGCCGTCCAGCAGATTGCTGAGATAATCCTTCAGCTGTTTCAGGAAGGCCTTTTGTCCCGCCCGCAGGCTGATGTCCTTGAGCCCGAACTGACTCTCAAGCTTGTCGTTAATGACATCGAGCGCATGCTCGTTGTTGGCGACGATCAGCACAGACTCGCCCCGGGCCATATGTTCGGTCGCGACGGCGGCTATGGTATAACTCTTGCCTGTTCCCGGCGGCCCGACAACGCAGCCAAGACTGTGGCCGGCGCCTATCTCCAGCACTTGCTGCTGTGCCCGGGACAAGAGGCAGGGCAGGTACTGGCTTTTGAGGCGGCGCTTGGCTTCGGCCTTGGGTGGCAGTTGTGTTCCCATCAGATTCTGCAGCGGCGCCGAGAGTTCGGCCGCATTCATCATGGCAGAGATCTCATGCAGAATGCCGCGACTGGCGCTGGGGCGTTTCAGAAACACCAGTGCCGATGCCGGCACCAGAGTTAACTTACGCTTGCGGGTCAGGCGGGCGAGGCTGTCATAGCCTGTCAGTTTGGGGAATCCCAGCAGTCCCAGGGTATCTATGTTCTGGTGGCTCTGGCTCAACAGCGAGGTCCAGCTGTCGGGGTGCTCGGGAGCGAAGATGGCGTCAAAGCCGGCTTCCATAGTGTCTTCCGGCAGCAACAGCCGCAGCAAGGGCTCGTTAATCTGCAGGGCCCCCTCTTTGAGGGAAACATAGAAGCTGCCGTCATCCTCTTCCAACTGGGCTTCTTTAAAAACCAGAGGGCTGAGTACAGTGCGGGTCTGCCCCTCTTCCTTTAGCTGGCCGACCACGAAATGGGAAACATAGAGCAGTTGGCGCTCGCGCTGGTACATGGCGATTCTGGGCAGGAGCTGCGCCCCGGCTTCATGGGCGATTGGCTGTCTTGGCAGGAAGCCTGAAAGCAGCGAATCCTCGCCCTCAATAAATAGCCTGTCTTCCTGGTTTAGTTTGCCAAGGTGCCACAGATTAAGGTCGACACAATCTTCCTTATAGCAATCCTGGTAGTAAGCGAGTAATGGTTTGGCGGGCATGACCTTGGCTACTTTTTTACGTTGGCGCGGCTGCGTCCACTGAAGCCGCGGGATGGCAAGTATCCTAACGGTTTAGGCGTAAGCTTTCCAGAAATGCGCCATGATGCCGGTCGTTTTGAGTGGAGCCTGGGGGCATATCTCCCGCCAATCTTTTCGGTTTCAAGTAAAAAAAACCACCCTGGAAGGAAGTGGGGTCAGGGTGGCCGAGCGTGCCTGGCAAAAAGGGTACTGCCAGCAATGGAGCGGGAGTGTGCCGCTATAGAAGTTCAGTTAAAAGAAGTAGTTGATCCCCACTGCGAAGTTATTGTCCTGGGCGGCATCTTCGGCCGGGTCATCCATGTCGCTGAAGTCCAGTTTGGCCTCAAAGAACATTACAGTGTCTCTGCTGTATCTATAGTGCAGACCCACCATGGCAAACTGGCGGCGCCAGTTCCCTTGAATGGCGCTATGCTGATCTGTATCCAGATCCAGGTAGCTCAGCATGGCAATGGGCACAAAGCCGTTGTCGTATTGGTAGGCCACCATCAGCTCGGCGCCGGTGGCGTCGTACAGTTCACCGCCAACCAGTTCGTTGTTGTCACTCTTGTGGGCGTTGAAACCCACATACAAACCGCTGGCTTCACGGTTGGGTGCATAGTGATAATAGTCGCCATACATGGCACCTATGCCTACTATCTGGTTGGTCACCTTGAGTTCGCTGCCTTCCAGGTGGCCATCGATATCACCACGGTTGAAGCCGGCCAGCAGTTTGAACTTGTCAGTGACGCTGTAGGTCAGGCTGGCACCGTAGCTGGAATCAAAGTCCAGTTCAGAGTTGGCCAGTGGTTCGCCATTGTTGTCCTGTACCGAGACCTCACCATCTTGCTTGGCGGCGTATTGCAGTGCCAGATGCAGCGGGCCAAAGTCATTGCGGTATTGGAATGCGGCATCGGCGCGCCCTGTACCCGTCAGGCCACCATCGCCGAAGGTGTAAGCGCCGACGGCATAACCGGCCACGACATTGGGTAAGTCAGTGGTACCGGCCACATCATAATAGGCGCCCCACTGCTTCCCGAAGGTCAGGCTACCCCAGGTATCGTGGGACAGACCGACATAACCCAGGCGGTTGTTAAGGAAGTCATCGGTTTTCTCTGCGGCGAGTCTGCCGCCCTGTAGCACCAGATTGTCATCACTGGTGACCATGTTGATGCCCCATTCGGTGACCGCATAGGCGGTCCAGCCGTTGCGCTCTTTACGCTCGAAGCTCAAACGTATCCTTGACGTGTCGTCAATTACCGAGGTCTCGTGGCCATCATTGTAGGCGGCGAAACCCAGCCATCCGCTGATGCCAAAGCTATTGGTATCATCGTTGTACAGATCGATTGCCTGGGCTGAGCCGCAGAGCAGCAGCGCAGGGATTGCCAGCGCCAGTATTGTCTTGTTCATAGTCCACCTCATCCAATATTGTTATTGATTTAACTTTTAGGTGGGCGCGCACGCAGGGGAGTGCACACCCGTAAGCCTTAAGCGTGTTTCAATTTTTGCTTGTCGTTTTTGTTGGAAATAATGCCGAACAGGGTCCAACCGAAGAAGGTTGCGATAGAACCCAGCATTACGGCGGTTTCCCCTGAGCTATAGAGGGCATAGAAGCTGTACAGGGCACCAATTACCGCCATAAAGTTGGCAATTCGGGCCTGTTTTACAGGGATATTCAATTGCTTTTGCATCACACCCAGAGCAGCCATGGAAAGGATGTAAGGGATGATGTTGGTGACCACGGCCAGGTTAACCAGCGCCTCAAACTGTTTGCTCAGCGATGGGCTGATGGTCATCAGTGACAGTACGGTTTGTACCGAAACGATGATCAGCATGCCGACAACCGGGGCGTCTTTCTTGGTTACCTTGGAGAAGGCTTTAGGGAAGAAACCTTCATCGGCAGATGACTTGAACACCTGGGCGATGGTGAACTGCCAACCCAGCAGGGAACCGGTACAAGAGATGATGGCACAGGCCATGACGATGGAACCGATAGTGGGGTTGAACATTTGCGCAAAGGCCAGACCGAAAGGTGCGTTGGACAGCGCCAGCTCACCGTTGGGCACAATACCGGCGATCACGTTGGTAGAGATGATATAGATAACCGCTGCACCTATGGTGCCGCCCATTACCGCGATAGGCACGTTTTTCTCTGGGTTCTCTACTGCTTCAGAGTTGGCACAGGCAGATTCCAATCCCAGGAAGGCCCACAGTGTCATGGCGATTGAGCCACCCAGAGCCTTGAAGAATGGCATGTCGTGGGGGTTCCAGGCCGCTTTGTACAGGTCAAAGTCGAACCAGAACCAACCTATGAGGGACACCCCTATAACCGGAATGATAATCCCCCACACGGTAACACTGGATACCTGACCTGTGATGCGGGCACCACCGAAGTTGGCCACAGTGGCCAGCCAGAGCACACCTATTGTGGCCAGACAGATAGCGATGGGGCTGAGTTCGACACCGAACAGCACGGCACCATAGCCCACGGCGGAAATCGCGATGGCCACGTTGGCGATCAACAGAGATACCGCATAGGTATAGTTGGCCATAAAGTTGCCACTGCGACCGAAGGCATACTCGGCATAACCGCCCATACCACCGGATTTTTTGCTGAACATACCGCACTTGGCAAAGGCGTAGGCCAATGCCGTTGAACCCGCCGCCGTTACCAACCAGGACAGAATTGAAATCGTTCCCACCTGAGCCAGCTGGGTTGGCAGCATAATGATACCTGAGCCCATCATGTTCACTATGGTGAGTATGGTTAGCTGAACCACGCCAATTTTATTATTTGCTTTGCTCATAATTATTTACCTAAGTCATGTTGCCAGGTGGCGGGGTGCCATGCCCCGCCGCTTATGGTTAAGCTTTCAGGACATAGCCCATGGCCTGTTGCCGGCCTTCAGGGGTTTGTTCCAGATACACGCCTTGCAGCTCAGGTGAGAAACCCGGCAGCAGATTGATCCCTTCTTCCAGGGCGAGGAAGTAACGTTGAACTGCGCCACCCCAGATCTCGCCGGGAACCACACAGAGCACTCCCGGTGGGTAAGGCAGGGCGCCTTCGGCCGCGATGCGTCCTTCCACCTGTGACAGGGGCACCAGCTCCACATTGCCGCGGATAAACTCTATGTTGGCTTCCTGTGGGTTCATCACGGCTTTGGGGAAGTGGGCCTGGCGGAACATCTCTTTTTGCAGCTGTTTTACATCATGGCTGACATAGAGGTCATGCATCTCCTGACACAGCTGGCGTATGGTGTAACCCTGATAGCGTTCCTTGTTGGCGTTGTAGACATTGGGCAGCACTTCAGACAGCGGCGCATCTTCATCGACCAGCTTCTCGAAGCGGGCAATCTGAGATACCAGATGCTGCATCTTGGCCATGTTTTCGGCCGGGGTGATCAGGAACAGAATCGAGTTGAGGTCGCACTTCTCCGGAATGATGTTATTTTCACGCAGGAAGTTGGCCAGAATCGTCGCCGGAATACCGAAGTTGGTGTACTTGCCGGTTTCGGCATCGATACCCGGAGTCGTCAGCAGGAACTTACAAGGGTCGACGAAGTATTGGCCTTTCTCATATCCCTCGAAGGCATGCCATTTCTGACCGGGTTCGAATTCGAAGAAGCGCAGGTCATCGGCCATCTGTTCGGTTTCATGATCCTGCCATGGGGTACCTTCTATCATTGGCGGAATGAATGGCTTGATATATTTGCACTTTTTCAGCAGTAGTTTACGGGCTTCGATACCGGCTTTCACCGCCTCACGCCACAGGAAGCGGCCACTGGCGCCTTCGTGCATCTTGGCGTTGACATCCAGTGCGGCAAACAGCGGATAGAAGGGGCTGGTGGAGGCGTGCAACATAAAGGCGTTGTTGAAACGTTTATGGTTGCAGTATCTGTCCTGGCCCTTGATATGGCTGTCTTTCTTGTGGATTTGCGAGGTTTGTGAGAAACCGGCCTGTTGTTTGTGTACCGACTGGGTCACCAGGATCCCCGGATCTTCTGCGGTCAGCTCCAGCAACAGCGGTGAGCAGTCGTTCATCATGGGTATAAACTGCTCATAGCCCACCCAGGCGGAGTCAAACAGTATGTAGTCACACAGGTGACCTATCTTGTCCACGACCTGACGGGCGTTATATATGGTGCCGTCGTAGGTACCCAGCTGGATCACCGCCAGACGGAAGGGGCGCTTGGCATCGGCACGGCTGGGGTCAACCTTGCGGACTTCTTCGCGCAGATAGTTTTCGCTGAAACAATGGGCATCGATACCGCCGATAAAGCCGAAGGGGTTACGGGCAGTTTCCAGATAAACCGGGGTAGCACCGGCCTGGATCAGCGCTCCGTGGTGGTTTGACTTATGGTTATTGCGGTCAAACAGTACCAGATCGCCCTTGGTCAGCAGCGCATTACACACCACCTTGTTGGAGGCTGAAGTGCCGTTGAGGACAAAGTAAGTCTTGTCGGCATTGAATACTTTGGCGGCATGCTTCTGGGCATCACAGGGGGCGCCTTCGTGGATCAACAGGTCGCCCAGTCTGACGTCGGCGTTACACATGTCGGAGCGGAATACTGTTTCGCCAAAGAAATCAAAAAACTGACGGCCAACAGGGTGCTTACGGAAGAACTGGCCGCCTTGGTGTCCTGGGCAGGCAAAGGTGGAGTTACCCATTTCCACATATTTCTTCAGTGTACCGAAGAAAGGTGGCAGCAGGGCCTGCTCATATTTATTGAGCGCGGTTTCTACCTGTTTGCCGTAAAACTCAGTACTGCTGCTGGCGCACAGCTCAAATACGCCGGTAATGGAAGAGCAGATATCATCGGGAAAGGCTTCTTCACAACATACGGCAACGAAGATCGGCAGTTTCAGGCCTGTGTTATTGATTTTGTCAACTATACCGTTATTAACGTCTGTGACTGAAACAACCACGGCACCAATATCGCAAAAGTCGGTAGTTAATACGTTGACCACTTCTCTTTCAGTATCAAAACAAGAACGAACAGATAAACTTGCTGCAATTTTTAGTGATTTCATAAAATAACCTTATTTAAAAAAGTCAGCAGGGCTCGTATCGGAAAATAAATTCCAATATTAAAATTTAGATAAAGTCAGCCCTGGGCTGATATATTCAAGCAGCGATATTTATGTAAGGCGTAGAGATACCATGACGAATGCTTCGTCAGAGAATAAGGTATAAGAAAGCCTTACCGTTACGCGTGCAGGATATTACCGGCCGAGTAAAAGCAACTAATTGTATGTATTGGGGATGCTAAGGAGATGGATGCGCGGAGCAGCCTATCTCCTCAGTCAGCGATGATTGAGGCGGGGAAAAAGTAGGAGTAGTCAAAATAGTCACGATGGGTTGGCATCATGATATGTCGGGTGCGCCTTATATGCGCCATGATTTTGGACTTTCTCTTCATATACAACTCCATTACGTTTAGAGAAAAGCACTGGTGATAACTTAATTGCGAGTTTATATCCGGCCAAAAAATAAAAGTATGAGCTAAGTCATAGTTCCAATCACTTGTGAAAAAGTGTATCTGCTTATTTTAAATTTTTATTGTTTTTAATGAGTTGTACCAAAAAACTACACTTTATATTTATATATTGTTTTGGTTATACATAAAATAAGGAACATTTAAAATAAATGGATATGTATGATATATCGATATATTTGAGATTATATTGCGATTATTTGATTAAATATTCACTTTATTAAGACTGTTGCATAAAGGTAAATGAGTCGGCGGATTATTCCAGTATCAGATATTTGTATGGTGCTTGACGTTGTCGGGGCCAGGGTTGAATACTGTCCTCTATATCAGCAGTGGAGAGTGAGATGGAACAAGAGCAGTACAGCGACAGTGGTTTCTGGGCCAAACTCAAGGGTTATGCCAGGCAGGCCGGCAGGGAGGTAGTGCAAAAGGCGCTCTGGCTATACTATGCCGCCCAAAGACCCGATACCCCCAAATGGGCCAAGACGGTGATCTTTGGCGCCCTGGCGTATTTCATTACTCCCTTGGATGCCATTCCGGATCTGACGCCCTTGGTGGGTTTCAGTGATGATCTCGGTGCGCTGGCAGCGGCACTGACCATGGTGAGCCTCTATGTGAATGCCGAGGTGAAGCAGGAAGCCGATCAGACGCTGAAGCGCTGGTTTGGGGATGAGCAGTAACTCAAGGTTGGCCGTCCCTGGCCCAATGGAGAAGGTTCAGAAGCGCCAGTTCAGATCGAAGTCGTAGCGAATGCCTATGGCAATGCTCTTGTCGGTGGCACCTTGTTCGTTGTCTTGCTGCAGGTACTCCAGGTGCAGGCGTACATTGCCGGCGGGGTTCCATTCCAGCGTGGTGTTGAAGCCCTGATAATCCAGGCTGATATCGGGCTCCAGGCCATCATCGAAGCGGAAGTAGCCCAGCTTGAGTTTGTAGTCCTGCCACAGCGGGATGGCCAGCGCGGCGTCCAGGGTGCTGCCGTCCCTGTCTTCGGAGCCTGTCAATTGATAGTCTTTATACTGGTAGGCGAGCGCCAGATAGATGCCGTTGTCGAAGCTGTAGGCCACAGCGGCGGCGCTGGTCTTATCCTTGCCTGTCTTTAGCCCACCCTCGAAATTGTCCTGTTCCAGATAGCTCACCCCCAGATGCAAACCATGCCAGTCAAAGCCCAGACCCGCATTGATGGCATCGGCGCCGCTGTTATCGCCTTCACCATCGAAACGTGCCGAGGCCATCAGGGTAAAGTGTTGCAACTTAAACTGGTACAACGCCAGGTTGTCGGCGAAGAAGGGGCTTTCCTGGTTGTAGGCAAACGGGCTGTTGGCGTTGTTGAATATGTCTGTGTATTCGGCCACCAGGGTGTACTGCACCGGCCGCTGGCGGCCAAAGCTGAGTTGACCATAGGGTGAATCCACCCCGGCAAATGCCAGCCTGGCATCGCCGAAGCTGCCATCACCATTGAGGTTGATTTTCCATTCACCCTGAGCCAGCAAGGCCCAGCCGGGGGCAAATTCGGTGCGGCCCTTGACGCCGATACGGGACAGGGCATCGCCCACATCCCACTCATCTGTGATGTCACTGTCGCTGTAAACCAGGGTCGGGCGCAGTGAACCATAGAGGCTGAAGCTGGTGTTCTCGGCACTGGAGCTGACTTGTTGCTGTTCCAGGCGTTGCAGGCGCTGGTCAATCTGCTGCCAGTCACCGTTGCTGTTATTATCGGCCGCCATTGCTGTCAGCGGCAGGGCACAACTGAGTAAATACAGGGAAGATGTTCGCATCTGTTTGTCCCTCATTTGGGTATAGGGATCCCCGACCCATCAGGGCCGTGGTTGCCATAGGTTTGGAAAACCCTCCCCCGGGAGCAGGAGGAGGGCGCAGGGGTTATTTGCCTTTGGAGAGGCTGTCGTACCAGAGGTTGTGGTGCTGTTTCGCCCAGTTTTCGTCGCACTTGCCACTGAGCATACATTCCATACCGCCTTCAGAGATCACTGTGGCCATATAGATGTGCACTATTGTAAAGGCGCCGAGTACGAAGGCACTGACTAGGTGGAGGATCAATGCCAGATTGGCACCGTCTTTGGTGGCAACCAGGCTTGGGAACATAAGCACCAGACCCGAGCCGACCATCAGGGCGCCGAACAAGGCGAAGCACCAGAACCAGAGTTTTTCACCGGCATTGGCAAAACCGGCATCCGGATGCTTGCCCTTGAAGGGACCGAAGTTCAGATAGCCGCCAACCACTTTGAGCCAGCCGATATCACAGGCTTCCGGCAGTTGCTTACCGGCCCATTTGACCACCATGACCGCCCATCCCAGGATGAAGGGGAAGGCCATCAGGTCATGCAGGGCTACCGAAGTGCCGATAAAGCCGGTCCAGTGGGAGGCGCCCATGTTGGGTTCCAGCCAGAAGCGGCCGGCAACCATGATAAGGCCTGTGATGATTAGCAGCAGGCAGGCGATGGCGCCCACCCAGTGCACCAGCACATCCATGCCACTCCAGCGGTCAACCTTTTTGCCGGAAAAGCCCTGGCTCAGCTTGGCTTTACCATTGATGGCCACGAACAATGCCAGCAGTACTATCATGCCAAAGAAGCTGTAGCTCAGGAGGTCGGCCCACCAGGAGGCCGGCGCCAGAGTATCGAGATACCCTTGATTGACGGGGGGCAACGCGTCCGGGAACTGTGCCTGTTGCGGCATGCCCCTGAGTTCAGGGATATCGCCCTGAATCGCCACTTCCTGTATCGGTTGCCACTGTTGTGGCTCGGGTGTCAGAGTGTCGGCGGCCAGCAGCGGTAAGCTGAATACTAAGGCCACAGCACCTGAGATAAAGGCATTCAAACTTTTCATGTCAAATCCTTAAACATCTTAATGATGCTTTGCAGTCGGAGTCTCGACCCCGGAATTCTTCAGTCTGGAAGTGAGGAGGTCTTCCAGCACCTGGGCATAGCAGCGCCAGAAATCCAGCCGTGCATGTTGGCTGATCCCCTGGGCAAACGCCTGATACCAAGTGCCCAGGTGTTGCTCGAGGAAGACTTGCGCCAACTGCTCCAGCTCATCGGCTGCGGCCGGGTCTTCGTTTTGCTGCTGATGGCGCAGGGCCTCGGCACAAAACAGAAACTCCAGCTCATTGCCTATATAGTCCGCCGGTTCGTTGAAACCTGTATCCGTCACCAGTCCCAGCTGCTGGTAGAAGTCGGCGACCTCCAGAGTGCGATCCGTATGGATCTGCCGGCCGACATCGCGGTAGACAGACTCATAGGGAGGCACCAGTAACTTGGTGGGGCCGATACACATACGGTTGAAGTCACACTCAAGTTCCAGAGGCTCTGATTGCCAATGTTTGGCTTGTTGGAGCAACTCTGGATAGCGCTGCTCCTGTTCCAGCCAATCGATAAGCCGCTTGAGCGATTCAGGGCTTGAGGGGGCAAACAGCATTCCCTTCAAGGCCTGATAGCCGCTGGCGACCGGACCGAGGTCGAGATGTGTCATGGCCGCTCCTTGATGATGACCATATTGGGCTTGGTGATGCAGTCGCCGTAACCTACGCCTTGTTTACTGGCTGAAGGTTTCTGGGCCAACACCTGCTGTACTCTGTCGGTATCCAGACACTTGACCGGACAACCGTCGACACAGGCGGGCTTGAGACCCTGATCGATAAGCTCAATACACATGTTGCACTTGGCGGCTTTGCCATCGGTTTTCAGCATGACTACCGCATCATAAGGGCAGGCACTGACACACAGGCCGCAACCGCTACATTTCTCGCGGTTGAGTACTACCAAACCATCGTCACGCACTGTATAGGCCTGAGCCGGGCACACCATGAGACAGGCCGGGTTGCCGCAATGCATGCAGGAATGGCTGAGCCACACGTCCACCATGCCGTCGTCACGTTTGACTTCGTAGCGGTCTACCTTGCGAAAGCGCACGTCTTCCGGCAGCTCATTGTGGATCTGGCAGGCTATGGTGCAGGCCTGGCAGCCGACACAGTTTTCCTGTCTGAAGACGAATCCGAGTTGATGTTTGTTTTCCATGAGGATCTCCTTCAGGCTTTGGCCAGTGCCACGCGGGTTGAGTGATAGGCCGAGCAGCCGCCCATATCGGTCAATTTGTCTGTGGTCAACGAGTTGGTGCAGCCTTCGGTGCCGTTGGGATTGAGCCTGAGCCAGTTACACTTGGGAGTCATCAGCGAGCCCTCTGGCACACCTGTGGTGACCATGGCCACAAATTTGGCTTCACCTCTGTGGTTGCTGAGTTTGACTGTGTCGTTGTTGGCAATGCCGTATTGCTGGGCATCTTTGGGATTGATCTTGACGTAGTAGGCTGGAATGGCGCGGATATATTTCACGTTGTAGAAGGAGCTGTTAACCCGCTGTGGTACCCCGGAAGATAGCAAGCGGAATGGCAACTCTCGCTCTCTGGGTTCCATCTCATCCTCTGGCAGGCCCCAATCCAGTACCGGATGGAAACCTGCATCGGCCATCAACTGAGAACTGAATTCAATCTTGCCGCTTGGGGTTTCATATTTACCGTCGGCCAATACGGGCTGAGGAATGTCCAGCTTGATGTATTTCTCCTTCATCAGCCGGTCATAGGTTACTCCTTTATAGTACTCGGAGTCGGTATCCAGCAGCTCGCGGATCACATCGTCATTGCTTGCCCGGAAGGCGGGGTCTTCAAAGCCCATTGCCTGGCCCAGCTCGCGGAAGAAGGTCCAGTTACACTTGGTTTCACCCAGAGGTTCAATCACCTTCTGGCACACCTGTACATAGTAGCCGTGGTAGTCGCCGACAATATCATCGGTTTCAAACTGGCTGGCAGCCGGGACTATAATGTCGCAGTACTGCAGAGAGTCTGTCATTACCATGTCGTGGCCGACAACAAACAGGTCTTCGCGCTTCATCCCCTCGAGCACCGCATTGGTATCGGGTGCCACAACCACAGGGTTACCGTTATAGATGATCATCCCGTGGATCGGCTTGCTGGGCTTGTCGTGGCTGGTGGGATTGGTTGGATGCAGCGCCTTGGCCAGCTCTGTCATATTGATCCGCTGGGCATCCGGATTCGGGCGCATATATTTGCCGCTGGCCTGGTACTGATTCAAGCCACCACCGGCATGAACGTTGTCATAGATAAGGCCGTTACCGCGCTTACCGAAATTGCCTGTGACCGCCAGCAGCATGGCGACGGCACGAGACATACGGGCACCGTTGAAGTTGCGCTGGAAGCCATAACCCATACGCAGCATGGTTTTTTCGTTTTCACCCAGTACCTGGGCAAACTCAAACATCTTGGCTCTGGGTACCCCGGTAATGGCTTCGATTTCGTCGTAGCTGATTTCGTCGAGGCGCTTGAGCAACTCGTCGTAGCCCATGGTCTGTTCGGCAATAAATTCATGATTAACCAGATCTTTTTCTACAAGATACTTCATGATACCGGCACACAGTTGTACGTCTGTGCTGGGGCGAGGTTGCAGGTAGATGTCGGCCTGAGAGCACAAAGGTGTGCGCTGTGGGTTGACCGCCAGCAGCTTGGTGCCGCGATCCCTGGCCTGGTTGATGAGCTTGATGGCTATGGTGTTGGAAACGACTTCATCGTGTCCCCAGGTCAGATAGACGTCACTGAGCAGCACATCTTCAGGATCCGGGCCGAGGAAGGTGCCGTAGAGTGACTTGAGGCCGTCGTAGGCGGCGTAGGTACATACCTTACGTTCCAGAATGGAGGAACCGATACGGTTCCAGAAACGCTCGCCGGAGGCCGACATGCCGATGGCACCATAGTTACCCGAATAACTGTAGGGCAGAATTGCTTCCGAACCGTGCTCATTGATGATCTGCTTAAAGCGGCTGGCGATCTTGCTGTAGGCCTGATCCCAGGTGATCCGGCGCCACTTGCCTTCACCCTTCTTGCCCACCCGTTCCATAGGGTGCAGGATACGGTCGGCGGCATAGGTGTATTGCACGTAGCTTTGCCCCTTGAGGCAGGGGGCCTTGCCAGTCTTGGCCTGTTCCTCGGCGCCGGTGACATAAGTCATTCTGCCGTCCTGAACCCGGAACTTGAGCAGACAGCGGGCGGCGCAGTTACGCAGGCAGCTGTGGTACACGACTTTGCCGTTACGCTTGGCCAGCAGCCCTGAATTGGCTCCCGCCTCTTTGGCATTGGCAACACCGGGAGTCAACCCTGACAGGGAGGAAAGCACGGCTGTGGCGCTGGCCCCCTGTAGAAATGTGCGTCTGTTGATTTTCATAGTCATCACTCACCATAATTTGGACCCTGGGTCCGTTATGATTGTTGGCCCAAGGGCCTTTATAGTGCCGGTTTCCCGGCGTTACCCCGGGGGAAACACCCCCAGGGCTAAGGTGCGTTACATTACAAAGGTTTGCAGTTGGTTACGGCCATTCACCAGGCTGACAGTAAGCAGTTGACCATCGCGAACCAGCAAGCCCTGTGGGTTGTTTGTGCCAGGCAGTTTCACACCTGAGTGAACTTCACCTGTGAGCAGGTTGAGTTGCATGGCTTCACTCGCGTCATTGTTGAGCAGCCAGGCTTGCTCGCCATCGACGCTGATACCCGTCAGTTGTGGCAGCGCCTTGCCTTCAAGCCCCTTGAGATTGGCTTCGGCAGACAGTGTCATGTCACCCTTGTCGAAACGGGATACCACCAAGGCATCGCTGAATTCGTTGCGGGTGGTGACAGTGACGTATTGATCCAGCGCTTTGCTGTAACCCAGTGCCAGGCTATAACTGGTCTTGGCTCTGACAGTGCTGAACTGACCACGGGCCGTTTCGCCTATGCCGTCGCTGCTCTGATTGAAGCGGCGATAGTTCATTTCCCAATTTTGCTCAGGATCCACTACCAGTTCGGCCCAGGCCTTGTTGAATCCCATCACCAACAGGCTGTTGGCCGAGGTAAAGCTGACGCCGCTCAAGGTTTCAATGTGCAGCATATACATGCCGTCGATTTGCGCCTGCGTGAGCAGCTTGAACTGACGGTCGAGTATGTAGACCCAGTTGTCTGAAGTGGTCAGGGCGTAGAGCTGGCTTTCAGGCTGGTAGTCGATGGCAGTTACCCGGCCGGAAATCGCTTCCGGCAATGCCGTTTGACTCAGTAGTCTGGCTTCTGGAGCCGAGGTAAACAGTGCAGCCGTCTTGTTCCAACTTTCTATATCCGGGTTGCTGATGGCATAGGCGCCGCGGGCATTCGGGGCATAGGTTGGCCAGTGGTCCAGTTCCCAGCTCATGAACTTGGGATTGAAGGATACGCGGCCTGGACTGTCCTGGCCGACGAAGGGAATCGGGCCGGTTTGGGTGAAGGCCTGTACTATGTTGCCGGCAATCACTACCAGGAATACTCCGCAGGCCAATTTTGGCAGGGTGTCCAGCGGCTGTTTGCCATAGGCGTTGCCGGGAAATTTATTGCCCAGGGTCAGCATCAGCAGAGCAACAACCACAAGGACCACGATAAAGACCAGCAGTGCCCAGGTGTAGGTATGGGCGCCCATGATCTTCAATGAGAAGCCCTGGCCTATGTCGCTGCCGAGGTTGATGGAAGTATGCACGGATGCCATAAAGGCACCATAAATACCCAGCCAAACCAGCGCGGCAATATATTTCGGCTTGAGGCCAAAGCGCACAATATACAGAGCGGTCAGCGCCACCAGAATCATTGCCGTACGTTCTTGCCAGCAAAATGCACAAGGGTTATCCAGGAGAATAAATCCGAAAAAGAAACAGGCAATACCTACGGGTAAGGCCATGATGACAATAGCGGCTAAGGATGCCAACTTGTTGAATATATGCTCTTTCATAACGACTCTTTAGTAATTTCCGACTGGAAGTAAAATGCCCCAGGACATCATGATCCAAATAAAGAAACTCATTCCGATACAACCGAAAAGAAGTTTATCTGCCAGTTTTTCTTTTTCTGGTTTCTTATAAACCAGATAAGCGGCATAGGCCGTAATGCAAAATAGTGTGAACTCCATTGGATACCTCTTGTTTCACTTGTGATTTATCTCTATGTGGCCGCAGCCAAACGCCATTCCCGTTCCAGTCCATAAACGAGTTTTGATTTCACCCAGTTGAATGCCGGGGAATTATTAATATTTCCATAAAGAATGTAATTGCCGACAGTACGATGTTCGCTACGGATTTCTTTTATATTTTCAATCATGTTGTCAGATAATCTTCGATAACTGACCGCCGGCAACATGTCGACAAACTTGCGGGTAAATTGATTGCAGCTGAGGGTTATATTGTCCGACTCGGCAAGGATCTGCATCGCGGTGGCAACACTGTCTGTATAACCGGCGACATCCATCTGCAGGCCGTTGTCACGACACAGATTGACCAGCAAAGGGCAGGTCAGGTCGTTGTAGTTGTCGATTTCCAGCAAGGGATAGTGGGATAGCTGCTCCAATGACATGGATTCGGACAGAATTGGATGATCTTTTCTGGCCAGAATGTAGATATCACCTGTCTCAGAGAAGATTTCATAGTTGAGCCGGGTGTCATCGAAGCCTTCGTAGACCACCACGAAATCGACGCCGCCACCAATGAGCTCATTGCTGCAGTCATGGCTGAGTGTACGGATGTCGAAACGCAAGTTGGGGGCTTCGGGAAGAATATAGTTATCTATGACTTTATGAACCGCATAGACAAACTCATCATAGGCTCTGATAACAAAATGACCGCCGGATTGGCTGGGGGAAAAGACAGAATGTTGCCTCTCAAGCAGTTGATATTGTTCTACCAATAATTTGGCGTGTGGGATTAACTCTTCGGTCTTTTGTGTAGGAATTAATCCATTTGATTTACGGACAAATAAAGAGTCCATAAAAACATCACGTAGCGCATTTAGTGTACGGGTGACGGCACAACTGGATATACCTAATTCGGCTGCGGCCAAGCTTCCTTGACCATGTTTATATACAGCGAGTAAAACTTTTAATTGGTTGTAATTAAGGCTGTCAATTTTCATGTAATCGCTCCCCACACTGCTGAGACATTACTATGAATTCATTGTTGGCCTATTGCCAAGATTAAGATCACATTGAGAAATAGTTAATTATTTGAAACATGAATTGCTTCCTATTTTTAGCTAAGCGAAAAAACCTTATTTCCGCAGACGAAATTAACATAGGGTTATTTTTATTCTCAGGGTGTGAATTTACTCAAGTAATACAGTGAAAGTATTTTCGAGATACTCACTTGTGACTTTGCTACTTGCGCATGGCAAAAACTTGTTATAGGGATTCAGTTTGGTTTCAAACTGCGCCGTTATAGTCGTTCATTTAATGGAGAAGGAACAAGAATAATGAAACGATTGGGACTGATGGCATCCTTGCTGCTGGCAACGACGGTTCAGGGGCAGGAGTTGACTGCTGCCGAGCAGTTTTTTAACCACTTATCCGGTTTGTGTGGCAAGGCCTACAGTGGTGAGTTGATCAAGGGGGGCAGCAGCGGCGATGGTTTTACGGGCCAGCCGCTGGTGATGCATGTGCGCCAATGCTCAAAAATCGAGATCCGTATTCCGCTGCATGTGGGAGAGGACAGATCCCGCACCTGGGTGATCAGCAAGACGGCCGATGGCCTCAGGCTCAAGCATGATCATCGTCATCAGGATGGCAGCGAAGATGCCGTAACCCAGTATGGCGGTGACAGTCGCAGTCCGGGAACCGAGTCCTGGCAGTCATTCCCGGTCGATGAATTTTCAATTGCCAATTTCAAACAACATGGTCTGGTCCAGTCGGTAACCAATGTTTGGCATTTGGGGCTGGAGCAGCAGAATTTCAGTTATCGCCTGACCCGGGAGAAGCGTGATTTTCTGTTGCAGTTCAACTTAAGCAATGAAGTAACGCCACCTCCGGCGCCATGGGGACATTGATAATACTGGCAAATGGGTGAGGCGACTCAGAATCACCTCACCCATGGGCTTATTGCGCTTCGAAGGTAAATGATTGTCCGGCAAGTGCGGCTTCAACCATGAGGCCACCCTTGGCAGCGGTAAACACCGCCATGCCGTTGATATAGGAGGCCTTGGCAGCCTGACTGCCGCCGGATTGGCCGGCTCCGGCCGAGTTGCCTGTAGTACCGGCCTGAGCGTTGGCACCGGCGTTGATGGCTACGGCGGAAGCCTGGGCGCCGAATTCAAAGCTGCCGCTGGTAAAGTCGCGGTAGGCCTGTTCATCCTTAAAGAAAATAATCTCACTGTAGGCCTGACCACCGATTTGAAAACCGATGGAAACTTGAGTCATGCTCGACTCACCGGTATAAACGCCGCCGCGATAGACACGTCCTTTACCATAGGCCGCCCCTATGCCCAGACCTCCCTTGCCGACAGTGGGGAATATGGCGTAACCATAGGCAGAGTCGAAGAATTTATGGGTTTCACTGGCTTGTTTGAAGGTAGCTATGGCACTGCTGTAGCTGTCATTGGCACTGGCCGTCGGGATCAGCAGCAGGCTGCTCGCCAGGGCTAATAAGGCAAACAAGGTACTTGAAATGGCTTTCATGATGAACCTCCAAATTGAGAGTCTTAAGCTCCCCGTCAATGAGAGACTGGGTACCTGTAGGTACTCTTGAGCTTACTTGTCCGGCAGCAAAAATACAGAGGGGGAGACTAAAAAAGCGCCGATAACGGCGCTTTTTGGAGTGAATGTCAGCCAGAGTTCAGTTAACCCATCTCCTATACAGCGCTGCTAAGGAAAGGGTTTGCCGAGAACATAATGTTCAAACCAGGCCTGATCCCAGTCCATCTTGGCTTGTTTGTGCTTGTAGCGGCTCAAACCATGGCCTTCACCCGGGTAAGTAATCAGTTCCACCGGCACATTCAGGTAATGCTTGAGGGCGCGATATAGCCCCTGGGCGTGCCCTAAAGGTACCCTGGCGTCTTTCTCTCCGATATGGATAAGTGTCGGGGTCTTTATTCTGTCTGCATGCGTCAGCGACGAGCCATGGGTATAAGCCTCGGGTTTTTCCCATGGCAAGCCCTGCATAAAGTTGACCACATGTCCGGGCGTATCTTCCAGCATCCATTGCAGGCGTTGATCGAATACCCCGGCCCCTGAACTGGCGGCCTTGAATCTGTCGCTGCTGGCGATAAGCGCATTGGTCAGATAGCCGCCGTTGCTCCAGCCCATGACGGCCAGCTTGTCGGCATCGACCAGGCCCTCGGCAATCAGCTTGTCCACACCGGCCATGATGTCGTTTACCTCAATCTCGTGTTCATGCCCCACCAGATCAGTGAGGAACTTGTCGCCATAACCGGTAGAGCCGCGGTAGTTGGGCGACAACAAGGCCCAGCCGTTGGCGGCGAAAGTGGCACGGCCATAGGATCTGTGTTGCAGTGCAAACGGGGTAGCGGCAGTGGGGCCGCCGTGAATTTGCACAACAAGTGGCAGGGGGCCATCGGCTTTGCGGTAGCCGGGTGGTAATTCCAGTATGCCTTCAACCTGAGTGCCATCGGCGGCTTGCCACTTGACTATGCTCAGTTGTGGCAGCAGCCAGGAATCGGTTTGCGGATTGATATTGGTCAGGCGTTTGGCCGGTGCTTTGCGTTTCTCGGCGTTGGCGATGAACAGATCGTAGAAGTGATCCAGGCCGTTATGGCTGAACGCCAGTTGCTTGCCGTTGTGACTGAAACTGTAGCTGCCGATGACGGTATCATCCTGCAGCAGAGTCCGGGTGTTACCCTGTTCCAGGTCATTGATTTCAGTGCAGTAGAGGCGTACCAGCGCATGATCGGCGCCGCGATAGCAGATCTCTTCGCTGCTAGGACGCCAATGGATGTCGCCGCCGCTGAGTGTCATATCACCCTGGCGTTTAACACTCAAAGGTGCCTGTTCGGGTTTACTGGTATCACTGATAAACAGCCTGCCTGGATGGCCGTCGAAATCGATTCTGAAGGCGAGACGGCGGTTATCCTCGGCCCAACTCAGCCCCAGAAGCCAGCCGTAAGGAGAGGGCGCCTGTTCACGCCAACGCTTGTCGGCCAGAACCTGGTTGCCGGCGTTTTTGATATCGAAGACTTCTACCTGGGACCAACCTTCCAGATTGACCAGCTCGTTGTCTTCTGTGGTGATCCGCGCCAGTTTATTGCCATCATGGCTGACGCTGAACTCCCAAACCACTTTGTCATCATCCAGCAGCAACTGCTTGCGAAAATAGTTCAGATCCAGGCGGTACAGAGGATTGGTATCGCGACTGCCGTGAGCATACTCAGGGCCTTGGTGAGCGGCGCGCATACCGGCCCAGGGATCTTTGTCTGTCAGGGTCTTATGGGTCAGGAAATAGAGCTGGCTGCCATCGTCGCTCAGCTGGTAACTCTTGACGCCACCGGCCTCTTGGGTAACGGGGACGGCTTCACCACCTTGGATAGAGAGACGATAAATTTGCGGTTTGGCGTTAAAGGGCGCCGGCTGCTCGGCATCACCGCGGCTGCTGAGAAAGTAGATATATTGGCCATCCGGGCTCCAGCTGATAGCGCTTTCACTCTCGTTGCTGAAGGTCAGTCGTTTGCTCTGGCGGCTCTTGCTGTCGACCAGCCAGATGTCTTTCTGGGCCTTATCCAGATTTTTGTCCCAGCGCGATTCCAGCCAGGCGGCCATTTTGGCATCCGGGCTGAGCACTACCTGGCCCATGTTGGCTATCTCGAAAAAGTCCTGATTGGTTATTTTATGCTGCCGCTCTGCGGCCAATACCTGGGTTCCCATACCGATAAGGCACAGGGCCAGCAGGCTGTAGCTGTTAGGCAATCCCATCTCTGTTCCTTTGTTTTTGTTATTAAAAGCCGCATTAGATTAACGTAAAGGTCACAGCCTGGGCGATGTTACTTATCTTTTTTTTCGTGCAGTATCTCATTGAGAAAATCCAGCTCTTCCTTATCGAGAGGCTGTTTGGGTACAGAGGCGGCTTGAGCACGGGATTCGCGTCCACGCAGATAGGCGGCGCGGGTGAGCTGATTGAGGCCGTAGATGGCCAGCAGATAGAGGGTCAGCAGCAGTGCCAGTCTCGGGATTGCCTGCGCCACAGCCGAAAACTGATCGCCGAGAAATAGAGTCAAGAGCACGGCAATGTTACGAACCAACCAGTTCAGTATCAGTGCCAGGGTCAATACCAGCAGCCAGTTACTGCGCAGCTGTTGCAATCTGTTGTCCTGCTGAGCCGATGCATGAAAGTGGCGCTTCATCAGCTGCAGCACCAATACCAGGTACAGGGTGGTTTGCAGTAACAGCAACAGTGGCAACAGCAGGGAACCCCAACTCAGGCTGGGCTGGTAGCCCAGTAGAGCCACACCTGTGACCAGGCTGGGATTGAATAGCCACAGCAACACCACCAGAAACATGGCAAGTATGGACGGCAACAGATGCTTGAGCGGCAACCTTGCATCTACAGTCGGCCTGAGTTGTTGCTTCAGGTATTGATACAGTGCCGGCATCAACAGGAAGTACAGCGGCAACAATAACAGAAACAGCAAATGGATAGGCGCCGGGGTATTGTCATTATTGAACAGGCCGGTAAAGAAATAGAGTGCCATCAAGGCAAAGATGCCGGCGAGCAGTCGACGTTGGCTATGGCTGTCCTGATAGACAAAGCGGGCGTAGATGGACAACGCCAGGCAATGCAGGCCTCCAAGCAGCGACAGCCACCAGTAAGCTTGGGTAAAAATGTCGCTGAATGCAGTCATCTGGCCCCCTTAACGACATTCTTATCTCAGCCGCTTGAGGGGTGCAACAAAAAATAGTCAGTTTTTGGCGCACTGCATGCGCTTATGGCGGTTGGAGGCATCCTTCGGGGGCTTGCCCGGTGCGGCTTTGCGCTCGCACCAGAGGTGGCGCAGTGCCAGTATCGGGTGGCTCAACAGCATTCTGGGACCGGCATAACGCATCACCTGACGCATCTGCTCTTTGGGTTCAGGTTTGTAGCAGTGTACCGGGCATTTGTTGCAGGTGGGCTTGCTTTCACCGTAGGGGCAGCGGTCGAGGCGGGTGTGAGCGTACTCCATCAAGGCCTGACAGTCGGGGCAGAGGCTGCCATCTTCAGTTCTGGGGTGATGGTCACGGCAGTAGATCCACACCATGGCAGAAACAGTGCGGAATTCGGTCAGTAGTTTTCCTTGCAGCAGTTCCATAGCCTTACCTTAGTAAATAACTCAACTATGGTCATCTTAGTCCTGAGGTGGGGCAGGGTTCAAAGTCAGTGGCAGGAATTATGAAGGTGCGCACAAAATGAAGCTTTATGCGCACCCAAGGTCAAATGACAAGTTAACCCTAGATATGGATAACCTTGTCGGCTTCCAGGGTCCAGCGGCTCAAATCGCCAAGTGTGCCAATGGCGGCGCCGTCCAGCAGCATGTCGGCCACTACGCCGCGGGCTTCAACACAGGTCTTGCACAGCAGCAAGGGCACACCCTGAGCGGTAAGGATTTCAAACATCTGCTGCAGGTTGTAGCTGAGATCAGGGGTATTCTGACCTTTTACTGCGCCAAAGACAGCGTCTGACATCAGGAATAACTTGAGTTCCACTTCGGTCTGCTCCTGGTCTTTCAGCGCCAGGGCGATACGCAGAGTGTTGAATAATTTTTCTGTGCCATAAGGGCTGGCGTGAGCCACTATCAGTAATTTTTGCATCTGAATCCTTGTTTGCCATTCTTGGGATCAAAACCCTAGGAGTGTACCAGCTTGTATCTGTCGATGGCGCGCCAGGCTTCACAGACTGAGTTTCAATTGCAAAAAGCGCCTAAAAGCGAGCAGAAAAAGCATAAATACTTGATTTATACTAAGACGATACTCTATTAATATCGGTTAAACTCTGTGCAGAGCGGGGTGGCTTTGGCGGATTGCCAATACCACAAAACAGGGCCGCCAGTTGGCCCGGCACTCAAGAAATGGTGGACGAAGATGTTTAAAATCCTGGTCGTAGTACTGTTGGTCGCAGTGGGTATTTTCCTCTATAACCGGGCGCAGCGGCTGGCAAAAGAGGAGCGTGATGAGGCGCTTAAGCTCAAAGACAGAGCTTCGGCCATGCCTCAGGCGCCACAGGCCGAGACGGAAAACGAGACTCAGGAAGAGCACCAGAGTGTCGATCTGGACTTTGCCGAATCGAAAGAGCAAGCCGAACCCAAGCCTCAGCCATCGGCTGAGCAAGCGGTCGCAGAGTCGCCTGAGCTTGAACCTCAAGCGGAAAATATCGCCCCAGAGGTGGAAGTTGGCCGCGCCGAGGTCGAGGCTGTCCTGCCAGAGCCAGAGCCAGAGCCAGAGCCAGAGCCAGAGCCAGAGCCAGAGCCAGAGCCAGAGCCAGAGCCAGAGCCAGAGCCAGAGCCAGAGCCAGTCAAGGCGGCTGCGCCGGATATCAGTTGGGGCAATATTACCCTCAAGCGGGCGATGGAACAGTATCAGGCCTCTGAAGGCGCTATCGAAGCGCATGATGCTTTACTGGCCGTGATAGGTGAATGCTACAAGCAGCGGAAAAACAGCAAGTATCTGCAGTTGGGGCAAGAGTACGATACCGCATATAGCGCCCTGTTTGCCGCCAGTCGGGAGAAAGTACTCAGCAAATCACCCAAGGCCGAGTTCAAGGGCACGGGTTTTATGCAGCTCTCTACCCTGTGCAGCGATGCAGGTCGTTTCGATGCCGCCATAGCTCTTTGCAACAAGGCGATTGAATATGGGCTGGAAGATGGCACAGTTACGGGCTTTGAAGGTCGTATCAAGCGGATAGAAAAGGCCAGAGATAAAGCCTCAGCCTGAGTACAAAAGCCGATTCAATGTGTAGAATCAAGCAAGGAGTGAAGGGCAAAGTGCTTTTTCACTCCTTCCCAAGCGAGCCTGCGGGTTCGCTTTTTTATTGATGGAGAGCCGCAATGAAACCAGCGACTTTATGGGTTGCCCTCACTTCGCTGTTGCTGCTGGCAGCCTGCAGCAAGCAGCCGCAATGGACCCTGTTTTACTATCCGGATACGGATATACAGCAGCCGAATAGAGATAAGTCGGACGTCGAGCCGCAAACGGTCGAGACGTTGGATCGTTACCACGCCATTGCCGGTTATTATCAAACCCTGCAGCAGTGCCAGGACAAGGGCAGAGGCATGCAGCGCCTCAATGAGGGCAAGGGCAGCTTCGAGTGTGGTCACAACTGCCGTCTCGACGACAGGGATATGATAATCTGTGACCAATGGCACAATAACGGCCCCTAAGGGACATGAAATTTAAACAGGATTACTTCACCCGCCTGGCGGGATTTTACCAGCAGGTACTGCCTGCCGGGCTACCTTCGCCCCATTGGTTGGCCTGGAGTGATGATGCGGCGGTGCTTTTGGGCTTGGCTGGCCCCAATGAAACCCTGCTGCAGCAACTCGCCGGCAACCAGAGAATGCCGGGCGCCGAATATTACGCCCAAGTCTACAGTGGACATCAGTTTGGCGGCTACAGCCCCAGGTTGGGCGATGGCCGTTCGATCATTCTCGGTGAGGCGCAGGGGCCTGACGGTGCCTGGGATCTGGCCTTGAAGGGCGCGGGACCCACGCCTTACTCGCGTCACGGTGATGGCCGTGCAGTGATGCGTTCTGCGGTGCGCGAGTTTCTGGTTTCCGAGGCGCTGTATCATTTGGGCGTGCCCACCACCAGGGCACTGGCGGTGATCGGCTCTGAGCTGCCGGTGTGGCGCGAGTCGCTGGAAAAAGGCGCCATTACCGTGCGCCTGGCCCGTAGCCATATACGTTTTGGCCACTTCGAGTATTTCTGTTACAGCGAGAAGGGTCAGGCCGACAAGCTCAAGCAGCTGCTCGATTTCACCCTCAGCCAACATTATCCCCAGCTCAGCCTGGACTATGACGGCTACAAGGCTTGGTTTGCGCTGGTGGTGCGCGATACCGCGCGCATGATAGCCCACTGGCAAGCGGTGGGCTTTGCCCACGGGGTGATGAATACCGACAATATGTCGATTCTCGGTGACAGCTTCGACTTTGGCCCCTTCGCCTTCCTCGATACCTTCAAGGAAGACTTTATCTGTAACCATTCTGATCCCGAGGGACGCTACGCCTTCGGTCAGCAACCCGGCGTCGGCTTGTGGAACCTGCAACGTTTGGCGCAGGCGTTGACGCCAGTGCTGGCTTCCGATGATTTGATAGCCGCGCTCAATAGCTATCAGCATGAGTTAGTGCAGCAATATCTTGGTTTGATGCGCGCCAAGTTGGGGCTGGCACCTTTGGCCGAAGATTTAAGCCTTGATGCCCGGCTGGAGCAGGACAACAAGGACCTGGCGCTTATCGGCGCCTTTACCGGCTTGTTGGAACAAAACGCCTTGGACTACACCCAGAGCCTGCGCCGCTTTGGCGAGCTGGATCCCAAGGCAGAAAACAGCAGTCTGAGGGATGATTTTATCAATCGTCAGGGCTGGGATGATTGGCTGCCCGAGTACCGGTGCCGTATCGATACTCGCCAGGGACTTGAGCAGTGGCAGGCCGAGCGCCGGGCCCACAACCCCAAATATATCTTGCGCAACTATCTGGCTCAGGAAGCGATCATTGCCATCGAAGAGGAGGGCAATACCCAGCCGCTTGAGCAGTTGCACCAGCTCCTCAGACGCCCGTTCGATGAACAGCCTGAGATGCAGGAGTATGCCAAGCGACCTCCGGATTGGGGGCAGGGGTTGATCATGTCCTGCAGTAGTTAAGAAATAGGATTAAAAAATGCAGTATCAAAATCTTAGCTTGGATCCCGAGCATAAAACCCTGTCGATGACGGCCGGGGTCGAGTTCGAAGCCTTCGACAGCTTTGCCGAGCCCCTGTGCCGGGCGCTCGATGCCAAGGTGCTGGAGCGGCAATGGGGGGCTGATCGTCACCAATGGCTGCTGGATTTTGAAGGCAGTCTCTTGTGGCTCAACTATGAGTTCTACGGCGATGTGTGCTGGTTGAGCTGCCAGAATGAACAAGACTGGGATGTGTTGGTATACCTGAAGCACTTACTGGAGTCACAGGCATGACAGAAAAGCAGGCCACGGCGGCGTTTCATTATCGGGATCTTTCCCCTGAACTGATTTTGGATGCCATCGAAAGTCTGGCGATTTACCCCGAGACGGGGCTAACGCCACTCAACAGCTATGAGAACCGGGTCTATCAGTTTCGTTGCGATCGTGGCCAGAGGTACGTGGTTAAGTTCTATCGCCCCGAGCGTTGGACCGATGCCCAGATTTTGGAAGAGCATGAATTTACGTTCGAGCTGGCCGAAGCCGAGATCCCCATTGCTGCACCTGTGGTGCTCGACGGCTGCAGTCTGCATCACTTCAAAGAGTGGCGTTTTGCGCTGTTTCCTTCCATAGGCGGTCGCAGCTTTGAGGTGGACAACCTGGATCAGATAGAGGGTGCCGGCCAGTTCATCGGCCGTTTGCACCAGTATTCCCGTGGCAGCCTGTTCAAACAGCGCCTGAATCTGACGCCGACAACCCTTGGTACTCCGGCGCTGGAACAATTGCAGCGCACAGAGCTGATCCCGAACGCTTTGCGGGAACATCTGCTCGAGGCGGCGTTAAGCCTCTTCTCTGAGCTGCAGCGGCGCTGGCAAGGTATCGAATACCAGAGTATGCGTCTGCATGGCGATCTGCATCCCGGCAATATTCTCTGGACCCCCAATGGCCCCGGGTTTGTCGATCTCGACGATGCCTGCAACGGCCCTGCGGTGCAAGATCTGTGGATGATGCTGTCCGGCGACAGGCAGCAACAGACGTTGCAGTTGGAGGTATTGCTGGAGGCCTACGAGGCCTTCTCCAACTTCGATACCAAAGAGCTGCAGTTGATAGAGCCACTCAGAGCTCTGCGAATGCTGCATTACAACGCCTGGCTGGCCAAGCGCTGGGACGACCCCGCGTTTCCGCGCCACTTCCCCTGGTTTGCGACCGAAGAATACTGGCAACAGCAGTTGCAAGCCTTTAAAGAACAGCAACAGCGCCTGGATGAAGCGTCACTGAGTCTTATTCTTTATTGAGGCTGCATCGAACGAGTGCCGGGCGTTGAGGATATGGCCGCCCGGCATTTGGATTTAACAAAAAGGGAACTCAGAGCTTGAGTTCGACTCAAAAAGAAGATTATGTTATTCAGCAACTCCAGCAGTGTTGGCTGAAATTTTAATAAACAAGGAACTCCAATGAAGAAAATCCTGATGTTGGCGGCGGCATTTTTGCTGCTTCCCCTGGCGGCCACAGCGGCCCAGTACAAAGAAGGCGTGCATTATACTGTGGTTAGTGAAGGCCCCGCCTCCGCCAAGCCTGAAATCACAGAGTTTTTCTCTTTCTACTGTCCTCATTGCTATAACTTTGAAAAGAACGTGATCCCCAAGCTGAAGGCTCGTCTGCCCGAAGGTGTGGCTTTTGAGCAAAACCATGTCGACTTTATCGGCCGCGAGATGGGTGTTGAGATGTCCCGTGCTTTCGCCACTGCCGAAGTACTGAAGGTGTCTGATAAGGTCAATCATGCCATGTTCAGCGCCATTCAGGACAAGAAGCAGCATTTCACCAATCGTGATGACATCAAGGCTATCTTTGTTGCCAATGGTGTGGATCCCAAGCAGTTTGATTCTGCGGCCAACTCTTTTATGGTCAACAGCATGGTGGCTAACATGAAGCGCAACACAGAAAACGCCAAGATCTCAGGTGTTCCAGCGCTGGTGGTGAATGGTAAGTATCGGGTTGAAACCGGTGCCATCAAGTCTTATGACGAGATGTTGGATATTGCTATCTATCTGACTCAGCTGAAATAATTTAGCATCTAAATACAAAAAAGGGCCTTAATGGCCCTTTTTTGTTACCCGGAAAACAGCTGGGCATAAAGCAAAAAAAAACCGTACTCCCTGGTCGCAAGAAGCACGGATTAGAGCCATAGGGCTCAGTTTTTACCCTGAGTAACGGCTTTACTCTAGCAGTGCGTCAAAAAATTGGCAAGTGTTGCTTTATTGACTAATCTGCATGGGCGAGAGGTATAACAGCAAGATTTTTAGAACAAAGGCGCATATTTGCGAATTTTGACTCATTTTCCTGGATTGAAATGAAACCTTCCACCGGGTTAGGGGGTCAAAACTTCGGGATCGGAAATCAACTAAAGGAGGTTTCTCGTGCGTGTATTTCCTGTCTATGCTCCCAAGCTGATTGTCAAACACGTAAGGATATTCTTGACCGGCGCCGTCTGGGTGAAAGATCTGGGAAGATTAGAGTTTGATAAAGGGCGCTTTTTGCTGCCGAGAAAAAGCCTGCCAAAGGTAAAGCAGGCTATCATGGAATTGAACGAACTCATTGAAACTCAGAATAGCCAAGCTAAAACCGTTTAGATTCAGTTGACTTCGTCGTTGAGCAGACCAACAAGGCCGGTGACTTTCTCGTTCCACGAGTTGAGATCTTGCTGAAGTTGTTGGTTTTGCTCTATCAGATGGGCATTCTTCTGCTTTTCTTCTTCCAGCTCCATTTTCAGAAGCTCAATATTTTCGAGCGCGGCCTGGATCTTGGTCTCCAGTTTGGACAGTAATTCTAGGCTCATACAGGAGTCCTTAAATAGTTGGGCGAATGAGATATTGATTCTATCAGTGCCGCTGGCTTAAGGAATAGCTCTTATCTCCAAGTGTCCAAAAAATATGCGATAAAATTGGCTGTTTGGCAGTTTTTTTCACTTATCTGAACCACAACTGTCCCAAGCCGACTTTTGCCGGATAAAATAACGGTTTTCACCTGGAACCAAGCCGATGACAATTCAACGTATCGATACCAATCCGCGCATGAGCAGCATAGTGATCCACAACAACACGGTTTATCTCTGTGGTCAGGTTGCCAAGGATAAGTTTGCCGATATTCAGCAGCAGACCCGTACCATGCTCGAAGAGGTGGATGAACTGCTCAAGCGGGCTGGCAGTAGTCGTGAGCGGATCCTCTCTGCGACTATCTACCTGAAACAGATGAGCGATTATGATGCCATGAATGCTATCTGGGATGCCTGGCTACCGGCGGGGCATGCACCGGCCAGAGCCTGTGTGGAGGCGGCTATTGCCGAACCCGAGTATCTGGTGGAAGTCTCGGTTATTGCGGCGATTTAAATCTCACAGCCGGCCGAGGCAATCAGCACTCGGCCAAACTCGGCGCCTTCCTGCTCAGGTGTGATAGCCAGCAGTTGATCCATTCGAATGGCGCGGTTGCTGGTGGCCGTTTGCACCAGCAGCCACTCGCTCTTGTCGGGACGGGTCTCGGTGATCAGCGCCTTGCCATGCAGTATCTCTCCTTGCAACAGCTCTATTTTCAGCGGATAACCGCGAATACAGGCCAACTCCAGGTAATCATAGCGGCCGCAATCTATGGCTTGGTAAGGTTTCATATCTTGGTCTTTTAGTTTGAAGTTAAATAATGCGCTTCCAGATGGAAGCTTGAGCTATCCAAAGTTGCACCTGCTTCCATGCAGAATGGTATAAAAGTAGTTCGAATTTTCACTTATACCAAAATAACTTGCAGTAAATTGTGAGACATGAACCTGGTGGGGGAGTGGCTTGCTAAAGTCGCTGTATCGTCGTGGCTGTTAACCATGCCACTCGATTCAAGAAGAGATATTAAACAAAAAGCCCCATAAATGGGGCTTTTTAGAGGCTGGAGTTTGGCTAGAATCGATAGTCGACACTCAGGTACAGTTGCTGGGTGTTATCCAGTGCATATTTGCCTGAGTCTATCTTGTTGTCATAGTCCTGCTTCAGATAGCGATAACCTATCTCGGTATTGAGATTGTCGCTCAGCTTATACACCAGACCTGTCTGACCACCCCAGACAAAATTATTGTCTGATTCCAGGGCACCGCTGTCCGGTGCCGTGTGGTTGATACCGGCGCTGGCACCGACAAACCAGTTCAGTTTGTTGGCCTGATCCAAACCTATCAGGTAGTCATAGGAAACCAGTCCCATCTGCTGCTTGGCAAAGTCATCGCTGTTGTAGCTGTACGTCGCGTAGAGACGCTGGTTGGGGGTCAGGAAGGCACCACCACGCAGCATGTAGACGGCATTGCGATCATCATCGCTGAACTTGCCGCCATCAGTGGGCTTATGAGAGTAGTCATTTTGCTGCGCACCAACACCGCCGCCAACAAACCAGTCAGCTGCAAAAGAAGGGGCTGAGAAAGCGAGAGCCGCAGCGGAAGCCAGTACTAGAGATTGAATTTTCATAATTTACTCCTGGATCCGGGGAAGTCCGGATGGCTGTTTTTAAGCCGGGTCAACTTGTGTTCATCGGCAGGTTAGGACTGCTTTACTGAACTCCACCTGAATGAGAGCTGGATCGGGTTTTTAATCGTATGTATTGGCTTTTTGTGTTAAAAAACCTGATGTTAGAAATTCCAATTGTTGTGGGTCAGTGATGGGTTTGTGGTCGAAAAATAGACTGTTAACCTGAGGGAAAAGGGATGAGACTGGTATTTGTACACGGCTGGAGTGTGACGTCCACAGAGACCTATGGTTATTTGCCGCAGGCATTGGCCAAGCTGGCAGACACTGAGCTTGAGGTGAGTCATCTGCACCTGGGACGCTACATCAGTTTTCAGGACCAGGTGAAGTTGGAGGACGTTGCGCTGGCCTTCGAGTCTGCCAGACGTGAAGTGCTGGGGGATGAACCTTTCGCTGTGATCACCCACAGCACTGGAGCAGCCGTGATACGTTGCTGGTTGGAGACCTTCTTCGGAGCCCAAAAATTGGCGGCTTGTCCCGTGACTCATATGATCATGCTGGCACCGGCCAACCACGGCTCCGCCTTGGCACAGCTTGGCAAGTCGCGCCTCGCCAGGATTAAGGCCTGGTTCGATGGATTGGAGCCGGGGCAGAAGATCCTCGACTGGTTGGAGCTGGGCAGCCTGGGGCAGGCTGCTTTAAGTAAAGCCTGGTTGAACTATGATTTTGAGGCCGCTCGGCTTTGGCCCTTGGTGCTGACCGGCGAAAGTATAGATGCGTCCCTCTATGATTATCTCAACTCCTATACCGCCGAGCCGGGCTCGGATGGTGTCGTGCGGGTCGCCGCGGCGAATATGAATTATGCTCGGTTGCAATTGGTGGAGCAGGCACAGGAATGTGACAGCTTTGATGGTGCCTGCGTGGCCAAGCTGGCGCCGGAAAGTTTCATTCAGGCCCCTGTCAGTGGCTTCGGCATTATTCCCAAGGCCTGCCACAGCAAAGAGAAAATGGGGATCATGCGTTCCGTCAGTCGTAGAAACGCTGCCAACAAGCCGGTAGTGCAGGCGATTCTGAATTGGTTGAAGGTCGACTCGGTAGAGGCTTACCGCCGTGCCTGTCAGGAGCTTACGCGGCAAACCCAAAGCCGGACCACCAAGAAGCGTTACACCATGCTGGTGATTCGGGTGTGGGATGATACCGGCGCCGCCATAGAGGATTTCGATTTTTATCTGCTCAGTGGCGAGCAGTATCTGCCGGGTATTCTGCCAAGAGGCTTTATGCAGGATAAGCAGCGCAACCAGCAGAGCCCCAACTGCCTGACCCTGTATCTGGATGCCGCCAAGATGCAGACCCTGTCTCAAGGGAAAATCGGCTTTAAGTTGGTACCGCGCCCAGATGATGGCGCCTGTTATTATCGTGCGGTTGAGTTCCAGTCTGATGCCGGCGCGGTATCCAGGCTGTTAAAGGAGGACGCCACTTTGGAAGTGGATCTCTTGCTTAAGCGGCACAGGGATGCAGGGCTGTTTACTCTGGTCAGCCCTGAAGAGGGCGGCGACTTTTCCCGCTTAGCTCCCCAGGGGGAACTTACCGATATTTGATGGCTAAATTTTTTACAGTACTCCTGCTGGACACAGGCCTTGGTCCTCTTGACATTATTCCGGGCGCTCCCTAGTCTGCTTGAACAATAGTCAAGGTGGTAAGCAATGGAAATCAAGTATCAGTTAAAGCCCGCCGCAGAGCGTCGCTCAGAGCAGTTTTGCCCTGAAGGTAATGTTGGCTTTGGTCGTCTGCGCACCGACCATATGTTCATGATGGATTATTATGATGGCGAGTGGCGGGATCCCCGCATCGTCCCCTACGGTCCGTTTGAGATGGCTCCCGGCGCGATGGCGCTGCATTATGGTCAGAGTATTTTTGAGGGCGCCAAGGCCTTTATGCATGAAGACGGTGAGATTTATACCTTCCGTCTCAACAAGAATGCCGAACGCATGAACCGCTCTGCCGATATCGTCTGTATTCCCAATATTGATGAAGCCATGCAGCTTAAGGCGATCAATGCCCTTATCGATGTCGACCGTCTCTGGTTCCCCATGCAGGACGGGGCTTGCCTCTATATTCGGCCCTTTATTTTTGCCACCGAAGACAGACTGTCAGTCAGCCCGGCCAACCGCTACACCTTCTGTGTGGTGATGAGCCCCAGCGGCGCCTACTATGGTGAGAGCCTCAATGCCATTCGCCTGCTGATCAGTAAAGAATTCCACCGTGCAGTATCCGGTGGTACCGGTGCCTCCAAGGCCGCTGGCAACTATGCCGCTTCACTGCGTGCCGGTAAGGCTGCCGCGGCTCACGGTGCTTCCCAGGTGCTGTATCTGGACTCGACCAATGAATATATCGAAGAAGCCGGGGCGATGAACCACTTCCATATTCTCAAGGATGGCACAGTGATCATCCCTGAGTTTACCGATACCATACTCAAGTCGATCACCTCACAGTCTATTATTGAGCTGGCGCCACTGCTTGGCTGTGATGTCCGCCAGGAGCAGGTCAAACTGGATGATTTTATTGCAGGTGTCGAGTCGGGCGAGATCATCGAAGCCGGCGGTTTCGGCACAGCAGCCGTGGTTTCTCCGGTCGGCTCCTACATTTTTGAAGATGGCCGGGTGGTCACTGTTGGTGACGGCAAGGTGGGTGAACATGTCAGTCGCATCTATCGAATCTTCACCGAAATCCAGAAAGGGCACAGACAAGGCCCTCAAGGTTGGGTTTGCAAAGTGCCCAGGCTGGAGAAGGCATAAGCCAATAACTAATTATTGATAAAGCGCGGCCATTTGAGCCGCGTTTTTTATGGGGTGATGCTATTTTCGGCCGAGTAAGGCTTGTGCTTGCGCTTCTGTCATTGGGCGCCCCAGCAGGAAGCCCTGGGCCTGATCGCAGCCCTGGGCGGCGAGGAAGTTAAGCTGGGCCTGGGTTTCTACCCCTTCTGCCACCACCTGTAACTCCAGGCTGTGAGCCAGGACTATGATGGCGCTGGTAATGGCGGCATCGTCCGGGTCTTTGGTGATATCACGGACAAACTCGCGGTCAATCTTCAAAGTGTTCAGCGGGAAACGCTTGAGATAGGCCAGACTGGAGTAGCCGGTTCCGAAGTCATCGACCGCCAGGCTTAACCCCAACCCCTTCAGTTGATTGAGTATTTCCACTGATTCCAGCGGTTGCTGCATCACAGCCGACTCTGTCAGCTCTATCTCAAGTAGATCTGCAGCCAGACCATGCATGGCAAGAGCAACCTCTATGCTGGAAATAATGTCAGTCTGCAGCTGTTTGGCGGAGATATTGATCGCTATCGGAACCGCTTCCAGCCCCTGATTCTGCCAGCGCTCCAGTTGACTGCAGACACTCAGCAGTACCCACTGACCTATGGCGTTGACCAGGCCGGTTTCCTCGGCCAGCGGAATAAACTCCGCCGGAGAAATAGGCCCCAGATCCTGGCTTTCCCAGCGCAGCAGGGCCTCCATGCCGGTGAGTTTACCGGTATGGACGCAGAATTTGGGTTGGTACAGCAGATAGAATTCGTCGCGATCCAGCGCCTGTTTCAGCCCGGCTTCCAGCTGCACATGGCGCACCGCATAGGCGTTGAGTTTAGCTGTGTAGAACTGGAAGTTATTGCGCCCCAGCGACTTGGCATGGTACATGGCGGTATCGGCAAACTTCAGCAATTCCAGCGCCTCTTCGGCATCATCCGGATAGAGGCTGATACCTATGGATGGTGAAACATTGAGGCTGAAATTCTCCAGTGCGAAGGGGCGCTCGAACGCTGCCAGCAGTTTTTCGGCTATAACGGTCGCCGCCTTGGTTTTTTGCAGGCCTTCGAGGATGATGATGAACTCGTCACCGCCCAGACGGGCAACCGTATCTCCATCTCTTATCGCTTGGGTCAGTCTGGAGGAAACCGCTTTCAGCAGTTGATCGCCCACATGATGGCCCAGAGAATCGTTAATGTGTTTGAACCTGTCCAGATCCAGAAACAGCAGGGCGACCATGTTACGGTTACGGTGCGCCTGGCGCAGGGCATGATCCAGTCTGTCCTGGAACAAAGTGCGATTGGGCAGGCCGGTGAGCTGATCATAGTTGGCCAACAGGCGCAGGTCTTCCTCGGCCTGTTTGCGGTCTGTGATATCGGTAAATACCACCACGAAATGGCTGGCTTCGCCCTGGCTGTTGAGCACCTGGTTGACTTCCATCCATACCAGCAGCGGCTGCTTGCTGTGGGTGCGAATCTGCACTTCACCGGACCAGTGTTTTTGGTTCAGCAATTGATGCTCTATCTGCTGATAGAAGCTTCTGGCGTAGAGTCCTCGGGTCAGGAACAGGAAAGACTTGCCGGAGATCTTCTGTTCGTTGAAGCCGGTAGTGCTGCAAAACGCCGGATTGACCGAGATGATGCGGTAGTTGAGATCGCAGACCACCACAGACTCATTCATGCTTTCCAGTACCTGGGAGGATAGCCGCAGTGCCTCTTCCTGGCCACGGCGCATGCTGATATCCGTGTAGGTGCCCGCCAGGCGCAGTGGTTTGCCACTACGGTCGCGTTCGACTATTTTACCGCGATCCAATACCCAGCCCCAGTGCGTGTTGCCAAGCTTGATACGATACTCGGCCTCGAAGAATTCGGCATCCCCCTGCAGGTAACTCTCCAGTGCCGCTTGAACATGGGGCCTGTCGTCGGGATGTACCAGCGCCATCTGCCGACTGGCGTTGGTTTCCAGTGGTGCTTCCGAGCCTTGTTTGGGGCCGGTAACGAAGAAGCGATCGTCTTCCAACTGCCAGTCCCACATCCGGTCACCCGAGCCCCAGAGCGCCAGTTTCAGCCTCTCTTCAGAAAGCTGGATATTGGACTGGGTTTGCTGCTCGAGACGACGTTGTGACAGGAAACGCCTTAGCCAAAGGCCAAACAACAACAGCGCCAGTGCCAGATAAAACAGATTAGCCAGGGTGGTGCGGTAAAAAGGGGCCGGCACTGTGAGTTTTAACAACAGTTGCTCATGTCCTTCGGGATTGTGTTGCAACTGATGGCGGGCAAACAGCCGATAGTCGCCGGGCGCCAAATTGGTATAGCTGATCTCGTGCAGCGACTGGGCCGGATGCCAACTCTTGTCCCAGCCTTCAAGGAAAAAGCTGAATCTGTGGCGTTGGGGATAGGCAAAATCCAGTGCCGTGATCTCAAAGCTTATTAACTGCTCACTGTAGGGAATCGTCAGCTCGGGTATATGGCCAAGATCCAGCCTGGGAAAATAGCTGTTGCCCAGGCGGTAACCGGCCAGGGCCAGTTTGGGTTGTTTGCGTACCTTGGGCACCTGCTGAGGGTAGAAATGGTTCAACCCATTGATGCCTCCAAACCAGATACTGCCATCCTTGTCCTGCCAACTGACATTGCCGTTGAATTCCAGCGCCTGCAAACCTTCATATTCGTTGAAGGTCAGCACCTTTTCCTTATCGATGGCAAAGCGGCTGATCCCTGAATTACTGCTGAGCCAGAGGTCGCCGCTCTTGTCCTGCTCCATGGCATAGACGGTATTGCCCGGTAATCCCTGATTACGGCCGAAGTGTTGCAGCTCATCCTGGCGCAGGCGACTGAGGCCACCGTGAGTGGCAAACCAGATATTGCCGTCCCTGTCTCTGAGAATATCCCGCACCATGGGATTGGCCAGGCGATCACCGCGGATGATCTGCTGTTGGCCCGTGTCAGGTTGCAGCCAGTAAGCGCCATTGGTGGTGCCGACCCAGATGCCGTTGTTGGCCGTGGTCAGGCTGAGGATCATCTGCGACTGTGGCCCTTCTTCAAGATACTCGTTGACAAAGTGGGCCTGAAAAACACCGGTTTCCGGGTCGAAATGGTATAAAGTGTTGCCGGCACCGAGCCAGATCTGTTCATCTGGGCTGATGATCAAATCGCGAATACCGGGTTCGTTGCCCGGGGGCCGATACAGCTGCATTTGGCCGCTTTTGTTCAGTCTTATCAAGCCTTCACTGCTGGCCAGCCATAGCCTCCGGCTGCTGTCCTCGGTAATCGCCCTGATAGTGAGGTCCAAAAAGGATTCATCCTGCCCAAGTAGTTTGGCGAGCTGGCTGTTGTGGGAGAAAAATCGGCCATCTTGATCCATATGAAATAAGCCGGCCCTGTCGGTGCCCAAATACAGCAAGCCGTCGCCGGAGCGGAAAATGGCGCGGATATTGTTGTCCCGCTGGCGTTCCAGGGGTTGTTGATTGTTGTAGATATGCTCGAAATACTGCCGGGCCAGGTTCACCTTGTCTATGCCTGAAAACAGGCTGCCAATCCACAGAATACCGTTGTTGTCCTGCAGCAGGCTGTAGACATCATTATCGCTGAGGCTATTGGGATCGGATGGGTCATAGCGATAGTGCCTGGCTTGCCACTGGCCTTCTTTAAGTTGTAGCTGGATAAGCCCCGTCTGTTGGCCCCCTAGCCAGATGCCGCCCCTGCTGTCAAAGATAAACTCCAGAATGCCCCGATTGGGCGTTGGCAGCCGGTAGATGAACTCTGGGTTTTTCAGCCCGGGCGGATAACGCCAGAGTGCATCATCGATAACCAGCCACAGGGCGCCATCTTCGCTCTGGCGAGCCTGTACCGGATGACCATGTTCGACATCGGGTAAGGGCAGGGGCTTGAGTCCTTCATTACGCAAAACCAGCAAACCATCACTTTGGGTGCCAATCAGCAGGGCATCTTTTCCTATGGGAGTCAGTACCCGGATATCGGCGCTGATATTTTGCCCCAGTGACAACTCATGCAGCTCGCCGCTGATCGTATCCAGGGCGTAGAGTCCATTGCCGCTTCCGACCCAGAGTGTCTCACCCACCAGAGTCAGGCGGTTGATTCTTTTGCTGTTGATCCCCTTGTCACGGCCAACGGGAGTGAATACTCCCGTCTGTAGATCCAGGCGGTTCAGTCCGCCGTTGAAGGTGCCGATCCACAACTGTCCCCGGCTATCCTGCAGTATGTCGGTGACATGATTATCCGACAATGTCTGGCTGTGGTAGGGGTCATGTTGAAACAGAGTAAATTCGATGCCGTTGTAACTGTGCAGTCCATCCTGGGTGCCAATCCACAAAATGCCCGCCTTGTCCTGGTAGAGGCTGGTGATGCTGTTCTGATTCAGGCCATTCATGCTGCTGACATGCTGGAATCTGAGCTGGGGCGCAGGTTCTGCCCTGAGCTCAAACAGGCAAACAGATAACAGTAGAGCGGCGAGTAGGCAGCAGATCCGAGACAAGAGGCCCTCTTTTTTCAGTAGGTTTTTGATTGGTGAGAATTTATTTTATAACAGATTTCTTTTCTCAGTTTGGCAAACTTTATCGCACTTTATCCTACTTTGTTGCCCCGTTGATAACAGAAAGGAAAAAAGGCCCCGCCGGAAGGGAGGAAGCGGAGCCTTTTGGAAAGGGGAGAGGCAATCGACAGCAGTGTTATCAACGACTGCCATCGAAAACCACGTTATTGTTAGAAACTGTCGTCCGGAATCCGTACTGCGCCTTCCATCAGGATACGCGCCGAGCGACTCATGATGGCCTTGGTCACCTGCCACTGGCCGTCCTTGAATTCGGCCTCGGCGCCGACTTTCAAGGTGCCAGATGGATGGCCGAAGCGTACCGAACTGCGCTCACCGCCACCGGCCGCCAGGTTAACCAGGGTGCCCGGGATAGCCGCGGCCGTGCCTATGGCCACTGCCGCCGTGCCCATCATGGCGTGGTGCAATTTACCCATTGACAGAGCGCGAACCAAGAGGTCGACATCGGTTTCTGCCAGCTGTTTGCCACTGGAAACCTGATGCGCCTGCGGTTTGGCTACAAACGCTACCTTGGGAGTGTGTTGGCGGGTTTCGGCTTCGGATAGATCCTTAATCAGCCCCATGGCCAGCGCGCCGTGTGCCCTAAGTAGTTCAAAGCGAGCCAGCGCCTCGGGATCGCCGTTGATCTCCGGCTGCAGCTCGGTGCCTTGATAGCCGAGATCGGCGGCATTGACGAAAATGGTCGGGATCCCGGCGTTGATCAGCGTTGCCTGAATTTTACCGCTGGGGTGTACTTGGGTGGGAACCGTCAGCTCATCCACCAGCTTGCCGGTAGGGAACATGGCGCCGCCGTCTTCTCCATCATCGGCGGGGTCGATAAATTCCAGCACAATTTCGGCGGCGGGGAAGGTGACACCGTCGAGCTCAAAGTCACCGGTTTCCTGCACTTCTCCGGCGCTGACCGGCACTTTGGCGATAATGGTCTTGCCGATATTGGCCTGCCAAATCCGCACTTCGCAGATGCCGTTTTCCGGTACCCGTTCCGGGGCCACCAGACCGGCATGCAGGGCAAAGGCGCCGGCCGCGGTGGAAAGGTTGCCGCAGTTGCCGCTCCAGTCGACAAATGGCTTATCTATGGAGACCTGACCATAGAGGTAGTCTACGTCGTGACCGGGAACCTGGCTGGCATTCATGATCACGCATTTGCTGGTACTCGAGGTCGCGCCGCCCATGCCGTCAGTGTGTTTGCCGTAGGGGTCAGGGCTGCCGATGACCCGCATCAACAAGGCGTCGCGGGCCGGGCCGGGCACTCTGGCCGCCTCGGGCAGTTTGTCCAGGCGGAAGAACACTCCCTTACTGGTGCCGCCGCGCATATAGGTGGCGGGAATTTTTATCTGTGGTTTAAATGCCATGGCATTGGATCCTTTGACATAAGTATTCTTATCAGTCGGCCATAACCTTGGCTATGGCCGACTTGGTCACGCATCAAGGGCCGACTTAAACATTGCCCTGCAAGAAGTCCTGCGCGAAGCGCTGCAGTACACCACCGGCTTCATAGATGGTTACTTCCTCAGCGGTATCCAGGCGGCAGCGCACAGGTACTTCCACCGTTTCGCCATTGCTGCGATGCAGCAACAGGGTCAGGGTGGCGCCGGGAGTGCGCTCGCCGAGAACGTCGAAGGTTTCTGTGCCATCTATGCCCAGGGTCAGCCTGTCGGTCCCCGGGAAGAACTCCAGCGGCAGCACGCCCATGCCTATCAGGTTGGTTCGGTGAATGCGCTCGAAGCCTTCGGCCACAATCGCCTCGACTCCGGCCAGACGCACGCCCTTGGCAGCCCAGTCACGGCTGGAGCCCTGGCCATAGTCTTTACCGGCTATGATGCACAGGGGTTGCTTGCGCTCCATGTAGGTTTCTATCGCTTCCCACATGCGTACCTGTTGCCCTTCGGGCTCGATACGGGCCAGCGAGCCCTGGATCACCTTGCCGTTGTCGTCCTTGACCATTTCGTTGAACAGTTTGGGGTTGGCAAAGGTGGCCCGTTGAGCCGTCAGATGGTCACCCCTGTGGGTGGCGTAGGAGTTGAAGTCTTCCTCCGGCAAGCCCATCTTGGCCAGGTATTCGCCGGCGGCGCTGGATGGCAGAATGGCGTTCGATGGCGACAGGTGATCCGTGGTGATGTTGTCACCCAATACTGCCAGTGGCCGCATCCCCTTGAGCGCACGTTCACCGGCCAGGGCGCCTTCCCAGTAGGGTGGGCGACGGATATAGGTGCTCATTGGGCGCCAGTCATACAGAGGGTCGACCCCATCACCGTATTCCACGGCGATATTGAACATGGGCTCATACACCTTGCGGAACTGCTCCGGCTTGACCGACGACTTGACGATGGCATCTATCTCTTCGTCGCTGGGCCAGATGTCCTTGAGGGTTACGGCGTTGCCGTTCTGATCTGTGCCGAGTGCGTCTTTCTCTATGTCGAAACGCACAGTCCCTGCAATGGCGTAGGCCACTACCAAAGGCGGCGAGGCCAGGAATGCCTGCTTGGCATAGGGGTGGATCCGGCCATCGAAGTTACGGTTACCGGACAATACCGCGGTGGCGTATAGATCTCTGTCGATCACTTCCTGCTGGATTTTGGGATCGAGCGCGCCGCTCATGCCGTTACATGTGGTACAGGCGAAGGCGACTATGCCAAAGCCCAGCTGTTCCAGGTAAGGCAATAGCCCTGCCTCGCGCAGATAGAGATCCACCGCCTTGGAACCGGGTGCCAGAGAGGTCTTGACCCAAGGCTTGCGTACCAAGCCTTTTTCCACTGCGTTGCGGGCGATAAGGCCGGCGGCAATCACGTTGCGTGGGTTACTGGTGTTGGTACAGCTGGTGATGGCGGCGATAATCACTGCGCCGTCCGGCATCAGGCCTTCCTGCTGCTCTACCTTGCCGGCAATGCCTTTGGCGGCCAAGTCGCTGGTGGCCAAACGGGCATGCGGGTTGGAAGGACCGGCCATGTTGCGCACCACGGAGGAGAGATCGAACTCCAGCACCCGCTCATATTCGGCGCCTTCGAGGCTGTCGGCCCACAGACCCGTGGTCTTGGCATAGTTTTCCACCAGCGCCACCTGCTGGTCATCACGGCCGGTGAGGCGCAGATAATCTATGGTTTGCTGATCGATATAGAACATGGCGGCAGTGGCGCCATATTCGGGAGTCATGTTGGAGATGGTCGCCCTGTCACCCAGGGTCAGGCTGGCGGCGCCTTCACCGAAGAATTCCAGATAGGCACCCACCACCCGCTCTTTACGCAGGAATTCGGTCAGCGCCAGCACTATATCCGTGGCGGTAATGCCGGGAGCGGCCTTGCCGGTCAGCTTGACGCCGACTATGTCCGGCAGGCGCATCCAGGAGGCGCGGCCGAGCATCACGCTTTCGGCTTCCAGGCCACCCACGCCTATGGCGATCACCCCGAGGGCATCCACGTGTGGTGTGTGGCTGTCGGTGCCGACACAGGTGTCCGGGAAGGCTACGCCGTCGCGGCTCTGCACTACGGGGGACATCTTCTCCAGGTTGATCTGGTGCATGATGCCGTTACCGGGCGGGATCACATCGACGTTTTTAAAGGCCGTCTTGGTCCAGTTGATAAAGTGGAATCTGTCTTCGTTGCGTCTGTCTTCAACGGCGCGGTTTTTCTCGAAGGCATCCGCTTCAAAGCCGGGGTGTTCCACTGCCAGAGAGTGATCCACAATCAGCTGGGTTGGCACCACAGGGTTAACCTTGGCCGGATCGCCACCCTTGTCGGCGATGGCATCACGCAGACCGGCCAAATCAACCAGTGCTGTTTGGCCGAGAATGTCGTGACACACCACCCGCGCCGGGAACCAGGGGAAGTCCAGATCCCGTTTGCGTTCGATTATCTGTTCGAGGAAGTCGTTGAGCCTGCCTGGCTCGGCGCGGCGGACCAGGTTTTCGGCCAACACCCGCGAGGTGTAGGGCAGTTTGGCATAGGCTCCGGGGCTGATGGCCTCGACCGCGGCGCGGGTATCGAAATACTCGAGGCTGGTGCCGGGCAGGGGAATTCGGTAATTGGTATTCATGAGTTCTGTCCACTGAGAAGCAACTGCAAAAAGAGCCGGGCCCCTGCTCACTTGGGTGCCCGCTCTTGCTCATTCATCGGGCGACCGTTTGGCCGCCGCCGGGATCAACGCTCGCTGAGAGGCGTCACCTTGCGTGGCTCAACTCCAACATAATCGGCACTCGGGCGGATAATGCGGTTGTTGGCGCGCTGCTCCATCACATGCGCGGCCCAGCCGGTGAGGCGGGAGCAAACGAAGATGGGGGTAAACAGCTTGGTGGGGATCCCCATGAAGTGATAGGCACTGGCGTGGAAGAAGTCGGCGTTACAGAAGAGTTTCTTCTCTTCCCACATAAGGGCTTCACAGGCGACAGAAACGCGATAGAGGCGATCATCACCATATTCCTGCGCCAGCTTTTCCGACCACTCTTTGATGATCACGTTGCGGGGGTCAGACTCGCGGTAGATGGCGTGACCAAAGCCCATGATCTTCTCTTTGCGCTCCAGCTTGCCCTTGAGCACTTCGCGGGCATGGTCTTCATCGCGCATATCCTGAATCAGCTCCATCGCCGCCTCGTTGGCGCCGCCGTGCAGAGGGCCGCGCAGTGAGCCAATGGCGCCTGTTATGCAGGAATGCATGTCAGACAGGGTAGAGGCACAAACCCGGGCGGTGAAGGTAGAGGCGTTGAATTCGTGCTCGGCGTAGAGGATCAGTGACACATCCATAACCCTGGCATGCAGGGCCGATGGAGCTTCGCCGTGCAGCAGGTGCAGGAAGTGGGCGCCTATCTGGTCGTCATGGGTTTCTGTGTCTATACGCACGCCGTCATGGCTGTAGCGATACCAGTAACAGATGATGGAAGGAAATGCCGCCAGCAGACGGTCGGCCACTTCACTCTGCTCGGAGAAATCTTTTTCGGTTTCCAGGTTACCCAGCATGGAGCAACCGGTACGCATAACGTCCATAGGGTGGGCATCGGCCGGGATCCGCTCCAGCACCTCTTTCAGTGCCTGTGGCAGGCCGCGCATGCCTTTGAGTTTCTGACGATAGGCCGCCAGTTGAGTTTCGGTGGGCAGTTCGCCGTAAAGGATCAGGTAGGCCACTTCCTCGAAGCTGACGTTTTCGGCCAGATCTTTGACGTCATAGCCGCGGTAGGTCAGGCCTGAGCCGGACTTACCGACTGTGCTCAGTGAAGTTTCGCCTGCGCTTTGGCCGCGTAATCCGGCGCCGCTCAGTTTCTTGTCAGTCATAATGCATTCCCTCTTCCGTTACACTCTTGTCAATTTGTTGGCCAGCCATGGCTGGTCTGGTATGCGGTTGCCTTTTTCAGCGCTCTGGGGCGCTGTGTAGGGCGGCAACCCCGGGTGTTTCTTGGGGCAAACCCAGCAACCGGCGCGTCTGCGCCGGTCAATCATCCCTGGATTCAGCCGTTACTTTTGGCTGAACAGCTCATCGAGCTTGGTTTCGTAGTGGTGGTAGCCGAGGAACTTATACAGCTCTTCACGGGTTTGCATGGCATCGACCACATTGCGTTGATGACCGTCGGCCATCAGTGCCTGCATCACTTTCAGGGCGGCCAGGTTGGCGGCGCGGAAGGTGCTCAGTGGGTAGAGCACCATGTCGGCACCGGCTTCGGCCAGTTGTTCCTTGTTGAACAGTTCTGTCTTGCCGAATTCGGTCATGTTGGCCAGGATCGGGGCGTTGACGGCCGCCTTGAATCGACGGTACTGATCCAGCTCGGTCAGCGCCTCGGCAAAGATCATGTCGGCACCCGCCTCGATATAGGCCTGGGCGCGTTCAATACCGGCATCCAGCCCTTCCACGGCAACTGCGTCTGTGCGAGCCATGATGACGAAGTTCTCATCTGTGCGGGCATCCACAGCGGCCTTGATACGGTCAACCATCTCTTCGGTGCTGACCACGGCCTTGTTGGGTCTGTGACCACAGCGTTTCTGTGACACCTGATCTTCCATATGCACGGCGGCAACACCGGCCTTTTCAAATTCCTTGATGGTGCGGGCAATGTTGAAGGCGCCGCCCCAGCCTGTGTCTATGTCGACCAGCAGCGGCAGTTCGGTGGCCGATGTGATACGGCCGGCATCGATCAGCACATCGTTCATTGAGGTCATGCCCAGATCCGGCAGGCCGTAAGAGGCGTTGGCGACACCGGCACCGGAAAGGTACAGGGCCTGAACACCGGATTGCTCGGCCATCAGGGCGAAATAGGCATTGGTGGTTCCCACGATTTGAAGCGGCTTGGCCTTGGCCAGAGCCTGGCGGAATCTGAGTCCTGCGCTGCGAGTCATCTGTTTGCTTCCTTATATTGAGTCCAGGGCGGCATGCTCCGCCTGAAGCTGTTTGAGTCTGAGTTCGGTATTGCGCCGTCCCTGTTCGATATGACGGCGCATCAGCAAGCCGGCCAGTTCGGCATCGCGCTGTGCTATGGCTTCGACGATGCGTCTGTGCTCGGCAATGGCTTTGACCGGGCGGTTCTTATTGGTGCATTGATAGCGATACATTCTCAGCAGGTGATATAAGCCGCCGATCAGGGTTTCCTGCAGGTGCTTGTTACCGCTGGCGCGGATGATCTGGTAGTGAAAGTCCACATCACCCTCTTCCTGAAAATAGGTATCGCCTTCTGCCAGCGCCGCTTCCTGACGGGCCAGCAGTTGCCATAACTGGCTGAGCTGCTCATCGGTTATCCGTTTGGCGGCCAGTTCACAGGCCATGGCTTCCAGCGTGCTGCGCAGTTCGTAGAGGTCGTTGAGCTCAGCCACTGTCATGGCGGCGACTCTGGCACCCACATGGGGGATACGTACTACCAAGCGCTGACGCTCGAGGATTTGCAAGGCCTCACGGGTTGGACCACGGCTGATACCGTACTTGAGTGCCAGCGCCTGCTCGTTGATCTTGCTGCCGGGAGCCAACTCACCCTTGATGATGCTGGTCTGAATTTGCACCAGGATCTGATCCACCAGGGTACTGCTCTTCTCCGGAGTGGCTTTATCAACGCCGTTTTTGTCCAATACAGGTGCCTGAGTCACTGCTTAAGTTTCGCTCGATTGTTAACAATGGTTCGACATTAGATGTGATCTGGGTCATTGTCAACAATGCCTTTACCTAGACGTAAGTCTAATAATTTGGTGTTTTTGGTGGTTAAACCCTTACTTAACATTGTCTTGGGTTTATTTTTTAAACTTGCTGTTAGCATGGGTTTACACTTGCTATTGCAACTATTGTCGACAATCCCGTTTTAAACAGTTTTCTTGAGGGGCGACTGATAGAATGCTCCTTGTCAGCGGCAGACAAGGAAAAGAGCGAAGCTTGTTATCCGTAGCAGTGTCCCAGACCCTGGGCCGTTAAACCGAGAGCATGAGCCACTGCCAATTAGGGGAGGGCGGTTGCCCGGAGTGAATCGTTCGAGTGAGGAGAGAGGCAAGAGTGACAAGAGTGGACAAAGCATGAGCGCAGAAATCATCAACACAGCAAAACCGAATCGGATATTGATAAGCGCCTGTTTATTGGGGCAAGAAGTACGCTATGACGGTGGCCATAACTTGCTCAATGATGCCAGAATGCAGCTATGGCAGGCCCAAGGGCGGCTGGTGCCTTTCTGCCCCGAGTGCGCCGGCGGCTTGCCGACACCCAGAGCTCCGGCCGAACAGATACAGGGACGAGTGCTGACCTGTGACGGTGAGGACGTGACAGAGGCCTTTGAGCGAGGCGCCGAGCTGGCACTGGCCAAGGCGCAGCAACAGCAAGTGGTTGCGGCCATTCTCAAGGCCCGCAGCCCTTCCTGTGGCAAAGGCAAGATTTACGATGGCAGTTTCTCCCGCCAACTCATAGAGGGCGACGGCGTGACCGCCGCCTTGCTGATGCGTCATGGCATTCAAGTGTTCAGCGAATTTGAGCTGGATGCTGCCGAGAAGTATCTGACTGAATGTGATAAAAGCGCTTGAGTCGAAATACTCAGTTTTAAAACAACAATGCCGGGCTTAGGCCCGGCATTGTTTTGTCTTGGACAATCACTGTCAGTGGCTTTTTTGTGCCAGCTTGTTGTAGTCGTCGGCGGGTTTGCATTCGGCCAGCAACAGGTCTATTTGGGCATCTTTTTGTTGCCAGATGTCGTTGAGCCAGCGTTGAAACTCTACCCTGTACTCTGGCTCGCTGAAGTAGCGAACAGAATCCACCTGAGGCACGGGCAGAGCCTCGATTCGCACCACGATTTTGTGCACTTTACCCTGCATCACGGCGCCGAGAATATCCTTGGGGGCATCGGGATAAAGCACTGTCACGTTCAGCAAGGCATCAAACTGCTCGCCCATGGCTGACAAGGTGAAGGCGATGCCGCCGGCTTTTGGCCGCAGCAGGTGCTTGTAGGGGGATTTTTGCCTTTGCCGTTTGTCTTCGGTGAAGCGACTGCCTTCCACATAGTTGATGATAGAGGTGGGCAAGTCTTTGAATTTTTCGCAGGAGCGCCGGGTCGTTTGCAGATCCTTGCCCTTGAGCTTGGGGTTCTTCTTCAGCTTTTCCGGGCTGGTGCGGTTCATAAAGGGCATGTCCAGCGCCCAGCAACCCAGGCCCATGATAGGAACATACAGCAGCTCTTTCTTGAGAAAGAACTTCAGCATGGGGATGTTGTTGCGCAGGATATAGGTCTGCGCAGCAATATCAAAGCCACTGAGGTGGTTGCTGATCAGTAGATACCAACCATCTGGCTTGAGGCTTTCAAGTCCCTGCACATCCCATTCGACCTTGGCTATCAGGTGCAGTATGCCGCCATTACAGCTGGCCCAGGCCCACATGAAACGGTTCATTAACCGGGTCATGGCGATGCGGCCACCCTTCCAGGGCAGCAACAATTTGAACAGGCCGCCGATACACACCAGCGACCCCCAAACGGCGGTATTGATGATCAGCAAGCTCAGGCTGAGAATAAACAGCACAGGCCCGGGCAGGAAGTGCAACATCAGGAGTCCCCTTGAGAATGGTTTGCCTTGGCGGCCAATTGTTCCAGCACTTCATCCTTGTGCTGCCAGAGGGCGTTCAGCCGCTCCTGGAAGGCTTGTTTGAACTGACGATCATTGGCGTAGTCACCCCGCATCCCCGAGTCTATCTCCTTGACCTCCAAATGGAGGTAAACCTCAGGCAAACGGCCGCTGATATAGTCCCAAAAACTGGGGATCTTGCCGGGATAATAGATGGTGACATCCACCAGTTTGTGGATCTGCTCGCCCATGGCCGACAACGCAAAGGCCATGCCGCCGGCCTTGGGTCTGAGCAGGTGTTTGAACGGTGAGTTTTGCTTCTGGTGTTTGCTGGGCTGAAAGCGGGTACCTTCGACAAAGTTCATCACGCTCACCGGCTTGTGCTTGAATTTGGCACAGGCCTTACGGGTAATTTCAATGTCTTTACCCCTGAGTTTCGGGTTCTTTTTCAACTCGGCCGTGCTGTAACGGCGCATAAAGGGAAAGTCCAGCGCCCACCAGGCCAGCCCAAGTACGGGCACATAAATCAGCTCTTTTTTCAGGAAAAACTTGAGAAAAGGGATCCGCCGATTAAGCAGTCGCTGCAGGATCAAAATATCGACCCAGCTCTGGTGGTTGGCTACCACCATATACCACTCCTGCTCTGACAGCTCCGGAAGCTCGTCTATATGCATCTTCAGCGGATGAAGCAGCTTTTCTATGCCGCCGTTAACACTGATCCAGGCGCTGGCGCAGAAATCCAAAGCGTGGCTGCATAGGCGCTGTAATGGCTTTATTGGAAGCAGTTTTATCAGGCTGCCCAGCAGAATTGGCAGGCTCCAAAACAGGGTGTTGATAACATAGCCGCTAAAGGCAAGACAACCTCGAATCAAGGACAACTTGGGCTCCCTCAGGATCATAAAAAGAAAAATCGACCGACTATGTTAACCGCAGTCGCCACCTGGCTTCAATCTTAAGCTGGCGTTGACAGGGAGTTAGGGCCTGCTCACATAAGCATTGGTACAAGAGGTTTAACCAGCTTCAGCCGCATAAGTTGTGCCATCTATTCATTGCGCTGTGCAGAAGATGGCTTGTAGTGCAGCGTCTTTCAGTATCTTCCTGAGCCTTTACCCGTATGTTGCTTTGTGGCGAAACTGCGCCTGGCTCTTTAAGTCCCCGGCGCATTTTTGGTGGAAGCCGATTGACTGTCAAGCGTAACACTGGCGCCGGTAAATGGGACAATCGGCGCCGTTGTAGGCTAGGGCGGCATAGCGGCTATGGCTGGTTAATTGATAGTGGCTGGTTAATTGATAGTGGCTGGCTGATAGGGCTTGGGCTGGTTGGTTAATTGATAGGGCTTGGTTTTCGGGCCGGGCAAATACTTTGGCACAGATGCTTGACTCTGGAGCTTACTCCAAGCTTTACACTCCTTGGCAATAACAAACGGCCCGGATAGTCACATTTGAGTTCCGAGGCATCATTTGAGCCATAGCATGAGGCACAGTTATGAGTCATTTCTGTTGTGATCCCAAACCCACGCCCGAGACTGTAAAGGCGGGGGCTAAGGACCCGGCAAATTGCACAGATAGCCAGATAGCCGGTAAAGCCGTCAGTCATTCCAACGAGCATTCTGGCTGTCATTCGGCTTGTTGCCATGATCATCATGAGTCCCATCAGGCCGACTCTGCTGCCGAAGTCAACACTGCCAGGCTTGCTCAAGGTGAGCAGCATCAGTGGCAAATACTGGGTATGGACTGTGCCAGCTGTGCCCGTAAAGTCGAAACTGCGGTTTCCAGGGTGAGCGGCGTTTGCAGCACCAGGGTGGTATTTGCCACCGAAAAGCTGCTGGTGGAACTGACGCCCGGCGTTTCGCCCCAAGGCATAGTCGATGCTGTGCATGCGGCCGGCTTTAAGCTTAAGCAGCAGGCTCAGGCAGGTAAGGAAGGCCCAAAACCCGGCCCGGCGAGCCGGCTTGGCAAATACTGGCAACCCAAATACTGGCAACCTTTGTCACTGGCACTGTTAATGCTGCTGGCGGCTCTGGCGCCTGCGAGTATCAGCACCAGCCTGTTCACTCTGGCTACAGTTTGGGGGCTGCTGCCTATTGCCCGCAAGGCTTGGGCCCTTATTCGCAGCGGCACCCCTTTTGCCATTGAAACCCTGATGACAGTTGCCGCCATAGGTGCCTTGTTGCTGGGCGAAACGGCCGAGGCGGCCATGGTGTTGCTCCTGTTTATGCTCGGTGAGCAGCTCGAATCGTTTGCGGCCGGGCGCGCCCGCGCCGGAGTCAGCGCCTTGATGGCATTGGTGCCGGACAAGGCGTTGAGATTGCAAGATGGCCAGAGGCAAGAGGTGGCCGCCTCTGAGCTGCGCCCGGGCGACATCATAGAAGTTGCGCCTGGGGCACGCCTGCCGGCCGATGCCGAACTGCTTGATGCCTCGGCGGCATTTGATGAAAGTGCCCTTACGGGAGAATCTATCCCGGTAGAAAGGATTAAGGGCGAACGGGTCGCCGCAGGCTGCCTGGCAGCCGACAGGCTGGTGAAGATGAAGGTTGTCTCCGAGCCTGGCAGCAACGCCATAGACCGCATCCTGCATTTGATTGAAGAGGCCGAAGGGCAGAGAGCACCGATAGAGAGATTCATCGACAAGTTCAGTCGCTGGTACACTCCAGCCATTATGTTGCTGGCCTTGTTGACTGTGTTGTTGCCACCTCTGCTGTACGCCGAGCCTTGGGAGCAATGGATCTACCGTGGTTTGACACTGTTGTTGATAGGTTGCCCCTGCGCCTTGGTAATTTCGACGCCGGCGGCGGTAACCTCTGCGCTGGCGGCTGCAACCCGTCAGGGAGCCTTGATTAAGGGCGGCGCGGCATTGGAAGCACTGGCACATGTCGATACCGTCGCCTTCGATAAGACGGGCACCCTCACAGAAGGTAAACCTGAAGTTACCCTGGTGGAGAGCCTCACAGAGCAGGATGCGACCAAGTGGCTCAGGGTGGCCGCCGCCATTGAATTGGGCTCACATCACCCCCTGGCACAGGCGATAGTCAATCATGCCAAAGAGCAGCGGCTGGAACTGCCAGGCGCAGAAGCTATTCGGGCCTTACCCGGGATGGGCGTTGAAGGACGGGTCGATTCGCAAAACTGGCGACTGTTGGCCCCTTCAAGGCTGCCAAACCTAGCTCCTGAGTTGCTGCAACGCGTCACAGAACTGGAGCAGCAGGGGCAAACCCTGGTGGTACTGTGTGATGCCGAGCGGGAGCTACTTCTTCCTGTGGCCATTATTGCCCTCAGGGATCAGCTGCGCGCCGAGGCCGCCGAAGCCATAGCCAAGCTACGCCATCTCGGTATCGACAGCATAATGCTGACCGGTGACAACCCAAGAACCGCCAAGGCGATTGCCGAGGAACTGGCCATCGATTGGCGCGCCGGGCTGCTGCCGGAAGATAAAGTTTCTGAGGTGGCGGCATTGGCCGAGCACCGCAATGTTGCCATGACGGGAGATGGTATCAATGATGCCCCGGCAATGAAGCGAGCCCGTACCGGTATTGCCATGGGCGGCGGAACCGATGCCGCGCTGGAAACCGCCGATGCGGCCCTGACCCATAATCAGTTGGGAGGGGTGGCGGCAATGATCCACTTGGCCAGGGCAACCCTGAGCAATATCCGCCAGAACATAGCCTTGGCGCTGGGGCTGAAGGCGATTTTTCTGGTGACCAGCTTACTGGGGATCACCGGCCTCTGGCTGGCGGTGATGGCCGATACGGGCGCAACTGTGTTGGTAACTGCCAACGCCTTGAGACTGCTTAGAAAGCGCTACTGAAATGTATTGGTGTTGATAACAATAAAAAAGAGGAAGGTACCCGGGGTTTAGACCTTAACACCTTCCTCTTTCAAACGGACTCAGGTTATGCCTTGGAGCATGCCATTAGTGTGTAGAGCTTGCCCTCAAAGGTATTGCTGCTGGGCCACTCTGCAGTGTCTATCCGCTGAATCTTGTTGAAGCCGCACTCGTTTAACAGCTGCAGATATTCCCCATCTTGCCAAGCCTGCATCCGGCTGCCGAATCGCGCCACCTTGCCGTTTTCTTCAATCACCCAAAACAGTGTGGAACTGGTTTGGAGTGCCTCGTCCCAAGCATGCTCCGTCAGTAGCAGGTGGGGAGCATCGAGAAATAGGCCCTGTGAATGCCTTTGCCAGCTTGGCTCTGCCTGTCCCTGTCGTTTGACTTCATCAAAGCTGTGAACTTCCACAAGTAGTTTGCCATTCGGCATCAGCCAGTTTGCACAATGCTTGAGTAAACTCTTGGCATCCGCTGTGCTGAAAACATTCAGCTCACCGAAGGTCATCATGATGAAGTCAAACTTCTTGGTCGGCCGGTAGCTTCTGACATCCAGCAGTTGATAGTCGATATCCAGTCCAGCCGTCTGCGCTTGTTGTTGGGCGTAGGTTATAGAGGCTGGTGAGAAGTCGACGCCGGTGCAGCAAAAGCCGCGTTTTGCCAGCAATTGAGTGTAAAAGCCGGGGCCACAACCCAGATCCAGCACTTTTGCGCCAGGAGCCAGTTGGCTGCAGAGCCAATCTACCTGGCGCTCAATCACCGCCAGTTTTCTACTGGCCCAATCGTGCTCCTGGGAGAGGTGGTTTTCCAGCATTCGCTGGCTGAAATCGGCATCATTCCAGGGAATTTTGCTTTCGTTCGGCGACAGCCTTATTGGCAAATGCTGGCTGATTAGCTTATTGATATTCATACCTTTCCTTGCTTTTTTGAAAGCTTACTTGTGTATGCGGCCTGTCATTTTGGTAAAGTTGAACCACTGGCCGTTTTCGGCGGCCATCATCTCGCGATCCCGTACGGCATAAGGGTTGTCGCATGCCAACCACTCCTGCCATGCCTGGGTGCACTGCCCGCTCTCTTCGCACAGCTCCAACTGTAAAAATGCGCTCTGTTGCCAGAGTTGCATCCACCAGTCGACGGTGAAAAAGTTCATCCCGGGCTGCCACCAGGGGGCCAGCTCAGGGGCAACGCTTTGCTGCAGTGGAAAAGGCTTTTTCAGCCCGGGTACCACTATGGCGACCTGACCGCCCGGCTTGATGAAAGGGGCGAGGTGGGTGTCAAAAAACGCTGAACTGGCACCAAAGTAGTGATAGGCATCGATGGACAAGACGGCATCGAAACTGTTTTCTGCAAATGGGGCATGTCCCGGCCGCATCTGGGTTACGTCAAAGTTTACCGCCGTGATCCTGTCTTCCAGGCCAGCGGCCTTGAATCTTGCCTGGTTGTCTTCGGCCGCTATCCAAAGATCCATTGCGGTGACTTCGAGGTTGAAGGCCTTCGCCAGATAGATGGAGGTCATGCCTGTGCCACAGGCCAAATCCAGCACCCGCATCCCTGGTTGCAGTTGCAGTGACCGGCAGACTTCTTCGGCCAGCCGCAGGGCGTTGGGGCCCATCATGTTGCTGTTGATATAGTCACGGGAAAATAGTGTATTCATCTTTCTTTCCTCAACGGTTGTCCAGTTGGGCGCGCACATTGTGCAAGCCGGCCGTGGTTATGCGATAGGGCTGACCTTTGACAGATTTGATCAGTTTTTTAGCTTTGAGCTTTTTGAAAATGGCGAGGGTACAGTCGCAAAGAACAAGCCCTTCGCGGCTATAACATTCAACGGCTGTGACGCGACCTGAAGTGTCGCGGAAATAACAAATGCGTCCGCCTTTGGCGAGGACGTGCAGGGTACGTTGTTCCTGACGGGATATATTCATACTGGAAAAACTCGATAATCATCATGAGCAAAACATGCGGGCACTTGTCAGTGTCCACCTTTGATTTACGCGCATTGATAATCAGACCGGCCTTGGAAGGTCAGTTAACTGATTATCTGATGATTACAATCTCCAGCATCAATGCCTCAATGAGAGTTGAAAGTAGCTTTACCGCTCAATTTTTACCACTAAGGATGTTAGATGTAAATCAGCCGGTTGGGGAACTGTGATTTTAGGCTGTTGTTTGTACATTTTACTCTTGTTTTCAGTTGATTGGATTGTGAATAAAGCTCAAAGGCGTTTGGCCCGTCTGCTTTTTAAAAAACGCAATGAAGGCGCTGTCGGAAGAAAACGCCAGATTGTGGGCCACTTCGCTGACAGATCTGGCGCCGGATAGGAGTTCAATGGCCTTCAAAAGGCGCCATTGTTGGCGCCATTGCTGATAAGTCATACCGGTTTCAGCCTTGAATAACCGGGTGACTGTCTTGGTGCTGGCGCCGACACTGCCGGCAAGTCGGCCTATATCAGGCGCGAGAAACTCTTCCTTGATAAGCCGCTGGCGGAATCGGCGAAACCTGCGATCCTGTGGCAGTGGCAGCTGAAATGAATGTTTCTTTGCGGCATAAAACTCTTCCCAAAATAACGCACTGCTATTGGCCATATTCTGCTCCGGCGTGTCCCAAGGCCACAGTGCCATTTTGTCTATCAAGGCTTTCAAGAGGGCGTTGACCTCTATAATGCGAAGCTCAGCCGGAGTGTTGAACCTGGCACAATCAAAATACAAAGAGCGATAGGCCACCACATTGGTCATTACCGCACGGTGCGAAATACCGGGCGGGATCCACACAGCTTTGGTGGGTGGCAAGATGCAGATGGCATTCTCCAATGCAAAGCTCATGCAGCCGTGGGGGGCATAAAGCAGTTGCCCTTTATGGTGTTGGTGCATGCCCGAATCGTGCTGGCCAACATCGGCCGCAATGCCGATAACACTGGCTGGAAAGGTATCCGCATCGAACTCAGTTTCCTGCTCAATAATCGCCATGATGTCCCTATTTTGATGTTTCTTGTCTTTATGTCGTTAACGTGCCGTTTCATCACGAGTATACACTGCGCGCCGACTTGGAAAAGCGCGGATCAAGCCTGCATAGAGGAACAGGGCTTGTTCGCAGCTTGCTTTATTGTGATAAGGATAAGAGATGAAAACCAAACCTTCGTTATGGTTGATGCTGGCGCTACTGATGTTCCCGCAAATAGTGGAAACCATTTACAGCCCGGCCCTGGGGGCGATTTCGCAGACATTTGCCGTGTCCTACCCTCAGGTGGCGCAAACTCTATCGGTTTATTTTCTGGCTTTCGCTTTGGGCGTGGCAGTGTGGGGCATAGTGGCCGACAGTTGGGGCCGTCGCCCGGCCATGTTGCTGGGACTCTTTATCTATGGCGTCGCAGCCTGGGTGGCCATGTCAACAACCAGCTTCGCCGTGCTGATGGCCGCCAGAGCCTGCAGCGCTTTTGGTATTGCTGTCGGCTCAATCGTCACCCAAACCATGCTGCGTGACGCCTTCAGCGGTGAAGAGTTGGCGAAAGTGTTTAGTGTGATGGGGCTTGGGATTGCCATTAGCCCTGTTATCGGCATGTTTTCCGGTGGCCAATTGGTCAAGGCGGGTGGTCATCATGCGGTGTTTTTGGCTTTGTTTATTATGGCCTTGGGATTATTCGCCTATTGTTTTATCAGGTTGCCGGAAACCCAAACCAGCAGGCAGAGTTTGCAACTGGTCGCCTTGAGTAAACGTATGCTCGGTGACAGGCAAATCTGGCAATCTGCACTCTTGGTCACTGCCTATAACGTCGCCCTGTTTTCTTACTACCAACTCGGTGGATTCAACTTTGCCAGGCTTGGGTTCACGCCGGAACAGTTCGGTTACAGCGGCTTAATCCTTGGCCTGGGCTCACTGGTCGGCAGCTACAGTAATAAACGCTTGATCTCCAAGGGAGTCTCTCAAGGCAAACTCCTGCAAGGTGCTGCTCTATTGCTGCTTCTGGGAGCCATAGGGGTACAACTCTCGCTGAACTCCATCGGGTTTCTGGCGCCTATGCTACTTGTGGTTATGGCATTCGGAATAGCGATCCCCAATGTGCTCAGCATGGCCTTGGCTCAGTACCGGCAGCAGGCCGGCAGCGCCGGTGCCCTGTTCGGCTTGATGTACTACTTACTCATCGGCAGCGGCCTAGCTCTGGCAGGCGCGGTGCAGCACTTGGGATGGGTACTGATCGCCTGCGGCAGTATGGCGCTGTTGGTAAGCCGGGTTCGTTGATGAGTTTGCCGCAGTTGGCTATAGTTCAATGCAGAGTTTGCGCTATTAGGCCCAGTCTCCGGTCTTAGTGTTCATTTGCGGCGACCAGCTATTAGGTAGGATCTAGAAATGACAAAGCCCCTTATTGAAGGGGCTTTTTGGAATGGGGCTTGCTGAATTTTGAACGTTTTTAACAGCGCGGAATATCACTCCACGTTCTGGATCTGACTGTCGTGCATGTTTAATAACCTAAATTTAAACATGTGCTTATGGTGTTGGTGAGGTCTGGTTATCTATTTTAGTCACCACATTAGTCCCACTTTGTTCAACCTCTACAATGCGCTGATCGTTCTCTCTTGGGTAATGCCTCATCAAGTAATCAAGACAGAAAGAGGGGTGATGGTTGTGGCGAGGTATCAAGTCGCTCTGACTTAGTTTGTGGTCTTCACAATGTCTGAGCGTTGACAGCCTCTGGCTAGTATCTGATGAACTTACGCGATGGTAATGCGCCATGAGGTGATAGCGGGTTCGGTGGGTGTGACTCCCCATGAGTTTTTAACCTAATTGCTTAGAGAATGCCGTTTATTGCCCATAAAAGCTTTGTATGTTTTCTATACTGATAGTAGTATTTGAGTAAATATATACTCATTAATCGCTTTTTGCTGGCTTAATGAGTATTAAATTACTCATTAATTGTTTAGGAGCTCTTATGGAACATTTGACCATTCAGGCTTTCATTAATGGCCAATGGAGAGATATTGCACAGCTCTCTTTTCCTGAGAGTGAACAAGGTAATTATCGGCTTACCTCGTTAGATTACGAGCAAGATTATGCTTTGGCTGAGCTAGATAAAGACGACATTCACGCGGTCTCTATAAACCACCCCGTTAGCTTATTTTTTGATGAGCCGATATGGCTGTATTTTCTTGATGACATTATGCCTAGCGGTGCAAGCCGACGCTATTGGCTTAAGTACCTTGATATCGCCGACTTGAGTGTAGATGAGCAAAATTTTGTATTGCTGAAATATGGCACGATTGCGCCAGTCGGTAATTTGCGAGTCAAGGAGTCGTTACCCGAGCGCTCGGCTATTGCAGATGAGCTGACGTTTACAGTAGACGACGTTAAAAATCGCGCGGCTGACTTTTTGGATTATGCGCAACACCGAGGCGCTGCGGCTGGTGGCGCAACAGGTGCAGGCGGTGAAGCCCCCAAGCTGTTGTTACGTTGTGACGATGAGCAAAGCATCTGGATTGATAGCTATCAAGACGAGCCGCAAAACCGTGACCTTCATTATTTGGTCAAATATCCGAGAGGCTCACGTTCGCCTGTCGATTGCGATATTTTGCGCGCTGAATACCACTATTATCACGAGCTGGCAGACATGGGCTTTGACACCATTCCGACTGCCAACATGAGGCTCGAAGAAGGTGATAACTACCCATCATTGTGGCTGCCGCGTTTTGACGTCTACTACAATGAGTTCGGCCAACAACGTTACGCAATGGAGTCGGTTTATTCGATACTTGGCAAAGGTGCGGGCGTTACCCTAGATCACGAGCAAACCATAAGAACGCTGGTCGATAAAATTACTCATAGCCATATGGTCTTAGAGCAAGGCTATCAGTTTGACGTACACGCGTTTGTGCTTGAATGGGTGCGGCGAGACTTACTCAATATCCTATTTGGTAATAGTGATAATCATGGCCGCAATACAGCGTTTCTTAAAGGCGATGGTTGGATAAGGCTGGCGCCTATCTTTGATTTTGCACCGATGAAAGCTGACCCTGAAGGGGTGGCCAGAACCACAAAATGGGAAGCGCCGCTCGAAGTAGGTGGGGAGTATGACTTTCAGGGGATTGCTGACACACTCTCTGATCTGGTGCCAGCTCAGGAGCTAATGGCAGCGTTAAAGTTCACGGCCCAGCAATGCCTCGACTTGAAGCAACGGTTAATTGAACGTGGTGTGCCTGAGCGGATCATCGACATGCCTGCAATTGGCTTTACTTTTATTGAAGACAAGCTAACTCGTTGGGGGCTGGTATGAGTGATAAATCATCTACTGCGGAAACGGCTAAAGAAACCATTGCCCGTCTTAGAGCCAATCGCCAGCAACGGAGTGAGGTTACGACTGAGGTGCCGCAGCGTCATCAATCTCAAAACGTTCCAGAGGCTCAAACAAAACAAGCTGCTAAACGGGCCTCAGAAACCATTGCCCGTTTTAGAGCCAATCGCCAGCAACGGAGTGAGGTTACGACTGAAGTGCCACCGCGTCATCAATCTCAAAACGTTCCCGAGGCTCAAACAAAGCAAGGCGCTAAACGAGCCTCTAAGCAATCCGGCGGTGTTAGAACGGCTGAACGAAAAAGCGCGATTCATGCCATCACACAACGGCTTTTGCGCGGTGAGCTAACCCAAGGGCAAGCGCTTAAAGCGCTGCGAGTCGAGGTGTTAGGGCTAACACAAGACGAGTATGCAAACTTGGCTAAAGTATCTCGTAAGACGCTTTCTGACGTTGAGAATGACCGTGGTAGCTATAAGACAGACATTCTCAATCGTTTGTTTAAGCCCTTTGGCCTTAAGGTGGGGATAGTGCCGATATCAACAGGCGTTACTTGGTCTCTCTGATAGTGAACACTCTAAGTGAGCGTCGAGATCTCTCGCCACAATAGTTTTTTGATAACCCCATCATTCCCAATGGCGTAAATACCGCGTCAGCACTAGGCAGTAGAGCCTAGTGCTTAACAGGCTGAAATTGATACATTCCACATAGTCCAAGTTGGTTTGCAGGTGTTAAGATACGCCCAGAATCACTTTAAGGTTGCATTGTTCAATGACCCAAAAACTCACTCTCCAACAGCTTGAATCTTTCCTGTGGGAAGCCGCTGACATCCTGCGTGGCAATATGGACGCCTCAGAGTACAAAGACTACATCTTTGGCATGATGTTCTTAAAACGCCTGTCTGACGCCTTTGAAGAGGCGCAAGAAGGCGTGGTGCAGTATTACCTTGGTAAAGGCAAAACCCTAGAGCAAGCCGAAGCGCTGGCGCAAGATGAAGACGAATATGATAAAACCTTCTTCGTGCCGCAAAACGCACGTTGGTCAAAGTTGAAAGACCTAAAACACGATATCGGCGCAACGCTCAACAAAGCCACCGAGGCGATTGAAGAGTACAACGGCAGTCTCGAAGGCGTGTTGGTCACTATCGACTTCAACATCAAAAACAAGCTGTCAGATAAAAAGCTGCGTGACTTACTGTCTCACTTCAGCAAACACCGCCTGCGTAATGAAGACTTTGAGCGGCCTGACTTGCTCGGCACTGCCTACGAATACCTGATTAAAATGTTTGCCGATAGCGCGGGCAAAAAGGGCGGTGAGTTCTACACCCCAAGCGAAGTGGTATCACTGCTGGTGGCCTTACTCAAGCCTAAAGCGGGTATGCGTATCTACGACCCAACCTCCGGCTCTGGCGGTATGTTGGTGCAAACCCGTAACTACCTCGCCGCCCATGGCGAAAACCCCGGCAACCTGTCGCTGTTCGGCCAAGAGATGAACCTGAACACTTGGGCTATCTGTAAGATGAACATGTTCCTGCATGGCGTGCTCAGTGCCGACATTCGTAAAGGCGATACCCTGCGCGAACCTAAGCACACTGAAGGTGGAGAGCTGATGCGCTTTGACCGGGTGATAGCCAATCCTCCCTTCTCATTGTCTAAGTGGGGGAAAGACGAATGTGATAACGACGGCTTTGGTCGTTTCCCTTACGGTACGCCGCCGAAAGATGCGGGCGACTTAGCCTTTGTGCAGCACATGATTGCCAGTACGAACGCTGAAGGCATGGTTGGTGTGGTCATGCCCCATGGGGTGTTGTTTCGTGGCTCTAGCGAAAAGGCGATTCGTCAGGGCATTCTAGAAGATGACTTGCTCGAAGCCGTCATTGGCTTGCCATCGGGCTTGTTCTACGGCACGGGCATTCCGGCCTGCTTGCTGATCATCAATAAAAACAAAACGGCTGAGCGTAAAGGCAAGGTGCTGTTTATCAATAGTGAGCTTGAGTACGAAGAAGGCAAAAACCAAAACAAACTGCGCCCGCAAGATATTGAGAAAATCGTCACCACCTTCGACAACTACCAAGATATCAAGCGTTACGCCCAAGTGGTTGAGCTGAGTGAGATTGTCGACAACGACTACAACCTCAATATTCGCCGCTACGCCGATACCGCGCCACCAGCAGAGATCTTTGATGTCCGCGCTATCTTGCATGGCGGCGTGCCAGTGCGTGAGGTCGAGAGCGAATATATTCAAGAAGAGATCCTGCAAAGCTTCGACGTCAGCAGCGTGTTTAATCTTAAATCTGAGGGCTACTATCAGTTTCTCCCTGAGATCAGTGCCAAAGAACAGATTCGCGAGTTTGCCACCGATGCCACACCCGCAGTCATCAGCCAATTAGAGCGCTGGTGGGACAAGTACCAAGTATCGCTCAAACAACTCGACGATGAAGTAGCGACCGCAGAGAGCGTAATGCAAGGCTATCTCAAGGAGCTGGGTTATGAGTAATCAGGTTCCTGAAGGGTGGTCATATAACCCTTTGAGTCTGTTAGCTGACATAGACAAAGATTCGTTAAAAACATCGACAGATCCGGATTACAGATTTAGGTACATTGATATTGCTTCTGTATCGACAGGACAAGTTAAGCTGCCATCTGAATACATAAAGTTTTCTGATGCTCCTAGTCGTGCCCGTAAAAAGCTAAAACAGGGCGACGTCTTGATGTCGACTGTAAGACCAAATTTGAAAGCTTTTGCGTACTTCAATGTCTCCGAAGCGGATTTTGTAGCATCAACAGGCTTTTCGGTAATAAGAGCAAAAAATGGTAATGACGGGCGGTTTATTTTTAACACCATTTTAGGTGACGATATTTCAAGCCAAATCGATTCGTTAGTGGTCGGATCTAATTATCCAGCGATTAACTCTTCGGATGTTAAGAATTTAGAGGTCTTGACTCCCACGCCAGCAGAACAACAAAAAATCGCCAAGATCCTGACCTCGGTGGATGAGGTGATTGAGAAGACACAGGCGCAAATCGACAAGCTCAAAGACCTGAAAACGGGCATGATGCAGGAGCTGTTGACTAAAGGCGTTGGCGTCGATGGCAAGCCGCACACCGAGTTTAAGGGTTCCCCTGTCGGGCGGATTCCGAAATGCTGGGAGTTAAGACCTCTACTTTATTTTGCTTCTAGCGAAAAACAGTCCTTTGTAAATGGTCCATTTGGAAGTGATTTGCTTTCCACAGAACTAACAGATAGTGGAGTTCCTGTTATTTATGTTAGGGATATGAAAGATCAGGCTTATAAACACATATCGCGAGTGTGCGTTACTGAGGAAAAAGCGGATTATTTAAGTGCCTGTAATGTTTTATATGGTGATGTATTGGTTGCAAAGGTCGGTGATCCGCCTTGTAATTCTGGCGTTTATCGAAAGAAAAGTAGAGCAATTGTTACTCAAGATGTCATACGTATCCGGCCAGCTGATTACATAGATAGTGATTTTCTCGCATATTTGCTTAATTCACCTTTAGGTCGCAAGGAGATAGAGAAAATTGAAGTTGCGGGAACGAGAAGAAGAGTTTCGTTAACGGAGTTTAAAAAGTTACATTTTCCTATGCCTCCACTTGATGAGCAAAAAGTTATTGGTTCAACCATTAAAGCATTGGATCGAAAAATCGATCTATTAAACATCAAGTTGAACAACACTGGCTCTTTGAAAAAAGCCCTGATGCAGGATCTACTAACGGGCAAGGTACGGGTAACCATCGATTAGCAAGGACGAGCAATGTTACAGGCGATTCTCCATGGAAAGGCGGGGCGTATCGAAGGCGATAAAGGCCAGTCGATAAGCTGGCGTGAGCTGTTTAAGGGACGGGAAGACCTGATCACTGCGGCGGTATTTGGTCGTTTTGCCTATCTGTCTGCGCCTGTACAAGCAATCTTAATGCAGCGCTGGCTTGGCGTGACTGAGCCAGCCTTTGATGACTTTGAGCAGATTGATTTTTGGCCTAGCTTTCAGCTTGATAATAACGACGAACGCAATCGCGTTGAGCCTGATGCAGTGCTCAACTTTGCCAGTGCTACCGTGATTCTCGAAATAAAACCACCTGAAGGTGGCGACCAATATATTGACCAATGGCAGCGTGAGATCGCCTCTTACCTGCAAGCTGAAGAGCGCAGCCAGTTGCCCTTGTATTTTCTCGCCATTGGCCGTATTCCAAGTCGTGCGGTGGTTAATGATTGGATTAAAGAGCTCAATACTGAGTTTAAGAGCCAGCTAGCAGGTATTAACGCACAGGCTTGGCAGCCAGTGATCAATGACATACTGGAACTCGACAAGGGCGTTCTCGATTGTGAGCCCAATGCACAAGACAAGCGTATTATCGCTGACATTTTGCAAGCGGCGCGCTTATATCAACTCAAAATACAGGTTTACAGCTGGCAAACGTTACTCGACCACCAGCTACCACGGTTGAGCTTACAGCAAGCGCTATTGCGCGATAAGCTGAAACCCAAAGCACTTACTCAACCCGAACCTCAACCGTTTTCAGCAACCAAAGTACCACGCTGTTGGCACGACCTAGCCGCGTTTGCCACATCGCACCCCATTTCACTCAAGGACATCAGCACATGGAACAAGTAGATGATTTGCTATTGCAGGTACGTACCGCGCACCGTTTATTGGCGGCTTACTATCAGCGCATGGTGCCAACGATTAAGGAAATGGCAAACAACCTTGAGTTGGATTTTAGCTATTGGGGAAATGCCGACTTTGGGCTTACTCCCCGTACCAATCACAATATCACTGAATACTGGCAATGGGATCTGTTGCCGGGGATAAACACTAACTACCTGTACAGCCACTTTCAAGCGGCCAACAAGGTGCGTATTGGTGATTATCTGGTTGAGTTTATCGTTGTGTCAGATACGGGCGTGGATAGCCATGGCAATGGGCATAAAAACGAGCCCGATGCGTTGAATTTGCCGTTATCAGTCGATAAGGCGCAAAGCTTACTGCGCGTGGTGATATGCGCGCCATATCAAACGTTTGAAGATAACTGGTATAACAATATATGGGCTGGCACTGCTTACCCTGATTTCAGTCGCAATCCTTCGCCAGCAAAGGATAAGAATGGCGAATCTTGCATCTTGACGGGTTACGAGTGTCCGTTAGCTGAGCTGATGTCTGATAATGGCGCTGATCAGATAGTAGAGCTTATTAAACAGCAAATAGACCGCACCGTTGCAGCGGCTCAAGCCGAATATGAACGTGTTGCTGGTGGGCTGGGAGTTGCCTTATGAGCAATGATGAGTTTGATAAGGTAGAACGCCCCGCCATTGCGCAGCTCCACCAGCTAGGCTGGCGTTATGTTCCCGGTAAAGCGCTGGCACCGGAGCACAGCAACCAAGAGCGTGGTTATTTGCGTGACGTGGTGTTGGTAAAACGCTTAACTCAGGCGATAGAGCGCATTAACCCATGGATCAATGAAGAGAACTTACGCAAGGTTGTCCGTGAGGTCACGCATCCGCAATGCACGGGGTTGATGGAGTATAACCACGGCTTTTATCAAACCATGGTGGGCTATCTGTCGGTTGAGCAAGACCTTGGCAAAGGAAAGAAAGGCCAAACCGTTAAGCTCATTGATTTTGATAACATCGACAATAACGAGTTTATCTGTGCCAATCAGTTTAAGGTTGAAGGCCCCAATCAAACCATCATCCCTGATATTGTGTGCTTCGTTAACGGCCTGCCGTTAGCAGTGATCGAGTGTAAATCACCTTATATCTCTACGCCTATTTATCACGGCATTGACCAATTGCGCCGTTACGCTAATCAGCGCCATCCTGAGCATTTTGAGGGCGCTGAGAAGCTATTTTGGTACAACCAGTTGATGGTTTCGACCTGCCGTGATCTCGCCCGAGTCGGTACAATTAGCTCGCCCGCACAATATTATGGTGATTGGAAAGACGCTTACCCGCTGACTGATGCACAGATTGCTCAACGGGATAGTGATGATGTAGTGCCGCTCGCTAATAAGCTCGATGTCGAGTTCCCCGTTGCTACAGTCGACCCTACAGGTGGCGAGCTTAAGCAAGTGGCCGAGCCTCCAGCTGATTATCAAGTTGCTAGGGTGACGGCTCAGCAGCGCTTGTTAGCGGGGATGTTTAGTCCTGAGAACTTTCTCGATATCGTGCGCAATTTCATTCTGTTTGAGCCGGATGATGGCCGCTTGATTAAGAAGGTCGCGCGCTATCAACAGTTCCGTGCAGTGAACAAGGTGATTAAAAGGCTTAAGACCGGGCAAACCCGTAAGGAAAAGTCGGGTGTGGTGTGGCATACCCAAGGGAGCGGTAAATCGCTGACCATGGTGATGTTGGCGGTAAAAATGCGCCATGATCCTGAGCTTAAGCAATACAAGCTGGTGTTTGTCACCGATAGAACTCAGTTAGATGAGCAGCTCTCAACGACTTTCCAGGGTGCGCAAGGCGAAACCGTTTACAATGCTGATTCAGTGGCCTCGTTGCGTGAGCTATTGAAAAAAGACAGCTCAGATCTTGTAACAGCCATGGTGCAGAAGTTCCAAGACGCTGAGAAAGAGGCGGAGCAGCAGGGTGACAATAGCTTTGTTGACCTCAATATCTCTGACAAGATTATTGTGCTGGCTGATGAAGCGCACCGTACCCAATTTGGCGGCCTAGCGACCACGATTAACGCCGCACTACCTAACGCCCCTAAAATCGGTTTTACGGGTACGCCACTCCTTAAAACCCAGAAGATGGATACTGCCTTTGGTGGTTACATTGATAAGTACAAAATCAATGAGGCGGTAGAGGATGGTGCTACGGTAAGGCTGTTGTATGAAGGTCGAGAGGTGAAAACCGCCGTGGCGGGTGAGTCACTTGACGCGCTGTTTGAAGAGTATTTTGGCGAATACACCAAAGAAGAGCAGCAAGAGATTAAGCGTAAATATGGCGTTGAGCGCGCCGTACGTGAAGCGCCTCAGCGTATTCGCTGGGTCTGTATCGACTTGCTGAAGCACTACCGCGAGCGTATTCAGCCTGACGGCTTTAAAGCGATGATAGTCGTAGGCAGTCGCCATGCGGCTACTGTGTTTAAAAAGACTTTAGACGAACTCGGTGCGCCACCGTCAGAAGTGATTATCTCAGGCGATCATAACGACCCTCAGTACATCGCCCAGTACACCGATAAAGCGCATCAGAAAAAGGTTATCGCTAACTTTAAGAAGCCGTTTGGTACCGATTTCCCCGGCACGGACGAGAAACAACGGAAATACGACAACACCGCCTTTTTGATTGTGAAAGACATGCTGTTGACGGGCTTTGATGCGCCGATTGCGCAGGTGATGTATATCGACCGCAAGCTGCAAGATCATACGTTGATGCAAGCCATTGCTCGGGTGAATCGTAACTATAAGGGCAAAGAGTGTGGCTATGTGGTGGATTACTATGGCTTAGCAAGTTACCTCACCGACGCGCTGGAGTTGTTTAGCAGTGATGATGTTGAAGGCACTTACCAGAGCCTGAAAGACGAACTACCCAAGCTAGAAGATGCACATAGGCGCGTTAAAGCGTTTTTTAAAGGCGTGACCAGTGATGATATTGATGACTATGTGTTAGCGCTGAAAGACGATGCAGTGCGGGCGCAATTTGAAGTCGCCTATAAGCGCTTTGCCAAGCAACTCAACGTTATTTTGCCGGATGCCTCTGCTAAGCCATATATTCCCGATATGAAGCTGTGGGGCAAAGTGCATCATGCGGCGCGCAACCAGTATCACGACGATGGCATGGACTTGCTCGATGTTGGCGAGAAAGTTCGCCAGCTGGTGGACGAGCACATATTGAGTACAGGGGTTGATCCGAAAATCCCACCGATTGATTTGCTGGCCGCCAACTTTAAAGAGCATGTTCTCAAGAAAAAATCGGCTGAGTCCAAAGCCTCTGAAATAGAGAGCGCGTTGAAGCACCATATCAATATCAAGCTAGACGACGACCCTGAGTATTACCGTTCGCTTAGCTTGCGTCTGCGAGACATTATTGAGAAAACCGCAGGTAATTGGGAGCGTCAGTTAGAGCTATTGCTAGAGATGACAGACGACCTTAGTGCGGCGCATAAGCAAGCGGCGCAAGACGTGGGCTTGAACGAGACTGAGTTTGCCTTCTACAACATTTTGATGGTTGAGGTAACTAAGGCTAGAGAAGGTGACGTTATTGACGATCAACTACATGAAGAGATTAAGGCGACCACTCAAAAGCTGGTGTTGATGTTTGATGAGGCGACACAGATCGTCGACTTCTTCAAAAAGGACGATGAGGTTAAGCGTATGAAGAAGAACATTAAGCGTGTGGTGACGGATCAATCCTTTGGTGATAGGGCGTTGGTGGCAATTCTGCAAGACCGCTTTATCGATTTGGCTCAGCATAAGTTTGGCAATAAATGACGGTGCCAGAAGGAATGCAAGACAGTGACGTGATCAAACAAGCGGGCTACGAGGTAAAGGTTGTTCGCACTGCGCGCCGCAAGTCAGCCACGATTAAAGTGGAAGAGGGCGTTGTCGCCGTTGTGGTGCCCAAAACGCTCCCCATGGAGAAAATCCACCAGCTGGTGGCCGCTAAACATCAATGGATTTTAGAGAAGCTCGCTATTCATGCCGAAGCACGGCCATCGCGTGGTAAAGAGTACGTGTCTGGTGAAGCCTTTCCTTATCTTGGCCGAAACTACCGCCTAAAAGTGGTTCAGGGCAAAGTGACGCCAACCCGGTTAGTCAACGGCAAGATCACTGTAACTGTGCCTGAATATGCCAAGCAAGAGACGTTTGTTCGCCGTTCGCTGACTCATTGGTACAAGCGCAATGCGGATAAGAAAATCCGCGAAAAGGTCGAGCGCTATCAGTCGGTAGTGGGCGTAGAAACGGCTGTAGTGCGTATCAAAGACTTTAAGAGTCGTTGGGGTAGTTGTACCCCCTATGGTGACTTAGAGTTCAACTGGCTGATTGTGTTAGCCCCTAACCGAATCGTTGATTATGTGGTGGTGCATGAGCTTTGCCATTTGTTGCACCATGATCACTCACCGCAATTCTGGCGCGAGGTAGAGCGCGTTATGCCTGATTACCGAGAGTGTAAGGCGTGGTTGCGAGATAACGCCCAACTGCTGGTGATGTAATTACTTAAATGGAGGTGGAGGATGGCGTTAGTTAAGCTGCTAGTGACTGGTGACATCGACGTGTTTGTGCTGATGGCTAAGCCTTGCGGTACACGTCAGTCTTACGTAAAGGAGATCGACTCTGCGTACATTTTTGAGTCTACACCAGCTGAGTGCATTCAAAGTCTATCTAATATTCTTGATGGCAGCTATCTGAATAGCCATATACCTCATGAGGCAGGATCTCCGATTATTTGCTCGATAAGTACGATGATGGGGATTTTGCAAGGCATGGGTTATGAGGTCACGCCTGATGAAAATTACAATACGATGCTCCAACAGGCCGCCATACCTCTCACGAATGCGCAGAAGAGAGCTAGATTGGCTGATATTAAGAAAGAGCGCGAGCAGGGCTTAGTTTATTAACGGTTTGGCTCAACGAAGGTATTAATTGTACTAGCTCAAATCTAATCTGATGAAGACACCAGAAATCAGGGTAACTGTCAGAACGGGTCATTTTATGGGGACAGTAGGGATACTCATTGACCGCTTAAACTTAAATATCGTCCCATAACGCCCTTTGACGTTTTTTAAATTGTTTTTTCCATGCTCGAATATGAGGGGCTTCTCGTACTCTGCTGTTGAAGCTAAAATCTCGCTTACGCATCGAGCGAATATCCCATTTCATATGTTCTTGATGCTGAGTTTTGGTGAGGCCATTCGGTTTAAAAAATGACGGTGGGGACAGCGCTGTGTGAACATGGAAAAATAGGTGTTTGCTCCCGCTCTCTTTGTAGTAATGGTCTAGGGCGGATTGAATCAGTAAGAACGCCACCGCGCCCTCATAATTGGCGATACTGTATTTGAGCATCTCAAGTTCTACGTAGGTGTCTTGAATGATAGCCATGGCTTGCCCATAGGCCTCATGATCGCCGTTATCGCAAAGCTCACCGAGCATGAGATAGGCGTTTACCGCTTTGTAAGCATCTTCCTTTTTGATGCCCCCCAAGAGTACATTGTTGACATGCCACACGACAGAATGAACTATCGGATTAGCGCGTACGGTAAGTTTACCTTGTTTGGTTTTGGGGCCTGTCGAGCGTCCTCCGTGAAGTTTACAGCGACCATTGGTTTTATTGCCGTAACGCTGACAAGGCTTTCCTGAACGTGTCTTAGCCCCACATTTGGGCAAGCTATCTAGCGAGAATTTTGTCATGTGATCTCCTTCGTTGGCTGATCACAACTGTGATTGATTTTTCGGTTCATAGAGTTTGTTATGCCTTTTGAGAATTTCGGTTGCGGCCTGTGATCACTTAACTGCCTATCTGCCCCTCCCCGTTTCTGTACGAGACGGTTTATTGATGCTTGTTAAGTGATCACTTTTTCTTTGATCAAAGAACAGAAGCTGATCATGACTCTTCGGTTCATAGAGTGCCCGAGTGATCAATGAGGGCACAAACGCCTATCAGTAAGAGGATTGATCAGTTGAACGAGGCTAGAGGTTCTTGATGAGATACATTCTTTCAGGAGCTGGGCATTGGATAATTTATCGAACCACCCATATTTGGATGAGGTGGTCTTGGCTGGGGCTAGCGGTGCATTCAGATAAACCTGCTTGCGCTTACTCCGTTCAAACGTGACGTTAGGATCTACCAGCATGAGGTCAGTTGCTGGGTCGAAGCTTGCTGAAGGTTTTAGCTTGTTGCTTATAAAGCTTTTCGCTTTGCCATTAAGCTCTTTGGTACGTTCCTTTGTTAGATAGCTAGTACGGTAAAAGGCTGCCTTAATAGAGGCCTTATCGCCCCGACGAATGATGCAGAAAGGCTTTTTGACGAACACCACCGAGCCCTGAGTTTGAGCTTCCCATAACGTTTTGACCAAAATTTGGAGTGCTGCGGAATGTTTAACCTTATGACCGCTAAGCAAGAGCTCTAGGTGATAGTGCTCTTTGTCAGCGGTGTCTTGCTCTCTAGCGCAGTGATAAATCGCTTTGCATTGATATTTTGTGTTCAGAGTCTTGAGCAAGCTTTTGAGAAACAGAGAAATAGTCTCATTGGTCTCAGAACCAGTCTTAGGGTGTAGATCTATTCGAAAAACTAACACCCTACTGTAATGGCTTAGCATTATCTCGAAGTCTGAAATGATCGTTTTAAGAGTCTTGGTCGATAAGCCTTTGGGTAAACTTTTATAGACTTGGTATGCATGGTTTTTATAGGCAAATAACTCAGTGTTATGGCGGTTAATGAAAAATTGACGAGCTTGGTTTTTCTTACGTATTGCGGTGTTTGAATTGTTAGAGATTAGCTTAGTCATATTAGTTCTCTTGGTTATTTGACTACCGTAGCGTTAGCGAGCTGTATATTCTTTAATATCCGCCGTATTTAGGCGAAGCGCTGCATTGAAAGGCCCGTATGCTGCGGTTTGTAGCTAGTCGGGGCTGTTCTGTAGCTTTAGTTAGATGCTTCAAAGTGTGTCATCTAGAGTTGTTAAAAAGCAGGCCTAAGCCTGCTTGCAATTAGACCCCTAAGCGCCTTTCTAAGCGTTCGTTAAACCACTCATGTATATCTTTAAACAGCCAGCATGAGCGGCCATTCTGGGTCATTGTTGGCTCTGGAAACTTTCCTGATTTAACCCATCGGTATAGTGTCGACCTGCTAATACCAAATACATGTTGGATGTGCTGTTTATAAACAAGCCTTGTATCTTCAATGTACATAGCCAAATGATCGGATTCTTTATCTAGCCTTGGGGCAGTTCTCATTGATTTATTTTGCATAGCAAGCCTCCTTATCTCTGGATTGACGCGTAGCGACCCATTCATTGAGCTCAGACAGGAGCCAACCTACAGCGGTACTTTGTGGATATAGGTGTCGACGTTTGGGAAATAGGCCTTTGCGCTCTAGTGTCCACGCAGTAGTACGTGATATTGACGTGATTGCCCGGCGTTCAGCCTCTCGGACGAAACGGTCTGTTGTTTGATGTGATGAGTTCATACTCGCTCCTGTTTCATACTGTTCAGGAGCGATTTTGGCGGGGTTATAGAAATGGAGATAGACAGTCTACTGAGTAGAGGTGCCTATTTTTTGGATTAACTTATTGTTTAAGCTTGTGATTAAGTTTTCTGGTGATTGTTTGCTCAGTAAATGTTTTGCTCAATTTGGCTTTGACTATAGAAAAACTAGGCTTGGGTTGCTTTAGCTCATTGACGGGTTTCGTGATGTTTTTAAGCCATTTGTTTAGGGTGTCGCACTCTGGTACTCGGTTAGTAAACTTCACTAGCGAGGGGTGCTTATTGTTATCGCCTTTAGATGAATAGTTTTGAAGAACCTCATAGATCGCCTTTGTCACAGTCACTTTCGGGGTACTTATCAAATTAGGGTCACGGTAAAGGTGGTTTGCCATATCTATAACTAAGTCTTTAAGGGCATTGATTGGTTGTGCCTTTGTTTGGCCACCTTTTTGCGTTTGAGTGACAGTGGCTCGGTAACCAGAGTCGGTGTACCTATCGGTAAGTGCTAAAGTATCGTTACTGCCTGCGTAATAGCCAATATACAAAGCGGTTTCGATGAGTCGGTCTATCAGTTTATATATGGGCTCATTTTTTGGGGCTGAGGGTGGTACAAGCTCAGATAACGTTTGGCACTGCGTCATGAAGATATTGATATTTTGACTCACCAACTCGACTTGTGAAGCCGATAGGCGACTTTTATTAGCATATAGTTCATTACCTCGACTCAGTATGAGATTGGTTCTTCGTTCCATAAGCCTGAGTAACTCAATGCCGCCCGCATCGCTGGCTTGGACATTAGCCAAATTGTCGGTATAAAAATCTGTGAGTGTTACATCTAACATTTTCAACTGTTCAGGTACCATTTCAGGCAAAATCATCTGCTTTAGATCATTGATTCGGTCGTTCTTTGTGGTTCTTGGTAAAACAGTCATATATAGCCTAATTAGCTGATCTTGGTATTTGCGAATGAGATGACATTAGCTTGGTTATTGACCATAGGGCTCACTAGCGCGGCCAATTTTTCTAACGCTTCCCGGCGCTCTTCTAGATAATCATGTTGGTTATAAGTGCCCTCTATACCCTTTAGCTTATGGTTCAGGCAGCGCTCTGCGATGTGAGGGGCAACCTTTAGGCTGGCTAGTAAAGTACGGCAGCTGCGTCTGAGGTCATGAATTGTGAAATGGCTTACACCTGCTTTGCCTAGGACATCCTCTGTAGACTTTCCATGGCTATTGAGCTTTTGACCGAAGAGTTTGGCTAGGGCGTGATTGAGAGTATCGTTCGAGATATAGCCTCTGCGCTTACCTACCTTACGCGCAGGGAAAACGTATTCAGAGCCACAAGCGATAACACGCAACTCGTTAAGCCATTCAATAGTAAAATCAGACAGCGGTATCGTGATGCCTACGCCAGTCTTGCTGCGTTCTTCGGGCAAATACCAAAGCTTTTCGTCAAAATCAAATTCGCTCCACTTAGCGGCTATCAGTTCGCCCTTTCTTACGCCAAGGCAAAGCAGCAGCGCTACCGCGAGGTAATTCTCATGGCTAAATGAGGGCTTACTCTCTCTTAGTACAGTGAATACGGTAGCGATTTCATTAAGGGATAACACCCTACTGCGACTCTTCTCAATGCCACCAGCATCGACAGGTTTAAAAGCTGCGGCTGGATTGCCGGAGATGAGGTCTAACTTACATGCATGGTTAAAGAGTTGCTTGCAGCACAGTAGAGTCTTATTGGCCACAGTGGGGCGATTACTCTTAGCCACCTTGTGGATGATCGCTCGAATATCCCGAGCGTTAACGTCTTCGACTCTTAGCTGGCCAATCGTTGGTTTGATATCCTTGGTATACATCCGCTTGGGGATTTCGGGATGCTTTAAACGAACCGCAGTCGTTTGGTACCAATCTTCAAAGAGGTCATTGACCGTTTTGATCGTTTCTTCTTGCTGCCTCTCTCGTTCTGCAAGAGGATCGATTCCTTGCCTAGCTAGCAGTTTGATTTTTGCCGCCTCGGCTTTGGCCTCGACTAAAGACATCGCTGGGTAAACGCCACCATTGGGTACCATTGAACGACGTTTGCCGTTAACGCTGTACCTGACTTCCCAATATGCGACGCCTTCTGTTTGGACTCTGATATAGAGCCCGCCTCCCACAGCTTTACGTCCAAGTTCTTTGCTTTTTAAAAAAGATTTAATTTGCTTATCATTCATGCGGTTAAGTCCAAAATGGTGACTAAACTTAAAAATGGTCTATTTTTGGCCATTTTTAGTGGTTTCAAGCGATTTTAGTCACCACTTTAGTCCCACTTTTTCACAAACAATAGCAAACATTCCCGAACAAGTAAAAACATGGTATTTTGCAAGCTCATGGTTTAAAAGGGGTTTTAAAGCGGTGTTAACCCCCTGAAAACATCATTCGACGTTCTGGATCTGCTCTCGCATCTGCTCAATCAGCACTTTAAGCTCGACTGCGGCGGCGGTGATTTCGCTGCTGATTGATTTGGAGGCCAGGGTGTTGGATTCGCGGTTGAACTCTTGCATCATGAAGTCCAGTCTGCGGCCTTCGCTGCCACCCTTGTTGAGGATCCGGCGGGCTTCGGCCACGTGGGCTTCAAGGCGGTCCATCTCTTCGGCTACGTCCTGTTTTTGGGCCAGCAGTACCATTTCCTGTTCCAATCTGGCCGGGTCCAGTTCGCCCTGGATTTCGGCCAGGCGGTTGCTGAGTTTTTCCCTTTGCCATTCCATGACCTTGGGCATGTGCTCGCGGACTATGGCGACCTGGGCTTCAACGGCATCCAGGCGGGTCAGCAGCATCTCTTTGATGGCGCTGCCTTCACGGCCGCGGGCTTCGATAAACTGATCCACGGCGCCGTCGAAGGCTTTGAGCAGTTCGGCGGCAATGGCATCCATGTCTTGCTCGGATGAGGACATGACCCCTGGCCAGCGCAGAATATCCACCGGGTTGAGCTCACCTTGGCCGGCTTGCTGTTTTACCCAGTTGGCGGCCTGCAACAGTTGCAGTGCCAAGTCCTGATTCATATTCAGCTGGGTACCTTGTTGATCGCTCAGCTCGTAGCGCAGGTTGACTTCTACCTTACCGCGATTGAGACGCTTGCGCAGTCTGTCTCGCAGCACAGGCTCCAGGCTGCGGAACTGTTCCGGCAGGCGCAGATAGGTTTCCAGATATCTCTGGTTGACTGAGCGGATTTCCCAGGAGGCTGTGCCCCAGTCGGCTTTATGCTCGATACGGGCGTAGGCGGTCATGCTGTGGATCATCAGATATTCCAGTTGCTTGAAGACGGGTGTAGCAGAGGATTATAGACAGCTTGCCCCCGGGGTTAAAGTGAAGTGTATACACTTTGTCGGTTCGATACGGATCCGCCATGGCGTCAAGCGCCGCAAGGCCCTATAATATGCAGCCAATTCAGTCCAGACGACAAAATACAGGAATTCACTATGCGTCCCAGCAACAGAACTCCGGCTCAAACCCGCCCCATTTCAATCACTCGCCAGTTTACCGCCCATGCGGAAGGTTCTGTGCTGGTCGAGTTCGGCGATACCAAAGTGCTCTGTACCGCCAGTTTTACCGAAGGGGTGCCGAGATTTCTCAAAGGCCAGGGCCAAGGTTGGGTGACGGCAGAATATGGCATGTTGCCCCGTTCTACCCATAGCCGTATGGATCGCGAAGCGGCCCGGGGCAAGCAGTCTGGTCGTACCCAGGAAATTCAGCGCCTCATCGGCCGTGCTTTGCGCGCTGCTGTGGATATGAAGCTGCTGGGTGAAAACACCATAGTGATCGACTGTGATGTGATTCAGGCCGACGGCGGTACCCGCACCGCAGCCATCACAGGTGCCTGTGTGGCTCTGGTGGATGCGCTTAATTGGGCTCGTGCCAAGGGTATTCTCAAGGCCAATCCGCTCAAGTTCCTTATCGCCGCCGTGAGCGTGGGGATTTTTGAAGGTGAGCCTATCTGTGACCTGGAATATATCGAAGACAGCGCCGCCGAAACCGATATGAACGTGGTGATGACAGAAACCGGCAAGATCATCGAGATCCAGGGCACCGCCGAAGGCGAGCCGTTCAGCCATGAAGAGTTGCTGAGTCTGCTGGAGCTGGCCAAGCATGGCATTCGTGAGATTATCGATGTGCAGAAGGCTGCATTGAGTTAAGTTTTTTTAAGGACCCCATGAGGGTCCTTTTTTTCGTACTCCAGAGAGTACTTGTTCGTACCCGTGAGCCTTAAGGGCTTACCCATAATCACAAGAGGAGAGATCGTGAAAGCCTATCAGCGCGAGTTTATTGAATTTGCCCTTGAGCGTCAGGTGTTGAGATTCGGTGAGTTTACCCTGAAGTCCGGCCGCAAGAGCCCATACTTCTTCAATGCCGGTCTGTTTAACACTGGGCGGGATCTGGCCCGCCTGGGCCGTTTTTATGCTGCTGCGTTGGTGGATGCCGGTATCGACTACGATCTCCTGTTTGGCCCGGCCTACAAGGGGATCCCCATCGCCACAACCACGGCTGTAGCCTTGGCCGAACACCATGATCTGGATATTCCTTACTGCTTTAACCGCAAAGAGAAGAAAGACCACGGCGAAGGCGGCAACCTGGTTGGCAGCGAGCTCAAGGGTAAGGTGATGTTGGTGGATGATGTGATCACCGCAGGTACCGCTATTCGCGAGTCCATGGAGATCATTCAGGCCAATGGCGCGACTCTGGCCGGGGTATTGATTGCCCTCGACCGTCAGGAGAAGGGCAAGGGCGAACTGTCTGCCATTCAGGAAGTGGAGCGCGACTTTGGTTGCCAGATAGTGGCCATCATCAAGCTGGCCGATTTAATTGCCTACTTGGCCGAGAAACCGGGGATGGAGCAGGAGTTGGCCGCCGTTAGCGCCTATCGTGAACAGTATGGTATTTAATGCCACCCAGGATAGAATCTCATCTCTTACAGAAGCTTGAGTAAACTACTGTACAGTCCATAAAAAACGCTGCCTTGGCAGCGTTTTTTTATGGCGGAGAGGCTATTTGGCCTGATGCAGAAACTCGGCGCGGGTGGCCGGGTTGGACTTGAATACGCCGCCAAGAGCCGTAGTGGTGGTGGAGCTGGTGGAATCCATCACACCGCGGGATTTAACGCAGTAATGCACCGCATCCATTTTTACCGCCACATCTTTGGTTTCCAGCAGGGTCTGCAACGCAACCAGTACTTGCTGGGTCAGGCGTTCCTGCACCTGTGGCCGCTGGGCAAAGAAACGCACTATGCGGTTGATCTTCGACAGGCCGATGATCTTCTTCCGCGGCAGATAGGCCACAGTGGCCGTGCCGTCTATGGTCACCAGATGGTGCTCACAGGTGCTGGTGAGGCTGATGTCCTGCACCCGCACCATTTCATCGAAGCCCATCTTGTTGTCTATAACAGTGATCTTGGGGAAGTTGGCATAGTCGAGGCCGGAGAAAATTTCGTCGACATACATCTTGGCGATACGTTTCGGCGTATCCATCAGGCTGTCGTCGCTCAGATCCAGCGACATCAAGGTCAAAATGGCCTTCATATGGGCCTCTATTTTTTCCTTGCGCTCCTCGGCCGACAAGCCACAGGGTACCATGGGGGTCTCGAGTCCTCGCTCCAGGAGCGCGGTCTGAACCATCAAAGCTGCTTCACTCAATGCCATTGTTTTCCTCCGGCGGATAGGCGCCAAGCCAGCGCCTTCCGTTTGTTACTGTCCGCGCAAGCTGTGACGCTTTTCACATTTATCTGCGGGAAGCGGAGGATACCGCTATTTGCTGTAAATTCATACCAGAAAAGCCCCATAGCACGAAAAAAGCCGCTCCCTGGAGAGCGGCTTGGTTTACGGCTGTTCAACTTAAACGCCCAGATTCTGCTTAAGGAAGTTTAGCATTTTCTGATAATAGATGGCTCTGTGGCTTTCATCGTAGAAACCGTGGCCCTCATCATCCATGATGATTTTCTGGTAGGGGTAGTTACGCTTCTTGAGCGCATCTTCCAGGGCTTCAAACTGCTCTATGGGGGCGCGCTCATCATTGCCACCGTGTACCAACAGCAGATTGGCCTTGAGCTTGTCGACGTTGCGAGTGGGCGACATGGCACGCAGCACGGCTTGATCCTGACCAAGCACAGTTCGCAGGTAGCTGGTCCCCGAGTCACGTTCCTGCACGTCACCTTCTTTAAACATCATTTCCAGGTCGTACACCCCGGCAAAGCCGATGGCACACTTGAACAGATCCGGCTCCATGACCGAGCTTTGCAGCGCGCTGTAGCCGCCAAAGCTGCCGCCGACGATACAGATGCGCTGCTTGTCCACTATGCCTTGGTCTATCAGATGGCGGGTGGCGTCTATGATGTCGTACTGAATTTCACTGCCCCACTTGCGGTAGCCCGCTTGCTGGAAGGCTTCGCCATAACCACCCGAACCGCGGAAGTTAACCTGCAATACGGCTATGCCCTGATTGGCCAGCATCTGGTTTTGAGGATCAAAGCCCCAGCTGTCCCTGACATAGTGTGGGCCGCCGTGCGGGTTGACCACCAGAGGCAACTGCTTGGGATCTTTGCCGGGAGGCAAGGTCAAATAGGCCTGAATTGTCATGCCGTCACGCACCTTGATATCCATGGGTTTCACTTCGGCCATTTGGGCCGGATCTATGCTTTCCATGGTACGCAGCAGGTGTCTGAGTTTGACCGCTTTAGTGTCAAACAGATAGTAGTCGCCCGGGTTGCGGTCGTTGAAGGCCAGAATGACCATCTTGTCGGCGTTACGGGTCTCGCTGACGATGCGCACCTGGTGCCCCGGCAGGCTGGCCAACAGTTGCTTCAGATACACGGCATGCTGATCTTCAGAGTCAACAAAGGCGTAGGTTGGGTAACCGTTGGCAAATTCCACCGCGTAGAGCTGTTTGTTCTGGCCGTTGATCCAGAAGTTGTCCGGCTCGACTCTGGCATCACTGACTATCTGCTGTTTTTCACCGGTTTTCAGGTTGACCCGATATACGGCCTTGGGCTCACCGGCCAGGGAGGCGGAGGCATAGACACTGTTGGGATCTTCGGTAAAGGAGATAGGGGTAAAGTCCTTCAGACCTATGTTCAGCTTGTCTGTGTCAATCCATTCGCCGTCGTTACGGTAGAAAATCCGGGTGTTGTTGCTTCTGTCCTGACCGGCAACAAAGCGCACTTCACCGTCATCATCTGTCATGAAGCTGGCCATACCTATGGGAGAGCGGGTGATTTTCTTGCGGGTGCCGCGGTAGACATCAACCTGATAGACATCCTGCAACTGTTCATAATCCAGGCTGCGACCGCCGTTCCAGGGGATGGCGTTGACCAACATGTAGCGGTCATCATCCGGCAAGGGATCGAGTACATAGGCCGTGGCCTGGATAGCGGTGTTTTTCTTCAGGTGGGAACCGGTTTGCTGCTGGCCCGAATTGTAACCGAACAGATAGGCGGCCTTGGAGCCATCGGCATTCACCGCCATCAACTCACCATAGTAGAGCGGGCGATCATCCCAGCCCTTGAGGTATTCCTTGGCGACCACGACACGTTCATCGTTGACCCAGGAATAACTGCCCACTTGGGCATTGCCCGGGAAATAAACAATGTGCTTGGCACTGAGATCTTCAGTATTGAGGATCAGTAGCTTATCTTTTCCTTCGTGATTCATGATCACGCTGAGATAGTCACCTGAGGGGGAGATTTTGACATTGGTGTATTGCGCACCCTGGCTGAAAATTTCTGCCGGCGTGGGTGCTTGATTGCTCTGGGCCAAAGCGAGAGTGGGTGCCAGCAGTAACGTGCTAGCCAACAAAGGTTGGAACTTCATTTGACATCCTTGTATTTATTATTGGCAGTTTATGTTTGTTTGATGTTAATGAAATGCTTGGGTTTGGACAAGGCTAAATCCATAAAAAAAGGACGGTTTTTACCGTCCTTGATCTCGAAAACAGGGGGCTCAGCTCTGTAATAACTGGCTTTGAATAAACTGCCACTGCTCCTCGAAGTGAGCCGTTGGCTTGAGCTTGAATTCACTGCGAACAAACTGGGCAATACGGCCTTCGGCCACGGCCAACAGCAGGTTTGCCAGAATGGCTTCATCCAGGGCGAATTTTTGCCCTTCTCGCAGGGATTTTTCCCGCAGGATCTGCTTCAGGTGGGTTTCCAACTTGGCAAACAACAGGTTGATCCGCTCTCTGAGCCGCTCATTTTCGCCCAGCAGGGCATCACCGCTCAGTACCCGGGAGATCCCTGGGTTGCGCTCGGCAAACACCAATAACAGCTGCAGTGCCTGTTGGCAGCGTTTCATGGTGTCTTTCTCCTCATCCATGATGAGGTTGATGCGTGACAGCAGAGAGTCTTCAATAAACTCAATCAGGCCTTCAAACATCCGCGCCTTGCTGGGAAAGTGGCGATAGAGCGCCGCTTCCGACACGCCAACTTCCGAGGCCAGCTTGGCGGTGGTAATCCTTTGCCCCGGATTGGTTTCCAGCATTCTGGCAAGGGATTGGAGTATGTGTTCACGACGATTGATTTTTTCTTTTACAGCCATGTTTCGCTCTGTCAGTGGCAGGAATTATTGAGTGCCTGAATGGCCGAAGCCACCTTCGCCTCTGTCCGAGGTGTCAAATTCATCCACCAGTTTGAACTGGGCTTGAACGACGGGCACAAACACCAATTGGGCCAAGCGGTCACCTATCTCCAAGGTGAAAGGTGTCTGGCTGCGGTTCCAGCAGGAAACCATCAGCGGGCCTTGATAGTCAGAGTCGATCAGGCCGACCAGGTTGCCGAGTACTATGCCGTTTTTGTGGCCCAGACCCGAGCGGGGCAGGATCACCGCCGCCAGAGAAGGGTCGGCCACATGAACCGCAATTCCGGTCGGGATCAATACAGTTTCACCCGGGGCTATGGTGATGCTGGTGTCCAGCATGGCGCGTAGATCCATGCCGGCACTGCCTGGGGTCGCATAGCTTGGCAGCGGAAATTCACTGCCAATACGCGAGTCGAGAATTTTCAGTTCTATGGGTGTTTTCATGAGTTGTTTTTATGCTTCGCTATCAGGATCAGCAACTGTTTGGCCAGGCTCAACTTGTCGGTGGCCGGCAGTTCATCACAACCTGTTGCAGAAAATACTTTCAGGGCATTCCGGTCGGCGTTGAAACCCTGACCCGGAACAGACACATCGTTGGCGGCAATCATATCGAGTTTCTTGCGCTTGAGCTTGTCACGCGCATAGGTCTCCACCTCATGGGTTTCTGCCGCAAAACCCACGGTAAAGGGCCGGATAGGATGGCTGGCGACCGTTGCCAGAATATCCGGGTTACGCACCAGTGCCAATGCCATGGTTTCGGAAGATTTTTTTATCTTGGCTTCGGCGACATCGGCGACACGATAGTCTGCCACTGCGGCGCAGCCAATAAAAATATCCTGCTGTTCAACCCTTTGCATCACGGCATCGAGCATCTCTTTGGCCGATTGCACATCGACTCGGGTCACCCCTGCCGGGGTCGCCAAATTAACCGGGCCGCTGACCAGAGTCACTTCGGCGCCCATCTGCGCCGCTGCGGTGGCCAGTGCAAACCCCATCTTGCCTGAGCTGTGGTTGGAAATATAACGCACAGGATCTATCGCTTCGCGGGTCGGTCCGGCAGTCAGCAGCAGCTTTTGGCCTGCCAACAGCTGTGGCTCAATGCAAGCGGCGGCTCGCTGGGCGATATCATTGGGTTCCAGCATACGCCCCGGGCCGACTTCACCACAGGCTTGGCTGCCGCTATCTGGGCCCCAGATACCATAGCCGCGCTCGGCCAGCACCTTGAGGTTCTCCTGAGTTGCTACGTTTTGGTACATCTGTTGGTTCATCGCCGGGCAGAGCACCACCTTAGCCGCCGTTGCCAGGCAGGTGGTGGTGATCAGTTCATCGGCCATACCGGCACGAATACGGGCCAACAGGTTGGCGGTTGCGGGGGCAATGATAACCAGATCGGCCCAGCGGGCCAATTCGATATGTCCCATGGCAGCCTCGGCCGCAGGATCCAGCAGATCTGAGGCCACAGGATGGCCGGATAACGCCTGCAAGGTCAGCGGGGTAATGAATTCCATGGCGCTCTGGCTCATGACGACCCTGACTTCGGCACCTCTGTCCAGCAGGCGCCGCACCAGATCGGCACTCTTGTAGGCGGCAATGCCACCGCCAATCCCCAAGAGGATTTTTTTATGCTTCAGGCTCATAGAGACAATCAACTGATGGTAATTGGCGGCTAAGATATCACAAAGCTCCCCCGACTTGGCAGGATGCAGCTTCAAAAATCTCGACCATAATTGAAACAAAGTATAGGGCACAGGGATGGGAGCCAAGGATGGGGATCAGAGACTGGCCAACGGGCGAGGGACCGAGGGAAAAGTTGTTGCAGCAGGGAGCCAAGGGCCTGAGTGATGCCGAGTTACTGGCAGTATTGCTGCGTAACGGCCTGGCGGGGCAGAGTGCGGTCGAATTGGCCAGAGATTTGCTCGCGGCATTCGGTTCACTGCGGCAACTCTTGGTGGCACCACTGAATCAGGTTGCCCGAATTCCGGGAATGGGACCGGTAAAATATACCCAATTGCAGGCGGCTGCTGAACTTTCGAGGCGAATTTCCCGGGAAAAGCTGCAAAGAGGGGCGGTTTTGACAAATCCGGATTTGACTCGCGACTATTTAATGAGACAATTAGCAGACCGTGCCACCGAGGTGTTTGCGATTCTGTTGCTGGACAGCCAGCACCGAGTGATCCAATTCGTGGAATTATTCCATGGCACCCTGGACTCTGCATCTGTCTACCCACGAGAGGTGGTTAGGCTGGTGCTGGAAAAACAGGCCGCGGCGGTCATAGTTTGCCATAATCACCCGTCCGGCGTGGCTGAGCCCAGCCAGGCTGACAGGCGAATTACTGAGCGGTTGAAATGTGCGCTCGCAACCATAGATGTTTCACTTCTGGATCATATGGTTGTAGGGGATTGCGAGATAGTTTCCTTCGCAGAACGCGGATGGATGGATTGATCCATCGCTTGATCTTTCCTCAGTTATCCTGTATAACATGCGCCCTCTTTGTGCCTCGGGCGACGGCCATACGAGGTACATTAATGCTCGAGCGTTAAAATTGTTTTTTGGAGAAGATTGACATGTCAAGAGTATGCCAAGTTACTGGCAAGCGACCAATGGTTGGTAACAACCGTTCGCACGCAAAAAACGCAACTCGTCGTCGTTTTTTACCTAACCTGCAGAACCACCGTTTCTGGTTAGAAGACGAAAAGCGTTTCGTACAATTGCGCGTTTCTACCAAGGGTATGCGCATTATCGACAAGAAAGGTATCGAAGTCGTTGTTGCTGAACTTCGTGCCCGTGGCGAGAAGGTGTAATAGAAAATGGCTAAAGCTAAAGGCAATCGTGAGAAGATCAAGCTGGTTTCAAGCGCCAAGACTGGTCACTTCTACACTACCGACAAGAACAAGCGTAACATGCCTGAGAAAATGGAGATCAAAAAGTTTGATCCCGTAGTTCGTCAGCACGTTATCTACAAAGAAGCCAAAATCAAGTAATTCACTTGGTATTTGAATTCTTGGAAAGCCCCTCTCGCAGGGGCTTTTTTTTGATTTGAATTTAGCCGCCGCGGCCGTAGTCGAGCCGGTTTGGCTCTCGTTGCCCTTAAGCTTATCTCCTCAGTCACCAAGCAACTGCCTCTATCACCTTCAACCCATTTTAGCCCTGAGTTATTCCGCGTAAGGATCCGGCTGCTGGCCTTCTGCGGTTCAGGTGGATTCATACTTTCTAAACAGATCCCTGCTATACCTTTCTATGCAATCACTTGAACCGCAGCGGCGAATATTTACTCGGTTTGAGTCTCAGGGGGGAAGATGCAGGATATAGCTTACCCTTCATGTGAATAGTTAGAGATTTAAAATAAGTATTTGTGCAAATAAATTCTTTTTAAGTGAATTTAAATGCATTATTATGTTGTCCGTGCCACGGAGGTGGCATTCATTTTATGTCGGCTTTAACGAATGTGAGGTAAATCCCAAGGTGCGTACCACAGAATTGGTTGATGGTTTTCGTCATTCTGCTCCCTATGTCAATGCTCACAGGGGCAAGACATTTGTGGTGATGTTGGGGGGTGAGGCGTTGGCTCAGCCTAAGTTTCGCTCCATCATCAATGATGTTGCTCTGCTGCATAGCCTGGGGATCAAGGTGGTATTGGTCTATGGCGCCCGGCCACAGATAGACGAAGCCTTGGCTAACAATCAGATTGAGCCTGCCTACCATCAAGGCGTGCGGATCACCGATGAAGCCACTCTCAAGGTCATTAAGCAGGTAGCCGGTTCTTTGCAGTTTGATATTACAGCCAGGTTGTCCATGAGCCTGTCGAACACGCCGATGCAGGGCGCACAGATCAACGTGGTCAGTGGTAACTTTGTCATCGCCCAGCCTTTGGGGGTCGACAATGGTATTGACTATTGCCTCTCAGGCAAGGTGCGTCGTATCGATGTTCAGGGACTCAAACGGCAGATGGAAAACAACTGCATTATCCTGATGGGGCCGATAGCGGCTTCAGTCACTGGCGAGAGCTTTAACCTCACCGCCGAAGAAGTGGCGACTCAGGTGGCTATCAAGCTCAAGGCCGACAAGATGATAGGCTTCAGCTCCCAGAATGGTATTTTGGATCGCAACGGTGATGTGATTGCCGAGCTGATGCCCAACGATGCCCAAAAAATTCTCGATAAACTGGTCGGCCAGGGTGAAGGCTGTGTCGGCACCATGGCATTTCTCAAGGCCAGTATTGATGCCTGTCGCAGCGGTGTGCCCCGTTGCCATCTGGTCAGCTATCTGGAAGATGGTGCCCTGTTGCAGGAACTCTTCTCCCGTGAGGGCATAGGTACCCAGATAGTCACAGAGAGTGCCGAGCGCTTGCGGCGCGCATCCATTGCCGATATTGGCGGCATACTCAACCTGATCCGCCCGCTGGAAGAGCAGGGGATCCTGGTGCGTCGCTCCCGTGAGCAACTGGAGATAGAAATAGAGCAGTTTATGCTGATTGAGCGTGATGGCCTGGTGATAGGCTGCGCGGCGCTCTATCCCTTTGAAGAGGACAACGCCGGCGAGTTTGCCTGTCTGGTGGTGCATCCTGACTATCGCGACGCCGATCGCGGTAGCCTGCTGTTGCAGAACATCATAGGCCAGGCCAAGGTGCGTGGTTATTCCAGGCTGTTTGCGCTGACGACCCGCAGCATTCACTGGTTCCTGGAACACGGCTTTGAGCTGGTGGAGGTCGATGCCTTGCCGAATAAGAAGAAGCAGCTCTATAACTACCAGCGTCGCTCCAAAATTTTGGCGCTTGACCTGTAAAAACCAGCCCCGCTCAGCGGGGCTTTTTGTAAGCAGGTATATTCCATTTGTTGACATATTATGTCTTTAACTCCTAAGCTAAGCCCACTTATGCCTATCCATTAAGGAGCAAGAGATGAACAGTGGAAGTTACGAGTTGGCGCCATTGACCGGCATCGCCAGTGGCAGTTTTATCGCCTTGATACTGATGTTGGCTGCCATCTTGCTGCTGATCCGCATTCGGAAGATGCCGGCAACGGCCAAGAGCGCCGCCTCGGGTTTGCTGTTGGTAACACTGGCGGGATCTGTGTGGGTATTTTGGCAGGCGCAGGCATCCAAGGTGGAATTGACGGCTCAAAGCCTGGTGGTCGAGGTGCCATTCTACGGCCAGAGCCTGGCTCCAGAGCATCTGCTTTTCTCAGAGGCGAAAGTGATTAATCTCGGCGATGCCAGCGGCCCCAGGCTTGGCATGCGTACCCAGGGCATAGGTCTGCCCGGTTACACCCTGGGGTGGTATCGGCTCAACGATGGCAGCAAAGCGTTTGTGGTTCTGACGGAAAAAGATAGCGTCTTGTTACTGCCGACCGACCTTGGTTACAGCCTGCTGCTGAGTATGCCCGAGGCGGAGAGTTTGCTTAAGGGACTGGGACAGAACCAGCCGGGATAAACGTTGAATATTGCCAACCGGCCCGGAAACTCCATCCGGCCCGGTTGTGTTTGTTACCTGCGAGAGCGTTTTCGCAGCATATCCAAAGTAAACACCACCAGGGCGGCCCAAATAAAGCCGAAGGTAATACTCTTTTCGATATCGAAGGGTTCATCGAACAGGGTCACTGCCATGATAAACATGATGCTTGGGCCTATGTACTGGAAGAAGCCCAGCATGATCAGCGGGATCCGCACTGCTGCACCGGCAAAGCACAGCAAGGGGATGGTAGTGATGATACCGGCGGCCATCAGCAGCAGGTTGAGATCCCAACTGTTGCTGAGCATATTGGCGCCGGCTTCACCGGTGCCCAGCAGTAAAAAGCCCAGCGCTGCCGGCATTAACACTGCAGTTTCGACCAAAAGGCCAGTCTTGGCGTCGACATTGACCTTCTTGCGCAGCAGGGCGTAGAAACCGAAGGAGGCTGCGAGCCCCAGGGATACCAGCGGAATCGAGCCGAAAGAAACCAGCTGGATCACCACCCCGGCGGCGGCAAGCGTTACCGCCACCCATTGCAGTCTCCCGAGCCGCTCCCCCAGAAACAGCATGCCGAGCAACACATTGAACAGCGGGTTGATAAAGTAGCCCAGGCTGGCATCCAGCATATGATCATTGTTGACCGCCCAGATAAACAGCAGCCAGTTGCCGGCGATAAGAATCGAAGTCAGCAGCAGTACCGCCAACTGTTTCGGGCGCTTGAGCAACAGCCTGAGCTGTCCGAAACCACCGATAAACTGCATCAGGATCCCCATAAAGACGAAGGACCAGATGATGCGGTGCAGCAGGATCTCGGGGGCCGAGACATGATGCAACAACTTGAAGTACAGCGGCGCAAAGCCCCAAAAAATATAGGCGCAAAGGGCGAGAATGACCCCCTTGCGGTATTCGGTTTCAGGCATAGGTACTACACAATGACGAAAAGGAGAGAAGGGCGATTGTAGGGGGCAAAGCCCCTCGGCTCAAGTTATCGACAACAGATTCAGTGTTTGAGTTTTAAACAGCTACTCAGCCGACCATGTAAGTCCCTGTACCAAAAGCGATATGGCTGCCTTTTTCATTATGCAGCTCCATTCGACAGACAGAGACCCTGTTGCCGGCACGGATCACTGTTCCTGTGCCGCTGAAGACTTCTCCCCAGCCGGGGCGCAGATAGTCGATCCTGAGATCTATGGTGCTCAGGGTTTGCAGTCGCTGTTGCAGCTGCTCCACTGTCCAGTTGTCGCGACTGATAACTAAGCCGGAGAATGCCGTTAGGCCGCCAACCACATCCAGCACGGTTGCGGTAACCCCGCCATGGAGTATTTTTTGATGTATGTTGCCGATTAGCTCCGGCTTCATTTTGATCTCCACTTCGACACCAGAGGCGTCGTATCGGCGGATCCCAAGGCCGAGAAGATTGTGAAAAGGCACATGTTTATCAAATACTTCTGCTACCTTGGCGAGTACCTCGGCTTGAATGTCCTGGCTCATAGGGCTTCCTGCTGTTGTTGTTTTTTAGAGCAATCAATCTAACGCTAATATGGCCGTTTGCCTAGTCCGGGCGGAAAAATCCCCTCTTGGCTGGCACTCTGGTGTTGGCTTCATTTAGAATAGCGGCCTCTTCTTTGGACACAGACAGTCATGGATCAGCCGCTGAGTATCGCTCCCGAGAGCCTAAATCATCCCCAAGACCCTATGCAGCAAGCCTTGCAGCAGGTATTTGGCTACCGCACTTTCCGTGAAGGGCAGCGCCAGGTGATTGAACGTGTGATGGCCGGGGAAGACTGCATGGTGATCATGCCCACCGGCGGCGGCAAGAGTCTGTGTTACCAACTGCCCGCATTGTTGATGCCAGGGCTGACCCTGGTGGTTTCGCCGCTGATCTCCCTGATGAAAGATCAGGTCGACAGCCTGCTGCAGACTGGGGTCAATGCTGCTTATCTCAACTCATCCTTGCCCAGGGAGCAGAGCCTCAAGGTGCTGCGCCAGTTGCATCAGGGGGAGATCCGCCTGCTGTATGTCTCGCCGGAGCGCTTGCTGCAGCATGAGTTTATTGAGCGGCTGCAATCCCTGCAGCTGTCGATGTTTGCCGTGGATGAGGCGCACTGTATCAGCCAGTGGGGCCATGATTTTCGCCCCGAATATGCCCAGCTTGGCCGCCTGAAACAGCTGTTTCCCGGCGTGCCTGTAATGGCGCTGACCGCCACCGCCGATAAGGCGACCCGGGATGATATCTGCCAGCGGCTCAATATCGCCCCCTATGTGCTTCTTTCCAGCTTTGATAGGCCGAATATTCGCTACACAGTGGCGGAAAAGCTTAACGCCGCCAATCAATTGCGCCAGTTTATCGCCGCGCAAAACGGCGCCGCCGGGATTGTTTATTGCTCCAGCCGCCGCCGGGTCGATGAAGTGGCCGAAAGGCTGCGGTTACAGGGCTATGCCGCCGAAGGCTATCATGCCGGTATGAGCAGCGACGAGCGCGCCAGTGTCCAGGACAGATTTCTCAAGGAACAGTTGGATATAGTGGTGGCCACGGTCGCCTTTGGCATGGGGATCAACAAGTCCAACGTGCGCTTTGTGGTGCATTACGATCTGCCCAAGAGCATAGAGGCCTACTATCAGGAAACCGGCCGCGCTGGGCGAGATGGTCTCGAGGCCGAAGCCTTTATGTTGTTCGAGCCCGCCGATATCGGCCGGGTGCGCCACCTGATTGAGCAGGGTGAACCCGGGCCGCAGCAACAGGTGGAACTGCATAAACTCAATACCATGGCGGCCTTTGCCGAAGCCCAGACCTGCCGCCGCCAGGTGTTGCTGCACTATTTCGATGAGCCGGCGCTGGAGCCCTGCGGCAACTGTGACATCTGCCTGGACCCGCCGAAACGCTACAACGGCACCGAGGATGCACAGAAGGTGTTGTCCTGCATATATCGCTTGGGGCAGAAGTTTGGCATGAACCAGCTGATAGAGGTGCTCAGAGGCTCCAAATCGGCCGCCGTGGTCGACCGGGGGCACGACAAGTTATCCACCTGGGGTGTCGGCAAAGACAAGAGCCATGAACACTGGCTCAGTGTGACCAGGCAGCTTATCCATTTGGGGCTGGCGAGCCAGGATATTACCCGCGGATCGAGTATTCGCCTGAATCCGGCCGCCAGGCCTGTGCTCAGGGGCGAAGTTGCACTGATGTTGGCCGAACCCAGAATTGACTTGCATGTTACCCGCAGGCGCAACGTCAGCAGCAAGGCGCCACTCAACTACGATCGCAAGCTGTTTGCCCGCCTCAAGCAGTTAAGGCGCAGCATAGCCGAAGAGCAGGACGTACCGCCCTATCTGGTATTCAACGATGCAACCCTGGCGGAAATGGCGGCGATTTTGCCTACCAGCCAGGGCGAGATGTTGGCGGTCAATGGTGTTGGTGAGCGCAAGTTGGCCCGCTTTGGCGATCAGTTCCTCGACGAGATAGAGGCTTATCTCGCCGGTGACTGATGTTGCTCGGCGGCTTTCTGCTGACTGAGTTGGTTGACGCCGGCACGCTTCACCAGGCTATCCAGGGTATCTGGCTGCTGCAGCGAGGCCACTCCAATGCGCACGGCATGAGCCACTTGCCAGCTCTGCACTATCGGCTTGAGTTGCTCGCTGACCTGCAAGGCGCCCTGGACCGAGGTGTAGGGCAGCAGGATCACTATCTCATCCATACTGTAGCGCAGCAGTCTGTCTTGCTCTCTGAGTTTCTGTTCCAGCGCCCGCTGCAGGGCGGAAAGATCCACCTGACGTATATGGCTGGTACTCAGCAATAACAGGCTCAAGGGGTAGTTGCCCTTCTTGGCACTGCTGAGCATGGCATCCAGCTGCTGGGCCGCAGGCAGTTTTTCCAGTGCCACGGTACTCGGTTGTTGCCAGCGGTTACGGCGACTGACCAACCAGATCAGCGCACCTATGATGGCGAGTGTCAGCACAGAGATGGTGCCGTAGGCCTGGCTCAGTTTGGAGCGCTGATTGGCACTGGCAAGACGAATGTTCTGCTGGGTTTCTACCTGCAACTGCTCCTGCTGGCTGAGCCTGGCCTTGTATTGCATAAAGCGGGTATTGTTGAGCTGCTTTTGGGCCTCGGCCGCGGCCTGGGCCGCCAGTTTCATCGCCTCGTATGCCGGTTTGAACTCTGCTCTTTCGGCGTAATAGTCACTGATAAGCTGTTGGGTATAGGCCACTTCATCGGCCAGTTGCAGCTGCTCGGCCTGTTGCGCCGCCTGCATCAACAGCCTTATGCCTTCATCGTCGTTGCGCTGGGCGAGACGTACCCTGGCCAATAGCCGGGTAGCACGCATATAGTTGTTTACTTTGCCTTGTTTTTCATAGGTCTGCAGGGCAATACCCACTAACTCGTCGGCAATCTCGGTTCTGCCCCTGGCGAGTTCTATCACGGCTATTTGGCTGTAACTGTTGGCAAGCTCCAGCGGTGAGCCTATCTCGGGCAGCAGTATTTTGGACTGTTTCAGCAGGCTGTCGGCTTGGGCCATATCCTCTTGCGCCAGCGCGACTCTGGCGGCCATCAATAACAGCACATGGCGAACCTTGCCTTTGGCTTCATCTGTGTCCAGTGCCAACTTGAGATAGTAGGCCGCTTGGCGCAGGTCGCCGGTGGAATACATCAGGCTGGCCATGTCGCCGTAAACATAGGCCAGAGGTGGCCATAGCCAGGACGGATTTTGACTGCTGATATCCGGGTAGATGTCCAGCGCCAGACGCAGATCTTCGATGGCGGTGCCATAGTTGCCAAGGTCGTTTTCCAGCTGGCCCTTGAGTCTCAGGGCGTTGACCAGAGCCTGGGGTTGGTTGTGGCGTTTGGCCTGCTCAATGGCGCCGTCGAGTAACAGCAGTGATTGTTTCAGATCGTCGAAATTGGCATAGGCATCGGCGCGGCAAATTTGAAAATAACTGTCTGCCTGTTCCAGCCTTAGCTGCTTGGCTCTGGCTTCTCCCAGTTCGGCCAGATTGATGGCGGCGCCGTTGTCTCCTAATTGCAGTAGTGCTTCACATTTAAATAACTGTAATCTCAGCACTTGAGCCTGGCTCAACTCTGAGGCCTGACGCTCAAGCTCGTTGATTTGGGTCAGCGCCAGCGTAGGATATTGATAGAGGGTGTTGGCCAGTGTGTCCAACCGCTCCGCGGCCCAAAGCACACAAGAAAATGACCACAGGAGCAAGCTCAGTGCCAAGAGGCGAAAATCCATTTTTTCTCCGCTGAGTGAAGGTGAGTTTTGCCGGGCGAAACCGTGTTGAGATAATAACTATTTTTTATCATTTTTGGCACAAAAAATGATGCTATCGGCAAGATTTTATTCATCTATTTAGCTTTGGATCACCAAGGCTTGAATGGTGCAAATCAGCACTTTAAGCCGAAATTTTCAACTGATGCTGAGAAATATAGGCTTGACAGCGAGCAAGGAGGCAGTTAATTATTGAACCCGGTGGGAAGAATATAAACCCACTTTTAACGAATTTTTATCTGGTATAGAACGGCTAAATGAACCCACAAATGCAACTGTCTCTCCTCCTCCTTACTCTCGCAGTCCCTGCGCGGAGGAGCTAGACTTGCACGTCGATTAGCAAGCCAGAACTCAAAACCCCGCGCCAGAAACCGCGGGGTTTTTTGTTTCTGGCACGGGAAAAATCAATCGAAACCCCTGAATGGAGAATCCAGATGTCTGACAGAGTGTTTATTTTCGATACCACATTACGGGACGGCGAGCAGGCGCTGGCTGCCAGCCTGACAGTGAAAGAAAAACTGCAGATAGCCATGGCTCTCGAGCGCCTGGGGGTCGACATCATGGAGGTGGGGTTCCCGGTTTCCTCTCCCGGCGACTTTGAGTCGGTACAGACCATAGCACGTACCATCAAAAACAGTCGGGTCTGCGCCCTGTCGCGGGCACTGGAGAAAGATATCGACGCTGCGGCCCAGGCCTTGTCGGTCGCGGATCAGTTCCGCATTCATACCTTTATCTCAACTTCAAATATCCATGTGCAGAGCAAACTGAAACGCTCCTTCGACCAGGTGCTGGAGATGGCGGTAGGGGCGGTGAAGTATGCCAGGCGCTTTACCGATGATGTGGAGTTTTCCTGCGAAGACGCCGGCCGGACTCCGATAGATAATCTGTGTCGCATGGTTGAGGCGGCCATCGAAGCCGGTGCCCGCACCATCAATATTCCGGACACAGTGGGCTATACCATTCCCAGCGAGTTCGGCGGCATTATTCAAACTCTGTTCAACCGGGTGCCCAATATCGATCAGGCGGTGATCTCTGTGCACTGCCATGACGATTTGGGGTTGTCGGTCGCCAACTCCATCATGGCGGTGCAACAGGGGGCCCGGCAGATTGAGTGTACAATCAACGGCATAGGTGAAAGAGCCGGGAACTGCTCACTGGAAGAGATTGCCATGATCCTGGCGACCCGCAAAGACATCCTGGGGCTGGAGACTGGCATCAAGGCTCAGGAAATTCACCGCACCTCCTCCATGGTGAGCCAGCTATGCAATATGCCGATCCAGGCCAACAAGGCGATAGTGGGCGCCAATGCCTTTACCCATTCATCCGGTATCCATCAAGACGGCATGTTAAAGGCGCAAAACACCTATGAAATCATGACACCTGAGAGCATAGGCCTGAATCGCAATCACCTGAATATGACCTCACGCTCCGGCCGCCATGTGATCAAGCATCGAATGGAGCAGATGGGTTATTCAGAGCAGGATTATTCATTGGATCAACTGTACGACGCCTTCCTGAAACTGGCCGACAAGAAGGGTCAGGTGTTCGACTATGACCTGGAGGCCTTGGTGTATATGGAGGGCCGGGCGGCGGCCGACGACCACTTCCAGTTGCAGCAGCTGGTGGTGCAATCCGACTCTACCGAGGGCATGGCCACCGCCACTGTACGTATTGAAGCCGCCGGTGAGGTAGTGACCGAAGCCGCCACCGGCAATGGCCCTGTGGATGCCGCCTATAAGGCGATAGCCCGTGCCAGCGGTCAGAGCGTAGATATCTGCAGCTATAAGTTGAGCGCCAAAGGCGAAGGCCAGAATGCGCTGGGGCAGGTGGATATAACGGCTCAGTATCAGGGGCGCAATTTCCACGGTGTCGGCTTGGCTACCGATGTGGTCGAGGCTTCGGCCGCGGCCCTGGTGCATGTGATGAACCTTATTCAGCGCGCCGACCAGGTGGCGGATCATAAACAGAAAATACAACAGAGAAAGGAGTTGGGTGGCGTATGAGTTATCAGATAGCGGTATTGGCCGGCGACGGCATAGGCCCGGAAGTCATGGCCCAGGCCCGTAAGGTGCTGACGGCGGTAGAGCAACGTTTCGGCCTGGCAATGGAGTACGCCGAATATGATGTCGGCGGCATAGCGATAGATAACCATGGCTGCCCGTTGCCGGCATCGACCCTGGCCGGCTGTGAAGCGGCAGATGCAATTCTGTTCGGCTCGGTAGGCGGCCCCAAATGGGAAAAACTGCCTCCCAATGAACAGCCCGAGCGCGGCGCGCTGTTGCCACTGAGGGGCCATTTCGGCTTATTCAGTAACCTGAGACCGGCCAAGTTACATCAGGGGCTGGAACATCTGTCGCCGCTGCGCGCCGATATCTCGGCCAAAGGGTTTGATGTGCTGTGCGTGCGTGAACTGACAGGCGGTATCTACTTTGGCAAACCCAAGGGGCGTCAGGGGGAGGGCGAGAGCGAAGAGGCGTTTGATACCATGAGATACAGCCGCGCCGAGATCCGCCGTATCGCCCATATCGCCTTCGAGGCCGCCCGCGGCCGCCGCGGCAAGGTGACTTCGGTCGACAAGGCCAACGTGCTGGCCTGCTCGGTACTTTGGCGTGAAGTGGTGGAGCAGGTCGCGAGCGAGTATCCGGATGTGGAACTGGAACATATCTATATCGACAATGCCACCATGCAACTGCTGCGTCGCCCCTGGGACTTTGATGTGATGCTGTGCTCCAACCTGTTCGGCGACATACTTTCCGATGAAATCGCCATGTTGACCGGCTCCATGGGGCTGTTGTCATCGGCTTCCATCAACAGCAGTGGTTTTGGTCTCTATGAACCGGCCGGTGGCAGTGCCCCGGATATTGCCGGCATGGGGATTGCCAACCCGGTAGCGCAGATACTGTCGGCGGCCTTGATGTTGCGCCACAGCTTACAGCAGGAAGAGGCGGCGGCAGCGATAGAGCGCGCCGTTGGCAAGGCGCTGGCAGATGGCTTCTTTACCTGTGAGTTGCTGGCGCCGGAGCAGCGGGATAATGCCAAGACCACGGCAGAGATGGGCGACTATATCGCCAATGCGATTCGGGAGGGGGTGTAATGGGCAAAACATTGTATGAAAAGGTGTGGGATGCCCACCTGGTGGCGACGCCGGCGGGGGAAGCACCGATTATTTACGTCGACCGTCATCTGGTGCACGAGGTGACCTCACCCCAGGCCTTCAGTGGTCTGAAGATGGCCGGGCGCACACTTCGGGCACCGGATAAGACCTTTGCCACCATGGATCATAACACCTCGACCAAGAGCGCCAGTCTGGACGCCTTGAGCCCCATGGCGCGCACTCAGGTTGAAACCCTGGCACAGAACTGTCGCGAATTCGGTGTGCGTTTGTATGACATTCACCACCCCAATCAGGGCATAGTGCATGTGATGGGGCCTGAGCTGGGCATTACCCTGCCGGGTACGGTTATTGTCTGTGGCGATTCCCATACAGCTACCCACGGTGCCTTTGGCGCGCTGGCCTTTGGTATTGGCACCTCAGAGGTAGAGCATGTGCTGGCCACCCAAACGCTGCGGCAGCTCAAGGCCAAGACCATGAGAGTTGAGGTCAAGGGGCAACTGGGTGAGGGCATTACCGCCAAGGATGTGGTACTGGCGATTATCGGCAAGATAGGCATGGATGGCGGCACCGGCTATGTGGTGGAGTTTTGCGGTGATGCGATTCGCGCCCTGTCGATGGAGGGGCGCATGACGCTGTGCAACATGGCGATTGAGATGGGTGCCAAGGCCGGCATGGTCGCGCCGGATGAAACCACGTTCGCCTATCTTGAGGGACGTCAGTTTGCGCCCAAGGGCCCCGATTGGGATGCCGCCCTGGCAGCCTGGAAGACGCTCAAGTCCGATGAAGATGCCATCTTCGATGCCTATGTGGAGTTGGAAGGCAGTGAAATCGCGCCGCAACTGACCTGGGGCACGAATCCGGGCCAGGTGGTGGCCATAGATAAACCTGTGCCCAACCCCGCCGAGGAGGCCGATGCCACAGTGCGCGGCAGTATGGAAAAGGCGCTGAATTACATAGGTTTGACGCCGGGCACCCTGATGACGGATGTGGCCATCAACAAGGTCTTTATCGGTTCATGCACCAATTCGCGCATCGAAGATCTGCGTAGCGCCGCGGCGCAGATCCGTGGTCGGCGGGTGGCTGACGGCGTGACCGCCATAGTGGTGCCGGGCTCGGGACAAGTGAAGGCTCAGGCCGAAGCCGAAGGCTTGGACAAACTGTTTGTCGAGGCCGGGTTTGAGTGGCGCTTGCCGGGCTGCTCCATGTGCCTGGCGATGAATGATGATCGCCTGGAAAGCGGCGATCGCTGCGCCTCAACCAGTAACCGTAACTTTGAGGGGCGGCAGGGACGCGGCAGTCGTACCCATCTGGTGAGTCCTGCCATGGCAGCCGCTGCCGCCATTGCCGGGCACTTTGTCGATATCCGCCACGCTGGCCAGGAGAAATAAAATGCAGGCTTTTACTATTCATCAGGGAATTGCGGTGCCATTGGATAGCGCCAATGTGGATACGGATCAGATCATCCCCAAACAGTTTCTGTCCAAGGTCACCAAGGATGGCTTCGGTGTCCATCTCTTTCACGACTGGCGCTATCTGGACGATGCCGGTGAGCAGCCGGATCCTGCCTTTGTGATGAACCAACCCAGATATCAGGGAGCCTCTATTTTACTGGCGCGGGAAAACTTCGGTTGTGGTTCCAGCCGTGAACACGCGCCTTGGGCCCTGGCCGACTATGGTTTGCGGGTGATTATTGCGCCCAGCTTTGCCGATATCTTTTACGGCAACGCCATCAATAATGGGTTATTGCCGGTGATCCTTGAGGCCGCTGAGGTGCAGCAGTTGTTTGAGGAGGTAACGGCGACCGAAGGCAGTGAAATCAAAGTCGACCTGCAGCAGTGCCAGGTTGTTTCACCCTCCGGGAAACACTTTGCATTTCAACTGGCTGAATCTGCCCGTCATAAGCTGCTCAATGGATTGGATGCTATCGGCCTGACTCTGTCCCATGAGCAGGCCATCGCCGATTATGAAGCCGGGCTGCCGGGCTGGCGCACCTAATCCCGCCTGTTATTTCAGCGTACACTTGTACAAGAGCAGACCAGTGGCTTGGTAACAGGTCTGCTCTCTTGTGTTCCAAACAAGCATGTTGACTGTAATTACCTATAATTTATTTTTTAAAAACATTTGGTTATAGGTTTTGTTCATAGGGAAGTAGACTGCAACTTTGAATGCTTAGTGATTTATGCTGTTTGTCTGACTTGAATTAAGTGAACAAGTGTTTTTATGGTTAGTTGATAATTTATAGTTATTTTTCAAATTGATAGTTTTGTTTTCTTTTGGATTTCAATACTTTTCAGCAAACATCAATGCCGTTCCCTCTCTGTTTTAAGCACCTACAGAGTGACTTGTGTCACTTTTTTGTCTTTCTTTCTCGATTTTTGTGGTTGTTTATCCTGTTTTTTGCTTGCTGCTTGCAAAGATATTCTGTGTCAGTAAACTGCGCCGCAACAAAATGGAGTTATTACTCTATTCAGAAATTGCTAAATAAACAGACAGAGAATAACAATGAAGAAACAACTTATTGCTGTCGCCATTGCGGCCAGCTTTGTGGGAGCAACGACTCAGGTTCAAGCAGCTGGTTTCCAACTGGCAGAATCTTCAGCGACCGGACTTGGACGTGCCTTCGCCGGTGAAGCGGCCATGGCCGATAACCCTGCGGCTCAGGGGCGTAACCCTGCCATGCTCAGCTATCTTGAAGGTCGGCAGATCTCTGCCGGTGCCATCTATGTGATGCCGGAAGTTGACGCCTTGGGTCAGGTTTCGTTGGCGTCGCCTTTATTGCCTCAGGCCATGACCATGAATGCCGATGCATTGGATGTGGCTGACAACGCTTTAGTGCCTAACTTCTATTACTCCAACCAGCTCAACGACAGCTGGACTTGGGGTTTGGCACTGAACTCCAACTATGGTTTGTCTACCGAACTGCCGGCCGCCCATGCCGCCTCCATTTTTGGTAACAAGACAGCGGTGACTACTGTAGAGCTGAACACCAATATTGCTTACCGCATTGATGAGCACTTCACTGTGGGTGCCGGTCTGCGCGGTGTGTATGGTGACGGTGAGATCGGTGCTTCGGTTCCTGGCTGGATAGAAGGTGTTCGTGCTATCCCTGGCTTGCCGGCAGAGGTGACTTCTCGTCTGCCTGCCGCCGGCACCGAGCTCAAGCATCTGGAAGGTGATGACTTTGGTTATGGTTGGCAGCTAGGTGCCAGCTGGCAGATCAATGCTAATCACCGCCTGGGTATCGCCTATCACAGCCGGGTTGAGCTGGATCTGGACGGCCAAGCCCGTGGCGCCCTTTATACCGGCGGTACAGCCGAGGTTGAAGGCTACCTGCCATTGGAGCTGCCGGCATTTGCCGAGCTGGCTTCTTACCATCAGTTGACTGACAACTGGGCGATGCACGCCAGCATCAACTGGACCGACTGGAGTGTGTTCAACAAGCTGGTGGCTTATTTCCCTGGTGAGCAGAAGCCTATCGGCGGCCTGGAATCCGATCTGGTGAAGGAAGAAAACTTCAAAGACAACTGGCGCTTTGCTCTGGGTACCAGCTACCAGCTGAACAACGAGTGGTTGTTGCGTGCCGGTGTGGCCTTGGATAAGACAGCGGTTGACGATGAATACCGTACTATCACTATTCCAGATACCGACCGTCTCTGGTTCAGCGTGGGTGCCGGTTATGCACCCAGCAAGAACCTGACAGTGGATCTGGGTCTGACCTATATCCGTGCCCACGGTGATGCCCCTATCAACGAGACTCAGGATCTGATGGGCCTGGCTCAGGTTGCCTTCCAGGGCGATGCCAGCGGCCACGTCTGGTTGGCGGGTCTGCAAGTGACCTATAAGATGTAATACCATTCCGGCCAAGGAATGAGACAAGAGCCCCGCCAAGCGGGGCTTTTTCATATCTGGCCAAGTCTGGCTCAAGGCGGTGTTAAACTTGGCGCGGCTGCACTCAGGGCTGTTTAATCGCTGGTGGAGCGAGATCAGGGCTGTTTAATCGCTGATAGGAGCGCGCTCAGGGCTGTTTTATACTTGGCGTGGCCGAGCTCAGGGCTTATATTCATGCTATTGCCAACAAAAAATAATAAGCCCATGAAATATCCATTCCTGTTTGCCAGTACTATCTCACTGATTTCAATGCCGAGTTTGGCCGAGTCAGATCCTGTCAGTATGTTTATTCAAGGTTTCAATGAGCAAAAGATTGAGCTGATGTTGGCGCAAACCACGGAAGACGTGACTTGGTTTAATGTCAGCATCACCAAGGTCGATCTGCAGGCTTCCGGGCATTCGGAATTGGGCGCGGCTATGACCGACTATTTTCAAACTTTGCCGGGGGCCAAGGCCAGTATTCTTGGCTCGCTGAGCTCGGGTAACTATGTCAGCACCCTGGAAAAGGTCAGCTGGCAGCAGGATGGCGAGCAAAATAGCCAATGTAATATGGGCGTTTATACCTTGAGGGGCGATAAGATTGCCGCCGTCTGGTACTACCCGGCGCAGGAGTGTGATATTCCCGAAGCGGAAATCGGCTTACCCCGAGGCGATCAGCCTTGGCAGCAAAATTAATTCAGCCAACCCAAGAAAGCTTTCACGTGCAAAAGAAATATATTATTGCCCTGGATCAGGGTACTACCAGCTCACGGGCGATTATTTTCGATCAACAGGCCAATATCGTGGCCGTCTCCCAGCGAGAGTTCAGTCAGCACTACCCGCAACCCGGCTGGGTCGAGCATGATCCCATGGAAATCTGGGCATCCCAGAGTTCGACACTGATAGAGGTCATCGCCCGCGCCGGGATCCACAGTGACGAAGTGGCGGCCATCGGCATTACCAATCAGCGGGAAACCACTGTCATCTGGGATAAGCTCACAGGTAAGCCAGTTGCCAACGCCATTGTTTGGCAGTGCCGGCGCAGCAAGGAGATCTGTGAGCAGCTCAAGGCCGAGGGGCTGGAGGACTATGTCCGCGACAATACAGGTTTGTTACTGGATCCCTATTTTTCGGCCACCAAGATTAAGTGGCTGCTGGATAATGTCGAGGGTGCCCGCGAGCGGTCCGAAAGAGGCGAGTTGCTCTTTGGTACTATCGACAGCTGGCTGGTATGGAAGCTGACCGAGGGCAAGGTGCATGTGACCGACCCCACCAATGCGTCGCGCACCATGCTCTACAATATCCACAAACAATGCTGGGATCAGACCCTGTTACAGGCGCTGGACATCCCTGCTTCGTTGTTGCCCGAGGTCAAGCCGTCGATGGCTATCTATGGCACAACCCGGATTGCCGGTGAGGGCAGTGAAATTCTCATCGCCGGCATGGCCGGGGATCAGCAGGCGGCGCTGTTCGGCCAGCTGTGCGTCGAACCCGGCATGGCCAAGAATACCTATGGCACCGGCTGCTTTTTGCTGATGAACACAGGTGACAAGGCGGTGCGCTCAGAGCATGGGTTGCTGACAACTGTGGCTGTAGGCCCCAAGGGCGAGGTGCAATACGCGCTGGAAGGCTCGGTATTTATGGGCGGCGCGACCATACAGTGGCTGAGGGACGAATTGGGGCTTATTCGTGATGCCCAGGACACAGAGTACTTTGCCTCCAAGGTAGAAGATACCAATGGGGTTTATCTGGTGCCGGCATTTGTCGGGCTGGGAGCCCCTTACTGGGACGCCAACGCCCGTGGCTCCTTGCAAGGATTGACCCGCGGCGTAAACCGCAACCACATCATACGTGCGGCGCTGGAATCCATCGCCTATCAGAGCCGGGATCTGCTGGATGCCATGAGTAAAGACAGCGCTGTTGCACTCAAGCAGCTGAGGGTGGATGGCGGCGCCGTGAGTAATGACTTCCTGATGCAGTTCCAGGCCGATATCACAGATACTCAGGTACTGCGGCCGGCCTTGACCGAAACTACCGCCATGGGAGCGGCATTTTTGGCCGGTCTTGCCTGTGGTTTCTGGGACTCGGTGGAAGATCTTTCTCACCGGAGCGATGTTGAACGTTGCTTCGAGCCGGCCATGGATGAAGGACGGCGGGAGCTTTATTACCGCGGTTGGCAGAAGGCAGTGGACCGTTGTCGCCACTGGCATGAAACCGACGAACTGTGATGTGCCGGGTGGTTTCTTGTCGGCTGTTATTGTCTCCCATTGAATAGTGACTCAAAATAGTGCCCCAAAGACACCAAAGTGAGCCCGCCATGACAGTGACGACCGAAGCCGAATATCTGGCGCAATACAATATCCATGATTATCCGCTGCCGTTGACCAGTGTCGATAGCGTGCTGCTCTGTGTGCGAGAAGGGGAATTGTGTGTGCTCTTGGTCAAGCGTTCCGGGTTTCCCTGCAAAGGGATGTGGGCATTGCCGGGAGGCTTTATCGATCTGCAGCAGGATGAGGATATCGATGCTTCGGCCAAGCGCAAACTTAAGCAAAAGACCGGCATAGTGCCACCCTACCTGGAGCAGTTACAGAGTATAGGTAATGGCCGCCGGGATCCCAGAGGCTGGTCGGTCACCATCAGCTATTATGCGCTGATGCCTCATCTTGAGCCCGTCATGGAAGGGTCTGAAGAGAGCCGCTGGTTCAGCTTGCAGTCGCTGCCCGAACACTTGGCCTTTGATCACGCCGATATCATAGCCTTGGCACAGGAGCGCTTACGCCAAAAGGCGCTATACAGCCTGGTGGCGGCTTTTGCCCTGCCGGAATTGTTTACCCTGGCCGAGTTGCAGCGAGTGCATGAAGCCATTCTGGGTAAGCCACTGCAGAAGAAATCTTTCCGGCGGCGAATCGAGCAGGCCGGCGTGCTCGCCCCCTGTGGAGAGGGCCGGGTCGAAGTCGGTCGCCCACCCCAGCTCTACCGGGTATTGCCTGAAGCTGCCGATTATCGCTTTGTACGCAACCTGGAAGCTTGAAACTTCATTTGAGCTTCTTTGGTTTACCACTATCTTATCCATTGTTTTAATTCTTCTTTTTAGATAAGTGTCCTTTTGACTCAAAATAAGCTTGACCACTCCAGCTCGTTGCTTTAGATTAAGTGTCACTAAGACACTTAATGGTGAGCGATATGGATATCAGTATTGAGCTAGTAAACAAAGATGCAACCCGACAGGCTTTGACTGTTGAGCAATGGCAGTTTGCTGGTGGTGAGCAGCATGTGCGTCTGGCGGGTTTTGATGGACAACAGGTACAGAGCGCGATTATCTACGCCAGGTTGCAGAGCAGTGATGCCATCATGCAGCTGCTGCTGATCAAAGATGCTTTGGACCGCGCCGCCCCCGGCATTCAGGTTTCACTGCAACTTCCCTATTTCCCCTATGCCCGCCAAGACAGGGTTTGCGTCGCCGGTGAGGCCTTTTCCGCCGCCGTGATGGCGGGGTTGCTGCGAAATGCCGGCTTCAGCCAGATCCGCTGCTGGGATCTGCACTCGGTGGTCAGTGAGCAACTGCTGGAGGCCGAGCAGGTACATCAGGCGCAGCTGGTTTGTCAGTTTGCGCAGCTGAAGCAGTGGCTGCAAACCCACCAGGCGGCACTGCTGGCGCCGGACAAGGGCGCTAGCCACAAGATAGCCAAGGTTGCCGATGCGCTGAGTACCGCCGGGATTGAGGCCGAAGTGTTTCAGGCCAGTAAACGCCGGGATCCGGCGACGGGCGCCATATTGGCATCCGAGTTGGACGCCGATGTCGCTGGCCGCAGTCTGCTGATCCTGGATGATATTTGTGACGGTGGCAGAACCTTTATCGAGCTGGCGCGGCTTTTGAAACAAAAAGGCGCCGCCCGAGTGGGACTCTATGTGACCCATGGCCTGTTTTCCCGCGGAATCGAACCGCTGGAAGGTTTGATTGATGCCGTGTTTACCACAGATTCTGTGTGCCCATTGCATCCGTTTGAGTCGCAAATTGTCGAGCTGCACACCTTGAAACTGTTTGAATAAAAGGAGTTTATTATGAGTATCATCGCCCCCTCAATGCAGAAGGATGTCTACAAAGAGTTTCATGGTCGCGCCTATCATCCTCAGGTGACCGAGGTGTATGCCAACTTCACTTCCCGCAGCGGTCGCAATGCCAACATAGCAGACAATGACAAAGTCGCCTTTGTTGGACTGCAGTATTTTATCAAGAGCTATTTGATGGAGGAGTGGGACAGCTTCTTTAGTCAGCCGAAGGCGCAGGCCGTGGCCGCCCATAAGCGCATACTCAGTGCCATGCTGGGGTACAGTGTCGATGTTTCTTATCTGGAAAAACTCCACGACCTTGGGTATTTACCGCTGAGGATCAAGGCGCTGGAAGAGGGTACTCTGGTGCCTTATCTGGTGCCGCCGTTGACCATAGTCAACACCCATCCGGATTTCCCCTGGTTGACCAACATGATAGAAACCGTGCTCAGTTGTGAAAACTGGCCGATACAAACCAGTGCCACCACGGCCGTTGCTTACCTGCGTACCTTTAAAGAGTTCGCCGACAAGACAGGCCTGCCTGCCGAGATGGTAGCGTTTCAGGGGCATGACTTCAGTTTTCGCGGCATGTTCGGTAAGCAGGCCGCTGCCATGAGTGGTTTTGGCCATTTGGCCAGCGGTTTTGTTGGAACCGACACCATTCCGGCGGTGCTGTTTGCCGAGAAGTACTATGGTGCCGATGTCGATAAGGAGTTGGTCGGCGCCTCAGTGGATGCCACTGAGCACTCGGTGACCTGTTCCTGGATCCTCGAAGGGGAGATCGCCTTCTTCCGTTATCTGATGCAGACCCAGTCTCCCAAGGGGATCCTCAGTGTGGTGTCCGATACCTGGGATTTCTGGACTCTGGTGACTCAGTACTTACCTGAACTCAAGCAGGAGATCCTCGAGCGTGACGGCACCCTGGTGATCCGTCCCGATTCCGGCGATCCCGTGACCATTCTCAGCGGTTATAAGCTGGCGCCTGAATCACTTATCCGCGAATGTGGCCTGGATGAAGCATTGCAAAAGGCGGCCGATAACGGTTATGAGGCGATAAGTTGGCATGGTGAGTTTATCGGTCTGCAGCGCCAAACCCTGATGGCCTGCGAGGTGAAGGGGCTTATCGAGTGCCTGTGGGTCATTTTTGGTGGCACCTTGACCGACAAGGGTTACAAGTTATTGGATAACCATGTGGGTGCCATTTATGGCGATGCCATCACGCTCGAGCGCCAACGACAAATACTGCAGCGTTTGATGGATAAAGGTTTTGCTTCCAAAGTCGTGCTGGGGATTGGCTCATACAGCTATCAGTATGTCACCCGAGATACCCATGGCTCGGCAGTCAAGGCGACCCACGTGATAAAAGACGGCAAGCCGCTGGCGATTTTCAAGGCACCCAAGACTGATAGCCAAAAGCGTTCCGCCAAGGGGCTACTGCAAGTGGTTATGCAAGACGGGGAGCTAGTGCTGAGAGACGATGTTTCGGTGACTGAAGAAGCCCAGGGGCTGCTGCAAACCGTTTATGAGGATGGCAAACTACTTCGCGAAACCAATTTGGCCGAGATACGTCAGCGGGTGGCGGCGCAGCTGTGAAGCCTTGATTCAATGACATTTACCGGCAGGGTCAGACATCGATATCTATGATCTGACCCTTGCCTTCTTCCTGCGCCCTGGAGTCATCCCTTTCTTCATCTTCCTGGCGGCGGTTATGTTTACGCCGCTCGTGGGCAAAGCCTTTCTGCTCTTTGCGGCGATCAGCGACTTTTTCACGCTTGTCTATTTCGGGAGGCAGTTGCGATTGCGGGGCTTCGTGGCTGTCGGGCGCTATGGCGGAGCTGGTCTTGACCTGCTCCACTTCGCGTTTGGGCTGAAATATCGCCTTGACCGGGCGCGCCAACATGGCGTAAATGCTGTCCAATCCCATTAGAGTTCCCCGTGCCGGCGGCTTTTTGCGCCGGTTAGATGCTTTAACTGTTAGCCTATTCTGTATCCTTTATCGGCCTGTTTTGCCTAAAAATTAGACTGAATTTATCCTTTGGGGTTCCGGCTGTATCAAAACAGTGCTGAAATCTTTGACTCAGGCTCTGAACACTATGTAGGAAAAGCCTGTCGTTCTGATATGGGCAAGAAATTTTAGTTAACCATGATTTAACATTTAACCCTCAGATACGGCTGTTAGGTTGGCATAGTGGTTTATCCTGGCCGAGTTTTGCCGCCACAGAAGTTTGCACTGGATCGCACTCCAGAATGCCCGGATCCGGGAAACTTCTCCACAATCGTTTCTTTTCACTGTGAAAATCTCCCCTGTCAGTGTTGAAATTTTCCACTGCCAGGGGCCGTAGCACCACTTTTTGCCACTTGGAATTCGGCTGTTCAAAAAATGTTGTGACACGCTGCTAACCCGCTTGGTGACTGGCTTTATTCGAGTTTGCATTGCTTGACAATCCTTGTTGACTATCCCTAAACTTAGCATCTGTGGGAATTTGTGGATATTTGTGGATCTATTAACTGAGCAAGGATGAAACCAAGTGTTTTCCGGCGCAAGTGCTTTGAATCTGGATGCCAAGGGGCGGATCGCTATGCCAACGCGATACCGCGAGCCTCTGCATGCCGATCATCAAGGCAAGCTGGTAATCACTGTGGATATCCAATCTCCCTGCCTGTTGATCTATCCGATAAACGAATGGAACAAAGTCGCCGACAAGCTGCTCGGTCTGTCTGATTTTCAACCACAGGAGCGGGCGATGAAGCGCCTGATGTTGGGTTATGCCCAGGAATGTGAGTTGGATGCCAACGGCCGGGTTTTGCTGACTCCGCCGCTCAGGCAATACGCCTCTTTGGAAAAGAAGACCATGTTGGTTGGGCAGTTGAACAAATTCGAACTCTGGGATGAGCAGGTCTGGCAGCAGCAGCTGGCCGACAGCCTGGAGATGATTAAGAGCCAGGGATTGACCGCCAGTGAGCGGCTGGCTGATTTCTCACTCTGATGAGTGAGACCAGATTAAAGAAGAGAGTGATGAGCCAAAACTTTGCCCACCTGTCTGTCCTGCTTCAAGAAACGGTAGACGGGCTCAATATCCGCCCAGATGGCATCTATATCGACGGCACTTTCGGTCGAGGCGGACACTCACGTCAGATCCTTTCCCGCCTGGGAGAACAGGGGCGGCTGATTGCCATCGATAGAGACCCGGCGGCCATTGAAGCTGCCAAACAGTTTGCCGATGATCCGCGTTTCACCATAGTCCATGGCGGTTTTGGCCAGTTGGCCGACTATGTTGAGCAACTTGGGCTGGTGGGCAAGATAGACGGTGTCTTACTGGATCTCGGTGTGTCATCACCGCAACTTGACGATGCCGAGCGTGGCTTTAGTTTTCTGCGTGATGGTCCACTGGATATGCGGATGGATAACAGCCAGGGCGAAACGGCGGCTCAATGGCTCGCCAGGGCCGAAGTCGAAGATATGGCTTGGGTATTCAAGACCTATGGTGAAGAGAAAAACGCCCGCCATATCGCCCGTTGTATCGCCGCCGACCGTGATGAGAAGCCGTTTTTGCGCACCAAAGATTTGGCCGGCTTGATCGAAAGGATCACCAAACACAAAGAGCGCAACAAGCATCCGGCAACTCGAGTGTTTCAGGCGATTCGCATCTATATCAATAGCGAGCTGGATCAGATAGATCAAGCACTGGAAGGGGCACTGCAAGTACTGGCGCCCAAGGGACGGCTGTCGATCATCAGCTTCCATTCTCTTGAAGATCGCATGGTGAAGCGTTTTATCCGCCGTCACAGCAAAGGCGAGGAAGTGCCCTACGGTTTGCCGGTGACCGAGGCCGAGCTCAACCGCTCGCGGCAGCTGTTGCCCATAGGCAAGGCGATGAAACCGTCGGATGAAGAGATTGCCGTTAATGCCCGGGCCCGCAGTTCTGTACTCAGAATTGCCGAGCGTTTGCCTTACTGAGGTTGACGGTGAGTAAGTCGCAACTCAATCTGGCGCGCATAGTGCTGCAGGATCTTTGGCAGCACAAATGGATCCTCTTGCTGGGCATGCTGGTACTGGGTAATGCGGTTGCCGTGGTATATACCAGCCACATCAGCCGTACCCAAACTAGTGAGTTGGACAAGCTGTTACAGGAAAGGGATCGCTTGGATATCGAGTGGCGCAACCTGTTGCTGGAAGAACAGTCGCAGGCAGAGCACAGCCGGATAACCCGGATTGCGACCAAGGAATTGGACATGATAAGGCCCTTACCCAATGAAGAGGTGGTAGTGAGACTCCCATGAGAAAACAGGCTAAAAGGATTCAAAAGCCCCAACTGATCCACTGGCGACTGCAAGTGGTGGTGGCTTTTGTTTGCCTGTTGTTTGTCTCGCTTGTTGGACGTGCCGCCTACATCCAGGTGATAGAACCGGAAAAACTGCGTCATGAGAGTGATATGCGCACTCTGCGAACCACCTCCAACGAGGTGCAAAGAGGGCTTATCACTGACCGCAACGGCGAGATGCTGGCCGTCAGCGTGCCTGTACGTGCCGTCTACGCCGACCCCAAGGTGGTTCACGACAAGGATGGCTTCAATGATATGCGCCGTTGGCGGGCGCTGGCCGATGTATTGCACGAGCCGCTGGATGACCTGTTGGCAAGGGTGCAGTCCAACCCCAAGAAACGCTTTACCTACCTCAAGCGCCAGGTTACCCCGGCGGTAGCGCACTATATCGAACAACTGAAGCTACCCGGTATTTACCTCAAGTCTGAATCACGCCGTTACTATCCGGCCGGTGAGATCAGCGCTCAGCTGGTCGGGATCACCAATATCGATGATGTCGGCATCGAAGGCATTGAAAACACTTACAATAGCTGGCTGACCGGCACTCCCTCCAAGCAGAAGGTGCGCAAGTCCCGTGACGGCCGGGTGGTTGAGCGGCTGGATATTATCCAGGAGGGCGAGAGCCCCAATGATCTGGTGCTCAGCATAGATCAGCGTATTCAACAGTTGGCTTACCGTGAGCTCAAGCGTGCCACCGAAATGAACCAGGCAACATCCGGTTCTGTGGTGGTGCTGGATGTGCACACGGGTGAAGTGCTGGCGATGGTCAACACCCCCTCCTATAACCCCAACTCGCGGGAAAATCTGCAGAGCCACAGGATGCGTAACCGCGCCCTGACAGACACCTTCGAGCCGGGTTCGACGGTGAAACCCTTTGTGGTGGTAGCAGCGCTGGAAGCCGGAATCGTCAAGAGCGATGAGCTAATCCCGACATCACCCGGTTGGATGCGTATCGGTGGTCGGCAGGTGCGGGATGCTCGCAACTATGGCGATATGTCACTGGCGAAGATTTTGATCAAGTCCAGTAACGTGGGGATCAGTAAGTTGGCACTGGAAATGCCGGTGCAGCAGCTGCTGGGCACCTATCAGTCCATGGGGCTCGGCAACTATTCAGGGATCAACCTGACCGGCGAGAGTGCCGGTTTGGTGCAGGACAGACACAGATGGTCCGACTTTGAACGGGCGACTCTGTCCTTCGGCTATGGCCTGACCGCTACCCCGCTGCAATTGGCGCGTATGTACGCCACTCTGGGCAGCGGCGGCATGCTTTACCCGGTATCGATTCTTAAACTGAAGCAACCGCCGGAAGGCACCCGGGTAATAGCCCCGGACGTGGCCCGCGATGTGATCAACATGCTGGTGGGCGTGACCGAGAAGGGCGGCACAGGTACTCGGGCGCACATTGAAGGCTATCCGGTTGCCGGTAAGTCGGGCACCAGTCGTAAGGCGATAGCCGGTGGCTATGGCGATGATTATGTTGCCCTGTTTGCCGGTGTCGCGCCGGCCAATAACCCCAGGCTTGCCATGGTAGTGGTGATCAACGAGCCCAAAGGGGACAGATATTATGGCGGCGTGGTGGCGGCACCTGTGTTTGGCAAGGTGATGTCCGGCGCGTTGCAGATGTTGAATGTGGAGCCTGTGAGTGATGATACTCGCGTGCAACTGGCTCAGGTACCTAGGAGAGCAGAATGATGTTATTGCGGGATCTGCTGGCTCCCTGGTTTCATTACTCCGGCGCGGAGGCGGTGGCCGAGCCCTGTCTAGACAGCCGGAAAGTGGTTGAAGGCGGCCTTTTCGTGGCCGTTCCCGGACATCAGGCCGATGGTCGGGAGTATGTTGCCGCCGCCTTCAACAAGGGAGCCGCGGCTGCCTTGCTGCATACGGACGATCCGGATGCCCACGGCAAGGTGGAGCGGGAGCAAGGCTTAACCATCTACTTTTTTCAACTGAGTCGGCAGCTATCGGCGCTGGCGGCCCAGTTCTATGGCATTCACGCGGTCAAGCCTCGTCTGGTGGGGATTACCGGCACCAATGGCAAGACTTCTGTCAGCCAGCTAATCGCCCAGTGGGTGTCTTTGCTCGGCGAAAAGGCCGGTGTCATGGGCACTTTGGGGAACGGTTTGCTGGGGAAACTCCAGGAAGCGACCAATACTACCAGTGATGCCTTGGCCGTAATGGCCCAGCTCAAGGCTTTTGAGCTGATGGATGTCAGCGTCTGTGCCATGGAAGTATCCAGCCACGGTTTGGTGCAGGGGCGGGTAGAAGCCGCGCCCTTTGAAGTGGCTGTGTTTACCAACCTGAGCCGGGATCATTTGGATTATCACCATACTATGGAGGCTTATGCCGCCGCCAAATTGAGGCTGATGCGGTTTGCCTGTCTCAAACACGCGGTGATTAACCTGGATGACGCCACAGGGCAGGCCTGGTTCGAGGAACTGCCCAAGGCCAAGTTGCTCGGCTATAGCATTAAGCAAGATCCCAGAGCGGCAGTTGTTGCTGTTAATCCTCAATATCACGCCAAGGGCGTGCGCGCCGAGATCCACTGGCCGGAAGGCAAAGGCGTGCTGGAGACCCCGCTGCTGGGCGAATTCAATCTCTCCAATCTGTTGGCGGCGCTGACGGCGCTCTATGCCATGGGGTATCCGCTGCAAAAGCTGCTGTCGCTGTCACCGGCCCTGAAGCCCGTGCCCGGACGGATGGAGTGTTTCCCGTCGAACAAAGGTTTTTCGCTGGTGGTGGATTATGCCCACACCCCGGATGCGCTGGAGCAAGCGCTCAAGGCGCTGCGGCTGCATACCGACAACCGCCTCTGGTGTGTCTTTGGCTGCGGCGGCGATCGTGACAGGGGCAAGCGGCCGCTGATGGCCCGCGCTGCCGAGGCTTTTGCCGACCGCTTGATGGTCACCAGTGACAATACTCGCAGCGAAGAGCCGCAAACCATCATTGATGAAGTCATGGCCGGGCTGACTCAACCCGAGGCGGCATTCTCCTGTGTCGATAGGGTGACAGCCATTAAACAGGTTTGCGCCCAGGCCGAGGCGGGAGATGTGATTTTGCTGGCCGGCAAGGGGCATGAAACCTATCAGGAAGTGGCAGGAAGCCGTCATCACTACGATGAGCGGGCCTTGGCGCTGGAACTTAGCGGAGGCAAGGCATGATCCCTTTAACTCTGCAACAGATAGCCACGGCGCTGAATGCCAAGTTGATTCCAGCGACTGCCGCAGAGCAGCTGGTTGAGAGTGTCAGCACAGATAGCCGCGATATAGGCACCAAAGGTTTGTTTATCGCCCTCAAGGGTGAGCGCTTCGACGCCCATGAGTTTGCGCCAACGGCGGTCAAAAATGGCGCCGCAGCGCTCCTGGTCAGCCGCGAGTTGGCACTCGATGTGCCGCAGCTGCTGGTGGCCGACCCTCACCAGGCCCTGGGGCAACTGGCGGCTATGGTACGCAGCCTGGTATCACTCAAGTGTGTTGCCTTGACCGGCTCCAACGGCAAGACCAGCGTCAAGGAGATGTTGGCGACCATATTGTCGCAACATGCCAAGGTGCTCTACACAGCCGGTAACTTCAACAACGATATAGGCGTGCCGCTGACAGCCTTGCGACTGGAGCCTGAACACGAATACGCGGTATTTGAGCTTGGTGCCAACCACAAGGGTGAAATTGATTACACCTCGGCCATAGTGCGCCCGGATGTTGCCCTAGTGAACAATGTTGCCAGCGCCCACCTCGAAGGGTTTGGCTCAGAGGCCGGTGTGGCGGCGGCCAAATCCGAGATTTTCAATCACTTGGCCCCAGACGGCTGCGCCATTATCAATGCCGATGACAGATACGCCGAGGTAATGCGTCAGGCTGCGTTAGGCTACCGTCAGTTAAGCTATGGCATTGACGCAGCAGCCGAGTTGACAGCCAAAGATTTACAGGCCGATGCCTCGGGGCGTTATCGCTGCACTCTTTGCTGGCAGCAACAGGAGTATTCGCTGGCGCTGCCGCTGGCCGGCCGACACCAGGTGGCCAATGCCCTGGCGGCAACTTCGGTTTGCCTGGCGCTGAGCCTGGATATGGCAAGCATTATCTCTGGCTTGCAACAGATGCAGCCGGTCAAGGGACGCATGCTGCCCACTGAGCTTGGGCGAGTGCAGCTGATCGACGATAGCTATAACGCCAATCCGGCCTCGGTCAAGGCTGCGATCAACTGGCTTCACGAAATTCACGGAAATCGCATTCTGGTACTGGGCGATTTGGGGGAATTAGGCGACAATGCCCCCCTTTTGCATCGCGAGCTGGGTGAGTATGCCCGGGAGGCCGGGATAGATGCCCTGTTTTGCAGCGGTCAATTAACCCAGAACACCAGCCAGGGGTTTGGTACGGAACATCTGGATACCCAAGGGCGTTTGGTGGAAAGTTTAATCAAATATATCAATCAGTTGTCAGGGAGTGTCACTGTATTGGTCAAGGGTTCACGCAGCATGCGTATGGAGCGTGTGGTCGAGGCCCTTAAATCAGCCTTCGGGCGTGGGGAGTTAGTGTAGATGCTGGTGTATCTGGCGGAGTATCTAACCCAGTTTTATACCGGGTTTAACGTGTTTTCCTATTTGACCTTCAGAGCTATTCTGGGGTTGTTAACCGCCCTCAGCTTCGCGCTCTGGTGGGGGCCCAAGTTGATTGAACGTTTGCAGCTTTTGCAGATAGGCCAGGTGGTGCGTAACGATGGCCCTGAGTCACATTTCAGTAAGCGTGGCACCCCAACAATGGGTGGATTGCTGGTGCTGGCGGGGATCTTTATCAGTGTCCTGCTGTGGGGCGATCTCGGTAACCGTTATGTCTGGGTGATGTTATTCGTTCTGGGCAGCTTTGGCCTCATCGGTTTCCTCGATGATTACCGCAAGGTGGTGCGTAAGGATCCCAAGGGGCTGGTGGCCCGTTGGAAGTACATTTTACAGTCGCTGGCGGCAATTGCTGTGGCCTTTTATCTCTACGCCACCGCGGCCCTGCCGGGTGAAACCCAATTGGTGGTGCCTTTCTTCAAGGATGTGATGCCGCAGCTGGGGCTATTTTTTGTGGTACTGGCCTATTTCACCATAGTGGGTTCGAGCAATGCGGTTAACCTGACCGACGGCCTCGATGGCTTGGCGATTATGCCGACCGTTATGGTTGCGGCGGCGTTCGCGCTTATTGCTTACCTCTCCGGCCATGCGCAATTTGCCGGCTATCTGCATATTCCGCATCTGCCTGGCGCCGGTGAACTGGTGATTGTCTGCACCGCGATAGTCGGTGCCGGTCTTGGTTTCCTTTGGTTCAACACCTATCCGGCACAAGTGTTTATGGGCGACGTGGGCTCGTTGTCACTGGGCGCGGCGCTCGGCACCATGGCAGTGCTGGTACGACAGGAAATCTTGCTGGTGATCATGGGCGGTGTATTCGTAATGGAGACTGTGTCAGTCATCCTTCAGGTTGGATCCTATAAGCTGCGTGGCCAACGGATTTTCCGTATGGCACCCATACACCACCACTATGAATTGAAAGGTTGGCCCGAGCCCAGAGTGATAGTGCGTTTCTGGATTATCTCTTTGTTCCTGGTTCTGCTGGGATTGGCCACCCTGAAGTTGAGGTAAACAGTCATGATGAGTCGCTGTTCGCACATAGTGTTGGGATTGGGGGCCACAGGCTTGTCTGTGGTGCGCTATCTGGTGGCTCAGGGGCATGCCCCTATGGTGATGGACAGCCGCCGCAATCCACCCGGTGCCGAGGCGCTGAAAAATGAGTTTCCGGATCTGGAATTTTGCTTCGGTGGTTTCGATTGCCGTGGTCTGGTGCAGGCCGAGCAGATCATCATCAGTCCCGGGATCCCCATGGATACCCCCGAAGTAAGGGCGGCGTTGGATATGGGCATAGAAGTGATCGGCGATGTGGAACTGTTTGCCCGCGCCATCGCCGACAAGGGCCCATGTGTGCTGGCGATTACCGGCTCCAATGGCAAGTCGACTGTGACGACTCTGGTCGGTGAAATGCTCAAAGCCGGTGGCAAGCAAGCCGCCATCGGCGGCAACATAGGGGTGCCGGCGTTGGAGCTTTTGGGCGAAAACGTCAGCCACTATGTGCTGGAGCTATCCAGTTTCCAGTTGGAAACCACTCATAGTCTCAAGTGTTTGGCGGCAACTTGCCTGAACATTTCTGAAGACCACATGGACAGATACAGCGACCTGGAAGCCTATCGCCAGGCCAAACTGCGTCTCTATGAACTGAGCCGACTGGCGATTTTCAACCGGGATGATCCGCAAACTCAGCCCATGTCACCCATGAACAACAACAGCTTTGGTTTGGGTAACCCCGAAGGGGATGAGTGGGGGATCACCGACGGCAAGATTTTCCACGGCAGCAGTGAAATCATGAATCTGATGGATGTGGCACTGCTCGGCAGCCATAACCACGCCAATCTGCTGGCCGCCATGGCGTTGGCCGATGCGGCCGGAGTTGATAAGGAAGCCATGGCCAAAGTGGCCCGCGAGTACAAAGGCTTGCCGCACAGATGTGAACTGGTGGCGGTCAAGAATGGCGCCACCTGGATCAACGATTCCAAGGCCACCAATGTGGGCGCTACCGTGGCTGCGCTCGAAGGGCTCAGCGACTACCTCGGTGATGTGATCCTGATTGCCGGTGGTGATGGTAAAGGAGCCGATTTCCGGCCGCTTGCCAATGCGCTCGGCTCTGTGACTCACCTTATTACCCTGGGGCGAGACGGTGACAAGATTGCGGCATTGAAAGAGGGCGCCATCAAGGTTGGCTCCATGGCAGAAGCCGTGAGCAAAGCCGCCGAGCTGGCGAGTTCCGGAGACATAGTCTTGTTGTCACCGGCCTGTGCCAGCCTGGATATGTACAGTAACTTTATGGCCAGAGGCGATGATTTCCGCCAACTGGTGGAGGCGCTGGATGAGCAGTGATGAACGACAACTCAGCCTGTTCGGGACCAGCCTCAAGTGGCGCTGGCCCGACTGGTTCGGTGAGAAGCAATCGCAGGGCATGCAACTGTATGACCGGCGTTTGCTGCTTGCCGTTTTGTCGTTGATCGCCTTTGGCTTTGTGATGGTGATGTCGGCTTCTATGCCGGAAGCCCAGAGCCTGACAGGTAATCCGTTTCACTTTGTGACCCGTCATCTGTTTTATCTGGTGGGTTGCGTGGTGATAGCCGCAGTGGTGTTGCAGGTAGAGATGCAGCGCTGGCAGCAACTGAGTCCGCTGATGCTGTTGCTGGTTGGAGTCATGTTGGTGGCTGTGCTGATAGTGGGCACCACAGTAAACGGGGCGACCCGCTGGCTGTCTCTGGGGCCGGTGAGAATTCAGGTAGCCGAGATAGCCAAGTTTGCTTTTGCGGTCTACATGGCCGGTTATCTGGTACGGCGGCATCAGGAAGTGCGTGAAAACGCCAAGGGCTTTTACAAACCGATTGCGGTTTTTGCCGTCTATGCCTTCTTGATCCTGATGCAACCGGATCTGGGAACTGTGGTGGTGCTGTTTGTTGGCACAGTCGGGCTGCTGTTTTTGGCCGGCGCCCGTTTGCTGGACTTCTTTGCGTTGATCCTTGCAGGGGTTATGACCTTTGTGGCTTTGGTTCTGCGGGAGCCCTACCGGATGCGGCGGGTAACTTCCTTCCTCGACCCCTGGCAGGATCCGTTCGGCAGTGGTTACCAGTTGACTCAGTCGCTGATGGCCTATGGCCGCGGCGACTGGTTTGGTCAGGGACTTGGCAACAGTATCCAGAAACTGGAATACCTGCCGGAGGCGCACACTGACTTTATCTTTGCCGTTATAGGGGAAGAGCTTGGATTTATGGGCATTATCGCTGTGCTGGCGGTACTGCTGTTTGTGGCGCTGCGGGCAATTCGTCTCGGCAGTCAATGCTTGGCCATGGATCGGGCATTTGAGGGTTATCTGGCCTACGCCATAGGGATCTGGATCTGTTTCCAGACTGTGGTGAACGTGGGCGCCAGTATCGGCATTTTGCCGACCAAGGGGCTGACACTGCCCTTTATCAGCTATGGCGGCAGTAGTCTCTGGGTGATGACGGCTGCGGTCATGATGCTGATCCGGATAGATCATGAGCGGCGTCTCAGCCTGATCCAGGCGGTGCATGGGAGGCTGAAGTCATGAAAGGTAACAATTTGAATAACAAACGTATTTTGGTGATGGCCGGTGGTACCGGCGGTCACGTTTTTCCGGCGTTGGCAGTGGCCCGACGCCTGGCACAGCAGGGCTGGCAGGTGCGTTGGCTGGGCACGGCAGACCGGATGGAGGCACGCTTGGTGCCTCAACACGGCTTTGACATAGATTTTATTGACATCAAGGGCGTGCGCGGCAACGGAGTAGTGCGCAAGCTGGCAGCGCCTTTCAAGGTGCTGCGCTCGATTATCCAGGCGCGCAGGGTCATCCGCGAATTTCGGCCGGATGTGGTGTTGGGCATGGGCGGCTTTGCCAGCGGTCCGGGCGGCGTTGCCGCCAAGCTCAGTGGTATTCCGCTGGTGTTGCATGAGCAAAACGCCATTCCGGGGATGACCAATAAGCTGCTTTCCCGTATCGCCACTAAGGTGCTGTGCGCCTTTGCCAACACCTTCGAGCCGGGTAAAGCCGAAGTGGTGGGCAACCCTATTCGCCAGGAGCTTATCACTCTGGGTGGGCAGCCCAGAGCTCAGCATCAGGATGCGCTGAAAATTCTGGTCGTCGGTGGCAGCCTGGGGGCCAAGGTATTCAACGACCTTATGCCGGCCGTGGTTGCCGAGGTCAGCAAGTCACAGTCAGTGACAGTTTGGCATCAGGTGGGTAAGGGTAATCAGGTGCCGGTGGAAGCTGAATATCAGCAGCTGGGACAGGACGGCAGAGTCAAAGTCGCTGAGTTTATCGATGATATGGAAGCCGCTTATCGCTGGGCCGATGTGGTCATCTGCCGCGCCGGAGCCTTAACCGTTTCCGAGCTGGCGGCCGTTGGCCTACCCAGCCTGTTGGTGCCTTATCCCCATGCGGTGGATGATCACCAGACCCGCAACGCCCAGGTGTTGGTGGATGCGGGCGCGGCCTTCCTGTTGCCGCAGCCGATTGTCGATGTGCCCAGGCTGGCGAATAAGCTGGCCTTGCTTGGCAGTGATAGAAATGAATTGGCCCTGATGGGGCAAAGAGCCAGAGCGGCCGCCGTGCTGGATGCGACAGATAAAGTCGCCCAAGTCTGTATCGAACTGGCAGAGAAAGGAAATAGATGAATAACAGAGCAGAGAAATACGCCCAGCTTCGCGCCATGATCCCGGAAATGCGCCGGGTGCGTCGTATTCACTTTGTTGGCATAGGTGGTGCCGGCATGGGGGGCATTGCCGAGGTTCTGGTCAACGAAGGTTATCAGGTCAGTGGTTCAGATATTGCTGAAAATGCCGTGACTGAGCGTTTGGCGGCTCTGGGTGCTCGCATCATTATTGGCCACAGTGCTGAGGCTGTGGTGAACGTTGATGTGGTGGTGGTTTCCACCGCGATTAAAGCGGATAACCCGGAAGTCGCGGCCGCCAGAGCCAGCCGCACTCCGATAGTGCGCCGTGCCGAGATGCTGGCCGAGCTGATGCGTTACCGTCATGGTGTGGCGATTGCCGGCACCCATGGCAAAACCACTACAACCAGCCTTATCGCCAGTGTTTATGGCCAGGCCGAGCGGGATCCGACCTTTGTAATAGGTGGTCTGCTCAATAGTGCCGGCACCAATGCTCGCTTGGGGCACAGCCGTTACCTTATCGCCGAGGCCGATGAGAGTGATGCCAGCTTCCTGCATCTGCAGCCCATGGTGAGTGTGGTAACCAATATTGAAGCCGACCATATGGATACTTATGGCGGCGATTTTGAGAAGTTGAAAACCACCTTTGTGGACTTCCTGCATAACCTGCCGTTCTACGGCGTGGCCGTGCTCTGTATCGATGATCCTGTGGTGAAAGAGATCATGCCGCGTATTGGTCGCCACATGGTGACCTATGGCTTCAGTGATGAGGCTGATGTGCAGGCACTCAACTTTAGCCAGGAAGGGCATCAATGCCGTTTCACCGTGCGTCGCAAGGGGCGGGACGACTTGGAGCTGCTGCTGAATCTGCCGGGACGGCACAATGTGCTGAACGCCTTGGCGGCGATTGCCGTGGCCAGTGAAGATGATATAGATGATGCCGCCATAGTGCAGGCGCTGGCGGAGTTCCAGGGAATTGGCCGCCGCTTCCAGCACCTGGGGGCCTTCGATACTCCCAAGGGCGAGGTGATGCTGGTTGATGATTACGGCCATCATCCCAGCGAAGTCGCAGCCACTATCAAGGCGGCTCGTGCCGGTTGGCCTAATAAGCGCCTGGTGATGGCTTATCAGCCACACAGATATAGCCGCACCCGGGATCTGTACGAGGACTTTGTCGAAGTATTGTCTCAGGTCGATGGCCTATTGCTGCTGGAGGTCTATCCCGCCGGTGAAGCACCTATCGCGGGAGCTGACAGCCGCGCGTTGTGCCGCAGCATCAGATTACGTGGTCAGGTCGACCCTATCTATGTCGCTACGCCGGAGCAGTTGCAGGAGATACTGCCGGATGTGCTCAAGGACGGCGATCTGCTGATGACCCAAGGCGCAGGTAACATAGGCGCCCTGGCGCGCCAACTGGCGAGCAGCAAACTGGGGTTTAGTGATGATAAGAAAGATACGATTGCTGAATAGATTTTCGCCGCTTAATGGCTTGAAAACAGTATCTTTTGACCAAGAAAACCAGCCCTATATAATGGCCGGTTTTCCGCCAAGCTAACGGGCAGGACCATGGCGCTGAAGGACAGGTTGCACAAGGGCCGGGCAAGGCTAGCCGGAGTCAATTGGTATCTCTGCAGCGGGATTGGCTTTCTGCTGTTGGTACTGGCGGCATTCGGCATGGCGGCTTGGAAACTGGGACTGGTGCTGAATGATGCCGAGGCTTTGCCCATTGAGGCAGTGGCGATAAAAGGCGAGCGCCAGTACACCACGGATGCGGAAATCCGTGGCGCCTTGCAGGACTTGATGCAGCGTAGCTTTTTCAGTGCTGATGTGGCCGAGGTGCAGCAGGCGCTGGAGGCCCTGCCTTGGGTATACCGGGCCTCGGTTCGGCGCGAATGGCCGGCCAAGCTGAAGGTTTATCTGCAGGAGCAGGTCGCCGTGGCGCACTGGAATCAGGATGAATGGCTCAATGAACACGGCGAGGTGTTCCTGGCGCCACCGCAACCCGGGCTGGAAAATCTGCCTTGGCTGGCGGGACCTGAACCTATGGCGAAGGAGGTATTAATCTCCTTTCGGCAGATGGATGAACTGCTGCGGATAAACAGCTTCAAGCTGGATAGATTGAGTCTCAGCCCGAGACATGCCTGGGAGGCGACTTTGGGCAACGGCATCATGCTGGAGTTGGGACGAGAGGACAAGATGGCGCGGATACAGCGTTTTATCAACGTGTATCCCGAGTTGGTTAAACAGGAAAAGAGTGTCGCCAGAGTGGATCTACGCTATGACACGGGTCTGGCAGTAGGCTGGGAAGACGCACAAGAAGAGAGCCGTTAATTAATGACCAAGAACCAAGATAGAAATCTGATCGTCGGATTGGACATAGGGACATCCAAGGTCGCTGTGATCATAGGTGAAGTCTTGCCTGATGGCGAAATCAGTGTCGTCGGTCTGGGTAATCATCCATCACGCGGCATGGATAAAGGCGGGGTCAACGACCTCGATTCTATCGTGCGCAGTGTGCAGCGGGCCCTGGATCAGGCCGAGCTGATGGCAGACTGTCAGGTGTCTTCGGTGTATTTGAGCATTTCCGGCAAGCATATTGATTGTCAGAACGAAAACGGCATGGTCTCCATCAATGATGAAGAGGTGACCCAGGAAGACGTGGACAACGTCATTCACACGGCCCGTTCGGTGAAGATCCCCACCGAGCGCCGCATTTTGCACGTACTGCCGCAGGAATATGCCATAGATGTTCAGGAAGGGATCCGCAGCCCTATCGGCATGTCCGGCATGCGGATGGAAGCCAAGGTGCATATAGTTACCTGCGCCAATGATATGGCCAAGAACATCACCAAGAGTGTTGAGCGCTGTGGCCTCAAGGTGGACGACCTGGTGTTTTCCGGTATCGCTTCGGCCGATGCGGTACTGACCAATGATGAAAAAGATCTGGGTGTCTGTCTGGTGGATGTCGGTGGTGGCACCACAGATATCGCTGTGTATACCAATGGCGCTCTGCGTCACTGCGCCGTGGTGCCGGTGGCCGGCAATCAGGTAACCAGTGATATCGCCAAAATTTTCCGCACGCCGCTGTCGCATGCCGAGCAGATTAAAGTGCAGCATGCCAGTGCCCGCAGCTCCATGGTGAGCCGTGAAGACAGCATAGAGGTGCCGTCCGTAGGTGGCCGGCCATCAAGGACCATGTCGCGTCATACTCTGGCCGAAGTGGTTGAACCCAGATATCAGGAACTGTTCGAGTTGGTATTCAAAGAGCTCAAGGACAGTGGCCTGGAAGATCAAATTGCCGCCGGCATAGTGTTGACCGGTGGCACAGCCTCTATCGAAGGGGCGGTGGATGTTGCCGAAGCCACGTTCGGCATGCCGGTCAGGGTGGCATCACCGCTGCCGGTGAAAGGTTTGTATGAATATGTGGATCAGCCCATCTACTCCACAGGTGTTGGGCTGTTACATTACGGCGCGCGCAGGGTTATCGAACGTCAGTTTGAACGACCCGAGCGTCAAGGGGTGACCAGTCTCTGGAATCGGGTTCAGAGCTGGTTTAAAGGTGAGTTTTAACTTACGTAAACGCAGGTAATACGGAGAATTCAACCATGTTTGAGATCATGGATACTCATTCTGACGAGGCGGTGATAAAGGTCATCGGCGTCGGTGGTGGCGGTGGTAATGCCGTCGAACATATGGTGAAACACAACATCGAAGGTGTTGAGTTTGTTGCCACCAATACAGATGCCCAGGCACTGCGTAAGTCTGCCGCGGGCACCACAATTCAACTGGGGCGCGATGTCACCAAGGGCCTGGGTGCCGGTGCCAACCCGGAAGTCGGTCGCGCTGCTGCCGAAGAAGATCGTGAAAATATCCGTGAGGCCATCAAGGGCTCGGATATGATCTTCATCGCTGCCGGTATGGGCGGTGGTACGGGGACAGGTGCTGCTCCTGTGGTGGCGCAGATTGCCCGCGAAGAAGGGATATTGACAGTGGCCGTGGTCACCAAGCCTTTCCCATTCGAAGGCAAGAAGCGTATGGCCTATGCCGATCAGGGTATTGGAGAGCTGGCCAAACATGTTGACTCGCTGATCACTATCCCCAACGAGAAGCTGCTCAAGGTATTGGGCCGTGGTACATCACTGCTGGATGCCTTCGCTGCCGCCAACAACGTACTCTTGGGCGCGGTGCAGGGTATCGCTGAGCTGATCACCCGTCCCGGTCTGATTAACGTCGACTTCGCCGACGTGAAAACCGTTATGTCCGAAATGGGTAACGCCATGATGGGCACAGGGGTGGCTCGTGGTGAAGACCGCGCCGAAGAAGCTGCCGAAGCGGCCGTTGCCAGTCCGCTGCTGGAAGATATCGACTTGGCAGGCGCCCGCGGCGTACTGGTCAATATCACTGCCGGCATGGATATGAGCATCGAAGAGTTCGAGACTGTGGGTAACCACGTCAAGGCTTACGCTTCTGACAACGCGACAGTGGTAGTTGGTGCTGTTATAGATCCGGAAATGAGCGATGAGCTGCGAGTCACTGTAGTTGCTACCGGCATAGGTTCGGAAAGAAAACCTGACATTCAGCTGGTATCCAAACCTGCTCCACGTCAGGAACCTGTACCAGAGCCTAAGGTCGAAGCTTACGTGCCTCAGGAAGAAGCTGTTACGCCTGTATCTCACAAGAGCAATGCGGTTCCTGCGTCACAGCCTGCGCCCAACCCGCACAAAAACGAGCTTGATTATTTGGATATTCCGGCGTTTTTGCGTAAGCAAGCCGACTGATACTGGCGGTTATCGCTGGTGTAAATTGGGTGATCTCCTTTGTTTCTGTTAAGCAAAGGCAGGTAAATTTTTGTGAAATTACCAATTTATGCTAGGATATCCGACCAGCCGCGCCTGACGAGTGTCGATTTTATCGTCAAAGGCAGGGCTTTTTGTTGAGATGAATACGGGTAACTAAATGATTTTTCAAAGAACTGTTGAAAAAATGGTAAAGACCACCGGTGTCGGTTTGCACTCCGGCAATAAGGTGACTTTGACTATCAAGCCCGCACCAGTCAATACAGGGATCGTACTCGTGCGCACCGATATGCAGCCGGCAGTGGAGATTGCTGCCAAGGCAGAGCAGGTGCGTGAAACGACTATGTGTACGGCTCTGGTCAATGATGAAGGTGTTCGCATCTCAACGATTGAGCATCTGTTTGCTGCACTCGCGGGTTTGGGAATCGACAATGCCGTTATTGAAGTGGATGCTCCCGAGATCCCTATCATGGATGGCAGTGCCAGCCCTTTTGTATTCCTGCTGCAAAGCGCGGGGATCAAAGATCAGTCAGCGGCCAAGAAATATCTGAAAATCAAGCGCACAGTGCGTGTTGAAGACGGTGATAAGTGGGCTGAACTGCGACCTTTCAAAGGTTTCAGAGTCGATTTTGCCATCGATTTCAATCACCCTGAAATCGCCCGTAGTCAACAGCATATGGTGATGGATTTTTCCTCTTCTGCCTTTGTGAAAGATATCAGTCGTGCCAGAACCTTTGGTTTTATGCGTGATATCGAGTATCTGCGTGCCAACAACCTGGCATTGGGCGGCAGTATGGAAAACGCGGTTGTGCTTGATGAATATCGTGTCCTCAACCCCGATGGCCTGCGTTATGAGGATGAATTTGTTAAGCACAAGATTCTGGATGCGTTTGGTGACCTGTATGTGGCGGGTCACGCCATAGTCGGAGAATTCTGTGCCTACAAGACGGGGCATGCCCTGAACAACCAGCTGGTGCGGGCATTGCTTGCTCAGCAGGATGCCTGGGAGTTGGTCAGCTTCGAAAAAGAAGCGGATGTGCCTGTCAGCTTTATGATGCCATCCAATGTCGTGATGGCTTAATCGTAAAACTAGGACTGCCTTTTACGGCTGGCTAATGCAGCCAGCCGTTTTAGTTTCTGGCCCAGCTCGCCCTCGGTGTGTTCGGCCAGTGCATTAATATGTGAAGCTGCAGTTTCACTCAGTTGTCTGTGAACCACTTGGGGTTTTGCCCCCGATGTTGCCAGTGCCGGGTTGACTTTAACCTCAATAGCGGTAAGCATTGGGAGCGTTTCTGCCTGAAGTTGGGCAAGAAGTTTGGTTTTTTGAAAGTTAATCCTGGCGGCCCAAGCGGCGGAAGGGGTCTCAATAACCAACACACTTTGGCGCAGATTGGCAACTTTCAGCTGTTCGCTGACAGGGCCTGACAGCAGTTGTTTGACATGCTGGTTCAGATACAACAAAAGCTCCGCTTTCTCGGCCAGATCGGGCAAACGTCCCGACTGATGCAGTAATTGGCTGAGGTGCTGAGGGAGCTTCTTCATTACGATAATAAGATGGCTGAATTAGGCTATGAGTGTAACAGTTTTTATTCAAGGTCGGAATGGCGTGACGCGCTGGCAACCGGGCAAACGCTGGTTGCTGTTGCCTATTTTGCTCCTCGCTGCGGGCACTGGGCTCTATCATTACAACGCCGAGCGATTTGAGTCGCAACAGGCTAACGTCGACAACGAGCGTCAGGCTCGTGAGCAGCAACAGAAACAAGTCAAAGAACTCAAGCAAGCAACAGAGACTCAGTTGGCAACTCTGGTGGCGCATGTCGCCAGAATGCAGGCCAAACTGACCCGGCTTGAGGCTCTCGGGCAAACTCTTGCCCAGAATTACCAACTTGAAGAACAGTTCGATTTCGGCGCCGAGGTAGGTCTGGGTGGTTTGAGCGAGCTGGGTACCAGCATAGAGCTGGAGCAGCTGATCTCTGATATGGATCGGCTGGCATCAGGAATTGATAGCAATAATGCTCAGTTGTCACTGCTTGAAACAGTGGCTTCCAATCTCCATATAGATGAAGAGCGTTATATATCAGGGCGGCCAATCAATAAAGGTTGGTTATCTTCGCCCTACGGTTTACGTAATGATCCTTTCAATGGCCGCAGAACTGTGCATAAAGGCATAGACTTTGCGGGTACAGAAGGAGCCGATGTGATCGCCACCGGTGGTGGTGTGGTGACATGGGCCGGGAATATGTTTGGCTATGGTGAGTTGGTGGAGATAGATCACGGTAACGGATTGCGCACCCGCTATGGCCATAATAAAGCTTTGTCAGTAACTGTAGGTGATGTGGTCGCCAAGGGCGAGAAAATTGCCACCATGGGAAGCACTGGGCGTTCGACAGGACCTCATGTGCATTACGAAGTGTTGCGGGGTGGACAGCAGATAGATCCCAAGAAGTACGTCTACCGCAAAGCAGGTTAATTGGAACTGGCCGCCAGACTCGCAAGAGGCTTGGCCTACAACAGAATAAGTGATTCAGATGTTAGGTAAATTACTGACAAAAGTATTTGGTAGTCGTAACGACCGCACCCTTAAAACCCTGGGCAAGATAGTCAACAAGATCAACGCGCTCGAAGGTGAATATGAGCAACTCAGCAATGAGCAGCTCAAGGCCAAAACCCAGGAGTTCCGTGATCGGCTCGAAAAAGGGGAAACCCTTGACGACATCATGGCCGAAGCCTTTGCCACTGTGCGAGAGGCTTCCAAGCGGGTGTTCGAGATGCGCCACTTCGACGTGCAGTTGATAGGTGGTATGGTGCTGGACAGCAACCGCATTGCCGAGATGCGCACCGGTGAAGGTAAGACTCTGACCGCCACGCTGCCGGCCTATCTCAATGCGCTGACCGGTAAGGGCGTTCACGTTATTACCGTGAACGACTATCTGGCTCGCCGTGACGCCGACACTAACCGCCCACTGTTTGAATTCCTTGGAATGACGGTTGGGGTTAACGTCGCCGGTCTTGGTCAGCTGGAAAAGAAAGCTGCCTATAACTCAGATATCACTTACGGTACCAACAACGAATTTGGTTTCGACTATCTGCGCGACAACATGGCGTTTTCACCACAGGAGCGGGTACAGCGTCCATTGCATTATGCTCTGATAGACGAAGTCGACTCCATTCTTATTGATGAAGCCCGTACACCGCTGATCATCTCCGGCGCCGCGGAAGACAGCTCTGAGCTCTACATCAAGGTCAACACACTGATCCCTAATCTGATCCGCCAGGATAAAGAAGACTCGGACGACTATGTCGGTGAGGGTGACTTCAGTGTTGATGAAAAGGCCAAGCAAGTTCACATGACTGAACGTGGCCAGGAAAAAATTGAACTCCTGTTGATCCAGGCCGGACTGCTGGCCGAAGGGGATTCGCTCTACTCGGCTGCCAATATCTCTCTGCTGCACCATGTCAACGCCGCGCTGCGCGCTCACACCCTGTTTGAACGTGATGTCGACTACGTTGTGCAGGACGGCGAAGTGATCATCGTCGATGAGCACACAGGTCGTACCATGCAGGGGCGCCGTTGGTCTGAAGGTTTGCATCAGGCGGTGGAAGCCAAAGAAGGCGTGAAGATCCAGAATGAAAACCAGACCCTGGCTTCTATCACCTTCCAAAACTACTTCCGTCAGTATGAAAAACTGGCCGGTATGACAGGTACTGCCGATACCGAAGCCTTCGAATTCCAGCATATCTATGGTTTGGATACCGTAGTCATCCCCACCAACCGGCCTATGATCCGTAACGATATGGCTGACTTGGTGTACCTCACTGCCAAAGAAAAGTACGCCGCCATTATCCAGGACATCAAAGGGTGCCGTGAACGTGGTCAGCCGGTATTGGTCGGTACAGTTTCCATCGAGCAGTCTGAGCTGCTGTCCAACCTGTTGGACCGGGAAAAGATCCCTCACAAGGTACTGAACGCCAAATTCCACGAAAAAGAAGCTGAAATTGTTGCTCAGGCCGGACGTAGTGGAGCGGTAACCGTAGCCACCAACATGGCCGGTCGTGGTACGGATATCGTCTTGGGTGGCAGCTGGAAAGCGGAAGTTGAGGAACTGGAAAACCCAACCGAGGAGCAGATCGCCAAGATCCGTGTTGACTGGCAAGAGCGTCACGATGCCGTGGTTGCTGCCGGTGGTTTGCACATTCTGGGCACAGAACGTCACGAGTCCCGTCGTATCGATAACCAGCTGCGTGGTCGTTCCGGCCGTCAGGGCGATGCGGGTTCATCACGTTTCTATCTGTCGATGGAAGACAGCCTGATGCGGATCTTCGCTTCAGATCGCGTTGCCAACATGATGAAGAAGTTGGGCATGGAAGAAGGCGAAGCCATCGAACATCCTTGGGTATCTCGTGCGATTGAGAATGCCCAGCGCAAAGTGGAAGCCCGTAACTTCGATA
>NZ_CM151402.1:467500-1135000 GCF_056497865.1 Shewanella sp. VK101
AACCCCCTCGCCGAAAGACCAAGGGTTCCTGTCCAACGTTAATCGGGGCAGGGTGAGTCGACCCCTAAGGCGAGGCTGAAAGGCGTAGTCGATGGGAAACGGGTTAATATTCCCGTACTTCTGCTAACTGCGATGGAGAGACGGAGAAGGCTAGGCCGGCGCGGCGTTGGTAGTCCGCGTTTAAGGTAGTAGGTGGTGTGCTTAGGCAAATCCGGGCACACATACACTGAGAGCTGACGACGAGTCCCTAAGGGGATGAAGTGGTTGATGCCATGCTTCCAGGAAAATCTTCTAAGCTTCAGGTTAGCAGGAATCGTACCCCAAACCGACACAGGTGGTCGGGTAGAGAATACCAAGGCGCTTGAGAGAACTCGGCTGAAGGAACTAGGCAAAATGGTACCGTAACTTCGGGAGAAGGTACGCTCCTGTTGGTGATGAGACTTGCTCTCTGAGCTGACGGGAGTCGCAGATACCAGGTGGCTGCAACTGTTTATCAAAAACACAGCACTGTGCAAAATCGCAAGATGACGTATACGGTGTGACGCCTGCCCGGTGCCGGAAGGTTAATTGATTGGGTTATCTTCGGAGAAGCTCATGATCGAAGCCCCGGTAAACGGCGGCCGTAACTATAACGGTCCTAAGGTAGCGAAATTCCTTGTCGGGTAAGTTCCGACCTGCACGAATGGCGTAATGATGGCCACGCTGTCTCCAGCCGAGACTCAGTGAAGTTGAAATTGCGGTGAAGATGCCGTATACCCGCGGCTAGACGGAAAGACCCCGTGAACCTTTACTATAGCTTGGCACTGAACATTGACCCTACATGTGTAGGATAGGTGGGAGACTATGAAGATGAGACGCCAGTCTTGTTGGAGTCAACCTTGAAATACCACCCTTGTAGTGTTGATGTTCTAACCTGGGCCCCTAATCGGGGTTAGGGACAGTGCCTGGTGGGTAGTTTGACTGGGGCGGTCTCCTCCCAAAGAGTAACGGAGGAGCACGAAGGTTGGCTAAGTACGGTCGGACATCGTACGGTTAGTGTAATGGCATAAGCCAGCTTAACTGCGAGACAGACACGTCGAGCAGGTGCGAAAGCAGGTCATAGTGATCCGGTGGTTCTGAATGGAAGGGCCATCGCTCAACGGATAAAAGGTACTCCGGGGATAACAGGCTGATACCGCCCAAGAGTTCATATCGACGGCGGTGTTTGGCACCTCGATGTCGGCTCATCACATCCTGGGGCTGAAGTCGGTCCCAAGGGTATGGCTGTTCGCCATTTAAAGTGGTACGCGAGCTGGGTTCAGAACGTCGTGAGACAGTTCGGTCCCTATCTGCCGTGGGCGTTGGATGATTGAGGGGAGCTGCTCCTAGTACGAGAGGACCGGAGTGGACGAACCGCTGGTGTTCGGGTTGTCATGCCAATGGCATTGCCCGGTAGCTACGTTCGGAATCGATAACCGCTGAAAGCATCTAAGCGGGAAGCGAGCCCCAAGATGAGTCATCCCTAGGGCCTGGAGCCCTCTGAAGAGCCGTTCGAGACCAGGACGTTGATAGGCAGGGTGTGTAAGCGTTGCGAGGCGTTGAGCTAACCTGTACTAATGACTCGAGAGGCTTAACCATACAACCCAGATGGGTTTTACGGACTTGAAGAAGTCGATACTTGATTGAAGTTTGAACTCAGGCTCTGAAGAAGAGCACAGCTTTCTGAATTGAAGAATAAAGGTTAATGACGCAGGTAATTGTTTGGCTGACAAAGCCGTGACGAGCGAACCGCGCAGTGTACTGAAGTACATGAGCAGCGTAGCGAGGAAACAATACCGTCAGACGGACAATTAACCAGTAAGAATATGTCTGGTGACAATAGCATTGTGGTCCCACCTGATCCCATCCCGAACTCAGAAGTGAAACGCAATCGCGCCGATGGTAGTGTGGGGTCTCCCCATGTGAGAGTAGGTCATCGCCAGACGCCAAATTTCTGATTTTTACTTTAGATAAAGTGAAATCAAAGTTGAATTCGCTGATATGGCTCAGTCGGTAGAGCGCATCCTTGGTAAGGATGAGGTCCCCAGTTCGATTCTGGGTATCAGCACCATATTCAGCTGCTAGGCACTAAATAGCAGCAACAAAATTTGTCTGGTGACAATAGCATTGTGGTCCCACCTGATCCCATCCCGAACTCAGAAGTGAAACGCAATCGCGCCGATGGTAGTGTGGGGTCTCCCCATGTGAGAGTAGGTCATCGCCAGACGCCTAATAAACGATGGATCCCCAGCACTTTGTGTTGGGGATTTTTCGTTTTAATTGCATTTTGAAATGTCCACTCTCACATGGGGAAGATAAAGAGTCCGAACGCAGTGAGCTTGCTCGAAGCTGGCCATCGCCAGACGGCTAATGCCAATTTGATTAATTATCTTGTTAGATTCATCCAGTCTCTGAAGCACAAAGATTTAACCCGACCGGTATCCTCAATGAAGGTATTCCAGGCTCGGGATACTTGGTCAACAATTTGCTCGTGCAATCGAATACTCGGTTGGAAAGACAGTGTTGTCTGAGCCATTGCCAAACTTGCTCCATCGGGTTCAGCTCTGGAGAATAGGCGGGTATAATCAAAGTGAGATTTTAGAAAGGTATTGCCGTATCCATAGTATGCCAGCCTGCGCCATCAACGATGACCACTGCATGCCGGTCGCTCTCGGTTGCCAACGATATCAATTCAAGGTGAAGCATCATGGCATCTTTGTTGACCAAGGGCGTAATCAATGCTTCCGTTTTACCGCTACTTGGGCACACTGCCCCAAACAGATACCCATAATCAAATTGCTGCTGTTCGACGACACGGAGACGGCTACCCCGTTTTGCCCAAAGTCTTGTCGTTTGGTTTTGTTGACCAAATCTGGCTTCGTCTTGGAACCACACATCCACACGCTCAGTGGAAGATGACCCGGGATGAGACTGAAATCAAGCGCATGGAGTAAGCGGTACACATTGGCCAAGCTATAGCTCACATGCAGGTCGTTACAGATATAAACTCTGATATCTTCAGCTATTAAGCGTCCACCGTCCTGCTTGATAGCATTCTTCTCGATAAACTTTTTAAGTTGCTCTAATTGATGAGGAGAGAGTTGATTGGGTCGTCCGGATTTAGGTTTATCAAGCAAACCATCGCGTCCATCAGCCAGGTAATTTGCGACCCAAGCATTAACACTGGTGCGACTCACACCGAGCAGGGCTGTTAATGACATAGTTGTCCGTGCGTATTCTTGATAAATGCAGTCGCCGCAACTGAGCTAATGAATATCCTTTTAGTTTGCCTTTGCAGAGTGGTAGGCATTAATCGTTTATCTCTAGCTATTCACCAATGCTCTAAGTTTCCCCAGGCTGCAAGCAGAGCAATGTGGTTTGTCAGTAGGCGCAGTTATTTATCATCGGCTGTATGAACATGTCGGGTATTCAGAGTCGATGAGCCGCGCAGCTAAAGTTTGGGATTCTGGCTTCGAGGCTATGAACTTGGGCACAACCCTGTACTGGATGAGAAAACATTTTAGTAATTATGCAGAATCTCGATTATTTCTGACTGGTTTCATGACTAATAAGGTGTAATGCATGAGTTGAATCTTTCCCCTAAGTACGACTACCAGAATTGTTTATACAAATAGGTTTGTGGATAAGTCTGTGGTTAATTGGTAGGTAAGCTGTGTAGTTGAACGGGGTTTCTACAGTCGACCAATAAATTGAGTTTTTCTTTTAAAAAGCCCTTGCACAAAAGTTTTGGCTCCCTATAATGCGCTCCCACTGACACGGCACAGCGGCAACGCGAACGACGTGACAGGGTCGAAGAAAAACGGCTCTCGAGTCCTTTCAACGACAGGCGAAAAAAAGATGGTAATTACCTCTTGACGCCGCAGCAGGAAAGCGTAGAATACGCAGCCCTGACCCGATGGCCGCAGCGCCTAAGGGATTGCTCTTTAACAAGATAAACAAGCAAATCTGTGTGGACACTCACAGGCATTGAGAAATCGACAAAACGATTTAACTCGATGAAGAGTGTTCATACGAACAGAATTCATTGAGCAGAACCTTCGGGTTCAACCAAAACTTTAATTGAAGAGTTTGATCATGGCTCAGATTGAACGCTGGCGGCAGGCCTAACACATGCAAGTCGAGCGGTAACATTTCAAAAGCTTGCTTTTGAAGATGACGAGCGGCGGACGGGTGAGTAATGCCTGGGAATTTGCCCATTTGTGGGGGATAACAGTTGGAAACGACTGCTAATACCGCATACGCCCTACGGGGGAAAGCAGGGGACCTTCGGGCCTTGCGCTGATGGATAAGCCCAGGTGGGATTAGCTAGTAGGTGAGGTAAAGGCTCACCTAGGCGACGATCCCTAGCTGGTCTGAGAGGATGATCAGCCACACTGGGACTGAGACACGGCCCAGACTCCTACGGGAGGCAGCAGTGGGGAATATTGCACAATGGGGGAAACCCTGATGCAGCCATGCCGCGTGTGTGAAGAAGGCCTTCGGGTTGTAAAGCACTTTCAGCGAGGAGGAAAGGGTGTAAGTTAATACCTTACATCTGTGACGTTACTCGCAGAAGAAGCACCGGCTAACTCCGTGCCAGCAGCCGCGGTAATACGGAGGGTGCGAGCGTTAATCGGAATTACTGGGCGTAAAGCGTGCGCAGGCGGTTTGTTAAGCGAGATGTGAAAGCCCCGGGCTCAACCTGGGAACCGCATTTCGAACTGGCAAACTAGAGTCTTGTAGAGGGGGGTAGAATTCCAGGTGTAGCGGTGAAATGCGTAGAGATCTGGAGGAATACCGGTGGCGAAGGCGGCCCCCTGGACAAAGACTGACGCTCAGGCACGAAAGCGTGGGGAGCAAACAGGATTAGATACCCTGGTAGTCCACGCCGTAAACGATGTCTACTCGGAGTTTGGTGTCTTGAACACTGGGCTCTCAAGCTAACGCATTAAGTAGACCGCCTGGGGAGTACGGCCGCAAGGTTAAAACTCAAATGAATTGACGGGGGCCCGCACAAGCGGTGGAGCATGTGGTTTAATTCGATGCAACGCGAAGAACCTTACCTACTCTTGACATCCACAGAATCTGGTAGAGATACCTCAGTGCCTTCGGGAACTGTGAGACAGGTGCTGCATGGCTGTCGTCAGCTCGTGTTGTGAAATGTTGGGTTAAGTCCCGCAACGAGCGCAACCCCTATCCTTACTTGCCAGCGGGTAATGCCGGGAACTTTAGGGAGACTGCCGGTGATAAACCGGAGGAAGGTGGGGACGACGTCAAGTCATCATGGCCCTTACGAGTAGGGCTACACACGTGCTACAATGGTCAGTACAGAGGGTTGCGAAGCCGCGAGGTGGAGCTAATCCCATAAAGCTGGTCGTAGTCCGGATTGGAGTCTGCAACTCGACTCCATGAAGTCGGAATCGCTAGTAATCGTGGATCAGAATGCCACGGTGAATACGTTCCCGGGCCTTGTACACACCGCCCGTCACACCATGGGAGTGGGCTGCACCAGAAGTAGATAGCTTAACCTTCGGGAGGGCGTTTACCACGGTGTGGTTCATGACTGGGGTGAAGTCGTAACAAGGTAGCCCTAGGGGAACCTGGGGCTGGATCACCTCCTTACCTAAGCGATAATTGGTGCTTGGTCGAAAACTGCTCCTGCATTTTCGACATTCGGTACATCCGTGTACCTTTTGAGTGTTCACACAGATTGCTTGTTCATAGAGCAGGCCGTTGACCCTGGTAGGTCAATGAGTTCTTTAACAATTTGGAAAGCTGATAGTAGACATCAAGACCACTCTTAGGAGTAGGAATTGATGCATACAAATTGAGTTCTCAAACACTTCAATCAAGTGTTTTGGAAATTCTTCAAGGCGAGTCCACTTCCTTAACCCGGAGGTGAGACAAGTAAACCTAAGCTGGTTGCAATACAACCCGTGTTTTCCGCTATGTTACCGATAAGGTAGCGCAGTCAGGCGACATGGTGTCTAAGCGGTGATTTGAGTGAGGAAGGAGTGTAGCAGCGCTACATGACTGACGAATGAAAAGCACAATAACGACAACATGAGTACTGACAAGCGAGATGAAAACTCATCCGGGTTGTATGGTTAAGCGACCAAGCGTATACGGTGGATGCCTTGGCAGTCAGAGGCGATGAAGGACGTAGTAACTTGCGAAAAGCGTTGGTGAGCTAGTAACAAGCATTTGAGCCAGCGATGTCCGAATGGGGAAACCCGGCAGCATAAGCTGTCATCACTAAGTGAATACATAGCTTAGTGAGGCGAACGAGGGGAACTGAAACATCTAAGTACCCTTAGGAAAAGAAATCAACCGAGATTCCCCAAGTAGCGGCGAGCGAACGGGGATTAGCCCTTAAGTCTTTGGGGTGTTAGTGGAATGTGTTGGAAAGCACAGCGGCACAGGGTGATAGCCCCGTACACGTAAACTAACCAGAGATGAAATCGAGTAAGGCGGCACACGTGATATGTTGTCTGAATATGGGGGGACCATCCTCCAAGGCTAAATACTCCTGACTGACCGATAGTGAACCAGTACCGTGAGGGAAAGGCGAAAAGAACCCCTGTGAGGGGAGTGAAATAGAACCTGAAACCGTATACGTACAAGCAGTGGAAGCGGTTCTTGAGACCGTGACTGCGTACCTTTTGTATAATGGGTCAGCGACTTACATTTAGTAGCGAGGTTAAGCGAATAGCGGAGCCGTAGGGAAACCGAGTGTTAACTGCGCGTTTAGTTGCTAGGTGTAGACCCGAAACCCGGTGATCTAGCCATGGGCAGGTTGAAGGTTGAGTAACATCAACTGGAGGACCGAACCGACTAATGTTGAAAAATTAGCGGATGACTTGTGGCTGGGGGTGAAAGGCCAATCAAACCGGGAGATATCTGGTTCTCCTCGAAAGCTATTTAGGTAGCGCCTCGGACGAACACCTTTGGGGGTAGAGCACTGTTAAGGCTAGGGGGTCATCCCGACTTACCAACCCTTTGCAAACTCCGAATACCAAAGAGTGCTATCCGGGAGACAGACGGCGGGTGCTAACGTCCGTCGTCAAAAGGGAAACAACCCAGACCGTCAGCTAAGGTCCCAAAGTAATTGCTAAGTGGGAAACGATGTGGGAAGGCTTAGACAGCTAGGATGTTGGCTTAGAAGCAGCCATCATTTAAAGAAAGCGTAATAGCTCACTAGTCGAGTCGGCCTGCGCGGAAGATGTAACGGGGCTAAGCAATTCACCGAAGCTACGGGTACTGATGCTTGCATCAGTGCGGTAGAGGAGCGTTCTGTAAGCCGTTGAAGGCGAAGGGGTAACCCACGCTGGAGGTATCAGAAGTGCGAATGCTGACATGAGTAACGATAAAGGGGGTGAAAAACCCCCTCGCCGAAAGACCAAGGGTTCCTGTCCAACGTTAATCGGGGCAGGGTGAGTCGACCCCTAAGGCGAGGCTGAAAGGCGTAGTCGATGGGAAACGGGTTAATATTCCCGTACTTCTGCTAACTGCGATGGAGAGACGGAGAAGGCTAGGCCGGCGCGGCGTTGGTAGTCCGCGTTTAAGGTAGTAGGTGGTGTGCTTAGGCAAATCCGGGCACACATACACTGAGAGCTGACGACGAGTCCCTAAGGGGATGAAGTGGTTGATGCCATGCTTCCAGGAAAATCTTCTAAGCTTCAGGTTAGCAGGAATCGTACCCCAAACCGACACAGGTGGTCGGGTAGAGAATACCAAGGCGCTTGAGAGAACTCGGCTGAAGGAACTAGGCAAAATGGTACCGTAACTTCGGGAGAAGGTACGCTCCTGTTGGTGATGAGACTTGCTCTCTGAGCTGACGGGAGTCGCAGATACCAGGTGGCTGCAACTGTTTATCAAAAACACAGCACTGTGCAAAATCGCAAGATGACGTATACGGTGTGACGCCTGCCCGGTGCCGGAAGGTTAATTGATTGGGTTATCTTCGGAGAAGCTCATGATCGAAGCCCCGGTAAACGGCGGCCGTAACTATAACGGTCCTAAGGTAGCGAAATTCCTTGTCGGGTAAGTTCCGACCTGCACGAATGGCGTAATGATGGCCACGCTGTCTCCAGCCGAGACTCAGTGAAGTTGAAATTGCGGTGAAGATGCCGTATACCCGCGGCTAGACGGAAAGACCCCGTGAACCTTTACTATAGCTTGGCACTGAACATTGACCCTACATGTGTAGGATAGGTGGGAGACTATGAAGATGAGACGCCAGTCTTGTTGGAGTCAACCTTGAAATACCACCCTTGTAGTGTTGATGTTCTAACCTGGGCCCCTAATCGGGGTTAGGGACAGTGCCTGGTGGGTAGTTTGACTGGGGCGGTCTCCTCCCAAAGAGTAACGGAGGAGCACGAAGGTTGGCTAAGTACGGTCGGACATCGTACGGTTAGTGTAATGGCATAAGCCAGCTTAACTGCGAGACAGACACGTCGAGCAGGTGCGAAAGCAGGTCATAGTGATCCGGTGGTTCTGAATGGAAGGGCCATCGCTCAACGGATAAAAGGTACTCCGGGGATAACAGGCTGATACCGCCCAAGAGTTCATATCGACGGCGGTGTTTGGCACCTCGATGTCGGCTCATCACATCCTGGGGCTGAAGTCGGTCCCAAGGGTATGGCTGTTCGCCATTTAAAGTGGTACGCGAGCTGGGTTCAGAACGTCGTGAGACAGTTCGGTCCCTATCTGCCGTGGGCGTTGGATGATTGAGGGGAGCTGCTCCTAGTACGAGAGGACCGGAGTGGACGAACCGCTGGTGTTCGGGTTGTCATGCCAATGGCATTGCCCGGTAGCTACGTTCGGAATCGATAACCGCTGAAAGCATCTAAGCGGGAAGCGAGCCCCAAGATGAGTCATCCCTAGGGCCTGGAGCCCTCTGAAGAGCCGTTCGAGACCAGGACGTTGATAGGCAGGGTGTGTAAGCGTTGCGAGGCGTTGAGCTAACCTGTACTAATGACTCGAGAGGCTTAACCATACAACCCAGATGGGTTTTACGGACTTGAAGAAGTCGATACTTGATTGAAGTTTGAACTCAGGCTCTGAAAAGAGCACAGCCAAGAATACCGGTCGCTTAGCTCAGCCGGGAGAGCACCTCCCTTACAAGGAGGGGGTCACTGGTTCGATCCCAGTAGCGACCACCATATTTCAAAGCAACAGCTTTCCAAATTCTCAAATATGTCTGGTGACAATAGCATTGTGGTCCCACCTGATCCCATCCCGAACTCAGAAGTGAAACGCAATCGCGCCGATGGTAGTGTGGGGTCTCCCCATGTGAGAGTAGGTCATCGCCAGACGCCTAATAAAATGAAAAATCCCCAGCACTTTGTGTTGGGGATTTTTCGTTTTAATTGCATTTTGACGTGTCCACTCTCACATGGGGAAGATAAAGAGTCCGAACGCAGTAAGGCACAATTCCATGTGGAGTAGGGTGAGGTTGTCGCGTTTATCAAACTCAGTTTGATGCGACAGACGAACGCGGAGAGCTTGCTCGAAGCTGGCCATCGCCAGACGCCTAACAAACAAAAAGCCCTAGCTGAATGCTAGGGCTTTTCTGTTTGTCTCGCTACCAGCGAGAACGACTTAACATGCAGCCCAAAGCTGCTTACGCAGTGCGGGCCCCTCAGCTCGCAGCCAAGCTGCTTCGCGCTACAGCCATCTATCAAGCTGTGCTTGATGAGCAGATGTCTTTCGCCCCCATGTGAGATGGTGCTGTGGAGATATTGAGAATGGCTCGACCCGTTTGTTTGGTCAGATTCATCCAGTCTCTGAAGCACAGAGATTTCACCCGACCAGTATCCTCAATGAAGGTATTCCAGGCTCGGGATACTTGCTCAACAATTTGCTCGTAGCAATCGAATACTCGGTTGGAAAGACAGTGTTGTCTGAGCCATTGCCAAACTTGCTCCATCGGGTTCAGCTCTGGGGAATAGGTGGGTAGCTTAATCAAAGTGAGACTTGAGAAAGGTATTGCCGTATCCATAGTATGCCAGCCTGCACCATCAACGATGACCACTGTTGGGGGGATTTGGGATATCTGAATCTGAAAGATAGGGATAACAAGAAAGCCAGCTTAGGCGGCTGGCTTAGGGGTTAGTTTGAAAACTCTGTAAGGATTTTATCAAGAATCGGTCGGTTGGCATCCGGGAAAGTATATTCCTGGAGTTTATTTAAGTGCACCCATTCGACTTCCTGTCCTTCTACGCCATAGGCATTACCACTGAATTCAGTGACCAGGTGAATATCCAGTAACACCTGCTTATCTGGATAGTCATAAGACAACAGCATAAAAGGGGTAGAGGCGGCTATGTTGAGCCCGACTTCTTCTGCCAGTTCTCTGGCTAAAGCTTGGGTGACTGTTTCGCCGGTTTCGACTTTACCTCCTGGAAATTCCCATTTTCCTCCCTGGTGCAGATGCCCATGACGCTTGGCCAATAGGATCTGCTCGCCGGATTTAATGATACCGACCGCTACATGTACTCTTTTTGTCATTACTGATCCTTGAAGAAATTACCTTCATCGTAGCCCAGTTCATCCAGCAGTTGTTCATCAAACTCTGGCTTGACCGGGATGGCATGTTTTTCCGAGGCCCAATCACCGAGATCGATGAGTTTACAGCGCTCGCTACAGAAGGGCTTGAATTTGGATTCGGGGGCCCATTCCACCTCTTTTTGACAGGTGGGGCACTTAACAGTGATAGGCATTTTTGTGTCTCTTGGGCTAACTGATGGCGCCCATGGTAAAGAGTTTAGCCGCAGGTCGCCAGTAGGAATTTGACGGTTTTGTCGGAATGCTTTTGTTGTTCGAACTGTACAAAATGAATGGCAAAGCGGTTTCTGTGACCACTAATGGTGGGGTAGCAGCCTTGCTCTGCATCCAGCTTGACTCTGACCAGCGACAAGCTTTGTTGGCTGTCGCCTTGGTAAAAGCCGGCATGGGCTACAGCATCACGATATTCACAGCTCATACGGGTAAGTTGCAACAGCAGACTGATGGGCTGTAGTAGGCTGCTGAAGTGACTGGTCCATTGGAGGTACTCCTGACAGCGTTCTTCCCAAGGCTTGGCCAGCCAAAAGTGCAGTTGTGGCAGATCGAAGTTACAGCAAGCACCAGGCATGCTGAATCTTTGTCTGAGCGCCGATATGAATCTGTCTTGCTTAAGCTGACTGCCGGGGCGCTGTGGACGTTGCAGTTCTTCTCTGGCGTGGGAGAATTGCTCGAGATAGTACTGGAGTTGCTGCTGGTCTACATCGTCCTGCTGTTGCCAGCTTTGCAGTTGGATTAATTGGCGGTCGATATCTTTGATGACTTCGCTGCGGTAATCACAGCGTTCGGTGAGTTCACAGAGGGAGAATAGTGGGTAGAAGCATCTATGTTGATGATCTTGCTGGAGGTTATTGTCCAATTGACGGGCGAGATATTCCAGACGCAAATAGCTGCGGATCTTTTCATTTAACGGCTGTTCGAATATCAGTTCTGTCGTGTTCATGGGTGTATAGGATCTGCCAGCTGTAAGTATTTATTATGCAGCGCCAGTACTTGAGCTTGTAGCGCGGTGATTTCTCCCTGATTGTCAATCACATCATCAGCCTTGTTGAGTCGGCTATTGCGGTCGCTCTGGCTATTGATAATGTTTTGAACCTGTTCCTTAGACACCTTGTCCCGCTCAATAGTTCGCTGTAACTGTAATTTTGGTGAAATATCTACCACCAGAGTGCGATTCACCAGTTTATCCAGGCCATTCTCAAAAAGCAGAGGCACCACCATGATGACATAAGGGGAGTTTGCCGCCTTAACCTGTGCCAACATGCGAGAACGTATCATGGGATGCAACAGGGCATTGAGCCATTCCCTGTCTTCCGGATGATGAAATATCTGTTCCCTCAGCGCCGCTCTATTTAGATTGCCTTCAGGAGTCAGCATCTGAGGGCCAAATTTATCGCCAATTTGTCTGAGGCCATCTGAGTCTTTGGCGACCACCTCCCTGGCAATGATATCGGCATCGACCAGGACGATTCCCTGCTCGGCAAACAGATTGGCGACCGTAGTTTTGCCGCTGCCGATACCGCCGGTGAGCCCTACAATAAATTCGGCCATTTAGAGTGTTCCCAAATACCAGTCGACAATCTGTTGTCCCCACACCAAAGCGACCCAACCAGCGATAGCAATATAAGGGCCAAAGGGGATAGGGTTACCCCGATTAAGGTTCTTGAACAGAATAAGTAAAACGCCTACTAGGGCACCGACCAGAGAAGAGAGCAGAATAATTAGAGGTAACATCTGCCAGCCAAGCCAGGCACCAAACAATGCCATCAGCTTGAAATCGCCATAGCCCATGCCTTCCTTGCCGGTGAGCAGTTTAAATAGCCAGTAGACCGACCAGAGGCTTAAATAGCCGGCAGCGGCCCCTATGGTGGCATCGGTCAGATTAGTAAAGGTGCCCGAGATATTAACCAGTAAACCAAGCCACAGTAGCGGCAGGGTAATCTGATCCGGCAGCAGCATTTCATCCAAATCTATCCCGCTGAGGGCTATCAATCCAAAGGTGAGAATAGTGGCGTAAACAAACTGCAGTGTCGGGCCAAAATACCACCCGAGAGTACTGATAAGCAGGGCGGTCAGCAGCTCAAATATCGGGTATCTCGCTGAAATAGCTGTGTTGCAGGAGGCGCATTTACCGCCAAGCAACAAATAGCCGATTATGGGGAGGTTGTGCCAGGGTTTGATATGGGCGCCACACTTGGGGCAGGCAGACTTCGGCAGTATCAGATTGTATTTGGCCGGATAGTTATCTATTGGTGCATTAAGCTTGGCTTCACCCAGCTGTTTGGCGAATTCGGGTTGATATTCCTGCAGGTATTGATTGCATTCCTGCTGCCATTCGCGCTTCATCATTACCGGCAGGCGGTGGATCACCACATTGAGAAAGCTGCCTATTACAGAAGCAAACAAAAAGCAGAGAACAAGAAAGAGCCACTGGTTGTGGCTCAATACGGCAATAAATTCTGACATGCGATATTAAGCTGCCCTAAAAAATTATTATCTAAGTACTAGTTTTTGTTATTACATTTCGGCGAATAGCCAGCCTTAACCTACCACGTTACCCATCTGGAAGATAGGCAGGTACATGCCGACGATAAGGCCACCAACCAGGGTGCCGATAACTACCATCATAATAGGTTCTATTAGGCTGGAGAGCCCATCTACGGCATCGTCTACCTGCATCTCGTAGATATTGGCAATCTTGTTGAGCATATTATCCAATGAGCCTGACTCTTCACCTATCATCACCATCTGGATCAGCATGTCGGGAAAAAGCTTGGTAGTGCGCATGGCCACGTTCATCTGCATTCCGGCCATCACTTCGGTACGCACATTCAACAGCGCCTTGCGGTAGACATAGTTGCCGGAGGCGCCGGCGGCAGACTCCAAGCCATCAATCAGCGGCACCCCGGCGGCAAAAGTGGTGGCCAAGGTGCGGGCAAAACGGGCCATGGCAGCTTTATGGAGAATTTCACCAATTAAAGGGATCTTCAGTACCATTTCATCGATACGGTTACGAAAGTGTTCTGAGTTACGATGGGCACGGACAAACAGCCAAACACTGATAACTATGGCTGCTAGAAATAGATACCAGGTACTCTGAAGGCCGCGGCTGATATTGACAATTAACTGGGTAAAGGCAGGCAACTCGGCGCCAAAGCCGGCAAATATACTTTCGAATTGAGGTACTACAAACAAAAGCAACAGCACAGTAACTGCTATAGCAACCACTACTACAGCGGCAGGGTAGAACATAGCCTTTTTAATTTTTGACTTAAGGGCTTCAGCTTTTTCCCGGTATGTGGCGATACGGTCGAATACGGCGTCCAAGGAGCCTGAATGTTCACCGGCGGCCACCAAGTCGACATAGAGGTCGTCAAAATAGACTCTGTGAGGGCGGAGGGCGTCGGAGAGTGGAATACCGGCCTGGACATCGGCCAATACAGTGCCAAGCAGCACCCGCACTCTGTTTTTCTCATGGCCGCGAGCGATCAGCTCGATAGAAGTGACCAGCGGTACGCCGGCAGCCAGCATAGTAGCTATCTGACGGGTGATCACCGCGATATCCATCGGTTTGATTTTTTTATCACCACCGAAAAGAGAAGCGGATTTTTTACGTACCGTCTTGGGATTGATGCCCTGGCTCTTAAGCAGGTTTTTTATCTCTGTGATGCTGGTACCACGCAGTTCGCCGGAGCTGAGTTTGCCGTCACGATTCTGCCCCTTCCAGGTAAAGGTGTGGATCTTGGGCTGGGGCTTGGCGCCTTTATTCTTGGCTTTATTGTTTTTAGCTGTCGCCGTTGCGGTTGCCATAGTATTTCCTTGCAATATGCTTATTTGCTCGCCTGCAGTTAATTTTAGTCAGAGTCACAGGCGAATGCTTATTCACTGGCTCTCTGGCAGTTATCTATTTGGCTAGTCCCAGAGTAATATCGCTTCGGATATCCAATAGGCCTAACCTAATGAGCCAATCAATAGCTGGTGACCCGATTTATCTCGGCGATACTGGTGACGCCTTGAATCACCTTTAAAAGGCCGGAAAGGCGCAGATCGCGCATCCCCTGCTGTTTGGCGGTGGTGGCAATCTGCAGCGAATTACCGCCCTCCATAATGGTTCTGGCGATTTCATCGGACATCTTCATTACCTCATAGATACCGACCCGGCCCTTATAGCCACCGGAGCAGAGATCGCAGCCACAGGGCTTGTAAGGGGTAAAGCCTGCGTTTATCTGCTGCTGAGTGAAGCCCAGTTGCAGCAGTTCATGCTCGGGGATATCTTCCGGTTGGCGGCATTCGGGGCAAAGGCGGCGGGCCAGACGCTGGGCAATAATCAGATTGACTGAACTGGCAATGTTGTAACCTGGGACGCCCATGTTGAGCAGGCGGGTGAGAGTCTCGGCCGATGAGTTGGTATGCAGGGTTGAGAGTACCAAGTGGCCGGTTTGCGCCGCCTTGATGGCGATTTCGGCGGTTTCCAGGTCGCGGATTTCCCCCACCATCACCACATCCGGGTCCTGACGCAAAAAGGAGCGCAGCGCCGAGGCGAAGGTTAACCCTGCCTTGGGGTTGATATGTACCTGGTTGACCCCTTCCAGATTGATCTCTACCGGGTCTTCGGCGGTGCTGATATTGCGCTCTTCGGTATTGAGGATATTGAGGCCAGTATAAAGGGATACGGTTTTCCCTGAGCCGGTAGGGCCTGTTACCAAGATCATCCCCTGGGGTCTTGCCAGCATTTCCAGATAGGCTTGTTTTTGGTCTTCCTCATAGCCGAGTTTTTCGATGCCTAATTGCGCCGAAGAGGAGTCGAGGATCCGCATCACTATCTTTTCACCCCAAAGGGTGGGCAGGGTACTTACCCGGAAATCGATACTCTTGTTACGCGACAGCCTCATCTTGATGCGGCCATCCTGAGGTACCCGGCGCTCGGCGATATCCAATTTGGACATTACTTTCAAGCGGGCCGATATACGGCCCGAGAGAGAAATCGGTGGTTCGGACACCTCGTGGAGGATGCCATCGATACGAAAGCGAATGCGGTAGCGCTTCTCGTAGGGCTCGAAATGCAGATCTGATGCGCCCTTGCGGATGGCATCGGTCAAAATCTTATTGATATAGATGACTATGGGGGCGTCATCCTTGCCTTCATTCTCTTCCTGTTGACGTTTGTCGGTGTCGGTGACCTCGATACCTGCGAGGGACTCCTCATCGAGACCATCCAGTTCCAGCGAACTCAGGTCTTCTTCAAGCACTTTTTCCAGCGCTTTACTGAGCTTATCCTCCTCTACCAGTATTGCTTCAGCATGGAGGCCGGCGCTGAACTGAAAATCCTCAAGTGCAGCGATATTGGTGGGATCTGAGGTGGCGATATAGAGGCGGTTGCCACGCTTAAATAACGGCAGGCACCTATGTTTTTCGATAAGTTTTTTGTTGAGAAACTCTTCCGGAATACTGCTTAAATCAAACTCATTGAGATCCAGCAGTGGGGTGCCATACTCTTCGTAGCAGAGTTCGGCGATGGTACGGGCGGATAAAAGTTGACTGGTCACCAGAGTGGTGACCAGAGCTTGTTTGTTCTTTTGCGACTGTTTAATGGCATCCGACAGGCTACTCTCATCGAGTAGCCCTTTTCTGACAAACAGAGTCGAAAGTCCTAAGTGAAGTCCTGTTGTTGGCATCTCAGTGCACTTAACGGTTTTACCCTAACTCTCTAGTCTAGAGCTGTCAGGGTACTATAACTTACTTATTTGCAGAAATTCGCAGCTTTACATGTGCCAGACTGAGGAAACGTTAACACGCCGTTAGTATCAGTTACTGTTATGACGTTGGTGTAACCTCCAGCTGCAGCTGTACCAGTTCCAGTAATTAACCCGTCAACGACAGTTATAGAGGCCAAATTATCTGTAGCGGCAGGGGCAGTTGGAACACCATTGCTTCCTGCTGAACAGCCTGTCAATGTCCCAAGATCATGGAAACATACTGTCACAGCTGTTTTCATGCCATCAACAGCAGTATTAACTTCTGCAAATCGTGATTTCTTTGTGTAATCCTGGTAAGCAGGCAGTGCGATTGCCGCGAGAATACCGATAATGGCTACTACGATCATCAGTTCGATCAGGGTGAAACCCTGAACGCGTTTGTTAAGTTTGATACCTTTCATTTGCTTTCTCCATCGTTGCCGTCTTGAGCGAATCGGTAACTTAGTCCCTGTTACTCTTATTCCTACCAGCCTGAAACCTGCTCAGTTGCGTTGCTGGCGATTCCAGCTCCGGTGGCTTATGCCCCAGAGCGTGTTGGATCAGACTCAATCAGTTCAGCAAAACCATTTAAGTTTATCGTATGTCGTTCCGGCAAACCGCACCTCAAGGAACTGAGTATTTACTCAAAGCATGTATTTTACAGTTGTAACTGTGATATGCCATAAACAAATATCAGTTTGGGTGGTTACCTTGTCGGTGAGGTTGGCCAACAACGGCCATCTCGCCTGCCATAAAAGTTAGTATAAAGTTACTGAAAATGGAATCCACAATCGGTAAAAAGCAGCGTAAATTTCGGAAAAAAATCAAAAATGTTACTGATCACCAAGTTTTACCGGCAACAGTATTTTGACAGTTACTGAATTAAGTGTCAGGGAAGTGGCGTTGTCAAAAAAACAGGTAATTTTATCATTTGCTTAAATACAATTGTTGCAATTTTGTTTCTTGGGGATTGGGTGGGTTGTGAGCAAGCATTTACCTGTTTGCAACCGGTATCAGGACTGGCCAAGCTGCTGATTGAGAGCATCATTGACTGATGCTTACTGACATATTGCTGAATAGCTGTTCTAGCTATTTGAATATGGTGGTGTTTTGTCGATTATGAGGGGGCCTGTCTGGCAAAGTACAGCTTGGTACGACTTCTTGGAACTTATCGATTGGCGCCAAGTACTTTGCCACGGCTTGCTTCAGCTGCAGGTTTAACCGCTATCCGTTGGGCCCAGACTGGAAAGGCATACCCATAGATATCAGGGCATGCCTAAAAGAGGTTATCAGCCCTTGAGGCGCATGGAGAGATCCATGGCTCGCACATGCTTGGTCAGAGCTCCGACCGAGATATAGTCGACTCCGGTTTGGGCGAAAGCCGCTATGGTTTCCAGCGTGACATCACCGGAGACTTCGAGTTTGGCGCCAAGCCCTTTGGCCTTGAAACCGTTATTGAGCTCAACTGCCTGCAGCATCATGGTGACATCGAAGTTGTCCAACATGACTATGTCGGCGCCGGCTTCCAGTGCCTGAGCCAGTTCTTCCAGATTCTCTACTTCCACTTCCACAGGTTTTTCGGGGCGTAGCTCACGGGCTGCGGAGATGGCATTGGCGATACTGCCACAGGCCATAATATGATTTTCTTTGATCAGGAAGGCATCGAACAAACCGATACGGTGGTTTTTGCCGCCGCCGCAGGTGACGGCATATTTCTGCGCCGTGCGCAGGCCGGGAAGCGTCTTGCGGGTATCGAGCAAGCGGCACTGGGTGCCGACCAGCTTGTCGCAGTAGACTTTGGTCAGGCTGGCTACCCCTGAGAGGGTTTGAATAAAGTTCATCATGGTGCGCTCGCCGGTGAGCAACAGGCGCGCCGGGCCGGAGAGTTCACACAGCAGCTGATTGGGCAGCACAAGGTCGCCATCATCCACATGCCAGTGCAGCGCCACTTCACCTCCGAGCTGATTGAATACCTGCTCGGCCCAGGCCTTACCGCAAAAGACACCTTCTTCGCGGGTAATAAGGGTGGCTTCGGCGTGTTTATCTTCGGGGATCAACAGGGCGGTGATATCGCCCTCGGAGGCCTTCTGGTGGCCAAGGTCTTCGTCCAGTGCCGCTTTGACACTGACCCTGATATCATTTTCGAGCATGATGCGCGTCCTTGATTGACTCGGGATTATTGGGGAAATTTATGCCGCTAGATTAGCATAATAAGGGGCGCTGCTGGTATTGTGTTGGAGGCACAATTGGCCCTGGCTAGGCTCGAAGTTATTTTGAGCCAATGTGACTACAGCCAAGGCGCTGCTGTATGTATGGTTATCAGAGTCAGGAGAGTGAGCATTTGGCGCATAAGCTATGGGTTGAAGGCTGGTATAAAGAGGCTGAGCCCAGCCCTTCACCTCACTTTAATCACAGGCCCGATGGCGAGGTGAGCCTTTTGGTGATCCATAATATCAGTCTGCCGGCCGGCCGCTTTGGTTTGCCTTATATAGAGCAGCTATTTTTGGGTACTCTGGACACTGAGGCCGATGCCAGTTTCGCCGGGCTGAAAGGACTGGAAGTTTCGGCACATTTTCTGATTCGCCGTGATGGCGAGTTGCGCCAATTTGTTTCTGTGGATCAGCGCGCCTGGCACGCCGGGGTATCGAACTTTGAAGGTCGCAGCGGCTGCAATGATTTTGCCGTTGGTATAGAGCTGGAGGGCACAGATGATTCCGGCTTTACCGAAGAGCAGTATCATAAACTTATTACCCTGACCCAGAGTTTGCAGCAGGCTTACCCGGATATCACCAAAGAGAGAATAGTGGGTCATAGCGATATCGCGCCGGGGCGCAAGACAGACCCAGGCCCGGGATTTGATTGGCAAAGATATTTACAGGCGTTGTGACTGGTGTAGCTCTGTTATGGCCGCAGGCCTCAAGATAGCAAGGAGAAGAAAAGATGGCACTGTTTTCCCTGTTGGTCGCAATTATTGTTGAACGTTTGAAGCTGTTGCCTGCCCGCTGGCAGTTGGACAGTGGGCTGCGCTGGTATCAAAAGCAGATGTTTACCGACAGCCAGTTGGGTACTGTGGGCGGTATGATACTGGCGCTGCTATTGCCTGCCGTGACAGTAGCAGTGGCACTATGGGTAGTGAATGGATGGTTCTGGGGTTTGCCTTCGCTGCTGTTGTGGGTGGCGCTGGCGGTAGTGTGTTTTTCCCATCAGTATCAAAGACGCCTGTTTAAGCGTTATGTGCAGGCTGCCTGCCGTGGTGATGTGCAGGCCAGTTTTCATTTTGCCGGTGAGCTGGATTGCAGTGAGTGCCTGGATGCGGTCAGCGAGCGTGAACTGGGCAGCCGGGTGGGGCAGAGCGTAGCCTGGCTCAACTATCGTTATTATGGCGCCGTGGCGCTGTTCCTTATCTTGTTTGGTCCTGTGGGTGCCGTGTTTTATTGCAGCGTGCGTTTTTTTGATGAAAGGCGTCAGCGCCTGGGCAAAGAGTGGCCCGTGGTACATACCCTGCTGTATTGGCTTGACTGGTTGCCGGCACGGATAATAGGTTTTGGCTATGTGCTGTGCGGCCATTTCAGCAATGCTTTTCCCCGTTGGTGCCAACTGGCATTGAGTCTGGACTCTAAGCCGAGAGAAATAGTGACAGAAGTGGCCCTGGCCGCCGAAACCCTGCCGGAAGATGAAGATGTGCCGGTTTCAGTACAATCTACCTTGGCACTGCTGGCTCTCAGTAAGCGCAACTCGACCTTGCTGATCACTATTTTGTCGCTGTTGACCATCTTTGGTCTGGTCAGTTAAGCAAGCGCTGAACCGGCTTGGGCGCTTCGATGGGTTAACCGCTGCAGGGAAGGTGAGTTTGTTGCAGCTTTCTTAGGTTGAGCTGCGGTGAAGGAATAGGCAGGTTGAGGCTTGTTAATTGGTCTGACCCCAGAAGAAAAAATATAGGCTATGCTCACACATCGTGAGTTGACTTGATGCAGATCACTAACTGGACTTTAAAAGTGTGATTTGATAAAGTGCGCTCACTCGTAGAAATTGGTAAGACCAATTTACAATAGGAGCTGAGGGCCAGATGGCTTATAGCAAAATCAGTCAGCCAAAGATTTCTGACGTCATCATGAATCAGTTGGAACAGATGATCCTTGAAGGCAGCCTACAGCCGGGTCAGAAGTTACCTCCTGAGCGCGAGTTGGCGTTGCAATTTGAAGTATCCCGCCCCTCACTGCGGGAAGCGATTCAAAAGCTGGAAGCCAAAGGATTACTGCTGCGCCGTCAGGGCGGCGGTACCTACGTCAAAGAACAGTTATGGCAGAGTCTTGCCGATCCCATAGTCGAACTTATGCAGGGTGATCCGGAGAGTCAATACGACTTGCTGGAGTTCCGTCATGCCACCGAAGGCATGATGGCCTATTTTGCCGCCCTGCGCGGAACAGACGCCGATATGCAGAATATCAAGCGGATGATCCAGGAAGTGGAAGACGCCGAGGGTATCGAAGCGCAAGCCGCTGCCATTGTGCATTTTTACCGGGCTGTGGCCGAGGCATCACACAATGTTGCCATGTTGCATCTGGTACTGAGTTTAACTCCTGTGCTGCATCAAAATGTGGCGCAAAACCTGGAGCTTCTGAGTCGTCGTGAAGAAGCTTCATCCATGGCGAATAAACATAGGCGGGCTTTGCTGGCCGCTATTATTCGCCGCGATCCCGAAGCCGCGCGTGAAGCGTCCAATGACCACTTGAGTTATATCGAGGAAGTCATGTTGTCGGTACGGGAAGAAGATAGCCGGTTGCAGCGTAGCTTGCGCCGTTTGAAGAGCGGCGTGTAGCCCAGGGGCGGCCCAGTGCCCACCTTAGGACGTCGTAATCACTATTAATACAATGTATAGAAGGACAGTGTCATGTCTGAAAATATGCTACAAGACTTGGATCCGTTAGAGACACAGGAATGGGTAGAATCCCTGCAGGCCGTATTGGAGCAGGAAGGTCCCGAACGTGCTCATTACCTGTTGGAAAAGCTGATCGATAAGGCTCGCCGTAACGGTACTCACCTGCCTTACACTGCCACTACTGCTTACCTGAATACCATTCCTGCCGGGCAAGAACCTCATATGCCGGGCAATCAGGAGATGGAACGTCGCATTCGCGCCATTGTGCGTTGGAACGCGTTGGCTATGGTACTGCGTGGTTCCAAGAAAGATCTGGAGCTTGGTGGTCATATTTCCAGTTTCTCATCCAGTGCCACTATCTATGATGTGTGCTTTAACCACTTCTTCCGTGCTCCCAACGAGAAAGACGGCGGCGACCTGGTTTACTTCCAGGGTCACATCGCCCCCGGCATCTATGCCCGTTCTTTCCTCGAAGGTCGTCTGAGCGAAGAACAGCTGGCCAACTTCCGTCAGGAAGTGGATGGCAAAGGCCTGTCCTCCTATCCGCATCCCAAGCTGATGCCTGATTACTGGCAGTTCCCTACGGTTTCCATGGGTCTGGGCCCTATCCAGGCGATTTATCAGGCGCGCTTCCTTAAGTACCTGACTGACCGTGGCATCAAGGATTGCTCCGAGCAAACCGTATATTGCTTCCTGGGCGACGGCGAGTGTGATGAGCCGGAAGCGCTGGGTGCCATCGGTTTGGCCGCTCGTGAAGAGCTGGATAACCTGGTGTTTATCGTTAACTGTAACCTGCAGCGTCTCGACGGCCCTGTACGCGGTAACGGTAAGATCATCCAGGAGCTGGAAGGTGAATTCCGCGGCGCCGGTTGGGAAGTGGTCAAGGTTATCTGGGGGCGTTACTGGGATCCATTGTTGGCCAGTGACACCAGCGGCAAGCTGCTGCAACTGATGAACGAAACTGTTGACGGTGAATACCAGAACTGTAAAGCCAAAGGCGGAGCCTGGACCCGTGAACACTTCTTCGGTAAGTATCCTGAAACTGCCGAGATGGTAGCCAACATGTCAGACGATGACATCTGGCGCCTGAACCGCGGTGGCCACGATCCGGTAAAAATTTACGCCGCGCTCGATAAAGCCAAGAAGACCAAGGGTCGCCCAACCGTAATCCTGGCCAAGACAGTGAAAGGTTATGGTCTGGGTGATGCCGGTGAAGGCAAGAACATTGCCCACAACGTCAAGAAGATGGATATTGAAGCCATTCGTCACTTCCGTGACCGCTTCAACATTCCAATCCCTGATGACAAGCTGGAAGAGATCCCCTTCTACCATCCGGGACCGGATTCCGAGGAGGTCAAATACCTCAAGGAACGCCGTGAGGCCCTGATGGGTTATCTGCCTGCCCGTCGGCAGAAGTTCAGCGAAGAGCTGCAAGTGCCTTCACTGAAGATTTTCGATGCGATTCTCAAAGGCTCCAATGGCCGTGAGATCTCTTCTACCATGGCCTTTGTGCGGGTATTGACCGCCTTGCTGAAAGACAAGGGCATAGGTAAGAAGATAGTACCTATCATCCCGGATGAGGCCCGTACCTTTGGTATGGAAGGCCTGTTCCGTCAAGTGGGTATTTACGCTCACGAAGGCCAGAAATATGTGCCTCAGGATGCGGATCAGGTTGCTTACTATCGTGAGGACAAGTCCGGTCAGGTACTGCAGGAAGGGATTAACGAACTGGGCGCCATGTCCTCTTGGGTATCGGCTGCGACCAGCTACTCGGTCAATGATACGCCGATGATCCCTTTCTATATCTATTACTCCATGTTCGGTTTCCAGCGGATCGGCGATCTGGCTTGGGCCGCCGGCGACATGCGCGCCCGTGGCTTCCTGGTCGGTGGTACTTCCGGCCGGACTACGCTGAACGGCGAAGGCTTGCAGCACCAGGATGGCCACAGCCATATTTTGGCCAACACCATTCCTAACTGCATCAGCTATGACCCAACCTATGGTTATGAAATTGCCGTTATCGTTCAGGATGGTATTCGCCGCATGTATGGCGAAGATCAGGAAGATATCTTCTACTACCTGACCACAATGAACGAGAACTATGTTCAGCCTGAAATGCCACAAGGCGTGGAAGAGGGCATAGTCAAGGGTATCTACAAGTTGGAAAGCGTTGCCGGTTCCGGCAAAGGCAAAGTCCAGCTGATGGGTTGCGGCACTATCCTCGAGCAAGTGCGCAAGGCGGCACAGGCGCTGGCGAAAGACTTCGGTATCAGCACAGATGTGTTCAGCGTTACCAGCTTCAACGAACTGGCGCGTGATGGCCAGGCGGTTGAGCGCTGGAACATGCTGCACCCAACAGAAACCGCCAAGGTGCCTTATGTGAGCACAGTGCTGGCCAAAGATGCGCCTGCCATTGTCGCGACCGATTACATGAAGATCTACGGCGAGCAGCTGCGCGCTTACGTGCCTTGTGACTACAAGGTGCTGGGTACCGACGGTTTCGGTCGCTCTGACAGCCGTGCCAACCTGCGTCACCACTTCGAAGTGGATGCCAAGTTCATCGTGGTTGCTGCGCTCAAGTCGCTGGTGGATCGCAACGAGCTGCCGGTAGATGTTCTGGCCAAGACCATTGCCGAATACGGCATCGACGCCGACAAGATCGACCCACAGCACGCGTAAGAGGGGAAGCAGAATGGCTGATATGAAACAAGTACTGGTTCCCGATATTGGCGGGGACGAGGTACAGGTTATTGAGATCTGTGCCAATGTGGGTGACAGCCTGGCGGCTGAAGACTCCATTATTACCGTTGAAAGCGACAAGGCGACCATGGATATTCCTGCGCCATTCGCCGGTGTGCTCAAAGAGCTGAAAGTGGCCGTTGGCGACAGCGTGTCTGAAGGCACATTGATAGCCTTGATGGCTGCCGAAGGCGCAGAAGCTGCACCTGTTGCAGAAGCGCCCAAGGCTGAAGCTGCGCCTGCCCCGGCAGCGGCTCCCGCTCCAGCACAGGCGGCGCCGGCCGCACCTGCAGCCGGCGGCAGCCAGGTCATCGAAGTGACAGTGCCGGATATTGGCGATGCCGCAGATGTCGATGTTATTGAGGTGCTGGTGAGCGAAGGTGAGGCTATCGAAGCCGATGCCGGGTTGATCACGCTGGAAACCGATAAGGCGACCATGGATGTACCTTCGCCTCAGGCGGGTACAGTCAAGTCACTGAAAGTGAAGGTTGGCGATAAGGTTTCCCAGGGCTCTTTGGTATTGCTGCTGGAAGTTGGTGCCTCTGCCGAAGCACCGCAAGCACCACAAGCAACGGCTTCTGAAGCCGCACAGCCAGCGGCCGCTCAGGCAGCTGCGCCTGCCACAGTTGAAGTGAAAGAGATTGCCGTTCCCGATATCGGTGATGCTGCCGATGTGGACGTTATCGAAGTGCTGGTGGCGGTAGGTGATGAGATCAGTGCCGATCAAGGGCTGATCACGCTGGAAACCGACAAGGCAACCATGGAAGTGCCGGCGCCCTTCGGTGGCAAGCTGGTTTCTCTGACCGTCAAAGTGGGTGACAAGGTGTCTCAGGGCAGCGTGATTGCCACGGTTGAGACCCAAGGCGCCGCGGTGGCTTCTGTTGCTGCACCGGCAGAAGCTCCTGCTCAGGCAGAGGTAGCAGCTCCGGCTCCGGCGGCCGCGCCTGCAGCGCAGAGTCGTCCACCTGTGCCGCATCATCCGAGTGCGGGTGCCCAGCCTAACACAGGTGCGGTACACGCTTCTCCGGCGGTACGTCGCCTGGCCCGAGAGTTCGGTGTTGACCTGACTCAGGTGAAAGGTACAGGTCGCAAGGGCCGTATCCTCAAAGAGGATGTGCAGGCCTATGTGAAATATGAGCTGTCACGGCCCAAGGCTACGGCGGCGACCTCAGTCGGCGGCGGCAGTGGTCTGCAGGTTATCGATGCACCTAAGGTGGACTTCAGCAAGTTCGGTGAAGTGGAAGAAGTACCACTGACTCGGATCCAGAAGATCTCCGGCCCTAACCTGCACCGCAACTGGGTGACCATTCCCCATGTGACTCAGTTCGATGAGGCTGATATCACAGAGATGGAAGCTTTCCGTAAGCAGCAGAACGAACTGGCTGCCAAGCAGAAGCTGAATGTGAAGATCACTCCGCTGGTGTTCATGATGAAGGCGGTTGCCAAGACGCTGCAGCAGTTCCCGGTATTCAACTCCAGCCTGAGCCCGGACGGTGAATCGCTGATCCGCAAGAAGTACTTCCACATCGGGGTGGCGGTCGATACGCCAAACGGTTTGGTTGTGCCTGTGGTGCGTGATGTGGACAAGAAAGGCATTATCGAGCTCAGCCGCGAGCTGACCGAAATTTCGATCAAGGCCCGCGACGGCAAGCTCAAGGCAGCCGACATGCAAGGCAGCTGCTTCACTATCTCCAGCCTGGGTGGTATCGGCGGTACCGCGTTTACGCCTATCGTCAACTATCCGGATGTGGCGATTCTCGGGGTGTCCAAGTCTGAGATCAAGCCCAAGTGGAACGGCAAAGAGTTTGAGCCAAGGCTGATGTTGCCACTGTCACTGTCTTATGATCACCGGGTGATCGACGGGGCCCTGGCGGCGCGCTTCAGCGTCACTCTGTCAGGTATCTTGTCCGATATTCGTACAATGATCCTCTAACACAACAGGCTGCCCCTCGGGGCGGCCTTTTGTTTATTGTGATCAGTGTCAAACACGGGTTAAAATGCGCCCACCTTACGAGACAAGCACTTTCGAGCTGGCGCATCGCAGGTTGGGCTGGCAGTCCCCAACGGAATGAAAGAAATCAGAGGAAAAAATGAGTAACGAAATCAAAACTCAGGTAGTGGTATTAGGTGCTGGCCCTGCTGGCTATTCTGCGGCTTTTCGCGCGGCAGATTTAGGCCTGGAGACAGTGATTGTTGAGCGTTTCAGCACTCTGGGTGGCGTATGCCTGAATGTGGGTTGTATTCCCTCCAAAGCCCTGTTGCATGTAGCCAAAGTGATTGAAGAAGCCAAGGCGGTATCGGATCACGGTGTCGTGTTCGGCGAGCCAAAGATCGATCTCGACAAGCTGCGTGGCTTTAAAGAGAAAGTGATCGGCCAACTGACCAATGGTCTTGGCGGTATGTCCAAGATGCGTAAAGTGAAGGTGGTTAACGGTTTCGGTAAGTTCACTGGCCCCAACAGCCTCGAAGTGAAAGGTGCCGACGGTGAAACCACAGTGGTTAACTTTGACAACGCCATCATAGCTGCCGGCTCTCGCCCAATTCAGTTGCCTTTCATTCCTCATGAAGATCCACGTATCTGGGACTCTACCGATGCACTGGAACTGAAAGAGATCCCAGGCAAGATGCTGGTCATGGGCGGCGGTATCATAGGTCTGGAAATGGGTACTGTTTACTCGTCTCTGGGCAGTGAAATCGACGTGGTTGAAATGTTCGACCAGGTGATCCCAGCGGCCGATAAAGACGTGGTTAAGGTCTTTACCAAGCAGATCAAGAAGAAATTCAACCTGATGCTGGAAACCAAGGTGACAGCGGTTGAAGCCAAAGAAGACGGTATTTATGTGTCTATGGAAGGTAAGGCTGCGCCTGCCGAGCCAGTGCGTTACGACGCAGTGCTGGTGGCCATTGGCCGTACTCCCAATGGCAAGCTGATCGATGCCGACAAGGCTGGGGTCAAGATTGATGAGCGTGGCTTTATCAATGTCGACAAGCAGCTGCGTACCAATGTGGCCAACATCTTCGCCGTGGGCGATATCGTGGGTCAACCAATGCTGGCTCACAAAGGTGTGCATGAAGGCCACGTGGCTGCAGAAGTGATTGCCGGTATGAAGCACTTCTTCGATCCTAAAGTCATCCCATCTATCGCTTACACAGATCCTGAAGTGGCCTGGGTTGGTCTGACTGAGAAAGAAGCCAAAGAGCAGGGCATAGCTTACGAAACGGCGACCTTCCCATGGGCAGCCAGCGGCCGTGCTATCGCTTCCGATGCCAGCGAAGGTATGACCAAGCTGATTTTCGACAAAGAGACTCACAGAGTGATCGGTGGCGCCATTGTGGGTGTCAACGGCGGTGAGTTGCTGGGTGAAATCGGCCTGGCCATCGAAATGGGTTGTGATGCCGAAGATCTGGCGCTGACCATCCACGCTCACCCGACTCTGCACGAGTCTGTAGGGCTGGCAGCCGAGATCTACGAAGGTTCAATCACAGATCTGCCTAACCCAAAGGCAAAAAAGAAAAAGTAATCTGCTGATTGGGCGTTTGTCCCCAGGAAGTATTGAAATCGGGCTCAGTTGACTGGGCCCGATTTTTTTGTGCTTTGGCTCGGGTATGTAAATGAATTGTTGTTTGCAAGATGAAATTCAGCGGCCTAGCTGGTACATTCAAGATTGGTCACCAAGGTTATTCATCAGCCGATGATAAGAAAACTAATAACAGCAGGTCTTGGGTTATTGCTCTGCCTTTGTTTGGGGGCAGCACCGGCATATGCCGATGAGTTGGTTAAAAGAGTGTTCTCCTCCAGAGACGGCTTGATCAATACCAGTATTCTCGACATCAGTATGGATGAGCGGGGATTTATCTGGCTCTCCACCGAGCAGGGGTTGTATCGCCTCAGTAACGCCAATATCCGCCGTTTGGACCGTGACGGCCTGGAGTCGCGGATGGCCGATGAATATCTGCCCCTGGTCAAGTCTCTCGGGCAACAGCAGATGTTGGTGAGCACTCTGTCTCATGCCTACCTCTACCATATAGCCGATAACCGTTTCCGTCAGTTTGGCAGCGATGAGTTGTTCCCCGAGTATCAGGGTGGCGGCCTAATGAAGAGTTTGAAATCGGCGGCCGGTGACTGGCTGTTGTTAACCGAAAAAGGCCAGGTTTGGCGCTTGAATCAGGACCTGCAACAGCTGCAGAAACTGTTTGACCTACCCTACGACAGTGACCTGCTATGGAGTCAAATTCTGCAGCTTGAGAACGGTGATTTGCTGCTAGGTAACGCCTATGGTGTGGAGCTGAGATCGCAAAATGGCAGCGTCAAACAGCGCTTGTCATGGCAGGGCAGTTATGGCCGCCTCAACGCCCTGTTCCTCGACAGTAACAACCAGATTTGGATGGCGGCCAGTAAAGGCTTCTATCGGGTTAACCTTGAAAGCAACCGCATAGAGGCCGTGGCCGAAATTCCCTTTTTCACCAGTGTGATCACCGAAGATCTCAAGGGTAACCTGTGGATTGCCAGCAAGCAGGGGTTGCTGAAATGGTCTCCGCGCACCCGCAAATTAAAACAGTTCAAAGAGCAGTTAAAGCTCAGGGCCGGTATCGAATACATCAACGCCCTGCAGGTGGACAGCAATGGTTTGATCTGGGTCGGTGGTACAGGACACTCGTTGGCTGTGGTGGCCGACTCCCCCGAGTTTTTACTGGATAGTTTCAGCGCCTCTGAACCCTATAAGCTCAGTGATGAAATGGTGTGGACCATATTGGCCGACGACGAGATGTTGTGGCTGGGAACCGACTCGGGCGTGATTGCCGTTAACCGCAAGACTCAGCAGACAAAAACGGCGGTTCCCAGAGGGATGGAGGTCAATGACAGCATCTACAAGATAGATAATCTGGATTCAGAACACCTGCTGCTTTCTTCCACCAATGGTTTGTTTGTGATGAATAAGCAGACTCTCGAAGGGCAACCCTTGGGAGAGTGGAGCGGCAGCGGGCAGTCCCTGAGTCATAAGACAGTGCTCAATACCCTGCATGAGGGCAATCTCTGGTGGTTTGCAACCAGCAATGGTCTCTATGAGTGGGACAAGGAGCAGGGCAGCATCAATAAGAGGAATTTGCCCGGCGCCGAATACAGCGGCAGTAATCCGATTATTTATAGCGTTTACCGCGACAGCAGCGAACGTTTGTGGGTCGGTGGCAACAAGTCGTTCGGTTATCTGGAGCAGGGCGGCGGTTTTCGCTCGTTGGCGACAGTATTTGATGACTTGCCGCATATGCCCACGGTGAGCCAACTGCTGGAATTGAGCCCAGACCGCTTCTGGCTGGCTACCCGTCAGGGAGGCCTGATAGAGCTGGACTTGCAGACCATGAAGATCCGCCGTTTGACGCAAGAGTGGCAACTGGACTGCAATACCGTATTTTTCCTGCAGGATACCGGCGACTACCGTATGGTTGGTTGTACCTATGTGCTGATCCGTCAGGACAAACACAGTGGTGAAATCAAGGTATTCAACGACGACGATGGCTTGCTGGGCAAGGAGCTCAACGAAGGGGCCTATTTCTATGAACCACAGCATGGGCTCTATGTGGGCACTCCGGATGGAGTGATGTTGCTGGATGTCGATTCTTTGGTAAACCGTATTCCAAGGCACGGCGCCATTCTCGAATCCATTGCCGCCTACTATGACAACAAGACAGAGCTGAGTTTGGTGCCTACGCCGGGACAGCTCATTGCCCCGGGTGCCAGAATGCTCAGCTTTCAGTTGACCAGTATGGATTATCTGGACGATGCGCCTATCAGCCTCAAGTACCGTTTACGACGTCCTGGCGAGGATGAGCTGAACTATTTACTGCTGGAAAATCAGTCACAGATCAACCTTTCAGGGTTGATCCCCGGTGCCTACCAGCTGGAGGTGCTTAGCCAAAATAACGGTATCTGGCAGTCGGAACCCTTCCGTTTCCCTTTCACTGTTGACCTGTTCTGGTGGCAGAGTCGTTGGTTCAAAGGTCTGTTGGTGGTGGCATTATTGGCTATGGTGTTCACCATAGTCTTGCTGCGTCAGCGCCAGGTGCGGCGTTTTATGACCATGAACCTGGCGCTGCGCCAGAGCGATGACAGGCTGAGGCAGTCGCTCAGGGGCAGTGAATCGGATCTCTGGGAGTGGCGTCGCGATACAGGCCTGTTTCATCTGGATAATCGCGGTGGCGTGCTGGGCAGTGACGAAGACTTTATTCTTATCGCCATAGACAAGCTGCCGGTGCATCCGGACGACCAGGCCACTGCGCTGGATGAATGGAACAAGATGGTCGAAGGAGAGAGCGACAGGTTCGAGTCTGAATACCGCTATCGCCGCCGTGATGGCAGTTGGGGCTGGCTCAGGGTGCGCGGCAGGCCTGTCAGTCATGATCCGGTTTCCGGCAAGGTCAGCAAGGCTGCCGGGATTTACTCCGACATTACCATCAAGCGCCAGTTGGAAGACGAAGTCGAGTTGCTGGCTCAGGCGTTTGAAAACACCTCTGAAGGGGTGTTTATTCTGGATGCCGATGAGGTCATCAAGGTAGCCAACAGAGCGGCTGAGTCGATAGTGGGTCAGGATAGACATAGCCTGCAAGGACGACACTTTGGCGAGTTGGTGGTTAGCGAAAACTTCCACAAAGACAAAGTCGCCACTCTGCTGCAAGGGGTGGAATCCTGGACCGGCGAGCTGGAAATTGTCGGCGTGGCCGGGTCGCGTTGTCCCGTGTGGCTCAATATCTCCTCTATGCAGGATCTCAAGGAACGGGTGCAGCACTATGTGGTGGTGTTCTCCGACATCACAGAGCGGAAACGCACCGAAGCCGATCTGCGCCGTCTGGCCAACTATGATGTGCTGACCGGCTTGCCGAATCGCTCGCTGTTTGCCAACCGCTTGCAGCAGGCGATAGACAGAGCCGATGACAAACAGCAGAAACTGGCCTTGCTGTTTCTGGATCTGGACAGGTTCAAGCATGTCAACGACTCTTACGGCCACAGTATGGGGGATGCCCTGTTGGTGGAGGCCGCCAATAGGCTGCAGTCTGTGATGGATCAGGAGCAGGTGCTGTGTCGTTTCGGAGGTGATGAGTTTGTGATCCTGGTGAATGAAGCCGAGATAGATAAGCTCAACCGTCTATGTGAGCGCCTGTTGGCGCAAATAGCTCAGCCGTTCGAACTCTATGGACGGGAGTTTTTTATTTCCACCAGTATAGGGATCAGCATCTGGCCCGACGATGCCAGGCAGCCGGAGGCGCTGATCAAGAACGCCGATCAGGCCATGTATCATGCCAAGGAAGAGGGGCGCGGCAACTTCCAATACTACTCGAGTGAGCGTAATGCCGAGGCGCTGTACCACTTGAAATTGGAGGCCATGTTGCGCCACGCCATAGAGCAGGGCGAGTTTGAGCTCTATTATCAGGGCCAGTTTGACGTCAAGGAGCAGCAAAAGTTTATCGGCATGGAGGCCTTGCTGCGCTGGCATCATCCGAGCGAAGGTTTTGTGCGGCCGGATATTTTCATCAAGGTGGCCGAGTCCTGTGGTTTGATTGTGGCCATCGACCGTTGGGTGCTGCGTCAGGCCTGTGAGGATGGTGCCCGCTGGAGTCAGAGTGCGGCCGAGCCATTCAAGTTGTCGGTGAATGTCAGCGCCGTGCATTTCCGTCACCCGGAATTTATCAGTGGCGTACTCAATATCCTCGAAGAAACCGGGATGCCGGCCGAATATCTGGCGCTGGAGATCACCGAAGGGGTGTTGATGAAAGAGCTGCACATTGCCCGTCAGCATTTGAAACAGCTGAGAGCCCACGGCATAGAAGTCGCTATCGATGACTTTGGTACCGGCTACTCATCTTTAGCTTATCTGCGCCACTTTGAAGTCAACACTCTGAAGATAGATCGCTCCTTCCTCAAGGATATTGCCGGCAACAGTGCCGATCAGGCGATTGTCAGCAGTATTGTCGAGTTGGCCCGTAACCTCAGGCTCAAGGTCGTGGCCGAAGGGGTGGAAACCCGGGAGCAGTTACAACAGGTCACTCACAGAGGCTGCCACATCATTCAGGGCTATTACTTTGCCAAACCTGTGCCGGCCGCCGAACTGGCATCCTGGTTTTACGAGACGCACCACCAATAATCGCTGCTTATACTCACTTGGAACTTTCTCTTTACTGTAAATTCTTTGTTAGAATATGCCGACTCTAATTCTGGAACTCTTGCTAGGTATGAAGACCTCTCTGCGCTTACTGGTTTTGATAGGCACTCTGTTGAGTGTGGCTGCCGTGGCGGCCGAACGTCCCAAAGTGGGCCTGGTTCTCAGTGGCGGTGGTGCCAAGGGCGCGGCGCATGTCGGGGTTCTCAAAATGCTCGAGGCCAACAATATCCCGGTCGACTATGTCGCCGGTACCAGCATAGGCGCCTATGTCGGCGGCCTTTATGCGCTGGGTTACAGTGCCACTGAAATTGAAACCATCATGATGAATGAAGACTGGTCCAAGGGGTATTCGGATACCATTCCACGCCAGGCCATGAGCTATCGTGATAAGCAGCAAAGAGATCAATACAATATTCCGCTTAACCTGGGGATCCGCGGCGGTGAAGTACAGTCGCCGAGTGGCGTGCTCCTCGGGCAAACCATGTCGCAGCTGTATCGCAACACCACAGATCTGGTGCGGGAGTTCAACAGTTTCAACGAATTGTCCATTCCCTACCGAGCAGTGGCCACCGACTTGGAAACCAGTCTGCCTGTGGTGATCAGCAGTGGCAGCTTGGTGGAAGCGATGCAGGCTTCGGCCACGGTGCCGGGAGCGCTGCAACCGGCTGAAATCGATGGCAAGTTGCTGGTGGATGGTGGCATTGCCAACAATATGCCCGTGGATGTGGTCAAGGCCATGGGCGCGGATGTCATTATTGCCGTCGATATTGGATCGCCATTGGTGAAAAAGGATCAGCTCAACGGCACCATAGCCGTGTTGAACCAGTTGTCCACCATGCTGACCAATGCCAGTACAGAGCGGCAAAAGGCCTTATTGACCAAAGACGATATCCTGATCCGTCCGGCCATAGATAAGCTCAGCACCACAGACTTTGCCGATATGCCCAAGGCGCTGGAAGCCGGGGTGACGGCCGCGGTGCAGCATACGGCCAGGTTGAGCCAACTGGCGGTGCCTCCCGAGGAATACCGTGCTTATGTGCAGCAAAAGCGCGACGCCAGTCGTGACTGGCTCGATAATCTGGAGAGGCCCGTTACCCGCATAGTCCTTAACAATCAGTCCAAAGTCAGTGATTCGCTGCTGGATGACATACTGGATATCGAGGTGGGTGACAGAGTCACCAAGCAGCAGTTGAACGAAAGCATTGCCCGGCTTTACTCGCTGAACAAGTTCGAGCGGGTCAGCGCCGAGTTTCAGGACACAGATGAAGGCCGGGTGTTAACCGTGACCACCAAGGCCAAGTCCTGGGGCCCCAACTACTTCCAGTTTGGTTTTAACTGGGAAGACGATTTTTCGTTGGACTCGGCAGTGACTCTGGATGCTGCTTTGACCATGACAGACCTGACCGAAAATGGCGGTGAGTGGCGCAATGAAGTGAAAATGGGCTTCGAGAAGTTGCTCGGCACCGAGTTTTATCAACCTCTGGACCGGGATCAGCAGTTTTATGCCCGCGCCCGTTACCAGTACGAGATCAAGAGCTGGGATCTGTTTGATGCCAACAAACTCTACTTCGAGTTGGATCGCAAGAGCCACAGAATCGACCTGGGTTTGGGGTACAACTATGTCAAACAGGGCCGGATTGAGCTGGGGCTGACAGGTGAGTCGGGGGTGGTGTCCAACGAGGCCTTCTTTGAAGATCTCAAGTTCAACACTTACGGCGCCTATTTCAAGTTTGGCTACGACACTCTGGACAGCATCAGCTTCCCCACCTCGGGCAATCGCTTCACCCTGAATATCTACCTGCGCAATGAGGAGTATGAGGAGGGCGACTTCAAGACAGATCCCGAGCACTCGCTGCAGATTGAAGCAGACTGGAAAGGGGTGGTCAGTGTCGGCAATCATTCCTTCGTCGGTAAGGCCTCTTATTCAACCGTGGATAAAGATGGCAACTTTACTCTCTATGTCTCCGACCTCGGCGGTTTCCTTAATCTTTCCGGCTACCACAAGAACTCTATTGCCGGCGCCCAGAAGGTGTTTGGTGCCTTTATCTATCAGTATGATCTCGGCCGTGATGCGCTGGGGATGAAGGACTTCCCTCTATACCTGGGGGCCAGTCTGGAAGCGGGTAATGTCTGGGGGCTGGATGAACATGTGATGTTTAACGATCTCATCTATTCCAGCAGCCTGTTCCTGGGCACAGATACCCAACTGGGGCCGGCGGCACTGGGCTTTGGTTTCAGCGATAATGGCGAAAATGCTGTCTACCTGTTTATCGGCAAAAACTTCTAATGCGGGCCTGGCCCGTCTGTGACCCGCTCTGTAGTGTTCATAGATATTTACAAAAATCCACTACAGACTGGTCACAGGGAGTGCTAAGGTTTGAAACTGGTATCTTTGTAACAATATAACTATCTGAACAATCACAAATTCGGGGAAGAAAATGAGCAAAATAAGCACCCTGGCATTGGGCATCGCCCTCAGCCTTGGTCTGGCTTCCTGTGCCAGCCAGCAAGCGCCGCAGTCGCAAGTAGAAGTGAAAAAGGCCTCCGGTATTGAGCTGGAAAACTTTGACCATCAGGTTCGCCATCAGGACGATTTCTACTACAGCGTCAACGGTAAGTGGTTGGCCACTACGCCTATCCCGGCCGACAAATCCAACTATGGTGCTTTCTCTGTTCTTTATGAAGAAAGCCAGGCAGCCCTGAAACAGATTATCGAAGAAGCCGCCGCCAAGCCCAATAAGGCCGAAGGTTCAGTGGAGCAGAAGATAGGCGATTTCTATGCCGCCTATATGGATAGCACTCTGACTGACCAACTGGGGATTGCGCCGCTCAAGGGGCAACTGGCAGATATCGCCAAAACCGCCAGCCACGCCGATATTGCCGCGCTGATGGGCAAACTGCTGACCGATGGCTCCGGCATTCCCTTTGGTTTTTACGTTAACAACGATGCCAAGAATTCCAGCCAGTACGGGGTTTACCTGTACCAGAGTGGCCTGACACTGCCGGATCGTGATTACTACCTCAAGGACGATCCCAAGTTTGTCGCCAACCGCGAAGCGATGCGTGAATATGTCCGCAATCTGATGAGCGCCGCCGGTTACCCTCACGCAGATGCCGCCGCAGCCAATGTCGCCAACATTGAACTCTTTATTGCCCAGAGCCAGTGGAGCCGGGTCGAGTCTCGCGACGCCAACAAGGCCTACAACAAGATGAGCCTGAAAGAGCTGCAGCAGTTGATGGGCGGCTTTGACTTTGACGGTTTCGCCAAAGCTGCCGGTCTCACCGGCAAGACCCAGGACGTGATAGTGCGTCAACCTTCCTACTTTGAGAAGCTGGGCGCCGAGTTCGGCAAGTTCCCTGTTTCAGCCTGGCAAGACTACCTGGCATTCCATCTGGTGGACTCCTATGCCGGCTTGCTGAGCCAGCAGTTTGTCGATCTGCACTTTGATTTCCACAGCAAAACCTTGATGGGTATTCAGGAGCAAAAACCACGCTGGAAGCGGGCCGTCGATGGCGCCGATCAAGTGATTGGTGAGCTGGTGGGTAAAGAATACGTTGCCCGTCACTTCCAGCCGGAAGCCAAGGCGCGGATGGAGTCGATGATCAAGAACTTGATCAAGGGCTTTGAAGTCAGCATCGATGAGTTGGAGTGGATGACACCTGAGACCAAGAAAGCGGCTCAGGAAAAACTGTCCAAGTTTACTTACAAGATAGGTTATCCGGACAAGTGGAAAGACTACAGCAATCTGGAGATCAAGGCTGACGATCTGGTGGGTAACTACCAGCGTTATGCCCGTTTCGAATACCAGGACATGCTGGCTAAGCTGGGCAAGCCAATCGATCGCAGCGAGTGGCACATGACACCGCAGACGGTGAACGCCTACTACAACCCTGTGATGAACGAAATCGTGTTCCCGGCCGCCATTCTGCAGCCGCCTTTCTTCAACATGGAAGCCGATGACGCGGTGAACTATGGTGGCATAGGCGCGGTGATTGGCCACGAGATCAGCCATGGTTTTGATGATCAGGGCGCCAAGTATGACGGCGACGGTAACCTGCGCAACTGGTGGACAGACAAAGACCGCGAAGAGTTCCAGAAGCGCGGCGCGCAGCTGTCTGCCCAGTACAGCCAGTTTGAAGCTCTGCCCGGCAAGTTCGTCAACGGTGACCTGACTCTGGGCGAGAACATAGGCGATCTGGGTGGCTTGACCGTTGCCCTGCGCTCTTATCACCTGAGCCTCAACGGTAAAGAAGCACCGGTAATGGACGGCCTGACCGGCGATCAGCGTTTCTTCGTCGGTTGGTCACAGGTGTGGCGCCGCAACTACCGTGACGAGGAGCTGGGACGTCGTCTGCTGACTGACCCGCATTCACCCAGCCACTACCGCGCCATGGGCACTCCCCGCAACGTGGAAGGTTTCTACAAAGCCTTCGACCTCAAGCCGACTGACAAGATGTATCTGTCGGAAGAGGACAGAGTGAAGATCTGGTAAGGCGGATTACCAGAAAACAGAGCCAGGCAGATGCCTGGCTCTGTTGTATTCGGACTTACAGGGTATCAAGCAGTGCCGGCAGGGCTTCCAGGCTATCACGCTGATGATGCGCCGCAGCCCAGCGGGGATCCTGGCGCTGCTCGGCTGCCGGGACTATCAAGGTCTGCATATTGGCGGCGCGAGCGGCTATCAGGCCATTGAAAGAGTCTTCCACCGCCAGGCAGCGGCTTGGTGGCAGTGCCAGTTTGGCGGCGCAGAAGAGATAAACCTCAGGGTGGGGTTTACCGAGTGGAAAATCCTGAGCCGATTGTATCGCATCGAAGGCTTCTGTGATGGCGAGTTTGCCAAGCACGGCATCGATAATATCCCAGGAGGAAGAGGTGGCCAGGCCCACTTTCAGGCCTCGGCTGCGGCAGGCGCTGAGGGCATCGACAACACCAGGCATGGGTTTGCCATCGCGGCGGATATAGGCGATTACCGCCGCTATGATTTGATCGGCGATATATTGAGGTTCTACTTTGACCTTGGGAAAGCGCTGTAACCAGAAGTCCACCACCTGATCGATTCGCAGGCCAGTGGTTTGCTGTATGGCTTCACGGCTGACAGTCATCCCCAGCTGCTGCAAAACCTGATACTCGGCTTGCTGCCAGACGGGCTCTGAGTCGATCAATATCCCATCCATATCAAAAATAACGGCCTGTATTGCGGGTGCTTGCATGGAAAAGTCTCAAAAACGGCGCGGATTTGGACGCAGGATAACGAAAAGCGGCCCCGGGATGCAAAATTATCCCGGCAGGGGAGATTAGGAGATGCTTGGCTGAAGGCGTTTGAATTTAATTCGATTACTACAATCTAATTATTTGTATTTAAATGAAAAAATCATTTTTTCAAACTATTGTCTAATTTCCTTTGTTTAATGAGGGGCTTAGTGTGTCGCCGACCTTGGGATTTTGCCACGATTTCTCAGTTGCCTTAGTGTGATCTCATTCATACTTTTGCAAAGCTGTAGTATACTGCAGGCCGGAATTTACGGGTCGATCCTGTGGGGCTGTCAGCTTCATTCATGAAGACGTGCAGTCGTAAGAGCGCCTAACAAAGAGGAATGTTGCCGTGCTAGAAGCATATCGTAAACACGTCGAAGAGCGTGCTGCTGAGGGCGTAGTCCCTAAGCCATTGGATGCACATCAAGTGGCTGAGCTTGTTGAATTAGTGAAAAACCCACCTGCAGGCGAAGAAGAATTTATTCTTAACCTGCTCGAAAATCGTATTCCCCCAGGTGTTGACGAAGCCGCCTATGTTAAGGCCGGTTTCCTGGATGCCGTTGCCAAGGGTGAGGTGAAATCCCCAATCCTGAGCGCCGAGCGTGCGCTGGAACTCTTGGGTACCATGCAGGGCGGTTACAACATCGAACCCCTGATCCGCCAATTGGACAACGAGCAGATGGCCCCGCTGGCGGTCAAGGCTCTGTCTCATACCCTGCTGATGTTCGATGCCTTCCACGATGTGGTTGAGAAGATGAAGGCGGGTAACGCCTATGCCAAGCAAGTGGTTGAGTCCTGGGCCAATGCCGAGTGGTTCCTCAGCCGCCCCAAGCTGGCCGATAAAATCTCTCTGACCGTATTCAAGGTCACAGGCGAGACCAACACCGACGACCTGTCTCCGGCTCCTGATGCCTGGTCACGTCCCGATATCCCACTGCACGCCTTGGCGATGCTGAAAAACGCCCGCGACGGTATTGAGCCGGATCAGCCAGGCGTAGTAGGCCCAATCAAGAAGATTGAAGAACTCAAGACCAAGGGCTTCCCACTGGTTTATGTGGGCGACGTGGTCGGTACAGGCTCTTCCCGTAAGTCGGCGACCAACTCTGTGCTGTGGTTCATGGGCGATGATATTCCATTCGTGCCCAACAAGCGTGCCGGTGGTTTCTGCCTCGGTGGCAAGATAGCCCCTATCTTCTTCAACACCATGGAAGATGCCGGTGCTTTGCCGATTGAGTTGGATGTGGGCAATATGGAGATGGGCGATGTTATCGACATCTACCCTTATGCCGGTAAAGTGACCCGTCACGATAGCGACGAAGTTATTTCTGAATTCAAACTCAAGACTGATGTGCTGCTGGACGAAGTGCGTGCCGGTGGCCGTATTCCGTTGATCATCGGCCGCGGTCTGACCGACAAGGCCCGTGAAGCTCTGGGTCTGGAAGCCTCCGATGTCTTCGTGCGTCCAGGTGACGTTGCCGATACCGGCAAGGGTTACACCCTGGCGCAGAAGATGGTAGGTAAGGCCTGTGGCGTAGAAGGTATCCGCCCTGGTCAATACTGTGAGCCCAAGATGACTTCTGTCGGTTCTCAGGACACTACCGGCCCTATGACACGTGACGAGTTGAAAGACTTGGCCTGTCTCGGTTTCAGCGCCGATTTGACCATGCAGTCTTTCTGTCACACTGCCGCTTATCCCAAGCCTGTTGACGTAAATACTCACCACACTCTGCCTGACTTCATCATGAACCGCGGCGGTGTTTCCCTGCGTCCAGGTGACGGTGTTATTCACTCTTGGCTGAACCGCATGCTGCTGCCTGATACCGTAGGTACAGGTGGTGACTCGCACACCCGTTTCCCAATCGGTATCTCTTTCCCAGCCGGTTCCGGCCTGGTGGCTTTTGCCGCCGCTACCGGTGTTATGCCACTGGATATGCCTGAGTCTGTGCTGGTGCGCTTCAAGGGTAAGATGCAGCCTGGTATCACTCTGCGTGATCTGGTGCATGCGATTCCGCATAAGGCCATCGAAATGGGTCTGCTGACCGTTGAGAAGAAGGGCAAGAAGAATATCTTCTCCGGCCGTATTCTCGAAATCGAAGGTCTGGAGCACCTCAAGGTTGAGCAGGCATTCGAACTGTCTGATGCGTCTGCCGAGCGTTCTGCCGCCGGTTGTACCATCAAGCTGGATAAAGATCCTATCATCGAGTATCTGAACTCCAACATAGTCATGCTCAAGTGGATGATTGCCGAAGGCTACGGCGACCGTCGTACCATAGAACGTCGTATCAAGGGCATGGAAGAGTGGTTGGCGAACCCTGAACTGATGGAAGCCGACAAGGATGCCGAGTATTCAGCGGTTATTGAGATCGATCTGAATGAGATCAAAGAGCCTATTCTGTGTGCTCCGAACGATCCCGATGACGCCGTGTTGCTGTCTCAGGTAGCCAACACCCAGATTGATGAAGTGTTTGTCGGTTCCTGTATGACCAACATAGGTCACTTCCGCGCCACGGGTAAGATGCTGGACAAGTTCGCCAAGACGCTGCCTACTCGTCTGTGGATTGCTCCACCAACCAAAATGGATAAGGATCAGCTGACCGAAGAAGGTTACTACGGTATCTTCGGCCGCGTCGGTGCCCGTATCGAGATCCCAGGTTGTTCTCTGTGTATGGGTAACCAGGCACGGGTTGCCGAAGGCGCGACTGTCGTTTCGACTTCTACCCGTAACTTCCCGAACCGTCTGGGTACAGGTGCCAATGTGTACCTGGCCTCTGCCGAGCTGGCTGCCGTTGCAGCGCTGCTGGGACGTTTGCCAAGCCCTGAAGAGTATCAGGAATATGCCAAGGAGCTGGACGCAACAGCGGCCGATACCTACAGATACCTGAACTTCGACCAACTGGAGTCTTACACCAAGAAGGCCGGTGAAGTGATCTTCCTGTCAGCGGTTTAAGTTATCGCAATAACAAAAGCCAGCTCATAGAGCTGGCTTTTTTGTGTCTGAAACGAGCTGCAAGCGAGTGCAATAAGGCGCAAGGAACGGCGATAAGCTGCAGACTCGTTAAGGGATCAGTTGATGGTCGGCGCCAACTTCTTATTGTGCAGCACTTCCAACATTCTGTCTTCCAACTGGAAGCGGGTCTCCAGGGCGTGCACCAGTTCGGCGAGATCTTTATCCAGCTGGTAGAGCAGATCGTCGCTTTCCAGCTCGGAATACTTGTCGCTGAAGTCCAGGGCCTGATCTGTGGTCTCGACAATCTTGGGCAGCAACTGCTGTGCCAGTGCCTTGTTCGATTGTCCCTGTTCGTCACAGGCGTCGACTACCTTGTTGAAGACTTCGAAATGACCTTCCGAGACATAATCCACCAGCAGATTGCAGAAGCTGCGAACCTGATCGACACAGGGCAGGGACTTGTCACGGTTTTCATAAGGAGCCAGTCCGGCCAACTTACAGTAATAAACCAGTAACTTTCTGCGGTTGTTCAACCATTGATCCACCAGAGCATTGGCTCCGCCCCATTTTTGCTCGGCCTGTTCAAGTTGTTTCAGCATGATCTTCTCATCCTTATCGCCGCACTTGTTCCTAATTTAGGTGACAAGTTAGCCAGTGATCAACTCTTTTTGGTGTGTAGACGACTTTTTTACACATGGACAAACCAGTTGTTTTGTATACAAAAACAACTCAAATGTTAAATTGTGTATTCAGGCGCGGAATGGGAAATAAAAAGCCCAGCGGTAGAAACTACAGCTGGGCGAGGAAAGTTTTAACAGGCTCGATGTGACGAGCTTCTTGATTGTTCTTGCTAGCGCAGACTTTTTATACCAAAGGGTGGGAACCTGTGCAACTTTTTTCTGTCATAAGACATTAGTCTGACGCCTCAATCTTTATACTTTTGTTGTGAGAATGTGATCCCGTGCCGATTGTGTCGGCAAGTCTTGAGCTTCATCAAGTTCCCCTGTATTCCGTTTATCTGTTTGATTACTGCTTTTGGTTCACACCCATGGCTTGGTGCCTATCGGCTTGCCTGTGGAGCGGCCTGGATGGCTTGGCAGTACGCAAACTTCTCACTGGAATAGTATTTATCCATGCCTGTGGTCACATAAATACTCAGACACAGGTTACAATACAGCCGCAAATGCTAAACTACCGCCCCAGCAGATCTCAATCGGAGTAGGAATAAGCCCAATGGCAGAATTAAAAAACGATCGTTATTTACGTGCGCTGCTCAAGCAACCTGTTGATGTTACCCCAGTTTGGATGATGCGCCAGGCTGGCCGCTATCTGCCAGAATATCGCGCTACCCGCGCCGAAGCCGGTGATTTTATGGCGCTGTGCCGTAATGCCGAACTGGCTTGTGAAGTTACCCTGCAGCCGCTGCGTCGTTTTGAACTGGATGCGGCAATCCTGTTTTCCGATATTTTGACTGTGCCTGATGCCATGGGGTTGGGCCTGTATTTCGAAGCCGGTGAAGGCCCTCGCTTTGAGCGTCCAACCGACACCATTGAAGCCATCAAGAAGCTGGCTATACCGGATCCGGAAGATGAGCTCGGTTATGTGATGAAGGCCGTCAGCACCATTCGCCGTGAACTCAAGGGTGAAGTGCCATTGATCGGTTTCTCCGGTTCACCATGGACACTGGCCACATATATGGTTGAAGGTGGTTCCAGCAAGGCCTTCGAAAAGATCAAGCGGATGATGTATGCCGAGCCTGCCGCCCTGCACATGCTGCTGGACAAGCTGGCAGATTCCGTAACCCTGTATCTGAACGCCCAAATTGCCAACGGCGCTCAAGCCGTGATGATCTTTGACTCTTGGGGCGGCGCGCTGTCTCATGCGGCCTATCGCGAGTTCTCACTGCGTTACATGCAGAAGATAATCGATGGTCTGAATCGTCATGCCGAAGGCCGTCAGGTACCAGTGACCCTGTTTACCAAAGGCGGTGGTCTGTGGCTTGAAGCCATGGCTGAAACCGGCTGTGATGCTCTGGGTCTGGACTGGACCATAGACATTGGCGATGCCCGCAAGCGTGTGGGTGACAAGGTGGCCCTGCAGGGCAATATGGACCCATCGACTCTGTACGCATCTCCTGAGCGTATTCGTGAGGAAGTGGCACAGATCCTGGCCAGCTATGGTCAAGGTACGGGCCATGTATTCAACCTGGGCCATGGCATCCACCAGCATGTGGATCCTGAGCACGCCGGAGCCTTCGTCAAGTCGGTACACGAGCTGTCTGCCCAGTACCACAAGTAAGCATTCGCTCAATAAAAAAGCCCGCATTGCGGTAATGCCGTTCACTTAGTGTGAACGGCATTTTTCTTAGGCTTAATGGGATACTTGTTTTTACTCATTTTTAACGCACGTGGATAGGCTCTATCCCGTTTCCCATCAAGCTTGAACTGCCTCGCATTACGCACTATGTCCAAGACCTCTCTCGGAACATTCCCAGGCATTTGAGATGACAGCTGAGTCAGTTTAAAAATGATATAACTCGATGCATCTCTAAAGCTTAATTGGTTCGGATGTAACGACGGTAAGCTCTTAGCCATCAACACCATCTTGTATCTGATGAGGTTATAGGCCAACAGTACTCCCCACAATTCTTGGATAACCAGCTCTGGCAATTGACTGCGTAACGTAAAGCGACTCTCCAGAAGATGCTGCTTCATCTCCCGATAGCCCACTTCTATCTCCCATCGATGGGCATATAAATCCGCTATCTCTGCCCCCGGATAACGCAATGGGTCCGTTAATGAGGTCAAAATGGAAACCGACTTACCTTTTATCGTCTTTGTCAGTAAGCGAGCTTCAATATTGTCAGGTAGCATAGGCCACTTCTTTCTGGCTTGAGGCGTGGTGGCTAACTGCACCAGTTGGTCGTGTTTTCCTAAAGAGCGTACCACTTCATATTGCGTCCCTTTCTTCAACGGCAGCAGCCAGTGGCTGTTCGGTTGAGCCTGTTGCCAGGCGTGCAAAAGTCCCAACGAATAAAAGCCTCTGTCAAACAGCGTCAGGCTGTTATTAGGTATGCTTGATATCAGTTCAGCGGCTAAACTCATTTCACTGACAGCAACAGAATCAAAGGCACTGTTCAATACCAAGTGGCTACTTAACTCCATCATGCAAACCATGCGAATTTGAGGATAGGCAGCATCACCAGAAGCGTTGGCGGTTTTGGCGAACACCTGATTGTTTTGCTCACTATCAGGTGTTCGCCATACGATACCATCGACACCGTAGAGGTTGAGCCCACACCAATGCGGATGTTCTGCTCTTTCATGCCAGGTCTTGGCACTTCGCTTAAACACATCCTGAACAACGTCAGAGCCCAGCCGCTTGCGCGCTTGCGTGACAGCACTGCGCGCAACGTAATCCACCTCTTGCGGTAAGACGATATCAAGCTTATTGATGAGTGAGCGGACGGACTCGCCTCTGAACAGAGCCATACCAATCACCGCCCAAATCATGGCATCCATAGGTAACTTACGTCGCCTTAAACTGGCAACACCATGTGAATCAAGGCACGACTGAATTAACTCAGGCTCAAGTACATCGGCCAGACAGGTGAATTCGGTAAGACGATTGATATGAGTACGCGCCAAAGCTTCTGAAAGTTGCATAAAAAAATCCGATGACATGGGGTCATCGGATTTTGATCCTTTCAGTGAGATCGTCAAGCGATCTGTCTTAACTGATCGGCATTAGCTCTTGGAGTGGCTTTTTTATGGTTTACTAGTCAGTCGATCAAGACTTGGTGCGTTTCATCGCAGTGAAGAACTCTTCATTGGTCTTGGTCATTGCCAGCTTATCGATCAAGAATTCCATCGCGCTGACTTCATCCATTGGATTGAGGATCTTACGCAGGATCCACATCTTCTGCAGCTCATCCGGTGTAGTCAGTTTCTCTTCACGGCGGGTACCACTGCGGTTGAAGTCAATGGCAGGGAACACTCGCTTCTCGGCGGCCTTGCGTGACAGATGCAGTTCCTGGTTACCTGTACCCTTGAACTCTTCGTAAATTACTTCGTCCATCTTGGAGCCGGTATCGATAAGCGCAGTGGCGATAATGGTCAGACTGCCGCCATTTTCGATATTACGGGCTGCACCGAAGAAACGCTTGGGTCTGTGCAGTGCGTTGGCATCTACACCACCTGTCAGTACCTTGCCTGATGAAGGCACAACTGTGTTGTAAGCACGAGCCAGACGGGTGATAGAGTCCAGCAGAATCACTACGTCTTTCTTGTGCTCAACCAGGCGCTTGGCCTTTTCGATAACCATCTCTGCAACTTGTACGTGACGGCTTGCAGGCTCATCGAAGGTGGAAGCGATCACTTCGCCCTGAACCAGACGCTGCATTTCAGTCACTTCTTCAGGACGTTCGTCGATCAGCAGCACCATCAACACCACTTCAGGGTTGTTGTAGGTGATGGACTGGGCAATATTCTGCAGCAGCAGAGTCTTACCGGCTTTGGGTGGCGCAACAATCAGACCACGTTGGCCCTTACCCACGGGTGAGCAGAGATCCAGAATTCGGGCGGTGATATCTTCGGTGGAACCGTTACCGCGTTCCATACGCAGACGTTCTTCTGCATGCAGTGGGGTAAGGTTTTCAAACAGGATCTTGTTGCGGGAGTTTTCAGGCTTGTCGAAGTTAACTTCGTTGACTTTCAGCAGAGCAAAATAGCGTTCGCCTTCTTTTGGGGGACGTATCTTGCCAAAAATAGTGTCACCCGTTCGCATGTTGAAACGACGTATCTGGCTTGGAGAGACATAAATATCATCGGGACCGGCCAGATACGAACCATCGGCACTGCGCAGGAAACCAAAACCATCCTGAAGTATCTCCAGAACGCCTCCACCGAAGATGTCTTCACCACTCTTGGCGTGGGCTTTCAATATAGAGAAGATGATATCCTGCTTGCGGGCACGAGCCATATTCTCCAGCTTCATTTCTTCGGCCAGTGCGACTAAGTCTGCAATAGACTTGTTTTTTAATTCAGTTAAATTCATTTTTGGTGGGTCTTGTTTCACGCGACAAAGCTTACGCGCTCAATCTCTCAAATTGGACTTGATGGATGTTGATTGAACAGCGAGAAGTGGGTTAGTAGAAAGAATCTGGTTATTAAAGTAGCACTATCAGGACAGGGCGTCCAGAAGTTTAACTGAACCCGGCACATTTTTATTTCGGGGCGTGCCGGGTGTCACTTATTTGATTTGAGTGATCAAATCTGGGCGTCGATGAACTCTTTCAACTGAGTCTTGGACAGGGCGCCAACCTGATTGGCAACCAGTTCACCGTTTTTGAACAACAGCAGAGTAGGGATACTGCGAACACCGTATTTAACAGGTGAAGCGTTGTTCTGATCTATGTTCAATTTGGCGATGGTTAGTTTGCCGGCGTATTCTTCGGCAACATCGTCCAGGATTGGAGCGATCATCTTGCATGGGCCACACCACTCGGCCCAGAAGTCTACCAATACAGGCAGTTCTGATTTCAGGACGTCATTTTCAAAGCTGTCGTCGCTCAGGTACACAATTTTATCGCTCATGATGTTCTCCAGTTGGGTTGCCATTGCTGGTCTGTTAATGGCTTAACCTGTATATTGGGTTGGATTAACGGCAATTCAAGTCACCGTTTTTTTCTTGTCGCTATTTCAAACGATCGAGTATCTTATTGCAACCCTAACTGGTATGCTTGCGCTATGAGCGAAACACATTTATCCCAACAAAAATTTGCCGAACTGCCACTCCATCCTGAAGTAATTCAGGCACTTGCAGAAAACGGTTTCGAATATTGTACGCCTATTCAGGCGCTTTCCCTGCCGGTACTTTTGCAGGGTAAAGATATCGCCGGTCAGGCGCAGACAGGTACGGGCAAGACCCTGGCCTTTCTGGTAGCAACTTTTAACCACTTACTTTCTACCGACATCCCCGCAGAACGCCAACTTAATCAGCCCAGAGCCATCATCATGGCACCAACCCGGGAATTGGCGATTCAGATAGCCAAAGATGCCACCTTGCTGTCCAAACACACCAAACTCAAGGTGGGGATTGTCTATGGTGGCGAAGGCTATGATGCCCAGCGCAAGGTGCTGGACAAGGGCGTGGATATCCTGATTGGTACTACAGGACGTATCATAGATTACGTGCGTCAAGGGGTTATCAACCTCAGTGCCATTCAGGCCGTAGTGTTGGATGAAGCGGATCGCATGTTCGATCTGGGCTTTATCAAGGACATTCGCTTCCTGTTCCGCCGCATGCCGGATGCCAAAGACAGGCTCAACATGCTGTTCTCGGCAACCCTGTCGATGAAGGTGCAGGAGCTGGCTTATGATCATATGAATGATCCGGTCAAAGTCGAAATTGCACCGGAAGAGAAGACCTCAAAAAACATCAAGGAAGAGCTGTTCTATCCTTCGATGAAGGACAAGATCCCACTGTTGCTTACCCTGATTGAAGAAGATTGGCCGGATAAGGCGATAGTCTTTGCCAACACCAAGCATCAGTGTGAGAACCTCTGGGGCTGGCTCGAAGGTGATGGTCACAGAGTCGGTCTGCTGACCGGTGATGTGCCGCAGAAGAAACGTCTTAAGATCCTGGAGTTGTTCACCAAGGGTGATCTGGATATTTTGGTGGCCACAGACGTAGCGGCCCGTGGCCTGCATATTTCTGATGTGTCCCATGTCTATAACTTCGACCTGCCTGATGACTGTGAAGACTATGTTCACCGTATCGGTCGTACCGGACGTGCCGGTGCCAAAGGGGTTTCAGTCAGCTTTGCCTGTGAAGAATACGCCCTCAACCTGCCGGCTATCGAAGACTATATCAAGCACTCGATTCCGGTAACCTCTTACGATGCCGAAGCCTTGCTCGATGATATTCCAGCACCGGTTCGTATTCATCGTAAGCATGCCGGACCACGTAATACCCGTGATCGTGGCCAGGGACGTCCTCAGGGAGCCCATCGTAGCGGCGGTCGTCCGCCTCGTCACGACAGGACCCGCAGACATTCCTGAATGCCGAAACCCGCCTACGCAGCCATAACCCTTGGCTCCAATAGCTTCAATATGCTGGTTGCCCGCACTGTCGGCGGCCAGCCCAAGGTTCTCGCCAAATACAAACGTAAGGTGAGGTTGGCCGAGGGAATCGAGGCCGATGGCAGTCTCAACCTGGCGGCATTCGAACGTGGCCTCGATTGCCTGGCCATGTTTGCCAATATGCTCGTCGAGCATCAAGTCGATGATGCCAATGTGGCCGTCATTGCTACCGCAACCCTTCGCTGTATCAGCAATGCCGATGAATTCAATCGTCGTGCTTTGCAAATATTAGGTCACCCGATAGAGATCATCTGTGGTATGCGCGAAGCCGAACTTATCTATCAAGGCATGGTGGCGACCACTCATGGTGAAGGGCGACGCCTGGTGATAGATATAGGTGGCGCCAGTACCGAGTTTATTGTGGGTGACGGTGAAAAGGTGCTGTTTAAAACCAGCCTGCCCATAGGCTGTGTCACCTACAATCAATGCTTTTTCACCTCAGCTCCCCTGCAACCGCTGGACTTTGACGATGTGCGAGACAGGGTGGATCTGGCCTTGGCTGAACACAAATCGACTTTGAAAGCGCTGGGCTGGCATTCGGTGGTCGGTGCTTCCGGAGCAGTACAGTCAGTGGTTGAAGTGTTGCAACACAGGCAGGAATCGGAAACTCTGACCCTGACGGTATTGGAATCACTGAAGCAGGAGTTATTGGCTCAGGAGAGCCTGACTCTGAATGGGATCAGCGGCCTGTGTCCCGAGCGGGCACCGACCTTTGCATCTGGTATCGCTATTCTGCTGGCGCTGTTTGAACTGCTGGGTATTGAACGCCTGCATTTATCCGGCGGCGCTTTGCGCGAAGGGGTGTTGCAGATGTTGGCCAAAAGGCAGTCTTTAGCACCGGCACAGTAAAAAGGACCTTCACCAGGTCCTTTTCTCATTTTTGGCTGCTACGGCCCGAGTGCACCATAGGTTACCCGGCCTAGTGGCTTGAAAGATTACTTAAGGATCTTGGCCAGATCCTGCTCCAGAGAGACTTCCGGGCGTTCAACAATACGGCCAATCTCTTTGCCATCCTGAAGCACAATAAAGGTTGGGATCCGCTGGAAGTCATATTGGGCGGCCAGGCCCTCCGGATCCTTTTTCTGGCGATCTACCCCGATATAACGCACCTGGATATTAGGGTTGGCCACTTGCTCCATGATACGGATAAAGCGTGGTGTTTCTCTGTGGCAGTCCGGGCACCAGGTACCTATGATGACTACAATTTCTGTAGCTTTATCGACGGCTTTTATTGGAGCCAAGGCATCTGTCTCTACCTGATAACTCTGGTAGCCACTGCTGAATTCGGGTAATTCTGTCACCAGTTTCTGTGCTTCGACTGCGCCCGTTAAGATCACTTCCTGTTTCTCCTCGCTGCAGGTGGCGATAAAGCCTTCCTGTTTGTCTTCGAAACCACAACCGCCATTGGCCATAACCTGGCAACTGAAGAATAACGCGGTGGTGGCGAGTAACGCTTTTACATTCTGGTGCATCATACTACCTCGGGTGGGGTGACTCCATACCCTGATTCAACCATTGGTGAGGGATATGGCAAAGAGACAAACACTATGTATGTTAGCAAGATCACTAAATAATTTTGATCTGAACCAACAGGGGAGTCAGCGGGGGAATTAACTCATACCGGGAATGGGGCAAATACAAAAAAGCCGCCTTGAAGGCGGCTTTGGAGTTCAATTTACTTGGCGTCTTTCAACCATTGGGCGGCTTGCTTGGCAAAGTAAGTGAGAATGCCATCGGCGCCTGCGCGTTTGAAGCACAACAGAGATTCCATCACTATGGCTTTTTCTGCCAGCCAGCCGTTTTGAATTGCTGCCATATGCATGGCGTATTCACCGCTGACCTGATAGGCGAAGGTTGGTACACCCAGCTCGGTTTTGACTCTGCGCACTATATCCAGATAGGGCATGCCTGGCTTCACCATTACCATATCGGCACCTTCCTGGATATCTAGGGCGACTTCATGAAGTGCTTCGTCCGAGTTGGCCGGATCCATTTGATAACTGTGTTTGTTGCCGCCTTTGAGGTTGCCTGCAGAGCCGACTGCATCGCGGAAGGGGCCATAATAGTTAGAAGAATACTTGGCGCTGTAGGCCATGATCTGGGTGTTGACATGGCCGGCGGCTTCGAGTGCCTGACGTATGGCGCCTATGCGACCATCCATCATGTCTGAAGGAGCCACCATATCGGCACCGGCAGCGGCGTGGGACAGCGCCTGCTTCACCAGAATTTCAGTAGTGACGTCATTGATAATATAACCTGTCTCATCGATGATGCCGTCCTGTCCATGAGTGGTGTAGGGGTCCAGCGCGACATCTGTCATCACGCCCAGCTGAGGGAACTCTGCCTTGAGCTCACGAACGGCCCTTTGCACTAAACCATCGGGATTGTAGGCTTCTTCGGCCATCAGGGACTTTTTCTCCGCCGGCGTGACGGGGAATAGGGCAATCAAGGGGATCCCCAGCTCTACCAGCTCTTCGGCTTCCTTGAGCAGCAGATCTATGCTGTAACGCTCAACGCCTGGCATGGAGGCCACCGACTCGGTACGTTTGTTGCCTTCGAGCACAAACATGGGGTAGATGAGGTCATTGACCGTCAACTGGTTTTCAGCCATCAGGCGGCGGCTGAACTCATGCTTGCGCATACGGCGCATACGACGCTGTGGGTAGGCACTGGTAATTATGTTCACTTTGGGCTCCTGGCTGGATCTGAAAGGGTATCTTGCTCGGGATCGAAGGCGTAGACCCGATCCCTACCTGAATTCTTGGCACGATACAGCGCCTTGTCGGCTTGCTCCAGCAACTGGGTGATGTGCATGTCCGACTCTATGATGGCGACGCTGACGCCGATACTTGCCGTCAGAGGGATAGTCTGTTTATCCCAACTGACATCCAAGGCCGAGATGGCGTGACGTATCTGTTCTGCCACTCTCAAGGCCCCGCTAGTATCAGTATTGGGCAATATAATAGCAAACTCCTCACCGCCAAAACGTGATACCAGATCACTTGGACGCCTGAGGATATTCTTGAGGGTATCGGCAATACTCTTAAGGGTTTGATCGCCGGCCAGATGGCCATGTTTGTCGTTAATGGTCTTGAACCTGTCTATGTCCAGCATCAGCAGTGCCAGCGGCGTCTGTTGCCGACGGCTGATCCGCCCTTCGGCCTGCAGACGCTTGTCGAAGGTGGAACGATTTTTAACTCCGGTAAGGCTGTCTATTGTGGCCTGCTCGGTGAGCTTCTGGTTGGCTTCGTTCAGCTCTCTGAGCGCGATTTCCAGCTCCAGAGTGCGCTCTTGCACCATACGCTCCAGCTTCTCGTTGCTCTCGGCTTCCATCCTCAGGGTTTCTTCCCTGGCTTCGCGGATCCGCTCTGCCTGTTTCAGGGCTTCCTGCTGAATTCTTTGCTTGGCCTTGCGCTCATCGTTGTAGCGTATTGCCAGCACTGCTGCCATAAACACCACTTCGAAAGTGAGCCCCAATAACACTGGCGTTTGTGGCATCAAGGGCAGTTTGATAAGACCCAGATACATGAGACAGGAGACGAAGATCCCCAGCGTCATTCCACTCCAGGAGACGGTGTAGAGCTTGGCGAGTTTATTGCCACGCATCGCTTGCAGGATACTGAAAATCAGCAACATTAAACTCACTGACATCACTGAGATTATCTCAATATAGATGGCGAGTGCATAATCGATAAGCACAGTCGCGAACATCAGCAGTATGGCGCAGGCCGCCGTGTAGCGACAGGCCCTCAACATGCGAATGCTGTGATATTTGAGCTGTAATACCTTCTCGGTAAAGAGGATCCCAAAGGCGATAACCAGAGGAACCAACAAAGGGATCACATACTGTTGCAACTGTGGCACATTGGGCCATAGGTAGCGAAATGCCGTGCCATTGATGCAGGCAACCAATAGGGTCATTGTGAGCACATAACCGGCGTAATAGCTGTAACTGAAGGAGCGGGTAGTCACTGCAATGAACAGTGCAAACAAGCCTATAGCGGCCAGGGCACCTAACTGTATGCCATTGAGCATATTGCGGGTTTCATGGCTTTGCAGTAGCGCGTATGGCTCCCAGAGGTGAATAGGCAGATAGCTGCTGCCGGCCGTGGTCAGCTTCAACCAAAATTGGTGCTGTTCCTGCTGCCTGATGTCAAAGGCGTAGAGGAAGTCGGTACTCAATATGCTTCTGTGGCCAAAGGGTTGGGTATCTCCCAGAGTCAACTGACGTTTGAGACGACCATTGACGTAGTGGTAAACCTCCAGCCTGTCCATACTGGGGTTATTGAAGGCCAATATTCTGTTGAAACTGCCGGGTTCATCGGCGTAGAGGCTAAAGTTGAACCAGAGGCCATCGGTTCCCATGTCGACAAAGCTGTAGTCATTCGCTGGGTGCCAGGCTGAATCCGGCAGGTTGAGCACCTGGCTGAGGCGACTATCTGGGCCTTGCTCTGTTACTCGGGCACTGGGGCGCAAGTCCGAATCCAGCCCCTTTGAGGCTGAAACTTCGACGCTGGGCTCGGCGTTAACCGCCAGAGATAGCAAACTACAGAAGAGCAGCAGTACAGAGTAAGCATTAGCCATGGGTGCTCTCCAGCTTAAAGAAACGCAAGCTGTTGCTATAGCACTGGCGTGCCAGACTGTCCAGCGACTGACCGCGGATGTCGGCGACAGCCTGGGCTATATAAGGCAGATATTTGGGCTCATTGCGGCCGGATTTGGGCTTGGGTCTCATGCTGCGTGGCAGTAGATAGGGACTGTCGGTTTCCAGCAATAATCTGTTATCCGGGATCAAGGGCAGGGCGTTTACCAAGTCCTGCCCCCGGCGTTCATCACAAACCCAACCTGTCACGCCCAGGTACAGATCTCTGGCAATATAGTCCTCGGCCTGTTTGGGGCCGTCGGTAAAGCAGTGCAGTAGCGCCGCCGGTAGTGCTTCCAGATAGTCGTCCAAAATAGCCAAAAAGTCATCATGGGCATCGCGCTGGTGCATCAGTACCGGGTATTGTAGTTCTGCCGCCAGTGTCAACTGGGCCTCAAAAGCCTGGCGCTGCTGCCGGCGCGGCGAAAAGTCCCTGTTGTAGTCCAGACCGCATTCCCCTATGGCAACGACTCCAGGTTGCCTGGCCAGTTGCCTCAGTTCGGCGGCGCTCTCTGTCTGCCACTGGCTGGCATGATGGGGGTGGACACCAGCTGTGGTGTAGATTTTTTTGGGGTATTGTCGGCAAACCTGGATGCAACTTCGGCTTTCATCCAGATGGCTGCCAATAAGGATAAGCGGCGAGACACCTTGGTCCGCCGCTTCATTGATAACTCGATTGAGATCTTGTTCCAGGTGGCTGCCAATCAGATTGACAGCGATATCCAGGTATTGATTCACTGCAGACGCTTGACCCTGATAGTGCTGTTGCGCCCTTCAGTTCCCAACAGGAATGAGCCTAAGGCGGCTTTTTCGATATAAACTTTCTGCCCGGATTCCAGGCGGAAATTGCGGCTGTCGGTTTGTTTCCAAACCTGACCGTTACTGAAGCTGATCTTGAGGGCACCATAGGGGTCTTTACCGACCTTGCTGATGGTCAGGAAAATCTTCGCAACTTCGTTTTTCTTGCTGGCCTGGATAGTGGATTCCAGGTTGTCGGCACCGAAGTCGGCCACAGGATCGGCCTGGACACTCTTGGCCGCAGGCGCAGCGGCAACCACTGCAGCCTCTGTAGGGGTGACTTTTGCATGGGTGACTTTGGCAGCCAGCTCATCGTAACAGATGAGCCGGTCAAGCTTGTCAGATAGGGAGGCACACTGAGCCAATTGCTGTTCTATTCCGGCCTGAGCCTGAAAACAAAGCAGTGCAGCAGTAGAGGCAGCAATCCAGGTTAAACGCATGAATATCATCCTTCTTTTATTCTTGTTTTTACCCTTGCTGCCCGCTGATTACGCTTGCTTTTCTTCGGTCTCGTCCTCGTCTGATTCATCCGAAGCCTTGCTGTAAAAACGGGCAGCCAAGAGTCCGCCCTCAAACAATAACAGCATTGGCACGGCCAGCATAGTCTGAGAAATAACATCCGGAGGTGTCAGTAACATGCCCACCACAAAAGCGCCGACAACGATATAGGGGCGTTTGGCTCTTAGGTCTTCCGGAGTGGTGACACCGGCCCAGCACAGCAAAATCACGGCGACCGGGATCTCGAATGCCAAACCAAAGGCAAAGAACAGCTTCAGAATAAAGCTCAAATAACTGCTGATATCGGTCGCAACCTGAACCCCTTCCGGAGCCACACTGGTAAAGAAACCGAATACAACCGGGAACACCACATAGTAGGCAAAGGCGATCCCCAAATAAAATAGCAGAGTACTGCTGAACAATAGCGGGACTACCAGACGTTTTTCATGTTTATACAGTCCGGGCGCAACAAAGGACCAGATCTGATACAGCACATAGGGTACAGCAATGAAAAAAGACAGTACCAGCGTCAGTTTAAAGGGAGCGAAAAACGGTGCGGCCACATCCGTTGCAATCATGCTGCCGGTATCCGGCAGTGACTGCATCAATGGGATCGCCATGTAGTGATAGATGTCGTTTGCCCAGTAAACCAGGGCGATAAACACGATGAGCACACTTGCTATAGCTCTGAGCAGTTTAGTGCGCAGTTCCAGCAAGTGGCTGATTAATGGCTGCTGTTGCGACATGCTTTACCCATTATTTAGTGTCAGTACCTGTCGGCTTGGGAGCCGTCTCGGTGGCAGGTGTCTTCTCCTCGACAGCGGCTTCTGCCTTGGGTGCTTCCTGGGCTGGAGATTTGCTGTCTTCAACCTGATAAGGACGGTTGACCGATTGGGCCGCCTCTCTCAGTTGGTCGATAGACTCCTGCAGTTCGGGAGACAGATTGCTGAGGCCCTTGCTCTCGGCCTTCTTCAGGTCTGCATGTAACTGCTCGATCTTGAGCTCCTGCTCAAGTTCATCTTTGACCGAATTGGCCATGCGTTTCATGGCACGGATCCAACCGGTAATTGAACGTACCGCTACCGGGAGACGTTCGGGGCCGAGAACGACCAGCCCCAATACCCCGATGAGCAGCAGCTCCATAAAGCCGATACCATCGAACATAGGGAATTACGCCTGTTCTTTGTCCTTGGACTCTGGCTTCTTATCAGCCGCCTGTGCTTTGGGGTCTGCCTGAGTGTTCTGTGCAGAAGTGTCCTCGATGGCCTTCTTGTCATCGTCACTGGACATGGCGTTCTTGAATCCCTTGACTGCTCCGCCGAGGTCGCCGCCCAGTGAACGCAGCTTCTTGGTGCCGAACAGCAGCACTACAATTAACGCGATGATGAGAAGTTGCCAAATACTGATACCACCCATGAAGGTTTCCTCTTAGATAATCTTGGTTCAATTATGAACCTTTAATTAAAATGTACTAATTAAAATTTCTTAATTTTGGGCCTGGATCGCCATCCAATAAACCACAGGATTGCTCCGGCTCCCATACTGACATAGGAAGGCCACAGTGTAGCGTCCTGACTGAGTGAAATCGTGCCACAGATCAACAAAATTGCGGATGTGATTAACAAATAATTGCTCTTGTGCGCTTTCTGCTGGTGCTTCAGATATTTGTCCAACATCTGCTGCTGAGCTCCAAGGAGATTTCGCCCCAGCTTCAGATTGTCATATATCAGCTCCGGAAACTCTGGAAGTTTATCAGACCAGAAGGGCAATTGTGTTTGCACTTTTTTGAACATTGCCTTTGGACCGACCTGTTCGGCCATCCACTGTTCGAGGAAAGGCTTGGCCGTTTGCCACAGATCCAACTGAGGATAGAGCTGACGTCCCAAGCCTTCGATATAGAGCAAGGTCTTTTCCAGCAAGACCAGCTGTGGCTGTACCACTATGTGGAAGCGGCGAGCGGTACGGAACAGTTCCAGCAGCACATGGCCGAAGGAGATCTCATCCAGCGGCTTGTTGAACATAGGTTCACACACCACTTTGACTGCTTGCTCGAAGGCCTGAATGTCGGTATCGGCCGAAACCCAACCTGATTCCACATACAGCTGGGCGATACGGCGGTAATCACGGTTAAAGAAGGCAAGGAAGTTTTCCGCCAGATAGCGTTTATCCGTGTCGTTGAGCGTTCCCATGATGCCGCAGTCCAGACCAATATAGAAAGGATCTTCCGGGTGCTCGCGGGAAATAAAGATGTTGCCCGGGTGCATGTCGGCGTGGAAAAAGTTATCGCGAAATACCTGGGTAAAGAAGAGTTCCACCCCACGCTCGGCCAGTAGCTTGAGGTTGGTACCCTGGGCCTTGAGCGCGGCAACGTCCGAAACCGGGATCCCCTCGATGCGCTCCATCACCATCAGCCTTGGATAGCACAGCTCTTCATAAACATAGGGAATATAGAGGGCGTTGGAGTCGATAAAATTGTTGCGCAGCTTGACCGTGTTGAGCGCTTCCAGTTTAAGGTTGAGCTCTCCCAGAATGGTAGTGCGGTAGTCTTCCACCACTTCGGCCGGGCGCAGGCGATTATCCGGGCCGAGAATGGTTTCCAGCAGATTGGCACTCTGGCTCATCAGCTGCAGGTCGGCGAGAATGTTTTGCTCTACATTGGGGCGTAATACCTTGAGAACCACAGGCTTGCCGTTGGACTTGAGCGTTGCCGTGTGCACTTGGGAAATTGATGCCGAGGCCAGCGGGGTATCGTCAAAGTCGTCAAACAGGGTTTCTATGGGGGCCTTGAGTTCGGCTTCAATGGCTTCCCGCGCCAGCTTGGAGTCAAATGGCGGGACTCTGTCCTGCAACATGGCCAATTCATGGGCCCATTCATCGCTGAGCAGATCGCGACGGGTGGAGAGCATCTGGCCGAACTTGATATAAACCGGCCCCAACTCTTGCATGGCCAGTTTCAGCCGTTCACCACCGGCCTTGGATTTATGTTTGTTACGCAGCCAGAACAGACTACGGCGCCAGAGTTTGAAGTACCAAGGGGTCAACTTTTTCGGCAACAGCTCGTCCAAACCATAATGCAGGGCAATGCTGATAACCTGATATCCTCTCTTGATACTGGCGAAACTCATGGGCTTTTCTTGTCCTTCAAATTGGCGAGTCGTTGTTCCAGAGCGTCCGTGGCGGCCCCAAGCTCGTCAATTTTGTCGCAATGGTGAATAAATTCAAGCCGATGAGGGGCTAATCTGTACTCTTCGGTGGTTAATTGCGCCAGATGGGATTGGGTCTTGTTAAAAACCCGGCTTAAATCTGCCTTGGCTCGCTGCAGACCACTTAACAATATATGAGTCGGGGCATCGCCCAGATACCGGGACAAAGGCTCGGCAAAGTCAAACCTGACCTGCTGCAGAAAATGGCTGAATGTTTGCAGCAAGGCGAGTTCCCCTTCGATTACCAGCTTATCTTGTTTGATAAGCTCGGTGAGGCTTTCGCCTTCGCCCAGGCGGTAGAGGGTGGTGGCATCGGCTTTGACGGTGACCGCTGCCTCACCTTCATAGCTGGAAAGCACCTGAATTTTTTTGGCAAACACTAAATAAAGCGGCCAGTTCAGTTGACTGAGTTGCAGACACAGGACTTTACCGTGCAGCGATTTCAACCGGGCATATTCGCCCTCGGCTTGGTCGGTGACTTTCTCTAGCGCCATCTCCAGAGCGGCGCAGCACAGCAGCCGCCACTGGGATGTCAGGCTCAGCTCATTCATTTCAGAACTTATAGCCTCGGTGCAGAGCCACTACGCCGTCGGTCATATTGATGTAATCCACCTGCTCCAGGCCGGCATCTTGCATCATCTGTTTCAGGGTTTCCTGATCCGGGTGCATACGGATGGACTCGGCTAGGTATTCGTAGCTGTCGGCATCTTTGGCAACCAGCTGACCCATCTTTGGCAGGATCTTGAATGAATACAGATCGTAGGCCTTACGCATGATCTCATGCTGTGGCTTGGAAAACTCCAATACCAACAACTTACCGCCTGGCTTGAGCACACGTTGCATGGAGCGCAGCGCCGCGTCTTTGTCGGTCACATTACGCAGGCCAAAGGCGATGGTGATGATATCGAAGTGATTGTCCGGGAAGGGCAGTGCTTCGGCGTTGGCCTGTACATAACTGACGTTGCCCACTATGCCCTTGTCGCGCAGCTTGCTGCGACCGACTTTGAGCATGGAATCATTGATATCCGCCAGGATAACCTGACCCTTGTCACCCACCAGGTGAGAGAACTTGGCGGTCAAATCACCGGTACCACCGGCCAGATCCAACACCTTCATTCCCGGACGGGCACCGGCGCACTCAATGGTGAAGCGTTTCCAGAATCTATGGATACCAAAAGAAGCAACATCGTTCATGATGTCGTATTTAGTGGCAACGGAATGGAAGACTCCGGCTACCAGGTCGGCCTTCTTATCGGCTTCGACAGTTTTATACCCGAAATGTGTACTCTTTGGTGAGTCTTCAGACATCAGTGTATTCCTATGACTAGCTCGTAGTGCAGCGAGTGTAAGCTATTGGTACAGCTTGCTGAATCTTTGCGCGGCCAAGCTGTGATCGCCGCAGTAAAAAATGCTGTTGGCCCCCAGGCCAGACTGCGCATTAGACCACAATATCCGCCGGGGGTGAATAGCCCCAGCCGCCATAGTATTCCCTATTGCGGCTGAACTTCGCTAAGCCGTCCTGCCTATTTGAGCACGGGCAAGCTTGGCGGTGCTAAAGCGAAAAGAGTGTGGCAGTGTTCAGACCTGTTTGGCCTGTAGATAGGCGTAAATCAGTTCGGCAAGGCACTGACCGACGGCCTTGTAGCCGGCGGCTAAACCTGCGTCGTGGCATGCCGGGGCGCCTTCGGCCAGATGCAGATAAACACTTGGGGTGTGGCGCGCCATATGGCTGACGTAATGTGCCGCATCCAACAACGGAATACCGGCAACGGTTGAGGCACTGGATGGCATCTGGGTTATGGCATCCAGATCCAGCTCTATGGCGACCGGTAGACCTGTATGACGCAGCTGGCGGGCAATGTCGCTCAGTGCCTGTTCTAAACTCAGCTCGCGACGTACCCAAATCTGCTGCAGGCTGTGCCAACTGCCTCCAAATGCCGTAAGTTGTTCCAGATTGGCTTCACTGTTTTTCAGTTCATGCAGCCCGAGCACGTGATAATGCCCCAGGGCGCCGTTGGCCGCGGCATAACTGAAACCATTGCCACTGTGGCGGCCTTCACGCAACCTGAAGTCTGAATGAGGATCCAGATTGACCGCCGCCAGCGGCTTGGATAATGCCGCCCGGGCGGCGCTGAGTAAGCCAAAGGCGTTGTTGTGGCCACCGCCGATGACGATGGGCTCAAGCCCGGCGGCAAAAACCGGAGTCAGGGCTTCGATGACCTGCTGATCCAGAGACTCCACCTCTTGTCTGAGTTGCTGACAATCATTGGCAGCATTGGCAACCGGGGTGATTTCCCCCAGCAGCAGGCATTCTTCACCACTTAAAAAGCGGTTGGACTGCAGATTAAGCAGCGCCGGCAACATGGCGTCAAAGGCCTGGTTGGCACCGCCTTGCCCTAGATTAGCCCTGGGCCCAAGGTCCTCCTTGATTCCGATAATGGCAAAACGGGCGCCTGCGGCTTTGGCCTGAGTCAGCGCTTCCATATAGCTTGCCGCGCCTGGCAGCAGGCGCACTTTCTGACCCAGACGGGTTTCACCTTCTCTGGGGCTGAAAGATTGAGCCAGCTTGGCTTGCGTGATGGGGGAGAGCGGCAGTTCCATAGAATATCCCTTTCTCTGACGGGGCAAGAATAGCCTCTATTCTGGCCGAGGCTGAGCAAAAGGCAACAAAAAAGCCGGCAGAGGCCGGCTTTTGTGCAGAGGTCGTTATCAGTCGATATCCAAAGGTTCGGGAGAAAGAATCACCCCAGTGTTATCGGCATAGATATGATCGCCCGGCAGGAAGGTGACACCACCGAAGTTCACCGGAATGTCCACTTCACCAATGGCATTACCATCGGCACCAACAGGAATGGAGGCCAAAGCCTGGATACCTATATCCAGCTCTTCGAGGGCATCGACATCGCGCACGCTACCGTAAACGATAATGCCTTCCCAGTTGTTGTTGACCGCAACCTCGGCAATCGAGGCATCGATCAGCGCCCGGCGCAGAGAACCACCACCGTCTACCAGCAGAACCTTTCCTTCGCCATCGTCCTGCAATACATCGAGAATGAGGCCGTTGTCTTCGAAACACTTGATGGTGCTAATGGAGCCGCCAAATGAACTACAGCCACCGTAGTTGCTGAACATGGGCTCGACGACATCGACAACATCCAGGTACATGTCACAAAGTTCTGAGGTGTTGTATTCCATATTTACACTCCTGTTGAACCGCGGGGTCTGACAAGACCGCGGGATAACGCACTAAGTGCCAGTATATAAGGGATTCTTGAAAAGAAAAGTGTTATCAATCACGGTATTGCTGGATTTTCTCTCCGTTAACATTTGCGTGGTAATATTTCGTAACTCCTGTCTATATATGCAGCGTTTTTTGATGCGGCTCATTAAATAACGTATTTTTATTACAACTCTGTTGTGACTTTTGTTAGCATTGGCACCATTCAAACTTACTTAACTTTAACCTGCTTTAGGGGCACGGATCCCCCGTCAGGCTTATGGACGGCAGAGGGCCTTAATGAGGTGCCTTATGGAAGCTCTTAATACAGTTGAAATCGTTGGCTATTTTGCCTCCATCATGGTGGCCATTTCACTGATGATGAAGGACATTATCTGGCTGCGTTGGATCAACTTTACCGGTTGTACCCTGTTTGTGATTTACGGTGCAGCTATTTCTGCCTGGCCGGTAGCGGGGATGAACGCTTTTGTGGCTTGTATCAACATCTATCATTTGATCAAAATCTATCGTGGCCGGGCTACTGTCACTGCCTGATGTCATAAAAGCTTAGGGCAGGTGTCACCTGTCCGTCACACCCCTTGACTAGGCTCTTTACTGCTACACAGATTGGAGCCCTTGACCCGGCTCCTTACTGTCCACAGAAGGAGCCTCAGCCATGTTTACCTACCTTGCTGAACTCGATCTTCGAACCTTTCGCGCGCTGACACAATTTGGCCGCAAACATGATCTGGAAGCCAGCGCCCTCAAGTTTTCTGCATCGGGTAATGGTCCGCTCTACCTGTGTCTGGCGCTGCTTATGTTGCTGGAGCAGGATGGACAGCGCTTCTTCGCTTTGTTGCTGTTGGCGTATGCAGTGGAATTGCCTTTGTACCTGTTACTCAAAAATGCCATTCGCCGTAAACGCCCATGTCATCAGGTTCTGGTGGGCTTCAGGGCCAGCTTTGAGCCCTCTGACAAATTCAGTCTGCCGTCCGGCCATACGGCGGGTGCCTTCGTGTTTGCCAGTGCGGTATGGCAAATTTACCCGCAGCTGGCAGTGCCAGCATTTATCTGGGCTGGCCTGGTTGGGGTTTCCAGAGTGTTTCTCGGTGTTCACTACCCTCTCGATATCTTGGCCGGTGCCCTTTTGGGCTGCAGTGCCACTCTCATAGCAGTAGTTTGGATATAAGGACTATCAATGCGGATACTTTACGGCGTTCAGGGCACAGGGAATGGCCATTTGAGTCGCGCCAGAGTAGTAGCCAAAGCCTTGGCAAAGCACGATATTCAGGTTGATTATTTCTTCAGTGGTCGCCAGCCGGAGCAGTTTTTTGATATGCAGGCCTTCGGCGATTACCGGGTCTGTGCCGGGCTGACCTTTGTGACTCAAAAGGGACGGGTCAGCATCCCCAAGACACTGATGCACAATTCCGCCATTGAGCTTTGGCGAGACATTCGCGAGTTGGATCTCAGTGGCTATGATCTCTTGCTCAATGACTTTGAGCCGGTTTCGGCCTGGGCCGCCAGGCGTCAGGGGGTGCCCAGCATAGGCATTAGTCATCAGGCTTCCCTCAAATACCCTGTGCCCAAAGTAGGAAACTCCTGGTTCAACGACTGGTTACTGGAAAACTTCGCTCCCGTGGATCAGGCATTGGGGTGTCACTGGCATCACTTTGGTTATCCGATATTGCCGCCCTTTGTCGATGTTAGCCGCTGCGCCGTGGAACATTCGCACGATATTTTGGTGTATCTGCCGTTTGAGAGCCCACAAGCTATCGCTGAATTATTGCACCCTTTCCATGACTACCGTTTTATGGTGTATCACAGCCAGGCGGCGCCAGTTGCTTTACCTGAGCATATTCTGTGGCATGGTTTTGATCGTGAAGGTTTCAAGGCCGATCTCGCCAGCTGCGGTGGGGTGATAGCCAATGCCGGATTTGAACTGGCCAGTGAAGCCCTGACCCTGGGTAAAAAGCTCTTGGTTAAACCCTTGCTTGGGCAGTTTGAACAGCTGTCGAATGTGGCCGCGCTGGAGCTGCTGGCAGCGGCCGACAGCATGATGACGCTGGAGCCGCAAACAGTGAAACGTTGGCTCAAACGGGGTAGCCCTGAGCCGATTAACTACCCGGATGTGGGCGATCTGCTGGTGCCTTGGCTGTTGGCCGGCAATTGGCAGGACAGCCAATCGCTGTGCCGGGAGCTGTGGCAGCAGGTGACATTACCCGACACCTGGTTTTCCAAGCAGGATGCCAGGGCGCTCAGCGGGCTGCCTCTGGGCTCGCTGATCCGCTAGCAAAGGTACGAATAAGTCCTCGTGGAATTTGTTCGCACCTTCCTCAGTTATATTTGATATTCATGCTGATCAGGGCTTCACGGCTGCCCTTTTCGGCACGCAGCCTAGCCAGATATTGTTCCCAGAGTTCGGTGTGTTGGGTGCAGAGCTGGTGCAGTATCTGCCAGGAATAGAGGCCGGTATCATGGCCGTCGTCGAAGACCAGCTTCACCGCATAATTGCCGACCGGCTCAATGGCGCTGATGTTGACCTCTTTCTTGTGAGTCACCAGCTTGGGGTTGCCATGGCCGTGTACTTCGGCCGATGGAGAATGAACCCGCAGAAATTCGCAGCTCAGCTGATACTGACTGCCATCATCGAAGCCTATCTCGAGCAGTTTGGATTTACGCTTCAGTTTCAGTGATGTGACTTGAGGATGACTCATGGGAACTCCATTGTGTCCGGGGTTTCTGTGTATCTGTTTATTCTATGTCAGAGCGCTGGGACTGTGCACCCCGGTGGATGAGAGCTGACACACATTAATGGTGGCAAAAAATAGCGGCCGCTGGCAGCGGCCATTATTGGATAATGATGAAGACAGTTATTTGATAAAGGCGAAGGCATCGCCGTAGAGGTGGGCTTCATCCAGTCCCATCTCGCGGAACAGCTCCCGCGCGGCACCGACCATGTCGAAACGACCGGCAATATAGATGTCATAGCCCACCAGGCTGACAAAGTCCGAGCGTATCTGCGCCAGCAGATTGGCCTGTTTCCCTTGCCAGTCGGCCTCGGCCTGTTCTACTACCGGCACGAAGTGCAACCAAGGGTGCGCTTGATGCCACTCTCTGGCGATGGCTTCGTAGTACATGGCTTCAGGATTGCGGCAGCCCCAATAGAGCAGGGTTTCAACCTTTTGCCCCAGGGCGATTTGCTGCTCTACCAGGCTCTTGATATAGGAGAAGCCTGTACCACCGGCAACCAGCAGTCTGGGCCTGATACTCTGGTGTCTGAGGAAGGCTTCGCCGCCCGGAGCTTCGATATCGATATGGCTGTTATTTCTCAGCCGCTCGACCACTTGCATGGGATAGCTCTCGCTGACGGCTGCGCCTATGTGAAGTTCTATGAGTTCGCTGCCGGGAGCCGAAGCTATGGAGAAGGGACGCTTGTCTTTCTCACCCATTACCACACACAGGTATTGACCGGCCTTGAACTCCAGCGGTTTTTCGGGGCGCAGCAATACTTGGTACACAGCGTCATTGAATGGGGCAACTTTCTCTATCTTACAGCGGATGCTATTCATCGAACTTCCTTTTTACCTCTCTGTTGAAGGCTTATTTTAATAATGGCTAAAGCAGTTATTGCGGATTATAGGGTAGCTTGGTCTTCTATGCCCAACTGCTCCCAAATCTCGTCCACTCGCTGTTTAACCTCTTGGTCCATCACTATTGGGGTGCCCCATTCGCGGTTGGTCTCACCTTCCCACTTATTGGTGGCATCCAGGCCCATCTTGGATCCCAGTCCCGCCACGGGTGACGCGAAATCCAGATAGTCAATGGGTGTGTTGTCTATCATCACAGTGTCGCGGCTGGGATCCATCCGAGTGGTTATGGCCCAGATAACGTCCTGCCAGTCGCGGCAATTCACGTCTTCGTCAACTATGACAATAAACTTGGTATACATAAACTGACGCAGGAAAGACCAGGCCCCCATCATCACCCGCTTGGCATGGCCGGGATATTGTTTGCGGATGGAGATCACCGCCATCCGGTAGGAACAACCCTCCGGTGGCAGGTAAAAGTCGACGATTTCCGGATACTGCTTGCGCAGGATAGGAACGAAGACCTCATTGAGGGCAACCCCGAGCATGGCCGGTTCATCCGGTGGTCTTCCCGTGTAGGTGCTGTGGTAGATGGCGTCTTTTCTGTGACTGATATGGGTCACGGTAAACACAGGGAAACTGTCGGTTTCATTGTAATAACCTGTGTGGTCACCGTAGGGGCCTTCCACCGCCATCTCTTCGGGATCGATATAACCTTCGAGAATGATCTCACTGGTGGCCGGCACTTCCAGATCGCAACTCAAGGCCTTGACCACTTCGGTGCGCTCACCGCGCAGCAGTCCGGCAAAAGCATATTCACTCATGGCATCGGGCACTGGCGTGACGGCGCCGAGAATAGTGACAGGGTCGCTGCCCAGAGCCACTACAACAGGATATTTTTCACCTGGGTGCTGCTGCTTGAAGTCGGCAAAGTCCAACGCCCCGCCTCTGTGTGACAGCCAGCGCATGATCAGCTTGTTTTTGCCCAGCAGTTGCTGGCGGTAGATCCCCAGATTCTGGCGTTTCTGTCTCGGCCCTTTGGTGATGGTCAAACCCCAGGTCACCAGTGGTGCAACATCGCCGGGCCAGCAGTGCTGAATGGGCAAGGCGGTCAGGTCGACCTGATCGCCTTGCAACACCACCTCTTGGCAAGGGGCGTTACGCACTGTCTTGGGCGGCATGTTCAGCGCTTGCTTGAACATGGGGATCTTGGCAATGGCATCCTTGAAGCCCCTGGGGGGCTCGGGCTCCTTGAGAAACGCCAGCAGTTCGCCCACGTCCCGCAGTGCCATGGGATCATCCTTGCCCAACGCCATGGCGACCCGCTTCGGAGTACCGAAGAGGTTCACCAGCACGGGCATCTGTTTGCCCTTGGGATTTTCAAACAACAGGGCCGGGCCACCGGCACGCAGCACCCGATCGGCTATTTCGGTCATTTCAAGATAAGGATCAACCGGATAGCTGATACGCTTGAGCTCACCCTGACTCTCGAGGTGATCGATAAAACTGCGTAAATCCTTAAAACTCATGTGGAAATAGCCTCGCTGCCGAATGCATTAATGGCGCGCACTATAGCATTAATCCCGGCAGCGGTTAACTGCTGTCGCATGGGGGAGCAGAGACAAACAGGCGCCCCTTGGCTGAATGCACGCTGAGTCATCTTTATTTCTCCTGCGATTCACTGATGAATCCGGGCGCCAGCCGTAGTAGCATGAAAGCTGCGGGCCTTGAAGCCTGGAGGCTATATGAAACGAGCATTTTTCCTGAGTCTGATACTGATGAGTTTGCCACTGGTGGCTGCTGCCAGGGATAACTCCCATGCCGAGCGCCACTATCAGGGTGATATTCATAGAGGAGATGACAACCGCCGGCATAACCATGGCTCACGAAGTCATTGGGGCCTGTATTGGGGCGTTAACAATCCCTGGCTATCGCCCTGGCGCTACGACCCGTGGAATCGTTGGCAGTGGGATGATCCTTGGTACAGAGATCGCTGGCAGCGCCCCTATGTATATCGCAGGCAACCCAAGCCGGAGCCTGTGGTAGTGGCGCCACCGCAGCGAGTAACGACTCACTTTGAAACCTTGGCCGATACAGGGAGTCGTGCCAGCCTACCGGCCAATGCCAGGGTGATACAACAGGGTAATCGCACCTTGTATCAATGGCAGGGCAAAACCTATCAATTTGACTGGCAAAGCCAAACCTATCGGCCTCTGTCACAGTCCCCATCTGAAGTCGGAGAACAAAGCAAATGAAATTGATCACCGGGGCCAGCAGTGGCTTGGGGGCAGCGCTGGCGAGGCATTATCATGCTGAAGGTGCGTCCTTGTTGTTAACCGGCCGCAGCGAACAGAGGCTGCAACAATTGGCGGCAGAGTTGCCTGGTGTCAGTTGCCAAGCCACAGATTTAACCAATCCGCAAGCGATTGAGGCTCTGCTCGATACCTTGGGCGAGGCCCCCGAAATGCTGCTGCACTGTGCCGGCAGCGGCCGCTTCGGTAACCTGGAAACTCAGTCACCGGTCGAGATAAAGACCCTTATCGACAATAATCTGCTGTCCACTCTGTTGCTGCTCAGAGCCATGTTGGCCCGTTGGCGGCAAGAGTCCATGACACTGGTGATTGTCATGTCTACCGCGGCGCTGCAACCCAAGGCCGGAGAGAGCAGTTACTGCGCGGTAAAATGGGCCGTCAGAGGCATGCTGGAGTCCCTGCGCTTGGAACTCAAGGGCAGCAAGATAAAACTGATAGCTGTCTACCCCGGCGGAATGGCAACCGGGTTCTGGCCCAGCAGCGGTAAATTGGTGGATACGTCGAGCTTTATGACTGCCGATGAAGCCGCAGCCATGCTCAGTCAGGCCTTGCAAAGTTGTGCCCACGGTTATGTTTCGGATATCACCTTGACCCGGGGCTAGGGGGCAACGTTAAGAGTTAAAAAGGATTTTGACCGTGATTCCACTCAGCCAAGAGGCAATTACAGCCAAGGGAGGCGCCATGATATCTCAATGGCACAGTACTAACTCAGGATCTGGCTTTGGGCGTCATTCATGCATAATTAAATGTCTGTTGCTGCTGGGCAGTTTGCTGTCTTTGGGATTGGCGCAGGCCAGCACAAGCGGCAATCTGTGCATTCCCTATACTGCCAGCGAAAAGGTTACACTCGCCTATATCAATGATGGCGATACCCTTACACTCAAAGATGGCCGCCTGATACGCTTGATAGGTGTCAATGCCCCCGAGATAGATCATCAGTATCCCAGTCTCTCTCAGCGCTACAGTCTGGAGGCCAGGGCCTTTGTCGCCTCTAAGCTCAAAGCGGGGGACGAGCTGGCGCTGATGTTTGGCCCAACCAAGCTGGATCCCTATGGTCGCACTCTGGCCTATGTCTTTACTCCGGATGGTTTATTGTTGCAGCAGGAACTGCTGCAACAGGGTTTTGCCATGGCCAGGGTCTATCAGGAACATCCGTTTTGGGAATGCTTTGCCAAGCTGGAGCAGCAAGCACGAACTCAGAGTACAGGTTTGTGGGTGTTTGACGACTATGCCCCCAAGGCGGTTTCGGCTATCGGCCAGCAGGATTTAAATCAGTATCGGCTGGTCAGAGGTGTGGTGACAGATTTTGAAAGAAAGGGACAGTATTTGTGGCTTATTCTGGATAATAACTTCTATGTCGGCATACCTCAGGCCGGATCTGGTAATTTTAGCAACCTTTTAGCGCTGAACTCGCTTAAAAGAGCCGTTATAGTGCGGGGTAAGTTGTATTTTTCCTACAAAAAATGGCAGATAATCGCCACTCATCCATCACAGATAAGTTTGGAAAATCCCCCTTAGAAGCAAAATGCCTGACTTAAGCGGAAAATTTCTATCTCACTGTTTTAAAACAGTGCCTTTTCGCGTATCTTTAGCGCCTTGTGATTTGAGTCACTGTAGAGGAAGTTCTGCAGTGATCCAGACCTGTGTTTGTACGGTTTTTACTTAATATCATTCCGCATTTCAGGATTTAAAAATGACAGATTTCCGTCAAAAAGCGCTCGATTACCATGAGTTCCCCGTTCCAGGCAAAACCGCAGTGACGCTGACCAAGCCCGCCGAGACCAGTATGGATCTGGCGCTGGCGTACAGCCCGGGGGTGGCAGAGCCGGTACGTGAAATCGCTTCCAATCCTGCCAATGCGTACAGATACACCAACAAGGGCAACACGGTTGCCGTGATTTCCAACGGTACCGCCATTCTGGGGCTGGGTAACCTAGGCCCCTTGCCATCCAAGCCGGTAATGGAAGGAAAGGCTTTGCTGTTCAAGCACTTTGCCAATATCGACGCCACAGATATCGAAGTAAAACACCGCACAGCTGAAGAGTTTATTCATACAGTCGAAGCGATTGCCGACACTTTTGGCGGTATCAACCTGGAAGACATCAAGGCGCCTGAGTGCTTTGAAATTGAGCGTGAGCTGATCGAGCGCTGCCAGGTTCCTGTGTTTCACGACGACCAGCACGGCACGGCAATCGTTACTGCCGCCGGGATGATCAATGCCCTCGAGATCCAGGGCAAGAAACTGGAAGAGGCGGTGTTTGTCTGTATGGGCGCAGGCGCAGCGGCCATCGCCTGTATGAGCATGCTGGTCAAGTGTGGAGCCCAGCGTGAAAATGTCTACATGCTGGATAGAAAGGGCGTAATCCATACTCGTCGTGAAGATCTCAACGAGTACAAGGCACTGTTTGCCAACAACACAGACAAGCGCACGCTGCAGGATGTGATCAAGGGGGCCGACGTGTTCCTGGGGCTGTCTGGCCCTGATGTTCTCGGCGCCGAGGAAGTGGCTATGATGGCCGAGAAGCCGGTGATCTTCGCTTGCTCCAACCCGGATCCTGAGATCAAGCCTGAACTGGCTCATGAGATACGTAGCGATTTGATCATGGGAACCGGTCGCAGCGACTATCCCAACCAGGTCAACAATGTGCTCTGTTTCCCATTCATTTTCCGTGGCGCTTTGGATGTGCGTGCCAGCCGCATTAATGATGAGATGAAGATAGCCGCGGTTTATGCCATTGCTGAACTGGCCAAGGAGCCTGTGCCAGCATCTGTGTTGGCGGCTTACCCCAATGTCAGCGAGTTGAGTTTCGGCCCGCAATATGTGCTGCCCAAGCCTATGGATCCTAGATTGTTGCCCAAAGTCGCCAAGGCTGTGGCGCAAGCAGCCATAGACTCTCAGGTTGCTCAGATAGACACACTGCCGCAATACCCGGAAGTCTGATAGCAGTTTTATTCCCAAGGGGCCTTGTTTGGCCCCTTTGTTGTTTCTGCAAGGCAGACGGGGCATTTGCCGTGCTGTGCAGCTTGTCGGTTGCCTTTTGCGTATGGCTGCTGAATAATCAACAGACTGAGTTCCCGCAGTGAGGCGGCTCAATACTTAGAAGAATAAGAAGACTGGCAGGATCGCCCTCGATGAAACTCACCCGAATTCTCACAAAAAAACTCACCAGTTTTTGGCTCTTGTCGCTGACGACAGTGGCATTTGTGTTTCTGCTCTGTGCCATGATGAGTTTCCTGCAGCTGACCTACAAGTTCCAGCAACAGAAGGTCACGGAGCTGGAAACCATGCTGAGCAACCAGTACCAACCCAGCAGCAATTGGGAACTGGAGTCCTGGCTGCCTCCCATGTTGATTGCCTACAACGCCGCCAGCTTTAAGCTCTGGCATTACGACAAGTTATTGTTTGAATATAAAGGCAATATAGGCACAGAAAACCTGGTGCGTTATCAGTCACAGCTGAAGAACAACCCGGGTATCCGCATGGAGCTGGAACTGCCGCAGCCGTTTTCCCAGCACAGACCAGGTTGGTACGAAGTCTTGATCATTCTGGTCGGCGTGGGTGCCGTGCTGGCGTTTGTCCGTTTCGGTTATCTCTGGTATTCGCGGCAACTGGAGGGGATTGAAGAGCTGGCACAGCGCAGCCGTTTAATCCTCTTGGGTGAGCATGAAAAAGCGCTGGCGATGCCGGGCAAGGGTAAACCCAGATTGATTAACCGTGCCCTAAGTCGCTTGCTGGAAGAGCTGGCCGATGCCCAGAAAGAGCGGGCCAGATTTGACAAGTTTATCCGCAGCAATACTTTCCTGGATCCCGACACCCGCATAGGTAACCGCCTGTTTCTCAAGAACCGCCTCGATGCCCTGAGCAATGAACAGGGCATGATAGCCCATGGGGTGCTTTATCTGTTGGAGCTGGAGGATCTGGATCTGCTGCAGCAACAGCTGGGAGACAGCCTGACGCTGGAGCTGCTAAGACAAAACGTCAACGGCATCAGCCAGATACTGCAGTCTCAGCCCAACAGTTTCTTTGCCCGCCGTTCCCATAACCAGTTTGCAATAGTGGTGACCCAGATTTCCCTGGCGGAGGCCGATCAACTGGCGATCCGGCTGCTGAAAGTCTGCCAAAGCCAAGTGTTGCCCAAGCTGGACAACGCCGACAACTTCTATCATCTCGGCGGCGCTTACTTCAAGGTGGGCGATGGTCAGCAACAGTTGCTGGAAGAGGCGGAAATGGCCCTGAGAGCGGCTCAGCTGCAGGGGATCAATACCTGGTTTATGTATGACAAGGGCGCGGTGGATCAGGAGTTTGCCAAGGGCTCGGTGCGCTGGCGCAGCTTTCTGGAAATGGCCTTGGTCAACAAGCGTTTTCTCGCTTATACCCAGCCAGTGATGGATTGTGACGGCAAACTGCACCATAGAGAGGTGTTCACCCGGGCCAGAGATCCCGAGGGCAATCTGGTGCGGGCGACCCTATTTCTGCCTATGGCGGTTAAATGTGGGCTGATGCCGCAAATTGAGCGCCAGACTCTGGAAAGAGTCTTGTTTGAGTTGCTGCCGAGTGAGCCGGACAAGAAGGTTTGTTTCAGCATCAACCTGAGCCTGGATTCGCTGATGAGCCGCGCCTTTATCCGTTGGCTGCGTACCACCTTGCTGGAATACCGGGATCTGACCGGCAGGTTGATCTTCGAGGTCAGTGAGGATATCGCGGCGCCCAATCAGGAGAAGATAGCCTCCAGGCTGCAAATGATCCGCAAAATGGGCGCGCGCCTGTGTGTCGATCATGTGGGGCAGCAGGTGATCAGCACCCAGTATATTCAGGACACGGGGTTCGAGCTGATTAAACTGCACAGATCCATAGTGCGGCAAATCCATTTACGGCCCGAAAATCAGCTGTTTGTTCGCAGCTTGATAGGTGGACTCTACCGCACCGAAGTACAGGTTTGCGCCGAAGGCGTGGAGCTGTTCGAAGAGTGGCAGACTTTGAGAATACTCGGCGTCAGCGCCGCTCAGGGCAGCTGGTTCAGCGAGCCTATGCCGGCCAGCGCCTGAGCAAGAGTACAAGCCTTGTATTCGTTTGACTTGTTTATCAGCATGGGTGAGCCTATCTTTAAGAGCAGTTCTCAGTTTGAGAATATTTGCCTATAAAATGAAGTGATTAGTGTTTAGAATGGATACGCCAAAATATTGACTTAATTTTTAAGGTTGCAGCAAGTTGTTAACCTTAAGGCCGAGGTCAGGCCAACCACTTTCACAGGGACTCAGGGTTACCTATGACGAACAAGTCATTCATCAGTCGTCTTTTTAGCTTTGGCTCGTCCGAATCCGGCATCGCTACCGGCATCTTCCTCGCGGCCAATCACGCCTGGGTCTTTCGCCCCGGCAGTGACAGCCAAGGCGCACTCTGCCACAGCTATTCACTGCAAAAAGATGACTGGAATGCACTGTTTTCCGCTATCTATGCCGACTTTGGCCCCTCGAAACTGCAGTTGGCGTTGGGCTTTGGTCATTATCAACTCCTGAGCGCCGACCGGCCCAAGGTAGAAGCCGATGAGATGGCTCAAGCGCTGGTTTGGGCGGTCAAGGACATGGTCAGCACGCCGCCGGCCGATATCCGTCTGGACTACTTCGAATCACCAATTAAAAGCAGTGACAAACTCAATGTGGTGGTTTGCTCCCGCAGCAGCCTATCTGCTTTGGCCCAGGGAATAGACAAGGCCGGTATGGAGTTGGTGGGGATCAGCATCGAAGAGTTACTGCCCACTAACCTCTTTGGCCAAGACCCTATGGCCAGGCTGGTGATCAGCCAAATTCCCGGGCAGGAGTTACTGCTCACTGTGGTGCGCGAGGGTGAACTCTACATGCAGCGGCGCATTCGCGGATTCGCCGAACTGCACCAGACCGATGCCGAATCCTTGGGGTTCGGCGTTGCCGATACCCTCAGCCTGGAGATCCAGCGCTCGATGGACTTTTTTGAAAGCCAGCTCAGACAAGCGCCGGTAGCCTCGATTGAAATCATGGTTCAGGGGCAAACCGATGCCCTGGCGCAACTTGTGTCCAGTAACTTTAACCAGCAGGTGCGTCCGGTCAATGGCATGGATGTCGGTATGAAAATGGCTGAGCTCAGCTATCTGGAACTGGAGCGGGGTAGCAAATGAGCAAGACCCGGATCAATCTCTATTCGTCTTCACTCTTGCCTCCCAGGCTAAGGCTCAGTTTTGTTCGTTTGCTGGTTATTGCTGGTGTGTTCTTGTTACTGGGACTCTCACTTATCGGCTTGGGATGGTGGCAGCAAACGCAAGTGTCCAGGCAGTTGCTTGAGGTCGAGTCGCAGCGCCAGGCCTTGGAGAGCCAAAAACAACAACTGGAAGCCGAATTGGCCAAGCGTCAGCCTAGTGCCGAGCTGGTCATTGAGCTGGAGCGTCGTACTCAGGAGCGAGAGCTCAAGGGTTTATTGTTGACCGAGCTTGGGCAGCGGGAGCGCATGACGTCCAAGGGCTTTGCGCCTGTGCTGCAGGAGTTGGCCCAAGTGTCCGATGGCAGCGTGTGGCTGAGCCGCATCAAACTTGAAGAAGACAAGCTGGAGTTTGAAGGTTTCGGCCAATATCCGCAGAGTCTGCCGCGCTGGATAGACAAGCTCAAACAAACAGAGAGTCTGAGAGGGCGCTCGTTTGCTTCCATGACCATGGCTCGGGAGCCAGGCCAGCCACTGGCCTTCGTCCTGACCAGTGAAGCCCGGGAGGTGAAGAAATGAATTTCCTTCGGCGTCTGGGCCAAGCCTTTGATGGTTTGAGTCAAAGAGAGAGGATCATGGTGGCGGGAGTCAGCCTGTTATTGCTGCTGTTTCTGCTGTATCTGCCGCTGGAGTCTTTCTGGCTGGAGCGCCAGAGCAATCTGCAACGCCTGCATGCCGGCCAGAGTAGCATCAAACTCAGTCAGCAACAGCTGGAGCTCTATCGCCAACGCCTAGCGGAAGACCCTGATACGCCGCTTAAGGCCCGCTTGGGGCAAGTCAATCGTGATATCGCCGCGTTGGATCAACAACTGGACCGCCAGATGGTCGACATGGTGCCCGCCAGCTATATGCCATCATTGCTTACCGCCTTGCTGGAACGGGTGCAAGGAATACAGCTGACCGGCTTCAAGTCTGTCGCCCCAACACCTTTGCTGGTGGTGGGTAAGGACGATGAGCAGCAGATGAATCTCTATAGTCACGGCATAGTGCTGGAGTTTGAAGGCGACTATTTCGCCGTGCTCAAGTTTGTGCAAGCGGTGGAAAACATGCCGGACAAGCTCTATTGGAAGCGCCTGGATTACCGGGTGTCTGAGTATCCCAAGGCCAGTGTGCAACTTGAGTTATACACGCTCAGCATCAATGAGGACTTTATCAGTGTGGCATCATCCAGCTAAGTGCTTAATTTTATTGGCGATGCTCTGCAGCCAGGGTCTGGCAGCAGCCAGCCTGCGGGACCCTACCATGCCGGCACAGGGGGTAAATTTGCCAGCCAAGGAGCAGGGAGGACAGGGCCTGATACTGAGCAGCCTGCTCAGCGGACCTCAGGGCAGGCGGGCCGTGATTAATAACCAAATTTACCGCCAGGGAGACAGGATTCAAGGGGTGGTGTTAAGCCGTATCGATCAGGACAGTGTTTTGCTGGCCGATGGTCGCCGACTCTATCTGTTTCAAGCGATTACCGAGCGCAAGGAAAAACATTAATGAAAACCAGACTCGCCTATATGCTGCCGTTGTTGGCTCTGGGCCTGGCGGCCTGCCAAACCACGGATAGGCCCAACCCAGCCGCCTCCAAAGAGGCGCTGCGCGATTCCATGGCGCAGCAAAATGCCAGGGCAGCGGTGCCTCCTCCGGCCAGCTTGCCTCCCGGTGTGCAGCAAGAGTTGAATGCCGATGGTCTTCTGGCCGGGCTGGCCGCACCTATGCAGACCGAGCGGCGTTTTGATGTCTCGGCCAATGATGTCGATGCCAAGGTGTTTTTCCCGAGTCTGGTGGAAGGCACTCCCTTCAGTGTGGCTGTGCACCCGCAAGTGAGCGGCAATATCTCTTTATCGCTCAAGGGCGTGACCCTGAGTGAAGCCTTGCAGGTGGTACAGGACATTTACGGCTATGAGATCAGCCGGGAAGGACGGATCCTGAGGGTCTATCCGGCAGGCCTGAGAACCGAGACTTTCCCGGTCAATTACCTCTATATGGAGCGTATCGGTCTGTCGCTGACTTCGGTCAGCTCGGGAAGGATCTCTGACAACAACAATAACAACAACAGCAATAACAACCTCAACAATAATGGCCTGAACAACGGCAATAACAGCAATTTCAGCAATAACCGTAGTAACAACAACGGCAACGACCAGAACAGCAATAACACCAACGGCACCTTCATCAGTTCCCGCACCAAGACAGATTTCTGGGGCGAGCTGCAAAAGACCCTGGAATCGATTCTCGGCAGCAGTGGCGACGGCCGCTCTGTAGTGGTCACTCCCCAGGCTGGCTTGGTAACCGTCAGAGCCAATCCGGACGAGCTGCGGCAGATCCGCAGTTTCCTCTCCACCGCCGAGAGCCATTTGCAGCGGCAGGTTATTCTGGAAGCCAAGATCCTCGAAGTGACCCTCTCCGATGGTTACCAGCAGGGGATCCAGTGGCAGGATGTGCTTGGCAGCGCTTTGGCCGACGGTAACACCAAGGTTAATTTTGGCACCAGCGAGGGCTCGTTTGGCGATCAGATCACTGAGGCCATAGGAGGGGTGACCTCTTTATCACTCAAGGGTACGGATTTCACCGCCATGATCACTCTGCTGGATACCCAAGGCGATGTCGATGTGCTCTCCAGCCCCAGGGTGACAGCGTCCAACAACCAGAAGGCGGTGATCAAAGTTGGCCGTGACGAATACTTTGTTACGGATGTCTCCTCTACCACAGTGGCCAGCACTACACCGGTGACATCACCTGAGGTGGAGCTGACGCCCTTCTTCTCGGGAATCGCTCTGGATGTAACGCCCCAAATAGACAAAGATGGCAGTGTCTTGCTGCATGTACATCCTTCGGTCACAGATGTGAAAGAGCAGAAAAAGAGCATCAAGATAAGTGACTCTTCGTTGGATCTGCCCTTGGCCCAGAGTGAAATCCGTGAGTCTGATACTGTCATCAAGGCGCTTTCCGGTGATGTGGTGGTGATTGGCGGCCTGATGAAGAGCGAGAATACCGAAGTGGTATCCAAGGTGCCGCTGCTGGGCGATATACCATTTATCGGTGAAGCCTTTACCAACCGCAGTAAGTTAAAGCGCAAGACAGAGCTGGTGATTTTGCTCAAGCCGACCGTGGTAGTTGATGGCACCTGGCAAAAAGAACTGCAACGCTCTCAGAGCTTGCTTGACCGCTGGTATCCACAGGAATAGCTGCTTCTATGTATCTGCAGCATTTTGGCATCCAGAGCATGCCTTTTGCCCTGACCCCAAATACAGGATTTTTCCTGGGGTTGGCTCCCCATGTGGAGGCCTTGCAGGTGCTGCAGGTGGCGCTGCAAACCGGTGAAGGTTTTATCAAGGTCACCGGCGAAGTGGGAACCGGCAAAACATTGCTGTGCCGCAAACTGCTCAACGAGTTACCGCAGCAGTTTCGCTGCGCCTGGTTGCCCAATCCTTATTTGACCCCGGCAGAACTCAGGCTGGCGATTGCCGAGGAGCTGGGGATTGCCGTGAATGATATTAAAGATCAGCAGCAACTCAGTGGTCTTATCCAGCAGCAGCTGTTGGCGCTCAGTGCCCAGGGGCTCAATATTGTTTTGTTGCTCGATGAAGCCCAGGCCTTGCCGGATGAGAGTCTTGAAGCCTTGCGGCTGTTGACCAATCTGGAAACTGAGAGCCGCAAGTTGCTGCAGGTGGTGATCTTCGGCCAGCCCGAACTGGATTCGCGCCTGGCGCAACAAGAGTTTCGACAGTTACGCCAGAGGATCACCTTCAGTTATCGCTTGCGGCCGCTGACCCGGGATGAAGTCTATGCCTATCTGCGCCATAGATTGGCGGTGGCCGGCTATCAGGGGCCGGCGTTATTCAGCGCCGCAGACAGTAAACGTATCGCCGTGGCTGCCAGAGGGATCCCCAGATTGGTGAATATTTTGGCGCACAAGGCGCTGCTGCTCTGTTTCGGTGAAGGCAAACAGCAAGTGAAAACGGCGCATATCAAGGGCGCCATCAAGGATACCGAAGATGCTTCCCGTACTTCGAACTGGCGCTGGCTTTGGCCGACTCTGGCACTGCTCCTTACTTCAGTAGGCGCCTCGGTCGGGGTTTATGCCATGAAGGGAGTCTGGTTATGAGTGTGGTCAATCAGATGCTCAAGGACCTGGATAAACGCCAGCAGCCCCACAACTTAGCTCATGTGCCGGCGGGGCAGGCCAGTCAAGCGGCGGCCAATCCCTGGTGGTTGCTGCTGGGTGGCACGCTGCTTGGCATCATTCTGTTGGCGCTGGGGTTATGGCTGGGCGGTTATTTGGGAGGTGGCGGTCAAAGCGCTTCTCAAATCCAAAACCAAAGTGGTGACCGAGCAGAGCCATTGCAGACAGTGCCGTATGAGCCGGGGCCCACGGGCCGTAATCGACCGCAGCCGAAAGTAGTCTCAAGCGCTGCCGATGGCAGCGATAGATTAAGTTTGGAGCCTGAGGCGCAGAACTCGGCGCTGCAACTTCCCAGCAAGAGCCTGGCTCCAAGTGAACAATCCAAAGTTCCTGATACGGGCTTGAATGCTCAAGGCTCAGCCTTTGAAACAAAAAGCCCGGAAATGTATGGCTCAGAAACAGGCAACTTAAAATCAAGCCGGGCCGATGACAGCCTTGAAACCAGTGCTGTTGCCGAACGTTTGGCAGTCAAGGAAGAGCAGCTCGGGCTGGAGGCTGGACAAGAGCCGGCTCAGTCAGTGCAAATAGAAAGACCTGGTCGCAATGAAAAGTCAGGCTTGGATCAGAAGCCCAGCCCCAATGAGAGCGGCAGGATAACCCAATCCACATCTGGGGCTGCCAAGCCAAGCCAGGCGAAAATGAGCGTGACTCAGGTATCTCTGACCCCGGCAGAGCTGTCGCAAAAGAAATGGCAACAGGGACAACAGGCTAAGGAACTGGGGCAGTTGGACAAGGCAATGTCGGCCTATGCCGAAGCCTTGCGTTTGAATGATGCCAATCACAACGCCCGCCAGGAGCTGGCGGCGCTGTTTTATGGCCGCGGTGAATTGGACAAGGCGGCAGTACTGCTGCGTCAAGGCGCCGAAAGCTATCCGCAGCAACCGACCTTTTGGCTGTTGCTGGCCCGGGTGCAGAAGGCTCGCAGCGAGTTACCTCTGGCGCTCGCCAGTTTGCAACAGATAGCCGATGGCAGCGAGCTTGGGCGCGAGAAATGGCTGCTGCAGGCGGAAATTGGCCAAAGCCTCAAGGATTGGCCCTTGGTACAACAAAGTTATCTTAGCCTGATCCGGCAGGATGCCTCTCAGGGACGCTGGTGGTTGGGGCTGGCCTATGCCCAGGATGCGAGTGGTGATTATGACGCTGCCAAGGCCAGTTACCAGGAAGCACTCAAGCGCCAGGGCTTGTCCGCGGATGCCCGTGATTACATAGAAAACCGACTCGCCCAGATAGGAGGCCGCCAGTGAAACCCAAGTTGAAAATGCGCCTCGGTGATCTCCTGGTACAGGAGCAGATTATCAGCGAGGTGCAGCTGCAAAACGCGCTGTCACAACAAAAGCAAACCGGCCGCAAGCTGGGGCGCACCATGATAGACATGGACTTTATCAGCGAGGAGCAGCTGCTGCAGTTTCTCTCGCATCAGTTGAATATTCCCTTTATCGATATCAGCAAACGCCCCATTCCTGCCGAGGTGGTCAACCTCTTGTCCGAAGTGCAGGCGCGGCGTTTTCGGGCTCTGGTGATTGAAGCCGACAAGGATTCCGTGCTGGTGGCCATGAGCGATCCTGCCGATCTGCAGGCGCTGGATGAATTGGATGTGCTATTGGCACCAAGACGCCTGAAACTGGCGGTGGTGAAGGAACAGCAGCTGTTCGATGCTTTTGATAACCTCTATCGCCGCACCGGCCACATTGCCCAGATGGCTGGCAAGCTGGAGGAAGAATACGCCGCCGATGATCAGTTCGATCTCGCCAGTCTGACCGAAGGTGACAGCGACAACGAAACCACAGTGGTTAAGCTGTTGCAGTCGATTTTCGAGGATGCGGTACAGATCCGCGCCTCGGACATTCACATTGAACCCGGCGACAAGTCGCTCAGGATCCGCCAGCGGGTGGATGGTCTGTTGCAGGAAAATGTGCTCAAAGAGGTCAATATTGCCGCAGCGCTGGTGCTCAGGCTCAAGCTGATGGCCGGCTTGGATATCTCGGAAAAACGTTTGCCCCAGGATGGCCGTTTTCATATTGAAATCAAAGGCCATCAGATAGATGTGCGTATGTCTACCATGCCCATCTATCACGGCGAGTCTGTGGTGATGCGGCTGTTGGACCAATCGGCAGGGCTCTTGACCCTGAATGAAACCGGAATGCCGCCGCATATTCTCGAGCGGGTACGGCGGCAGATAAAACGCCCCCACGGCATGTTGTTGGTCACAGGCCCTACAGGTTCGGGTAAGACAACCACTCTTTACGGCATTCTCAGTGAGCTGAACAAGGCTGAGAGTAAGATCATTACCGTGGAAGATCCGGTGGAATACCAACTGCCGCGGATCAACCAGGTGCAGGTCAATCACAAGATAGGCCTGGATTTTTCCAATGTACTGCGCACCACCCTGCGCCAGGATCCCGACATCATAATGGTGGGGGAGATGCGGGATCAGGAAACCGTCGAAATCGGCTTGCGCGGTGCCCTGACAGGTCACTTCGTGCTCTCGACCCTGCACACCAATGATGCCATTACCAGTGCCCTGCGTTTGCTTGATATGGGGGCGGCCAGTTATTTGGTGGCCAGTGCCCTCAGGGTCATCATAGCCCAGCGCCTGGTGCGGCGGGTGTGTAAGAACTGCGCCACCGATTATCAGCTCACGCCGCAGGACAGGGTCTGGCTCCAGAGTATCAGCAAGCGCGACTTTTCCGATGCCAGGCTCAGAGTGGGCACAGGGTGTCAGAGCTGCTCCGGCACAGGTTATCGCGGTCGTATTGGGGTGTTTGAGATCCTCGAACTGGATGAAACCATGATAGAGGCGATGCGCAGCGGTAATCCCCATGAGTTTGCCCGTGCCGCTTACGCCAGCGAACAGTTTACCCCGCTGGCTGAATCGGCTCTGGAATATTTACGCAGCGGCCTGACGACCATAGAAGAGGTCGCCAAGCTGGTGGAAGATGTCTCCGAGTCTCAAGTGCCGTTGGCGGCCGAGATGATGGAACGGGATGAGGTCTGATTATGCCGCTCTATGCCTATCGGGGCCGGGATGCCCGCGGTGAACAGGTCAAGGGACAATTGGATGCTGCCTCAGAGAGCGTGGCGGCCGATCTGTTGCTGGCCAGAGCTGTGATCCCGCTGGAGCTCGTTGAGCTCAAGCCGGGCCCGGATCTCAGTCTCAAAGGTTTGCTCAAGCGTAGGGTTGGCCTGGATGAGCTGCAGATATTTACCCGGCAGATGTACTCCCTGACCCGCTCCGGCATTCCTATTCTGCGAGCCATTGCCGGGCTGGCGGAGACCACCCACTCCAAGCGGATGAAAGAGGCATTGCAAGATGTCTCTGAACAGTTGACCTCCGGACGGCCGCTGTCGTCGGCAATGAACCACCATCCGGATGTGTTCGACGCCTTGTTCGTCTCCATGGTTCATGTGGGAGAGAACACGGGCAAACTGGAAGATGCTTTTCTGCAGTTGTCCGGTTATATCGAGCGGGAGCAGGAAACCCGCAGACGGATCAAGTCTGCCATGCGTTATCCCATGTTTGTTCTGTTGGCGGTGGCACTGGCACTGGTGATCCTCAATATTATGGTGATCCCCAAGTTCGCTGAAATGTTTTCCCGCTTCGGTGCCGAATTGCCTTGGGCGACCCGGCTGCTTATCGGTACTTCCAACCTGTTTGTCAATTACTGGCCCTTGATGCTGGTGGGGTTGGTGGTAACTGTACTCGGGGTGCGTTATTGGCATAGAACCGAGAAGGGCGAAAAACAGTGGGATCGCTGGAAACTGCATATTCCAGCGGTGGGTTCCATAATCGAACGCTCGACTCTGGCCCGTTATTGCCGCAGTTTTGCCATGATGTTGGGGGCCGGAGTGCCAATGACTCAGGCGCTCAGCTTGGTGGCCGATGCCGTAGACAACAGCTATATGCACGACAGAATCGTCAACATGCGCCGTGGGGTCGAAGCGGGGGAATCCATGCTGAGGGTTTCCAATCAGAGTCAGTTGTTTACGCCCCTGGTGTTGCAGATGGTTGCTGTTGGGGAAGAAACCGGCCGTATAGATCAACTGCTCAATGATGCCGCCGATTTTTACGAAGGTGAGGTAGATTATGACCTCAAGAACCTCACCGCCAGGCTGGAACCTATTTTGATCGGCATAGTGGCCATCGTGGTGCTGATCCTGGCCCTGGGTATCTATCTGCCTATGTGGGACATGCTTAATGTGGTCAAGGGAGGCCGCTGATGCCAAGCCAGCATCAGGCCGAGGAAGATCTGCTGCGAACCTTCGCCAGACTGGCCGCACTGCTGCTGTTGTTGGTTATTCTGGCGGTGTTGGGAGTACGTTATTTTTCAGCCGTGGATCAGGTGTCGGCCAGAGGGTTGCAGCTTGAACACCACAGGTTGCTGAATGTATTGGCCATGGTGAGATCCCAGTGGCTGAGCCTGGGACGCCCTGAACAGATGCAACTGGATTGGCAGACGCTGGAACGACCAGAGCCTCCAGGTCAATTGGCTATGAATAAGGCCGGTTGGCCACAGGCGCCCAGCCGGGATGACAGCGGCTGTGTGGCTCTTTGGCAACAGCTTCTGGGAGGCATGCCGGATAAGGCCGTTATCCGGGTGCAGTTTCTCAGCCAGGATCAAAGCTGCCGCTATGTGAGCCCTGCCGGTGAGAGCCTGAGTTATCAAATGGACACCGGCAGGGTCATTTTTTTGACAGCTGATACAGATTATTGACCGAGTTGGTTTTTTATCTTAACGGAACTGCTAAAATCAGTGGCGAACAGGTGGAGGAAACCTAGATGAAACGACAGATGCAAGGCTTCTCGTTAATCGAGCTGGTGATAGTGATAGTGATCCTGGGCCTGCTGGCTGCAACCGCTATTCCGCGTTTTTTGAATGTGACAGATGATGCCGAGGATGCCAGTCTCGAAGGTGTAACAGGTGGCCTCGCCACTGCAGTCAGTTTTGTGCGCTCCCAATGGGAGGTCGATGGTCGCCGTAACAACTCGGTGATCCTCGATGGTACGACAGTGTCTCTGGATACCCGCTTCGGCTATCCGACCGGTACTGGCAATACCTCGGCCACTTCCATGGATGATGCCAGTTGCCAGCAAGTGTTCAATACCGTGCTGCAGAGTGCACCCAAGAATGTGCTTTACAGTGCCGATGCCAGAGATCAACGCTATACCGTCAGGGCCTTGGAAGGAGCAGGTGCAAGCGCTACAGCCATTGACGGCACTGTGGTAACCGGGCTGGATCTCTGCGTCTACCATCAGGTGGCATCTCTGGTGCTGAATCAAAGCTCGGGGGTGGCGACACCGGCTCCGGATCTCAACACCACAGGCGCCAAGGGAATTACCTATAACCCGGGTACTGGCCAGGTATTGAGTTTCAGCAACTGATTGAATTGAATTTTTTGAACTAAAGGAAAGCGCTATGCAAAGGCAACAAGGTTTCACCCTGATTGAACTGGTGGTGGTGATCATAATTCTCGGTATTCTGGCGGTGGTCGCTGCGCCCAAGTTTATCAATCTGCAATCCGATGCCAGGGTGTCTACCCTTCAGGGAATGAAGGCGGCACTTCAGGGGGCCAATGCCATGGTGTATTCCAAGGCTGTTATTGCCGGTCAAGGTAAAACTACGGGTGAGAGTGTTGTCATTGGAAAGAGCGGTAACAGTGATATTAGTGTTACTGTGGATTATGGATATTTGGACAGTGCGGCCAATTCCACCACAGTGAAAACCAATCTGGAAAAAGCTATGGACAATACTTTCGAGGCTATTACCGGAACAGATACCGTTGCAACTGAAGACTTTGGGGTGATCTATGTTAGTGACACTTCTTTCATTATTGTCCCTAAGGGTAAGAAAGGCAGTGAGGCCTGTCGTATTAACTATACCCCAGCCACAGCAACTTCGTTGCCACAGTATGTGGTAACTGGTACAGATTGCTAATTTGAAAGGAATAGAAAATGAAAAAACAACAGGGTTTTACGCTGATTGAATTAGTGGTGGTGATTATCATTTTGGGGATACTGGCTGTCACTGCAGCGCCTAAGTTTTTGAATCTGCAATCTGATGCAACCAAGTCAACTCTTTCAGGTATGAAAGCAGCGTTACAGGGCGGTAATTCCTTGCTCTATTCGAAAGCTGCTATTCAAGGTAAAGAAAAAGACGACGGTAGCAATGGTGACAATGTTGATCTTACAGGGGATGGTAGTGCGGATATCACTGCTGTATATGGGTATGTGAAGGCTGATGCAACCAATATTCTCAAAATTCTGGAAGCAGATACCACCTCCAGCGGGGACTGGGTTATCGCAGCTCCCAGCGCAGCCAATGTCAGTGCTGCTGATGTGATCATTTATCGCAAGGGAACAACGCCTTCAGACACCTATAAATGCTTTGTTGAGTATTCGGAAGCTACCAGTAACTCATTGCCCGTATATGAGATCGTGGATACCAACTGCTAATAGCCTGTAGCTGAAAAGGCCTGCCAAGCAGGCCTTTTTTACGTCAGGATTCAAACTATTGGGCTTATTTGCCATACTTGACTGAGTATGGAATTGGCGGGAAATCATATGGCTGTGACCAAGGGGACAGGCACCCGGGGATTTACTCTGGTGGAGTTGGTAGTGACTATCATGTTGCTGGCCATACTTTCCGTCGTGGTGCTGCCAAAATTGGTATCCTCCAGCAGTTACAGCGCCTGGACGCTGCGACAGGAATTGATTGCCGAGTTGCAAAAGACTCAGATGTTGGCACTCAATAATCCCGACCGTTGCTATCGGCTCTCCATCAGCAGCGGCGCTTATCAACTCAGCCATTTGACCCAGGACTGTACGAGCGTCATCCGCAACAATAGCGCCGAAAGTCTGCCGCGTAATACCCGGATACTGCTTCAAAGTAACGGTGCTGACAGTTTTCAGATCCAGTTCGATGCTTTGGGCCGCACCAACCTTGCCTGCAGTGGCGCCTGCCTCTCTGTGGTCGCCGATGAAACCCTGACTATCGCCATAGAGTCCGAGGGCTATATCCATGAGGGCTGAAGCGCGGGGATTCACCCTGATAGAGCTGGTGATCGGCATGTTGGTGCTCGGTATCGCCCTGGTGCTGTTGACCAGTGTGCTGTTTCCCCAAAGCGATCACGCGGCGCAGACCCTGCATAGAGTGCGCAGCGCCGAGTTGGCTCAGGCTGTGATCAATGAAATCTGGGGCAAGCGTTATGATGAGCATAGCGGCGCCAACGGTGGTCTACCCGCCTGTGACGGTTTGGGCGGTGTCAGTTGTACCCAGGTTAGCGATTATGGCCCGGATGGTGAGAGTCGGGATCAGTTTGACGATATCGACGATTACCATGGCCTTAACGAGCAGAGCCTGATGCTTAATTCCAGCCTGAGTTACCTGAGTCACTACCCTGGGTACAGTCTCAGCGTCCAGGTATCCCAGTATCAAGCCAACAGCAAGTTGGTGACTGTCACGGTAACTACCCCTGCGGGCGAGGCTATCCGTTACGACGTGCTGAGGAGTAATTTCTGATGCGCAGCAGGCAGGGTAAGAGATTCATACAGATCAAAGGACAAGGTTTCGCCAAGGGCTTTACCTTGGTGGAGTTGGTCACAGTGATCCTTATCCTGGGGATTCTGGTGGTGGGTGTCAGCAGCTTTATTATCTTTGGTACCCGTATTTTTGTGGATTCTACCGCCGTCGACAGAGTGCTGGGCAGCAGTCGTTTCGTGATGGAGCGACTGAGCCGGGAGCTGCGTAATGCCGTGCCTTCCAGTCTCAGGTTGCAGTCCAGCTCTCAGCTGCAGTGTTTGGAGTTTCTGCCCATCAGTGCCAGCGGCAGTTATCTGTCATTGCCACTGGCGCCGGATGTCCAGGCGGACAATGCCACAGTGTTTGCGCCGGCAACGGCTATTTCGGCCGGTGAACAGCTGTTGGTATACCCGCTGACCAATGCGGAGATTTATGGCAGTGGCAGCAACAAGCGCCACGCCATAGATAAGGTGGTGCTCAATGGCTCACAGCTGACCTTGCAGTTTGCCGCTGCGGTTAATTTTGCCGAAGCCTCACCGGCGAAGCGTTTTTATGTGGCCGGGCAACCTGTCAGCTATTGTTTTTCTTCAGTGGATGGCAGCATTCGCCGTTATAGCAACTATGGTTATCATGCCGGTCAACCTCTGCCCGATACTATGGGCTCTGGAGCCTTGATGGCCGAAGGCTTGAGCAATGATATTGCCACCAACCCGGCGGTGCAGCTGTTGCCTGCCACTCTGGTCAACAACGCCATAGTGCAATTGCGGCCAGAGTTCTCGGTCGTCGGAGAGCATTTTCAGTATCAACATCAAGTGCAGGTGATCAATGTTCCTTAGTCGAAATTATCACTGTTATGCGCAAAAGCATCAGGGCGGCAGCACCTTGGTGATAGCCATCTTTGTAATATTGGTGATGTCGCTGTTGGCGGTGACTCTGTTGCGGGTTGGCGGCGACGCCGACGAGGGCGTCAACCTGGAAGTCTGGGGCTTAAGGGCGCTCAACGCCGCCAACAGCGGCGCCGATGCGGCTCTGGCCAGGCTGTTTCCCTTAAGCGGCGGCATTGCCGGCTGCGCCGCCGTGGGTTCAAGCTGGACAGCGCCGGATGTGACCGGATTTCACGGCTGTAATGTCCAGCTTAGTTGCGATACCTTAAGCCAGGACACCAGCCCGGGCAGTACCAAGTTGTATCGTATTCGCAGCACGGCGGTATGCGAGAGCGGCAGTTGTGGTGTGGGCGCGGCAGATGACAGTCAATGCCTGAGAGTGAGCCGGGTTGTGGAGGTGGAAGCCCGTGAATAGTCGCATATTACTCTTGCTCGGGATATTGCTTGGCGGCCTGCCTGCGCTGGCACTGGCGGTGCCTCAGTGCAGTGATATATTTACCGACCCTCCGACAGGGAACCATTTCAATGATGGTTTTGTGCCGCCTGCCAATCTGCCGCCTAGCCGTGGTAACTTAACTTGTAGACAAAGTTGGTTTGATCCTTTTTTTTGTGATCAGTCACTGGCTCCGGGAGATTATGATTTTGATCGCGGTAGGTTCTCCCATGGCAGTTTCCTGAATCCAACAACAACGACCACCAGGTTATATTTCGATGACCTAGAGCTGAACAATGCCACGCTGAACCCAGGTGGAAAGGCCGAGAATCTGATCATCTATGTGCGTAACTCTTTGAGTATCAATGGTCATGACACCATAAATGCGATCTTGTATGTCGAGGGTGCAGTGCAGATAGCTGAAAATGGGTCCTTGGATGGCGCTCTGGCATCTGGGGGGGCTTTGGTGATTACCGGTAACTCGGATGTGGATATCGATCTCGGTGCAGTCGATGATGCCGATTTTGGCGGCATGTGCAGTAATGACCAAACGCCAGTGCTGGGGTGTTTCAGCGATGACTTCAGCTCGGCTTCCCTATCGGCTGATGATTGGGCCATCAAGGTGCTGGGCAACTCAGTGGCACCCAGCATTGTGGGCGGACGTCTGCGTTTGACTCCTGCCCGAGGCAATCAGGCAACCTCCAGTACCTATCAGCGCTTATTTCCGGCCGAAGGCAACCTGGTAACAGTTGAATTTGATTATTACGCCTGGTCGCCCCAGAGTGGTACCGGCGGTGATGGTGTGGCGGTGATCCTTTCTGATGCGGCCGTGACGCCACAGCCGGGCAGTTTTGGTGGCGCCTTGGGTTATGCCCAGCGTAATGATGGTACCCCGGGTTTTGCCGGTGGCTGGTTGGGGGTGGCACTGGATGAATACGGCAACTTTTCCAACCCCACAGAAGGGCGTATCGGAGGCCCGGGGTTTCGCCGTCAAGCCGTGTCTATTCGGGGCGCTCAGGCCGGTTCCTATCGATACCTGACAGGTACAGTTGCCAATATTTATCCCAAGATAGATGTGCGTAGCAGCTATTACCCCGCTCCTGGGCACAGGTATAAGATTACTGTCGATTCCCGCCAGGCCAACATGGCCATGGTGTCTGTTGAGCGAGATACAGGTGCCGGTTACCAAACTCTGGTGAGCCCATTTAATGCCCGGAATTTTATAGGCCAAGGGAGTGTTCCGACAGATTTTTACCTGTCGCTTACCGGCTCTACCGGCGGTTCCAACAACAACCATGAGATAGACAATTTCCAGGTTTGTGCTTTGGACTCCAAGGCAGTGGGTGAGCAGGTTCATCATTTTGAGTTTGATTACAGCAGCGCACCTTTTACCTGTCGTGCCGAACCCATCACCTTGAGGGCCTGTAAAAATGCCAGCTGCTCAGAGCTCTTCACAGGTACTGTTACCGCCAATCTGAGCCCTAACCCCGTCAGTAACGGCCGTTGGTTACCGGCAAGTTCGGTGACTTTCAACGGTGGCAGTACCCAAATTCAACTGCAAAAGTTTGATCAAACGCCGCTGACACTGGGGGTTTCCTCCTCGACTCCGGCCACCCGCCCAGGCAGTGATACCCTTTGCCGAAGAGGCAGCGGTCCCTTGAATACGGCCGCCTGTCGCCTGAGTTTTGCCGATAGTGGTTTCATTTTTGATGTGGCAGATAAGCTGGCCAACAAGCCAGAGACAGGAGTGCTTGTTAAGGCTATGAAGTCAGATGGCACAGCCCAGTGTGTACCGGCCTTTGCCAGTACCAACAAGACGCTTTCGTTCTGGAGTGAGGCGCTGTCGGCAGTTGTCGGTTCACCCAAGGTGCAACTGAAACCGACAGGCGCCCTGAGCTGGCAGGATATAGACAGCAATCCAGCTGCCGCCACGCCGCTGACCTTGGCCTTCGATAGTCAAGGCCAAAGCCGAATCGATATCAATTATGCCGATGCCGGTCGGGTCGAGTTAAACACCCTCTATACGGGAACGACCAGCGAAGGGGATGCCGGGCTGGTGATGCACGGCGCCGATGATTTTGTCAGCTTCCCGTTGGGATTCTGTATCGAGGTAGAGCAATACTGCCAGGCCGCGGATGCCTCCTGTGCGCCTTTTCGGCGAGCGCAGGAAAATTTCCCACTTAGCATCAGCGCCAAGGCTTGGTCTGAGTATGGCAATGCCGATCTCTGTAAAAACCTTACTACTCCGTCCTATCAACAGGCGGGTCTCTCTTTATGGCATAAGTTGATTGCACCGGCTTCAGGTCAACCCGGTGAACTGCAACTGCAGCAGTATGATCATCTGCGCCAGCAAACGCCTGAGAATAACCGGCTCGCTCAGGCGGTCAGTGAGGTTGGGGTGTTTGAATTCGGCGTCACGGCGCCTTTGCCCTACGAGGGTAGTGTGGCCTTCCCGAGTCTGGTGGGCAGCGCTTATTGGCAGGGGCCGAGCGGCAAAACCATAATGCCCGTCGGGCGTTTTGTGCCGGCTTTTTTCCGAGTCGATGAACCCAGTTTGCTGCCGGCCTGTAATGGTTTCAGTTACATGGATCAGCCATTTGAAGTCAGTTATAAAGTCAGCGCTTTGGCACTGGATAGACAAGTGACTCAAAATTATGTCGGTGATTTTGCCAAGGCTTACAGTCATTATCAGGCAGTCAATCAATTCGACGGAGTGGCCTTGGACAGCCGGGTTTCGGGGGGCGAGATCACTTCAGATACCTGGGTGGATGGCCTGGCTGAGTTCCAAGGGCAACTCAAGTTTGCCCGTAAGGACCCGGTTGCAACAGACGGGCCTTTCCCGCTTTTGGATATAGGCCTGGAAATTCAGGATCCGGACAAGCTTGCCAAGCTGCAGGGGAGCAATATGCAAAGCGATTTCAGCGGTGACTGCTCTGTGGCAGGCAGCTGCAGCGCCGTGCGTCTTGGTAGCCAAAAGATGCGCCATGGGCGTTTGCTGTTGGACAATACCTTTGGCCCGGAAACCCAAATTTTGAGCATGGCGGCGAGGACAGAGTATTGGGATGGCAGTGGCTGGCGTTTGAACGAGCTGGATAACTGCAGTGTGTTCAACACGCCGCTTGAATATCAACAGGATCAACTCACCCTGGGTTACCGCTATGAACCTGCGCTCAGTGCCGGGCAGAGTATTAGCCGCTTCGCCAGCGGCGGCAACACAGTCACTGCCTTTGGCGGCGAGTTTGAACTCTTGTGGCGTGCGCTCGGAAGCTCCGGCTATCGCGGTAAGGTGACGGCGCCGCTCAAAACGCCTGAATGGTTGCAGTGGTACTGGAATTGGAATGGTCTCAATGACGGCACACTTAGCGACCCCAGAGCCAGTGCCTTCTTTGGCCGCTATCGCGGCAACGACAGGATCATCAGTTGGCGGGAAGTTAACTGAAGCCGAATAACAACAGTGTGAAGCAAATCACTAAAGCGCCAAGATGTAGATAATTTAACTTTGTCTTCAACTCACATTGAGCATAATCGACAGCCTCTGCTGTATTTGGCTGATTAAATTATGTTGGAAGCGCTTGCGGGTTTGGGGTGGATCTGGTCTTTGGGGCTGATCCTGGCTGTACTTTTTGTGTTGGCATACGAGTTCATCAATGGCTTCCACGACACCGCCAATGCGGTAGCCACTGTGATTTATACCAATGCCATGCCGGCCAGAGGCGCAGTGCTGGCCTCGGCGCTGTTCAACTTTGCCGGGGTGTTGCTGGGGGGGCTCGGTGTGGCTTACGCCATAGTGCATCTGCTGCCGGTCGGGCTCTTGTTGGACATGGATTCCTCCCAAGGCCTGCTGCTGGTGTTCTCCCTGCTGTTCTCGGCCATCGTCTGGAATTTGGGTACCTGGTTCTTCGGTATTCCCGCCTCCAGCTCCCACACTCTGATCGGCTCCATCATGGGGGTCGGTGGTGCCTATGCCTGGCTCAACGGCCAATCGCCGCTGGATGGCGTCAATACCGGCAAGGCAATAGATATCATGCTCTCCTTGCTCTTGTCTCCAACCCTGGGCTTTATTCTGGCGGCGATTTTGCTGTTGGTGATGAAACGTATCTGGCGTAAGCCCAAACTGCATCGCACTCCGGCAGAGCAGATGGCGGTCAATGGCAAGAAGCACCCGCCATTCTGGGCCCGGATTACCTTGATAGCCTCGGCCATGGGGGTGAGTTTCGCCCATGGTTCCAACGATGGTCAGAAGGGGATAGGTCTGGTGATGTTGGTGCTTATCTGCATGGCGCCGGGTTATTTTGCCCTGGACTTGAACAGTCAAAGCTTCGATATGGATAAGGCTCAGGATGCCAACCGGCGCATCATGGCCCTGTATGAGCGCAACCCGCAACTGGTGGCTAACCTGGGTGAGCACGCCGCCGACAGTCGCTGTCAGGACTCGGCCATCGCTTCGATGCAAAGCCTGGATAGGCTCCTTGAGCAAGGGAATACGGTTAAACAGCTGACTCAGGAACAGCGCCGGCAAGCCAGGCAGCTGATCCTTTGTATCGATGACAGTACCCGCAAATTGGCCAAGCAGCCATTGCCCGCTGCAGAAGTCAGTCAGTTAAAACATTGGCGTGGTCAGCTTAACGCCATGACCGAATATGCGCCGCTATGGGTCATAGTGGCCGTTGCCCTGGCTTTGGGTTGCGGCACCATGGTGGGCTGGCGCCGGATTGTGCACACGGTTGGCGAGAAAATTGGTAACGGTGGCATGACCTACAGTCAGGGTATCGCCGCGCAGTTGACCGCCGCCGGTTCTATCGGTATCGCCAGTATGACAGGCATGCCGGTATCTACCACCCATATCCTGTCTTCGGCCGTGGCCGGCACCATGGTGGCCAATGGCTCCGGAGTACAGAAAAACACTATTAAACAAATTCTGTTGACCTGGGTACTGACACTGCCTATGACCATAGTTTTGTCGGCCGGGCTCTTTATGTTGGTGCAAACCTTTTTTGCTTAATAAGCACACAAATCATGTCAAGGGATTGGCATGATCCAAGCTTTTGGCAACTTTATCTCAGCGCATTGCGACAGCTTTTACAGATATATGCCAAAAACCCTCACGGATTAGCGAATGTTAACCCCGCGAGTCTTGTGGAATGCCGGAGGCATTGATAAAGTTAGCTGATTTTCATTTCTTCTGACTCCACAGAATACAGGCTAGTTACATGTTCAAGAAGCTGCGTGGCATTTTTTCTAACGATCTGTCGATCGATTTGGGTACAGCTAACACTCTCATTTATGTTCGTGAAGAAGGCATTGTATTGAATGAGCCTTCCGTGGTCGCCATCCGTGGCGAACGAAGCAGCTCTGGGCAGAAATCCGTGGCCGCCGTCGGTACTGAGGCGAAGCAGATGCTGGGACGTACCCCCGGTAATATTCAGGCCATCCGCCCAATGAAAGATGGGGTTATCGCCGACTTCTACGTGACCGAGAAGATGCTGCAGCACTTTATCAAGCAAGTGCACAACAACAGCTTTTTCCGTCCAAGCCCCAGGGTACTCGTGTGTGTGCCTGTAGGTGCCACTCAGGTTGAACGCCGCGCGATCAAGGAGTCAGCGATGGGCGCCGGCGCCCGTGAGGTTTACCTGATTGAAGAGCCAATGGCAGCCGCCATAGGGGCCGGCCTGCCGGTTTCCGAAGCCACTGGCTCCATGGTGGTGGATATCGGTGGTGGTACCACTGAAGTGGCCATCATCTCGCTCAACGGCGTGGTTTACTCCTCTTCCGTGCGTATCGGTGGTGACAAGTTTGACGATGCCATCATCAACTATGTGCGCCGCAACTACGGCAGCCTGATTGGTGAAGCCACAGCCGAACGCATCAAGCACACAATCGGCACGGCTTATCCAGGCGATGAAGTACTGGAGATTGAAGTGCGCGGCCGTAATCTGGCCGAAGGGGTACCGAGAAGCTTTACCCTGAACAGCAATGAGATACTCGAAGCGCTGCAAGAGCCGCTGTCGGGCATTGTCAGTGCCGTGATGGTAGCACTGGAGCAGTCGCCTCCAGAGTTGGCGTCCGACATCTCTGAGCGCGGTATGGTGCTCACAGGTGGTGGTGCCTTGCTGCGGGATCTGGACCGTCTGCTGATGCAGGAAACCGGGATCCCTGTAATGGTCGCCGAAGATCCGCTTACCTGTGTGGCCCGCGGCGGCGGTAAAGCACTGGAGATGATCGATATGCACGGCGGTGACCTGTTCTCAGAAGAAAACTAATACTTTCCAGCACAGGCGGTATCTTACCGCCTTAGCTTTTCTATGAAGCCTATTTTTGTTCGCGGTATTTCAAATCAGTTCAGGTTGACACTGGCAGTGCTCATGTCGGTGATCCTGCTGGTTGCCAATGATCGTCTCGAACCTGCGAGACAGTCGCTGGCATCCTTACTGAGCCCTCTACAGTACCTGGCCAATGTGCCAGGTGAGCTGCTGGATTGGTCTGCCCAGAGTCTGGCGACCCGTGACATGCTGGAGCAGCAAAACAAAGAACTCTTGCGCCAGCAAATGCTGATGAGTGAAAGACTGCAGCGTTTTGAACACCTGCGCCAGGAAAACCAACGCTTGCGTGAACTGCTGGGCTCGCCGGTGCATATGGACTCGCGCAAGATGGTGGCCGAGGTGATGGAAGTAGCCAGCGACCCCTTCCATCACTATGTGGTGATCAACCACGGCAGCCGCAACGGCGTGTTTGTTGGTCAGCCCGTGGTGGATGCCCAGGGGGTTGTCGGCCAAGTGGTGCAGGTCAGCGAACTCACCGCCAGGGTGTTGCTGCTCTCCGACCCCAAACACGGCTTGCCGGTGCGTATTACCCGCAACGATGTGCGCCTGATAGCCAACGGCATAGGCGAACTCGATGAGATAGAACTCAGACACGTGGCCAAGAGTACCGACATCAAGGTCGGCGATTTGCTGGTGACTTCCGGGCTGGGCAACCGCTTCCCGGAAGGTTATCCGGTGGCGCGGGTGATTTCGGTTTCCCGGGACGATGGCCAGAGTTACCTTAAGGTCACGGCGCAGCCGCTGGCGGCGCTGGATCGAATCCGTTATCTGCTGCTTATCTGGCCTGAAGACCATCCCGGCGCCAAGCCTGAGTCACAAGAGCCGGCTGCAACCGACGCCAACAGTGGAGCCGAATCATGAGTCTGGAAAATGCCAATGGCCGTTTGGCGGTATGGCTGACCCTGCTGCTGGGTATGCTGCTGCAGATCATGCCGGTACCGGAAATGTTCAGCGCCTGGCGCCCCGATTGGTTGGTGCTGGTGATGATCTATTGGGCCGTGGCGCTGCCCCACAGATACAATATTCTCACCGCCTGGGTGTTGGGGGTGCTACTGGATATTCTACTGGGAGCTACCCTGGGGATCCGCGCACTGGCCATTTCCCTGGTGATCTATGTGGTGGTACTGCACTTTCAGAAGTTGCGTAACTTCCCCATGTGGCAGCAGTCTTTGGTGATCGCCAGCTTGATCTGCTTCTATCATCTGATTATTTTCTGGGCCCAGTTTGTGGTATCAGGGGCGCATTTCACCATGGAGCTATTCCTGCCTTCCCTGTCCAGCCTGGTCATTTGGCCCTGGGTCTTCTGGATACTGCGCCGCATCAGGCGCCACTACAAGGTACGTTAATATGCCGCTGATTTTGGCCTCAGCCTCCCCCAGACGCCGCGAGCTTTTGGCACAGCTGGCGCTGGGAAATCCGAACTTTGGTTTTGAGATCCTGCCCGCCGATATCGACGAGAGTCATCAAGCCGGGGAAACCCCGGAGCAGTTTGTCAGCCGTTTGGCCGAAGAGAAGGCGGCAGCAGGTTTAGCCCTGTGGTGCGGGAACCCTGAACATCAGCAAGGGTCTGATACTCTAGTGCTGGGCTCAGATACTATAGTGGTATTGGGCGACAGAATTTTGGGTAAACCCGTGGACAAGGCCGATGCCTGCGCCATGCTCAAGAGCCTAAGTGGCCGCAGTCATCAGGTGATGACTGCCGTGGCCTTGACCGATGGCAAGCACACAGAGGCGGCTATGGTGGTCACCCAGGTGTACTTCTGCGACTTGAGCGATGCCGATATTCAGGCCTATGTTGCTTCGGGCGAGCCCATGGACAAGGCGGGAGCCTATGGCATTCAGGGGCTGGGTGGCAGCTTTGTCGCCAAGATTGAAGGCAGTTATTCTGCGGTAGTGGGCCTGCCCATGGCCGAAACCCGGTCGCTGTTGCACAAGGCCGGATGTTTGTAAGCTCGCTTACACAAACTGACGAATTTTTAGCAGCTTTAACGCCCGCCAGCCGATAAAATCAATGAATTAACATCCAACAAGGGTAAATCGTGAATACCAGTCGCACAGTCAATAGCAAGGCTCCGCGGAAGATGGGGTCAGAACTGCTGATCAATGTGACGCCCACGGAAGCGCGAGTCGCATTGGTAGAACACGGTGTCCTGCAGGAAGTGCATATCGAGCGGCGTATGAAGCGCGGCCTGGTGGGCAATATCTACAAGGGCAAGATCAGTCGGGTTTTGCCCGGGATGCAGGCGGCATTCGTCGATATCGGCCTGGAAAAGGCGGCCTTTCTGCATGCCTCGGACATAGTGCCGCACACAGAGTGTGTTGCCGATGTGGAAAAGGGCAACTTCGTGGTGCGTGATATTGCCGAGCTGGTACGTCAGGGCCAGGACATCATGGTGCAGGTGGTCAAAGACCCCCTGGGCACCAAAGGCGCGCGGCTGACCACAGACATTACCCTGCCTTCCCGTTACCTGGTGTTTATGCCGGGCTCAAGCCATGTGGGCGTTTCTCAGCGAATAGACTCCGAAGAGGAGCGGGCGCGGCTGAAGAAGATTACCCTGCCTTTTGTCGACGATGACGGCGGCTTTATTATTCGCACCGCGGCCGAAGGCATAGGTGAGGATGAACTGGCGCAGGATGCTGCTTTCCTGCGGCGGGTGTGGGCCAAGGTCAGCGAACGGCGCAAAAGGCCCAAGGCCACGCTGTTGTATCAGGACTTGGCCTTGCCGGTGCGAATTGTCAGGGACTTTGTCGGTGCCGAGCTCGATCGCATTCAGGTGGACTCGGGCCACACCTTCGAGGAGCTGCTGCATTTCGCCCAGGAGTTCATGCCGGAAATTGCCGATAAGATAGAACACTACAGTGGCCCGGCGCCGATTTTCGATCTCTATGATGTGGAGAATGAGATTCAGCGGGCGCTGGAGCGTAAGGTGGAACTCAAATCCGGCGGCTATTTGATCATCGACCAGACAGAAGCCATGACCACTGTGGACATTAACACAGGAGCCTTTGTCGGCCACCGTAACCTCGAAGAAACCATATTCAACACCAACCTGGAAGCGACCCAGGCGATTGCCCGTCAGCTGCGGCTGCGTAATCTGGGCGGCATCATCATTATCGATTTTATCGATATGCTGCAGGATGAGCACAAACAAAGAGTGCTCAACAGCCTGGCCACGGCGTTGGCCAATGACAGAGTCAAGACCAATATCTCAGGTTTCTCCGGCCTGGGTTTGGTGGAGATGACCCGCAAGCGCACCCGCGAGAGCCTGGAGCATGTACTTTGTGGCGAGTGTCCTGCCTGCCGTGGTACCGGCTCGATGAAAACAGTAGATACCGTCTCCTTTGAGATCTTCCGCGAGATCATCCGCCTCAACCGCACCTATGATGCCGATGAATTCCTGATTTACTGTGCCCCTGCGGTACACGCCTGCCTGTCCGATGACGAGAACCACCTGGTGGCCGAGCTCGAAGTCTATATCGGCAAGCGTATTCGCATTCACTGCGAGCCCATGTATGTGCAGAGTAAATATGATGTGGTGATGGTCTAGTGCGGCTGTCTTTTTGCCCTCGAACCTTCGGCCGCTATTGCTGGCGCACCTTGGCCGTGACCTTGGTGCTGTTCGCCTTGATGGTGAGTCTCATCCGCGGGCTGTTGCCGCAACTGGATGAAGCCAAGCAGCAACTGGCCGACTATGTTGAGCGCGAATATGGCGTCGAGGTCAAGATAGGCAGCCTGGCTGCCCGTTGGCAGGCTTTCGGCCCGGCGCTGACGGTTGAGGACTTGGTGTTACCGCCGCAGGAGCGTTTGCCGGTGACACTCATGGTCGACAAGGTCGATGTCAAACTGGATTTCTGGCAGAGCCTGATGACCGCCAGCCCGCAAGTGGAAGATGTGATCTTCGACGGGGTGCAATTGGCGCTGGATCTGGACCATCTGGGGCAGAAATCGACCGGCGCAGCCGAGGCCGTGAGCAAGCCGGCTCCTGCCACCAATATCGACTGGCTCTATGCCTTGCTGCTGGAGCAGTTGGACCGTTTCTCTATCCGCGATGCCAGTGTGCAGCTGTTGTCCAGCAGCCATGATTATCGCCCCATTCATCTGCGGGACCTCAGTTGGCGCAATAGCGGCAAGTTGCACCAGGGCCGCGGCGCTCTCTACCTGGATGAACAGGCAACGGCGACCGAACAACTCACTCTAAGGCTGGATCTCAAGGGCGATGGCTACAAGCCAGATAGTATCAAGGGCCAGGCCTATCTGCAGGCGCAGTCGCTGGATCTCGGCAAGTGGGCCTCGCGCCAACCCAACCCTTATAACCCACAGGCCAAGTTGCCGCTGGAGGGGGTGGTCAACCTGGAGGCCTGGGTTGGCTTTGCCAACCGCGGCCTGGAATCCGGGGTGATCAAGCTGTTGCCCAGCTGGCTGCGCTGGTCACTCAGAGATGAGCCGCAGAAATTTGCCATAGATGGCGGTGTGATTGCCTGGCAGCCCATAGCTGATGGCTGGCGCCTGGACAGCAGTGAGCTCAAACTGGCAACCAATGACAAACCCTGGCCCAAGCTGGAGTTTCACGCCATGGAAACCGCCGGGGTGCTTTACGGCAAACTCAATGAATTGCAACTCGATAGCCTGTTGCCGCTGTTGCCGCTTATTCCTGGCATGCCTTTGGAAGGCCTTTATAGCTGGCAGCAACTCAAGCCTCAGGGCAAGCTCGGGCCTCTGGCTATCTATCGCCCCAAGGACGGTGAACTGCAGGCCAAAGTGGCGCTGGAGCGGGTTAGCTGGCAGCCTGCCGAGTCCATTCCCGGCAGCACGCCAATCGATCTCTCCCTGGGATGGCGGAACAACTTTCTCAGTGCAGTCTTGCCTAGCCAGGATTATAAACTGGACTTTGGCGATGGTTTCAAGGCGCCGCTCAGTTTTCGCGCCGATGCCTTTGAGCTGGGCTTCTCGCTCGACAGTCAGGCGCTGATGGTGCCGGCATTGCATCTGGGCAATGACGACATCAGCCTGGACGCCTCTATGCGTTTGCTGCTGGCCGACAAGCCACACCTGGCGCTGTCTTCCCGGGTCAAACTGCTCAACGCCGCCAATGCCGGGCGTTATTTCCCGCGCCATGCCATGGGCGAGTCGCTGGCCGCTTATCTGGAAGGCGCCATCAAGGCCGGTCGCAGCGATGATGCCACCGTGGTCTGGCACGGTGAGTTGGCCGGATTTCCCTATCAGGATCATTCCGGGGTATTTCAGGCTGGTTTCAATCTGACCCATGCCGAATATGCCTTCCAGCCGGATTGGCCGGCGGTGACAGATTTAAGTCTCAAGGCGCTGTTTGAAAATGCCCGGATGGATCTCTGGGTCAACAAGGGCAAACTGTTGAATGTGGCGACCGATGGCGCCCATGTCTATATCCCCAAGATGGATCACCGGAGTCTGCTGCGGGTCGAGGCGCAACTGGCGACTCAAGGCAAGGATGCTACTGAGGTGTTGCAGCGCTCGCCGCTTAAAGACAGTGTCGGTATCACCCTGGATGTAGTGCAGGTTCAGGGGCCTGTCAGTGGCAAGCTGGATCTCAGTATTCCGCTCTATGAAGGCGAAGAGGAGCAGATCCTGGGCGAAGTGCAGTTTGCCGGGGTGCCGATTTATATCCGTGAGCCCGGGGTGCTGCTCGATAAGGTCAGCGGCAAGGTGAGTTTTCATAACGAGGTGGTCAAGGGCGAAGGCTTGAGTGCCAGCCTGTTCGGCCAGCCGTTGCAGTTTGGTTTTGATACCGGCAAGGTCAACCAGAATATGGGGCTCAATGCCAGGCTCAAGGGCCAATGGAACCTCGCTAACTTGCCGTCCGAGCTGGACAATCCTCTCAGCGATTTTTATCAGGGCGCGTTGGATTGGCAGGGGAATCTGAAGCTGATCTTTGATGAGATAGGCTATCGAATTCAAGCCAATGTCAATGCCGATCTCAAGCAGACAGAGTTGCTGCTGCCGCCGCCTTATCAAAAAGCCCCGGGGCAGGCGCTGACGCTCAAGGCCGAGTTGCTCGGTGACAACAAGACCAGCTCCCTGGGCGTGCGTCTGGGGGATAAGGCCGAATTCTGGGGTGGCTTTGATGCAGACTCAGGTAAGGGCCTGAAACACTATGACCTGCTGCTGGGGCGCCTCTATCGCAGCGGCGATCAGTTGCAAAAACAGGATGGTCACTTACGGCTGGCCCTGGATGAGGTGGATTTTGCCCAGTGGCAGTCGCTGATCAACGCCTTTATCGGCGGTGGCAATCATGACAAAAAGGCTGCTGCCGAGAGCCAAACAGCAGTTCAAGCCGTGACTCAAGCTAAGACCCAGGCTGAGACTCAAACCGAGAGCACGGCCGGCACCACAAGCATTGCAGCAGATAAAGCTTTTTTCCCGCCGCTCAAGGGGATAGAGGCCAGAGTGAAACGGCTCGAGCTACTGGGGCAGCGCTTTACCGAGTTGCAACTCAGTGCCCGACCCGGAGAGCATGCCTGGCAGATAGAGGGACTGTCGCCGGAGTTTTCCGGTCGGGTAGAGATCTACCCGGATTGGTACAGCCAAGGATTGAAGCTGGTGGCATCGCGCCTGTATCTGAATCCGATAGCTGCAGCAGCGGCTGAGCCCGATTCCAAAGCGCAATCCGAGCCCGAGCCTGAAACCAATCTGCCTCAGGGCAGTGACCTGCCGCCGCTTGCGGTGGAGGTGGATGATTTCCGCTATCAGGATATGGCGCTGGGGCGTTTGTTGTTGCAAGCTAGCCCGTCTGCGACGGGCTATCAGATCCAGACTCTGGCGCTCAGCAGCGAGGATGCCAGTTTGCAGGGCAAGGGTGACTGGCTGAGCCGTGATGGTAACAACCGGACCCAGGTCGAGCTTAATCTCAAGGGAGATAAATTTGATCTGTTGGCTACTCGCTTGGGACTGGATCCCGGCGTGAAAGACTCGCCGCTGGAGGTCAAGGCCGAGCTCAACTGGCAGGGGGCGCCATCGGAATTCAATCTGGAGAGTCTCAGCGGTAAAGTGAGGTTCGATCTCGGCAAGGGGCATATCGAACAGCTCAGTGACAAGGGGGCGCGGATCTTCTCTCTCTTTAGTCTGGACTCGCTTTTACGCAAGTTGTCACTGGACTTTACCGATGTGTTTGGCAAGGGCCTGTATTACAACTCCTTTGGCGGCGATCTGACCCTGGAGAACGGGGTGCTCAAGACCACCAATACCGAGATGGACGCCATTGCCGGTAACATGAAGGTGCGCGGCTATACCGATCTGGTTACCGAGAGCCTCAACTATGATATTCGCTTTGTGCCGCAACTGGCCTCCAGCGTGCCGACCGTTGTGCTGCTCAGTACCAGCGCTTGGACCATGGGCCTGGGGGCTTTTGCCCTGACTAAGGTGCTGGAACCCGTAATTGAGATTATTTCAGAGATACGTTTCCGCTTGACCGGCACCATGTCAGAGCCCAAGCTGGAAGAGTTGGAGCGAAAGAGTAAAGAGATAGAGATCCCTGAGTCTGTACTGCCACGGCAACCCAAGTCGGCGCCTGGGAAAGGACAGACTCAAGTGCAGGACGATGAGCCTGCGGCCTCGGATGCAGGCCAAGGCGATCAAGCCAAGGACAACAAAGCCAAAGTGCTTAATAGCGACCAAGAGAGGGCTGTTGAAGAGGGTGGCGCTGAGACTGAAAAACCTTTGCCTCAAGCCGATAAAGTCACGCCGCTGCCGCTCAAATCGCCGAGTGAACCCAAGACAGAAGTGCCAGTGAAACAGGAAGTCGAACATGCAAGTCAGTCTGCTACAGTGTCAGAGTTGCCGCGAGCCGGAACAGAACCTGCAATTTATCGTCTCGCAGCTTGAGACTCTTCCCCGCCAAGATAATGAACCCCAACTCGTGGTGCTGCCCGAGTGCAGCCTGCTGTTCGGCGGCCATGAGAGCATGCAGTTGGCCTGGGCCGGTGAGCCTGGGCAAAGCCAGCTCAAACGGCAGCTGGCCGAACTTGCCACCCAATTTCAGGTATTCCTGCTGGCCGGCTCTATTCCGGTAGCCAGTGGCGATGGCCGGGTTTACAGCCGCTGTTATCTGTTTAATGATCAGGGGCAGGTACTCGGAGACTACGACAAGCTGCATCTGTTTGACGCGGAAGTGACCGACGGTACAGGCCAATACCGCGAGAGCGATACCTTTTGCCCGGGTGAGCGGATAAGCGTGGTGGATACCCCTTTTGGCCGCATCGGCCTGGCTATCTGTTATGATCTGCGTTTCCCGGATCTGTTTCGGGCGCTGCGTCTGCAAGGTGCCGAGATCATCGCCTTGCCCTCGGCCTTTACCAAGGTGACAGGCGAGGCGCACTGGGAAGTGTTGCTCAGAGCCAGGGCGATAGAAACCCAGTGTTTTATACTGGCGGCGGCGCAATGGGGCCAGCATAATCAAGGAAGCCGCGAGACCTGGGGCCAGAGCATGATAGTCGACCCTTGGGGACGCATTCTGGCGCAGAAGGCCGAAGGCACAGGCTGGGTGCAGGCGCGTTTGGACAAGGCCGAGTTAGCGCGGGTGCGCAGCGCCATGCCCGTAGAGACACACAATAGATTTTTGCCGCCGCAACTGGGCGACGGCAAGCGGAAATAACCAACAAGGCCACAGGGCCGGATTGAGAGAGACCCAATGCCATTTTTAACCCAAGTGGGACAGAGTTTACTGCAAGAGGGACTGCACCTCGACGATCTGCAAACTTACCTGGAGCGAATCCACCAACACCAGGTGGATTTTTCCGATCTCTATTTTCAGGGCAGCCGTCATGAAACCTGGGTGCTGGAAGATGGCATAGTCAAGGAAGGCAGTTTTCATATTGAGCGCGGTGTCGGTGTCCGAGCCATCAGTGGTGAAAAGACAGGTTTCGCCTACGCCGATGAGATAACCCCCAAGGCCTTGGCCGCCGCCGCCGATGCCGCCAGAGGCATAGCCCAGACTGGGGGCAGCTATCAAACTCAGGCCTGGAAGCGCCGCGGCGCCAAGGCGCTGTATCTGAGTGAAGATCCGATGGCGGCACTGGAAGAGGGCCGTAAAATTGCCCTGCTCAAGGAAGCGGATGCCTATATCCGCAGCCTTGATAGCCGCATCATTCAAGTGGTGGTCAGCCTGGCCGGAGTGCATGAAGAGATACTGGTAGCTGCCAGCGATGGTACTCTGGCGGCGGATATCCGGCCGCTGGTCCGCTTCAACTGCTCTGTGATCCTCGAAGAAAACGGCCGCCGTGAACGGGGCGGCGCTGGTGGCGGTGGTCGTCACCACTATCAAACCCTGATGGCTGCTGCTGATGACGGCCTGCCTATGTGTTTTGCCTTTGCCCGCGAGGCCGTGCGTCAGGCACAGGTCAACCTACAGGCGATAGACGCCCCCGCCGGTGAAATGCCTGTGGTTCTGGGCGCAGGTTGGCCTGGAGTCTTGTTGCATGAAGCGGTTGGCCACGGTCTGGAAGGTGACTTCAACCGTAAGGGCAGCAGCGCCTTCAGCGGTAAGATTGGCCAGCAGGTGGCCTCCAAGTTGGTCACTGTGGTGGACGATGGCACGCTGGAAAACCGCCGTGGCTCGCTGACCATAGATGATGAAGGTACCCCGGCGCACAAGACAGTGTTGATTGAGAACGGCATTCTCAAGGGCTATATGCAGGACAAACTCAATGCCCGCTTGATGGGACAAAAGCCCACCGGGAATGGCCGCCGCGAATCATACGCTCACTTGCCTATGCCGCGGATGACCAACACCTATATGCTGGCCGGTGAGTCGACGCCCGCCGATATTATCAAGTCGGTGAAAAAAGGCCTCTACGCCCCCAACTTCGGTGGCGGTCAGGTGGATATCACCTCGGGTAAGTTTGTGTTCTCGGCCTCTGAAGCCTACCTGATTGAAAACGGCGAGATCACCAGTCCGGTGAAGGGCGCGACCCTGATAGGCAGCGGCCCGGAAGCCATGGGGCAGATCTCCATGGTGGGCACAGATCTTGAACTCGACAAAGGCGTCGGCGTTTGCGGTAAAGACGGCCAGAGTGTCCCGGTCGGGGTTGGGCAGCCAACGCTTAAACTGGACCGCCTGACGGTCGGTGGCACAGCCTGAGAAATGCTGTCGAATCCCTGATTCGGCAGCTTAGTTTAGCGCTGGTTCCTGCATTGCTCTTGGCAAAGTGATAGCCGCTGTGGCGGCAGAAAGTCTTGGAGCAAATGCATCCCTATTAACCTTAAACCGTTGGTGATTTTGCAGAAACAGGCTTGGCAAGGACAATTCTGCATGAACCTCCGAAAGTGAGCGTCTCAGAGAGTCTCAGACACTTTGCAGCGGGCTTCCTTGCAGCTCGGAAAGTGTTTAGGGTGTCTTGTATATTTGATATTAGCCGCTGTGCCAGCGGCATAAAGTCGTGGAGCTTCGCCCCACACCCGACCAAGAGGGGAACAACAGCAATCCCCTCTTGGATCTCCCTTGCCGCCCCACACGGTGTCGAAAGCCCCTCGGCCTAATGGCGCAAATAACTAGCGCTTCAGACGCTCATCCCTGATTCGACTGTCGCTGCTTCGGCATCCTTGCCTCAGCCACGTTATTTGCGCCAACGGCTGTCGGCGACACCGAGGGGGAAAGTCGGTGCAACTCTGCAATCATAGCGTTACTTGAAATTCCACAAACATACACCTATTTTCCAGGCATAGGCGGGACTGTGACCGTCGAAAACAGGGATGTTTTCGACGAGGCTACAGGGACGTATTCACGCCGTGTCACAGGATCGCCTGTGCGAGAGCGAACCGCAGGTGATGGGCTGCACCGTAGCCGGAAGCTCGGCCAATGCCTATTGGCGACACCTAAGGGGGAAGTTGGTGACATTCTGTAAAGTTTAAATCTACCAAAAGACAGGACAGTCAAATCTTTCTCAATACAACCTCCGGGTAATGGCATATCATGATAGCCGGGTTTAACACCATCAGAAGCCTGGTATGGTAATAAGGTGCAGCCAGTTAGACTTAAACCAATTAATGCCAATCAGCTTGCCAGCAAACAGTTAACCCGCATCAAATGACTAATCCGGTAATTGTTTGCAAAGGTCATCAAATAGCGCAAAACTTTCTGTTAGCACAGTTTGTAATTGCGTTTCGTTATAGCACCATGGCTGGTGTTGTGTACGCCAGTCTTTATCCCAGTCTATCTTTTCACCTCGCGCTAACCGCTCGGCCACGGCAATCTGTTGATAAGTTCCGCCACCAATTCGCTTATCTTCACGCCACAAGTCAAAGTTGAACACTACCCACTGCAGCATCTCCATCATAAGCCTCATATGGGGGTAGGCAAACTTTTTGGCATTTAGCTTGTAATATCCCCCTTCGCTTTTGTAAAAGCGAATCGGGTAAGGGAACTGGGCAACCAATGCCTGTCGACGCTCTGTCGGCACCTTAGGATTAAAGTCACCAGCGAGTTTAGGAAAGCGCACCAACATGGAGGCATAGCGCTCGGCAAAATCGACCTCGCGGGCAATGGTAATCACGGGTTGTGATACTTCACTCAGAATAAATTTGTGTTGTTGCTCTGTTAACATATCATTACTCATCTCGACTGTTTATGGTTTCCAGCCTGCAGGGGCTCGGCCCGAAATCTTAGCTCCCCCCTTGGGTGCAGCAATGGCCTTGTAGATCAAATCAATCCCAGGTAAGCAGGTTCCATCAGGGTTTGCGCTGTTAATTGAGCCGCTGGTAAAGAAAGACAAGACAGCCAGATCTTTTTGATGTTTCACACCCCCTCGACTAAACAACTGATCCTAATACTGCTACATTTCCGCTGTGCCGTGTCCGCTGCCAGGAAATGGTGAAACCGTTTCCATAAATCGCCATACCCTGCTGAGGCGTTTCAGCATGGTCTTGCAACTATGATTGCGCGTGACCGTTTCATGCAGCGCCAGCCATAAGCGCTCTATCTTGTTAATCCGAGGTGAGTATACAGGTGAAACAGTAGCTTGAACCTGGAATTGTGTTTGAGCCGGTAGTCCGCCTTTTTTGACCAGCTTTCCGGTTTTGTTTGGCCAGCATTCTGTTTAAAACTAAGCAGTTTCTCAATGTACTTGAATAATCTCTCGGGCCAATGTGTCTGGTCAATGTCTCAGGCTAACTTGTTGATGGGCTGTGAGGTAACAATTCATGGTGTTGATAAGCCAGTTGAGTCACATTTTGGAGTCTGGAGGGACTCGTGCAGACATACGCCCATTTCCTCGGTGCAGGTTCGCCGATACGACTGCTCGGCATAAAGTCTGGAAACTGCTGCTATACGCAGTAGATTAGCTAAAGATCTTGGTGGGTATAACCCCGTCTCATACTTGGCGAGATAACCGTCGGCAAGCTTCACTCTTAGTGTTAGTTTCAATACAGCTTAAAAAAGACTAGGATCCAGTGGCTTGTCTGTTTTTTTACCCAGGTTTCGACAGGCCTTGGAGGCCTCGCGCCGCCGCGCAGCAAGGTTAACTGGTGGCCGACAAGCGAGGATGATATCCTTTTTGCTCAGGAATTAGAGTTTTTACTCTAGGGGTGTAGATGAAATTGACCAAATTTGCCTGGTTGCTGTTGTGGCCGCTGGCGGCTCAGCCTGCGCTTGCCGCAGACTATAGTTTTGCCTCGGCCTGGCAACAGTTGCTGGAGGTGAGCGATAAGCTGGCCGCCGAAGGCCAGGAAGTCAGCCGCGCCGAGGCGCAGCAAGAGGCCGGGCGCGACCTTAACCTGCCATCGCTCAACATCAACGGCAGCTATACCAGGCTGGAAAAACCGATAGAGCTGGATCTGCGCGATCTCAATCCTCTCGCCTCTATGGATCCCGCCACTCTGCCGCCAGCCATAGGTGGCATTATTGGTTCTTTGCCTGGCTCGCTGTTTGTGACTCCTTTCACCGAGCAGGATGTGTTCCGAGCCAGCTTACAGGCGATGTGGCCGATTTATACCGGTGGCCAGATCTCTGCCGCTCAAGGCATTCAGGCGGCTCAGGTGGCTGAGAAGAAGCAGCAACTGGAGTTGGCGCGGCGTGAGCTATTTACCACTCTGGTAGACAGATACTATGCCGTCACTGTGACCCAGGCTTTGGTGCAGACCCAGGCTCAGCTGGTGGCATCGCTGGAAAAGCATTACAGCCACGCTGAAAAACTGGAACAACAGGGGCAGATCGCCAGAGTCGAGCGCCTCAATGCCCAGGTGGCACTGGATCAGGCCAAGGTCGACCTCGGCAGTGCCAAACGTCGCCATGAGATGGCGCTGATAGCCCTGTCACGCCTGCTGCACCAGACTGATATCGCCACCAAGTCGCCGCTGTTTATGGCGCCAAGCTCCCCTTCATTGCCGCAATTGACCGAGCTGACGCTGAAGCAGCATCCAGCCTTGCGCTTGTTGGAGGCGAAAGAGACCCAGGCTCAGGGCCTGGTCGATATGGAAAAGGGAAAATACTTCCCCACGGTTTTCCTCTACGGTAACTACACCCTCTATGAAGACGACAGCCTGTTTTCCAAGGTCGAACCCGACTGGATGGTAGGCGTCGGGGTCAAGGTGCCGCTGCTGTCCCGTGATGGTCGCAGTGGCAAGGTGCAGGCGGCCAAGAGCGCCTTGCTGCAGGCCAGATACACCAAGGCACAAACCCGTCAGGATCTCAGTCTGTTGGTGGATCAGAGCTATCGCCAACTGCTGCAGGCCGAAGAGGAGGTTAATGCCTTGAACAGTTCTCTGGCGCTGGCAGACGAAAACCTCAAGCTGCGGGAACTGGCTTTCAATCAAGGGCTGTCTACCTCCATCGACAGAGTGGATGCCGAGCTCAAACTCAGTGCGGTACGCACCAAGCAGTTGGCGGCTCAATATCGTTATGTTCAGGCCTATGCCCGCTTGATGGCGGTCAGTGGCCAGTTGGATGAATTTATCGGACGCAGTGACAAGCAGGAGATACAGGATGCGGGTTAATCCTTTGGTGGCCATAGTGGCCCTGGTAACCATAGTGGCGGCGCTGGTATATGGGCTGATCCTGGCTTACTCCCCCAAGCCACAGCTGTTGCAGGGGCAGATAGAGGCCAGGGAATACAATGTGTCTTCCAAGGTGCCGGGCCGGGTAGAGCAGGTGTTGGTGCGCCGCGGAGACAGTGTCAGTGAAGGGGATCTGCTGTTTGCCATCGACAGCCCAGAGCTCAATGCCAAACTGATGCAGGCCGAGGGTGGCCGCGATGCCGCCAAGGCGATGCAGCAGGAAGCCGACAGCGGTGCCCGTAAGCAGCAGGTTGCCGCCTCCCGCGAGCAGTGGCTCAAGGCCAAGGCCGCCAGTGAGCTGGCCAAGACCACCTTCGACCGGGTAGAAAACCTGTTCCGCGATGGCGTACTTGCCCGGCAAAAGCGTGATGAAGCCTTTACCCAATATCAGGCCGCCAAGTATACCGAGCAGGCCGCCTATGCCATGTATCAAATGACCGAAGAGGGCGCCCGGGAAGAAACCAAGGCCGCCGCTGCCGGTAATGCCCGGATGGCGGAAGGTGCGGTGAAAGAGGTCAGTGCGATACTCGCCGACAGCCAGATGCGCGCGCCCAAGGGCGGTGAAATCACCGAGGTGCTGTTGCAGGTGGGCGAGCTGGCACCCAGTGGCTTCCCTGTGGTCAGTTTGGTGGATATGACAGATGCCTGGGCCGTGTTTCAGGTGCGTGAGGATCAACTCAAGCAGTTCAAGAAGGGCGAGCGTATGACCCTGACACTGCCGGCGCTGCAACGCAGTGTCGAGTTTGAGGTCAGCCACATCAGCGTGCTGGGCGACTTCGCCACCTGGCGGGCGACCGAGAGTGGCCACGACTTTGATATGCGTACCTTTGAAGTGGAGCTCAGGCCGCTGGAGCCAGTGGCCGATCTGCGGGTGGGCATGTCAGTATTACTTGAAAAGTCTTGATTATGAAGAAGTTGCTTCGGCGAGAGTGGCAGGCTGTCTGGCGCGATCCCTGGCAGCTGGCACTGATAAGCTATCTGCCGCTTATCGGTGTGCTCTGTCTTTGGTGGTTGTTTTCCGCCGGGTTGCCCAGGCAGTTGCCGGTGGCGCTGGTGGATCAGGACAACTCCAGCCTCAGTCGTGAGCTGGGGCGTCATCTTGAGGCTAATCCTGTCACCGCCCCCAGGCGCTATCTGGCGCTGGACGAGGCGGTCGAGGCGATGCGCCGCGGCGAGGTCTATGCCTTGGTCATCTTGCCCTATGGTTTGAAGCAGGAACTGCTGACCGGGCACACTCCCACCATAGACCTGCGCTACAACGGCCAGTTTTTGCTGGTGGGCAAACTGCTGGCCAGTCAGTTGCAACTGACCCTGGCCGATGGTTTGCAGCAGGTGGCCAGGCTCAAGCAGCTGGCGGCCGGTGTCAACCCGTCCCAGGTTGAGGTGCACCTCAGCCCTGTAAGCACCCAAACCACGGCACTGTTCAACCGCAATAACAACTATGTCGGCTTCCTGGTGCCGCCTGTGCTGATAGCTCTATGGCAACTGCTGGCCATGTTGGCCTTTGCCGGCAGTCTCAACCGTGAGCTGCGCCAGGATACCTTGGGCGAATGCTTCCGCCTGGGTATGCCCTCAGTGCTTTTGAGTAAGTTTATGGTCAACGGCGCCTTTATGCTGCTGCACGGCGGCTTTATTTTGGTGCTGTTGTATCAGCTGCTGGGGCTGCCGATAGCCGGGCAACTCCTGTGGCTGCTGCCGATGCAGATCTTAATGTTGATGGCGGTCTGGCTCTGGGTGCAGGGGATTTTCTTTATGCTGGCCGATAGTGCCAGGGTGATCAGCTTTTGCACTGCGCTGTTTGCACCCGCCTTTGCCTTTATGGGCATTACCTTCCCGACCGGAGAAATGCCGCTGCTGGCGCAGTGGTGGCGTCTGTTGATGCCATCAAGCCACTATATAGAGTCTCATGTTGCGTTGGTGAGCTATGGCGCCGGTCCGGCCAGCTTGCTGCCTCAGGCGCTGGGTTATCTCGGCTTTCTGCTGCTGTTGATCCCCAGTTGGTTCTTTGCCCGTCGTTATGCCAGGGTGCTGCAGTCGCAGTTGCCGCTTGAGGAGACGTTATGACAGCCAAGTCCCTCTCGTTATGGCAGTTGATCTGGCTGGATTTACGCGCCTTGGTGCGTGACAAGGCGATCTCTTTGACCCTGTTTGGCGGCGTGCTCTTCTATGCCGTGCTCTATCCCTTGCCTTATCTGCATCAGGTGCCCACAGAGCAGCAGTTGGTGGTGGTGGATCACGATAACTCCTCGCTGTCACGGCGGCTTATCCGTCACGCCGATGCCAGTGCCCGTATCCAGGTCGTCGGTCGGGTCGGCTCCATCGACGAAGCCAAGGCCTGGGTCACCGATGGCCGCGCCCATGGTTTATTGGTGATCCCGTTTGATTTTCGCCGCGATCTGTTGCTGGGACGGGGCGCGACTTTGAGCTTCGGCGGTGATGCCAGTTACTTCCTGATCTATTCCGCTGTGGTTGAAGGTTTGGTGAGTGCCGGTATGGATGCCGGCAAGCAAATCCAGCTCAAGGGACTATTGGCCTCGGGCCAGAGCCCTGAGGCCGCGGCCCAGAGTCTGGCGCCGATTAAACTCAATGCCGTGCCCGCATTCAATAAAGGTTTGGGTTATACCCCCTATGTGGTGCCAGGATTGTTTCTGCTGATTTTGCACCAGACCTTGCTGATAGGCACAGGCATACTCGGCGCCGGTCAGTGGCGCCAGCCGGGCTATTGGAACCGGGTTAGCCCCTTGATGCTGGTCAGTGCCCGGGTGTTGGCCTTCGGCTTGCTCTATTGCTTGTTCAGTGCGCTCTATATTGGCTGGTGTTATTACTTCTATCAGGTGAGTCTGCAGGCGAGTCTTGGTCAGGTATTGTTGCTGATGTTGCCTTTCCTGCTGACCACTGCCAGCGCCGGGGTAGCGCTCAGCTGCCTGTTTGTCAGGCGCGAGTTGCCGACCCAGATCCTGCTGCTGGTATCCATGCCCATCCTGTTTGTCAGTGGCTTTGTCTGGCCCTTGGCACTGATCCCTGAGCCCTTGGTATGGCTGTCGCAGGTGATCCCGGCTGTGCCGGCGATTATGGGAATGTTGCAGCTGAACCAGATGGGAGCCGATTGGGCGGTTATTGCCCCCAAATGGTTACAGCTCTGGGGGCTATTGTTGCTGTTCTTCCCTCTGGCGGTTTGGGGCGTTAGTTGGCGTCGGCGTCAACTGGCAGCAGCGGCGAACTGACTCTTTCCAGCACGCCACTGGCCTTGGCCAACACCAGCCCATAGTTGGTGATGGCGACGCCGCGGCGGCGACATTCGAGAATGCGCCGCTGCATCTCCACCCGCCCCAACATACAGGCGCCGCAGTGCACTACCAGTTTGTAGCGTTCCAAATCGGCCGGAAAGTCATGGCCGGCACAGACGCTGAACTGCAACTGTTTGCCGGTCAATTTGCCGATGGCCGCCGGGATCTTCACTCTGCCTATATCTTCATCCTGCACCTCATGGCTACAGGCCTCGGCGATCAGTACCCGATCGCCATCCTCGAGCCTTTCGAGCATCTCGGCGCCTTGCAGCTGGGCCGGTAGATCGCCCTTGGCCCGGGCAAACAGGGTGGAGAAGGTGGTCAGAGGAATGCTGTCGGGTACCTGAGCGGCCACTTGTCTCACCGCCTGGGCATCGGTCACAACCAACGCCGGTGGCGTGGGCATGGCGGCCAAGGCCGTGGCCAGCTCAGACTCACGGCAGATGCTGGCAATGGCACCGTTATCCAGCGCTTCTCTGAGAACCTGCACCTGGGGCAAAATCAATCTGCCCTTGGGGGCCGCCGAATCTATCGGGGCGACCAGCAGCAGTTGCTCTCCTATGCGGTAACAGTCGGCGGCCAGCACGGGGTCGCAACGAAAATCTGCCGGTACCAGTTGAACCAGTTGCTCGACCAAGTCTTCCCGGTGTTTTGCCTCTTGGGTCGACAGGCATAAGAACTTGATGCCCTGGTCGTTGAGCCAGTGCTGATGCTCTGCGGGCAACGGGGCCAGATCTTGCTTGTTCGCTACCACCAGGATTGGCAGCTGCCAGCTTTGCAGCAGTAACAGCCAGTCGCGGTCAAACTCATCCAACCCCTGTTCATCCAGCACATAGACGGCGATATCGGCCTGTTGCAACGCCCGGCGACTGGCGGCTATTCGCTGAAGCCCCAGGGCGCCGGTATCGTCCAGTCCGGCGGTATCTATCAGGGTAGCCGGGCCGACCGGATGCAGTTCAAAGGGCTTGCGCACCGCATCTGTGGTGGTGCCCTTGGTCTCAGAGACTATGGCACTCTGTTGGTTGGATAAGTAATTGAGCAGGGAGGATTTCCCGGCGTTGCGACGACCACACAATACTATGTGCAGTCTGACCCCGCGGGGGGCTGCATTGGGGGCCGAATTACACATTAATTTGTCTCCTGGCGTTGCCTCTGTCCGCAGAGCAATACAAGCCGCGGGCTTTAAGGCTGAGTCTGATATCGGCGAGACGCTGCTCCAGCGGGCAGCCGGAGGCATTCTTGCCGGGGTAAATAAGGTATTTGCTGCTGTCTTTCTGTGGCGTGAACGAGGGCATAAGCACGTTGCAGCCGCGGCTCAGGGATTCGAGCCTGGCGCCTTTTTGCAAGGCGTCCAGGGCGCTGGTGGCAGGAATGTTGGCACCGGGATTGAGTAGCCTGAGTATGGCGCAGGCTCGCTGGCACTCAAGCACCTTGCCGTTGGCTGTGTTTGCCAGCGGGGTTTGTGGATGACTGACGAAGGGACCGACCGCCAACATCTCCAGTTCCATGGCTGAGAGCGCCAACAGGGTGTCAGCCAGGTCATCGTTCTTGCTGCCCGGCAGGCCACAGATAATGCCACTGCCGGTCTCATATCCCAGGCTCTTGAGGGTTTCCAGTAGCCTTAGGCGGTTATCCAGCACTCTTCCCGGACGCAGACGGCTATAGAGCTCGGCATCCAGGGTTTCCAGTTTCAACAGATAGCGGTCGGCGCCGGCTTCGCGCCAGAGCGCCAGCTCACTGTGGCTGCGTTCACCCAAAGATAGCGTGATGGCCAACTGGGTTTGCTGTTTGATGGTACTGAGGATGCGGCTTATGCCATCCTGGCGAAAGCGGCTGTCTTCACCGGATTGCAGCACCAGGGTGCCGATGCCGGCTTTATCTACTTTGAGGGCCGAGTCGATGATTTCCTGGTGGCTGAGCCGGTAACGCTCAATGTCGCGATTGGCGGCTCTCAGGCCACAGTAGTGACAGTCACAGCGGCAATAGCTGGAAAACTCCACTATGCCTCTGAGCCAGATCTCCTTGCCAAAGTACTGGCGCTTGACCGCATCGGCGCGGGCAAACAGCCAGTCATCGGCTTCGCCGCAGAGCAAGGCTCTGATTTCTGCTGAACCCAGATTTTCGGCCGGTTTCATGCTTGGGATCCCGCCTGTTTCAACACCTGCGCCAGCTCATCGGCGTAGCGATACAAGGCCTGTTGCCAGGGCGTGGCAGCGACCTTGGTGCGGCCTTGCATCCGTTGCCATAGGCCCGCTGGTGGCAGCCCCAGCTCGCGGCTGTCCAACTTGAGCCACAATCCCAAAGGCGCCAGATGTGGGCTATGGGCATAGTGGCCGACAAACAGTTGATCATCGAGCAATAACAGTGGCGCGCTGGCGGCCAGTTTACTGCTGAGCGCCGTCACCTGCTCGGGCCAGGAGGCGGCGAGTTGATTGCTCCAATGCTGAGACACCCGGTATTCCTCGAGGATTTCCGCCTCGGTGGATTCCGGGCGCAACATTTTGCCAAACGCCAGCCCGGCTTCGCTTTGTAACTCTTGTGTCACTATCAACAGCTGCGACAGCTGACTGCTTTGCAGTCTTTGCCGCAGCAGCTGATCTATCGCCCCTTCGCTGAAATTGGCATAGTGGCCGGCATGCAGGGCCACTCGCCGGGCGCGGCTTAGTGCCGATTTCAGCTGTTGTTTTGGCAGCCCGGCATAGAGACGGCAGCCGGGTGCCAGTACCAGAGTTTTGCCTTTCACAGATAGATATCCCTCTCGCCCGCATCTGTGCGCGTGAGGCAGGCCTCGATATTACGTCTTCTGGCGGGGCTGAGTTTATCCAGCTCGGCGGCTATTAGTGCCTCACCGGCTTTGCGGGTCTGCTCGCTGGCGTAGTCGTTGAGATATTCCTTGAAGGTGATCAGGGCGTTGGGTTGGCAGAACTTGCCGATAAACTGCTGCTTGGCCAGGCCGATAAAGTGATCGCCGGTGCGGCCTTTGCGGTAACAACCGGTGCAGAATGAGGGGATGGAATGGCTATGCTTGACCAGATCCAATACCACTTCATCCATGCTGCGGTGATCGCCCAGGCTGAATTGAGCCGCATCGTCTTCCTGGTTGTAGCCACCTGGGGTGGTACGTGAGCCGGCGCTGATCTGTGATACCCCCAGGCTCAGGAGTTCACGTCTGAGTTCGGCACTTTCACGGGTGCTCATAATCAGTCCTGTGTAGGGCACGGCCAGGCGGGTAATGGCCACCAGGCGCTTGAAGGTGGCGTCATCGACGACATAGGGTGGCCGCTCCGACAAACTGGAGCCATCGGCGGGCTCAATCCGCGGGAAGGAGATGGTATGCGGGCCTATGCCGCAATCCTGCTCCAGTTGCTGTACATGGGTGAGCATGGCCAGCAGCTCGAATTTGTGGTCATAGAGACCGAACAGCACGCCAATGCCCACATCGTCGATATCGGCTTCCATGGCTCTGTGCATGGCGTAGAGACGATAGAGGAAGTCCTTCTTGCGGCCCTTAAGGTGCACCTGTTCGTAGGTCGTTCTGTGGTAGCTTTCCTGAAAACACTGATAGGTGCCTATGGCGGCCGTCTTCAGCAGCTTGAAGTCTTCTGTGTCCATGGGAGCGCAGTTGACATTGATGCGGCGGATCTCACCGCCTTTGCCTTTGCGCACGCTGTACATGGTCTTGATAGAGTCGACTATGGCGCGGGCGTTATTGCGCGGGTGTTCACCGTAGACCGCCAGGATCCTTTTGTGGCCCATCTCTTCCAGGGTTTCCACCTCGGCGATCAGCTCCTGCTCGCTCAGAGTCTTGCGTGGCAAGTTATGGTTGTCGGCGCTGAAGCCGCAATAGCTGCAGGCGTTGGCGCAGAAGTTGGAAACATACAGGGGGGCGAACAGTACTATGCGATTGCCATAGATGGCGTCCTTGATGCCACGGGCAATGGCAAATAGCTCTTCGTCCAGGGAGGCATCCTGGTTTTGCAGTAAAACCGCCACTTCCTCCAGCGTCAGCCCCTGCAAGCGGCGGGCTTTTTCCAGCACCTGGCGCACGGTATCCGGGCTGGGTTGCCGGTTGTTATTGAGCAAGCCCCAGATGGCGTCATCATCGATAAAATTTACGGCGGGGTTATAGTCTTTGACTTGAATCGTTTCTGTATGGCCCGATACAAGCGGGTCTGATATCAAAGGGCCTGACATCTGTAGTGGCTCTCCTGTAGATAAGGAGCGCAGTCAAACTGCGCTCCTTGGAAAATGGAACTTATGGCGTTACTCGGCGCGTTTGGCGGCAACCGGAACGACCTCCTCCTGCACCCATAGTGGCGTGTACTCGGCTGCGTCATGGTAGGGCACCTTGCCGTGCAGCATCATCGCCTTGAAATCGTCGAAGCGATAAACCGCCAGGAACAGATGCACAGGCAAAAACGCCGTCAGCAGCAGGCCACAACCCAGGTGGATCATCCCCAGCAACCAGGCGGTATCGCGTGGGATTGCATAGGGAACCAGCCACAGCGCCAAGCCTGTAATGATCAGTGCAGTACCACCGAGCAGGACACAAACCCCGAACAGCTTCTGTCCAGAGTTGTACTTGCGCATAGGAGGCACGGCGACCTTCTTGCCCAACAGAAACTTCTGTGGATAGCCGCCAAGTACCTTGAACCAACCCACATCGTTGCCACCGAAGGTGAATACTCTGTTGGTGAACAGTACGACACGGTCGAATGCCATCAGGGTGAAGGCCACCGCATCCAGCGCCATGATGACACCGGCAACAATATGAATGTCATAGGTCAGCCCCATGGCACTGTCGCTCAAGGGTTTGAAGAACAACAACAGCCCGGTTGCCGCCAGTGGCAGGAAGCTCAGCAGCAAGATGTAGTGGAACACCCGAACATTCAGCGGGTGCTTGAGAATGGGACGATTGTCCTGATGCATAGCCGACTCCTTAGGATTTCAGTTGAGTGCGATCGACAAAATGGGTGTGCAGCAACTCGTGCGACAGATGCCCCAGCGGCTCACCGCCAAATTCGCTGTAATAGCGGGCAATGGCCGGGTTGGCATGGCTGACACGGTACTTGGCAATGGCATCATCCATATAGAGGGCATCGGCCCTGGCCTTGATGTATTCGTTGCGCTTGGCGATACGGTTGCCGAGCCAGCCCACAGGCAGGGCCAGTAGCGCCAGAATCGCAGCGCCCACGGCCATGAAACGGCGCCGTGACAACAGAAAACCATCTTCGGTAAATTGATACTTGTCTGTCATGAGCAATTCCTTACAGTTGGGCAACCCAGGATGTGCCTGAGCCGTTGATAGGTTGACCGCCACCGTTGACGCAACCACCGGCGCAGTTCATCACTTCGATAAAGTGGTAGGGGGACGTGCCGGCCATCACCTGCTCCAGCAAGGGGCGGATATTGCGGCCCATGTCGTGCACCACGGCGACTTTCAGCTGCACATCTTGTTTGAGCTGTTGGTCATGAATGGTGAGTTCGGCTTCCTTGACGCCTTCCAGACCGCGCACAGGTGCCAGTTCCAGCTTGGCCAGCTCTTCACCTGTAAGCACCTTGTGTGCGGTACGCACCGCGGCTTCCATCACGCCACCAGTGTTACCGAAAATGGTGCCGGCCCCTGTATATTGGGCAAACAGGCTGTCACCCTTATATTCGGCCACATCCGGCAGATGAATATCGAGGCGCTTGAGCAGCTCAGCCATCTCGCGGGTGGTCAGCACTGCATCCACATCGGCGTAAGGGGCGGCATCACTGCCGTGTTGCTGATGGAAGCGCCAGGCAGAGTTGAATTCAGGGCGTGAGGCCTCGAGTTTTTTCGAGGTGCAGGGCATAACTGCCACTGTGAAGATCTTTTCCGGAGCCATCTCATACACCTTGGCGCCATAGGTTTTGGCCACAGTCCCGGCCATCTGCTGCGGCGACTTGGCGGTGGAAAGATGTGGCAGCAGGCTGGGGTATTCGTTTTCCAGGAAGCGAACCCAGCCCGGGCAGCAGGAGGTGAATTGCGGCAGCTTGCCGGCGCCTGGCTCCTGGCGCACATTGGCATGCAGCCTGTGAATGAACTCAGAGCCTTCTTCCATAATGGTCAGGTCGGCGGCGAAGTTACAGTCGAAGATCCTGAATCCGGCCTGGTGCATGGCGCCGTAGAGTTTGTTGGTCAGCAGTTGTCCCTTGGGCAGGTTGAAAGCTTCACCTATGGCAACCCGTACCGCCGGAGCCAGAATACCGACCACCTGAGTATCGGGATCCTTGAGCTTGGTCAGCACAGTATCCAAGGCACTCTGGGTTTCATGAATGGCGCCGAACGGGCAGTTGATCAGACACTGGCCGCAGCTCAGGCAACGCTCTTCATCAATCTTATGGGGGGCACCGGATGCGCCCTCAATAGCATGGGTGGGACAGAACTGTTTGCAGGCGTCACACCCTTTGCATTTGAGCGCATCTATCTGGATCAGTCCGCGGATCTCTCCCGGCTGATAGCTGGTTGCTGTCATGGCAATGCGTTCCTTTTTACGTGATAATATTCTTATTTTCTAATTGCTTATGTAAAAGCTATACCCCTTGGGAAAGGGCGGAGGGATTATAGGGAATGGCTTGTCGCTATCTGTGATCCAAAGCAGATCAGCCTTGAGATTTCACAAGTTTTTACATGAAATATGATGAAATTAGCCGGTGAAACAGGGGCATGGGACTTTTTGACTTAGGGAAGGTGCAAATAAGTCCTCGTGGCACTCTGGCTTGCACAGCAATTGGCGTTCAAGGCATCTGACTGAAGGCATGCCGAGGCCTGTCGAAGTCGGATAACGCAGAGAGCCGGTTGCTGTGAAAGCCCCGAAGGGCGTGGCTTACAGGCCTGCCTGCTGTGTTGTGCTTCTTGCAAAGGACTAGGGCCATTTGCTGCGAACCACGCCTTGCATCCAGGCCTGTAAGCCGACGCAGAGCACACATGGGACTTGTTCGCACCTTCCTTAGGCACAGCTTCAGCCAATTTCACAGATGTGGTGCGGGATAACACGGACACATCTAGCTGGGTTGAGCGTTAGAAATAGAGGTTTTCGACGGCTTTACCGTCAACCAGGATTTCGCACTTGTCGCCGTTGCTGGATTTTGAGGATTGCACCGCGCTGGCAATAATGCCAAAGGCGCCGCCCTGACTACCGAGCACGGAGCCGAAGTAGCACTTGCCGTCGATCTCCATCTCTTTATAGCGACCACCCAGGTTTTGGGTTGGAGTATATGGGGGGAAGGTGCCGCGCATTATGGGGTCACCGTTGACTGTCAGTTCCAGTTTCTTTTTATCGGAAAAATAGCGTCCACCGAGCTTCAGCGTTTGGCCTTTCACTTCGACGGTTTTTTCCTGGGCTATGATGGGTTGTGGGGTTGAGCTACAGCCTGCCAGCAGTGCGCCGGTACAAGCCAGTGAGGCAAGAGTCAATTTACGCATTAATCCGTCCTTTATTGGATGCGATATCTGTGGGGTATTACTTTTCCGTGTTATCCGCGCCGGATTATAACGTCTTGGCAACAAAAAACGCCAGCATCAAGGCCGGCGTTTTTTATGGTATGGTAGACTGAATCAGTCTTCCAATTCGCTGCGCAAATACTTGAACAGCTCGGCAGAGGACTTGGACTGAGGCCCCTTGGCCAGCTCTTTGTTGGCCTGACGCACCAGTTGCCTGAGTTTTTGTCTGTCCAGTTGCGGGTGCTCCTCCAGCAAGGACTGCACTTTGGCATCGCCACCACTGAGCAAACGGTCACGCAACTTCTCAAATACCTGAGCCTTGGCGGCCGCTTCGTTGTTCTTGTTCAGTACCCGCTCAAGCGAGGTCTGAATCGCCTCGAGATCTTCGTTGCGCATCAGCTTGCCGATAAACTGCAACTGACGACGGAAGGCCTCGGTATTGGGCTTGATGTTCTTGGTTTGCATGATGGCATCAAACAGGGACTCACCTAGCTCAATTTTGGCCAACTGACTCTTGCTCAGCGCTGCCAGCTGCTTGCCCAGATCCTGAGCCTCTTCACTGTCGCGTTTGAGCGAGGTCTTGCTGATATAGTCCTCGTCCTCATCATAAGGCTGTTTAAAATGCTCTGAATCGCCAACTATTTTCATAAAGTCTTTCCTCTGATACTGGCGCTGATTGTAGCATCCCCCTTGGCGCCTCGTCTTCTACGGCAGCAAAATTGATCTGTCGTGGTTATGTGAATAAAGCCGGCTTTTGTTATGCTAGGGGCAGTTTAGCCAATTCAAGAGTAAACCTGTGTCTGCAAATTTTATTGATAGTGAACTGAGTGCGTTGAAAGACGCGGTGGCAATGGCGCTGGAGTATGCCAATAGCCTGGGCACCAGTGCTGCCGAGGTGGCCATCAGCAAGCAACAGGGTCTGAGTGTTTCCACACGCCTCAAGGAGGTGGAAACGGTCGAATTCAACAAGGATGGCGCGCTGGGAATCACCCTGTATCGCGATGGACACAAGGGCAGCTCTTCCACTTCGGATCTGTCGCCGGAGGCGATTCGCCAGGCGGTTAAGGCCGCCGATGGTATCGCCCGCTATACCAGTGAAGACCCTGCCAGCGGTTTGGCCGACTCTGAGTTGATGGCGAAAGATTTTCCCGATCTGGCTCTCTATCATCCCCGTCACACCAGCCCGGAAGAGTTGGCCGAGTTGGCCATTCGCGCCGAAGCTGCAGCGCTGGACAGAGACCCGAGGATCAAGAATTCGGATGGTGCCAGTGCCAACGCCCACAACAGCGTCAAGGTCTATGGCAACAGCCATGGTTTCCTGCAGGGCTACTGCAGCTCGCGCTACAGCCTCAGCTGTGTGGTGATTGGCGCCGAAGAAAACGGCGATATGCAGCGTGACTATGACTATGGTATCAACCGCCGCTTCGACGCCTTGTTGAGCCCGGAGCAGGTGGGGATTAAGGCCGCCGATAAGACGGTTGCCCGTCTCGGTGCCCGCAAACTGGCAACCGGCAAAATGCCCGTGCTGTTTGCGCCCGAAGTGGCCACAGGTCTGGTGGGGCATCTGGTCAGCGCCATCAGTGGCTCAAGCCTGTATCGCAAGTCCAGCTTCCTGCAGGATGCTATCCACACCCGGATTTTCCCTGAATGGTTCAGCATTGCCGAGCAGCCGCATCTCAAGGGTGCCCTGGCCAGTGCCAACTATGACAGCGAAGGGGTCGCGACCCGTGAGCGGGACATAGTCCGTGACGGCATACTGGAGAGTTATCTGCTGACCAGTTACTCGGCGCGCAAGCTGGGACTGGTCAATACCGGCCATGCCGGCGGCATCTATAACTGGACGCTGGCCGATACCGGCCACAGTTTTGATGAGTTGGTGCGTTCCATGAGCCGCGGGATCATAGTCACTGAGGTGATGGGCCAAGGCGTGAATATGGTCACCGGCGACTATTCCCGTGGCGCCGCCGGTTTCTATGTCGAGAATGGCGAAATCCAGTTCCCGGTCGAGGAGATCACCATAGCCGGTAACCTGAAGCAGATGTACCGCTCCATGCAGGCGGTTTCCAGCGACAGGGATCTGCGCTCCAGCATCCGTACCGGGGCAATATTGCTCGATGAGATGAAGATAGCCGGTAACTGAGCCTGCCAAAGACTGAAAGCTCGCAGTTAAAGCGGGCTTTTTTATCAACTTGGATTACTGTTTTTGAGGGATTACTGCGCCATGCTTGGCTGTTTTGCGGACGGCTTATTTGCGGACGACTTGGGAAGCAGTTCACTGGTGTAACGTTCAATGACCAGGCTAAAGGGCTTGTCATCGGCTCGCAAAAGCAGCGCCTTGTGTTGCAATACAAATGGCGGCAGCACCTTGCTCCCTTGCCACAGCTTCAGGCTCTGGAGGTTTTCTCTCCTGAAGTCCAGCGCCTTGACGGCGGTGCCGAACGGGGTTTTTGTATGCTGTAACTGTTGATTCATCTCCTGGGTAAGGAGCTCGGGCACATACCAGTTGTCAGCGACAGATAACACTCTATCGCCACAGATAAGACGCACCTTGCGATGGCCTAGTCGGCTTCCCGGCGCCACTTTAAGCTGACGGTAGACCTCCTTGGGAGCATCATGAATAAAATGCTTTTCTCCTTCGGCGCGAATGCTGGCGTCTGTGGCCAGTTGATATTCATCACACCAGTCGCTCAAGGTTTTGGTTGCGCTACGGCTGGCGAGCAGCCGCTGATCCAGTTGTAACAACAACTCGGATGTGCTCTGGTCGGGAGTGACTTGGGGCGGTTTGCTCTGGGCCTTGGAAGCGGGAAGTAGCGCCAAGCCACAAAGCAGCATTAAACCGGCCGATATTGTTCTTCGCAGTGGGCATTGTCCTGAATGGCGGGCTGTAGGCATTGGCTGAGTTCTCTTAGGTTATTGCAGATGCTGTTGGCTCTTTGCTCGTCTCCCTGATGCAGCATGGTGAACAGATGTTGCAGTGCCATGGCATTGAGATAGTCCTGATGAACCGGCGGGAAGATATCGGCATCGATTTTGGCCCGTTGCAGGCGCTTTGTTATCGCTTGCTGACTGCTGTGCAGTACCAGCTCTAGGGCGTTATGCAGGCGCTGCTCCTCCTCGGCCATCAAGGTCATGGCCAAGTCCAGCTGTGCCTGTGGCGTCAACGGCTTGCGGGAAAACATATTACAACTCTTTGCGACCCAAAAGCAGCAGTGTACCCATTAGATGCTGGACTCAGGCTGAATTGATCCAAAATGTATCAATGGAATAGGAGGCAATACTCCTTGTATGAACAGGAGGATTAGGGCACAGCCGCCGCTTGTGATACCTGCTGCATATAGTATTGATAACGCCGCTCGGTTTCACCGCTTTCGGCCATGTCTTGCAAGGCCTGCTGCAGTGCGTAGGCCAGGCTGTCCGGCTGCAACTCCCAAGGGCTGTTGTCAATGGATATCGGCCTGTCGGCAATATAATTTGGATTGGTTCCGGCACTGAAATAACGGCTCTTGCGTGAGAAGCCCAGGTGTCCTTGTCGCCTGTGATCGCAGCAGTAGGGATGCAGTTTAAGCCCGTGCTGAGGATGGGTTTTCAGCCAATATCTCAGGGTTGATTCATCGTAGACATAGAAATCACCCTGATGCTGTTTGAGAAAGGCTATCGCCGAGTCTGTGCTCATGTCCGGTGGCTTGCGCACTATCAATTTGTCCGGTAAACCACCCAACTGATAGCTGCCGGGGGAGATAAGCAGCACCAGTTGCTTATCCACCAATTGCTGCAACGAGGTGATGTCACTCAAGTCGGCGCGGCTGACGCCGATATAGCGTTCAGACAGGCCGTTGGCGATGAAATGCGCGTAGTCGTGGCGCTCTTTGGAGAAGGCCAGCCCGGGATAGAAGTCGATATTGCCCTTGGCAATTTCCCAGAGAATACGCTTTTTCGGCGCTCGCACTACCTTGAGACTACAACCTATTCTTGCCGCTGCGTCTTGATATAGGCTGAGATAGAGGCCACTGTTATCCGGTGCTTCAGCAATATAGGGGGCCCTGGCATTGGTGCGATACCCCATGGTCAGCTCACAGGTTTCTGCGGCAAGCTGCTGTGGTGAACAAGCGAGTGCCAGCAGCGCCAGACAACAGAACCTGAATATCACAGAACAAACCCTCCCGGATTGACTGAAACAGACTGAATAGTGATTGTTTTTAATAACATGAATAAGGCGAAACGCGACATTGTACTTTGGGCCAAGATTAAGATATTTGGTTATTGGTACAAAAGGGAGTAGTATTTGCGCGATTTTTGTCCGGTATGGCCGGGCAAGTCTCATCCAATTGAAATAAGGAGCCGATATGGCCAAACATATTAAGCAGACCGCACTGCTGGAACATGAATCCGGTCGTGGACAGATCAAAGATAACGCCCTCAAGGCCGTGGTGACCAGTTCACTGTTTCGCTGTCGCAGCGAGAAGCCGAAGAAGGGCAAAGGATCATACAGTCGTAAAAGACGCAATGGAAAGGGGCAACAGGGTGTTGCCCCTTTTGATTTTATGACTCTAATCTTTTCACCCTGCTGACACCTCAAGAAAGATTTCCCCAAGGTGTTGGGAGAGTTTATTCCGGCATCTGCACCAGTTCGGCCCACAGATCGTGCTCATCAGAATGAGTGATCAGTGCGCGCACCATGTCCCCTGGGCTTAGTTCCACTTCCCCGTTGAGGAATACCATGCCGTCGATTTCAGGCGCATCGGCATAACAGCGGCCAATGGCGCCTTCCTCGTCCACATCATCGATAAGGACATCCAGCTCACGGCCTACCAGGCGCGCCAGCCGCTCGGCACTGATCTCGGCCTGCACCTGCATGAAACGCTCATAGCGGTCCTGCTTGACCTCTTCACTGATAAGCTCTGCCAAGGTATTGGCCACGGCGCCATCGACTTCCGAGTACTTGAAGCAGCCTACGCGGTCCAGCCTTGCTTCACGCAGGAAGTCCAGCAGGATTTCGAAATCCTCTTCGGTTTCACCGGGGAAGCCAACGATAAAGGTTGAGCGGATCACCAGATCCGGGCAGATCTCACGCCATTTCTTGATGGAGTCCAACTGGCGGTCGACCCGGCCGGGACGCTTCATCATCTTGAGCACGCGAGGGCTGGCGTGCTGCAGCGGCAGATCCAGATAGGGCAGGATCAGTCCTTCGGCCATCAGCGGGATCAGCTCATCGACCCAAGGGTAAGGGTAGACATAGTGCAGGCGCACCCACACACCCATCTTGCCCAAATGGCGGGCCAGGGTAGTGATATCTTGCTTCACCGGCATGCCGTTCCAGAAGTCGGTGCGACCGCCCTTGTCTTTGCCGTAGGCCGAGGTGTCCTGGCTGACGACCAGAATCTCCTGAACGCCGCTTTCCACCAGGCGTTTGGCTTCATCCAGCACGCTGCCGACACTGCGGCTGTCCAGATCGCCCCTCAGCGCCGGAATGATGCAGAAGGTACAGCGGTTGTCGCAGCCTTCGGAAATCTTCAGGTAGGCATAATGCTTGGGGGTCAGCTTAACGCCGGCTTGCGGGATCAGCGAGGTGAAGGGGTTGTGCTCTGGCTTGGGCACATATTTGTGCACATGGTTCAGCACGGCTTCATAGCTGTGGGGGCCGGTGATCTCCAGTACATCCGGATGCACTTCGCGGATCTGGTTTTCCTTGGCGCCCAGGCAGCCGGTGACTATAACCTTGCCGTTTTCTTCCAGCGCTTCACGCACGGCATCCAGCGACTCTTCCACCGCGGCATCAATAAAGCCACAGGTGTTGACTATTACCAGGTCGGCATTGTCATAGCTGTTGGTAACCTCATAGCCGTCGATGCGCAGTTGGGTGAGGATCCGCTCGGAATCCACCAGGTTTTTGGGGCAGCCCAGGCTGACAAAGCCGATGCGATTGCCGCTGGTTTGGGCCTCGGCAGGGCTGTTTTCCTGTGCCAGAGTCTTGGCCGGAGTGTCCAGAGTCGTGGTCTGCTTGGGATCAAAAATGTCGACTGATTTCTTCAAGAGCTGTTTTCCGCAATGCTAAAGCTGATGGAGCACGCTTGGGTGCCGGTAAAATTGGCGGCGATTATACCTCAGCCATCGAAAAGGTACAGTTGGGCTGGTTAATTTATGTTCTATGTTGCCATCTCGGTTGCTGCTTCAAAACGTCGTTGAAAAATTTTTTGATTTTTTTAACCCTTTTGTCAGCCGGCTGCGTTTCTATGGTCAACGAAAGCGAACTTTTTGGAGAACCAAGATGAAAAAATCTCTGCTGAATCTGGCGCTGATAGGCGCACTGTTACCCGCTACTCTGATGAGCCACTCAGTACTGGCTCAGGATAGACCTCTGCTGGAAACTACAGGCGTCAGCCAGATACAGGTTGAGCCGGATATGGCTGAAATCCATGTTGAAGTGTCATTAAGCGAATCTGATGCCAAGGCGGCCAAGGCCGCATCCGACAAGGCGGTGGCCGCTTTTATCGAGCGCCTGCTCAAGGCCGGGGTCGCCAAGGAGTCGATTGCCGCCGCCAATCTGAATCTGCAACCTGAGTATGTTTACCTCAAGGACAAGGCGCCCGAGCTCAAGGGGTATCGCGCCAGTCGCAGTGTGACCGTGTTGGTGAAACAGTTGGATCAGCTCAATCCCATACTGGACTCGGCGTTAATAGGCGGGATCAACAAGGTGAACCAGATCAACCTTAAGTCCAGTAAAGAAGCCGAGATGCGCAAGCAGGCGCGGCAGGCGGCCATTGAAGATGCCAAGCAAAAGGCCAGTGAGTTGGCGGCCGGATTTGGCGAGAAACTCGATGGCGTCTGGTCGATTCGTTATTTCGACCAAGGCCCGGTGCGCCCTGTGATGTACAAGGCCGCCATGATGGCTGAAGGCGCTATCAACCAGAGCTATGAGTATGGCCAGGTAACTTTCTCCGACAGGGTCGAGGTCAGCTACAAGCTGCGTGACTGAACCCAAGTTATCCTGTCTGACAGTTATTATGCGGGCCCCCTGGTGGTGCCCGCATTGTTTGTTTTATCTGCCAATATCGCTTGTTTGATGTTGGTGAGTTGTAGGTGATTTTGAAACAGCAGATACAATTTGTTGCTCCTTTGAGGCAGTCTCTGGACGCTTTTTATGCTTGAATGAGCCAGAGCCAATCAATCTTGCATAAGGAGTGTGCCGATGAAATTGACCCGTCTGACACTACTGGGAATAGGTTTATTCAGCCTGGTCGCCAGCCCATCAACCGTATTCGCCAATGTTACAGCGCAAGTCGGAAAGACCCACAAACAACGACTCTGCCTGGTGAATGAGACGGAATACACTGTGCCCGGCAGCGAGATCCAATCCCAAATTAATGACAAGGATTTCGATACGGGTTTGCAGGTGTTTATTCGGTATCGCGGCCAGAGCTGTGCCGAGAGCAAGCAGACTTTTGCCAGCCTGTCATTGCCGGAGCCAGAGTCACCAACGATGGATGACTACCGCTTGGTTATCCAGCGAAAACAAGCACCCGAGTCGGAAACCAAGGTTTGGGAATACCGTTACCAGCAAGGCTATTCGAAACTGGGCTGGCAGACACTGGCCAAAGAGGTGGAGGCCATTTTCTTATCGCCGGCGAGCTAGCTTAAGATGAGGGCCTGAAAAACAAAAGCCGGTGGACAATATCACCGGCTTTTACTTTGAAGTCCTCGAAACTTATTTACCTTCCAAACCTGCGATCAACTTCTTGGTGTACTCAATGACAAACTGCTGACAGTGGATAGCGGTTTGTGGCTCAAACTCTTCGCCGTGCAGGTCGGTATTGGAGAGTACCCGAATCCCGATAAAAGGGATCTCATATGCCTTGGCAACCAGGGCGGCCGCAGCGGTTTCCATCTCTTCGGCCGAGGTTTGATAAGTTTGGTGCAGCCACTCGATGCGGTCGACTTCGCGGTTCCACTCATCGGCACTGCCGATCACGCCGGTCACTACCTTGCCATGGCGATAAGCTGACGCCAGTTGTTGTCCCAGAGCCAGTAGCTTGGGATCGGCATCAAAGCGCTTGTGTTTCACCAGCTTGCCATCCTGACGCAAACGCATGGTGACATCGAAGTTATGCCAGCGTTTGGGATCTATGCCCTGGCCTTTGGGGTGTAGATCGCTGCGATAGGAACCCATATTGAAGCTGTATTTCCCCAGCACTATGTCGCCGCGGTGCAGCGCAGGGTCGTGGCCGCCGGAAGTGCCCTGGTTGATGATAAAACCGGGTTGAAATTTTTCTATTGCCAGCGTGGTGGAGGCGGCGGCATTGGCCATACCTATTTCGGTACGGGACACTATGACAGGATAGCCATCCAGAGTGCCTTGCCAGAAAGTCCAGGAACCAAGAGTTGTCTGTTTGGGGTCTTTCAGGGCCTGAACCAGGGTGTCGACTTCGACATCCATGGCACCTTGCAGCAGTATAGGTGCCCGGGCGGGGGTTGCCATGGAATGGCTGGAGAACAAGGCACAGAGTGCCACACAAAAACGTTGTAACAGAGTCATTTGCACACCTTTAATTGTTATTTCAGTGTCGCGGTAGGGGAGGGCGATCCTAGGTGCAGCTGTGGTTGCCGTCAACAGCCGGAGCTGGCATTTGCGAGCCCAGACATGAGTCACTTGCCAAAGGCTTAATGCCAACCGGGCGGGATATTTACCGCCAGAGGCACAATCTGGCTTGCTATTGGGGCCGTGATAGTTAGAATGCCAGTCGAATACCTTTGAGTAGAGGCGCGCTGCCTAAGAGTAACCGGGAAGAGGGTGATGCCTTTGAGGCCCGGGGAAAGGAGTCGGCGCCGAAGTAGCCAGGTCATCAAACCTAGCTGCTGGTTCTGTATCTAACAGGTGCAGGACTGCCATAGTCATCCACTATGGAGCGCTACCTGAAGGAGCTGAGAAGTTTCTGCCCTCCTTGGTCTGAGTTTCTTCGATCCTATCGGTAGATCTCCACCTTAGTTGTTTTAGGTGTAAAGAGATCATGAATATCATGCATTTTGCGGACTCTCCCTGGTCCATAGTTCCTCCTCTGCTGGCGGTTGCGCTGGCGATCATCACCCGTAGAGTACTGCTCTCCCTCGGGGTAGGCATAGTCGCCGGCAGCCTGATGTTACAGCAGTTTTCACCGCTGCAATCGCTGCGCTACCTGTTTGACAGTGTGCTGAAAATCTTCTGGGTCGATGGTGCTCCCAACAGCGATAACCTTAATATGCTGCTGTTTATGCTGCTGCTGGGTGGGCTTATCAGCTTGATGACCGCCTCGGGGGCGACCCGGGCCTTCGCCGAATGGGCCGCCAGGCGCTGCCAGAGCCGCAAGAGCGCCAAGTCGCTCACCGGCTTGATGGTGTTTGCCTTCTTTATTGACGACTTCTTCCACAGCTTGTCGGTGGGGCCCATTTGCCGCCCTGTGACCGACAGATTCCAGATCTCCCGCGCCAAGTTGGCTTATCTGCTGGACTCAACCGCGGCGCCCGTGTGCGTATTGATGCCCATCTCCTCCTGGGGGGCCTATATCATCGCCCTGGTGGGCGGCATACTCGTGGCCCATGGGGTGACAGAGCAGAGCCCGATCGCCGCCTTTGTGCAGATGATCCCCATGAATCTCTATGCGGTATTTACCCTGATCATGGTGGTGGTAGTCATCGCCTTCCAACTGGATCTTGGGCCGATGCGACAGCATGAGCAGCGGGCGCTCGAAGGCAAGCTCTGGGATGAATCCAAGGGCAGGCCAATAGGGCTGGATATGGAAGCCCCGGCCGACAGCCGCGGCGGCATGCTGGATATGGTGTTGCCGATAGTGACACTGACGGCGGCGAGTATCTATTTCATGCTGGACTCCGGGGCTCAGGTATTGGCCGCCAATGGTCAGGCCTTCAGTGTGCTGGGCGCCTTTGAACATACCAATGTGGGTTCGTCTTTGGTTTATGGCGCCCTTTGCAGCCTGGCGGTGTCCGGCCTGTTGGCTCTGCGTCTCGGTCTTGGGATATCCACTTGGCTGCGCGCCGCCCCCAGAGGGGTTATGGCCATGTTGCCGGCGATCAACATACTGCTGTTTGCCTGGACCATAGGCGCCGTGGTGCGTGACATGGAAACCGGCAAATATCTCGCCAGCCTGGCCAACGGCAACCTGCCCACAGGGCTGCTGCCTGTGGTGGTGTTTGTGCTCTCCTGTGCAATGGCTTTTGCCACAGGCACCAGCTGGGGCACTTTTGGTATCATGTTGCCACTCGCCGGTGATATGGCCGCCGCCAGCGATATCCAACTCCTGCTGCCCATGTTGTCGGCTGTGCTGGCCGGCGCTGTGTTTGGCGATCACAGCTCGCCCATCTCCAGTACCAGTATTTTGTCGGCCACCGGCGCCGGCTGTCACCATATAGATCATGTGCTGACCCAGTTGCCTTATGCCCTGACCGTCGCCTTCGGGGCGGCGCTGGGGTATCTGGCCATGGGGCTGCTGCATTCCACCCTGGCCGGTTTCCTGGTGAGTGCCGCTTGGTTTGCACTCTTCTGCCTCTATCACGCCAGGCGCTTCCAGGCGGCTCCCGAGGCCGCCATCGGCTGAGGCTGAGATGGGATACCAAAAAAGCCCCGGGAGTGTTCCTGGGGCTTTTTACTCTTGCCAAAGGTTTGCGCGTCGATAAGGAGTATCAGTGATCCAGATAGAGATAGTTCTGCCAGCTTTTCATCCTTATCAAGACTTTACGCATGATTGATACATGCTCAAAGCTATCGGAATAGATGGCGATCTCCACATTGGTGCCCAGTGGCAAATGATACTGACTCAGATCATCCAGCGGCTTGAGTTTGACCAGTGGCCGGCCGTTGAGGCGAATCTGTGACGAGCCATAGAGCTGCCCCTGCGCCTGCACCTGAGATTCACCTATGGCTGGCAGCACTTCGACCACTTCGGCTTGAAACACCTTGCCCGGCAGGGCGCGGAAGATCAGCTCGGCCTTGAAACCGGGTTTCAGCCGCAGCAGCGAGTTTTGCCTAAAGGCGCCGACAAAGAAGCGCTCCTCTTGATGGACAAAGGTCATCACAGGCCTGAGGGGCATGGGCACCACCATCATTCCCGGTCTCAGGGTCAACTGGGTCACATAACCGTCTGAGGGGGCGCGCATGCTGGTTTCTTCCAGATTGAATCTGGCTTTTTCCAACATGGCGGCAATTTCGGCCACCTGGGTGTTTTGCCCCTGATACTCGGCTTCCAGTGCCAGCTTGGCGCGCCGGGCTTCGGCCTCGGCCGCCTCTACTGAGGCCTGGGCGCCGAGATAATACTGACGACGGTTGTCGACATCGGCGCGGGTAAAGGCGCCTTTTTCAAAACCGCTGCGGTAGCGCTCATATTCCAGTTGGGTTCTGTCCCGTTCGGCCTCGGCCTTGATGCGACTGGCCTCGGCGGCCTTATAGGCGGCGTCCAGCCCCAATACCGCCTGTTTGGCCTGCTCCAGGCTGGCCTCCAGCCGGGTGACTTCTGTCTGATAAGGAGTCGGATCGACCCGGAACAGCAGCTCGCCCTCCTTCAGCAGTTTGTTGGGGATGACGGGCACTTCTATGACCTTGCCGCGCACCGAGGGGATCAGCGGGGTGGTGACATACATCTGGCTGCCCATGGCGGTATGGGGATGGTTGTAGTTCATCAACAAAATCAAGGTGCCTATCAGTACTACTCCGCCGAGCACGGCGGTAGGCACGCTCCACTTGTTGAGCGGGATGCGGAAAATCTTGAAGATGGCGACACAGATGGCGGTGTAAGTGAGGATAAGCAAGAGATCCATTTATCTGTTCTCCTCATTCTTGTTATTGCTCTGGCTCTGATTATCTGTAGCTGGAATGTCGGTCGAGTCTGCTGCCGTATCCAAGTTCACGCCGCTGTTGGGTTTGGGATTGACTGCGGGCTCTTCTGAAGATGTTTGGACTTGGGTTGGGGCTTGGTTTTGGCTTTGGACTTGGACTTGGGCACTCGGCGCTGCAAGAGCCTCTGCGGCATGCTTTTGGGCTTCCAGGGCGGCGACTTTTTCACTCAATAGCTCCAACTGCTGCGCCAGGAGTACGGTTTCATGGTGCAGTGATTGCTGCTCCTGTTGAATTTTGTCAAAGCCCCAACCCCTGTCCTCGCGCCAGAGCGTGGCCCAGATCCACAGAAACGGCCACAGTACATGCAGGGTAAACAGGCTCACCCAGCCTGCGTAGTGAATGGCGTCCTGATGGGGGTGGTTGCGTTTCTTGGCCAGCTCGTAGGGGATGTCGTGGATCACTATCACCCCGTAGAAGATCACCAGGGCGACAAAGATCAGCATCCCCAGCGCGATATAATCCAGTGTCATCTAATCGGGTTCCCTTATTCGTAAATACGCTTGAATAAGTGTAGATGGCCGCTGGCGGATTGCCCGGGAATGATGATTTTTTTCAGGGGCATAAAACGAAAATCGACTCGCGCCCGAAAGGGTTAGGGCTCGGCAGGTCCAGGCAGCATAAGCTGATAAAACGCCAAATCCAGCCAGCGGCCGAACTTATAGCCCACCTGGGGCAGGGTGCCTGAGTGCTTGAACCCCAACTTCAGGTGCAGGGCAATACTGGCCTGGTTTCCGGCATCTATGGCGCCCACCATGGTGTGGATGCCGCGCTCCCGGGCCTGGGTTATCAAATGCTGCATCAGAAAGCGCGCCACCCCTTTGCCTCTATGCTCAGGGTGCACATACACAGAGTGTTCCACCGAATAGAGATTGGCCGGATAGCCGCGAAACGGGCCTAAGCTGGCAAATCCCAACAGTTGCCCCTGCTCATCCTCGGCGCCCAGAATTGGCCAGCTGCCTTGCTGTTTGGCGCCGAACCAGTCGCGGATCTGCTGTTCGCTCCTTGGCTGGTATTCATAAAGGGCTGTGGTATGGGCAATGGCATGGTTGAAGATGGCGCGTATCGCCTCGCCATGTTGCTCAAGTTGGCAGTGACACAGATGCATCTTAGGCTCCCAAGGTGGTTTCGCCTGAGTATGCCATAAGCCGGGCAACGCGCCATTACTTCAATGGGAACTGTTCTGGCACAAAGTGTCAGTCGCGGCTCTCTTTGGGTGCTTGAAACTCGGTCAGGCTCATATCGGCATGCAGTACGGCTATCCGCTGGGGGGCGCCGTTTTCTGCCAGTTCCAGGAGGCCGATACCGCTTTGGTTGACCAGGCGTTTGCTGCGTTCCCCATTGGGGCGGCGGCCGCGGATCGACATACGTTTGCGTTTGGTCAGCAGATTGAGCGGCGAGAAATGCCCATAGAGCCAACCGTTGAGCTTATCAAACACAGGCAGCAGCTTTTCCGGGAACTGATTTTTGATGCCGCTGGCAGTGATTTGGTAGATGTTGGGACTGGCGCGGCGAAAGCGGATCCCTATGTCATAAGCAAAGGAGTAGTGCACATCGCCGGAGAGGATCACAAACTCCTGCGGGGTACGTCTGTGCATGAAGATCGACAGCAGGGCGTTGGCGGCGCCAGGGTGCGCCATCCAGTTTTCGGCGTCCACCAGCAGCGAAGCCCCGATGAGAGTGGCCGTGCGCTGCACCGCCTCAATCAGCTTGACCCCGAAAATCGGCGCTGCCGACACTATGATGACCTTATCCTGCCCCAGCAGTGCCTGCTGCAGATCCATCAGCGCCTCCCAATCCATCAGCCCCGAGGGCTTGGCCAGGTTGGATTCGCTGCGCCAGCGGCGGGTACGGGTATCCAGTACTACCATTCTGGGTTGAGTATCCAGGGTGTAGTGCCAGTTTTCACATTTGAGCAGCTTGTCTATCAGGGCATCCTGGCGCTCGCTGTCGGCCAGATAGAGGCCGCTCAGCTCTTCGAAAAAGTCGGTAAACCTCTTGGGTTGATTGCCGAGAGCCTGAAACAGGGTGTACCCCAGCAAGGCATTGCCTATGATGCGCTTGGAGAAGGCGTGACCATAGGCGGCCTCTTCCCAGCGGGCCGTCAGGTTCCAGTCGTCGGTAATGTCATGATCATCGAAAATCATATAGGTGGGCAGATGCGCCAAAAGGCGCCTGACCTTGCCAAGGCCCGCCTTGAACTCCAACAGATGTTGCCACTGGGTCTGCCACTCCTGTGCCCGTTTACCGCTCAGCCCGGGCAACTGTTGCGGCAGTTCCAGTTGCTGCCACAGTTCCGGCGACCAGATTAAAAGATACAGGGCAGTGACTTCGGCGAAGCTCAGCAGATGGTTTTCTGCCATCGAGGAGGTGAATATGGGGTGATTGATATACCAGCGCCAGAGTGCTGTCTTGGCCGGATACTGGGTACGGGGCAAGAGCTGTTTCGGCCGCAGGTAGAGGGAGTCTGGGCCATAATCTATCTGCGCCGAGTCTTTGAGCGGGGCGTCGCTAAAGCTTTCCTGTTTTAGTCCCAGCAGCGCTATTACCTGGGCAATGGCCACCAGGGTGGGGCCGGCCACATCATCGACATAGAGCTGATCGCCGCTCAACATCAGCAGCGCCGGTCGCTCTGCCGGGGCATTGTTTTGCTCCAGCTGAGTATCGGCCGCCACCAGTGCGTCGCCGCTGTGATGATGCGGGTTGCGACAGGAGCCGTGCAGCAAACGATCCAGCCTGGGCTGCAGCACCAGTTCGGGAGTGGATTTGTCCGGATAACACAGACCTTCGATATCGGCGAACAGCGACTGACCATCGGCATCTTCCAGGCTGTAACCCACGGCTTGCCCTTGGGGCAGCAATCCTGGAACCTCCAGGTGCAGCAGATACTGCCAGGCATGTTCACCGAGTTGTACTCTGTGCACTTGTTCTTCATTCAGCGGCAAGGGCGCCGATTTGTGACTCAACTTAAGCGTCAATTGCGGGCTCAACGGCTTGCTGCTGACCCACCAGAGGGTGAAATGGTCCCGGTCGCAGTGGCGCAATATCGGGCCGGCCAGGATCAGCGGCAAGGAAGAGGAAGTGGTCATCGGCGGGTTCTGCAGCCTCTCAGGTATGAAAAAAGGTGAATCCACAGGGTAAACAAGTGCTTTGGCTTTGAAAAGTCCCTAAAATGTGAAGCCTTGTTAATGATGTAAAGCAGCTGTGCCAAGGCGATAGCGGCAGGCATTGATATCCCTGAGTCTTGTGACACCACAGCCAACTTGGCATATCTGCCGCCTCAATGCCTTTGCAGGTTTTCGGATAATAGACGAATGAAAAGCACCCGGATGGGAATGGATGGCATATTTGGTCGAACCGGTGGCCTGGCGGCGGCCGATCAACTGGCGTTGCTGCGGGTTTTGGGGTTGCTGCTGCAACTGGGGCTGACCCTGCTCGGCAGCGATGCCTTTGGCCTGACGCTGCAGCCTGAACCCTTGTGGTGGGTGTTTGGGCTGGAAAGCGCCTATCTGGCCTTGACCCTGTGGCTGCGTCATCCCCTCTATCGCCAGAGTGCCGGTATCTTTATCGCCCTGTTGCTGGATACCCTGTTTTGGATCTCCTGGCTGTGGTTTTCAGGTGGGGCCACCAATGCCTTTATTTCGCTGCTGCTGGTGCCGATTGCGCTGGCGGCGGTCACCTTGCCCGCCTGGGGCAGTTGGAGCCTGGCGGCGCTGTCGACCCTGGCCTACAGCCTGATGATCTTGAGCTTGCCGGAAGGGCATATGCGCCATCACGGCATGGATATGAGCTCTCACTTCCTGGGGATGTGGCTTAACTTTGTGGTATCGGCACTGGTGTTGACCACCAGTGTCGCTCTGATAAGCCGTCGTCTGCGGCGCCAGGATACCGAGCTTGGTTGGCTGAGGGAAAATCAGCTGCGGCAGGAACAACTGCTGGCGTTGGGCACAGCTTCGGCGCAGATGGCACACCAGTTGGCAACGCCGCTGGCGAGCCTGAGATTACTGCTGGATGAAGCCATGGAAGAGGGCCTGGATGCCGAGGCGCAGGCGCAAATGGGCCAAGCGCTGTCCCGCTGTGAAGTCACTCTCAATGAACTGCGCCGCGCCACCGAATCGATTCGTGAACGTCGCCGCCAGGCCGTGACATTGGCGGCACTGGGGCAAAATATGCGCCAGCAACTCATGCTGTTGATGCCCGAGGTGGATTTCAGCCTCACCCTGCCTGCTGGCCTGACTGAACGTGAAATTATCACAGATGCCAGTCTATTGCCGGCGCTGCTGGCGCTGGTGGATAACGCCGCCAAGGCCAGCCTCAACAATACAGGCGAGCCCAAGGTTGAAATTGGCTTCGACTCCCTAGGTGACACTCGGCTTGAAATTAACATCAAGGATTATGGCCGCGGCATAGAGGCGCATCTCTTGGGCGAGCTTGGGCTGATGCCGGTGGCGAGCCGCACAGGTATGGGGGTTGCCGTGCTCTTGAGTCACGCCAGCCTGGAGAAGCTGGGGGGCGAGCTGGTGTTGCACAACGGCCCACAGGGCTGTGAGGCGCGTATCAGTCTGCCCTTATTGCCGGTTTCTGCCGGTAAAGGAGATGCGGCATGAAGCGGTTATTGATAGTTGAAGATGACCTGGCGCTGGCAGCCATTCTGAAGCGGCGTATGCAGCGGCATGATTTCGAGTGCTGCCATGTCGAAGATGCCAGCCAAGCACTGCTCAGCGCCCGTAGCTGGCAACCGAGCCATGTGCTGCTGGATATGAAATTGGCGCAAAGCAACGGCCTCAACCTGATAGTGCCGCTGCGAGCCAGCCTGCCCAAGGCCTGTATTGTGCTGCTAACAGGCTTTGCCAGCATAGCCACTGCGGTGGAGGCGGTGAAACTGGGGGCAGACAACTATCTGGCCAAGCCGGCCGACACCCGAACACTGCTGGCGGCACTCAAAGTCGAGCCTAAATCCCACACGGCTTCATCCCTGCCTGATGAAACCCCGCTGCACCCCAAGCGCTTGGAGTGGGAACATATTCAGCAGGTACTCAATGCCAATAAGGGCAATGTCTCGGCCACCGCCCGCCAGTTGGGAATGCATCGCCGCACCCTGCAACGCAAGCTGGCCAAGAAGCCAGTTGCTTAAAAAAATCCCGGCCTTTCGAGACGAGAAAAGGCCGGGGCAGGTTCAATTGCAGTGGAAATCTCAACGGCCTGCGGGAGCACGGTGAGGATGAACCCTTAAGCGGGCAACCGGGGCGCCCTTAAAAACGGTACTCGCCCATGACCCAGGCGTTGAGACCGGGTTGTGGCAAGCGCTCGCCAACGGCGATATCACCGCCCATTACCCGGTTATAACCGGCGAGATGATCGACATATTCTCTGTCCAGCAGATTATCGACCCCGGCCTTGAGCATAAAGCTGTCACCGCGGTAACCGGCCGCCAGATTCACCAAGCCATAGCCTGCAGTTTCCTGCTCCAGCTGAGTGGCCGACACCTTATCCTGGGCGGCAACCGCTACTGTCTCCAGGCGGGCAAACCAGCTGCCCTGATCCCAGTTGAGTCCCAGAGTCAGGTTTGGGGGGGCGATACGGTAAAGCTTGTCTTCCACGTCGCGGCGCTCACCATAGGTATAGGCCGCCTGCAGATCCAGGCTCCACTGTTCATGCAACTGCCAGTGGGCGTTGACATCCATGCCGTAGAGCAGGGCGTCGGTATTGCTGAACACCAAGGTGTTGGCATCGCCGGCGGCGATAACGGCGGGGTCATCCGTGGGCAGGCCCTGAATATAGTTGTCTATCCTTTGGACAAATACCCTAGGGGTCAGGTTGAAATCCTGACGGTGTAAATCCAGCCCCAGCTCCAGTTGCCAGGCGGTTTCCAGATCCAAGTCCATCTGGCCTACATAGGTGCGGCCATCGGCCAGGCCACCGGTGGACTGCATTGGCACCCAGAGATAGCGCTGTTGATAGCTGGCACTGGCCTGTTTACGCGCCAGGCCGATTATGGCATCCAGCTCACTGTCGATTTCAAAGCGGCCGTTGATCACCAAGTCCAGCCCGGTATCGTTTTGGCTGCGATCGGCCTGATTGAATCTGTCCATCAGGGTCTTGATTGCCGGTTTCATGGCCGCCATAGAGTGACTCACGGGATCGGCATCAAACCTGTAGTGTTTCACCCGGCTACCCAGTTGCCAGCTCCAACGACCAAAATCCTGCTGCCATTGGGCGTAGAGGCTGTAAACGCTGTCGTTGACACCGTTGAAGTTATCCACCCGGAACTTGCTGTTGCTGGGGTCTGTCACCACAGTGTCGTGCTCGGCATGGCGCCAATCCAAGCCAAATTCCCAGCTGTCTTTCGCCATTTGCCAATGGCCGTCGAAACTCTTGGAATCGGCTATGGTGTAGCGCGGTGCCATGGTAGGCATTTTCATCCGTAGGCTGAAGTTGTCCATGCCGTGACGGGCATCGCTGTAGCCCAGATGCCAGCGTGTCTGCCAATCGGCCAGCAGGTGCTCACCACTGAGCTTGAACCTGTCGGTACGGATATAGTCGATATCCATCGGCAGCGCCGGGGTGGCGGCATCTGTGGTTTCCAGATGCTGGAACGAGAAGGCTATCGACTCATCATCGGCGTTGCTGTCGGCCAGGTTGAACCTGTATTCACCACCAAACACCTGCTTGTCGTAGACTCCTGGCAGCAGTGGGTGGTTATCGCCGCTCTCGGGCACATCATTGCCCTTGAACAAGTCGCCATACAACATGAGTGCCTGCCGCTCGCCGCCGAAGTTGCTCTTGACGCCGATGCGGCTCTGCTCGCCATTGTGCTGGTATTGGCCGCTGACCAGGCCGCTGACTTCATCGAAACGTGCCTGGGACTCCACTACCCGGATGCTGCCACCTAAGGTATCGACGCCGCTGGCGACCGGGGCTATGCCGCGATCCAGCTCTAACTGCTCTGTGATCACAGGTACGGCATAGCTCAAGGGGGTATCCATGGCGTTGGGACCGGCACCGGCCATGCTCATGCCGCCGACCTGGGTTTCGACTCTATCGCCAAAGAGGCCACGATACTGGGCTATGCCGGTTAGTGGACCGTTACTGTTGACGTTGGCGCCGGGCAGTGACTTGAGCAGACCACTGATATCGGCCTTGGGCGCGGTGGCTTCTGGCGAGGTCTGCAGCACGCTGCTCTGTACGCTGCCGCGCACCACCAGCACTTCCATGGGAGAATCACTGGCCTTGGCGGCTGAGCCCAGACCGATTATTGGCAGTAAAGCCAGAGCGAGAGGAGAAGGTGAAAAGCGCATATCTTATTGATTTTGGTTGTTTTGAATGACCCATTTTGGGTCTTGTGCGCGGATGGGGCAAAGCTAAACAGCCAAAGTGCGACAAGCTGTCGCACCCGGGAGAGGGTCAAACCAAGGGCGTGAACTTAATCAGTTCGGCAATACTGTGAACACCAAGCTTTTTCATGATCTTGGCGCGATGCACTTCTATGGTTCGCAGCGACAGATAGAGAGCTTCGGACATCTGTTTATTGGTCATTCCCTGCACCAGAAGCTGCAGTACCTGTTGCTCCCGCTCGGTCAGGGTGGCGTATTTCTGCTGCAGTTGCTGCTGTTCATGGGTCTTGAGGCTGTAGTCGAAGGCTTTTTCGATGGCGGCTGCCAGCGCTTTGCCGGCAACCGGTTTCTGGAAAAAGTCGCAGGCTCCCTGACGAAAGGCGTCAACGGCCATCGGCAGATCGCCATGGCCGGTGAGAAAGATGATCCCCAAGGGGCTGTTGGCCTCCAATAATCTCTGTTGTACCTGCTGGCCGGTGAGTTCCGGCATGCGGCTGTCGAGGATTACGCAGCCAGGCGCCTCCAACTCGGCGGCCTGGAGAAATGCCTGGCCGCTGTCAAAGGCTTGCAGCCGGTAACCGAATTGGCTCAGCATAAAGCCGAGTGAATCCCGGACGGCGGCATCGTCGTCCACCAAATAAAGCGCTGTGTCAGTCACATACTTGCCTCTCTCGGGTGAATAAGCCAATCCTAATCTTTGTCGCGACTGGGCTCAAACCCGGTTGTTGGCTTTTAGAGCCAGATCACTGAGGTGTTGGCCGACATTTGCCCTCCATCAAGTTATTTTTTCGCCGTCTGTATTAGCTTATCTTCATGGATGAAAGGGGAGTTGGAATGGCCAGAATATTAATCTTGATACTGTTGTTGGGGGCCGGGTGTGCTTCGGCTTCGGCGCAACTGTATGAACCGGCGACCGATGCCGAAATGGGTGACGAGCCCATAGAGGCTGTGTTCCGGGTCGGGGTACTGGCCAATCACGGGGTTGCCCAGGCAAAAGAGAGATGGCGCCCCATGATGCGTTATCTCAGCCAACAGCTGCCCGGCAATCGTTTCGAGGTGGAGCCGCTGACCTTTGATCAAATGAGCCAGCAACTGCTGGAGCACAGGATCCACTTTATTGTGACCAACCCAGGGCAGTATCTTAGCCTCAGCAGCAAGCTGCCCCTGTCCTGGCTGGCCACCATGCGTAGCCGCAAGCATCAGGGAACCACCTTTGCCATCAGCTCGGCGATCATAGTGCGGGCCGACAGCCCGGTGCGTAATATTGAGGAGCTGCGCGGCGCCACTGTGGTGGCCAGCGATCCTCAGGCGCTGGGGGGATATCAGGCGACAGTAGGCTTGCTGAATAAGCGTGGCTTTGCCGCCAAGCGTTTTTTCGGTGAGGTGCGTTTTCTGGGGTTTCCGCTGGAGCCTCTGGTTTACCAGGTGCGTGACCGCACAGTGGATGCCGCCATCACCCCCTTCTGTACCCTGGAAGAGATGGTGGAAACCGGCTTGGTGCAGCGCCAGGACTATCGGGTGATCAACGGCGTCAAGCCCGAGGGCTATGACTGTGAAACCAGCAGTGCCCTCTATCCCAACTGGTCATTTGCCGCCTCTGACTTGGTGCCCAGCCATATCACCCAGTCGGTGACCCGGGCGCTGTTCGACTTGCCTTCCGACTCTGAAGCGGCGATCAAGGCCGACACCATGGGCTGGACAGCTCCTATCAGTCAGCTCAAGGTGATCAAGCTGTATGAGGAGCTGGATCTCCACGGCGGCCCACCCCCTTTGTATGAAGCCGCCATTGACTGGGTACGCAAGAACAAAGAGTGGGGCGGAGCGCTGCTGTTACTGTTCCTGATCTCCACTCTCTACCACCTGTGGCTGGAGTACAAGTTCCGCCAGAAGAGCGAATTCTTGCTGGCAACAGAGCGACAACTGCGGGATAAAGAGTTGCAACTGGAACGAATGCAGAGTGCCGCTATTCTGGGCGAAATTGGTGCCGGGCTGGCGCATGAACTCAACCAGCCGATTGCCGCCATTACCCAATACAGCGAAGGCGCCATGATGGTGCTGGAGCAGCGCGCCGCCGAGGGCTGTGGTGAGCGCGCCGATGCCATGCGTGAGGTGCTGACCAAGATCAATAATCAGTCTATCCGCGCAGGAGCCGTGGTGCATCGTATTCGCGGCTTGTTGCGTCGGCGCCGGGCCGAATCTGAGCCTGTGGTGATAGAGTCGCTGCTCAGGGATGCACTGGCGCTGTTTCAGCGGCCGATGGAGCAGCAGGGCGTCGAGCTCAAAATAAGTCGTCGCGGGCCGGAGCGGCCATTGCTGGGAGATGCAGTGGGGCTGAGTCAGATGCTGGTTAACCTGCTGAAAAATGCCATGGATGCCCTGGATGCGGTATCGGGTAAACGGGAGATCCAACTCAAACTCGACTATCAGGCCGCGCCCCCAGCCGCCGGGACCAAGGGAGAGTGGTTGCTGTTGGAACTCTTGGATACAGGCACGGGGTTGAGTGCCTCGGCGGCGGAATTAATGCTGTCTTTCGCCACCACCAAGGAGGATGGTTTGGGGCTGGGATTGGCTATCTGCCGCGACGTGGTGACCCAGCATAATGGTCATCTGGAGCTGGAAAACCGCCGCGAGTGCCGCGGCTGCCGAGTGCGGGTGTGGCTGCCTCTGGGGGCAACAGCCCTGAGCGAGAAAAAGCCCTGAGCGAATAGAAAGCCCAGAGCGAGAAAAAAGCCCAGAGCGAATAGAAAGCCCGGCGCTAATCCCGGCAACGTTGCGCAAGAATGGGCTCGGTTCAAATCAACGGAAAGCGCCGCTCAAATGTCTGAAACCTGTCGGCCAGAAAATCTATCACCCGCCGCACCTTGAAGCTGGGGTAGTCGGTATGCAGGTACAGGATTTGCAGCGGCACAGTTTCGCATTGCTGGGGCGAAAAAAGGTTAATCAGTCGTCCGGCATGCACATCTTCGGCGACATCCAACCAGCTCTTGAAGGCGATGCCCTGGCCCTCCAGGGCCCAGTCGCGAATGACGGCGCCATCATTGGCTATTCGCCTGCCTTTCACCTCGACGGCCAATGGGTTACCGGCTTCCGTGAAGCCCCAGCGTTGCCAAGGTTCACCGCCACGATTGAGGATCAGCACCTTATGCTGGCTCAGTTCATGGGGCGTCTTGGGCCGACCATATTGGGCCAGATACTCAGGCGAGGCCACCGCCACCCTGTGCACATACAATAGATGCCGCCGCATCAGGCTTGAGTCGCTCAAATGGCCGTACCTCAGCGCCAGGTGAACATTCTGGCCGATGAGATCTGTCAGCTGATCGCCGAAGAAATACTGCAGTGACAACTCGGGCGCCCCGGCCATCAGTTGGTCCAGCCAGGGACGGATCAGGCTGCGGCCCAGGTCCGAAGGCAGTGCCAACCTGACTTCCCCTTTGAGCTCACCGCGGCTTTCCGCCAACGCCATGGCGGCGTTGTCCAAAAGCCCCATCGCCTGACGGGCGGCATCGACAAACACTTGTCCCTCTTCGGTGAGCTGCAGTCGCCGGGTGGATCGGGCAAACAACTGGCTGCCCAGCTTCTTTTCCAGCCGCTGCAGTGCGGCACTGGCGGCGGCCGGGGTCATGCCCAGCTCGCGTCCGGCGGCAGACAGGCTCTGAAGTTCGGCCACCCGTAAGGCCAGTTGCAGATCATTGAGATGATACATTCAAAAATTATTTGAAAATAAGTTAAGTAATAGCCCAATTATCAATCAAGTTCGAAAGATAGACAATGAGCCTGTGAAGTGTTCCGGCGAGCTCGCCATTCAGTCATCAGGAGTTTCATATGTCACTGTTCGTTCCATATTCCCTCAAGGGATTGTATCTGTCCAATCGGGTGGTCATGGCCCCCATGACGCGTTCGCGCACCAGTCAACCGGGCAATATTCCCAATGCCATGATGGCGGAATACTACCGTCAGCGCGCCTCGGCAGGGCTTATCATCACAGAAGCCACCCAGATTTCCGACGACAGCCAGGGCTATTCCTTTACACCCGGGATCTACACCCAAGAACAGCTGCAGGGGTGGCGTTTGGTTACCCGCGCCGTGCATGACGCCGGGGGACGAATCTTCAATCAGCTTTGGCATGTTGGCAGGGTGTCTCATCCCGTGTTCCAGAAGGGAGAAGCGCCGATAGCCCCTTCGGCCATAGCACCGACGGCGACTCAGGTGTGGGTTTCAAACGGCAGTGATGGCGGCCAGATGGTGGATTGTCCGGAACCCAGAGCCATGACCCAGGCTGATATCGACCGGGTTGTGAATGATTTTGCCAATGCCGCAGTCAATGCCGTTGAAGCGGGTTTTGATGGCATTGAGGTACATGGTGGCAACGGTTATCTGATCGATCAGTTTCTGCGGACCAACTCCAATAAGCGTAACGATGCTTACGGCGGCACTAAGGTCAACAGAGTACGTTTCCTGCTGCAGGTGGTAGATGCCATCGTCGAACGCATAGGCCCGGAGCGGGTGGGGATTCGCCTGGCGCCCTATGTCACCTTTAAGGATATGGCTTGCCCGGAAATCGTCGACACCATACTCCTGGCGGCAGCCGAGCTTAACAAGCGAGGAGTCGCTTATCTGCACTTGTCTGAAGCCGATTGGGACGATGCTCCTGAGATTCCCGAAAGCTTTCGTCGCAGCCTGCGTCATGCCTTTCCAGGCTGCATCATAGTGGCCGGTCGCTACGATCTTGAACGCGCCGAAACAGTATTGGAGCAAGGCTATGCCGATCTGGTGGCCTTTGGTCGCCCCTTTATCTCCAACCCGGATCTGCCCAAACGCTTACAGCTCGGTAAGCCGCTGGCGCCGCTCGGCACTGGCCCACTGTTTGGAGGCGGCGCCGAGGGATACACAGATTATCCGGCGTTGCAGCCTCTTGAGGTGGGTCAATGAAGCGGGAAAGCCCGGCGCTCAATGCGTCTCGGCCCTTGAGCCGCGCCGCCATTTGGCCGGCCTTGCTCTGTAGCGCTTTGGCCTTAAGTGCTGCATCAGTAGTGGCCAGACCGGCTGCTTTGGCAACAAACTTGCCTGTGCCCAAGGTTCTGGTGACAGATGGCAGTCAAACTGAGGCCGAGATTGTCCAGGCGGCACGTCTTTACGCCGCATTTTGGAACAGTGGCGATCCGGCCTTTGCCCGTGCAGCCCTGAGTGAGCACTTTGTCGATCGTACGCTGCCAAGCGGGCGATCCCAGGGACTCGGCGGGGTATTACAGGCATCAGAGGGCTTCAGACGGGCGGTGCCGGATCTCAGTGCTGAGATTGAGCATCTCCTGGTGGCCGATGACTATGTCACTGTGCGTCTGAGGTTTCGTGGTCATTTCAGTGGCCAATTTGGCGAACAGCAGGGTCAGGGGCAGGCGATAAATTTTCAGGCGGTGGATCTCTACCGGGTTAAGCAAGGCCGTATTACAGACAACTGGCATCTGGAAGACTATCAGAGTCTTTTCTCCCAGATGAATCTCAAGCCTTAAGGAGCAAAGAGTATGCATTCACGCAGACAATTTTTAATGGCCGGCGGCGCTCTGGCTGCCGGTTTGGGTCTAAGTCAAACCGCCGTGGCCGCTGGTGGTATGAGCACGCCCATGTTGCTTCCAGGGGCAGCGGCCGCTGATGGCAAAAATAACCCAGCAGGCAAGCGCCATTTCTGGCCCAATGGTGAGCGCCTGGTTATCTCCATCTCAATGCAGTTTGAAGCGGGAGCCCAAGGGGCAAATGCCGAAGGGCCGTTTCCCCCAATGGAGCCGGGTTATGTTGATACCATCACGCCGACTTGGTACGCCTACGGCATGAATGAGGGGATCCCCCGGCTTTTGCGGCTGTGGGACAAACACGGTATCAAGGTGACGTCGCACATGGTGGGGCGGGCTGCCGAACTGGCTCCTGAGCTTGCCAGAGCCGTGGCCGAGCATGGTCATGAGATCTCCGGCCATGGTCAGAGTTGGACGCCGCAGTACAGCATGAGTGAAGCCGAAGAGCGCGCCTCCTATGAGCAGAGTATTGCCACTCTGGAGCGGATTACCGGCCAGCGGCCGTTGGGGTTCAACGCCTTTTGGATGCGGCATACCCCCAAGACGCTGGAGATACTGCAGCAGCTCGGTTTTATCTATCACATAGATGATCTGGGCCGCGACGAGCCGTCGCTGATCCCTGTCAAAGGAAAGCCGTTTGCCGTGGTGCCCTATAGCCTGCGCAACAACGATATAGGCCGCTTCGGCGGCAATACAGCCATGACAGCCGCGGCCTTCCTGCAGGAACTCAAGGATGAGTTTGACTGCCTCTATCTCGAAGGGGCAGACCGCAGACGCATGATGTCCATCAGTGTTCACGATAGGATAGGCGGTGCCCCCGGAATCGTCAGCGCACTCAATTCCTTCCTCGAGTATGCCAAGTCTCATGCAGATGTCGGTTTTATGCGTAAGGATGAGATTGCCAGGTGGGCCTTGAGCCAAAACGATGTGCCGCTTAATCCGCCGCGCCGCTTCCCGGCAGGCTAAGTGGCCCGGCAGATAACGCCTTCCATCGACTCTAAAGCCACCATCCCGGGCTCAGTTTGAACCTGGGATGGTGGCTTTGTGGATTGAGATCAGCGCAGTGCGCTCAGGGTTTGCCACTGACGGCGGCCGAATTCCAGCACCACACCTACAGCCAGACCGGCGGCGGCATTGACGGCCAGGCTCACCACAGCGGTCGCCAGGATAACAAAGATACAGAAAGGCTTGCCGTCCAAGAGGCGTTTGGACCAGGCCAACTGCAAGCCGGCGGTGGATAGCAGACTACCGAGAATAGCCAGCGGAATAAGGCTCAGCAGCCAGGCCACGTTTTCCCCCCAGGAGAGGGCTATTAGCAGGCAACTGCCGCCGAAGATCAGCGGCGCCCATAGGTGGCGGGCACCGAAATGGTATTGCACCGCCAACCCACCGGCACCGTGGCACATGGCCGAAGCACCGAAGGGGCTCAGCAGCAGATTGGCCAGGCCAGAGCTGGTAGCAAAGGCCTTGGGGCTGAAACGCTTGCTGTCTTCGGGGAACTTCTCTTTGGCCATTACTGAGGTGGCGATAACGGCATTGGTCAAAGTCAACGCCAGTTGCGGCAGCACCAACAGGGTCGCCGCGGCGCCCCAGTCATTTAACTCGGGCCAGCTCAAGTGCCAAGGCGTGTTGTTGAACACAAAGCTGCTGTCGCTGCCGCCTTGCTGGTATTGCCACAGCATGCCGAGGGCAATCACCAAGGGCATGGCCAGATAGCGCAGCGGGATAAAGCGGGCAAAGAAAATCAGTGCGAAGGCGCCGAATCCCAGCACAGGCTCGTCGGCCATCATCTTGAAACCCATCCACAACAGCTGCAGCCCTATGGCCAGTTGGATACCGACACTGACAGCCTGGGATATTTGCCGCGACAGCCAACTGATGGCGCCGGAGGCTGCCAGTACCAGCAGTATTACTCCCATCAGCATGGCGCTGGCTTGCATCATGCCGGGTGTCAGCCCCTGGGCGATGACCAGGGCGGCAATCACCTTCATGGGTTGCACGGGAATGGGGCGGCGATAAAACAGGGCGGTGGCCAGGGCAAAGAGACCGAAACCGAGAAAAATGCCTTGGGGAGAAAACTGATTCAGGGCGATCAGCCCAAGCACCAGAGGAAGAAAGGTTCCCAGATCGGCAAAGGCGCCGCTGAGCTCACCCAGGGAGCGGTTTAATGAGGAAAAAGTCTTGCCGTTTGTTGTCATTGCACTTGCCACAGAAAAGGATGCCCAGACAACGCAAGAAAAATGCCATTTTTTACCGCGAGTTGCATCATCAATGACCCGAATTTACCGCCATAGTCTAATTTAGTGTAGCGCCGCTTGGACACTTTGACCTGGAACTGGGTCTAAATGTCTTTTGGGGCTCAGTGATTTTATGACTTTATTGGGGGTGGGGATGTTAAGAGTGACCGGCTCCCGGGAGGTGGGAGATGCGGGAGCCGGTCTTCAGGACTTACCTGAATCGGATCAGCGGGCGTGGCGAGCGCCGCCTTTGTGTTTCATGGGATCGCCCTCATAGCCCAGCGCCTGCCAGTCGAGGCGGTCACCGCCGTTGTGGCAGTCGGCACACTTGAGTGCTTCACTCTTGGGCGAGACCATGTGGTTGATACGCCACCACATTTCGGTTTGAGCAAAGCCGTACTGACCGCTGTAGCTGATACCCTTGGCCTGCATGGGCTCGCTGGCGGCCATCCCTAAGCGAATCGCCTTATCCCAGTCAAACTCAGACCAGAAACCGCCCTTGCCATAGGTCTTGGGATTGAGCAGCACCTTGTTGACCTTGTCGTACACCTGCTTGCCTGTGTGCACCTTGAAGGGGTAGATCTTCGCCTTGGGATCCTGAATGTCACCCAGGGGGAAGGTCAGACGGGTGACCTGCTCGGGATCCATCTTGTCACCGGCCATATAGGCATCGGCACGGCCGTTGTACCAGGCGTAGCTGGGCTTGACCATCTTGCCCCAAACGAAGCTGCCCTTTTTCTTGGCGTAGCTGTGACGACCATATTGATCCAGGCTCTCTTCCCTGTCTTCACCGGCAGTTGACCAGTCCCAGTGCAGCTTGGTGGGTTCATGGCGGGCAAAGAAGGGAATGTGGCAGGTCTGACAGGCCACAGTGGCTGCGTGCTTGTTCAACTGTTTGTTGCCATGTGGTGCACCGTCGTGGCAATTGTCACAGCCGATATGATCTTCACCACCTGGGGACACACCCATGGCGTTACCGCTGATCATATGCTTCTGGGTGGTGTGGCAGTCCTGACACTGGAAGTCGTTGCCATCGCTGTCCATGTGCACATCCGTGGCCTTGTCCGGGTAGGCCATGGAAGAGTCGAGGTCGCCATGCTTGACCGCATCTCCGCCGCCACCGTAGAAGTGGCAGCTGCCGCAGTTATCCCGCACCGGCTTGCCGACATTCTGGGCGACCCGCAGCAGATCCACTGTCTTGAATACCTCTCCGGCCGCGACGGGATCTTTGACATAGGTACCCGTGGTGTCATGGCACACCAGGCAGTCCACCTTGGTCTTGTCCTTGAAGTCGAAGCTGTTGTCTTTCCAGCCGTAACCGGCATGGCAGCCGGTACAGCGCGGTTCGTTACCGGCGATGGAAACACAGAAGTTGTTGATGGAGTTTTTCTTGCCCCGTTTGACCGTGCGTCCGGGCAGTTCCTGCTCCAGTTCCCAGGTCCAGTGGGATGACAGCATAAAGTCATCGGCGTCTTTTTCATGGCACTCGAGACAGGCCTGGGTCACTTCCGAGCCTGTGTTAAAAGGGCCCTTGAGCACCTCTTTGTGGGGGCCGCTGGCCTGGGCTGGGCTCAGGAGACCGAGCCAGAGTGCCGTGGCTATAAATGGCAGATAAAATGTTTTCATCTGTGTTCCTCCCTAGAAATTCACTGTCAGTGAGGCGTTGATATCCAGCGCCGTATCCACCAAGGGCAATAGCGAATAGGCGTTGCCGTCCAGCACTTCATCCACCTTTACAGGTGCACCCACGGGCGTGCCCGAACCTGTGTATTCATAGTCGTAGTAGAGCCCCGCCAGCTTGATAAACATCCTGGGGTTGATATCGAAGATGTAGTAGGCCTCGGCCACATGGCCGCGGGTGGCCAGCTTGCTGCCGACCGGGTCGTCCTGGGCCTGGGTGAAGGGCGTCCAGTACTTGGAGCCATAGTTGTATTCCAGACCGAACTTACCGTAAGGCGCCGGGATCTGCATGCCGATATAGATGCCGTAACCATCGTGGGAGGCATCGGACTCGGCGCTGGATGGCACCATCAGCAGTTCATCGCCACTGCTGTTGAGCTCTGCCTGGAACACGGCGTCGGTCAACATGCCGCCGAACATGCCGGCGTTGCCGTTGCTCTCGCCGCGGGTCCAGCCGAAGGAGACAAACAGCTTGAGATCGTCATCGGATTCATAGGCATAGCCCAGGCCGCCGAGGTACATGTCGCCTATGACCCCGCTGGGTTGCACCCGGGTAACAAAGTTGAAGTTGTCGAATTTCTGCAGATCGCTGTAGAGGGTGGGGGCGAAAATCCCGGCCAACTCGTTGGGGAAGGCCATGGAACCCTTGAAGCCGTCGTTGATGTCCCGCGCGGCAAACAGGGTCAGCTGCAGGAAGTGGTTACCGTCGTTGATCACATCAATGTTGAAACCGCCCAGATGGGTGTCCTTGCTGACGGTATCGCCATAGAGCTCGCCATTGCCCCATTGGGACTCAAAGCCCTGACCGTAACAGAAACGCACCACCTGGCCTTCTATCCCGGTGAGCTCTCCAAGCTTGTAGCCCAGAGTGGCGCCGTCAAAGTTGAAGTTGACCAGGTGCCCGGAAGGGGTGCCGCCACGTTTTTCATTTTCCCGGTAGTGGCTCGGCGGGCCATAGGTGGAGGGACGACGGCCGACAGACAGATAAAACTCGCTGCCGCCGATGTTTTTCCAGTCAAAGTAAGCGCGCTCGACCCGCAGCCAGTCGCCGCTGGGGTTGCCTGAGTTGGTGCCGTCCATGGTGAAAGAGCGCCAGGAATCAAACACCTGCACACCGGTGGAATCGCCCCAGTCCTTGAACATGGTCAGGCGTCCGGCAAAGCTGACGTTGTCCCACACCTTGGCCTTGAGATCGAGCCGCAGCCGGGTGGTGTAGAAGATGTCATTGTCTATGTCGCCACTGCTATAAGGTGCCAGCACATAGGGCATAACGCCTTGCAGTTGTCCCTGGGCAAAGGCGTTGGCCAGCTCAGGGTTGGCGGCCATCATCTTGCCAAGGGGTGAGGTGGGATCCATGGGGTTGCCCAGTTCGCCGGCCATGGCTTTGGCGCCGAAGTCGTTGAAATCCATCTTGATCGCCGGATGCCAGGTGACATTGCCATAGTGCAGCGAGTGGGCTCGGGTGCGAAAGTCGCCGCTGATCTCCAGTCGATCGAGCGCCGTGTGCCGCTCTGTTTTGTCCACCCGGCTGTTGAGTATATCCAGCTCTTCGGTGATCTCCTGCAGTTGCTGTTTAAGCTCGCGGATCTTGGTGCTGTCATCCAGTTCTCCGGCCTGAAGCTGGGGGCTGCCGAGCAGAGCCAAACCCAGTGCCTGGGCCACCGCCAGTGCGATAAGAGTACGCATAGTTGATTCTCCTGACCGGCCTTGCCGGTCGTTTTCAGGCAGCAAGCAGCCCTGGGGTAACCCCATACTTGGCTTACTGACTGTTAATGAGTTAAGTGATTACGCGCTATCAACCGCAGGTCTGGGGTTGATCCGAGTCGGCGGCATGGTCGTACAGGAACTGTTGAATATCCTTGAGTTCCTGCTCAGTTAAAGGCTGAAACGCCTCGGGTTTGGCTTTGTGTTTGTCTCTGGCGAAGAATCTGTCCCATTGGCTCATGGTCTTGCTCATGGGAGTCAGTTCGCCACCTATGCCTGCTTTGCTGTGACACTCTTTACAGACTTTCTTGTACAGGTGTTTGCCTTTCTTGGGGTTGCCGCCGTCGGCTGCGGTGGCGCCTGTGGCCAATGCACAGGCTAAAAGCAGAAGGCCGAGTTTGCTGCTGGTGTTCATCATCTATTCCTCTGGGGTGACCGCCCGCTCCGTTAATGGGCTGTTATTTTATGTGTCCTTGCGGTTGTCAATTTAGCAATCCTGAGGTGCGTCAGCTTTGAACTGGATCACCTTCATAAAAATAATCTAATTGATAAAAGCGTCATTGAAATAAATCTAATGGATTGGGTGGTTTTATATTTGCAATATATTGATTTGTTTTGTTTTTAATCTTTATCTGTTGACCTGTTAGAGAAGCCGTGAGTGGGATTTATAGCGGTTTTTTAGGCGTGATCAGCTTAACGTTTGTGAATATTTGTCGCGGCTAAAGTTGCATTTGTTAACTCCTGGGGTGCATCTACAGACTCTTTTCTCATCAATCCGGGGCAGGATTCCCTTCACACTTTCACGCCCTTTCCGGCGTCTTTGCGGGGGCTGGATCACACTCGCTCCCCCTATGTGGTTTACCACAATACCCACAGAAATTTAATGGGTAAACAATGAGCTCAAGCCGCTGTAGTCAAGCGGAATCCAATTCAAACAATAACCTGTGTGAGCGACCTTTTCCCAAGGGGGAGAGGATGGAGGTAACCATGATAGAGCTTGATAGGCGCACCTTTCTGAAAGGGGCTGGAGCCGGAGGGGCAACTTGTGCCCTGGCCGGAGTTCTGCCCGGTTCGCTGGCGGCTTTGGGGCGCAGCCCTCTGACCGGCAGTGCCACTGAAATTGCCAGTATGTGTGAGATGTGTTCGACCCGTTGCCCGATTTCGGCGCGGATAGTCGATGGCAAAAACGTCTTTATTTCTGGCAATAAAGAAGCTAAATCATTCGGCGGTAAGGTCTGTGCCCGTGGCGGCGCCGGCCTTAGTTTATTGTACGATCCACAAAGGATTGTCAAACCACTCAAGCGCGTCGGTGAGCGCGGCGAAGGCAAGTGGGCTGAAATAAGTTGGCAGGAAGCCTATCAAACCATCGCCAGTAAGCTGAATCAAATCAAGGCCGAGCATGGCCCTGAAGCCGTGGCGTTTTCCTCCAAGTCAGGTTCGCTATCCGGACACCTGTTCTATTTGGGGCAGGCTTACGGCAGCCCCAACTCCTTTACCCACAACACCACTTGCCCGGGCGGTTATGTGGTCGCCGCCAAAGCGATGTTCGGCACCAAGGTGAAGCGGGATCTCTCCAACTCCAAGTACATCATCAACTTCGGTCATAACCTCTATGAGGGGATCAATATGTCCGAAACCCGGGGAATGATGAAGGCCCAGGCCGACAAAGGCGCCAAGTTGGTGGTGTTTGAACCCAGGTTCTCTGTGGTGGCCGATAAGGCCGATGAGTGGTATGCCATTCGTCCCGGCTCGGATGTGGCCGTGGCCCTGGCGCTGTGCCATGTGCTGATTGCCGACAACCTTTATGACAAGGCCTTTATCGAGCGCTATGTTGAAGGTTTTGAGGCCTTTGCCGCCGAGGTTAAAGCCTACACCCCTGAGTGGGCTGAGAAAATTTCCGACGTACCCGCCGCAGATATCCGCCGTATTGCTCATGAGTATGCCGCCGCTGCGCCTCATGCCGTGGTCGACTTTGGCCACAGATCGACTTTCACTCCGGAAGAGTTTGATATGCGCCGGGCGCTGTATGCCGCCAACGTGCTGATCGGCAACCTGGAACGTAAGGGTGGCCTCTACATGGGTAAGAAGGCCGGCAGCTACAACAAGTTTGCCGGTGAGGCTGTGGCCCCAGAGCTGGGTAAGCCGGGCGTCAAACTGCCCAAACCGCAAGCCAAACGCATCGACCAGATGGATGAGCAGTTTGCCATGGCCTGGTCCGGCGGTGGTATCTATCAATCAATCATAGATGCGACTCTGGAAGCCAAGCCTTACCAACTGCGAGCCTGGGTCATGAGCCGCACCAACCCCATGCAGACCATGACCGACCGCGCCAAGGTGGTTGAGAGCCTGAAGAAGATGGAGTTTGTGGTTTCCTGTGATGTTTACATCAGTGAAACCGCCGCCTGGGCCGACATCATACTGCCTGAGTGTACTTATCTGGAGCGGGATGAAGAGGTGGCCGACAAGTCCGGCAAGAACCCGGCCTACTACCTGCGTCAGCAAGTGGTGGATGTGATTGGCGATGCCAAGCCTTCCTGGCAAATTTTCCGTGAACTGGGCATAGAGATGGGCCTGGAGCAGTACTATCCCTGGGAAAACATGGAAACCCTGCAATTCCTGCAGGTGAATAAAGACGCCCAGCTGCTACAGCACATCAAGGACAAGGGCTTTGTCAGCTACGGCAAACCGCTGATGCTGCGCGAACCCAAGATGGTGGCCGACTTTGTCGCCGCCTACCCCAACGCCAGAGCCATGGATGAAGATGGTACCTACGGCAGCGCGCTTAAGTTCAAGACTCCCAGCGGCAAGATTGAACTGACCTCCGCCAAGGTGGAAGGCATGGCGCCTGGACGCGGCACTATCGCTTATCGCGAAGTGACCCTGAAACAGCCGGATGAGCTCTACTTTATTCAGGGCAAGGTGGCGGTGCATACCAATGGCGCAACTCACAATGTGCCTATGCTGGCCAACCTGATGTCCGACAACGCCGTCTGGATCCACCCTGACACCGCCGCCAAGCATGGCATTGAGAATGGGGATGCCATTCGTCTCACGTCCAGTGTCGGCAGTGAAGAGGGCCACGCGCTGGTGACCAAGGGTATACGTCCCGACACTGTATTCGCCTACATGGGCTTTGGTTCCAAGAACAAGGAGCTGGCACGGGCGACCGGCAAGGGTGTGCATTGCGGCAACCTGCTGCCCAACGTGACTGCACCTGTGTGCGGTATGAACGTACACACCACAGGTGTGAAGCTGGAAAAGGCATAAGGGGAGGCGAAGATGACTAAAAGATATGTGATGGTGCACGACGAGAATAAGTGCATCGGCTGTCAGGCCTGTAACGTCGCCTGCCGCAGCGAAAACGGTGTACCTGAGAGCGTAACTCGCCTGCAGGTAAGGGTAGAAGGTCCATTCGGGGATGCGCCGCATCTGCACTTCAAGTATCACAGGGTTTCCTGTCAGCAGTGTGAAGATGCCCCTTGCGTCAAGGTCTGCCCTACCGGAGCGGCCTATGTGGGCGAGGATGGCATAGTCTCCATCAAGGCGGAAAAGTGTGTCGGTTGTATGTACTGTGTGGCTGCTTGCCCCTACAAAGTGCGCTTTATGAACCCGGAAACCAAGGTAGCCGACAAGTGCAACTTCTGTAAGGACACCCGACTGGCGCGCGGCGAACAACCCGCCTGTGTGACCGTATGTCCTACCGATGCCCTGGTGTTCGGTGATGCCAATGAGGTCGGCAGCGAGGTGGCGACTCTGCTTAACACTCGCGTGACTTATCAGGACAAGACCCATCTGGGTACCAAGCCCAGAATCTACCGTATTCCTGTCAAGAGAGGGGGGATCCAATCATGAACAATACTTGGGGCGATATGACACAATACGACCCTGTAACCTGGAACTGGGTCATTGCGGTTTACCTCTTCTTGGCTGGGTTATCGGCAGGCAGTCTGCTGATTGGTATCGGGCTGCGTTGGGTGCAAAACAAGACAGAGGGTGACAGCGGCATTCTCAAGGCGGCAGCCTTGATAGCGCCAGTGGCTATTTGTCTGGGGATGCTGTGTCTGGTGTTTGACCTGACCAAGCCGTTCCACTTCTGGCTGATCCTGATCAACTACAACCTGACATCCGTGATGTCCATCGGGGTGTTGGCGCTGCTGGCCTATATTCCGCTGACTTTTGCCTATGCACTGGTGGTGCTGAAAGATGATCTCGGTAACTGGGGCCTGGGCTTTCTTAAAGGGATTGCAGAATCACTGACTGGCCTTCGCAAGACTATGGAAGTGCTGCTGTTCGTGCTGGCGATTGTCGTGGGTGCCTATACCGGCTTCCTGATCTCTGCCATGAACGCTTACCCCATGCTGAACACTGCCGTATTACCGGCGCTGTTCCTGGTATCCGGCTTGTCGGCCGGTGCGGCCGCCAATGCGGTAGTGGCGCTGCTGCTGTTCAAGACAGACAAGCACTGCCCACAGCTGGGACGGATGCACGGTTTGGAATTGCCCATAATGGCGGCAGAAATCCTGTTCCTGTTTATGCTGTTCTGCGCGCTCTATTTCAAGGGCGGTGCAGCGGCGGCAGCGCTGGCATCACTGACAAGTGGCGTCTGGGCCAGCGTGTTCTGGATTGGGGTTGTGGGTATAGGCTTTGGTATCCCACTGCTTTCAATGTTGTTGCTGCCTGCGAGTACCCGTCACACCAAGGGAGCCATGCTGGCGGTAGCCTGCTGCAGCCTGACCGGCGTGCTGGCACTTAGACACTTTATTCTCTATGCAGGTCAGAGCTATCTTGGTTAACAAGCACTTCTGAACCTGTTTGAGCCTCAGCCCGTATCATTTGGTACGGGCTTTTTTGTGTTTGATGCCATAGTTTCATCGAGATTTGGACTATCTTTAACCCAGGTAACCGCGTGTGTCAGGTTACAGATAAAAGCAAGAGGGTGATGAGATGAAACTGAGTCTTTTGACACTGCTTACCACGGGACTTGCCAGCACATTGGCACTGGCAGGTCAGGATGTTTATGAGGCCCGCTCAGATGCCATGGGCGGGGTTGCCGTGGCAGCCGGTAATCGTGAGGCGGCGGCCTTTTCCAATCCGGCACTGCTGGCTTTGCCTTCGCGCCGCAGCAATGACTTCAGTTTACTCATTCCAATCATCGGCGCCGATGGCGCCGATAAAGATCAGATGATCGATAAGTTTGACGCCCTGCAGGATAACTATGACGCCCTGGTCAATGCCATAGACGCCGCCGACACAGCGGCTATCGATGACTACCGAAAGCGCCTCAGTGGTGACTTGAAATCGCTGCAGGGCAATAGCGCTTACGTCAGTGCCGGTATCAATATGGCTTTGGTCATGCCCTCGGATGGTTTTAATTATGCCTTTGTATTCAAGAGTTATCTCGATGCCTTGGGAATAGCCGAAATCGCCGCCGCGGATATTGATGCCCTGGATAATCTGGACCCCAATAATCCGCCGGAAATCCAAGATTTGACCTCCCAGGGGCGAGTGGTGGCCGGGGCGGTTTCCGAGCTCGGGGTTGCCGTGAGCTATCCGCTATCTATCGTCAATATACCGGTGACAGTGGGAGTTACCCCCAAGCTGCAACGGTTGGACAGTTTTAACTATGCCGTCAGCGCCAACAACTTCGATGCCGATGACTTCAACGATGATGATTATCGAAGCGATGACACAGGCTTTAACCTGGATATCGGTCTGGCATTCCAGCCATTGGATGGTTTGGTTATCGGTGTCAGTGGTCGCAACCTCATCAAGCGGGACTTAAGCAGCATAGAGGCCGGCGGCGTGCAGCTTACCTATCAGGTGAAACCTATGGTTACCGCAGGGGTGGCCTATGACTGGGCGGCCTTTTCGCTCAGCAGCGACTTGGATCTTACCGACAACGACAAGTTTGCCGAGCTTGAGGGCAGCCGCTATTGGCGTTTAGGCGGTGAATACCGGCCTGCTGACTGGGTTGCTTTACGGCTCGGTTATCGCCAGGATCTCAATGATCACACCGCCGATCTTTATTCACTCGGGACAGGGTTCGCCATAGGCAACAGTTTCCGGCTGGATCTCACCGGCATGTTTGGCAGCGATGACGCCATAGGCGGCGTACTGCAAACCAGCTATCACTTCTAAAATTAACCGTTGATGAGCGCCAGGCTTGATTTGATGGTCAGCAACAGGGCGCTCAGCGCGCACAGCGCCAGCGTCAGGACTCGGGTCTTCTCTTTATCCACCCGGCCCACCAAGCGGCCAGCCACCAGAAAACCGAGAAATACCGAAGGCAGCAGCAACAGTGAAAGCCATAGGTGTCTCAAGGTCAAGAGGCCAAAACAGCCGAGAATAATCAAGGCTATCAATGAGCTGAAGATGAAGAAGGCCGACAGCGCTGCGCGGAACTGACTGGCATCCTTACCCGCCAGCAGCAGGGCCATCGGCGGTCCGCCTATGGCGGCCACGGTACCGAAGATCCCGGAAAATATCCCGGCAATAAACAGGCTGAGGCGGTTGATCTTGATGCTGTACTTTCTAAGGCTGAGGAATACGGCTACGGCCACAATCAAGGCTATGGTCAAGCCCAGAATAGGCTGCGGCGCCAGCAACAGCAGGGTGGCACCAATCAGGCCGCCGGGGAGTCGTCCCAGCAAGGCATATTGCAAGCCGTTGAATTCCAGGTGGCCGCGTTCGCGTATCAAGGTCAACAGGGCGATAGAAAATCCCATCACAATCACAGGGACGGGAACCAGTTCCGGATCGACGATATACAGCAAAGGTGTGGCTACCACGGCCAAGCCAAAGCCTATCAGCGACTGGGTCAGGGCGCCGGTAAATATGATCAGGGATGCCAGTAACAGGGTGACGGGATCTATCAGTGACAGCATTCGCAAGCCCCCAAAAGAAAAGGATCGCGCAGCGATCCTTGTTCAACAATAAGATAATTCAGAGGAATAAGACACTTATTCCATGTCTTCCCATTCAATGCCCATGGCATCCATCATGCGTTTGGCTTCTTCCGGGATGCTGTCGGGTTTGTCTTTGGACAAATCCTCATCATTGGGCAGTGGCTGGCCGGTATAGGCATGCAGGAAGGCTTCGCACAACAGTTCGCTGTTTGTGGCGTGCCGCAGGTTGTTCACCTGGCGCCGGGTGCGCTCATCGGTCAATACTTTCAGTACCTTCAACGGAATAGAGACAGTGATTTTTTTCACTTGCTCATTCTTCTTGCCGTGTTCGGCATAAGGGCTGATGTATTCGCCATTCCATTCAGTCATTGATTCACCTGTGATCTCACTAATTCGCAGCAGATTTTAAACCCTTACAGGATACAGTCAAATGATTGCCTGCAAAATCTGTGCAATATGAACAGAAATCCATACATTTGGACGTCCAAACGTCTTGATGCCTATTGACGGCTGGATGGTCATTGGTTAGATTTAGACGTCCAGACATCTTTATGGTGTCGAACCTCAGCATTCAGGAGTCGATTATGACAGAGCGGCGATTAGCAACCACAGCGGTCCGGCAGGGCATCGAATCAGACAGCCAGCACGGGGCCGTGGTGCCACCCATCTATCTGTCGACCAACTATGCCTTTGATGGTCACACTCAGCCAAGAGCCTTTGATTACAGCCGCTCGGGTAATCCTACCCGCTCCATTTTGGGGGATGCCTTGGGGGAGCTGGAGCAGGGCTGCAGTGCGGCAATCACAGCGACCGGCATGGCGGCCATTACTCTGGTGGTCAACCTGCTGGGGCCGGATGACCTCTTGTTGGTGCCCCATGACTGTTATGGCGGTAGCTATAGGTTGTTCACCCATCTGGCCGCCAAGGGCCAGTTTCGTTTGCAGGTTTTGGATCAAACCGACCCGCAAGCACTCGCCGCTGCCCTGGCGCAAAAGCCGCGCATGGTGTGGCTCGAGACGCCGTCCAATCCGCTGCTGCGGGTAGTGGATATTGCCGCCATTGCCGAGGCGGCCCACCAGCAGGGGGCATTGGTGGTGGTCGACAACACCTTTTTATCGCCGGCGCTGCAACAGCCTTTACTGTTGGGGGCCGATATAGTGGTGCACTCGACCACTAAATACATCAATGGCCACAGCGATGTGGTGGGCGGCGCCGTGATTGCCAAAGATCCTGAACTGGCAGAGCAGCTGCACTGGTGGTCCAACACGCTCGGGCTGAGCGGTGGCGCCTTCGACAGCTACCTGACCCTGCGTGGCCTGCGTACTCTGGCGCTGAGGATCCGCGAGCATCAGGCCAATGCCGAGCGCATAGTGGCGCTACTGAGCCAGAGTCCCGTGGTAGACAAAGTTTACTATCCGGGGCTTAAGAGCCACCCAGGTCATGAAATTGCCGCCAGGCAGCAGAGTGGCTTTGGCGCTATGCTGAGTTTTGAACTCAAGGGTGATGAGGCGCAGGTGGTTGCCTTCCTCGGCGCGCTCAGGCTGTTTTCCGTGGCCGAGAGCCTGGGAGGGGTTGAGAGCCTGGTGGCCGTGCCCGCCACTATGACCCACAGAGCCATGGCGTGTGATGCTCGCGCCGAAGCCGGTATTAAAGACACGCTTATCCGCTTGTCTGTGGGCATAGAAGATGGCCGGGATCTGCTGGATGATATCGCCGCCGGATTGGCTGCAGCCGCAAACTGTTGAATTGAAGGAGCTTGAGATGGCACGTTGTCACCTACATAAGTTTGGCGGTTCCAGTCTCGCCGATGCCGATTGCTACCGACGGGTCGCCCATATTTTGCTGACCCATGGTCATGCAGATGATCTTGTAGTGGTTTCCGCTGCCGGCAAGAGTACCAATTTTCTCTATAAATTGCTGAACCTGAAGGAATCTGGCGCTCTGTGGCAGGAAGAGCTACAGGTGCTTGTCGGTTATCAGCAGAATCTGATTGAACAGCTGCTGGGCAATGAACAGGCGCGTCAACTGCGGGAGCGTCTGTCTACAGATAAGGCGCAACTGGCCAGTTTGTTGTCCTTGCCTGAACTCAGCGAATACCAATGCAATCAGGTGGTGGGTTTCGGCGAACGCTGGTCGGCCAGACTGATGGCGGCGCTGCTGCGGGAGTCCGGTGTCGCCGCTTCCCATGTGGATGCCCGCAGTTTGTTGATTGCCGATGAGGGCGCAGTACCAAGGATTCGCCTCGATGAGTCCCGTGAAAGGGTGCAGCGACTGCTGGCCGAGCATCCCGATGAGCGCCTGGTGATCACCGGCTTTATCTGCGCCAATAGCCAAGGCGAAACTCTGCTGCTCGGTCGCAACGGCTCCGACTTCAGTGCCACTCTGATAGCCAGCCTGGCCGATATCGACAGGGTGACTATCTGGACAGATGTCGAAGGGGTGTTCAATGCCGATCCCAACAAGATTGCCGATGCCAGGCTACTGAGCAGTATGTCGCTGGCTGAGGCCGACCGCCTGGCGCGGCTCGGCTCCCCGGTACTGCATTGCCGTACCCTGCAGCCGCTGTTTGATACCGAGGTCAGCCTGGCGGTGCGTTCTAGCTACGCCTCTCATACCGACTTTACCCTTATAGCCCCCAAGAGTGATGCCGCAAGCGCCCCTGTGGTGACCAATCTCAATCAGGTGTCCCTCTTGAGCCTGGAGTTCAATGGCACCCAGGCTCAGACGCTCGATGTGCTCAATGAGGCGGGTTTGACCCCGCTGGCCTACTGGTCTCAGGGGCAACACAAACTGGAGCTGGCCTATACTCCCGAATTATCCCGCCAAGTCTGGCAGTTGCTGGAAGCGCAGACATCCGAGCTCAAAATTCAAAGCATTACCGAGGACAGAGAGCTTGGGCTGGTGGCCCTGGTAAGCAGTGGCGCCGGCAGTTATCGCCGCAGCTTTGCCCGCTTGCTGAGCCGTGAAGCGCGGCCTCTGTATCAGGACCAACTCAGCCTGGTCACCCTGGTGCCAAAATCGCAGGTGAACCTGCTGACCCAGAAGGTGCACAGGCGCTGCGCCGGCCCCCGCAAACGCATAGGCGTTATTCTGCTGGGGGTGGGTAACATAGGCGAAGCCTGGGTGGAGTTGTTCGGCCGAGCCCGCGACGGCCTCAAACGTGAGCTGGAGGCCAGTGTTGAACTACTTGGTTTGGCGAGTTCTAGCCGCGCCTGGATCTGCAATGAAGGGATCTTTGGAGAAGACTGGCAGGCAAGGTTTGAAGCCGAAGCTACCCCTTGGCAGTATGAACATCTGTTCGAACAGCTTGCGTTGCTGCAAGCCGATGAACTGGTGGCGTTGGATATCAGTGCCAGCGCTGGACTGACACTACAGTATCCTGAGTTTTTTGCCCGTGGCATTCATATGGTCAGTGCCAACAAGCTGGCCGGCTCCGGGCCATTGCCTTTCTACCGCGAGCTGAAACAGCAGTTGGGTAACCGCCGACTGTTCTGGCGTTACAACGCCAGTTGCGGCGCCGGGCTGCCGGTGCAGCACGCGCTCAATGATTTGCACAACAGCGGCGACAGGGTAGAGGCTGTCGGCGGTATCTTCTCCGGCACGCTCTGCTGGCTGTTTGAGCATTTCGATGGCATCAAACCTTTCTCCGAGCTGGTGTTGCAGGCCAAAGAGCTGGGGATCACTGAGCCGGATCCCAGGGACGATCTTTCCGGGCGTGACATGCAGCGCAAGCTGTTGATTTTGGCTCGTGAAATAGGTCTGGAACTGGAGCTTGAAGATATTCGCTTAAGCTCTCTGGTGCCTGAGGCGCTGGCCGACATTCAGCTGGATGAGTTCTTGCAGCGGATCCCCGAATTGGATGCCACTCTCGCGCAGCAGTTTGCCGCCGCGGCCGAGCAAAACAAGGTGCTGCGCTATGTGGCTTCACTGGAGCAGCAAGATGGCCAGGTTAACGCCGAAGTCTCTCTGCAATGGGTCGAGCGTCAACATCCATACGCCAACCTGACCCCGGGAGATAATGTGTTTGTCATCCGCTCGGCCTTCTACCAGGGTAATCCGCTGATCATTCGCGGCCCAGGTGCCGGCAGGGAAGTGACTGCCGCGGCAGTACAGTCGGATCTGGTGCAGATCTGTCGCGATCTGCTGCAGGAGTAGGGCTGGTATTAGCGTCATGTTTGAAGTTGGTTGACTCCTGGCTAGGAAAGCCTGTGTTAGAGGCCGTTCTCGGACGTCCTGTCCTTCACGGTATTCGGGCTTTCAGCCTATCCGTACCGCAAGTGATAGGCTGCGGTTTAGCTGGAAGCTGAGATCAAGTTCATTGGTGAGCTTTGGCTTAAAGCCATGCTAGCCGCTGTGCCAGCGGCGTAAAGTCGTGGTGTTCCACACCACACCGGGCAAGGGGCTTTGCTTGTCCAAAGCCCCTTGCATCCCCAAGGACACCCCCGACGTAGCCGAAATCCCCGCTGGCTTATGAAGCACATTGGCTACACTCAGGACTCGCATCCTTGCTCGACCTTCGAGCCTCGACATCCCTGTCTCGGCTACGCCAATTTGCAACAACGCCCGCGGCGGCTCCGAAGGGGGAATTGGTGCAATTCTTTCCACACAGAGTTGTTTTAAACTGTAGATATATGCCTATTTTCCAGGCACTGGCGGAACTGTGACCGTCGAAAACAGGGACGTTTTCGTCGAGCGCCCAGGGATGGGTCCACAGCGAGTCACAGGATCGCCTGTGCGAAAAGCGCACCGCAGGTGATGGGCTGCATCATGGTTCAGAAGCTCGACCAATACTAACTTAGATACTCTTAGCTGGAAGCTATGATAGCCGCTGTTCCAGCGGCCTAAAGTCGTGGTGTAAATGCCTCCAAGCACAAGGGCCAGTTCGCCATCCCTGGCTCTCGCTCGAAAGCACGTTGCTACGCAACTCTCGCCAAACCACACCGGGCAAGGGGCTTTGCTTGTCCAAAGCCCCTTGCATCCCCAAGGACACCCCAACGTAGCCGAAATCCCCGCTGGCTTATGAAACAAATTGGCTACACTCAGGACTCGCATCCTTGCTCGACCTTCGAGCCTCGACATCCCTGTCTCGGCTACGCCAATTTGCAACAACGCCAGCGGCGGCTCCGAAGGGGGAATTGGTGCAATTCTGCAATCATAGCGTTGCTTGAAATTGCTTATATATCTGCAGAGATACGCCTATTTTCCAGGCACAGGATCACCTGTGCGAAAGCTCTCCCCAGGTGTAAAGCCGAGGCTTTGCAGAAACACTCATTAGTGGCTTTTATACTGATTAAGATAAATACACCTTTGAAGCCATCTTTGGGCTTGACTTCAATGACAGTTTCTCTAGTATGTGGACATATAGACGTCCAAACGTCCAGATAGACAGTTGAGGGAATTTTCAATGGCTTTTCATCACGCACAACATGCGCACTCGCTGAACCAGAGCTTGTCCGAGCTCAACGGCGACATCAATGTTTCTTTCGAGTTCTTTCCGCCCTCAACGCCTGAGATGGAAACCTTGTTGTGGAACTCAATTCAGCGCCTGGAGCCACTGAATCCCAAGTTTGTTTCTGTCACCTATGGTGCCAACTCAGGAGTGCGGGATCGCACTCACAGCGTGATCGAGCGGATCCAGCAGGAAACCGAGCTGGTGGCGGCGCCGCACCTGACGCTGGTGGATGCCAGTGATGAAGAGTTACTGGAGTTGGCGCGTCATTACTGGAACAGCGGCATTCGCAACATAGTGGCGCTGCGGGGCGATCTGCCGGAAGGCAGCCCCAAGCCGACACGTTTTGCCTCAGATCTGGTGCGTTTGCTGCGCTCGGTCGCCGACTTTGATATTTCGGTGGCTGCCTATCCTGAGGTGCACCCGGATGCGGCCAATGCCCAGGCTGACCTTATCAACCTGAAGCGCAAGATTGAGGCCGGTGCCAGCCGTGCCATCACCCAGTTTTTCTTCGATGTGGAGTCTTATCTCAGGTTCCGCGACCGTTGTGTGGCCGCCGGCATTGATGTGGAAATTGTTCCCGGGATATTGCCTGTGGGCAACTTCAACCAGCTCAAGCGTTTCGCCGCCATGACCAATGTGTCTTTGCCGGGATGGCTGCACCGCCAGTTTGAAGGTTTGGATAACGATCCCGGAACCCGGGCGTTGGTGGGCGCCAACGTGGCCATCGACATGGTCAAGGTGCTTTCCCGTGAAGGGGTGAAAGATTTCCACTTCTATACCCTGAACCGCGCCGAGCTCACCTATGCCATCTGCCATACACTGGGAGTGCGTCCAGGCAAGTGATGGCCTCTCAGTGAACCTTTGATAAAAGGAAGCCCACCAATCGGTGGGCTTGTCTTTAGTGAGTTAAACCTTGAATTGGCTGACCAACTGCTTGAGGCGTACCGACAGCTGCGCCAGCTCTTCACCGGCGACGGCTATCTGGGCGGCGCTTTCACTGCCCTGAGCCACGCCATCATTGATATTGTTGAGATTGCGATTGATCTCTGCCGAGACGGCGCACTGCTCATTGGCGGCGCTGGCTATCTGGATATTCATCTGGGTGATGGCGGAAACCGCGGCGCGGATCTCATTGAGAGCCGCATCAGCGTTTTGCACTTCGGCAACACACTTATCCATGGTTTGATTACTGCTTTGCATCACACCGACGGCTGATTGTGCCCCTTGTTGCAGGGTTTCAATCATCTGCTGAATTTCGGTTGTCGATGCCTGAGTGCGGCTCGCCAGGGTGCGTACTTCATCGGCCACCACGGCAAAGCCCCGCCCCTGCTCGCCGGCCCTGGCCGCTTCAATGGCGGCATTGAGTGCCAGCAGATTGGTCTGATCGGCAATATTGCGGATCACTTCCAACACTGAGTCTATCGCCTGACTGTCCTGCTCGAGCTTGTCGATAGCAGCCGCGGCGCCGCGGATCTCTGACTCCAGCCCGGCCATCAGTTCAACCACACTGTTGACCACCTGTTTACCTGAATCTGTGGCGGCATCGGCTTGCTCTGCCGAGTCGGCGGCAACAGTGGCATTTTGGGCGACCTCCTGAACCGTGGCAGCCATCTCGTTCATGGCGGTAGCCACTTGTTCGGTTTCCCTTTGCTGCTGCTCGGCGCTTTGGCGGCTGTCACTGGTGATGCCGGACATCTCTTCGGCTGAGGTTGCCAGTGAGTCTGTGGCTTGAGTCACCTGCTGAATAGTTTGCTGGATTTTGGCGACAAACAGATTGAATGCCCGCGCCAGATCGGCAATTTCATCCTTGCTGCTCACTTCGATACGCTTGGTCAGGTCGCCTTCCCCTTGAGCGATATCTTCCATGGCGCTGGTGGTTTGCGCGATAGGGCGGGTGATGCTGCGGGCAATAAAGAAGGCGATAACGGCGCCCGCCAACAGCGCTATGGCACCAATGGCCACCAACTTGAGTTTGATATACCAGAGGCTGGCTTCCGAGTGGCTGCGATCCATGGCGATCGCCAGTACGCCAATGGGATTATCGGAAAAGTCAGTCACCTGATGCAGGTAGAGGACATGACTATTGTTATTCAGACTTATCAAAGACTTGTCAGCTTTCCCCTGTTGTACTTTCTGCAGCAGCGCCGTGTCTTTGAAAGCCGCGGTTTCAAAGGTTCCGCCAAAACGGCGGTAACCGCTGCTGTCAGGTGTAAGCAGGGCAATTTCGGCCTGGTAATTCTGTTTGAAGGCATCGAAGAAAGGTTGGCCGAATGACATGCCAAATTCAACCGAGCCTGTGTGCTGTCCCTGATAAGTCATTGGCGCCAGGCCGCGGATCCCGAGGCCGGCCACCCCCTTCTCGAGTCCCATTATCGGCTGCTTGCTGTTGTTGGTCTGCACTACGGTTTGGCGAAACCCTGAGAGATCGTCACCGAACTTTTCCGGTTTATGTACCCTGAGGAAAGAGATGGCCGGTGGCAGATGGAATTGAAACTGCTGCACGGCAAAATCCCGCTTCAACGGGACAAACAGTTGTTGGCTGCGGTTGTTGAGCGAATCCCTGTCGCCGAAGGCGAATTCCTGTTGCATTTCCGGGGTATTGGCCACCACTGTGGCCAACGCCTCGGCCAATTTGCCTGAAGAGTCAATTTCAGCAATCGCAGTTTGATACAGCTTATGCAGTTCACGCTGCTCGGCATTGTCAATTTGGCCGGAAAATTCCGACAGTACCAAGGGCATGATAAAGCTCATCATGGCGATAAGCACGACGCAGATCCCCAGCACGATTCGAGTGCCGATTTTCAAATGTGAGAACAAGTTAGCCTCCAGGCATGGGAGTGATTAAAACGAGGGCGCAGGATCTCAATAGCCTTGTAATAGCCACCGACCTTGCGCTGGGCTCATTGTACCTTCACCGGGTCAAACAAGGTTGGAAAATTATAGTGGCCCTTGTGTTAACTGATTGCGACGTATGACAAATTTTTGTCCCGATCCGTTTACTTACTGAACAGATGTGCGAGGCAGATCGGGTTTATTTTCGATCGGCTATTTACTTAGCAGGCTAAATAAATAAAATACTTAGCCTGCTAATTAATCAGTTAATCAAGATGCACAGATATATAGAACAGCTGACCGAGACTTCTCTGGGAGAGCGCTTGGGGCGTTTACACAGGTTGTGGCGCATGGTCGCCGATAACGAGTTGGCGCCTCTGGGGCTGACCCATCCTCGCTGGACCGCGCTGTGGAAGCTGAGACGCATGGGCGACCACATCAGTCAGAAGCAGCTGGCCGAGTCTCTGGAGATAGAGCTGCCTTCTTTGATGCGTACTCTGGGGCAGTTGGAGCAGCAGGGGTTGATCACCCGCCACAGCTGCGAGCACGACAAAAGGGCTCGCATCGTTTCCATGACGGCCCAAGGAGAGGAAGTTATTCGCTCCATGGAAGCCAGAATCATCCAGGTGAGGGCCAAGCTGCTGGTGGGTATAGATCCGGATGAGCTGGCCCATTTTGAAGCCGTGATCACCAGGATTTGCGATAACGCCCAGCATCAGCTGCAGCAAGAACAAGATAAATGAGAGAGACTTTATGACGCCAGATCAACAATTTGCCAGACTCGTTAAAATTTCCATGGCAGGCTTTGTGCTGGTCTTTGCCTATTTCATGTTGGCGGATCTGGAGATGCCGCTGACGCCGCAGGCGATGGCGACCCGCACTGTGGTCAAGATAGCTCCTCAAGTGAGCGGCCCGGTGCAATCTGTGGCCGTGGCCAACAATCAACATGTAGAGGCCGGTCAGTTGCTCTTCGCCATAGATCCGGCCCCCTTTGAGCTCGCGCTTGAGCAAGCCAAATTGGCGCTGGAGCAAGCGATGCAGGATAACGCCGAGCTGGATGCCGCCATAGAGGCTGCCAGAGCCGATGTCAGCGCCAATGAGGCCATGTTGCAACAAAAACAACGTGAGGCCAGGCGCCTGGATGCACTCTATGCCAGCAATGGTGTGTCACGCCAACTCAAGGATCAGGCAGATACCGATGCCAGTTCGGCGCTAGCCAAGTTGGCAGCCTCCAAGGCGCAGTTGGCCAAACTCAAGGTTTCCCGGGGAACAGCCGGGACAGAGAATCTCAAGTTGCGCCAGGCCCGCAGCCGTTTGGTTCAGGCGGAATTGGATCTGAGTTACACCAAGGTGCTGGCAGAAAACGAAGGCATAGTGACCAATCTGCAACTGGCCAGTGGCAGCATGGCCAACAAGGGCCAACCTGTATTAGCCCTGGTGTCGGAACAGCTGGACATCATTGCCGATTTTCGCGAGAAAACCCTCAGGGGAGTCGAACCGGGCACTGAAGCCTGGGTGGCGTTCGATGCCGAGCCAGGCAGACTCTACCCCGCCAGGGTCAGCAGCCGCGATGCTGGTGTCAGCGCCGGACAATTCGACGCCAATGGTATGTTGGCGACACCGACCGAGTCGGATCGTTGGGTGCGGGATGCCCAGCGTCTGCGTTTGCACTTTGAACTCCTGGGTGAAGAACACCCCATGTTGGCCGCCGGCTCCCGTGCTACGGTACAACTACTGCCGGACAATAGTTTCTACCGTTTCATGGCCAAGCTGCAGATCAAGGCAATCAGCCTGCTGCACTACATCTATTGAGGTGGCCGATGATCCTGCGTCACCACCCCTTGACTCAGAATGAGCTGCGCCAGTGCCTGCGCATAGCCACCGGCGCCAGCCTGGGCTTTCTGATCTGTAAGCTGATGAATTGGAATTACGGGGTGTTTTACACTGTCACCCCCATGTTGTTGCTGGGGCTGGTGCCAGTGATGAACGGCCATGCGGCGCGTCAGTTGCTGGCCGCTGCGGCCATCTGTGGGATTGAGGTTGGCATCATAGGCGGTTTGCTTGGCAGCCATCCGGCACTGATGACCTTGATTGTCTTCGTACTGTTTCTGTATCGCTTTGCCTGTATGTCCCGTGGCGCTCTGTTTCTATTTGGTGCCAATGGGGTGATCAGCCTCAGCATCATGCTGCATTTTGCCAGCTATCCGGATACCGATCTTAACGATCTCATCTTCGGTAACTTTTGGGCCAGTGTACTGTCTGTGCTGATAGCTTATTTGATGACAGTGTTGATCCCGGATGTTGAACCTCGCAGCGCTTATGTGCCCGGGCCCAAGCAGCCCCACAGAATGCGCCATGAAGCGCTGATGGGGGCCAGTGTTGCAACCCTGTCCTTTCTGATATTCCAGGCTTTTGATCTGCGCGACTCCATGTCGGCTCAGGCAACTACCTTACTGTTGCTGTTCCCCATGCATTGGAATGGGGCTCTCGACTACGCCCGCAAACGGGCAATGGGCACTGTACTCGGGGTGGTATACGGGATGGCGGTGCAGCTGTTTCTGTATGATTGGTCCGGTGTGCTTTTGTTGGTCGTACCCATGCTCTGGTTTGGTACCCTGTTGTTTGCCCAAGCCCATGTCAAAGAGGCCAGCGGCTCGGCGGTGGGCTTTGGTGCCATGACCACTTTGGGAATACTGTTCGGCCAATACCTGACTCCGGGGAATGATCTGATCTTCAGTGCCCTGTATCGGGTGAGCAGCATTCTGGTGGCCATAGTCGGTACTTTACTGGCCTGTTACCTGTTACATCATTTTCTCAATAGTTTTGAGGCGACCCGCTTTGGAGAGTAATTACCTCTAAACGAGAATCGTTATCCAATACATTGTTAGAAAAGGGTTTTTTATAAAACTCAAATCGTAAGCAAATATTTCAAAGCCTGGGATTCATATGAGCTGCAAACCTTATGGCATCTGGATTGTGCCCGGTTACCCTGGTTTTTTGATATTTATCGCAAACTTCTCATATATGTGATTTGGATCTATGCTATAGCCCTTACTCATAATGGGGGATAACAGATGAAATCAATCACGCTCGCCGCAGGTGGCCTGCTGCTGTTGGCTCAGTCCATAGGAAACGCTATGGCAGCACAACCGGCTATGCCACCACAGGCCGCGCTTTGTGGCAGTTGCCACGGCCCTCAGGGACAGGGCGTAGAGCCGCTGGGCCCAAGGCTCGCCGGACTTTCCAGCCAATATATTCAACAACAGATCAAGCTGTTCCAGGCGGGGACCCGCCAAAACGCCACTATGATGCCCATGGCCATGACTCTGCAGGGTGATGAGGTTATCGGCCAGGTGGCGGATTACTTCTCTGCCCAGAGCGTCGCCGAGGTCAAACCCAAGCTCAGAGGTGAGCAAGTGGTATTTGCCGATCCGACTGAAAAACTGGTGTATCAGGGCGACTGGACCCGGAACCTACCCGCCTGTGTAACATGCCATGGCCCGTCAGGTCTGGGTGGCGGCACTTTCCCAAGGCTTGCCGGTCAGCAAGCCAGCTACATCAAGACTCAACTGCACGCCTGGCAGGATGGCAGCCGTAAAGGTGATGTCGATGGCATGATGGAGCATGTTGCCAAACAGCTCAATAGCGCCGAAATCGACGCCATCGCCAGTTATTTTGCCAATCTCAAGTAAGGACGCAGCATGAAAAAATCTACTCTGTTTATCATGGGTGCTGTGGCCGCAATGACAGCTCAGGCCCAGGCCGAGAATCTTCCCGATCGCCAGGCGCAACTGCCTTCTTCTCCCAAGGTGGAGGGACAGGAATATCTTATCCCCAGACCGCTGGATACCATTCCGGCCGGTGCTTTTGGTGATAAGGTACGTCAGGGCTATCAGCTGTTCGTCAATACTCAGCAACTGCGGGATAAATACGTCGGCAATGAGCTGAATTGTGTCAACTGCCACATGGATGCCGGCCGTAAGCCCAACGCTTCTCCTATCTGGGGTGCCTATTTCGCTTATCCTGCTTATCGGAAGAAGAATGATAAGGTCAACAGCTTCGAAGAGCGTATCCAGGGCTGTTTTACCTATTCAATGAACGGCAAGGCGCCAGAGAGCGGCAGCCCTGAGTTGGTGGCCTTGTCTGCCTATGCCTATTGGCTTGGGGTAGGTGGCTTGATGGATCAATACGGCGTCAAAGGCGAAGTGCCTGAATTGGCCGATGCCGAGCTTATCAAGGGCGGCAAACGGGAAGACTTCCCTATTCCTGAAGCCATTAAGCAGCAATTGACGGTAGAGCAACGCGCCAATCTGCCGGGCCGGGGTTACCCTTCAATCCCCAAACCTGAGCAGGCCTATGACCCTGCCCGTGGTGAGCAGGTTTATCAGGCTCATTGCCAAGCATGTCATGGCGCCGATGGTCAGGGCCAAGCGATAGCCGGTGTATATGCCTTGCCACCGCTTTGGGGGCCTCAGAGCTTTAACTGGGGCGCCGGAATGCACAGGGTTAACACAGCGGCCTTCTTTATCCACGAGAATATGCCGCTGGGCAAGAGTATGCAGCTAACCACTCAGCAAGCCTGGGATGTGGCTGCCTATATCAACTCCCATGAGCGTCCTCAGGATCCCCGCTTCAAAGGAAAGCTCGAGGAAACCCAAGGCAAGTATCACAAGCATGCCGGTTACTACGGCAAAGAGGTAAAGGGTACCTTGCTGGGCCAGGAGGCTTATCCCATCTTCCCCAAGAAGTAGTAAGGCAAGAGCCTTAATCTATTCGGCGCGCCATCAGGCGCGCTTTTTTTGTTTGGCAGTAGAGGGTTGGGAACTTGACTCTGTGGCTTTAGCCCTAGGGGCTGGCAATGGACTGGCTTAAGCCACTAAAAAGTAAAAGGCCGGTCTCAGGGGGAGGACCGGCCTTGGATACAGATGGGCCTCAAATGGAGATGAGCCCAGGTATCACGCTCTGCTTAGATGATCAGAGGTTGTTTTCCAGGTACTGGCGGATAGCTGTGTCGTTGAAGACACAGGCATGGTTGCCGCCGAAACCGACTTCGAGAGCGAAAACGCCATCGCCGATACGCATGTTCTTGGCTTCTTCGGCATTGTCGTTGATGTTCTTTATATGCAGGGTTTTGATCTGCGCAACAATCTCTTCCTTGGCGTCCTGGTCGTTGGCGAGTTCTCTGAACGCGGATTTGACACGATCCAGTGCATAGGTGGGCACGTACATGATCTCTTTGGCGCTGTCGAAGCTGTCCCAGTCAAAGGTTACGTCCAGGTCGGCATCCAGAATGCTTTTTATGTCCTGCTTGAACTCAACCACATACTGCTCTTCGATAGAGCGCTTCCATTGTTTTTCTTGTAAACCCATTATTTCCTTCTCTATAAGTTGAGGAGAGCGCGTACTGGCTATTCAAGCAACCGATTTACGCCCCCAAATCATATCCCTTGGTTTGTTTCCAAGGAGGTAAACCGGGGCCAGTCTACCTATTTTGTGGCATGGGATCCATAGGGTTATAACCGAAAAATGCTTCCTTAAAAATAAATTAAAAACTCAGCTAATCAATGAGGTTGGTTGTTTCTGTCCGGTGACAGGCTATTTGTTCGCGAATAGAAACACTCGTTGGCAACTCTCTAGCGGCGATGACAAATCCTCGCTGTTATAGGGGCGGTAAGCAGCTTGGCCGCTATGCTTAGCGTCATACTGAGGCAGTGGTCGCCGCGCCTTATCACTGACTCCTGGGGGGGGGAATTCGGCATTGACTTGAGCTGGGGCGCAGTAGATGTGGGCCGCAGTTTGCTCCATTATGATAGGGAGTCTTGGCTATTGGCTGCAGCAATATCGGGGGAAATGCTTACTCTTTGTTGGGAAGATTACTTTCTTTAGCTTGGCAGTTCAGCTTCTGTCTATTGGCAAGGGTTTTTCCCTGGGGCAAGATGAATTCAGCCGTATGCCGTTTTGCTCGAATTTTCAGCATAAGCTTGCCCGTTCAATCAGGATTACAGGGATTGTCATGACTCAGACTCACTATATTGCCCGTTGCCATTGTGGCGGGGTTCAGTTGGCGCTCACTTTTCCCGAAGGAGTGAACAATGTTCGCCGTTGTGATTGCTCCATGTGTCGCCGCCGCGGCGCGCCGGTAGCCTCTGTGTCCTTGGCCAATCTCAAGCTGGTTAGCGGTGCAGAGCTGCTCAGCTGTTATCAGTTCAATACTCATACCGCCAAACATTATTTCTGTAGTCGCTGCGGTATCTATACTCACCATCAAAGGCGCTCGAATCCAGAGGAGTATGGCGTTAATCTGGGGTGCATCGACGACTTGGATCCTTTTACCTTCAAGGATGCTCCCGTGATGGATGGCATCAATCATCCCGCTGACAGGGAGGCTTCATGACCGAAAAGTCTGCTGCTCGTTGCCCTGTATGTCAACAAGCCAACCAATGCGCCATGGCGGCCGGGACAGATCCTGCGCTTTGCTGGTGCATGAAGGCTGATTTTAGTTACCTGGAACTGACCCTGCGGGATATTCCCAAGCACAGTTGTATCTGCCGACACTGCTTAATCAATATAAAGAAAAATGCCGCTCACTATGAGTGAGCGGCATTTTTACCGAGTTGATTTAATCCGCTGGATCAGCTGCGGTCATCACGACGACGGGGCTTACGATCCGGACGGCGTTCGCCCGAGTGCTTGCGAGGGCGACGAGCCGGGCGCTGTTCACCTTCGAAGCTCTGGCTGCCGGCTTCACGGATATTGATAGGTTTGCCACATACCCGTACTTTCTTCAGGTGTGCCAGTACGTCTTTAGGCATGCCGGCGGGCAGATCGACTGTGGTCAGGGTATCGAACAACTGGATCTGGCCTATGTAACGGCTGTCTATGCTAGCTTCATTGGCGATGGCACCCACGATATTGCCTACACCTACACCGTGTTCACGACCCACATCCAGCACGTAACGGCACATCTGCAGATCCGGGTTGTCCTTCAGGGAATCGGCCTTGCCGAGATCGCCGGGAACCGGACGAGAGTCACGACGGCGCGAACCACGATCTTCCCGTGAACCACGATCGTCGCGTGAGCTACGATCATCACGGCTATCACGCTGACGCTCCTGGATCGGAGGCAACTGCAGCGGACGTTCTTGCTGTACCTGGTGCAGCAGTGCAGCAGCCAGAATATCTGTGTCCACTTCCAACTGCTGACACAGCTGAGCCACGGCGCCTTTCATAAAGTCCAGCTCTTCGTTGGCTATGATGGCAGCAACCTGTTCGCCCAGGCGTGACAGACGGCGCTCGGCCACAGTCTCGGGGCTTGGAACCTTCATCGGGGAAATACGGCTGTTGGTGGCACGCTCAATGGTGCGCAGCATGCGCATCTCTCTGTGGGTCACAAACAGAATAGCCATCCCGGTACGACCGGCGCGGCCGGTACGACCAATACGGTGTACATAGGCTTCGGTATCGTAAGGGATGTCATAGTTGACCACGTGACCGATACGCTCAACGTCCAAACCACGGGCGGCAACGTCGGTGGCAATCAAAATGTCCAGCTTACCGGACTTGAGTTGATCCACGGCGCGCTCACGGGCCTGTTGGTTCATATCACCGTGCAGTGGTGATGAGGCGTAACCGCGGGCTTCCAGCTTTTCGGCCAGTTCCACACAGGAGTTACGGGTACGCACAAAGATGATGATACCTTCGGTGTTTTCCACTTCGAGCACACGTACCAGGGCTTCCAGTTTGTTGTGCTGAGACACCTGTACAAAACGCTGCTCGATGGAGTCAACTGTGGTGTGGCTGGCGGCAATGCTGATGGTGGCAGGGTTGTTCAGGTGCTTGTTGGCAACCCGCTTGATCTGCTCAGGCATGGTGGCAGAGAACAGTGCCAGCTGACGCTCGGCCGGAGTATGATCCAAGATCCACTCGATATCGTCGATAAAGCCCATTTTCAGCATTTCATCGGCTTCATCCAGCACCAGAGCCTTGAGGCTGTCGAGCTTGAGGGTGCCACGGCGCATATGGTCCATGACCCGGCCTGGAGTACCAACGACTACCTGAGGGCCGCGACGCAGCGCCTGCAGCTGTTGGTGCATGCTTTGACCGCCATAGATAGGCAGTACATGGAAACCTTTCATGAATTTGGCATAGCTTGAGAAAGCTTCAGCTACCTGTACCGCCAGTTCGCGGGTCGGTGCCAGCACCAGAATTTGCGGTGCGTTGAGGTTATGATCTGTTGCATTAAGCAGAGGCAGAGCGAAGGCACCGGTTTTACCTGTACCTGTCTGTGCCTGGCCAAGAATATCCTGGCCCGCCATCAGGGGGGCGATACTCGCGGCTTGAATTGGGGTCGGGTTCTCGTAGCCGAGCTCATCTAGAGCACGCAGCAATGCCTCGGAGAGGCCGAGTTCTCGGAAAGTTTTTTCACTGGATGACATGGGTTGTAGCCTTGTGGACGCGTCTGGATGACGCAGAAAGTTTCACAGACAGAAAATCAACCCCGTGTCGATTTCCCGCACCGAAAACGCCAGATTATAACAGCGAAATCTGCTATTTTCCACGACTAAAGGTGTTTTTATGGCAAATTTAAAGCAAATAGTAGGCCAACTATCGGTTTTGTAGCTGTTCCGATGGCAGTCGCAGCAGCAGATCGGCCGCTTCGGTCACGGCGCCGATAAAAGGATAATCCAGTCTGTCGGGCGTGTCATCACGGGTATGGTACTGGGCGTGGGCGGGAACGCCGAAATAGAGCCATGGGATCCCAGCCTGGTGGAAGGGATAATGATCCGAGGCCCTGAGCCAGTCGCTGCGCTGCACGCTGCGACCAATAGGGCGCGGATGACTGGGGCGAATGCACAGCCCTGTGCCCGCCATCAGATAGGCGCTGAAGTCATCATAGTGGCGGAAATAGCGGCTGCCTTCGAGGTAGATGGCATAGGGAAGCCCGGGTCTGCCTATCATATCCAGATTGACCGCCAGCGAGATGTGCTCGGCAAAACCGCTTTGTTGCAATGCGCTCACCAAGGCCTTGCTGCCATAGAGTCCCGGCTCTTCGGCGTCACTGGCAATAAACAGCAGGTTATAGCGACTGGGCGCTTGTTTGACTCTTCGGGCTATGGCCAACAAGGCCGCCACGCCAGAGGCGTTGTCGTCGGCTCCCGGATAAAAGCCCGGGCCGCGATCGCCCAGGTGATCATAGTGGGCAATCAGCAGGCGCCACTCAGTGGTCGGTTCGGCAGCCGGCAGCCAGCCCAAAAGGTTGATGCCCCGAGCGTCGGCAAAGCCATCGACATAGTTGAATGAGTGTTGAAAGCCGCTCAGAGTCTCGGCCAGGGGCGGAAATACCGAAGTGAGCGGCTGCAGGCCGATTTGTTCAAAGCGCTCTGTGAGGTACTCGCGGGTCAGCGCAGCGCCTTGGGTGCCGCTGCGCCGACCTTGCAGCCTGGGCGAGGCAAGCATTTCGATATCCTGTTGCAGCTGCTTTGTCTCGGCCCAGTTCAGTTGAATCTCAGCGCCGCAGCGTTCGGGCGAACTGCTGCAACCGGCAGCAAGCATCGGCAATATCAATAGGAGTGCCCACAGCGGAGAGCGAATAGAGAGTGCCCACAGCGGCGGGTGGATAGAGAGTGTCATCGGCATCCAGCCTCCGGCAAGGGAAATCAACTCAAGCTATGTTGCAGTTTATACCATTCCCCAAGACGGCTTTGCCTGCTTATTTGGCGAGTTGTGCCATGCCGCCCTGATAGCCGGGCGGTGGGGTGTTGCCGCCGCGGCTGGCCGAAGGTGTCTCGGTTTCCGCTCGGCCCTTGAGCTTGAACACCTCAATACCCGATACCAAATGGCGCTTGGCGCCTATGGTGACCAGAGTCGCCGGGGGCAGGGCACTGGGTTCAACCAGCGCCGTGCGGCCATCGGGTAGGGCAACCGTAGTGCCGTCCGGGCCGGAATGCACTACTTCACCCAAATAGCGTTTGCAGTTACCCACCAAGGGATCAAAAGCCGCCAGCAATAAACCCGCCATACAGATAACCAGGGCCAATAACAGCAGTCTGTTGCCTGTCACAGTCACCTCACAGCATAGGTTTAAGGAAGCGGGCGGTATGGGACTCTGGATGCTCGGCTACCTGCTCCGGGGTGCCGGCCACCAGAATGGTACCGCCACCCGAACCGCCTTCCGGCCCCAGATCCACTATCCAGTCAGCGGTTTTGATCACATCCAGATTGTGTTCAATCACCACTATGGTGTTGCCCTGGGACTTGAGTCTGTGCAGTACATCCAGCAGCAGCTGGATATCGGCAAAGTGCAGCCCTGTAGTGGGTTCATCCAGAATATAGAGGGTCTTGCCGGTATCCCGCTTCGATAGCTCTTTAGCCAGTTTGACCCGCTGAGCCTCGCCGCCGGAAAGGGTAGTGGCGCTCTGGCCCAAACGTATATAAGACAGACCAACATCCATCAGGGTTTGCAGTTTACGGGCAATGGCCGGCACCGCATCGAAGAACACACGGGCTTCCTCGACCGTCATTTGCAGCACTTCGTGAATGTTCTTGCCCTTGTACTTCACTTCCAGCGTTTCACGGTTGTAGCGCTTGCCCTTACAGACATCGCAAGGCACGTACACATCCGGCAGGAAGTGCATCTCTACCTTAATAAGGCCGTCACCCTGACAGGCCTCACAGCGGCCGCCCTTGACGTTGAAGGAGAAACGCCCCGGCTGATAGCCGCGGGTACGGGATTCCTGAGTCGCCGAAAATAGCTCGCGGATCGGGGTAAATATGCCGGTATAGGTGGCCGGGTTGGAGCGCGGCGTGCGGCCTATGGGGCTTTGATCTATATCCACCACCTTGTCGCACAGTTCCATGCCCTCGATACGCTCATAAGGCGCCGGCTCTTCGGCGGTGGCGCCGTTGAGCATGCGATGGGCAATCTTGAAGAAGGTGTCGTTGATCAGGGTGGATTTACCCGAGCCGGATACCCCGGTGACACAGGTCAGCAGCCCGACCGGGATCTCCAGATCCACCTGCTTGAGGTTGTTGCCACTGGCACCGAACAGCTTGATCATCTTGCCAGGATCACAGGGCACCCGACCTCCGGCCACAGTGATCTTTTTCTTGCCGGACATATATTGGCCGGTGACAGACTCTTCACAGGCCATAATGGCGTTGATGTCACCGTCACAGATCACTTCACCGCCATGAACCCCGGCACCTGGGCCGATATCGATAATATGATCCGCCATGCGGATGGCGTCTTCATCGTGTTCGACCACTATCACAGTGTTGCCCAAGTCCCGCAGGTGAGTGAGGGTGTTGAGCAGGCGCTCGTTGTCGCGCTGGTGCAGACCAATCGAAGGTTCATCGAGTACATACATCACCCCAACCAGACCGGCGCCGATTTGGCTGGCCAGGCGGATCCGCTGCGCCTCGCCACCTGAGAGGGTTTCTGCCGAACGAGACAAACTCAGGTAGTTAAGACCGACATTGACCAAAAAGCCCAGGCGATCGCCCACTTCCTTGAGGATCTTCTCGGCTATCTGTGCCTTTTGCCCCTCAAAGCCCAGGGTGGCGAAATAGTCGCTGGCCTCGCCAATGGACCAGGTGGTCAACTCCGGCAGATTGATATTGCCGATAAACACGTTGCGGGCCTCTTCGCGCAGGCGTGAGCCGCCACAGCTGGAACAGGCCTGGTTGCTGATATATTTGGCCAGCTCTTCACGCACCGAGTTGGACTCTGTCTCCCGGTAGCGTCTGTCCATGTTGTTGAGGATCCCCTCGAACGGGTGGTTGCGAACCACTACATCGCCGCGGTCGTTGATATAACGGAAGGCGACATTCTCCTTGCCTGAGCCATAGAGCACTATCTTCTTCACTTTGGCAGGGAGATCGCCAAAGGGGGTTTCCACATCGAAGCCGTAATGCTCGGCCAGTGAGGTGAGCATCTGGAAATAGTAGAAGTTGCGTCTGTCCCAGCCACGAATGGCGCCGCCGGCCAGCGACAGCTCGTCGTTGGTGATCACCCGATCGGGATCGAAAAACTGCTGTACCCCGAGGCCGTCACAGGTCGGGCAGGCACCCGCGGGGTTGTTGAAGGAAAACAGCCTGGGTTCCAACTCGGCCATGGAGTAACCACAGTGAGGGCAGGCGAAGTTGGCGGAGAACAGCAACTCTTCATTGCTGCCTTCCTCCATGCTGGCCACAGTGGCCACACCACCGGAAAGCTCCAGTGCGGTTTCGAAAGATTCCGCCAGCCGCTGCTGCAGATCTTCGCGTACCTTGAAGCGGTCAACCACCACATCGATATTGTGTTTGACGTGCAGATCCAGTGGCGGCGGGTCGGACAGATCGCACACCTCGCCATCGATCCGGGCGCGAATATAGCCCTGGGCCGCCAGGTTCTCCAGTAATTTGACATGCTCACCCTTGCGGCCCTGCACTACGGGAGCCAACAGCATCAGGCGCTCGCCTTCGGGGCGTTCCAGCACCTTGTCTACCATCTGGCTGACAGTTTGTGCCGCCAGCGGTTGGCCGTGAACCGGGCAACGAGGCTCGCCCACACGGGCAAACAGTAATCTGAGATAGTCGTAGATTTCGGTAATGGTTCCCACGGTAGAACGGGGGTTGTGGGAAGTGGACTTCTGTTCAATCGAGATCGCCGGGCTCAGACCTTCGATATGATCCACATCCGGTTTTTCCATCAGGCTCAAAAATTGGCGGGCATAGGCCGACAGGGATTCCACATAGCGCCGCTGACCTTCGGCGTAGAGGGTATCGAAGGCGAGAGAAGATTTACCCGAACCAGATAAGCCTGTAATAACAATGAGTTTGTCTCGGGGAATGGTCAGATTGATGTTCTTGAGATTGTGGGTTCTGGCACCGCGAATGTCTATCTTGTCCATCAGTCTCTACTTTGGCTAATCACTGGAGAAAAAGAGCACAAGTATCACATATTTTGCGCTGTGCCGATAGCGGCGACGCATTTGTCCTACTGACACCATACTGTCAGTAGCAAGCCCTCAGACGTGGGCAGAGGGCGACTTGGGTTTTTCTCTTTGAGCTGTTCAAAACCTTCGTGGTAACATGCGCTCCCTTAAAAAATTCTTAATCCAGGGCAAAAACTATGGCCAACGGTGGACTTTCCGGCACAGAAAGAAAAGTCGCGTTCTCATTAGCCAGTGTATTTGGGCTGCGCATGATGGGCTTGTTCATGATCATGCCTGTCTTCGCGCTCTATGGACAAGATCTCAAAGGCTTCTCACCTCTGTGGGTGGGTATTGCCATCGGCGCCTATGGTCTGACTCAAGCGATACTGCAGATCCCCATGGGGATACTGTCAGACAGAATTGGCCGCAAGCCGGTGATCCTCGGTGGCCTGTTGGTGTTTGCTCTCGGCAGTGTCCTGGCGGCCATGTCCGACAGTATTTACGGCGTTGTCGCCGGCCGCGCCTTGCAGGGTATGGGGGCCATCGCCGCCGCCGTGCTGGCATTGGCGGCAGATCTCACCCGGGATGAGCAACGCACCAAGGTGATGGCCATCATAGGCATGTGTATAGGTTTCTCCTTTGCCTTGTCGCTGCTGGTAGGGCCTGTGGTGGCGCAGCATCTTGGGCTATCGGGCTTGTTTGCCCTGACTGCTGGCTTGGCGCTGCTGGGTATGCTGATAGTGCAGTTGCTGGTGCCCAACCCTGTGGCTCATGCGCCCAAGGGCGATACCATGGCGGAACCGGGCAAGCTGAAAAATATGCTTAAAGATCCGCAGTTGTTTCGCCTTGATGCCGGTATTTTTATTCTGCATTTGGTGCTGACGGCGGTATTCGTGGCATTGCCGCTGGACTTGGTGGACGCCGGCCTTGCCAAAGAAAAGCACTGGATGTTGTACTTCCCGGCCTTTGTCGGCGCCTTCTTTTTGATGGTGCCGCTGATCATCATCGGCGTGAAGCGCAATAATACCAAGGGCATGTTCCAGTTGGCCCTGCTGATCATGTTGGCTGCCTTGCTGGCGATGGCGCTGTTTTCCCATAGTCTTTGGGTGCTGGCGGTAGCCATAGTGGCCTTCTTTACCGGCTTTAACTACTTGGAAGCCTCGCTGCCCAGCCTGATCGCCAAATTTTGTCCCGTGGGTGCCAAAGGTTCGGCCATGGGGGTGTATTCCACCAGTCAGTTTCTCGGTGCCTTCTGTGGCGGTTTGCTCGGTGGGGGCGCCTATCAAATCATGGGCGCCGCCGGAGTGTTTACCGTGGCGGTCGTGCTGTTAATTATCTGGCTGGCATTGACCCTGGGAATGAAAAATCCAGTGCTGCTCAAGAGTTACACTCTGGAGGCCCAGGTGAATGGCCGCGAGCATGCGCAGAAGATGGCCGCCGAGCTGTCTGCACTGCAAGGGGTTGCCGAAGCCATAGTGGTTTTGGAAGAAAAAGTCGCCTACCTCAAGGTGAACGATCAATTCGATTTAAGACAAGCCAGAGCTGTGTTAGGCTCTGTCAATTAAGCTAAGTATTACGTGAAAATCGCAGGAGATTTCGATGGCCAGTCGTGGTGTTAATAAGGTAATTCTGGTGGGCAATCTGGGACAGGACCCAGAGGTGCGCTACATGCCAAACGGCAACGCCGTAGCGAATATCACAGTGGCCACCAGTGAGTCATGGAAAGACCAGCAGGGCCAACAGCAAGAGCGTACCGAGTGGCACAGGGTTGTCATGTTCGGCAAGCTGGCTGAAATTGCCGGTGAATATCTGCGCAAAGGCTCGCAAGTGTATCTGGAAGGCAAGCTGCAGACCCGCAAGTGGAAAGATCAGAGCGGTCAGGACAAGTACACCACTGAAGTGGTTGTTGATATGGGCGGTACCATGCAGATGCTGGGTGGCCGTAACCAAAACCAAGGCGGTATGAGCCAAGGCGGCAATCAGGGTGGTATGAACCAAGGTGGTATGAACCAAAGCCAAGGTAGTTACGGTGGTGGTCAGGCACAGTCTCAATCTCAATACAATGCGCCACAGCAGTCCGGCGGCTATCAGCCCAAGCCTGCTCAGCAACCACAACAGCCACAACAGCCACAACAGCCACAACAGCAGTACAACGCGCCGCAGCAGCAAAGCTATGGTCAGCAGCAGAACTCAGGTTATGCGCCCAAGCCACAGCAGCCCGCGCCGCAACAACAGGCTGCTCCGCAGCAGCGTCCGGCACCACAGCCTCAGCCACAACAGCAGAACTACACGCCGGATCTGGATGACGGCTGGGATGATGATATCCCGTTCTGAAATATACCTCAGTAATAAATGATACAGTTAAAGAACTAGCTCCCTGAATTGGGAGCTTTTTTTGTTAACCAGCTTAAAAATTTTGTTACACAGTAAGTTGCTGTGCATTAATTGATCAGCCACCCTTAAGTTCTGTTACGTTTAAAGGGCTTTGGGTGATGCTTAAGTTAATAGGTCATACGTCAAGAAGTGGTGAGAGAGATTACTTACTAGTTGACAGTCATTCTGGTGATCCGCCCCGGTAGTTTTGGACACCACGCTAAGCGAGTAAAATCGTTTAACGAGGTGAACAATGACATCAAAGACCAAACGACAAACCTATACATCTGAGTACAAAGCTGAAGCCCTTAAACTAGCAAAAAATCAAAGGGGTAAGCGCCGCCGCTAAAGAGCTGGGTATATACGACTCCCAACTCTACAACTGGCGTAATGCCGCAGAGAAGAATACGAACACCAGTCAGCGCGAAGCTGAGCTCACGGCCGAAGTGGCGCGACTCAAACGCCAGCTCGCAAAGCAAGCAGAGGACCTCGCCATTCTAAAAAAGGCGGCTACCTACTTCGCGAAGAATCAAAAGTGAACCGGTTTGCATTCATGCTTGAGCACCAGCATCGCTTCTCTGTAAAGCGTATGACTGTTGTGCTCAAGGTCTCGCGTAGTGGGTATTATGCATGGCGCAACGCCAGCTCCGAGCTTGATAAACGACAACTGAAACGTGATGACAGGGATAGGAAAATCAAGGCCGCATTTGACGCCAGCAAACAGCGCGATGGTGCCCGACGCATTCAGGCCGAACTGGCAGATAACGGCGAGAGAGCCAATGTAAAAACCATTGCTGATAGCATGAGACGGCAACAGCTCGTGCCCAAAGCAGCCCGCAAATTCAAAGTGACGACCAACAGCGACCATCGCCTTCCTGTGGCGCCAAATCTGCTTGGGAGAGACTTTACCACTGCGGCGTCCAATGAAAAATGGGTGGGCGACATCACCTACCTAATGACCAGCGAGGGCTGGCTGTACTTGGCCGTTGTCATCGACCTTTACTCACGCGCTGTCGTAGGGTGGGCGATGAGCCCCCGAATGACAGCTGACTTAACCTGTGATGCGCTCCGTATGGCACTGTTTCGTCGCGGTATGCCCACAGGAGTCATCGTTCACAGCGATAGAGGCTGCCAGTACTGCTCACACGCTTATCGAAACCTAGCTTTGGCGCGTGGTTTGAAGATAAGCATGAGCCGTAAAGGGAATTGTTGGGATAATGCTTGCGCCGAAAGCTTCATCCACTCGTTGAAGGTTGAAGCGGTGAAATACGAGCCAATCATGAATCGAGAAACAATGCGTCGGGCTGTGTTTGAATACATCGAGGTTGATTACAATCGAACAAGAAGGTACAGCCCTCTGGGCTATATCAGTCCAGAAAACTACGAACTAAAGAGTGTTGCTTAGTAGCGTGTCCTGTATTGGCGGTGCGGATCAGAGATTGGTGCTTGAAAGTAGTCTATTAGCAAAGGCGCAAGAAGGTATTCTATCAGGAGATTATGGAGCCGATCGCTGGTATGAGACCAAAAAAAGAACTGTAGAGCGGCTTTCTGAGTTAGTGGTAATTCTCAAAAATGAAAAAGTTGAGGATGGTGCCTTGGTAAGGTTGTACATCCCTGATGAGCATACAGCCTTAAAACGGGCTTTAGAGGGAGAAGGGAAGGAGAGCCTATTAGAAACTAAATCTAAGACTATTAAAAAGCTTCTGGGGGGGACTTTGACCATGGCTACACATATTACTCAACATGAGGTTAGTGCTGTTTTAGAGATTATTGATGGATGGGAGTTAGGAACCCCTTTCACTTGGGAAAATCTATGTAAAAAGTATGAAAGGAAGCTTCATTCTAAGACTTCATGACAGAGATTGGCTAGGCATAACAGAATTAAGTTGGCATATGAGAATAAGAAAAAGGCAATCTTCGAAGATCGGTTGAAAGCAGGCAGCTTACCGACCTCTCTGAGGGAAGCTCAGCAGAGGATAGATGCTTTACTAAGCCAAATTCAACGATTGGAAGCCGAGAATGCAGCTTTACTTGAGCAGTTCAAAGTATGGCAATACAATGCCTACTGTGCTGGCCTTAATGAATATCAATTAAATCAAGCTCTTCCTGAAATAGATAGGGGCAATGACAACTGAAGTTAATCTAAGCTGACATAGGGGGTTATTTATGGATTTTGTATCGAGCGCTGTTATGGGAGGGATTCTTTACGATGGCTTTAAGGTTGCTGGAGCTATCAGCGCTGATTTCTTGAAAGCTAAGCTTACAGGTTGGATCTTTGAAGATAAGACCATCGAAGAGCTAGCCTCTAAGGTAAATGAAATGGGTCTATCGGACTACCATGATAGAGGTATTCAAAAGAGACTGGAGGAATCTAGCGAGATTATGGCCTTGCTAGAGAAAATTACAGCAAGTGTTAATGTTACTAATATTTCGCAAGTTCATAATGGAACTGGTGATAATATTGCTGGTAATAAGACTGTAATCAATAAGTAAGGCGTAGTTGTATGGTATCGCAAAGTCACTCTGGTAATGGTGATAACATTGCTGGTAATAAGAGTGTGGTTAACAATAACTATCAAATCAACGGTGTGACTTCTAAAGATCTAGTGCTGTTGGTAAATGATATTGCCAAACATATTTGCCATAGGGACTTTGCAAAGGCTCAGGAGTTATTAGCAGTTGCAAATAGACTTGATGGTGTAGGGGCAGAGGTTAATGAGATTATGTGGGCTATTTCTCAGGAAATCGACTACTTAAAAGAGGGTTTAAATAGCTTTGACCGTGCAAGATTCCTAAGCATTCTCAGAAATGAGAATATTCCTATGACGATTAAGTCCATTTTATATGGAGTTTTTATTGATATAGTATGTATAAGCGATAAAGAATCAGCGATTGCCATTTACAGAGATATTGTAGGAAAATTTGAAAGTTCTTTTCTTAATGAAGTTTTTTACAGATGTCTTTCTGATAGGGATGTTCTAATTAGTTCATCATCATTTGATAGTTTACTGCTAAAGGATGATTTAGAGCTGCTGGGAATTATTAGAGGGCTAAATCGTCATGAAGAGTTCTCTCTTTCTCTCGAACTTTGCGTTACATTGTATGAACGCTTTCCATCTGATTGTGCCAAAAGGATAAGAATACTTACAGAAGCATGTTTATATGCAACTGAAATTAATCGTGGTGATATATTTTCCATAGACATTGAAAGATATAATGCACTGACAAAGTTGATAGAAGAGTTCTTCGATTTCAGTTTTGATGATAAATTAAGAACAATAATACTAATTAATTTAAATATAGCGACTAGTTTTTGTTTTGAAGAGCTGATAACTGCTGCCTATGAAGTTGTAGATGACATTGCCGAAATAGATGGCTCAATAGCTGAAACCATTCGAAAAAGTTGTGAAGGTATTGGTTCTGATTTATCTATAAATTTAACTTCGGAAGTGATAACTCCTGATGAATATAGCAAGCTTTGTCTGTCGATGGTGAATAATTCTATTGACTTTGCTGATGTAAGAAGTTGGGTTAGTGCTGGAGGAAAAGTTAGCTTTGAAGAGGAAGTTTGCCAAGCATTTGCTGATTTAAACTTATGCTCATTATTATACAGTTGTAGTGAGGATGATATTAAACTAAGGGGTAAATTACGGACATTTATTTCAAATTACTCTGAAGAATTTGATAAAATCAGCCATATGGCGATGCTTAATCTGTGTAATAGAATGCTAAAAGTAGAACAGCATGTATATGTCTGTGATTTGCTTAAACCATTTGTACATCAAAGCTCATGGCAATCTCCATTATTTAACTGTTATTTGGAATCTCTTTTTCAATCTGAAAAATATGATAGTTTTATCAAGGCTATCTCTCACCTTGAACATGAAAATAAATCTAAGTATATTCTCGTTAAGGAGTGCTCAATATACTGGTCGGTGGGAGACTTTGCTAATGCAAGGAAGTCCATTCTGGAGTTAATTAAAAGAGAGCCTGAGGATGCTGAAGCTTGGGCTTCACTATTAGTTTTGGAAAAAGAATTAGGTTCACAAAAAGATGATTTAGTTAGTCTAGTTGACTCTATTCCAAGTGAGGTTTTTAAAGAGTACAAACAGTCTACACTAGGGTTGTTATATTTTATTGCAAAAGAATTAGACGTTGGTCGAGTTTTAAGTGTGATGTCAGACTGGTTTGTATGTTCCCCGAATGAGTTAGCAAAGCCTCTTACTGATATTCATACTAATTTAATATCTGATAAAGTTGATGTTATTACTCAGACGATCCCTACTGAAAGATGTCTAGATGGTGTAGTTTATTCAGATGGATTTAATAAATATAGTAAGATTCTTGTTAGAGGTGTGATTGCATCTCATCCTTCGTTAATCGCAGTTGATTCTCCTATAGGCTCCGTCCTTAGCAGGCTAAATATTGGAGAGTCTGAAAATATAGCTGGTATTGGTGAAATAACTCTATTAGAAAGGATGAACCCACTCGTAGCTACCTTTAGACATGCAATGGATATTCGTTCGTCAACTAACGATGGCTCTGACGCATTTAGGCAGCTTGAGGTGCCATCAGATAGCAATGAAATGGTTGATTACCTGACTAGATTTATGAAATCAGTAAAAGGTGACGAAACAAAGCAAAAATCCATATTGGAGAACCCCTCTATACCATTCTCCATGAAAATTCAGAATATTTACTCTTCTTATCCCGTTAAAGGGGCAATAATATGCCTTTCCAGTAAGGGTATTGCAGAGACTATTAAGTTGAACTCAGAAGGAACTTCTATAGAGGATTGTGAGTCCATAATTATTGACCTATTGACAGCTTGCTATTTAGCGGTGACAGGATTCGCTAATACTTTCTCTACGTCCTCTGTAAAGCTGTATGTTAATGATGAAAATGCCAGAGCTATAAGAGCATGGTTAGATGATATTAATCGAGATGACTATATGACCGTGAATGTCACAGAATATGGTCTGGTAAGGAGTACGGGAGATGAGATTAGAGCTGAGTATTCAGATTTCATCTCTTGCTTAGAGTTATTGTTGGAAAGAGCTTCAATATTGACACCTACTATTTCTGATGTCCCGTCTGAAGTAGTAGAGCTAAAAAGGTTTTTTGATCAAAGAGTTTATTCTACTTTCAGAGAGTCAGTGACTTATAATATTCCTTGGCTATGTTTAGATCACTTTGTCGCAGGGCTAGCAATTCATTATAAGCATCAAATTGTAAGTATCTCTGATTTTGTAAATAGGAATGTTTCAAATATAGATTATGAAGATAGGCACTTCGGCTTGAGATTAGCTATCGGTAGTGGATTACCTGTACCTATAATGTATGCCGATCTCATTACTATGAGTATGTCCAGTAATATAAGGGACGTATATTTGGTTTCTGAGTTCTTCAAAAATAGCCTTGTGATATCTAACGATAAAGAGAAGGATATGTTATCAATTCTTACTCGTATTAACGTTAACCTCATTGAAAACGCTTACCTAGACCGCAATGCAATAGGCTCTAATCTTACCTGTCAGTTTCGAATGGATATTATAGAGAAGGTTTTCAATTATAGCTGTAGAGCTGTAATCTCCTCTAAGTGTAATGGTACATGTGAACAAAAATTAGCACGTTTTGTTGTGCATTTATTTGGTGAGGTATCTCACGTAAACGTTCTTAATAGTATTTTCCAAAGATGGGCTTCAATGTTTGTAATTGGAAATTTTCTAGATATCAAAGAGGTCAATCGTTGTATTGAGGTGGACAAGGCTGTTTATGCCGCAGAGAGTGTAACGATTGAGCCAGAATAGACCTTGTAAAAAACACAAATGTAACAGAGTGCATGGTTTGTTTTATAGTAACTTACTGATATTTATGATTTAGTTTTGTACACTTCTCGGTTGTGTGTATACAACCTTTTTGAGGTATGTTGGAGATAGGCACTCGTGCCACAAAAGCCACTGCAACCGCAGTGGCTTTTTTGTTGGAGCTAGTTTTCCCTGGCTTGCTCTGTCAATGCCGGGAGCTTCATCAAATATTCCAGAGCCTGCTCGGTGAAGCCCAGCTTTAATAGATGCTCACGGCTGAATGGCGCTTGCTTAAGAGGTGCTCCGGAAAGACTGCGCTTGAGCCAATCCGGGTTGCCTATGGCCGCAGAGCCGATGGCAACCAGTTCGGCACCCAGGTTGAATGCCCGTTCGGCAGTATGGATATCTGTGATAGCTCCGGCAAACATTAAAGGGACATTGCCATGATAGCCTCGGCGAATCTGTATCAGCAACGGGCCTGCCTGTTTGTCTTCATTGGCTTGTTTGAAGCTGTTCCCCATGGAAAAGTGCAAATAGTCGAGCGCCTCTTCGGCCAGCAGGTTGGCGACTTCCAGTTGGTTGGCCAGGCGGATGCCGCTCACATTGGCGTAGCTCTCGGGAGACAGGCGTACACCAATCAAAAATGAGCGCGGCAGACGCTGCCGGATACCGCGAATAATCTCTATGATGATCCTGGCGCGATTGCGGCTGCTGCCGCCCCAAATATCCTCGCGCCGATTCACCTCTGGGTTAAGAAAATTACACAACAGGAAATGGTGGGCGGCATGCAGCTCCACACCGTGCAGTCCCGCGGCATAAGCCCGCTCGGCAGAGTTGATAAAAGCCTGAATAAGCTGCCGGATTTCCTCATCCCGCAGCTGTGCTACCCCTCTTGGATATCTTGTTCCCCGTGCTATTGCTGAGGGGCCTTTGGGGCCTTCTGCATTTAACTCGGGGAGGGCCCGCAGGCCGCCATGGTGCAGCTGCACCAACACCTTGGCTTGGTTGGCTTCGGCAGAGCTGGCCACGGGGAGCCAAGATTGCTGCTGCGCCTCAGTCATCAGGGCCGGTTGTCCAGACCAGCAACGTCCGCCGGGCAAAACCTGGGTGGCAGCGGTTATCAGCATGCCAAAGCCCCCTTGGATACAGAGCTGTAGCCACTGCAACTCGGCTTGGGAAGGGTCGCCATTGGCTGCGCTCATGTTGTGGGTCAATGGCGCCAATACCGCACGGTTTTTAAGGCTCACGCCGGCGTTGCCAAAGAGGAACTCGTGTTCCAGTGAAGCTGACATCTCACTTTTCCTTTTGTGTCCAATCTATGCCTCTACTGTACATCTGTCACTATGGGAAATAATCTGTCATTCAGGAAATGTATTCGTTCCTGGTGGGAATGAGTTGGCACTTGAGGGGAACAACAATGGATCATCATAAGTTGGACAACCTTTATCTGATGCGGCTTTTTACCCTGATTGTCCGTCTGGGTTCCTTTGTGGCCGCCGCCCGCCAGCTACAAATCACCGCAGGTAAAGTTTCCAAGGATATTCATTTTCTGGAACAGCGACTGCAAACCCGGTTGCTGCACCGTACAACTCGCAGCCTGACGTTGACCGATGACGGTGAGCTGTATTTTCAACAGGCCGAGCGGATCCTCGAGCTTAATGAGCAGCTGCTCGATAGCCTCAGTCGGCGCAGGCATGAACTGGCCGGCGAACTGAGGATTACGGCCCCGGAACTTTGGGGCGAGCTGGTGTTGACTCCCGTGCTGCTCGGCTTCAAGGCCAAGCATCCGCAGGTAAGCATAGTGGCCGAGTTTTCCAATCGAGCGGTAGATCTGCTGCAAGATGGATTTCATATCGCTTTTCGCAGCACCCGGCTCTCGTCTGAGCCCTATATTGCCAGGGAGCTGGGGCAGGACGAGTCGGTTCTCTGCGCTGCACCGGCTTACTTGGCATCACGCCTTGCTCCGGCTCAACCCGGCGACTTGTTGCAGCATGAGTTGGTCACTTTGGCGCAGGGTAACAGCCGAAATGAGCTTTGGTGTTTTGAACATTCCGCAGGCCAACAGCAGCTTGAAGTTCGGGGCTCTTTGGTGTTCAACAACAAGAAAGCTATCCATGCCGCGGTTTGTCATGGGTTTGGGATAGCCAGATTGCCCAAGTATCTGGCCGAGCCCAGTCTGAAACAGGGAAAGCTGCAAACCGTATTGCCCGAATACAGGCTCAAGAGCGCCACTTTCTACGCGCTCTATACGCAGCGCCGCCGAGAGTCGGCACTGATCCGGGCCTTTATCGATGCAGTAGAACAGGCTCTGTCATTGCAAGCGCTCGTTTGATATGAAGCTGGCGGGAATTTATCGCGGCATCTTTCGCCCGAAAAGTTCCCTCTGGCCCCATAGCAGTGGGATATTTTTCAGCTGAAATTGGCAATCTTTACATTTGTAATCTGTTTGTGCTCTGCCTTGGTGGTGGGCGTTTTTCGGGCAGTGGGTCAATTTGACTTGATGACGGTTATTCTGTTTCCCCGGCTGTCCATTGCAGATAGTGTGAAAGTGTTACTGATGTAATACTTTGTTTTATCTGTTATATTCCTGCGTTCTGTTATTTCCCCTTGCGCTTGTTGCCGGCTTTTTTAGCACAACCCTTTTCTATTTCCCGTCGATTGAGCCTCAGTTAATGGTACTTTATCCTGCCTTTTTCGCTGTTGGGACAAAATTTACCTATATATTTGGACAAAATGTCTTTTAGTGTATTTTTTGTTCATTTTGGTTTTATAAACTGCTTATGGTTTGTTTGTTGGCTTTTTGCTCTGCTTGATTCTATTTTTGTGGTTCAATTTGTCATAGCTATTCCTTTGTGATCTCTGTCTCGTGTCATTATTTGTTATCCTGAGTTTCTTTAAGGATAATCTTACACAGAGTGTGGTCTTTGGTTTGACTGCACTTGGCAGGTCGCAGCCAAGGGCTGCGACCCCAATCAAAACTCATAACGACAAGAGTGTGAGGACGCTATGAACAGACGTCAGTTTTTCAAACTGTGCGCTGCCGGGGCGGCAACTTCAGCCATATCTGCGCTGGGGTTGTTGTCCGAGAAGGCTTATGCCGCAGTTCGGGAATTCAAACTACTCAGAGCTAAAGAGACCCGCAACAACTGCCCGTATTGCTCGGTGGGTTGTGGCTTGCTTATGTATAGCCAAGGCAGCGGTGGCAAAAACTCTGAACATGCCATTTTTCATATTGAAGGTGATGCCGATCATCCGGTAAACCGCGGGGCGCTCTGCCCTAAAGGCGCAGGCCTGGTGGACTATGTTAACAGTCCGCACCGTCTGCAGTACCCTGAGTATCGCGCTCCGGGCACCAATGAATGGAAGCGCATCAGCTGGGGCGAAGCTTACAAGCGTATTGCCCGTTTGATGAAAGACGACCGTGATGCCAACCTGATTGAGAAAAACGCCGATGGCGTTACAGTCAACCGTTGGTTGACCACAGGGATGATGACTTCATCCGGTATGGCGAACGAGAGTGGTCTTGCGACTCAGAAGTTTGCTCGTTCTCTCGGCCTAGTCGCCATCGATACCATTGCACGTAACTGACACTCCCCAACGGTAGCAAGTCTTGCTCCAACATTTGGGCGCGGTGCCATGACCAACCATTGGATCGACATCAAGAACTCTAATGTAGTGATAATTATGGGCGGTAATGCTGCAGAAGCGCACCCTGTCGGTTTCGGCTGGGTTACAGAAGCTATGCAACATAACAATGCCAAATTGATTGTGGTTGACCCTCGCTTCAACCGTAGTGCCGCTTTGGCCGATCACTATGCTCCTATCCGCTCAGGCACAGATATTGCCTTCTTGCTGGGTGTGATCCGCTATCTGATCTCCACTAACCAGATCAACTTCGACTATGTGAAGGCCTATACCAACGCCAGCTATCTGGTGCGGGAAGACTTTGAATTCCACGAAGGTCTGTTCTCCGGTTTCGATGAAGAGAAGGGCGACTACAACAAAGAATCCTGGTTCTATCAACTCGACGAAGACGGCTATGCCAAGGTGGATGAATCCCTTGAGCACCCACGTTGTGTATGGAACCTGCTGAAACAGCACGTAGAACGTTACGACTTTGCCACTGTCAGCAACATCACAGGGACGCCGGTAGATGACTACCAGGTGGTCTGTGAGGCGATTGGCAGCACTTATACCAAAGACAGGGTTGCGACCTTTATGTATGCCCTGGGTTGGACTCACCATAGTAAGGGTGCGCAGAATATTCGTACCATGGCCATGGTGCAGTTGCTGCTGGGCAATATTGGTCAGTTGGGTGGTGGGGTTAACGCCTTGCGTGGTCACGCCAACGTTCAGGGCTCAACCGATATGGGTCTGCTGGCGCAGAGTCTGCCGGGCTACGTTAAACTGCCCAACGACAATGAACCCACTTTGGCCGCTCACCTGGCAGCGCATACGCCCAAGCCTTTGCGTCCGGGTCAAACCAACTACTGGCAAAACTATCCCAAGTTCTATGTCTCTTTGCTGAAAGCGTTCTGGGGCGATAACGCGACCCCTGAAAACGACTTCGGTTACGACTGGTTGCCGAAATGGGATCAGATGTATGACTTTGGCCGCTACCTCGACATGATGTATCGCGGTCAGATCAACGGTTGTATCGTGCAAGGGGTTAACGCAATTAACTCTATGCCCAACCGTAACAAGAACCTCAAGGCGCTGAGTAAGCTCAAGTACTTGGTCGTGCTGGACAACTTGTCATCTGAAACCGCAACCTTCTGGCAAAACGAACCCGGCTTCAACGAAGTCGATACCGCCAGTATCCAAACGGAAGTGTTCCGTCTGCCCACAACCTGTTTTGCCGAGGAAGAAGGTTCCATCGTCAACTCGGGTCGCTGGATGCAGTGGCACTATAAAGGCGCCAATGCTCCCGGCGAAGCCATGGCCGACTCGGAAATCGTTGCCGGCATCTTGCTGGAGCTGAAAAAGCTGTATCGCGAAGAGGGCGGTAAACTGCCTGAGCCTGTGGCTGCGGTTAACTGGGAATACACAGATGCCCATAACCCGAGCTCTGTTGAGCTGACCAAAGAGTTGAACGGATACGATGTTAACACCGGCCGTCAACTGAGCAGCTTTACTGAACTCAAGGCCGATGGCAGCACCGCCTGTGCCTGTTGGATCTATGCCGGTTCCTGGACCGAGCAAGGCAACCAGATGGCACGCCGCGACAACCACGATCCGTCAGGTAAAGGTATTACCCCGGGATGGGCATTTGCTTGGCCTGCCAACCGTCGGGTGCTCTACAACCGAGCCTCTTGTGATGTCAACGGTAAGCCATGGGATCCAAACCGCACCATAGTCGAGTGGAAAGATGGCAAGTGGGAAGGCATAGACGTGCCTGACTTCAACGCCAAGCTCAATCCACAGGACAGTGCACACCCATTCATCATGCAGCCGGAAGGGGCGGGCCGTTTGTTCGCGCTGAAGCTGCTGAAAGAAGGGCCGTTCCCTGAACACTATGAGCCGGTGGAATCACCAATCGGGACCAACCCATTGCATCCGAAAGTGGTGCACAGCCCAGTGCTGCGTTGGTTTGAGGGTGTGAAAGAAACCATAGGTACCAAAGACGAGTTCCCATACGCCTGTACCACTTACTCGCTCACAGAACACTTTAACTTCTGGACGACTCACTGCCGTTTGGCGGCGATCTCCATGCCAGAGACCTTTGTGGAAATGAACGAGCAGTTGGCGGCAGAAAAAGGCATCAAGAATGGCGACTGGGTGAAAGTGAGCTCCAAGCGTGGCCACATTCTTACCAAAGCCTTGGTGACCAAGCGTTTGCGGCCACTGCAGGTCAATGGTCAAACGGTACACACTCTGGGTATTCCACGTCACGGTAGCCATAACGCCCTCACCAAGAAGGCTTATAGCTGTAACGTGCTGACTACCGAAATGGGTGATGCCAACACGGGTGTTCCTGAGTACAAAGCGTTCCTGGTGAACGTTGAGAAGGCGGAGGTCTGATAATGGCAACACAAGATATTATTCGACGCTCCGGCACCTCAGCGGCAACGCCGGCATCGCAAACTCGGATTGGTGACGTCAAGCAGGTCGCAAAACTGTTTGATGCGACCAAGTGTAACGGCTGTAAGGCCTGTCAGGTGGCGTGCTCCGAATGGAACGATCTGCGCGAAGAAGTGGGCAGTTTCGAGGGAAGTTATCAAAACCCGATGAAACTCTCAGGCCAGGTCTGGACCCTGATGGAGTACAACGAGGTGATGGACGAGCGCAATAAGCTGCGCTGGCAGTTCACTCACTCAGCTTGTATGCACTGCGCCGATCCCGCCTGTCTCAAGGCGTGTTCGACCGCAGGCGCCATTGTGCAGCATGTCAATGGGGTGGTGGACTTCGATTCAGACAAGTGTATCGGTTGCGGTTATTGCGCCAGCGCTTGTCCGTTCGATATCCCCAAAATCGATCCCAAGGACAACAAGGCCTACAAGTGCACCATGTGTTCCGACCGTCTGGCGGTCGGGCTGGAGCCTTCCTGCGTCAAGACCTGTACTACAGGCGCACTGCGTTTCGGTACCCGTGAAGACATGTTGTTCTATGCCGATAAGCGAGTGGCCGAACTCAAGGAACGCGGCTTTGCCAAGGCCGGGCTGTACAACCCAGAGGGTGTGGGTGGCACAGGGATGATGATGATATTGCACGATGTCACTCAGCCTGAAAGCTACAACATGCCGGAAGATCCGCAGATCCCACTGTCTGTCACTCTGTGGCAGGACTGGGTCAAGCCTCTGGGTACCGTGGGGATCCTGGCAACAGCCGCTGTGGCTTGTCTGCACAAGATCACCGTTGGCCGCAACATAGTCGAAGAGGATCAACCCGGTTATCAGCCGCCTGAAGAAGATCAGCAAGCGGCTCAGAAAGAGGAGGACGGCAAATGAGCGAGCATCACAAGCAAGAGATGATAGTGCGTCATAAGCTGTTCGACCGTATCTGCCACTGGTTTATTGTGGCGGCAGGTTTAGTCACTTTCCTGACCGGTTTTTCGTTCTTTTATCCTTCCTTCCAGTGGTTGGGTGGTATTGCGGGCACGCCTCAATTGGCGCGCTTCATCCACCCCATTGCCGGGTTGTTTATGTGTCTGCCGCTGATGCTGATGTTGGTGCGTTACTACCATCACAACAAGTGGGAGAAGAACGACCTGAAATGGATGCTGGCCATCAAGGATGTGATGTTTGAGAACGAGGACAAGATCCCGCCTATCGGCCATTACAACCCTGGGCAAAAGGTGCTGTTCCGTGCGTTTGTGGTGACATCTATCGTACTGACTGTCACCGGCTTCATCATGTGGCAGCCCTATTTTGCACCTTACTTCTCAGCCACTACCGTGGGCTGGGCCATTCTGCTGCACGCCGTCTGTGCTCTCATCATGTTGATTTTCGTGATGGTGCACTTCTGGATGGCGACCTGGGTAGAAGGTTCGGTCGCGGGCATGCTCTACGGCAAGGTCTCCAAGGCCTGGTGCCGTAAGCACCACCCCAGAATGCTGGAAGAAGATTCGGAAGCGGAGAAACATTAAATGAGTCATACAGCCGAGATACCCCTGGCCCCCGGCAGCGAGTCGCCGCTGGAGCTCAAACCACTGAAAGCCGCCGACCCTGCCAGCGTCTATCTGCGCAGAGCCAAGCGTTTGGAAGTGTTGGCCAAGGACTCGCCGCTGGCTGATTACCTGGAGCTGTGTCGCCGTTTGGTTGCTGTACAGGCCAAACTGGCGGCGAAGGAAGACTTCGGTCTTCCTCCAGCCTGGGACAAGTCCGAGGGCGAGCCCCTCACCGACTTGGGTCCCAGCGCCGACAGTTACTGGCAGAGCTTGCTGCAGCAGTTGCTCAGTGAACTCCTGCCGCAGGTGGATGAGTCGGTCGCCCGGGTGCTGCGTCTTTTGATGCAACAGGCACCCGAGCAATTGAGTGCCTGGGGGCAGGCGCTGCGTCAGGGCAACCTGAGTGCAGTGCCCGCCAGGTTCAGTCTGTTTCTGTGGGCCGCTATGGGGCTTTATTGGTCTCATTGGGCGCCGGCAGTTATTCAGCGCATGGATCAGCGCAGGGTCGAACAGCAGAGCCTGTGTCCGGTCTGTGGCAGCCATCCGGTTGCCAGCGTGATAGTCGATGAACCCAGAGCCGGTTTGCGTTATCTGCATTGCAGCCTGTGTGAGAGCGAGTGGCACTACATACGTGCCCACTGCACTTGCTGCGGGCATGACAAGGAGATGACCCTCTGGTCTCTGGACGACTATCAGGCCAATGTTCGCATCGAAAGCTGCGAGGCTTGTCATGGTTATACCAAGATGATGTTCCTCGAAAAGGCGCCGCTGATGGATGTGGCCGCCGATGATTTGGCGACCCTGATGCTCGACAGTCAGCTCAATGAGAAAGGCTATGGTGCTACCACAGTCAATCCCTTGTTGCTGGCCCACGAGACAGAAGACAGCGAGTAACCAAGCCAGTAAGAAAGCCGGGAGGGCTCAGGCCCTCCCTTTATTCAGTCAATGATGAAACAGATGATGACCCAAACTGCCGATACTCTCAAAGACCTCTATCGGGCTTTGCCTTCCATGGATAGCCTGCTGGCCGAGCCGGCGCTGGCCCCACTGCTGAGCCGCTTTGGCAAGGCCGCCGTCAAACAGGCGCTGGATGGACAACTTCGGCTGGCAAGAGCCGGGATAGGCAGCGAGCAACGCCTGCCTGAGTGGTGTCACTCACACCAAACCCTGTATGGCATTTTGGTTGATCAGCTGTCCAGCGATTATCGCCACAGTTTAAGGCCGGTATGGAACCTCACCGGCACCCTGCTGCACACCAACCTGGGACGGGCGCAGCAATCCGAGGCGGCCATCGAGGCCGTCACTTCTGTGATGCGTTACCCAACTCCGCTGGAGTTTGAGTTGCAGGCCGGCAAGCGCGGCCACAGAGACAATGCCGTCAGCTCGCTTATTCACCGCCTCACCGGCGCCGATGCCTGCTGTGTGGTCAACAACAATGCCGCCGCTGTGCTGTTGATGCTGTCGGCGGTGGCGGCCGGTAAAGAGGTGATAGTTTCCCGTGGCGAGTTGGTGGAGATAGGCGGCGCCTTCCGGATCCCCGACATCATGCGTCAGGCTGGGGTTACCCTGGTGGAAGTGGGCAGCACCAACCGTACCCACCTCAGGGATTACGAGCAGGCGATAACCGAAAACACCGCTGCCATCATGAAGGTACACACCAGTAACTATCATATTCAGGGCTTTACCGCCTCGGTGGAAGAGTCGCGGCTGGCGACACTGTGCCGCGAGCACGATATTTCGCTGATCTCGGATCTCGGCAGCGGTTCGCTCACCGACTTGCGCCGCTTCGGGCTCAAGCAGGAGCCCACTCCCCAGGCGATGCTGGCCGATGGGGTCGACTTGGTGAGCTTCTCCGGCGACAAGCTGCTCGGTGGCCCTCAGTCGGGGCTGATTGTTGGCAAACAGTCGCTTATCAACAAGTTGCAAAGCCATCCGCTCAAACGGGCGCTGCGCTGCGACAAGCTGATTCTGGCGGCGCTGGAAGCCACACTGATCCATTATCTCAACCCGGAAACCCTGGATACTGAACTGCCTATGATGGCCAAGTTCGGCCGCAGCCAGCAGCAACTCAAACTGCTAGGCAGCCGTTTGCACCAGGCGTTGCAGCCCCTGTTTGCCCCCGGCTATCAACTGGAGCTGGTGGAGTGCCGCACCCAGGTGGGAAGTGGCTCACAGCCGGAGACCTTCCTGCCTTCGGTGGCTCTGGCGTTCAGTGCCAATCCGGGCGCTAGCCTGATTGAGCTTGAGCAACACTTCAAGCAGGCGGAGCGGCCGGTGATTGGCCGGATCAGCAATGAGCAACTACTGCTGGATCTGCGCGGGGTCGACGATGAAGCCGAGTTACTGGCCGAGCTGAGCACTCTGGGAGTGTCGCTGTGATCCTGGTAACCGCCGGCCATGTAGACCATGGCAAGACCAGCCTGATTCGGGCCCTGACCGGGCAAAATACCGACAGATTGCCGGAAGAGAAACGCCGCGGCATGACCATAGATCTGGGTTATGCCTTTATGCCGTTTGCCGACGGCCAGCGACTGGCCTTTATCGATGTGCCTGGCCATGAAAAGTTTATCAACAACATGCTGGTGGGCGTCAGTCATGCCAGACACGCGCTCTTGGTGCTGGCCTGTGACGACGGCGTGATGCCGCAGACCCGCGAACATCTGCAAATTTTAGCCATGTTGCCGCTTAATAGCCTGACGCTGGTGCTCACCAAGAGTGACCTGGTGGAGCGGGCCCGCATTGATGAAGTGGCTGCAGAGAGTGAGGCGCTGCTTTGTGAGTTTGCCCTCAAGGCCTCCGGTGTGTTTAGCGTTTCGGCCAGCAATGGCCAGGGGATCGATTCACTCAGAGAGCATATTCTGGCGTTGGCATCGAGCGAGCTACAGCTTGAGAAGGCTGGCGTCGCCGCAGACGCGCAGCAGGCCTTTCGCATGACCCTGGATCGCGCCTTCAGCGTCAAAGGCGCCGGTTGGGTGGTCACGGGTACAGTGATCAGTGGCAGTGCCAATGTCGGTGATAACCTCTACAGCTCGGGTCAGAAAGACAAGCTGAGGATCCGCGGCATTCACTGCCAGGGGCAGGAGTCGCAGACGGCGCTGCCGGGCACCCGGGTCGCCCTCAATCTCAGTGGCGTCGATAACCACAGAGCGCCGCAGCGCGGTGATTGGCTCAGCAACTTGCCGCAGCCGGACGCCTGTGGCCGCCCTGTGGTGCAGATCCGTGCCTTTGAGCCAGTGACTCACTGGCAGAGCGTGCATTGCCACCACGGCGCCGATCATACTCTGGGGCGAATATCCCAACTGACCGAGGCCGATGAGCGCGGCTACTGCCTGGCTGAACTGGTGCTGGATAAGCCACTGATATTGTGCCAGGACGACCCCATAGTGCTGCGTCATGCCAGTGGCAAGCATACCCTGGGCGCCGGCAGAGTACTGGCACTCACAGTGCCCAATCGCAAGAAACGCACCGAAGAGCGGCTCGCTCTTCTTGGCCGTCTCGCCGACGCCGAAACTCCGGCCGCGGCTCTTACCCTTCTAGGTAGGCAGCAGGCCTTGGCCGTGCCTGACTTGGCCTGGCGCTGGCAGTTGACTGAAGCCGGTTTGAGTCGGGTCATCGAAGAATCCGGACTCAGCCGCCACGGCGGTTTCCTGTTGGCACCTGAACTGCTTGAGGCCGAGCAACAGCACTATCTGTCCTTGCTGGAGCAATACCATCAGCAGCACCCGGATCAATTGGGGCTGGGGCGCAACCGCCTACTGCGCATGAGTCACAGCAAGTTGCCATCGCCGCTGGCCGGTTTGATCCTGGAGCGCCTCTGTCGCGATCGCCGCATGGTGCTGCGCGGCGCCTTGCTGCAGTTACCACAGCACAGAATGACCTTGGATCCCAAAGCCGAAGCCTGTTGGCAGCGTTTATCTCCTTGGCTGGAGCAGCAGGATACCCCTGTGTGGGTCACGGAAATGGCCGAATATCTTGAGCTGGAGCCGGGGGAGCTGCGGCCGCTGTGTTTCCAGTTGGTGCAACAGGGATTTATCACCGCCGTGGTGAAAGACAGATATCTGCTCAGCAGTAAGCTGTGCCACTACGCCGATCTTATTCGCAGTCATTTAGAGCTGAAGGGACAACTGGAAACCGCTGAGTTCAAGGCGATGGTAGGTCTTGGCCGCAAGGTGAGTATTCAACTGTTGGAGTTCTTCGATCGCAGCGGTTTTACTCGCAGGAAGTATCGCAGTAACAGTCGGGAGATCCGGGATGTTGAACTTTTCTGGTCCCATGAAGATTGGCGGAAGAACATAGGAGTCGAACCTACCCGGGACTGCTGGCAGCCCCACCCGGATTTGAAGTCCGGACGCCTCACCGGAGACGACGTTCTTCCATCGAAAGACAGAAGGATAATAGAAAATGAATGCAGTTGAAGCAACCCTGTTTTTATTTGCTTTATGAGTTTGTGATATAGCTCTTATTTTATTTTAAAGTCTGTAAATTTTTATTATTTAGATAGGTTCAGAGGGTACTTATGGATTATTATTCGCATGACGTTGTCACCGAGAAACAAGTTACCCTTATGGAACAAGGGCAGGCTTCGGAATTAACTGACTACTTAGCGAACGAAGTGAGAATCGCCCTGGTATATAACGGCATTGCCCACACGGTAATGTTGGCCAGTCCGCAGGATCTCGAAGCCTTTGCAATCGGCTTTACCTTGTCGGAGCGCATAGTCAAAAACATAAATGAAATCAAGGGTGTTGAACTTGAGTATACCGAAGAAGGTGTGCTGGTTCAGATTGAGATAACCCAAAGATGTTTCATGGAATTAAAGCAACAAAGACGCAATATGGCCGGTAGAACCGGTTGTGGACTTTGCGGTGTTGCCCAACTTGAAGAAGCGGTTAAACCTGTTATTCGAGTTGATGATGGTGCCAAGTTTAATATCAATAATTTAAAGGTTGCTTTGAATTTTGTTAAGGATAATCAACAGCATTTTAAATTAACTGGCGCCACCCATGCTGCCATGGGTTTAAATAAAGATGGGCATATTATTGATGCCTATGAAGATATTGGAAGACATATAGCACTGGATAAGTTAATCGGTGCCTTTTCACAGAAACATGCCGAGCGGCCAATCGCGGTTTTATTGACCAGCAGAGCCAGTTTCGAGATGGTGCAAAAGGCTGCCAGTGCCAATATTCAGATTCTTTTTGCCATGTCCGCCGTGACCTCACTGGCGTTGGAGTTGGCCGAGAAGAGCAACATCACGCTGGTGGGCTTTTGCCGCAACGGTCGTGCGACGCTCTACACCCATGGTCACAGACTGACGGGATTGAGCCGCGATCGCCTGGCCAAAGCCATTTAGGGAAGCTGCGAATAAGGCCTCGAAGTACTCGGGCCTCTTCCCTGGCACAGCGCTTACTGTCTGCTCATCATCGTTGTTAAACACTGTTTATGACCGGTCGGAACCCAGTTCCAGCCGGTCTTTAGTGCTTTGATGATGGCTGACAGCCGGTCGTTTGCTGCACTCCAGCGATTTTATCGCCGTAAAGGCATACATAAGATGCGACAGGTCAGTTTCTGCGGGCTGCCTGTTCGCACCTGTAATGGTTGACGGACACGCCTGTGTCCGTTTAGACAAGGTCTCGTTCATTAGGGTAATGACATGACATGGCAACAATTTAAACAACAATATCTGGTCCGTTTCTGGGCTCCCATGCCGGCTGTTATCGCTGCCGGTATTCTCTCCACCTACTATTTTGGTCTTACCGGAACCTTCTGGGCCGTGACCGGCGAATTTACCCGCTGGGGTGGTCATTTACTGCAAATGCTTGGTGCCGAGCCGGAAAACTGGGGTTACTTCAAGGTGATAGGTCTGGCCGGTACGCCGCTGGATCGCATCGACGGCATGATGATTATCGGTATGTTCGGTGGCTGTATCGCTGCGGCGCTATGGGCCAACAACGTCAAGCTCAGAATGCCACAGAGCCGGGTGCGCATCATGCAGGCCCTGGTTGGTGGCATCATAGCCGGCTTCGGCGCTCGTTTGGCCATGGGGTGTAACCTGGCGGCCTTCTTTACCGGTATTCCGCAGTTCTCGCTGCATGCCTGGTTCTTCGCGCTGGCCACTGCTGCCGGTTCCTACTTTGGCGCCAAGTTCACCTTGCTGCCCATGTTCCGCATTCCGGTGGCGCTGAAGAAGGTCACCAAGGCCAGCTCGGTCAAGCAGGATGAAAACCAGGCCAGAAGGCGTTTTCGGATCGGTATGCTGGTGTTTATCGGCATAGTCGGTTGGGGACTCCTGACCTTGTTCAACGCACCCAAGCTGGGTATTGCCATGCTCTGTGGCGTCGGTTTCGGTCTGTTGATTGAAAGGGCACAGATCTGCTTTACCTCGGCATTTCGCGACATGTGGATCACCGGCCGTACCCATATGGCCAAGGCGATCATCATAGGTATGGCGGTAAGTGCCATAGGGATTTACAGCTATGTGCAACTAGGGGTTTCACCCAAGATCATGTGGGCCGGTCCCAACGCGGTTATCGGTGGCTTGCTGTTCGGTTTCGGTATAGTGCTGGCCGGTGGCTGCGAAACCGGTTGGATGTACCGCGCCGTGGAAGGGCAGGTGCACTTCTGGTGGGTTGGCCTGGGTAATGTTATCGGCTCCACCATTTTGGCCTACTACTGGGACGACTTTGCCGAACCACTGGCCACCAGTTGGGACAAGGTCAACCTGCTTTCCAGCTTGGGGGACAAGGGCGGCTTGCTGGCCACCTACCTGATGCTGGGCCTGGCGTTTGCCGCCATGCTCGCCTGGGAAAAACAATTCTTTGCCCGTAAAGCCAAACGGGATGCACAACTGACTGCGGAGGCCGCGTAATGAGCCAATATACTCCTGATTATCAATTGGATATGGTTGGTGAACCCTGTCCTTATCCCGCCGTTGCCACCCTGGAGGCCATGCCCCAGCTCAAGCCTGGCGAAATTCTGGAAGTGATCAGCGACTGCCCACAGTCGATCAACAATATTCCATTGGATGCCAAGAACCACGGTTACAAGGTGCTGGAGATAGAACAAAACGGCCCGACTATCCGTTATCTGATCCAGCGCTGAGGAGCCGGTTATGCTGACGATTCTCAGTGGTTTGGGCATAGGTCTGGCCATGGGGTTTGTGATGCAGCGGGGGCGTTTCTGCATGGCGGGTGGCATACGTGACACCTTCCTGCAGAAAGACTTCACCATGGTGATTGCCATATTGATCGCCATCAGTATCCAGAGCCTGGGGCTGTTTGCCTTTTATGAGCTGGGCTGGGTCAAGTTGCCGACGGGGCATTTCCCCTGGTTGGCAACTCTGATTGGTGGCGTGCTGTTTGGCCTGGGTATGGCGGCGGCAGGCAGTTGCTCCACCGGAGCCTATTACAGGGCGGCCGAAGGCTTGGCTGCCAGTGTGATGGCAGTGCTGGGCTTTATTGTTGCCAGTAAACTGGTGCGCACGGCCGAGCTCAAGAGCATGCTGGCCCCCATCAAACAGCAACAGTTGGCCGATCAGACCCTGTATCAGAGCCTGGGGGTTTCGCCCTGGTTGGTGAGTATCGCCCTGGCGCTGCTGACCTCCGTACTGGCGATGCGCTATCTCAAGCAGCGCAAGCGCCCTGTGGCCCTGATGACCCCGAGGCGCAGCGGCCTGGCACACCTGTTGTTTGAAGCCCGTTGGCACCCGTTCGTGAGTGCGCTGATCATTGGCGTGCTGGCTCTGCTGGCCTGGCCTGCGAGCCTGGAAAGCGGTCGGGTCGGTGGCGTTGGTATCAGTGGCCCCAGCGCTCAGCTGTGGGATCTGCTGACCACTGGCAACACCAAGTTCTTCGGCTGGCCGGGATACTTCCTCATCGGCTTGTTTGTCGGGGCCTTTATTGCCGCCCGTGGCAGTTCGGAGCAGCGTTGGCGCTATCCGGGCCACAAGACGGTATTGTTTGGGCTTATCGGCGGTCTGTTGATGGGCTTTGGCAGTGGCATTGCCGGTGGTTGCATGTTGGGCAATGCGCTGGTGGGTACCGCCTATCTGTCCTGGCAGGGTTGGCTGTTTATTCCGGCCATTCTGCTTGGCAGTTACTGCTTCAGTTACTTTACCCTGATCCGGCCCATGCGTCTGGCTCAGATCTGAGTTTTATCCAAGGAGTTGTATATGAAACATGTTCTCGATACTACCGGCAAACTCTGTCCTTTCCCTTTGATAGAGCTGCAGAAGCTGATAAAGGGCATAGAAAAAGGCGACGAAGTGGTACTGGACTATGACTGCGCCCAGGCGACAGAAAATATTCCTCGCTGGGCCGCCGAAGAGGGCCATGAGGTGACTCACTTTGCCCAGAAGGGTGATGCCGCCTGGACCATGACCATCAAGAAGGGCTAACGGCCGTAAAGGTAAAAAAGCGCTGCCGAGGCAGCGCTTTTTTCATCCAAACTGTAACGCTATCAGCGAGCCTGCATCTGGATGCTGACTCCTTCGGCATTGGCACCATCCAGCATCAGATAGTACCAACCTTCGCTTGGCGCCTGCAGCAGCAAACGTTCTGCGTTGCCTTGCTGGGTGGATACCTGTTGATAACTGTTGGCCGTAGGCCAGCTAGTGCCACCATAGAGGCTGACATCGCCGCTGCCGTGGCCTGTGACAACTTCAATCTCCTGAGTACCTTCGGCAATATAGAAGTAGAAGTCTCCCCGGCCACTGGCGGCGCAGATGGCCGCGCCGGACTGTAACTCGCTGTAACTCTGGGGAGCCTTGGTGGCGCAGGCATTTTCGAGAACACCGGGCTGAGGTTCACCGGCCGTGGCCACTTTCAGGCTCAGGCTGACACCGGCATACTGGCTGTCACTCTCCACCGCCAGGTAACGCCAGCCGCGATTGGCCGTGACTGTCAGCGTCTCGCTGTTGCCTGCGGCCTTGGCGAACGCATCATAGTGAGCTGTACCGGCCCAGGTATCGGCAGCATAGTAGAGATCGGCGTCACCACTGCCGCCGCCGAGGCTGAAGGTCAGGCGAGTGTTATCTTCCTCGACCCAGACATAGAAGCTGGAACGGCCACCACTGAGGCATTCATTCTTGCCGGCCTGCAACTGGCCATAGTCTGTGCTTGGAACACCGCAATCCACCGGCTCGCCGCCATCGCCATCACCGCCGCCTTGGGCCGGGTCCGGGTCGGCTTCGACTTCTGTGGTCGACAGCAATAGATCCACGCCGCCAAATTCACCGGCCAGAGTCAGGTAATGCCAGTAGCTGTCTGGGTTGAGGCGCACCTTGATCACCTCATGATTCCCATTGCCTATACCTAAGCCCTCGTTGTTTTCGGCACTGGCCCAGCCTTGGGAGCTGAAATAGATATCGGCATCACCCCAGCCGTCACCCACCTTGATCCACAGCTCTTGGTCGGAACGCTGCTCATTGGCAAACACCAGGCTGGCGCGGCCGTTTTTCGAGTCGATACACTCGATTGGCACATCCAGCAGCGGCGTCATGCCTTCCTGATAACGATAGGATTCGTCGCTGACCGTGCAGGGGGCAAAGTCGCGGCTGATATTGCCGCCCGGGCCGCTCCAGTTACCTTCACGGCCGCTGGGGGCGGCGTCTATGTCGCTGGGGCCCTTATCCACTATGCCATTGTCTGCCGTGCTCAGGCCGCTTGTCAGCCAGCTGTACCATTCATTGTCATAACGACTGCCTATGCCATCTATCAGGGCTTGATACTCGCTGTAGTTGTCGCTGCGCAGCAGACTGAGGATCTGGCGAACATCATCCATATGGCGCTCGAACATAAAGCGCACCGCCAGATAGCCCCAGCGATAGACTCTGTCCTGCCCGGAATCATAGGTATTTTTGAATATTTGCGACAGGGCAAATGCCTTGGTTTCACCAAGTGCTATGGCTGCGGTGTTGGCATCCCGGTAGGAGATGTATTCCGCCAATCCTTCAACCCACCAGATAGTGTCGGCCGACATGCCGCGGGCAAAGTCGCCGTGGAGGTTGAAGCGGCCATCCAGGTAGTGCACATATTCATGCTGCAGGTTCCAGACATGGAAATCGGGGCGGCGCCACTCGGCTTCATAGGCGATAAAACGGGCCTGATTCTTGAGCCCGGCCGGCGAGCCTTCAAGATACATGCCGCCGTTGTCTGTGTTGATACCGAAGAAGCTGCCGGCGAATGACTGGTAGTCGCCGGAGGAATTGAAGATCACCAGCTCAAGATCGTCGTTGTTATCCTCGCTCACCGGAGTATTGCCGGTTTCCAGCTTGCTGTGGAAGTAGGCTTCCTGGCCGCTGAGCACTTCGCAGATCCAGCTTGCCTGATCCTGATACAGATCCTGGGCGCGCATCTTCAGGGTATCCGAGCACTTCCAGTTGAAACTCAGGGTGTCCTGCTCCAGTTGGTATTTGAAGCCGCAAATGCCGTAGTAGTCGCACTGGCTACGGTCATAGTAGTCGGCCATTTCTGCAGCGGCGAGCCAGATGGCGCGGCTGCTGTCCTCTTTACTGCTGCTGTCGATTACCGCCTTGACCAGAGTCGTGACCCTTGGCTTCATCGCCTCTATGTAGTAGAGGCGGGACATCTCACGTACCGCATTGACCAGCAGGTATTCGGCATTGGTTCCCAGTAGTTGGCGTTGCTCAAGTTGAAATTGATTGAGGGCATCGAGAATGCTTTGATCCCGGGCGAACAGCGCTTGCATTTCGTCGTTCCACTGAGCCCGGAACAGGGTAGTAAACACAGCATTGGCGGCGGCATTCATGCCAAACAGCGCCTGCCAGTCGCTGTCGTATTCGTTGAGTACCTTGATGGTTACCCAGTTGAATTCGGCACCCAGATTGGCCGAATCCACCAGGATCAATGCTTCTTTGAGAACCCCGGCATTGGCCTCGGAAACTGTCCAGCTCTTGGGATTGTTGAACAGACTATCCAGCGCGCCGCTTAACGCCGTGGTTACCGATGCATCATAGGCGGGCACATCTTCCGGATGATAAAACTGCACATAGAGGGCGGCGCGGACAAAGTTTATCAAGGACTCCAGCCCTTGGGTGTCAGTTCCTGTGTAGCTTTCGGCGCGGCCGTCTATGGCGTTGGCTACCGCCAGCACATTGGCCTTGCTGAAGCTGGCGGTGGCCTGACTGCCCACCAGGCTGTAAAAGGCACCGACACAAGCAGGCGTGGCGGCGCTTAATGCATCGACCAGTGCCTGACCATTGAGGCCTGTCAGCTCATCACAGCTGCTGTCGGCCTGCATCTGTAGATCGCCGGCCGCCGAGGGGCTCATCAGGTTGAGGCTTTCGACGGCTTGGCGTTTTTGGGGCGTTTTTTTGTCAACGGCATGTCCTTCAATTACCTGGTTCGAAACCGACTGACTGCTAAAGGCCTGCGGCGGCGCCGGCAGCGAAGCCTTTGTCTGCCTCTTAGCTTGAGAGTTGGCCTCACGCTTAAGCCGCGCGTGAGAGGCCAGTCTCGCCTGCTCGTTCGCTTGAGCGGGCAGTAAGGGATGACCGTGCAGCCTGGCGGCGGGATGAGGTGAGGAAGCTTGGGGGGAGGAGGGCTGTGCAAACGTCTGTTGGCTGAATGCCATGCCGGAAAGCAGGCCGATACTGGCGACCAGTGGGCTGATCTTCATTGGTTTTCTCCATTTTATTTGAGTCTGCTGTTGCAGATCTTTAGTGGTTAAAGTGACCCCCTGCGCCGTTTGCCGATACTGCCTGACTGTGCACAACACTTTATTCAGGGTAAATCAGTGTTTCATCATAGAAGTAAAAGAATAAAATATACAATATAAAATTGTCTGTTTTTTATTCCAAGGGAAAACAGCGAGGATTTCCTTGGTCACCGCGAGCTAGGATAGATTTATAACGCAATGAAATTAATAGAATTTACATTTAAATTCGCCAAGGCTGAATTTTGCCTGGCGGCTTTGTTGTGCTTCTGGCAAAAGACTGAAGCCATTTACTGTGAAGCACGCATTGCATCCAGGCCTGTAAGTCGATGCAGTGCATAGATGGGACTTGTTCGCATCTTCCTTGATGCGGGTATGAGCCTGAGACGGCTTCTGCTACTGTGTTGGCTACAGGTATCAGTCTCTGCCAGGCTTGACCTCTGGATTAACGTCAGAGGCAAATCTTTCGGCAGTGGCTCAGTTATCAAGGAGCAGTGTATGAGACAGGTGACTTTCGACACACCCGGGCAGCCCGAGGTACTTTATCTGACGGATGTGGAGATCCCCAAACCCGGTCCGGGTCAGGTGCTGATACGGGTAGCGGCGGCCGGGGTCAATGGCCCGGATCTGGCCCAGCGTAAAGGCAACTATCCGCCGCCGGCAGACGCTTCCCCCGTGCTGGGGTTGGAAGTGGCCGGCGAGATAGTGGCGCTGGGGCAGGGCGTAGCACAATGGCAGGCCGGGCAAGAGGTCTGTGCCCTGGTGCCGGGAGGCGGTTACAGTGAGTATGTGCTCACCTGGGCCGATCATTGTTTGCCTATTCCCAGGGGCTGGAGTCTGGAAGAAGCCGCGGCGATTCCCGAGACTTTCTTTACTGTGTGGGGCAATCTGTTTATGCGAGCCGGGTTGCAGCAAGGCGAGACAGTGCTCATCCACGGCGGCTCTGGGGGTATCGGCAGCAGCGCCATAGCACTGGCCAAGGCCTTTGGCGCCAGGGTACTGGTGACTTCCGGCAGTCCTGAGAAATGCGCCTGGTGTCAGCAATTGGGGGCCGAGCTGGTGATCGATTATCGGCAACAAGACTTTGTCGAGCCTGTGTTGGACTGGACCCAGGGCAAGGGTGTCGATGTGGTGCTGGATATGGCAGGCGGAGACTTTGCCAACAAGAATCTCAAGGTACTCGCCTGTGATGGCCGCATGGTGTCCATTGCCATGCAAAGGGGGGCCAAGGCTGAAGTGGATATCTTTCGCCTGATGGCCAAACGTATTGTTTGGACCGGCTCGACTCTGAGGCCTCAAAGCGTAGCGGCCAAGGCGGCGATTGCTGCCGAACTCAAGGCCAAGGTCTGGCCGTTATTGAATGAAGGTGCCCTGAAGCCACATATTTTTGCCAGTTTCCCGCTGCAAGAGTGCATTGCGGCACATCACTTGTTGGAATCCGGAAGTCACTCGGGCAAGGTCGTGCTGACACTGAAGTAAGTAGCTACTGACGCTCAACACCCTATGGCTGCTGAACACTCGCTCGGCAGCTTTTTCTCTGTCGCCGCTGTTTGGCTGTAACATGCAGCCTTAAGGCGTTTGCGTGCAAAATTCAACTTGCCCTGATGGAAATTTGGGCTAAAGTCCTTTGTGAGAGCACTCGAGGGTGCTGTCATGAAAAATTAATCGTTATTTAGTTGGAAAAATCACGGTTTGTAGCATTGATTCTCGGAAAGATTCTGTAAGAATACGCACTTGAAAACTCCACCTCCCAAAGGTGGAAACCTATTGTGGCAAAGTGAGCAGTAGTGCGCTTCTTTGGCCGAAAAACTTTAGGGAAGGCGCGAGCAAGTCCAGGCATTATGCGCAGCGACTTATTGGCAACTTCTCTGGTGTATGTGTTGATTTAAGGGTATTGGCATATATGTATAACACTGCAAAGAAACAAGTTTGGTATGGCGAGCTCAGAACCGCACGTGGCAATGCTATCGTCGTCCATGACAATCAGTTACCCGAGGCATCTCCTGGACGTATCTACCTGTTCAACTCTCAGCGCAATGCGATTATTGAATACGTGGAAGATATAGTTAAACCCAACCTGCATGATCTGGGTGAGGATGAAGCCAAGGCTGCCGAGCGTGAGTTCGGTAGTGCATTCAAAGCGGTCCGCAGCGAGTTTATGCAAAAGCAGCAGGCCAGAGTTAATCTGAACAACGTCAAAGACAGCGCTCCCACGCGTAAGCCCAAGCCGGAACCTGAGGTCGAGGTCGAAGCCGACAACATGGGTGATGATTTCGATGACGATTGGGATGACAGCTTCGACGACTGATATCCCTATGCCCGGCCGTCCGACTTCAGTTCACTGAAGCGGTGGCCCGGGTATACCGGACAGTCGAACGCTGACATTTTAAGATGATGATTTATAAGTTGGAGAATAATGATATCAGATATTAACGAAGAATATTATGTACTGATATGTGGCTCTGGAAAGGTGCCTTCCCCTTATGTTTCCTGCAGTAAAAGTCATTATTTAACTTTTAGACAACCGACTTGTCTTAAAATGCCGATCCAAGTTGAATTTGGGGCAGATGATAATGAGGTTATTCCTCTGATCGAAGCAATGACTGCATTAAGTGATCCATTACTGTCAAACCGGATAAGTAAAGTACTGGAATACTTTGATCTTTATCAGGTTCAGTTACTCCCTGCTTTATATACCCACAATGATGGAAATGTACATTCATATTCAATTTTAGTCGTAGATAATAATATTGATGCTTATGACTTTGATAATGGAAAATACACTGGGATTTTAGAGGATGGTGAAGTAAGAAATCCAAGGAATTGCCGACTGGACTATAATAAGTTATCTAAAATACCTCTTGAAAAGAGATGTATTTTCCAAATTCCAGGGATGATGGATTATTTGGTGCATAAGTCAATCGCAGAGCCATTAATCGCCTTGAACGCCAGTGGTTTGCATTTGGTTCCTGTGCTGGAATGGGATCTTAGCTTTGGTATGACAATTTAATAGCTGGATTAAAGATGAATCATTGTCAGATTTTCATCACAGCAAATACTGGCAGAAATTAAACTATACAACCCAAGCCAATATGGGGTGAATGATGTAGATTCAACCCGCTCTTCCTTTATTGACAATAAAATTTTAAATTGAATTGTAATGTCAATGAAATACGACAATCAATATCCGGTGATAGACGATTATTCTTTATCGAAGCTATCGACTATGATGGCGCCCATAGAGGCCGGCATGGCGATCAGCAGGGTGCGCTTCAGCGCCAGTAAGGGATCGCTCAATAATGGCCATTTATCCAGGGCCAGTAAGACGACACTCACCACCAGCAGGGTCAGGGCATAAGCCAGCAGGATCCGCAGCCAGAACACCCACACCCTGGCCTTGATATTGGCCTGAAACACACTCTGATAAGCAAACAGGGCGATAAAGCTCAGGCTCAATACCACCACCAGCACCAGATTCACCATCGGCAGATTGGCCGCCAGCATCCAGGCCTCCTCGGAAAAAGAGATGGGCACGGACAAGGCAAAGGCGCCTATGCTGATCTGGCCGAGATCCTCGGCGTTGAAATAGAGTTTGGTCATGCCTGGGTATCGAACTCGTAGCGGCTCAAATGGTGATAGACTTGTCCGGGTGTTATCCAGGGATCGCCGTGCAGCTGTGGCTGATTGGCGCCGTCCGGCAGCATTTGCGGCTCAAGACAGACACCCTGCCAGGGCTTCATCGCCTGGCCCTTACGACCCTTGACGCCTTCGAGCCCGGCGCCGGTGTAAAGCTGCACTCCGGGTTGATTGGTATACAGTGTCAGGCCGCGACCCGATAGCGGCGCGCTCAAACGGCCCACACGCCAGAGCTCATCTTTCTGTTGCCGGCTGATAAAGCAGTGATCCAACCCTTGGCCGCCGGCGAGTTCCGGCTGCCCCAGCAGCGTCTTGAGTACCTTGCCCTGACTGAGATCCAATATGCCGCCTTGGGTATCGACTATGCCGCAGGGAATGCCTTCAGAGTCGGTTGCCAGGGTTTTGTTGCTATCGAGTTGCAACTGGTGCTCAGCGATATCCGCCCGGCCATCGAGGTTGAAATAGCTGTGCTGAGTCAGGCTCACAGGGCAGTCTTGGCTGCTTGAGGCCATAAACTCCACAAACAGGTTGTTGCCCGCCAGACGATAGTCCAGCTGTACCCGGCATTCACCGGGAAAGCCCATGTCGCCATCCGGGCTTATCAGGCTGAGGCGCACCCCGTCCGGCAGTGTGCCCAGTTGCCACAGGCGCCGATGAAAGCCTTCGCGGCCGCCATGCAGGCAGTGGCCGTTGAAGTTCTTATCCAGAGAAAAAGTCTTGCCGCGGCAGTTGATTTGATCTTGCTTGATGCGATTGGCGTAACGCCCAACAGCGGCGCCCAAACAGGCGTCCTGGGCCAGATAATCGGCTGCAGAGTCACAGCCAAGCACGATATTGGTTCGTTCACCGTGGCGATCCGGCGCCCACAGTGAGCGAATAATGCCACCGAGACTGAGCACTTCCAGCGCCAGAATGCCGTTGTCGATTCTGACTCTTTCTATCTGGCCGCCGCGGGGATCTTCCCAACTGTCGAGTGCGCTGAAACGTATCATCTGCTAGTTCCTTTTGGCTTTAGGGCTACAACTCAGTCCAGGCGGCTGGCTCCGTCGCTGGGGCTGCATAGGTACACACTGGCCTCCAGCTCGGTTTTGGCCGGATATTGCTGCTCGACGGCGGCTATCACCTTGTCGGTCAACTCATGTTCCACCAGGGCGATGACGCAGCCGCCAAAGCCCTTGCCTGTCATCCGTACTCCGCCGCGTTCGCCGACGACTTCGGCTATCAGCTCCACCAGGGTATCTATAGCCGGATGGCTGATTTCAAAGTCATCGCGCATCGAGCGGTGTGATTCGGCCATCAGTTTGCTGAGCCTGGCGATATCGCCCTGCTCCAGGGCGCGGCAGGCGCTCTGGGTGCGTTGGTTTTCACTGATCACATGGCGGGCACGGCGAAAGGCAACCGGGTCCAGTTCATCTTCGGCGCTTTGCAACGCCCTGAGTGACAAGTGGCGCAGGGTATCCAATCCGAAATGACCGGCCACCTGCTCGCATTGCAAGCGGCGCTCGCCAAACTCTGTGCTGTGGGCGATGGAGGGCAAGCCGGAATTGATGATCAGCAGGCTGAGATCGTCTGGGAAGGGCACGCTCTCGCAGTCCAGATCCAGGCAATCGATCAGCAGCGCCGCACCGGCTTCGGCCATGGCACAGGTGATCTGATCCATGATGCCGCAGCCATAGCCGACATAGTGGTTTTCGCCCCGCTGCGCCAGTTGTGCAATCGCCAGCGGCGACAAGTGCAGTTGACTGGTGTCATTGATGGCGGTGCCGAAGGCGATTTCCAGCGAGGCCGATGAGGCCAATCCGGCGTTGGCCGGCACATTGCCGATCACTGCCAGGTCCAGGCCGCGAGCCGGCAGGCCACTCTGGGCCATGGCCGAGGTAAAGCCCTTGAGATAACTGACCCAGCCCTCATCCTCGCTCATGCTGCCTTCATCGCCATAGTGCCATTCAAAAATGCCGGGAAAGGCAGCCGATACGGCGCGGAACTTGTCATCGTCACGGCGTTTGACTGCAATTATGGTGTGAAAGTTGATTGCCGCCGGCAGCACCAGACCTTCGTTATAGTCTGTGTGTTCCCCGATAAGGTTGACCCGCCCGGGGGCCTGATACAGGGCATCCGGCTTGGTGCCGAAGGTTTTGACAAAGAGTTTGGTAACGCTGGGGGCAGGATTCGACATGCTCTTATGGATTCCGCAAAAAAACGCTCGAACAGCAACATAAATGACTGCTTTTCTGTTGTTATATCATTTCTGTCACTGAGGTGTAAGTGAGATTTTTATTCGGATTGCGCCCAAGGGCAGATTAAGGAGATATCTATGGGAACAAGAGAAAAGCCTCACTCGCCGCTAGCGGACAGAGTGAGGCTAAATGATGCCGAAAAATATCAGGATGCGGCTTCCTTGGCGGGCGATTCATTGACGGTTTCGGCCGCCAGCAGTTCACAGACCACATGCTCAACGAAACCGGCGCCGGCGGCCTCGTAGAGGTTATAAACACTGTGAACGCCGGATTCGCGCAGGGCCACGGCATCATCACCATACTGCACTATGGCGCTGATCTTGCCTTGGTAATCCAGTTTCTTGAGCTGCTCAACCGCAAACATGTTACCCGCGTGGTACGGCATCGCCAGCAGCACAAGTTCCAGCGCCGGAGCCCGGTCGAGTTTTTCCCAGAAGTCGGTATCCGAGGCATCGCCCTGTACCACATTACGCCCTTGCTCGCGGTGGAAGTCCACCAACTCCTGTTTATGTTCTATGCCGAGGATCTCACCATCAAACCTGGCCTTGAGTTCATCGTAGGCGCCTGAGCCTATGCGCCCCATACCCAGAATAAGGAAGCGCGGATTGCCCACGGGGATCTGCCTGTCTTCCGGATGCAGTGGGTGCTTCTCGAGCTTGACCAGCTTCTGCTGATACTTCTGGTAGATGCTGCCCACCATGGCGTTGAGCGGCGCCGCCAGCACGAAACTCAGGCTCAGGGCCACAGCAATGATCACCAGCCATTGGGCGGGCAGCCAGCCTTTGCTGGTGGCTACGGCAGCCACAATCAGACCGAACTCGCTGAAGTTACCCAGGTTGAATGAGCCCAGCATTGAGGTACGAGAGCGCAGTTTGAAGCGGGTAAGGATATAGACAAACAGCAGAATTTTCAGCGGCACCAGAGTCACCAGCAGCACCGCCAGCATAATATCTGTCATGCTCGGCAGGCCGTTGAGGCCTATGGTGAGGAAGAAGGCCACCAGAAACAGTTCTTTAAAGTAGAACAGCGACTTGGCCAGCTCGGATGCCTTCTTGTGCCCGGCCAGTAGTATGCCGATGATCAGCGCGCCGAGATCCGGTTTCAGCCCCACGGACTCAAACAGCCAGGCGCCGACCACCAAAGCCATTACCAGGCCGAAGAGCACCAGGAGTTCACCGTGGCCGACCTTGTCAAAGGCCCTGTATATCAGCGGCTTTGCCAGAGGCAGCAACAGCAGTGCCAAGGCCCATATCGACGGAAATTCGCCCTTGGAAATAGTTAGGAATAATACGGCAAAGATATCCTGCATGATCAGAATACCTATGGCGACCCGGCCGTAGAGAGATTGCATATCGCCTTTGTCTTCCAGCACCTTGACCGCAAACACAGTACTGGAAAAGCTCAGGGCAAAGGCCAGCAGGGTCAGCTGTTCGACCGTGAGATTGGTCAATTGCACCAGACCAATCAAGCCCAGCAGCTTGAGAATGGGGACAAAGATTACCATGGACAACATCAGGTGCAGGCTGGAGCCTGCCCAGACTTCGGCCTTGAACAGGCTGCGGATATCCAGCTTGAGACCTATGGCAAACAGCAGCAGGGTCACACCCAGACTGGCCAATTGGTTGAGCAGCGGCAGGCTTTCATTTTCTATGCCCATGCTATAGAGCACAAAGCCGGCGGCCAGGTAGCCGATAAGCGGTGGTAAATTGATACGGTTGACCAGCATACCGCAGGCCAAGGTAATAACGAGAATTGCAGGTTCCATTTTGCTCTTTCAGGAAGGAGGCTAGCTGTTTAAAGAGTATTCTATAAGAAGAGCATTAAATTTAAATAAAAAAGCGAACTTATCTGCTGATAAATTCGCTTTTTCAGAAATGTTGGCGTGTTGAACGCTAGTTTTTGAGCAAAATATCCAAGTGGGCGGCAAACTCTTTCGGGCCCATGAAACCTGTCACTCTCAACTCATTCTTCAACTGGCCCTGTTCATCGATAAACAACAGTGTCGGCAGCCCCAGCACATCGTAGGCCTCCAGCAGAGCGACATCGGTTTCATCCATGGCGGTCACATCGGCTTGCAGCAGCACCATCTGTTCCATCCGCTGTTTAACCTCGGCATTTTTGAAGGTGATCTGCTCAAACTCCTTACAGGCCACACACCAATCGGCGTAGAGATCCAACATCACCGGCTTGCCGGCCGCCTCGGCATCCGCCAGTTCGGCCTTGAAGCCCTCAAGCGACTTGATGCGCTTAAAGGCATGATGCTCGGCTTGCTGTTGCCCCATGAAGTGGTAACCCATGGCGCTCATTACCGCCTGGAGGCCATAGGAAAAGCTCGACAGCAGCAGCAGGGTCAGGATCACGCTGCGCACCGTCTGTTTCCAGTTGAACTGGCTCAGCTTGTTCTGGTGCATCAGGTAGCCGACAAAGACGATGGCCCACACAGACCACATGAGATCCGACACCAATCCAGGCCAGATGCGGCCCAGCATTATGATAGACACGGCCACCAGCAGGAAACCGAACACATGCTTGATGATGTTCATCCAGGTACCGGCGCGCGGCAGCAACTTACCGCCCGAGGTGCCTATCAGCAGCAGTGGTAGTCCCATCCCCATGCTGAGGATGTAGAGGGTCAAAAAGCCCTGCAGCAGATCGCCGGTTTGCGCCACGTACACGAGTACTGCCGATAAAGGCGCCGTGGTACAGGGCGAGGCCACCAGACCCGAAAGCACACCCATGACGAACACGCCCAGCAGATTGCCACCCTTTTGCTTATTGGAGAGGCTGTTCATCCTTTGCTGCCAACTGGCGGGCAGGCGCAGCTCATAGAGGCCAAACATAGACAGACTGAGTACCACGAACAGCACGGCTATGGTGATAAGCACAGCCGGATGTTGCAGCGCCGCCTGATACTTGAGACCGGCCGAAGCCACCACCAACCCCAGCAGCGAATAGGTAATAGCCATACCCTGCACATAAGCCATCGACAGGGTAAAGGCCTTGCCGGTGGAGACTTTCTGCCCCTGACCGACAATAATTCCGGATAGAATGGGATACATGGGGAACACGCAGGGAGTCAGCGCCAGACCTATCCCCAACACGAAGAAGGTCAGATAGTTAAGCAGGGTGCTGTCGCCGGAGAGCAGTTTATCCAACAGGTTATCCTGTTGGGTCACCGCCTGGCCCTTGGGAGCCGCCTGGGCATCTGCGCCATTGTCGGCATCGGGCAGTATGCCATCATTGGCCGCCACAGGTTTAAGCAGGGCGTCACGGGTGGTGGGCGGGAAGCAGAGCTTGCCCTCGGCGCAGCCCATAAAGGTTACGGATAACTTGGCGGCTTCACCCGCCTCCTTAATGGCAACTGGAATCTCGATGAAGGAGTAGTACACCTGCTGCTCACCGAAATACTCATCCGTGTGACCCTTGCCTTGAGGCAGGGCTATCTCGCCCAGTTCACCGCCATCTATGCTGAACTTGAGTTTGTCGCGGTACATGTAGTAGCCGTCGGCTATTACCCAACTGAGCTTGACCTTGTTGCCTTGCTGACTGAAGTCGAAGGCAAAGGCCTGATCCACGGGCATCAGCTCAGGTTCACTCTTGAGAAAATCGAATTGCTTGTTGCCAAAGATCCCATCGGCCTGAACCAGCGGGCTGAGAAGCAACAGGCTGCCTAACAGCAGGGTAAGTATTTTCTTCATAGCTTAGTGTTGTCTTTTATCCAATCCAGATAGGCGGGCAGCCCATGGCTGATGGGCACAGCAATAATTTCAGGTACTTCATAGGGATGCAGTTCGAGTATTCTCTGCTCCAGCCTGGGGTAGGCGCTGGCCAGACACTTTAGCTGCAGACTGACTTCAGTCTCCTGGCAGAGTTCGCCCTGCCAGGCATAAAACGAATCCACAGTCTGGCTCACCTGAGCACAGGCCACCAGCGACTCGCGCACCAAGGTTGCGGCCAGGCTCTTGGCACTGTCAGTATCCGGGCAACTGCAAAAAACCAGCAGCGCTTGTTGAGATTTTATGTCCATAATGAGCGGGTTAAATTAAACCTGACTTAAGCCAAGGGGATTAAAATCGAGCGTCTACTTTACGTGTTTTGCCGCAAGCTTGCATTAAGGCTTTGCTGAAACAGTGAGCTCAGGCGTCAAACCCGGGGCAGGCTGCGGACTTGAAATCAGACCGGGTTATCCCCATTTAGTTTTCAACTACTGCAAAAAATGAGGCCTACATGCCATTTCTGATAATGTTTATCATCTTTGTGCTGATCCCTGTCGTCGAACTCTCGGTGCTTATCCGGGTCGGCGAAGTTCTGGGCAGCTGGAACACAGTGGCATTGGTGATCCTCACCGCGGTGGTCGGTGTTTCTCTGGTTCGCAGCCAGGGCTTGAGTACCCTGATGTCGGTACAGAAAAAGTTGGCCGCCGGTGAAGCACCGGGGCAAGAGATAGTCGAAGGCATGATGCTGGCCATGGCCGGTATTCTGCTGCTTATTCCAGGGTTTGTTACCGACCTTATCGGCCTTATCCTGCTGACTCCAATCACCCGGTCACCGCTGGCACGTTATTTCTATCAGCGGATGCAGCTCAAGGTGGTTGCCGGTGCTCAGTTCAGAGCCGGTGCCAACCCCTTTGAGCCGCCACATCAAAGAGGCCAGGGCGGTGATGTATTCGAAGGTGAATTTGAGCGCAAGGCCGACCCTTCCGATAAGCGTCCTGAGAGCCATCAGCTGGATGGAGGGAGCCCTCAGCGAGGTGAAAACAGCCCTCAGTCGCAGGATACGGAAAACCAAGACGATGATCGGCCCGGTAGCCGGTGATCAGCACAAACACTGATAAAAAAGACCTTCCGCTCGGAAGGTCTTTTTTTATTCACATAGCCGGCAAACAGCCTGTTGCCTCAAAAAGTGAAGAGGCCGGCAGCGTATTCTCAACTATCGTCAGCCAAATCTGCGCCCTTGGTTCGCATCCAATCGGCCAGTGAATCCAAGGTAGGTTTCAAAGACTTCCCCAATGGGGTTATTCGATACTCCACACGCGGCGGCACTTCGGCGTAAACCTTGCGCTGCACCAGCTTGCGACGTTCAAACAGGCGTAATTGCCGCGTCAGTTCCTTCTGCGTAATGGGGGCTACGGCCCGCTGCAATTCACTGAAGCGTACCGGAGAGTCGATCACTATCAAACGATAGAGAATGGGGATGGCCCACTTACCCGAAATGAGATTGACAAAGCTCACCATAGGACAGGGTTCAGAGCTATCCAATTCATAGGAGGGCGCGGCCGTTAAACTTGTTTTCTGAGAGCTCTCTGCGACGGACATAGCTATCCAAACACCTCTTTAGTATCAAAAAGGTGCCTACTATACAATGGATACTATTGTAAATAAAATGCGCCCTCCAACAGCGTAGAGGGAGGTATGCATGAAACGACTGCAAAATAAGTTTGCCTTGGTTACCGGGGGTACCAGTGGTATAGGCCTGGAAACCGCACGGCAGTTTCTTGCCGAGGGGGCCAAGGTTGCCATAACTGGGCGCGACATCAATGCCCTCAACCGGGTTCGGGAAGAGTTGGGGGGTAACACCTTGGCCATTTGCTGTGATGCCGGCGATATAAACTCACAACGGGAATTGGCACAAACGCTCAGCCGCCAGTGGCCGCGTTTGGACGTCTTGTATGCCAATGCCGGAGACGTTACTCATCTGCCATTGGCGGATTGGGACGAAATAGCCTGGGATAGATTGATGTCGGTGAATCTCAAAGGGCCGTTTTTTCTTATCCAATCACTCTTGCCTCTGTTGGCAAACCCGGCCTCTGTCATCCTTTGTGGTTCAACCAGCGCGCATATCGGCCTGGTGCAAAGCAGTGCCTATGCCGCCAGTAAAGCGGCGCTGCTGTCGCTGGCGCGAACCCTGTCGGCAGAGTTGCTTGAGTCTGGCATCAGAGTCAACTGTTTAAGCCCCGGGCCGACAGAGACTGCGGCTTTGGGTAAGTTGGGGCTGGCTGCTGAAGAGCAAAAGGCACTGCAGCAGGAGATTCGGCAACTGGTGCCCATAGGTCGTATGGGAACGCCTTGGGAAATCGCCAAGGCGGCCGTGTTCCTCGCATCCGACGAGTCGCGCTTTGTCATCGGCACCGAATTACTGGTCGATGGTGGCGTTGCCAATCTCTAAGGAGGTGCGAGCCAGTCCCATGTGTGCTCTACGTCGGTAGAGACTAGGCCGAAAGGGCTTCGGCAGGGGGCTTGGGTTGAATCAGCTTGCCTATCTTGGGCCCTTGCTGCTCGGCAAATCGCTGTTGAATGTCGAGCAATTCAGCTTCGCAGGCACAAAAGGCTGCCACCAACTGTGGGTCGAACTGGCCTCCGGCCTCCTTCTTGAGGTAGGCAAAGGCTTCCTGGTTGCTCCAGGCGCTCTTGTAAGGCCGCTCCGAGGTCAGGGCGTCGAACACATCGGCAATGGCGGCTATGCGGGCGCTGAGGGGAATGGCATTGCCCTGCAAACCCTCGGGGTAGCCATTGCCATCCCAGCGTTCGTGGTGGCTGCGGGCCACTTCCGCCGCCATTTGCAGCAAAGGTGAGGCATCATCGCCGAGAATATCGGCGCCTATCTTGGTATGCCCCTGCATGATGCGGTACTCCTCCGGCGTCAGCTTGCCCGGCTTCAAGAGAATATGATCCGGAATACCTATCTTGCCGATATCGTGCATGGGCGCGGCATTGAACAACAGCTCGACCCAGGATTCAGAGGCGCCCAACTGCCGGGCCAATACCCGGCAATAGTGGCTCATGCGCTGCACATGCAGGCCGGTTTCGTTGTCACGATATTCGGCGGCGCGCCCCAGGCGGTTAATGATCTTATGACGGGTCTGTTCCAGCTCCCGGGTGCGCAGCTTCACCAGTTGTTGCAGTTGCCTGGCCTGATTGGCCAATGCCAGCTGGTTGGCGATACGTACCTTGAGGATAGCCGGACTGATGGGCTTGGAGATGTAATCCACGGCCCCCAACTCAAAGCCGGTTTGCTCGTCGATCACTTCATTCTTGGCGCTGATGAAGATCACCGGGATCTGCGCCGATCTGGGGTGCTGTTTCAGGCGGTGACAGGTTTCAAAACCATCTATGCCGGGCATCATCACATCCAGCAGGATAAGATCGGGCTCCAGCCCCTGATCCAGCATGGCCAGGGCCTTTTCACCGGATGTGGCGGCGCGCAGACTATAATCCTTGGCCAGTACTGCATGGATAAGTTGCAGATTATCGGCGGTATCGTCCACGGCCAGAATGCAGGCCTTGTCGAAAGTTTGCATATATCTCCTCAGTGCCCAATGGGGCGGTCGAGTTAGTGTCTGAAACTTCCTGTCACCACCTTGTTATATTGAATATCCTGTCACATCCTATTTACTTTTTATGCCATATTCATCTGAAAGGCGCTGAGATTTTGGCACTTTTCAGCAGTTAATGTTGTATCAGTTTGTTTCCTTGGGGCGATCCACTTCACTAAAGCTAAATTATCTTTGGCATCCATCGCGGCTTTCGCGCAAGATATGCGCCTTTTTTAGACAGCTGACGCCCGAATTGAGGCAGTGTCAGCAATCTGACACCCGACTCCGTTTTACTCTGCTTGGCACAAGCACGAAGGAATAAATAATGGGAAAATCCCTGTTGCTGTTTTGTCTGCTGATTTGCTTGAGCCCCTTTGGGTTTTCCAAGGTGGGCGATCTGCCGCTGCAGCTTGATGATGGGACACAGTCGGAAACGCCCAAGGTGGTGCTCTTGCTGGAAGACGGCAGCCCATTTTGGCAGCGGGTGGAACGCTTTACCCGGATGGCGGCGCAGGATCTCAAGCTGGATCTGCAGGTTCGCTTTTGCGATGCCAAGGGGCGGAACCAACTGTCTATCGGGCGCGAAGCGCTGGAGCAGGGGGCATCCGGGCTGATCTTTTCCCCTTTTGGTGAGCAGAGTAAAGAGTTGTTGGCATTGGCAGACAGTTATGGTGTGCCGACAGTTACCATCAAATCCTCCTTTCCCGAGTCGACACACAAGCCCCATGTAATGCACCGCAACTGGATTGGCAGTGTCACGGCCAACAGCAAGGTGCTGGGCAGCATGCTGGCCCGGCAACTGCTGGAGCAAGCCGATCCTGAGAAACCCGAATTGCAACTGCTGGTGATAGCCGGGCCTGAGACCGACCCCGAGGTGCAACAGCAACTGGCGGGGATCCGCGCTTATCTGGATATCCTGCCGCAGCCGGTGAAGCTAACGGTGAAATACACCCAATGGCGCGCCAGAGATGCCGAGCGAGCCTTGAAGCAAGCGCTGGATCAGCAGCAGGACCTGGACGCGGTATTGGCCATGAATGCGGTGATGGCATTGGCAGTTGCCAAACAAGCTGAGGAAGAGGGGCTGCTGCTGGGTACCAGCAATTGGGATGCCGATGTTGCCGAGGCGATGCGCGGAGGCAGAATCCACGCAGGCATTGGCGGGGTGGAGTTTCAAGGTGCCTTTGCCCTGGTGATGCTGGCGGATCATCTGCGCGGCGTGGATCTGTCCGGGCAGGCGTTCAATCAGTATCTCAACCTGATCGCCATTAATGGCGAAAACCTCAATCGTTACTGGCAACTGTTTGATGTCAGCAACTTCAATCCCGACTTTTCCCAGATCTCCATGGCCGCTAACCCCAGGATCATGTCGCTGGATTTTCGACTGGAAAACCTGATCCCGGATCTGGACGTGCACGAATTTATTGCCCGTTTGAGCCCGGAAGAACTGCAGTTTTTGCAACAGCATCAGGTGGTGGATGTCGGGGTTGCACCGGATGCGGCGCCGGTGGACTTTCTCAGCCTGGAGGGCGTACATCAGGGCATGATGGCCGACTTTCTCTACGAGATAGATCGCTTCCTGCCGCTGGTGTTCAATGTCCGCAATGAGCTCAGTTGGGACAAGAATATCCGGGCGCTGAAGGATACCGAGGTAGACATGCTGAGTCTGGCTTCGCCTTCCAGCGAGCGCCAGGAGCATATGTTGTTTACCCGGCCGCTGGCCGAATTCCCCGGAGTGCTGCTTACCCGTCACGATGCCAAGAAGATCAATGGCCTTAAAGATCTGCAGCAGCAAACTCTGGGCGTACTCAAGGATGATGTCACCGAAGAGGTGATGCGGCGGGACTATCCTCAGATGACATTGCGGCGTTTTCGCTCCATCGAAGCCATGATGCGGGCGGCGGAAAAAGGCCAGGTCGCTGCCGTATTTACCAACCTGCCCACGGCCAATCACTATCTGGGCACTCACCTCAACAGCCCACTCTGGCTCGCCAGCGATACCGAGTATAAGTTCCAGGTGGCGATGGCGGTGCGCAAAGACTGGCCTGAGCTGGCGTCTATTCTCGACAAGGCCCTGGCGCAGATCCCAACCTATAAGTCACAGGAGATCCAGAACCGCTGGATCAACGTCAAGTACGACTTCGGCATACATCACAGTAAGGTGCTCAAGTGGAGCCTGGTGGCCGCGGCGCTGACCATCACCTTGCTGTTGCTGTTTTGGCGCTGGAACCGGCGTCTCAACCGCGAGGTGCAGCAGAGGCTGAGAGTAGAAACCGAGTTGAAGGCCAGTATGCAGAGGTTTCAGGCGTTGTTTGACTCGGCGGTGGATGCCTGTGTGCTGGCCGACAGTCAGGGAACTATCCTCGACTGCAACCAGGCGATGCTGGCACTGCTGGGGCGTGAGGAAAAATCCCCCTTACTGGGGCAAAAGCCGGACTGGTACTACTACCCGGCGCCGGGGAATCGTCAACAGGTGGACCAAAGGCTGAAGCAGGTCTTGAGCCAAGGTAAAGTGTGCTTCGATGGCGACTTGCTCGGGGTTCATGGGCGCAGGGTTCCGGTTGAAGGTACCTTGGTGCGGGTGATGCTGCAGCAACGCTCGCTGATCCTCTGCTCCTACCACGACCTGACCCAGAAGCGGCAGATGCAGCAGTCACTGGCGCGGGAGCGGGACATTCTCAAGAAGGTGCTGGGCAACAGTCCGGTCGGTGTGTGGATTGCCGTTGACGGTGTGCTCAGGTATGTCAACGAGCCTATGACCCGGATGACGGGAATGCGCCTGGGGCAACCGCTGCAGCCCTGGTTCCCCGAGCCGGAGGCCTACACTGAAGCGGTGCAGCGGCTGGAAGGGGAAAACGATGTCGTGACCATAGAGACCCGTATTTTCTCCGACGAGGGCGGCTTTCGGGATGTGCAGCTGAGTCTCTATCGCACCGAGCTGGACGGCCAGGCCGCCAGTCTCTGCTGGGTGGTGGATATCACTCAAAACAAGCAGGTGCAGACTCAAATGGCCCATGCCAAAGAGTTGGCCGAAGCGGCCACCCGGGCCAAGTCCGAGTTTCTGGCCAATATGTCCCATGAGATCCGCACGCCGATGAATGCCATTCTGGGCATGTCCTGGCTGGTGTTGCAGACAGAGCTGAATGGTCGTCAGCGCAACTATCTCGACAAGGTGCATCAGGCGGCGTCGTCGCTTTTGGGGATCCTCAACGACATTCTCGATTTTTCCAAGATAGAGGCCGACAAGCTGGAACTGGAACAGCGGCAGTTGGATCTGTTTGAACTTGTGGGGCAACTGGTGGGGGTGATGGGCTTCAAGGCCGATGAGCAGCAGCTGGCACTGCGAATGGAGCTGCCGCTGGATATGCCGCGCCTGTATCTGGGGGACCCGCTCAGGCTCAATCAGATCTTTACCAACCTGCTGGGCAATGCCCTCAAGTTTACTCCCCAAGGCGGCGAAATCTGCCTGCGGGGCCGTTTGCTGCATCGCCAGGGGGACAAGGTGCGGCTGCAGTTTTGTGTTCAGGATACCGGCATAGGTATTCCAGAGGACAAGCTGGCAACCCTGTTCGACTCTTTCGAGCAGGTGGATGCCTCCACCTCCCGCAAGTATGGTGGTACCGGGCTGGGGCTGGCTATCTGCAAGCGCTTGAGCGAGATGATGCATGGCCGCATCTGGTGTCAGAGCCGCGAAGGTGAGGGCAGCCGCTTCTATCTGGAGCTGGAGCTCACCTGCCGGGACGAGTACCACTATCTGGCCGATTACGCGCCACTCAGAGGTCATGAGGTGACTCTGGTCAGCAGTGATGACGGCGAGTACCGACACTGGCATTGGCTGTGTCGCCAGCTCGGCATCAGGCTACAGCGTTTCCATAGTTTGCAACAGCTTGGCGAATGGTTGGGCGGCCTCGAAGCAGACAGAAAAGCCAAGCTCAAAGGCTTGCCGCTGCTGCTGGATATGAGCCGCGAATGCCCGGACGCCCTGGCGGCGTTGCCATTGCCAAGCCATGCCGGAGTCTGGCTGCTGGGGAACTTGAGTCAGGATGAACAACTGAGCCGTATCGGCGGTGAGCAGAGATTGCTGCGTCCCTACACTCCCTGTGGTCAGTTGACGGCGCTGCGATCTTTGCTGGCGCTGTCCGGCGAAACGCCTTGTTGCTCCGACGAGCCGCGAACACATGTGAACATAAGGCAACAACTCAAGGGCGCCCGTATCCTGCTGGTGGAAGATAACCCGCTCAATCAGGAGTTGGCGCTGGCGCTATTGAGTCAGGTGGGGATGCAGGTCAAGCTGGCCCAGCATGGGCAGCAGGCGCTGGAGCTACTGCAGCAGCAAGACTTCGATGCCGTGCTGATGGACTGTCAGATGCCTGTGATGGATGGCTATCAGGCGACCCGGGCTATTCGTGCCAATCCGGCGCTGAAGGGGTTGCCTGTGCTGGCTATGACGGCTAACGCCATGGTGGGGGACAGGGAAAAGGCGCTGGCGGCAGGCATGGTGGAGCATATCACCAAGCCGATTCAGGCCGAGGTGCTCTATGGGGCGCTGGCGCGTTGGGTCAAACCCAGGCAAGAAAATCCGGCAGCGGCATTGCCTGCTGAATCTATACCTGCGAGTGGCTTACCCGAGTTTCCCGGGCTGGACAAGGACGCAGGGCTCAGATGCTGCAACGGCAATGAGGCGCTTTACCTGCGCTTACTGCAACTCTTTTGCGACACTGGCAAGGGGGTGGCAACTGAATTGGCAGAGGCGATGCAGCGCCAGGACTGGCCGCAGGTGCAGCTTCTGAGTCACAGTATCAAGGGCTCGGCCGCCAATATCGGCGCTATTGAGCTGGCCGAGTGCGCCGGTGCCCTGGAGTTGGCACTGAATAGCAGGATAGCCACAGCACTCGGCTCGCAGTTTGGTCAGCAACAGGAGCAGGATAATCCAACCGACTTGCCGCAGATACAGACTCGGCTGGACAGTCTATTGCAAGCTCTTGAGGCACTGGTTCTCGCCCTGGAGGCCTTGCCCCAGCCGTCATCTCAGCCATCATCGCAGCCGTCATTAAAGCCTCAGACGTTTGAGACACTGCCTCCAATAGGCAGTTTCAGCTCAAGTGCACCTGCGACCAAACTTGCCGCCCAGTTCGATGCCCTGAACCAGAGCCTGGATGAATACAACACAGAAGCGCTGGAGCAGGTCGATGCCCTGGTTCAGCATTCGGCACTGCAGCCCTGGCGCGAGTCGCTTGAGCGGCTGCAGCGGGCGGTGCGGGCCTTTGATTTCGAGCGCGCCGCCACTGAACTAGCCAGGCTTCGGCAGCTGGCCCGGGTTTGATGGTGCTGTCTCCCTATCAAGCGGCAGCTTGGGTAAAGCCTGTCTGGTAAAAGCCTGCTGCATCAAAGCTGGCTGCACTAAAACCGAGCGTCTCAAAATCCTGTGGCGCAGCTAGTGCGGCAGCGCCATAGGGTAGCTGAACAGCAGCAGATGACAGAAGTTGAGGCAGAAGTGGCACAGCGCCGCCAGCCACAAACGGCCGCTCAGCTGGAATACCAAACCATAGAGAACACCGGCGAGGGCGGCGAACAGCACCAGAGTCCAACCCCCGGCCAGGTGCGCCAGCCCAAATAGCACGCTGGCTAGCGTTACCCCAAGCAGGGCGCCGCCGCGCTTGACCAGATACTGCTGCAATGCGCCGCGAAACAGCACCTCTTCGGCGACGCAGGTCAGCAGCAGATTATTGAGCGCAAACAGCCACCACCAGCCCGGCAGCTTGGGATCCCAATGAATGGCGCCGCTTAAACTGGCCAACCCCAGCAGCGCGGGCGTGGCGGCAAACAGCAAGGCCAGCAAGATTATTTTTCGCCTTGGCAGAGGTTTTGGCGTACCCGCAACCAGCGGCCAGGCCAGCAGCAACAGAAACAGGCTCAGCGGTTTATCCAGGTTGAGATACATGCTGAAAGGTGCACTGCCGCTGCTGGCTTGCACTTTATCCAACAGCTTGAGGTTGTCAAAGCCCGGCAGCAGATGCACTGTGAGTGCCACGGCGCTCAGCAGTATCAAGCCCTGGGCGCCATAAACGGCAAGCTGCTTGAGTCGTATATGGCCCTGCTCGTTTACCTCATTATTCGCCGCCGCACTCTTGGCTGAATTTGCCTGTCGGCAAAACCGCTGACGCCATTGTGGTAACTTGAATGCCAACGCCAGCAATAGGCCCACAAGTATCAGAGTCGGCGCCGCAATGCGGCCCAAAAACAGCGCCAGTAGTAGGCTGGTGGCGAGCAGCAAGAGTGCGATGGGAAAACGGCGCAGCAGCGCAAAAGGCACCGCCAGCATCAGTGCTAGCCAGATAAGCAAGTCGACAGAAGGCACAAAGGGCATGGGGAAGGCTCCGAAAAAGCGGCGATTAAAGCTGTATAGAGGATACCGGGCAAGCGCCGCTAACAGAGATCGGACTTGTTCAGCCTTTGTCGAGCAATTGATTAACCCAAGTCTGATAGTCGCCCTGATAGGTGGCTATCTCCATGGTGCTGTAGGGCGCCAGTAAGATGCCGGGAAACTGCCAGCCACGTTCCTGCATCTGTTTCAGAGGCGGCAACATGTCTTCTTTGATGGCATCAAAAGCGATGCGATAGCTGGCGAAATCTCCTTGGCTGAAGCGGGTTATCAGGCGGTCGAACAGTGCCTTCTCCTCCGGCTCAGCGTCTGCCGGGTTTGAATGGAAAAAGCCCTGCCCATACCAGTAGAGCAGCAAGGCTGTGCCGGCATCACAGAGAGAGTGATTGAGTATGGCGGCCGGGCTTTCAAGGCCGTTGTCCCAATTGAGATTGGCGGCCACATAATGCAGCTCTTCCATGCTCTGCAGTTCGGCTATGGTCATTAGGCTATCGGCAGTCTTGGCAAATTCACCGGCAATAGCCGCCAGTGCGGCGCCGATTTCCGGGTCTGCCAATTGTGCCTTTAACTGCTCGGTATCGCAGATGGCGCCGCTCTCGGCGCATTCAAAGGCCCTGAAAAACTGCTCTTGGGTCAGACGTTTGGCCATCCTTGTCTCCTGTCCTTTATCATCCCTCGTTGGGGCAGGGGGATTTGATTTTTTGCGGTTCGCTGATGTTGCTGGCCAGATAATAGCTGGCAATGCCCATGAGTATGTTGGTTACCGGCAGTGCCAGCATCAGGCCTTTTACCCCGCCGAGGAAGGCGCCCAGCGCTGCCAGCGGCAGCATCAGCAGGAACAGGCGACACAGATTCAGTACCAGCGAGGCCATAGGCCTGTGATAGGCGTTGAGCGAGGTGGCCACTATGATCACCACGCCCAGCGGGCCATAGGCGGCGGGCAACACCAGAACATAGAAACTGAGCCATTCCAGCACCTGAGGGTCGGTACTGAACAGGGCGGCAATTTGCGGCGCCAGCAGCGCCAGCGGGATATACAGCAGAGTCTGGAACAGGAGCACAAACTTCAGCGCCAGCAGCAGTGCCTCGCGGGCGCGCTCCTTTTGACCGGCACCCAGGTTCTGGGCGATAAAGGGCACCAGGCTGGAAGATAGCCCCATCACCACAATCAGCAGCAAGGACTCCAGCCGGGTTCCGGCACCGAAGGCGGCCACGGCGGCGTGATCTATCCGCGCCAGCATCCCCATAATCGCGGCGTTGGCCAGGGGGTTGATCATATTCATCAGCGCCGCCGGTTGGGCTATATGGGCCAGCTGTTTCCAGTTATCGACAAAGCGGCTGAAACACCAACCCGCGGCCACCAACATATGGCGTTTGACCACCAACAGGTAACTGGACAGCGACAGCGCCACCAACCAGGAGATCAGGGTCGCCACTGCGGCGCCTTGAATTTCCAGCCTGGGGAAGGGGCCGATACCAAAGATAAGCAGCGGATCGAGGATCAGGTTAATCAGCGCCGCCAGCGACAAAATTGCCGCCGGTGAGCGGGTATCGCCGGTGGCCCTCAGGCCCTGATTGCCCACCATCAACACCACCAACAGCGGCGCCCCCAGATACCAGAGATTCATATACTGATGCACCAGCGGCAGTATGTCGTCTTTGGCGCCGAGCAGGGAAAACAGCGGGTCGATACACAAGCTGCCCAGCAAGGATAGCCCGGCAGTCAAAATAAAGGTCAGCAGCAGGGCGTCGTGCAGAAACACCTTGGCCTTGGGGGCGTGCCCGGCGCCTATCAGGCGGCCAAGATTGGTGGACACCCCGGCGCCTATGCCGATGGCAATACTGGACACCACCAGGGTCACAGGGAAGGTGAAGCTGATTGCCGCCAGCGCCTCTGTGCCCAGCTTACTGATGAAGTAGGTGTCTACCAGGTTGAAGCCCAGCACGGTGAGTATTCCTAACATGTTGGGAACACTCATATTAAGCAGTACACGACCTATCGGCTGACTGAGCAGCCCGTGTCTGTCTCTCATGGCCCGTATCTGCCTCTTGTGAAATGGATGAAGTAAATCGTGCGGAAGCGCGATTCTAACAGGATTGCCCCGGCTTTAAAAAACGAGGGTCAAAAATTTTCAAAAAATTTTGACCTGTCCCCTTGGAAGTGCCAAATCCGGCCCCATATAAGCCAACATCAAGCGGCTAAAGCCTGTTGGCCTGGCCGTCTTTTACATAAACCATGAACCGCCTCATATTGGGCAAAAATCATTAGGAGAATCCATAGATGAATATTCGTCCATTACATGACCGCGTGATCGTCAAACGCCTGGAAGTTGAAAGCACTTCGGCCGGTGGCATCGTACTGACCGGCAGCGCAGCCGAAAAGTCTACCCGTGGTGAAGTACTGGCTGTTGGCAATGGCCGCATCCTCGAAAACGGTGACATTAAGCCATTGGACGTGAAGGTAGGTGACGTAGTGATCTTCAACGAAGGTTACGGTGTCAAGAAAGAGAAGATTGACGGTGAAGAAGTCCTGATCCTGTCAGAAGCTGACCTGATGGCCGTAGTGGAATAAACCACTCGAACCATTGAAAACCTTCCAAAGTAATCGAAAAATTTAAGGATAATCAACATGGCAGCTAAAGAAGTAAAATTTGGCAATGACGCTCGCGTAAAAATGCTGGCGGGCGTGAATGTTCTGGCTAACGCAGTAAAAGTGACTCTGGGCCCTAAAGGCCGCAACGTCGTTCTGGAAAAGAGCTTCGGTGCACCACTGATCACCAAAGACGGTGTTTCAGTCGCCAAAGAGATTGAACTGGAAGACAAGTTTGAAAACATGGGCGCGCAAATGGTTAAGGAAGTTGCTTCCAAGGCCAACGACGCTGCCGGTGACGGTACCACTACCGCCACAGTACTGGCCCAGGCTATCGTGACCGAAGGTCTGAAAGCCGTTGCCGCCGGTATGAACCCAATGGATCTGAAGCGCGGTATCGACAAGGCTGTAATCGCCGCCGTTGCCGAGCTGAAAGCCCTGTCTCAGGATTGCTCCGACTCCAAGTCTATCGCTCAGGTAGGTACTATCTCTGCCAACTCTGATGAGTCTATCGGTGAAATCATCGCTACCGCGATGGAAAAAGTGGGCAAAGAAGGCGTGATCACAGTTGAAGAAGGTCAGGCGCTGGAAAACGAACTGGACGTAGTTGAAGGTATGCAGTTCGACCGCGGTTACCTGTCTCCTTACTTCATCAACAAGGCTGAAACCGGTTCTGTTGAACTGGACAACCCATTTATCCTGCTGGTTGACAAGAAGATCTCCAACATCCGTGAGCTACTGCCTATCCTCGAAGGCCTGGCCAAGACAGGCAAGCCACTGTTGATCGTTGCCGAAGACGTTGAAGGCGAAGCCCTGGCGACTCTGGTTGTCAACAACATGCGCGGTATCGTTAAAGTGGCTGCCGTTAAGGCGCCTGGTTTCGGTGACCGTCGCAAGGCCATGCTGCAGGATATCGCTATCCTGACCGGTGGTACTGTTATCGCCGAAGAAATCGGCCTGGAGCTTGAAAAAGCCACTCTGGAAGACCTGGGTACCGCCAAGCGCGTGGTTATCACCAAAGACAACACCACCATCATTGATGGCAGCGGTGAAGAGTCTCAAATTCAAGCCCGTGTTGCCCAGATCAAGCAGCAGGTTGAAGAATCGACTTCCGACTACGACAAAGAGAAACTGCAAGAGCGTATGGCCAAGCTGGCCGGCGGTGTTGCGGTAATCAAAGTCGGTGCCGCTACCGAAGTGGAAATGAAAGAGAAGAAAGCCCGCGTTGAAGATGCGCTGCACGCTACCCGCGCCGCCGTTGAAGAAGGTGTGGTTCCTGGGGGCGGTGTTGCCCTGGTTCGCGTTGCCTCCAAGATTGGTGAGCTGGACGTGAGCAACGAAGATCAGAAGCACGGTGTGGTTATCGCCCTGCGCGCCATGGAAGCCCCACTGCGCCAGATCGCTACCAACGCAGGTGAAGAAGCCTCTGTTGTCGCCAACAACGTTAAGAACGGCAGCGGTAACTATGGTTACAACGCCGGTAACGACACTTACGGCGACATGCTGGAAATGGGTATCCTGGATCCAACCAAGGTTACCCGCTCTGCACTGCAGTTTGCGGCCTCTGTAGCCGGTTTGATGATCACCACCGAAGCCATGGTAGCCGAGCTGCCAAAGGAAGAGGCTGCGCCTGATATGGGCGGTATGGGTGGTATGGGCGGAATGGGCGGCATGATGTGATCCTAGCTGGTTAAAATCGTCTATAGCGGCGTTATCTTGCCACTCGTTTAGTTCACTAAACTTCGCGGCAAGATGCCTGGCTCTAAAACGATTTTTCCTGCACTAGACGCAATGTCGGTCTTAAGCTCAGAAGCTTAGAACTTAAAAAGAAAGCCCCGATGCCAAAGGTATCGGGGCTTTTGCTTATTCCGAGAAAGGAAAAGACCCACGCCTCGAACGCGGGCCTTTTCCATTTCAGCGGTTTCTGCCGAGGGCGGGGGAGTGGTTTGGATTTGGAATGGCTTCCGGCTGATTGTGCCACTCATTGCCTGCCGCAGGCCTTCTGCATATGCACCTCAGTGACACGCTGTGAATACATATATGGACCCATCCCGTTTGCAAGACATTTGATTTCAATTTGAGAAGAGTTCATTGCACCCATATATTCGGCCTGTTACTGAGTTAAATATCTGGCCCTGATGGATATGTGCTTCTACTTTCCTCATCATCCTTGCGGCTTCACGATGAGCCTATGGATTCAACAGGTTTTAAGTAGAACAGTCTGACTGTCTCATCATCAAATCAATTGTCACCGCAACTTGGTGATAGGTTGGCATTATCTTACTTCACAACCTGATTTATAAGCTTCATGTCGCCGGCCGATACGTTTCTTCTTTGGCCGCTATGACCCAGGCAATTCTGGCAAGCTTGTTGGCTACTGCAACGCAGGCGCGATTAAAGCCTCGACGCTCCACGAGGGCCTTCGCCCACAGGCTGAGCTTATCGGTTTTGTGCTCGCAGTGACGCAAAATGGACCTGGCACCATGAATGAACAAGGTTCGTAGATAGGCATTGCCTCGCTTACTGATCCCCAGCAGATTATCCTTGCCGCCACTGCTGTGCTGCCTGGGCACCAGACCGCACCAAGCTGAAAAATGGCGGCCATTGTGAAATGCCTTCCCCTCCCCAACAGCGGCATAAAATGCCGTCGCAGTGACAGGACCAACCCCCAAGACGGTGCCTAATCGTTGGCAGATAGGATTATCAGCATTTTCCTGCAATACCTGCTTTTCACACCCTTTCAGCCTGTTCTCAAGTTCGACAAACTCATTATACAGTCCATGGAAAATCGCTCGACCTTTGGCTGTGAGTGCATTCTCACCGTCTTCCAAAATGTCGGGCAATTGACTGCGAAAGGCCGTTTTTCCCTTTGCCAGCACGATGCCATATTCGGCCAACATGCCTCGAACCTGATTCACCAAGGCGGTGGTTTGCTGTGTGAGTCGCTCACGAACCCTGTGCAACATCTGCACATCTTGTTGTTCGATAGATTTGGCGGGCACGAAGCGCATGTTTGGTCGCTGAGCCGCCTCCGCTATGGCAAGGGCATCGTTGTAGTCATTTTTATTTCCCTGCCGATAGGGAATGACATATTGAGGAGGGATCAACTTAACCTGATGACCAAGGGCAGTAATTTCCCTGTTCCAATAGTGAGCGCCACCACAGGCTTCAATCGCGACCAGGCAAGGTTCCAACTTAGCGAAAAAACCGAGTACTTCTTTTCGTTTAAGCATTTTCTTGCGCACCAGCTTACCTGCTTTGTTGACCGCAACAGCGTGGAACACCAACTTTGCGATATCCAAACCGATGGTTGTAATCTTCATAGTGGACCCATTCTCTTTCCAGATGACTTTCAACAACTTCATCGTGGCCCATTGCGAGGCCGGTTAAAAGGGGATGGGTCCATTCCATTATCCTTGTAAGCTCGGCGCCAACATTCATGTTGGCGACGGTCACTGATGCGCATATGCCGGGTGATTTGGTGCAATCTGCTAGTGATGAATTAGTCTTTGAGCGTATTGGGTTTGGATAGGGCTGCAGGTTCTACTTTTCGGCTCGTCGCCCTCCTACTAATAGATAGATCCCTGTAGGCTCCACACAGCAACAGTGTTGTGGGTGTCCTGGCTTTTGTTGGGTGTCCTGACTTTTGTTTCTGGTCTTAAATTCGGGGGAAAGGTCACCCCGATGCCGAGAGTATCGGGGCTTTTATTAGCTTAGATTTGGATTACTTGCATAACGACTTCACTACACGATTGTAAGATATTGGTAGGCAGCTACATTTCTAGAAAATTTCTTTGCTCTAAGCATGACTTACACTGTTATTTAAAAAATGTTGGCTTTGGTAGATATGGAGGTAAAGGTAAGGCGGCTTCATCAATTGAGAATTGCGCACCGGAAAGACATCCACAATAAGTTGGGAATTTCTTATAGTGAGAAGTGTTTTTACTCCATCTTAAGGCTGAGTATCCGGCCATTATTCGATGTCCAACCCATCTTTCGTCAATCAGTTTGTAACCACTAGGTTTGTTTAAAAGTAGTAAGCTTCCCATAAATTGAATCCATTCATTATGGGTAAGAAGGCGGTTGCCATAAGCATGAAATGATCTACCACTTGCATAGATGTTAAATCCTAAATTCCAATGTCTACAAAGCTCTTTAAGTATTTCTGAAGCTGCAGGACTGGATCCTTTTGAGCCGAAGTCAATCATTGGTAAATGGAAAAGGTTGTGATTTACCGTAATGCTTGAGTGCATGGCTAGCTCATACTCAGGTTCTAGTGACATGAGCATCTCTAGCAATACATTGTCATTTAGCATGCCTACATGTAGTGGAAACACAAATCGATTGTCTTGGAATGATTGCGGTACATAATGATATTTGCTCATTTGTATCGAAACGTTATTGTTAGACAAAGGTGCAAGTACCTGAGCAACCCATGTTATGGGATGACGGCTTAACTTTACTCCATGTATATTGCCTGAACTAAGATTTGACATTTATACCCTTTAGCATGTGAAAGAAATCCATCGAAAACTGGTCTGTCATTCCTGATACAAAGTCTATAACAAGGTGCGCTCGTAAAGTCCACTCTTCTGTACGGGAGATGTCTCTAAATTTTTCCTCAAAACAACCTTCAAAGTAATTGTCAAACTCTTGATTTAAATGGTTAATCTTTTTACTGTTATCTGTAATCGAGGTTTCAGAAAACAGTTTGGTTTTTAACTTTGGGATTGAAGTTCCAATAATGGCACATTTATATGCATTTAAGTGCTTTAACGGCAATCTATTGAAAAGCCTATGGTGAATATGAAGATTGTTATCCTTAATGTCGTCGAAATTATTTTTTATTAGATGCAAGAATGCCTCTTTGTTTAGGCCTAGTAAAGCTTGATACTTCTCTAGAATACCAGAAATAATAGCAAAACCAGATAGTTCCATACATTCTGCTTCACTAGATTTGAAAAGATGTTTACCAGTGTAGACCTTTAGCATTTTGAGGATTGCGTGTTCGATCGTATTTTCTGATATGATTTCTTCTGCTCTTTTAAAATTAACAAAGCTATCATATTCTCTTACAAAAGTTTCGGCGACACAGTTAACTAGATAGTTAGATAAACAGGTTTTAAAGTTTAAGAAGGGGCTTGTGGGTTTATCATAATTAGGGGTTAGGCTGTCTCTTATTGAATCTAAAATTTCTTTTTTACCAAAATTTCTACGAATAGATTCAATTTCTTTAAATATATGCTCCTTAAAGTCTTCTTCGAATATTATTCCTTTCTCAATACCATCCTCTATATCGCTAATGCAATAAGATATATCATCAGATGCCTCCATCAAGAAGCCAAGAGGATGTCTAGTATTAATCGGCATTTCTAATTTTTTCCAAGCATCCATAATAATATTGGATTCAGTGTTAAAAAAACCAATTTTTTTGCTGAATGGAGAGTCTTTAATAGTGTTTTTGGTTTTTGGGCTGTGTGTATATTTGATAAAGGCTGCTAATTGAGTATAGGTTAAATTTAGTCCATAATAGCCGTCATCCCCTTGAAGCTTGGTGATGATGCGGAACCCTTGAGGATTTCCATCGAAATATTTGAAGTCTTCTAATGGATCTTCATTTTCTTCAAATTCATTGTTTACTGCAGATTTAAGACAATTAATAGCATTTTCTGAGTGAGCCCACCGTGTTATCGCCGCTTCACCAAAATGTCCAAAAGGTGGATTTCCTATATCGTGCATAAGACAGGCTGTTTCTACAACATTCGATATAGCGAGGCTATTTTCTCGCCAATACTTTTTTATACTATCAGATAAAGCTGATTTTTCCATCTTCTCACAAATACGAGCTACGATATATCGACCAATATGAGAGACTTCAATTGAGTGTGTAAGTCTAGAACGTACGGCCGAGTTACTTTCTAATGAAAATACCTGTGCCTTTTGTTGCAATCTTCGAAATGCAGCGGAGTAAATTAGCCTAGCTCTGTCACTTTGAGTTGAGGATAGAAACGTATCATGATCTGCACTTGAAGTTCTATGGCGTTCGATTTTATTTAGTATTTCCATATGTCGTTCTTTTCATTAGTGAGTATTATGTTGTAACCTTAAATAAGAAATTAAATCAATCTTATTTTTCATTCTTCTTTGCACGCTTTATGTCTCTGACCAAAACCATTGTTCTATTTGGTTTTCGTATTTCGAATAGATCAATTGCTGCAAATAGGTCTACAAGCTTTTTAAAACCGTAGTTTCTTTGGTCGAAAGAACTGTGGTTTGAAATATGTGAGCCGATTGCGCCAAGTCGTGACCAACCATCGTCCTCTTCGGTTGCCTCAATTGCTTGTCGTAATAAGTGAATTAGCTTCGTGTCACTTTTGAGGTTGCATTTGGGGGATGAGTTCGCTTTTGTTGTATTCGCAGTTTTAATCTCTTTCTCTGTGGCTTGTTCAGTGACTTGCTCTATAGACACTTCTACTTCGATTTCGACCTCGGGTTCTGCATCTAGATAGAGGAAGCGGGAGCAGCTGTTAACGAATGCGGTGGGGGCTTTACGCTCACCAAAGCCGAATACGGTTTTACCATCTGAGAGCACTCTGGTGACCAAAGGAGTGAAGTCGCAGTCAGAGGAGATGAGACAAATGATATCTACGTCCTTGGTATAGAGTATGTCCATTGCATCTATCACCAGTGCAATGTCGGTAGCGTTCTTGCCTTTGGTTAGGTCGAACTGCTGAATCGGTTGAATGGCGTATTCGTGCAGAATATCTTCCCATTGCTTCAGCCCCGGGCTTTTCCAGTTACCATAGGCTTTGCGTATACTTACCACACCATGTTTGGCCAGTTCTGCCAAAATGACATCGAACTTTCGGGCAGGAGCATTATCGGCATCAATAAATACGGCGATTTTTTCTCTTTCTTTCATGTTGTTAGTACTTGGTTTTATTGAGTGTTAGTTAACTCTGGCTCTTGATTGCTGAGAAATAAAAACCGCATACCGAACCTATAATCGCCCCTGAAAATGCAAGTATTTCAGAGAAGTATTTGTTCTCAAATAGAGCCGATACGCCGATGATAATCAATAGGGTGAAAACTAAATAAATTGCCAATAGAGGGGCTATTCGCTTGTTTATTCTTTCTGTTAAAGGTTCTGCTTTTCCTATGCCACCGCATGAACCACAAAGCAGTCCATGTTGATTTCGTCTGCGCCAGAATGGTAGTTCATTCTTCTTGGCACAGACTTCACACGAGGTGTTATCTTTTCCGCTGCTGCAGGTTCCTGTACCAGAGCAGTGCTTGCAGTCGTATAGGTTGACTTTGACGTCTTGCATCTAGATTCATTCCTTTGAAAATACAGCGCTAAGATTGATTTTTTGGTTAGGGTTCAGCTATTCCGAGGTCGGGAGCGAGCCCATTGCGCCAAGGTACTACTGAGGTGGGTGGAATAAGCTTGGCAACTGGCGTCCACTGAAATGCGCCGCTATTACCTGTAATTTTGACGCTACCGCCCCTGATTTTGGCTATCAGACAGCAGTTTCTTTCATATTGAATATTCTTTTAAAACAACGTTTAAGCTATCAATTTGTGGCTGGCAAAACCTTAGCTTAGGTCACAAGTTGCACTGCGGTTAAAGTGGTTTTTGTCAGGGAGGTAGATGAGGTGAGGTGTTGAAAGCTTGTCCTTGCCTTTTGCCTACTCGGGTGAGAGCGGCTGCCATCCCTGATTGTTGTTCACACTTTAGCTGATGCTTAAGCATTGATTTTCGTTGGTTTTTTGTTAAAAGCCTAGCCAATCCTACAATATTGCTGCGGTGAAAAACAAGCTTTACCGCATAGGGTTTTGCTGTGCTGTTTGGCTTAAGTGACTTGTTTGAGTTGCCTGCTTGAGTTGGCCGCTTGAGTTAGCGGCTTCAGTGAATGGTTTTGCTGGTCTGTTAACTGGCAAAAAGTGTCTGGCGGGGAACGGCGATGATTTTTAGGGAAAAGTGAACGGTTTTAACTGGTTTTTGAGGATGTTGCAGCAGTTGCTGCCGGGTTGAGATGTTAGTATCGGTTGCTTGAATCTGTTCTGTTGCTGCGGCGGTTTTTTGTGGCTGTTGCTGTATAGGGCTTTGGAAGTCGTAGAGAAAGTTATCGGGATTGTGTAGTGAAAGGAAAAGTCGTTTCGTATGTCTCATCTAAAAAATTTGGCTTTATCAATGGGGATGATGGTGAAAGCTATTTTCTGCATGTTTCGGCCCTGGTGAACAGGAGTGATGAGGTAAGGAAGGTGCGAATAAGTCCTCGTGGCACTCTGGCTTGCACAGCAATTGGCGTTCAAGGCATCTGACTGAAGGCATGCCGGGGCCTGTCGAAGTTGGATAACGCAGAAAGCCGGTTGCTGTGAAAGCCCCGAAGGGCGTGGCTTACAGACCTGTCTGCTGTGTTGTGCTTCTTGCAAAGGACTAGGCCATTTGCTGCGAACCACGCCTTGCATCCAAGCCCGTAAGCCGACGCAGAGCACACATGGGACTTGTTCGCACCTTCCCTAAGAATGTGCTGGTCGAGTTTGACCCTACGCCAACTCCCAAAGGATTGTCTGCCAAGCAGATCCGTATTCCTGAGGTCTATATAAGAGAGCGACTGCTGAATTTCTTCACCTCCAAGGGTAGCAACCCCAAGCATGGTGATGCCGCGTTGCGCTTGCCTATTTCGACCCGTTTTTTCAAAGATCCGGCCAAGGGGCGCCAATATATAGAGCAACTGGCTAAGCAGTGTGGCTGTAATGCCGTGCTCGGGCTGGAGTTTGAAAAGAAGACCTTCTCCGAAGGCAACTATCGCTTTACCGGCCATGCTTTCAAGGGCGAGTTGGCCCTGGTCACTGAAAAGCAGCCCTGTGACACCAAAGAGATGGCCCTTGCTGCCGAGCGGCAGTTGCAGCAAAGAATACAGGCGGCTGAGCAGGCCTTTGGGCCGATACAAGAGGCTGAGCTTAAGGCTAGACAGAGCCAGCTTTCCGGTTGCCTCGGCAGCGCCGTCGCCGTGCTGGCTGTGGTGGCAATCCTGCCGGCGGCCATTATCGCCGGTATCGCCGGTCTGTTCCCACAGTAGCTAACAAGGCTATTTCAGCGTCTTGAAAGTGTAACAAACTACACTTTTAAGGCGTTTTCGGCTTGAATGGATGAAAAAGTGTATTTAAGTACACTTTTTTATTGTGTCGAGTCTTCAAGAGTATAAAAGTGTATGTTAGTACACTTTTATATTGAATCAGCCCTAAAACACGGCTAAAGTGTAGCAAAGTACACTTTAAGTCTATCTTATGGCCTCCCCATTAACTCCACATTCATTGGGCGCTTTAATTAAGGCCCGTAGAAAAGAAGCGGCACTCACTCTGGATGTGGCGGCAATGCTTTGTGGTGTCACCAAGAAAACCTTCATCCGGGTCGAGAAGGGTGAAGATGTCTACATCTCTACTGTCTTCAAGATACTCGATGGTTTGGGGATCAGCCTGCTGGCGCAGCCCAAGCCTGATGTTGATTCGACCGGGTGGTACTAGATATGAGTGGAGCAGCAAACCTTGTCTTGGATATGCATCTTGGTGATCGAATCATAGGTGAGTTGTCATTCGATCCCGCCACCGAGAGTTTTGCCGTCAGTTACAGCCAAGATTGGCAGCAAAACGGCTTTCCCATATCACCCATGATCCCTTTGGATGGCACAGGAAGCAGCACACAGATCGCCATGTTTCTCGGCAACCTGTTGCCCGAAAACAGGGGCTTGGATTATCTCATCGAATCTCTTGGTGTATCCAGGGGCAATACCTTTGCCCTTATCCGAGCCATAGGCTTGGATACTGCCGGTGCCGTTGCCTTTTCTCCCAAGGGGACTGAACTGCCACAGACGGCATTTCGAGAAATCAGTGATGATGAAATCATTTTACGCCTGGAAGAGCCTGAGCTCTGGCCAATGGAGGTGTGGGATGGCAAGCCCAGGCTGTCGGTAGCCGGGGTACAGTCGAAACTGAATCTGTTCTACAACGGTAAGCAATTTGGTTTCGGTGAAGGTGCCTTATCATCGACCCATATCCTGAAGTTCGAAAAGCAGTGGCATTTAGTCATCAACGAGTTTCTCACTATGCGTTTGGCGAAGTCGATAGCCATGAATGTCGCGAATGTTGAGATCCGCCATTTTGGCCGGCACAAATCATTGTGTGTCGAACGCTTTGATCGTCGTTATTTGCCCGCTGAACAGCGGGTGCAGAGAAGGCATATTATCGATAGCTGCCAAGCCCTTGGCTTTAGTGTGAATAAGAAATACGAACGAAATTTTGGTAATGGCCGTGATGTCAGAGATATTCGTGAAGGCGTGAGCCTGCCCAGGCTGTTTGCTCTTGCGGAGCAATGCGCTAATCCGGCGGCGGCCAAACAGGATATGCTGCAGTGGACGCTGTTTAATCTACTGAGTGGCAACGCCGATGCTCATGGTAAAAACTACTCCTTCTTCATGACACCGACAGGTATGGTGCCTACGCCTTGGTATGACTTGGTTTGCGTGGCCCTGTATGAAGAATTTGAGCAAGAGCTGGCGATGGCGATTGATGATGAATTCGACCCAGACAAGATCTACGCCTATCAATTGGCCGCGTTCAGCGAGGATATAGGGTTACCCAGAGCCTTGGTGAGCAACAGCCTAACCAGAATGGCGACCAGAATAAGCCAAGAAATAGACAGCGTTATCACAATGCTCAATGGATTGGATAACGATGAGCAGGCGTTTGTGGCGAGCTACAAAGCACAGTTATTGGCAAGGTGTGAGCGCTATTTGGATATTGCGCCCCAAATCAATGAGATGGAACTTTAGAAATAGCTTCTAAATGGTTTCATCGAAACTGTTTGGCTGATGAAGGTAGGGATACAAAACATGGATCAAGAGCTTGGCCCGATTTTGTTTATTGTGGTGCTGCTGGCGCTGACCCTAGGGGGTATGTGGCTGGTCGAGACGCGGCGTAAGCCGACCATGATGCAGGGCTGGTTGGATAAGCAGGGCAGCGAGCGCTTGTTTACCTACTGGGATGCGCCCAGCGCAGCAATTTATGCAGAAGGCGAACCACGGCACTATCGGCGTTTGCTTGAGGCTTGGCAAGGGTTGGCGCCGCTTGAGGCCTGGTTTCAACATAACCTCAGCCGTATCGGGGTAACACCTGTGGGATCGACGTTGGGCAGTGCCAAGCGTTGGTGTCTTAGGGCCTGGCAGAAACAGCAGGACCCGGCGGTGGCCTATTATCTGGGGATGATGCAGCTGATGGGGCTGGGAGGCAAACCCGAATACCGCTCGGCGCTTGAGCTGTTGACCGCGGCGGAGCAGGGCGGCATTGCCAATGCCATTACCGCCCGCGGGCTGATGTTGCTGCGAGAACCCGCCAATGGCGAAGATTGGCCGATTGAGCTTCCCGAGCAGCAGCGCTTTGCCGAGGCCGTCGCCTGCTTTCGGCAGGGGCTAGAACATGGAGATAAGCTGGCGGCCTTGAATCTGGGCTACTGTTTGGAGCATGGCATAGGCATAGCGGCCGATACTGAGGTCGCCATCGACAGTTATCTGATGGCGGCAAGACAAGGTGAGCCCGCTGCCCAGTATCGTTTGTCCATGCTGTTTGCAGCCAGGGGCGATTTGGCCGAGGCCTATGTCTGGGCCCGTGTTGCCAGCCAGTGCTCCGAATCTGATATTGCCGTGGCGCGCAGCCGTAATATTGAGGCCATGCTGGAGCCGAGCCAGCGCCATCCGGCCCGTCAGAAGGCGGCGCTGTTTACCCTTGAAATTGTGGCGCCGCGAATGCAGGCATTGGCCAAGAATATGGATTTGCTCAAGGTGGTGTAACTGATAGACCCAGCTGAGCGGACTCAACTGACTGGTCTAAATGAGAGCAGTCTGCTGAGAGAGCCGCAGTGACAGATAGAAAGCAGGCCCGAGCGCCAATCCCGGCTCCCGGCCTGTTCCTTTACCTAAGCTTTAGTCGAGCGGAATAAACTTTTCGCCTTTAAAGCTTCTTCGCGGATTGCCCCGCTGCAGTTCCCAGTGTTGTAGCCAACGCTGTTGCTCTTCCCGGTTCATCTGCTCTTGCTTCAGCGCCTCCAGCTTTTGAAACAGCAAGGCCGTTGCCAGGCGTTTGTTGGCATGTTGGCTGCGCTCGGTTTCAACCCGCACCGACAGGCCGCTGGCGATATGGGTCGCGCGGATGGCCGAGTCTGTGGTGTTCACGTGCTGCCCTCCGGCGCCCGAGGCGCGGCAGGCCTGAAAGTGGATTTGCTTATCCAGAGCCTTGTCATTGACCTCAAACATCTGGCCGCTGAAGAACCAGTTTTTGCGTTTGTGCCCGGGCCTGAAGCGGCTTTGGCAGCTCCAGAGCATGGCTCCCTGCCAAGACAGCGCCAAGTGCTTGGCCCGGGCTTCATCATTGGCACTGAGTTGCAGCAAGACCGACTTGAAGCAGGCGACGCCGGTTTTAGCGTTTGCCTGAGTCACCTCCAACAACTCGCAGCCTATGCCTTGCGCCTGACACTCCCGCTCTATGGTTTGCACCGCCAGGGCCACAGCGCGGCAGCATTCAATCGGGCCGGTTCCGGCCGACAGTTGCAGCAGTATCATCAGCAGCACTCCCCGTTGGTTTTGAACGTCAGCACAGGGCGCAGCCTGGCAACAACCTCAATCAAACCGGCATCGACCATATCGCCAACCACAGTCGCACATTTTTTGTAGGCCTGGGGCGCTTCGTCATACAGCAGTGTCTTGTTACCGCAGATCACCCGGCTTCCCAGGGCGGTGAGGTAGAGATCTTCACGGCTGAACTTGTGCGCCAGGCGGCCCTGACACTCGCCGCGCTGCCATTTCCTCCCGGCACCATGAGCCAGTGAAAACAAGCTGATATCGGCGGCGTTGCCCGCAGCGGCGCAGGGTTTCACCAGATAGCTGTAGTCGCCGCGGGATCCCGGGATCACCACATAACCCTTATCGCTCGGGGTGGCGCCTTTTCGGTGCAACCAGCCTTGGGTTCCGTTTATGCACTTGGGGGATACCAGATTGTGGTTCACATCCAACACCGAGCTGCCAGAGCTGTTGATCGCTTCCAGGAAGCGGCATGCTATCAGCTCGCGGTTCAACTCGGCCCAGCGTAGCGCCTCATCGTGTTTGGCCAGATAGTCGCTGAACTCGCTATCTTCCGGACTCAGGCCTTGGTGGCTGTAGCGGCGGATATGTTCCTGCAAAATTGCCTGCCCCAGGCCTCTGGAGCCGGAATGCACCAGCAGTTGCAGATAGTGGCTGTCCAGCCCCAGCTCTTGCAGCGCCGCCTGGTCATAGACAGTTTCTATCGCCTGAAACTCGGCAAAATGGTTACCGGCACCTATGGTTCCAAGCGCCTGGTCAAAGCCTGTGATGGCTATGCTTTTTTCCCGCTTGCGCTCGGCAATTGTTTGCGCCCAGGTTTCATCCAGAGGCTGTTCTATCAGTTTGAACTTGTTCGCCATCTTATCCAGCTTGACCTTGGATAGCTTCAGCGAGCTCTGCCACAGTGACATGCCGCAGCCAATGTCGTTGCCGACCAAGGCAGGATAGATTCTGTTGACGGCAAAAAACGCCGCACCAATGGGATAGCCTCTGCCGGGGTGCAGATCCGGCATTCCTGCCACGTGCTGCATACAGGCCAATTCAGAGGTTTTTATCAGTTGTTGTATTGCCAGCCCTTCTACCCAGGTTTCTTTGGATGCAATCAGGCTGACGCTTTCAGTAAGTTTTTGGACGGATCTGCCCATAGACCAATTCCTTTAAACAGGATTTAAACGATAAACGTATTGGCAGGCCAGTTGACCGAAGCGATAGCTTTACTTGAAAGCTACTAAATCAGTTGGATAGCTTTCTGCTATTTAGCGGACAAGACCTGCAAAGGAGGTTGATGTGTTTTGCATGATGTTTTCTCCTCTACAGTGAATGAATGGTGAGCGATGCGGGCGCATGGTAATCAGTTTGCCGCCATAAGGCAAATATAAATTCAATCACTTAGCTTTCACTTAGCTTTATTTGCCGCCGAGTACCCATGGCAAGTGCGTCAGCTTGGGATTGCGGCCGGGGCAGCCGACCGCAGAAAGAGGTTATTGTTTCAGGCTATGATTTAAAGTCATGATTTAAAGTCATGATTTGAAACCACACCAAGAAGCCGAGATTGAGCTTTCACTTGCCGGGTTAAGGCAGCGGTTGGCGGGGCTTGGCCTTGTCACTTTTGCTGTGTGCCAGTTCAAGTACTTGTTCAAAGTCCAGACCATTAATCTTTTGCCCTATCAGGCCGAAGTCCATCTGGCCGTTGCGATCCGAGTGGTTCAGCGCTGCCAATGGGGTGTCGAACTCGGCCAGTTGGATTGCCAACAAGGCCATGACAAATTCCTGTTTGTCATGGGAGTTCAGCTGCGCCATGAGTCTGATGACATCCTGTTGGGTCGACTCTGCACTGCTGCCGTCGAAGACTATGGTGTTGGGGGTAGTACTGCAGGCCATCAGGCCGGTCAAAACGATAGCGATTATTATATTCTTCATGAGCTAACTTCCGTTTTTTCGGTGTTCTACTTCCGTGCTGGCTTGTGATCGCCCTGTGGCATTCTCTCGAAGCGCCGCTGGTCTGGGGTACAGTTCCGGCCAACAGCAGTGTCAAGGGCACAGGCTCGGCAGAAGCGAATAATAAATTAAACCGCGACTCTAACAGTTTGAGATCAAAATTTTTTGAGTCGAGTCAAACAATTGATATATAAAGGAAAGGTTCGATTTTTGTGAGGTGTCCCTGTTGCAACAGCCCTGGCCGCCCCTCTTCCTTGAGTCAATTTTTACAAACAGGTTACAGAATACCTCACCCTAAATAGGGCGACAAGTCATAGTGATCATTTATCCAACTTACCCAGATTGCAATCTTCACAAAGTATTTGCATGTTATTAATGTCCAGCGCTTTGTGCGGGTACTTGCTGCGGGGCAAAATATGGTCAACATGCAGCACTATATTGTGTTCGGCTTTAGTGCGATTGCACTCTACACATTTGTGCTCGTGAGTTTGCAGCACTTGATATCTGAGTGCCAGCCAGGCTCTGGATTGATAAAAGTTATCTATGGTTTTGGGCTCGAACTCGCTGAGCTGCTCCGGATGCTCAAAGGCGCGGTGGCCGAGTTCGGGGGAAAAGAAGCTGGCCTGAATATCGGCCTTGTCCTGATGCTTGCTGAGCCATTTCCAAATGCCGCGCAGGGCACCTTGCTCACTCTTGTAACGCCGGGTTCTTATGCTGTCTCCAGTGCGAAAAGTGACTTGGATTTCCAGTTCCATGGGCTTTCTCTCCTGATAACAGGCTTTTGGTGGCCTGCCGGTATTGAGGCTTAGTTGAGTTCGTCCAACTGTTTGAGGATCTGCGTTTGTTTTTTGGAGAGCTTGATGACCTTCAACGCCTCCCAGAGGGCGATGGCCGAGCCTATGGCGATCAGCAGATAGCAGTTGATGGGGTTATTGAGCGCCGGGGCGAAGGCATCACCTTCGGCGACAACCAGGCCATAGAGTGCCAGGCCTATGAGCAACATGCCGGGGGCCCCAAGCAGTTGAGTGATTACCAAAGAGCGCTTGACCTGGGCCAGTTCAGCTTGCAGTTGAGTCTTCATAATGCCTCCTTTGAAGGGAAGGTATAACGCCGGCTGCGACAGCAGAGAAACGGCATTTCGGCGGTTATGCTCTGCTATAGCTGAATCTGCCCTGTTGCAAGCGGGAACTCAAGTGATATTTACCCGCTTGTCGCTTGAGTCTGCCTTTGAACTAATCCGGCAGCACTATGACTCCCAAGGGTTCCAGCAGTTGCTCCTGCTGCCAGGCACAGATCTTGACCCCTTCGAGGTTGACCCGTCTGGGATCGAGCCCATCCAGATCGGCAAAGGTCAGGTCACAGCCCCGCAGGTTTACCTGTTGCCAGCAGTCGCGGGAGAAGGTGCCGCGGCTGAGGTCGGAGCCCATCAAGGAAGCGCCGCTGAGGTTGGCATTGCTCCAGTTGTTTTCAAACAGCTCGCACTTTTCCAGGCATTGGCCGCTCAAATTGGCATAGGCCAGGTTACAGCCTGAGATATAAGCCGAGCAGAAGTACATCTTATGGCTGATTTGATTGTAAAAACGGGCCCGGGAAAAATTGGCGCCCTTGAGATCGCACTCCCTGAACTCTATGCCAAAGCAGTTGGCACCGCTGAAATTGGCCAAAGACAGGCGGCAGGCCTTGAAACTGGCATCGCGCAGATCGGCATAGCTGAAGTGGCACCCTTCGACGGCGCCGCTTTCAATGAAACTGCAATCCTCGAAACTGGCATCCCTTAGCTGGCAATGGCTGAAGTCACACTGATAAAAGCGGCAGCGGCGAAAACGGCTGTCGCTCAAATCCTGGCGTGAGAAATCCTCTTGCTGAAAAACTTTATCAATAATATCCATACGGCTTCCTTTAACCAAGGAGGGCGCTAACTCTCTTTGCTAGCTCTGCCTATGCAGGCAAGCATGGGGTTTGTTGGCGCCTTCCCAAAAACCTTTGCAGGCTAACATCGGCACTCTGGAATATCACTAAAAATAAAACCTTTAAAATCATGGTTTTGAGAAGTGCTTAAATCGCGATTTTAAGGGGGTAAATTGACATTTTGAGAGCCTTTAAGTGTGTTCCATGCTCAAGGCGTCGTGAAAAATAATTCAAGCCCTTTACGGGCTGCTGACGTGGCTTGCCGGATGCCAGGACTCTCGTTTCGAACGGTTTTGTTGAAAAACATATGAATACAAAAGCTTACTAAGCATTGAAACCCGGGTTTGTATATTGAGCCGCCTTTGACAACACTTAATAGATACTGTTGTCTCGGGGGATAGTTATGCGCTTGCTGCTTCCGCTATTGCTCTATTGTTGCAGCGTTCAGGCTGCCGTGGGGCTTGGTCAACTCAGATATCTCACGGAAGAGTATCCACCCTATAACTTCAGCCTGGATAATGGGGAAGTATCCGGATTTGCCACCGATGTGCTGCGGGCCGTTTGGCGGCGGACAGGTACAGAGCCCCAGACCATAGAACTTCTGCCCTGGGCCCGTGGTTACTATATGTTGGGGAGTCGCGATAACGTGGTGCTGTTTTCCACAACCCGTACTCAGGTGAGGGAACCGCTGTTTCAATGGGCCTGCAGCCTTGGCACCCTGGAGCTGAATCTCTATGCACTCAAACGCTCAGCGCCTGCGCTGACCAAGTTGGAGGATGCCAAGCATTTGCTGGTGGCAACCGTCAGGGAAGATGTCGGCGAGCAGTTGCTGCTGAGCCAGGGTTTCGATCCGGCTTTTTTGGTACGTACCAGTAGCCTGGAGCAGGCAGTCAAGGTGCTCAACAGCGGCCGGGCCAGCTTGCTGTCCAGCAATAGGTTAACCTTACTCAGCACTCTGAGACACGGGGGCTACGACCCCGAGATAATACAGCCCTTGGTCAAGGTGAGTCACAGGCCCTTGTGCTTTGCCTTCAGTGCCAAGGTGCCGCCTGAACTGGTAATGCGCTTTCAAGCTAACCTGGATCAGGTGTTGAACTCTGAAGAGGGCATAAGCCTAAGAAAACAGTACTTTCACGGCGAAACTTTGCTGAGCTTGCCCTAAGGAAGGTGCAAACAAATACCATGTGTGCTCTGCGTCGGCTTATAAGTCTGGATGCAAGGCTGTAAGCCGCAAATGGCCTTAGTCCTTTGCAAGAAGCACTTCCCTAAGAATGTGAGTTGCTTTGAAGACCCCTTTGCCAAGCTGAGGTAGACTGCAATTCTGTATTTGCAACGGAGTTGTTATGCAAGTTGTCAGCTTTACCGCCATAGGCCACGCCGAAACCCAGTACACAGAACTGGCCAATATGCCGATTCAGGGCAGCAAGGTCGCCGATAATCAAGGGGTTTTGGTGATCCATCCCGACTATGCCGAAGGGCTGGCGGACCTCGATGGTTTTTCTCATGTTTATGTGCTGTTTCATCTGCATCAATGCAAGCAGGGCGCGCTCAAGGTTAAACCTTTTCTCGATAACCAACTGCGCGGTGTATTTGCTACCCGCTCCCCCAAGCGCCCCAATCCCATAGGCCTGTCGATACTGGAGATTGACCGTTTAGAGGGCAACCGCATTCATGTTAAGGGAATCGATATGCTCAATGGCACCCCCATCATAGATATCAAGCCTTATATTCAGGCATTTGATTGCGTGCAAAATACCCGTGATGGTTGGTATGAACAGGGCAAAGATCCACTGCAAACCCTTTCCGACGACAGATTTGCCTGAATACTTTAACTGATCGATAAGAGGCAGTGATGAGCATAAAAGCCTTTTTCATGTTCATCTGCTGTTTCATTTTTATTTACTTGCTATTGATTGGCATCACTTTAATGGCTTTCAAGCTTGTCATGGAGCGGTTTGAGCGTCAAAATTCACTCTCTTTACTCTAGGGGGCATAAACCAATAGTGCTGCCTAGCTTACATCTGTGAGCCCTGGATGGGCCCAGGCCTTAAGGCTATCGAAAAGGATTGTTTTGAAAACTGCTATTGTCGTTCAGTTTCCCATTAGGCTTCTGGTTAATCTAGGCCAAGCGTTACCTTCCCCTTTATTTGCTCTGCATCCGCACCTGGCAAGCCCCATTAGCCATGCCAAGTTGTTTTTATGTTTGATGGGTGCTTTGGGGCTATTTCATTATGCCACTTCGATTTGCGGACGCGGCTATCTCTTTACTGTGAACAACAGGAGTCTCAGATGACTGCTGCCAAATGGATTTTACATTCCCCGAAGCAGACTGGTGCCCCGCAGTTGCAGCTGTTGACGCCGCTGGCTGATGGCCGTCAGCAATTGCTTTGGCAGTATGAGTTGCCCCAGGCCGAGGATGAAGTGGTGCTGAGCGCCTTCTACAGCGACAGCGAATTTGTGGTCGCCACCTGCTCCGGGCAGATCTATACCGGTGATATCGAAACCGGGCCTCGGCTGATGGTCAATCTGCCAAATGTTGGCATCTATGGTCATGGTTGGCTGGATAAAGACAGAGGCGAGTTCTGGTATGTGGCCGAGCAGCCAAGAGGGGATGATGAATATCCCTGTCTTCTTGGCTGGTCGCTGGCCGACTGGCGACCGATTAAGGATATCTGCTTGCCTGAATATCTGGATAATCGCCGCCTTGGCAGCACCATGGTGCGGCGCCGTGACGGTTGTTTTTTATTCTATGAGCGTAAATTCGGCTCTCTGGCGCAGCGGGAGCATGGCTTCTGGTGCACCAATGTGGTCGACGGCCAGAGCCAATTTCACCGGATTGAGGGCAAACCGCTGCTTAAAGCTCGCCGTTACCCGAGCATACACCTTTGCCCTGAGCGGCAGTTGGCCTTATTGCCGGTTTCTGAGTGTCTGTTGGATGAGAGCGGTGACAGTCCACGCATTGGGTTGCAGTTGCAACTGGTGGCACTCGAATCCCTTGACGTGCTTTGGCAACAGCCGGTGTTTTGGTTTGACAGCCATGATGGCTTGTTGGATCCGGATGAGTTTTCCACTTTGCTTGAGTCGCTCAGGAGCGGTGAAGATGCCTGTGATGAAGAAGAGCTGACTGACGCGCTCGAAAGCCTGTCTGACGGGCTGAGCGGTATCCGCCTTTGCCGGGATGAAGCCGCTTTTTGGCTGAGGTTGCGTAGTGGCGAGCTGATTAAGGGCTATCTGGCGCCAGAGGAACACTTCCGCCTAAAGGCGTTGTCGCCTCGCTATTGCGCCAACGAATGCCCACTCCCCGGCGACGAAGCCAATCCCTTTGCCCTGGTTGCCTTTGACCACTATGACTATCAATTGACCTCACCCACGGCTAATCGTTTGTTGCTGGTGGGGTTCGAGATATATGCACTGGATACCAGTACTGTCACGCCCATGCTGCCAGGGGACGCCGATTGCCAGAGTTTGCCCTGTTACTTCTGGCCTAAACCTGAGTTGGTGATGAGTGAGCAGCAGAGCCTGGCCCATGGTGAGGCGGGGCTCAATATTATTGAGGCCGATTATCTGGAACTGGGGGAGTGTTTGCTGGCCAGCGCCAAAGAGATGGTCAGCCGTCTGGCCGACTTACCAAACAGCGCCAAGGGTGAGCGCCTGGAGTGGCGCTTTAATGACAGAAATGGCAGTGAATGGACCGAGGCGCAGTTTGTGGCCGCGCTGATAGTTGTGCCGGGCGGCGCCGAGCTGTTGGCCGAAGCCGTTGAGAAGCTGCTGGCCTATCCTGATGCGGCAAGTCTGCGCAGCGGCGCCGACAAGCCGGCCTTGTCGGATACAGTGCTGGCGCTGGCCGGTGATGACATAGCTTATCTGCCTTTGTTGGCCCGTTACTTCAATATGCTGGCTGATGGTCCAGGCGCCGCCTTCCATCAACAGCACTCAGTGCCGCTTATTCAACGGCGCCACGGCCAGGGGCTGCTCAAGAGCCGCCAATATCGCCGTTTTGTCCAGGATTTGCCCTGGCCGATTTCCCCCGCCTGATTGCAAATCACAGGAATAACTCAATGAATGCCAATGTAAGAACCAATATCCGCCTGCAACAGGCCAAGCTGTTTTTTATCGGCCCTGAGCTTATTCAGGTTATCCAGAGCGCTGATGAGGCCGACACCCTGTTGTGGCAATGTGAGTTGCCGGGAACCGAGGATGGCGAGCTGGCCTTGTTGCAATGGCTGGATGACACTCGCTTTCTGGCCTTGGGCCAAACTGGACTGCTTTTTGTCTGCGATTATCAGGCGCGCAGTCGTGAGCTGGTGCTGGATTTGCAAATCACCGGAACCCCCGGGGCCTGGCTCGATAGCCACAAACAGACCCTGTGGGTGGTCGGGCGGGTGGGCGTCGCTGCGCGCCGCGGCCACAGCTTGCTCAAGGTCGATCTCGCGGCCATGGAGCCGGTGCAGCATTGGCCTGTGAGTGCCGAAATCGAGCCTGAGTCACTGATTCTGACCCGGGATGGACGAGTGGCCTTTTATGGTCGCAATGAGCATGGCGGTTATCGCTTCCGCTTTCAGCAACTGGTGTATTTTGACCCGTCAAACGAAACCTGGTCCGAACAGCCTTTGCCGGGGAAACCGGCTCCAGTGCAGGTTTCACCGCAGGATTATTGGTTCCAGAACCGTGCCAACGGCCTTATCACTACCCTGGCCGCCGATGGCGTGAGCCGTCATCAGGCCGAGGGCGAGCCTGTGCGTTACGAAGCCAGGTTGCAGCTGATAGATATGAACCTCGGCCGTCAAATCGATGCCGGGGTGCGTTTGCCGTCCATGGCCGATATCTGTGATGAATATGATGCCGAAGCGGTTCAGGAAGCGCTGGAGCGGATTGCCGCCGGTGAGATATCCCACCAGGATAACGACGAGTGGCAGCAACTGATCAACAGCCTGACTTGCAGCTATTTTTGCGAGCAGGAGCAAGTCTTCTGGCTGGGCTGGAAAGGGGGTGTGATGCAAAAGGTGTCACCGAAGGGCGAGAGGCTTTCCCCTCTGTACCAACTGGGCAGCCAAGATGCGGCGGGGCAGTGGCGCCCCTTGAGCCACTATGGTGGTGATCTGGTCATGATTAAGGGGGTTAACCAAGGGCGGCTCTGGTTGGCATTCGGTGATCTCGATGAGCCCAGTCACTACTCGGTCGACATCGATTCCCAGGCTGCTGTGCCCCAGAGCCTGCTGGCTGCCGAACAGCAAAAGTGCCCGCTCAATTGCTGCAGCTATCAACCCAAGCCGCTGCAAATTCCCAGCCAACTACAGGCCGAGCCTTGCCCCAGTGGCAGGGTGACTCTCTATTGTGACGATCTGACATCAAATCAAGGCAGGTTGCAACTCTTGCAGCAGCTACTGGTGGTGCTCCCCAAATTGGAGCAGACCCTGGGGGAGGCGTACGGAGCGCCCTTAGCCCCAGTAGCAACCAGAGTCCCAGTAGCAACCAGAGCCGGCTGGCTTGACCGCTTGAAGCAGAAAATAACCCATAGTGCAGTTACTGAGCCTGGCAGGCTTTGGTTTGCCTTTGTCGATGGTTTGGGGAATCGGCACAGTGAATACGACTTCTTCCACTATGCCGTGCGTCTGGAGCAGGGGCCTGAGTTGATAGCGGCCATCCTGGCGGCATACTGCCGTCTGCCCCAGGCCAGGTGTTTGCTGGGAGCCAAGGGGCGGCCTGTGCTGGCCGAGGCTGCCTTGGCGCTCAGCCAGCACAGGCAGGCACTGCCGCAACTCGCGGACTATTTCAATGTTCTCAGTGCCTTGCCCGTGCATCCATTTCATATCAATCGCACCTTGAAAGTGATCTTTGCCGAACATCAGGGCTCGCAAGAGCTGGCGGCTTTCCTGGCGGCGGTCCCAAGCCCCTATAACGACCCGGAGTTTAAGCTGGGCGAGAAAGGCGACTATGACGACGATGACGAATTTGACGAAGATGATGACTATAAGTAACTGTCATTGATGAGAAAAGGATAAGGAAGTATGTCATTCACAAGTTCGCCGGTTGGCGACGGTAAACTCATCTATATTGACCCGGACAATGGCTGCCCCTGCCTGTATCTCTATGAAGCGGCAGACAGTGGCTCTGGCTATCGACTCATTTGGAGCACAGACTTTCCCAAGGCCGAGGGCACTATGCAGGTCAGCGGTTGTTTTCATGGGGTGCCGGGGCGTGAGCAGAGCTGCGTTATCTGGGATCAGCAAGGCTGCCTCTATTTGGTGGATCTGGCGCAACGGCAGCAGCAACTACTCGCCGAAACTGGGATAGCAAACCTCAAAGTCGTGGTATTGAGTGATGGCCGAACCCTGGCATTATTGGGTGAAAATAAGTCTAGCTATTGCTACGAAGTCTGTCTCTGGCATTGGCGGGATGGCAATGTTCCCGTGCCCTCAGCCGTTCAGTGTATCAACCATGAGGTGGATAATCAGGGCGGCCCTTGGGCCGAGGTCGACGAGACCGGACTGCCGGACAGAGTGGGGCTGAGTTTTACCGATCGCCTCTTTGCCGGGCCGGATAACAGTTTGATCTTGCACTGTCACCGCAGTGAGCGCGATGAGGCGGAGGCTTGGCAATTCCTGCTGCGGCTGGATCCCATGGCTGTTGTGGGCAGTGATCTTAGCCAAGTTCAATGGCAGGGAAGTTATCCCGAACTCTTGCAATTATCGGCCATGCCACTGCCCAATCCGCCAGGAAACGAGGCACTCTGGGAGTGTGCCCTGGCGCTGGACAGTGAGCGCGGCGAGCTTATCCTGCCGGCAATGACGTTAAGCCGGGCGCAGGATACTGAAACCGAGGCGCTGGCGTATCAGTTGCAGTGTATCGACTTGCGCTTTGGCCGCGAGATAGGGCGTTTTTGTGTGCGTCATTATACCCACGAGCAACTGGCCGGCGATGCCGACATGCTGTTGGGCCCGGCCGATTTAGACAATTTGGCCTGGCAAAAGGCGCAGGGGCGTTTCTGGCTACAGCTGGATGATATTGCCTACTGCAATGACGAAGCGGCACTTTGGCTTTGCTGGCATGGTGGCGCGACCCGCAAGGTTTCTCTGGACGGGCAGTGGCGCTCGCCCCTTTATCTCCCCGATGGCAAGCGTGATTTATACCATGCCGATGAAATGAATCTGCTCGGCAGTGGCGCTTTGCTGACCGACTGGGAGTATCTGTGGAGTTTCAACCCCAATCCAGCCTTGGATGCGGCCAGCCAGCTAGATACTGAACCGGCTGCCATGGAAGCGAGCTGCGACATTGCTACAAGCAGCGAATACTGGCGCAGCTTAAATAGTGCAACTGCAGAACCGCAGGAGATCCCCCCTCTACTTGGATATAAACGGATTGAGGTCAACAATCTGCAATCCGAGAGTGCCAGACTCGAGGCTCTGACGACCTTGATGAGCGAGGCCTTGCGTGGTTATGAATCTCTCAAATCAGGCCAAGACCTGCGCTTTGGATTTTATGATGCCGATGAGAGCTGGGATGAAGCGCAATTTTTTAAAGCCGTCGTGACTCAGGAGCCGGCCTGGAATCTGATGTTGCAGTTGCTGCTCTCATTCATACGCGACAAATCATGCCACAACTGCTTTAGTGACCCGGCACTGGGTAAGCCGGCGCTGGCAGATTGTGCGTTGCAACTGGGTTTGAGTCACAGTCGATTTTTGCCTATGGTGGCGCGCTACCTTAAGTGTATCGATCTGGATCATGAGTTGTTTTTCCAGCAGGACGGCCATTTGCAGGACTTGCTGGAGAAGTATGCCGATACCCTGGAGGGTAAGCAGTTTTACGACCTCTTACCTGCCGAGCTTCGCCTCGAGGATGGGGCTTATCTGGACTGAGGTCAATGCAACAACACGCTTTGTGTGGCTCTGTCTCAAGTGTGTCGCCCCAGCTTAAAGCCAGAGCCCTATGATCTGAAGAACGAGGAAATATGTCATTCACATGCTCGCCGGTTGGCGACGGTAAACTCATCTATATCGATGCGGACAATGGCTGCCCGAGCCTGTATCTCTATGGAGCGGCAGATACAGGCTCGGGTTATCGGCTCGTCTGGAGCACAGACTTTCCCATGGCCGAGGGCACTATGCAGGTCAGTGGCTGTTTCCATGGAGTGCCGGGGCGTGAGCAGAGCTGCGTTATCTGGGATCAGCAGGGCTGTATCTACTTGGTGGATCTGGCGCGTCGGCAGCAGGAGTTTTTGGCTCATACCGGGATGGAATATCTCAAAGTCGCGGTATTGAGTGATGGCCGAACCCTGGCATCACTGGGCGAAAATGACCGGCGCTGCTGTTACGATTTAATGCTCTGGCACTGGCTGGAGGACAGGGATCTCTCGCCCTCGGCTGCCATGCAGCTGAATGATGAGGTGGATAATCAGGGCAGCCCTTGGGCCGAGGTCGATGAGACCGGACTGCCGGATAGCATGGGGCTGAGTTTTACCGATCGCCTCTATGCCGGGCCGGATAACAGCTTGATCCTGCATTGCCACCGCAGTAGGCATCGTCGGTCCCAGGCCTGGCAGTTTTTGCTGCGGCTGGACCCTATGGCTGTCGTCGGCAATGATCTTGTGGGCAATGATCTGGTGGGTAGTAACCTCGTGGGCAGTGACCCCGTAGGTAGTAACATTAACCGAGTTCAATGGCAGGGCCGTTATTCCGAGCCCTTGCAGGTGGTGGCCATGCCTCTGCCCAATCCGCCGGGGAATGAAGCGCTCTGGGAGTGTGCCCTGGCGCTGGACAGTGAGCGTGGTGAGCTTATCCTGCCGGCCATGGAGTTGAGCCGGGTAGCTGATGCTGAAACCGAGGCGCTGGCGTATCAGTTGCAGCGCATCGACTTGCGCCTTGGCCGCGAGATAGGCCGTTTTTGCGTGCGTCAATTTACCCGTGAGCAACTGGCCGATGACGCCGACATGCTGTTGGCTCCGGCCGATGTCGACAATCTCGACTGGCAAGAGGCCCTGGGGCGTTTCTGGCTACAGCTGGATGATATTGCCTACTGCAATGACGAAGCGGCGCTTTGGCTTGGCTGGCATGGCGGTGCGACCCGCAAGGTTTCTCTGGACGGACAGTGGCGCTCACCCCTGTATCTTCCGGATGGCGAAGATGACTTATACGACGAGGAGGGCATGAAGCTCCTCGGCAAGGGAGCTTTGCTGACCGACTGGCATTATCTGTGGCGCGTCAATCCCAACCCCACTTTGGATCTGGCCAGCCAGATGAACCAAGCGCCCGCCGCCATGGACGCGAGCTTTGCTGTGCAATTACAGCAGACAGAATGGAGCAGCTTCCATGCCCTGGCCCAGGTACAGGATACAGTTCCCCCTTTGCTCGGTTTTTCGCGAATCGAAGTCAGGGATCTGCAGTCAGCGAGTGCGAGGCTTGAGGCCTTGGACAAGCTGGTGCTGCGGGCATTGACAGATTTTGAATCGCTCAAGTCGGGTAAAGACTTGCGCCTCGGTTTTTATGATGCCGACGAAAGCTGGGATGAGGCGCGCTTCTTTGAGGCTGTGGCCCTCCAATTGGAAGGCCGGAACTATATGGCGCGTCTGCTGGGGCTATTCATTGCCAATGAGCGGCTCCATTACTGTTACAGCGATCCCCACTCCAGCAAGCCGGCGCTGGCCGACTGTGCGTTGCAATTGGGATTGGCCGGCAGCCAATATCTGCCGCTGGTGGCCCAATACCTCAACTGTATCGATGTCGATCATGAGCTGTTTTTCCAACAGGATGGCAATCTGGATACCTTGCTCGGCAAGTATGCCGATACCCCTGATAGCGAGGACTTTACCCGCCGCTTGCCATATGAAATGAGCCGTCAGGATGAAGACGATTATCAATGAAATGATGATTAACCAAAGGTAATTATCATAAATAACAAAGGGTTGTTTTGTGATTGAGATTTTGGATTTTGCCCCGTATCCAGAGAGATACGCCCGGGCCAGCGAATTGGGCCCCAGGTTGCTGAAAGTAAAGTCTGATATAGGTGGCCCGGTTCTCCATCTAATACAGATGCGTCCGTTCGATGAAGGTGGCACCGAACTGCTTTGGGCTGCCGAGTTGAGTTCATCCAAGGGATTGGTGACCCTGAAAGGGCAAACCCGGGATGGCGCCTGTGTTTTTGGCAACCAATTTGGCGCTTTCTATCTGTACGATCCCGCGCAGCAGCAATGCCGTTTACTGCATGATTATCAAAGCAAATTTGGTAGTGTCCAGGGTGTTGTCAACAGTGATGGTGATGCCTTGCTGGTGCTGTTTTATGAGATGGACAAGGATACGGACTTAACCATGCAACGCCTGCCTCTTATTCCTGAAGTTGGCGCTGTCAGCGAGATTTCAGCCCAGCTGTATGATGAAGATTGTTTTGGCGGTGGTTATGACTATCTGGATGAGGATGGGCCTTACTTTTGTTTGAATAACACTAATCTCAATCAACGTCTTTATGCCGGGCCGGACAACAGCCTGCTTATGCATGTCATAGATGAAGACGAAGAACTGCACTACATGGTTCGCATTGATATCCAGGGCGAAGGAGTGAAGTTCAAGGTATTTCCCCTGGACGATTCAGTGCTTGAATGGGACCCTGAACCTGGGGCGATTGCGGTTTGTCCGCAACGAGCCCTGGCGGCCATCCCAGTGATTCGAGAGACAGATGCGGGTGTTGTCATTGGAGTTGAATGGCTCAATCTCGACAATGGTGAGCGCTCGGAGGCCGGAGTTGTGCGGCTTTGTGAAGACGAAGAGGATGCGCTTTTCCATCTCGAACAGTTGGATACTTCTATTTGGCAGGCCGATGGGCTGTGGCTGAGTTGGTCTGATGGTTTGGGGGTCAGGTTGGCATTGGATCCGCAAACGCCGCCTTTGACCCTCTTGGCAAAGGGGCAACTGCTGCATGTAGGTACAGAGTTGATCTTCTCGGATCGCGAAGAACTGCTGCGCTGCCCTTTCCCTGAGCCTGCACAGTGGCAAGGCAGCCCTATCCCGTTATCCCTGGAGTCCTGTCACTGGCAGCACAACTGGAGGCTGAGTGAGGCGCAGCGCCAGGCGCTGCAATGCTTTGGACATACGTTGATAAAGGTTGCCGATCTCGAAAGTACCGAAGGCCAACTCGACGCGCTGCGGCAACTGCAGTCACTGACTCAGGATTGCAGCAAGCTGTTGCACGGCAAGACCTTGGCCTTTAGGTTTACCGATGGCAAACAGCAATGGGATGAGGCCAGTTTTTTCCAACGTTCAGCCTGTCATGCCGAAGCCTTGCCGCTGATGGCGCAAATTCTGCAGCAGTTTTGCCGCGGTTTTGACGGCAGTGATCAATGTGATGGCGCCAACTGGGGGACGCCGCTGGCCAGTTGTGCCTTGCAGTTGGGATTACAGGATGTGCAGTACCTGCCTCTTATTACCGAATACGGCAATGCACTGGATGTTGACCATGAAAACTTCTTTGGTGGTGAAGGCGATGCCTTGTATCAATTGAGTCTGCGCCATGGCAACAGCCCTGAATGGCAAGCATTTTTGAGCTTGCACTCTGATACCGAGGAGGATGAGGAATGGGATTGAGACAATCGGCCAACAGCATGGCGAGGGTGATTAGCGATCTCTTTGTTCAGCCAGAGTTTGGCGGGGCGGAAAAAGCCCGCGACCGGAGTCGCTATTTTATTGCGCTGCTGCCCATACTGGCTATCCATTATCAGTGGCAACTGGTGTACATGTTCTCACCTTCACTGCTGCTGGCAATCCAAGAGGTCGACTTCTTTATTTCACTGTTGGCTATCTTGGCAACAGGGCTACAACTCAGCATAGGTGCGGGGTTGCTGGCAGCGCATATTGCTATTGGTCGACGGGCGTTCGGGTATTTGGGAGGTGTGCCTCTGGCATTGGTGAACATCCTGTTCGGCTTCTCTTATCCAACGCTACTGAGCATGATCCAGTTTGACAAGACTATGCCTTGGCTTGGCTTGATGTTTGCCTTGGGCTGCGCTGTTGTTTGGCTGGTGGCGCAGTTATTGATTTACCTGTTTCGTCCTCCCTTGGTAAAAGTTGAACCGGAACACCCTTTGCTGGCTCATCGTAAGGGGTGCGATCCCGATCGTCAGACGCCGGCGTTGGCTTTCTTTCGCAGCAGTATGATACTGGGGATCTGCAACGGATTGTTTCTCGGATTGCTAATCTTTATGGTGCAAACTTCCGGTTCCCCTTCTTTTGCGTTGCGCTCTCTGCTGCGGCTTGAAGGGCAGGGGACAGGGACGCTCATCATGTTTTGGTTACTGCCCAGCCTCTATTTCGGCTACAGGATTATCAGTCGCAGGGCTCGTAATCTGGGGTGGTCAGTCGCCAAGACGGTATGTTTGATGCTGTTTATTACTCTGCTGTTATTACCCGGGAGTGGTGTGGTGATCAGTCTGGCCCTGTCCTTTATGGACTCCTACGCCAGTTATATCCTTATCACACTCTCTCTCATGCTGCTTTGGGGAGCTATGCTCTCGACTTCACTGCTGAATATGATGCTGCTTTGGCTGGTGCCAAAGGACCCAAGAAGCAGTCGTGAAACCCAGGCCGCCTGGATGAAGCTGAAGCAGTAGCGAAGCGGCAGACTGACAGCCGGATTCTGCCGGTTGTTGGTACTTTGTCTGTATGGGGCCCCTGTGACTGTGGGCCCCTTGGCTTTTATGAATGACACCTCCCAGACTGGGCAAACTTGCAATCAAGAGCATAAATCCTTATGGTCTTAGGCGCTTTAATCAGCAACGACTGAGCGATTCAGCAATTCATACAAGCTGGACACAAACATATCATCACGTAACATCCTATTGATTTACGTCACTTTTCGTACGTTTTCCGGATAAAGATAATCGACTGAATGGCCACTTGCGCCTATTTTATCCGGCATGGGCCCAGCAGCGGCCCCAGCTCCCGAACGGGGACGAACAGAAGAGCAAAAATATGAAAAAACACTTCGAACTCATAGATAAAACCACTTTCTTTGGCGCCCTGGGCTTGCTGCTTGCGGTGGTGATCCCGCTGGCTCTATTTCCTGCAGAAGGCGCCGAATGGATAGCCGTTGCCAAGGCGTTTATGACGGATAAGTTGGGTTTTGCTTACCTGTCGCTCGGCTTGGCGGCATTCTTCTTTATGATTTATATCATCTTCTCGGATATCGGCCAGATCAAGCTCGGCGATGCCGATGAAAAACCTGAGTTTGCCACAGCTTCCTGGGCGGCAATGCTGTTTTGCGGCGGTATAGGCGCCAGCATCCTCTATTGGGGGACTATTGAGTGGGCCTATTACTATCAACACCCGCCGTTCCAGCTTCAAGCCGGCAGTGAAGAAGCCGTGCGCTGGGCAGCCACTTACGGCATATTCCACTGGGGGCCCATCGCCTGGAGCATCTATTTGATCCCGGCCATCCCCATCGCTTATTTCTTTTATGTCCGCAGGCAACCAGTGCTCAAGGTGTCGGCGGCCTTGATGCCTGTCATAGGTGAAGGCCGCAGTCACGGTAAGCTCGGCAAGTTTATCGATGTATTGTTTATCTTCGGTCTGCTCGGCGGGGCGGCTACCACTCTGGGGTTGGCGGCGCCACTGATCAACGAAGGCCTGAGTTACCTGTTTGATCTGCCATCGACCACAGGCAGTCAGATAGCCGTATTACTTTTGTGCACAGCGCTGTTTGCCTATTCCTCCTACAAGGGGATGGACGAAGGCATTAAAGTGCTGAGTAATATCAACTTCTGGGGCGCGCTGGCGCTGCTGGCATTTATTCTGTTTGCCGGCCCTACCATCTTTATGCTGGAAACCGGCCTGGACTCTCTGGGGCGGATGCTGAGCAACTTCTTTATCATGGCGACCTGGGCCGAGCCTTTCGGTGGTTTGGGCACCTTTGAGAACACCCACTTCCCTCAGGATTGGACCATCTTCTATTGGGCCTGGTGGTTGGTGTTTGCCCCCAGCATGGGACTTTTTGTGGCGCGGATCTCCCGCGGCCGAACCATCAAACAGATGGTGGCCGGCTCGATTTTCTTCGGCTCCCTGGGCTGTGCCATGTACTTTATGATCTTGGGTAACTTCGGCTTGTCGTTGCAATTATCCGGTGAGCTGGATGTGGTGGCGATCCTCAATGATCAAGGGGCGACCAGGGCGATATTCGCCGTATTGGAGCAGTTGCCGTTCAGCTATCTGGTTATCGCTGTTTTCACCCTCTTGTGCATCATCTTTACCGCCACCACCTTTGATTCCATCTCTTATATTCTGGCGTCCGTGGTGCAAAACAATGTCACCGAGGAACCACTGCGCTGGAACCGATTGTTCTGGGCCTTTACTCTGTCTTTTATGCCTTCGGTACTGATGTTTATGGGTGGGCTCGCTACCTTGCAGACAGCGGCTATCGTTGGTGGTTTGCCACTCTTGGTGATAGCCGTGATGCTGATGATGTCCGGGGTCAAGGCGGCCATGTTGGACCTGAGTCATCAGGATGGTTACGAGGATCCCGTGATTAATATTTCGGATCTGCCTGAGGTCGATCCCTGGAGTCGTGAAGGTCAGGCACTGGCCAAGTTTGAGCAATTGCGGGACAGCGCCATTGAAGCCGCCGACGCCGAGCGGGAAGCCCTGGATGCCATCTGGGAGCTGAAAAAACAGCTGCGCCGTGAAGCCTTGAGCCGCAGTGAGTCGCACCTGGAGTTGGGGGATGCGCCCGATGAGTCACTTGCCGAGTTGCAGCGCCTCACAGATGAAGCCATGGCGGCGAAGGAACGTAAGCTGCAAGCCTCGGAGCAAGCTCAGGCTGCCCGTATTACCTTCAACGAACTGATGCGGCAGAAACAGGAAGAGGAAGCGCAGCAGGCGCAGGAAGAAGCCAAGGCGCAGATTATTGAACGCCTCAACGGCCGCGACTCGTAACCTTATGGCCCGGTTTGCCGCCCGGGCCTAAAACGGCTAGAATTTTCGCCGCATAAATCAATTGAATATAGGATGTTTTACATGAATGGAGCGGGAGGGAGTTCCGGCGGTGTCGGTCAATTTTTTATTGGCCTTATCATGATGTGTGGTGGTGGTTACATGCTGCTCAACGCCATTAGGGTATCCAGCAGTTTTGGTCTGGGCACCCGCTTGTATGGTGTCCCCGCATTTGGCAGCCAGTGGGGTATCACAGGTGGTATGATCCTGGTGCCCTTTATTCTGGGGGTTGGGATGATTTTCTATAACGGCAAGAATATTCTTGGCTGGTTATTGGCGATTGGCTCTATCACAGCAATGATCTTCGGGGTGATCTCTACCATTCACTTTAGCCTGCGCAGCATGAGCAGTTTTGATCTCTTGGTGATCCTGGTATTGCTGACAGGTGGCATAGGTTTGTTCCTGCGCTCACTCAAAGGCAACTGAAACTATCTTAAAGAGGCGTTGCCGCATTGACCGGCAACGCCTCTTTAGCCTTAAAACAACTTGCCCAGCACACGCTTGACGACGCTCGACTCGTCTTGCTTGAATGGCTCTGCGTTTTCTTCGGTCAGACAATCAAACTTGGCGATGATTTCCAGCAGGCGTTTGCGCTCATCTGCGGTCAGCAGCCTGGACATATCCGGCAGCCGCTGCTGGCTGGCCAAGTGAATAATGAAAGACTCAGGTTGCCGCCCTTCGTGCATGGCAAAATACACAGTGGCCTGTGGCGTCACACCTATCCTATCCAACCAGAGTAGCGCCCAGAATTCCTTGTCGGCTTCAAGTTGCAGGCTCACATCGACATCGCCGATGCTTGAGTGCCCAAGCGCTTCATCCTGCCAACGCTCGGCCATATTCAGATGGCCTTCGGCAACTAAATGGTTGACATAGGCTTCCCTGACACTGGGACAGCCCAACCAGTGCAGCCCTCGTTTCCCAAGACCGCTGAGAAACAGTGCCAGTCGCTCTCCCATCTCGGTAGGCAACAGCCAGACAAAGTCTGCCACGCCAACCTTGCCGCGATAATCGCTGTAGGGATCCCAACCTTGTAGAACCGGCAGTTTCAAGGCTTGTGGTGTCAGGTTTTCCAAGCCTTCGCCGCTTTGCAAATAGGCCTGTAACTTGTCATATACAGCCTTCGCCGCTGCCGGTTTGAGTCTTTGCTCCAGGCCGCGTTGCAGGCTGAGGTTAAATAGCTCAAAGGCTTGCTGCGGCAATGGGCGCTCCGGGAAACAGGCCTTGAGATCGGCAATAAACCCCAGCATGGCAGTTTCATCGCAATAGCCGAGGGCATCCAACAGTTTTTGTTGAGCCAGCCAATGGCTGCGGCCTATCATGCTGTTATCTTCGGGATCGCCTTCGGCAAAGCTTGCCAATCGCTCCAGGTAACGTTGCCAGAAGCGCTCGTTGGCCGGCGCATAGCGCGCGATACGCCTGTCTTGCAGCAAAGTATGGGCATCCAGCTGCGCCTCGCTGACTCCCAGTGCCAGCAGCTTTTGATGCAGGCTCTGTTCTGTCTGCGGATCATCTATGGCGGCATATCCCTCATAGTTTGCGTAAAACTGACTGATGCGGCTGATAAGCACCATAGGCGCCAGTTTCAAAAGCAATTGCCAGTGGCGCTTGGCCAGGATCTGCAGTTCGGTGTGAGCCTGTGGCAGTTGGCTATTTAACAGGAAAAACAGGCTGAGCAGGCCGCACTGGAAACCATCGTCCGGGAAAAACAACCAGTAGGCCGCTTGATGCCGGCTTATCTGGCTTCCGCGGGTTCCGCCATCCTTGTCCAGTAGCGAATCGGCAACGGCGGCCATAGCGCCTGCATCCTGCTGCTCCTTGGCCTCAGTGAGCCAGGCCTTGAGTGTCAAATGCTGCGGATTATTGCTATTGAAGCTGCCACCATGCCGATTGAAGACACGCATATAGGCAGTGAGGAAATGCTGCTCCAGCCAACCAAGCAGAGCCTGGGTTTCTGCCGCTGTGCACTCGGGGCGGCCGAGCCGATAGGCGGCATAGGCGACGCCTCCCAGGTGGGTCGGCAACTTGTCCAGTGCCGCTGGCAGACGATCGGCAATGGCTGCATCCAACTGTGCGAAGTCACTTTGCTTGCAGGTATGGCTAAGCAGGAAAAAAGGCAGCTCTTCCAAGCTGGGTAGTTGGCAGTCGCCTTGAGTTTGCCCGGAGCTCTTGCCACTTTCCTGCTCTGCCTGGGCGCTGCCGGTATCGATTTTATCCTGCTGCCAGGGGGCGAGCCTGTCGTCCATCAGCCAGGCTTCGGCAACCTGTGCCTTGGGCTCAACGCCGAGCGCATCCTGCAGCGCCAGCGCCTCATCTTCCACCCTGTGCCCCAAGATCAATTGCTTCTTGACCTGATCCCGCCACAGCTCAGTGTCTTCAAGTTCCGCTTCTACCGGCCAGTCGTCCAGGCTGTAGAAGAATTCCAGTATTGGCTGGGTTTCTTCCAGCGTTTGTTCATCGGCATAGGCCAGCAGCGGGGTTTGCTTTAGACGTTTGAGCAGCTGCGCCTTAAACCAGGCGTAATCGTCAGCATGCTCGGTAAAGTGTTCCAGCAGGCTGGGGTTGACTGGATCACCCTCGGCGGTTTGGAAAAAACAGCGACGGCTCTGTTCGCCATCACAGTGCAGATAGGCGTGGATCAGTTCGCGGCGCCAGCCGAACTCCTCTACCAGTTTGCCCAGCAGTTCCACGGGTGTGTAGCCGCTGTCCAAATCCCAGTAAGGCACCAGAAAGGCGGCCAGATAATGACTCAATTCGGGATTTTGCCTGGCCAGCATGTAGAGGGCTTCCACCCCGAAGACGTTGTAGTCATCGATAAAGAGATCGCTAAAGTCGTTACGACAGCGGGAGAAGGCCACCATGGCCTCGGCTGTCGCCTTGATCTCGTCCAATAGCTCGGGGAAGTTCAGCGCTGCGGCAAACAGCACGGCTTCAGTGCAATATTTAAAGGTGTGGTGCACTCGAGCGGCGCTGAGTGCATGCACCAGCAAGTTGCGGTTGCCGCCGGCATCGTCATTGCTGAGTGGCTGCTGTTGCTCGTTGACAAACTCGATATTGAACAGCAGGGAGCCTTCAAGACGAAAGGCGCTGCCATCGTGCAGGTGTTGCCGGTATTGCTGCAGCGCCTGGGCGATGCTGGCGGGATCTTGTGGCTTGAGGCTAATGCTGAGGGTTTTGTCGAACTGGGACATATTGCTTCCTTGATATTAAATTAATGCTTTTGCCGGTCGTTGCCTGTAAGGCACTTCCTGTTAAACAACCGGCGACCGCGCCATGAGTCAGGGCGCGGCAGTTATCCTGTTATTACTCGTTTATTGGGGTGTTCCCAACTGCTTTTTATCAATGCCTTCCTTAAGAGCCTTGCGCCAAATCTTTGGCCAGTTGCCGGACCGCGGCTGACTCGTCCAGCAGGAAGGAGCTGAAAAGCTCGGCGTCAACCCGGGCTTGTGCCAGCAACTTCAGCAGGCGTACACGTTCGTCTATGGTCAAGAGCTGCGAGGTCTCCGGCAGTCGCCCCTCATCGGCCAAATGTTTGAGGAAGGGGGCCGGGGCGCGGCCTTGGCTTACGGCGAAATAGACAGTGCTTTGCGGTGCTACGCCTATGCTGTCCAGCCAGGAGAGGGCCCAGTTTTCCTTGGCACTCTGAAAGGCTAACCCTGTGTCATAGTCGCTGTGACGCTTGTGTCCCACGCTTTGATCTTCCCAGCGCTGCGCCATCGAGAGACCACCCTCGGCAATGAGGTGGTTGACATAGGCCATCTCCACACTCGGCCGGTGAAGCCAATACAGGCTTTGGGTTCCAAGGCCTGCGAGAAATAGGGCCAAACCTCGCCCCTGCGCTTCAGGCAGCAGCCAGACAAAGTCGCTAAGCTCAACCGCATCGGTGGGGTCGTCCGAGCGGCAAGGCGCCCAGTCCTGCAACTCGGCCGTGGCTTGGGGCGTCAAGGGCTCAAGCCCTTCGCCCGACGCCAGATAAGCCTTGAGTTGGCGGCAGAGGTTTTGCGCCTGCTGTTCGGTAAATGATTTGCTGAAGCTTTGCCGCAGGCAAAGATCAAACAGTTCGAAAAACGCCTGCGGCAAGGGAGTCTCGGGGAAGTTGGCCTTGAGATGACCAAAAAAGCTCAGCCTCGGCAGCTCGCGGCCAGAATCCAGCGCTTGCAACAACTGCTGTTGTTGCTGCCAGAGGCGGCGGCCTATCATGCTGTTATCCTCTGGGTCGGCTTCGGCAAACCGGCTAAGCCTGGTGATATAACTTTGCCAGAAGCATTTATCGGCCGGGCGATAGGCAGCCACCTGTTGTGCTGTCAGCAGGGTATGAGCTTCGAGCTGCGCCTCGCTGACACCCAGCTTGAGCAGGTTTTGCCGCAATTCGGCCTCGATATGCTCATCGTCAATGGCCGGATAGAAGGCGTAGTCAGCCCAGCAATAATAAATTTTTTCAATCAGTTGTAGCGGATCCAGCGTCAGCCATAGCTGCCAGTGCCTTTGTGCCAGGGTTTTCAAGGCCTGCCACTGCGGCGCTTCGGGCTCCGGGGCGCAGAGCAGGAAATACAGCGCCAACAAGCCGTTTTGGAATCCTTTATTGCCATTGGACCACAAGAGTGCAATACGCTCTCCGTTCGTACTGGTATAGAGTATCTCAGAGGCAATTTGAGCCATCTTGGCAACATCGCCCTCGGTGTCTATATCCGTGAGCCAGCTCTTTAGAAGGCGATGTTCACGCCTTTTCTTTTGGTACTCTCCGCCCTCATAGAAGATATGATGCTGAAACTGTAATGGCAGCTGCTGCGCCAGCCAGCGAAGCAGCGCCGCGGCCTCGTTGGCCTTGTCGGCTTCCGGGCTTAAGCTGTGGGGCGAGTTCAGGCGGCTCAGGCGATAGGCGGCATAGGCGCAGGCGCCAAGGCTCTTGGGCAGTTCGGCCAGCGCGCAAAGCATCGCCTCTCCTACTTCGGCATCCAGCTCTTCCAGCTCGCCAATCCTGAGATAGTCTTCCGGCTCTTCCAGGTCATAAAATAGCTCGGCATAGTCAGAATCCGGCTCGTTATCATACTGATCCCAGTCATAGTCTTCTGCCAGAGCCTGCTCTTCCCCGGTTTGCCATAGAGTATGGCGGTCGTCTTCCCGCCAGGCCTCTGCCACTATTATCAGAGGTTGGCTCTGCTCGCTCAGCTGCGCCAGCAAGGAAAGTGCTTCATCCTCTAACCGGCGACCCAAGATTAATTGCTGCTTGACCCGATCCCGCCACAGTTCAGTGTCGTCAATGTCAGCCTCTACCGGCCAGTCGCCCAGACTGTAGAAGAACTCCAGAACCGGCTGGGTTTGTTCAAGCGGTTGTTCATTGGCATAGGCCAGCAGTGGCGTTTGTCCGAGACGTTTAAGCAGCTGCGCCTTAAACCAGGGGTAATCGTCCGGATGCCGGGCAAAATGTTCCAGTAGGCTGAGGTTGACTGAATCACCCTCTGTGGTCTGGAAAAAGCAGCGGCGATTCTGTTCGCCGTCACAGTGCAGATAGGCGTGGATCAGTTCGCGGCGCCAGCCGAACTCTTCCACCAGTTTGCCCAGCAGTAACACAGGTTGGTAGAAGCTTTCCAAGTTCCAGTAAGGCACCAGAAAGGCGGCCAGATAATGGCTCAGCTCGGGATATTGCCTGGCCAGCATGTAGAGGGCTTCCACCCCGAAGACGTTGTAGTCATCGATAAAGAGATCGCTGGAGTCGTTGCGGCGGCGGGAGAAGGCCACCATGGCCTCGGCTGTGGCCTTGAGCTCGTCCAATAATTCAGGAAAGTTCAGCGCTGCGGCAAAAAGTACCGGTTCGGTGTAAAAGCTGAGTCTGTGATCCCGGCGGGCAGCATCTAGGGCGTGTTCCAACAAGGGGCGGTTGGCACCGGCATCGTCACGGTTAAGCGGCCTTTGCTGCTGATTGACGAACTCGATATTGAACAGCAAGGAGCCATTGAGTCGAAAGGCGCTGCCGTCGTTCAGGTGTTGCCGGTATTGCAGCAGTGCCAGGGCGATGCTGGCGGGATCCTCTGGATTGAGGCTGACGCTGATGGTCTTGTCGAACTGAGACATACTACTTCCTTGAAACTTGAGTCCTGCCCGGGCACAGCTACTCAGTGGAACTTGCTGCTGCAGCCTGGGGCCCGGCTAGTCTAACGACTGAGACCTTGAGGGTAAACGCCTTATCCGCTGCAGCGGCATTTTTGTGAAATTGGACGTGGCTTGAGGCCCAGTGTGGCGTAGCGCCCACTTTCCACCGGCAAGGGGCCTTGGCTGGCCGCAAGGGATTGCCCTTCCCAGACCAACTGGCTAGGGTTAGGAGCAAATCACCGAGCTAATAAGGAAGCAGCATGGCACCAAGAGTTTGTTCCAGTGCATTGGAAGCGGTATCCCTGATAGGGAATGATGAATATATCTGGACCCACTCTATGGGAGCCACCCCCAGAGTCTTGCTGGAGGCGCTGGCACAGCATGCCATGACGCGGCAGAATCTGACCTTGCTGCAACTGCATACCGAGGAAGCCGAGGCCTTGAGCGTGCCCGAGCTCAAGGGCCATCTGCGCCATCGCTGTTTCTTTGGCGGCGCCCCGACCCGCGCCCTGCTGGCCAGTGGCGAGGCGGATTATGTGCCTGTCTTTTTATCCGAGGTGCCCAAGCTGTTTCGCTCCGGCGAGCAACCCATAGATACGGCGCTGGTACAGGTGTCACCGCCGGACAGCCATGGCAACTGTTCGCTGGGGATCAGTGTCGAAGCCAGTCGCGCCGCTTGTGATGTGGCCGGCCGGATCATAGCCCATATCAACCCGCAAATGCCGCGCACCCATGGCGACAGCTTTGTACCCTATGACCGCTTTGCCGCCGTGTATGAACAGAGTTCGCCTTTGCCCGAACACCCCATGGCCGGAGCCGATGCCATCAGCCAGGCTATCGGCAAGCATGTGGCCTCTCTGGTTGAAGACGGCGATTGCCTGCAGATGGGCATAGGTGCCATTCCGGATGCCGTATTGGGGCAGTTGGCAGACAGACGAAACTTAGGGATCCACACCGAGCTGTTCTCCGACGGCATTCTGGCGCTCTATCGCTCCGGGGCGATTAACAACAGCCGCAAGAAGGTGCATCCGGGTAAGTTGGTCACAGGCTTTGCGCTTGGCAGCCGCGCCCTCTATGACTTTGTCGATGACAACCCCGAAGTACTGTTTCTGGATATAGAGCAGGTTAATGACGCCTCGGTTATCCGCCACAACCCGCAGGTGATGGCCATCAACTCGGCGCTGCAGGTGGATATTTCCGGCCAGGTGTGCGCCGACTCCATAGGTACCCGAATCTATTCCGGGGTAGGCGGGCAGATGGACTTTATTCGCGGCGCCGGTCTCTCTCCCGGCGGGCGCTCGGTTATCGCCCTGCCAAGCACGGCCGCCAATGGCGCGCTTTCCCGTATCGCGCCCGTGCTGAGCCCAGGTGCCGGGGTGGTGACTACCCGGGCCCATGTGCACTATATTGCCACCGAATATGGTTGTGCCAACCTCAGGGGTCGCAGTATCCGCGAGCGGGCCAGAGCCTTAATCGACATAGCGCATCCGGATTTTCGCGAATCCCTGTGCCGGGAGACATTCGAGCTCTGGGGTTTGAGTATTTGAGTTAAAGCTCATTAGGTAAAATTTAACGCTGTTATCATGGTGTTAACTTTGTATACCGGGTAAGATGCGGTCAATCTCTTATCGCGGTAGGTTCCATGAGCGACAGCAGCTTCTTTTTGGGTGATTGGCAGGTCGATCCCGGCAGCAATAGTTTGCGGCTGGGAAAGCGCCTGCGGCAGTTGGAACCCAAAGCCATGGATGTGCTGCTGTATCTGTGTCGTCGCAGCGGCGAGGTAGTCAGCAGCGATGAGCTGCTGGATGCCTGTTGGCCCGGCAGCGACACGGGCGATAACCCGCTGCACAAGACCATCAATCAGCTGCGCCGGGCGCTGGACGACAAGGCCGGCGATCCTTCTTTCATCGAAACTATCCGCAAACGCGGCTATCGAATTGTAGCCGATGTCCGTTTCCCCATCGGCCACGAAGCCAGTTTGCCGTCGCTGGCCTGGAGCCAGGGCTCACCATTTCCCGGGTTAAAACCCTTCAGCGCCGATTATGCCGGGGTGTTTTTCGGCCGCAGCGAACAGATCAACGCCTTACTGGAACGTATAGCCCGACAGATTAAACATGGCCGCGGGTTTTGCTTGCTGCTTGGCCCCAGCGGCAGCGGTAAGTCGTCGCTGATCAACGCAGGTATTTTGCCCAATCTGGCTTCGCCTCAGGGCTTTCACGGCATAGGCCTGGCCTGCTATTCGATACTGGATCTGGCCGATGTCGCCGAAGATCAACTGCTGCTGGAATTGGCCGCCGCCATGCTCGACTGGGAGCTGGACGATGCGCCGGTATTGGCCGGCTATAGCGCCGAAACGCTGGCGCATGCACTGGAACAGGATATCGACAGCCTCTGCGCCCAACTCTGCCAGGCGCTGCCGTCCCAAAGTTGGCAGAAGCCCAGGTTCGGCCTGTTTGTCGACCGTCTGGAAGTGCTGCTGTCTTCGCCGCGCTTCTCGGCCGCCGCCCGTGAGCAGGGGCTGGTGCTGCTCGACACCCTGGCGCGTTCCGGAGCCGTATTGCTGCTCAGCGCCTGTCGCAATGAGTTCTACCCTCAGGTGGTTGCCAGCCCCAGCTTGATGGCGGGCAAGGGCAATGGCGCCCATTTCGATCTCTTGCCGCCCAGCCGTCAGGAACTGTTGCAGATGATACGTTTGCCGGCCGCAGCCGCAGGCCTGAGTTGGGAATTTGACCCTGAATCGGCACTGGGTTTGGATGAGCTGCTGTGCCGTGAGGCCGCCAGTAACCCGGATGCCCTGCCCATGTTGCAGTATATGCTGCAGGCCCTGTATCTGCAGCGCAGTGACGACAACCAGTTGCAACTGGCGGTATATCACCGCCTGGGTGGGCTGGCCGGAGCCATAGGCCAGGCCGCCGAAGATGCCATCGCCTCCTTGGCGAGCTCGCAAAGGGCGGCCTTACCGCGGGTGCTGTCGCTGCTGGTGACCCTCAGGGAAGATGAGCAGTCGGTCACCAGTCGCAGCGCCAGATATTCCGAATTGGCCACGGATGCCGAGCGCGCCTTGGTACAGGCCTTGGTCGACAGTCGGCTGTTTGTCTCCCATCTGGAGGACAGCGAACCCGGTTTCAGCATAGCCCATGAAGCCTTGCTCAGACGTTGGTCCAGGGCCAGAGACTGGATAGATAGCCACAGGGAAGGGCTGGCGGCCAAGGCCAGGCTGTTCCATCAGGCCAGGCGCTGGCAGCAACAGCAGTGCAGCCGCGATTTTCTGCTGCCCCAGGGCAAGCCGCTGACCGAAGCGCTGGCGCTGAAAAACGATCCCCTGCTTGAGCTGGATCCTGTCAGCGAAAGCTATGTTGCCGCCTCCAGCGCCAGAGGGCAGCGCCAGCGGCGCCTCAAGGGCGCGACCTTCATGCTTTTATGCCTCTTGACCCTCATCTCGGTATTCATGAGTTATCGCAGCGTTGAAGCCGAGCAGCAGGCGCAGGCCAAGCGCCTGGCGGCAGAAGACTTGCTGGGCTTTATGGTGGGCGACTTTGCCGACAAGCTGCGCAGCATAGGCCGGATGGATCTGCTCGATGGTGTCAGCAACAAGGCGCTGGATTATTTTCGCGAGGCCGACAGCAGCTTGAGTGAGGCGGCTCTGTTTCGCCATGGTCAGACACTGGAAGCCATGGGTGAGGTGGCCTATTCCCGTGGCCGGGTGGATGAAGCGGAAAAAGCGCTGCTGGCCGCCAGAGACAAACTCTTGCCGCTGCTGTCCGGCAGTACAGATCAGCTGGAGCTGTTAAAGACCCTTGGCGCCAATGCCTTTTGGCTTGGGCAACTCAAGTATGACCAGAGCGATTGGCAGGGCACCCGCCCCTGGTTCGAGGCTTATCTGCAACACAGCCAGGCCATGTACCGACTGGCGCCGGACAACAGCGAAGCGCTGATGGAGCTCTCCTACGCCCACAATTCACTGGGGTCTTTATCGATGAAGCTGCAGGACTTCAGCAAGGCGCGCCAGGGTTTTGAAGAATCGCTGCGTCTCAAGTTGATCGCACTGGCCGAGTCGCCGGATGATCCCCAGCGTCTGGCAGATGTCGCCAATGCTCGCTCCTGGCTAGCCAGGTCTTCGAGTGCAGAAGGGGATATTCAAGCAGCCATCGCCATTCATAGGCAGATAGCCGAAGAGTTAAAGCGGCAGGCTCAGGGAGAACCCTATCAACTATATAGATTATCCGGAAATCTGGAGATCTTGGCTCAGTTGTACAGAGCGGTGCAGCAAACCGAATTGGCCAAAGAGAGCGCAATGGAAGCCAGTCGGGCTATTGCTGCCGCGCTTGAGGCCGATCCGGAAAATGAGCGCTGGCGAATGCAGCAATCTTTTGTTGAGGTGTTACTGGTTAGCTTGCTACCGGCATCAACAGAAAAAACAGCCATGCTTAATGCCCTCAGAGGGTATCTGGCCAGTAAGCCGTCAAGCGAAACCTCGACTAAGCAGCTTAAATTGGAGGCTCGTTTTTGGTTGGTCGCTGCCAATGAGCGGCTCGAACAAGGTGATTACCAGCAAGCGCAAAAACTTGCTTTGTTGGCAGAAGCGTTTTTTACAGCATTAGGACAGAAAACGGTTTTGGGCACTGTCGATATGGGAGCCCTGGCCGAGGCTGGGCTTGTAACCGCCTATAGTGTGTCCATGTTAAATAACGATATAAGCTTTGCCTATACTCACTGCCAGAAAGTCGGCCGAATGCTGCAACCATGGGTCACTGTGAATCGTGATGCCCGTATACTCGCGCCTTATGCTATGGCTTTGGATTGCATGGATGACCAACAGGAACTGTTGAAAATGAAGGCTAAATATGAGCCTCTTGGTTATCGTTTTAGTCAATTTAAATACCCCCTCAAAAACTAACCAGAAACAAGGATGAAGCTATGTCTGTACCCGTAAAAAATATCATTGTAACCATTACTCTGGATGATAACCGCGTGCCTCAGTTTGCCTATGAGCCGGACGGCCCAGTTGTGGTAGATAAGCCCAATACTCATATTATTTATAAGCTGCAGGACAAGACTGATATGGATCTGGCCTTTGTCGGCGCTTCTTTCGATACCCCCTTCGACGGCATTATCGATGCGGTCAAGACCGAGGCCCCGGATATGTTGATACTAATGGATACCAACTCTGTGGTGGGCAAGACAGGCTTTAGACTGATCCTCAGTAACAGCAGCAACACTCTGCTGGTTTCAAGCCAAGATCCCGAAGTCGTGAATACCGGAAACGACTGAGTAAGCTTATGTTGCTGAAAGGGTGTTTAATCCAAGCTTAATTACATTAACCTGGGTGGCTTCAGTCCTGAAACCACCCAATCAGTTTTTCATCTCCACATAAGGCATGTGGAGCGAATTGACATGGAGTCGTTATGCGTATTGCTTTGATGGTCAGCGCGCTGCTGGCAAGCTTTCCCCTGGCACTGAGTGCCGCTACTCAGGCCGAGATCGATCTGGCGATGGCGCCGGTAAAGAGTGACGCCGAGTTGCAACTCTTGCTGGCCGAGCCTTCGCCGTTGGAGCCCTTGGGGCAGTCTTTACCCGCCTTTATCAATAGTTTGGTGTTTGACGAGCAGGGGCTGGTGAAGCTGGATCGCCGGCTGTTGCAACAACAACTGAGTGCTTCGGAAGTCTATCGGATCCTGGCGCTGTTTGGCTGGCAGTCACGGATGGCCGAGTTTGACCAGGCGGCGCAGCTGAGCCAAACCGACAGCCTATTGTTGAGGCCGCGTTTACCTTACTGTCACGTCAGTGAGCCAGTGGTGCTGAGTGTTACTCTGGATAACGCCCGGCAGGCGAGCTTTCACTATTCGCAGCAGGGCGTGGAGTGCAGTGGTGATGTGGTGGTCAGTGAACCTGCGGTGCTCACCTACCAACTGTTGAACCTGGAAGATTCTCCGGCCGGGCTGAAGTTTGTTGGTGCCGCCTTCACCAATCCCTTCGATGGTCATATCGATCGGGTCGAGGTCAGCGCCGATGGCCTGACGCTGCAGCTGCATGACTCTATGCGCAACCCAGGCACAGGCAAGTATCAATTCCTGTTCAGCAGTGATGAATCGTCGCTCTTGCTGGCCAGCCCGGATCCTCAGGTTATTAATCGACCCAAACTTTAAATCCGGCTTGATTGCATTAATCGGAGTGGTGTCTGTCTCAGATGCCACTCATTAGAGATATTCTGCTTGTTCTCATTTCAGTGTGGGGGCTCTAATCTTAAAGCTGTCACTAAGGATATAAAGTAATTATTCCCTCCGATCCGTGCCGATCGGGGGATTCTTTCCCGCCCGAAAAGCTCCTATGGTTGCCAATCATTGCCGCATTTCTGTAGTTGGACGCCTTTCCTGTCTACAGAAGGTTTGAATTATTAACGATATTTTTCAATAAATTACATCGTAAGCTTATCAGAAGGTTAGCCTTGTACGTACGCGCTAGAGTTATCCCTGTCGAAATTGAACAACCCGCAGGTCGGGAGGGAGAACAGCATGGCAAGCCCCTACAGCAATGAAGCTGGTTTTAGTCAGTGTGAGTGTGACAGCGAGGCTCTGGCGACCCTGATTGAGTGCATGCAGCAACCTATGGTGCTGGCCGATGGTGAGGGCAAAGTGTTGGCGGTGAACTCTCCGGCGGCCGAGCTGCTGGGCGATCAGAGCGAAACCTTTGCCGGTGAATTTTGGCATACCTGGTTGGCGGCGCCTTACCGTAGCCGCTACGCCAGCATGTTCAGCAGCCAATACGGTCGCCAGGTACCGCTGCAACATGGTCCCTGGGAGGTATTACTCAGACGTGTCGATGGGGTGGAGCTGCCGGTGAATCTATCGCTTTCCTTTATTCAGGGCTTGCTGCCGCTGTTTGTTATTGGTTTGCATGATCTCAGCGGTCACAGGGATGAAATTAAACGCCTGTCCACCCTGGCGGCGACCGACTATTTGACCGGACTGGCCAACCGCCGCACCTTTACCGAGACACTGGAACGCCAGTGGCAGCAGTGCGTCGATAAGCACAAGCCCATCAGCACCTTGATCATAGATGCCGACCATTTCAAACAGTTCAACGATCAGCATGGTCACCTGATGGGGGACGAATGCCTGAAATTGATGGCCAAGACCATAGCCGCGGCGTTGCCATCGCCCCAGTGTCTGGCGGCGCGTTTTGGCGGTGAGGAGTTCGCCCTGGTGTTGCCCGGATTCAACAGCGCCATGGCCTGGGTGGTGGCCGAGCAGATAGCCGAGGCCATTCGTAGTCTGGACTTCGTCAAATTGGGGCTGAGCCGTGAGGTTTGTGTCAGTGTCAGCCAGGGGATTGCCACTGAGATCAATGGCCAGTACCGCACGGCCGAGGCCATGCTCAGCGCGGCGGACACAGCCCTGTACCGGGCCAAGAGCGATGGCCGCGACAGGATCAAGTTATCCGCCTGAGGAGGAGAGGATGAACTGGTATGTGATGACGCTGATGCCCAGCGCCCGGGAGCGGGCCGACTGGTTTGTCGATATTCAGCTGCGGCGCTACTGCCATTCGCCGAAAAAAGCCGCCCTAAGACTGTGGAAGGGCTACTGCACCGAGCCTTTGGTAAGGCAACTGCTGAGCGACTTACAACAGATAGCCGCGGCTGAGGGGCAACTCCAGGCGGAAGAGCAGCGCTATTTGCAGGCCTTGTTGGCCCACTTCGACTGGTTGGCGAGTCAGCAACAGATGCGTTTGAGCCTCTCCTGAGCCTCACTGTGAAAGTGATAGAGGGCATCCTGAGGCTTGTCCTGACGCCAAAGTGCCTTGTCATCCAGGCCCAGCAACAGGGCGCGCAGGACAATCCCTGTCAGGCCGTGCGACACAAGGATCACCCGCTCCGGGGTTGCCGGATCGGTCAGCCAATGTGCCAGCCGCTGTTGCACCTGGAGTAGTGTTTCTGCGCCCGGGCCCTGCAGATACCAGTCATTGCGCCCGGCAAGCTCGGGTCTGGCGGCGTGGATATCGGCGACCCGGGTCTGCTCCCATTCACCTAAACCGCATTCAATCACCCTGGGCTCGGTAATAATGGCGCCGGGATCCCGGCAAAGCACTTCTGCCACCAGAGTCGCCGTTTCCATGGCCCTTCCCAGCGGGCTGGAAACCAGCTGAAATTCTTGTTCAGGATTTCCTGCCGATTGCCGCAGCTGTTGTTGCAAGGCAACACCATAGGCCTTGGCCTGCGCCCTGCCGAGTTCGGTCAGCGGTGAGTTACAGTGTCCCTGCAGCTTACCGGCGGCATTAAACTCAGTCTGGCCGTGGCGTAGTATAAATATTTCCTTTGGCATGGCGGTCAATTCCCGATACTGCTTAAACGGTTGGCTGCAAAAGAGGGTACTCCCCAGCTGGGGAAGGAGCAAGTTGGAGCTGAATACTAGCGGCCCACTTGCCATGGGCTTCCTGTCCATCTGCACCGCAGGTGATGGGCAGCAGCTTAGCCAGCAGCTAAAACCAAGTTCATTGGTGAGTTTTTGCCTGAAGCAGTGATAGCCGCTGTACCAGCGGCCTAAAGTCGTGGTGTAAGTGCATCCATGCACAAAGGCCAGTTCGCCATCCCTGGCTCTTGCTCGTTGCCACGTTATTTGCACCAACGACTTTCGGCGACACCGAGGGGGAGAGGAGGTGTAATTCTTTCAACACAGAGTTGTTTTAAGCTGCAGACAGACGCCTATTTTCCAAGCACAGGTGGAACTGTGACCTTCCGAGCCAGGGATGGCGAGGCAGAGCTTACACGGACGTACTCGCAGCGAGTCACAGGATCGCCTGTGCATAAGCCTGCGGCAGGCAATGAGCAACATCCGTCGCCGGAAGCTCGGGCAATATTAGCTTAGATACTTTTAGCTGGAAGCCATGATCGCCGCTGTGCCAGCGGCCTAAGGCCGTGGAGCTTCGCCCCACACCCGAGGAAAGGGGGCTGTATCGACTCGCCCCCTTTCCAAACCCCCAGCGACCCGCGACGCAGCGGAAAACCCCTTGTGCTTATGATGCCAATTCGCTATCGCGCCAGACGCTCATCCCTGATTCGACTGGCGCTGCTTCGGCATCCATGCCTCGCTACGCGATTGTCATCAACGCCCTGCGGCCGCTTCGAGCGGGAGCCGGTGCAATTCTGTAATAATAGCGTTGCTTGAAATTGCTTATATACCTACAGACATACGCCTATTTTTCAGGCACAGGCGGGACTGTGACCGTCGAAAACAGGGACGTTTTCGTCGAGGCTACAGGGACGTATTCACGCCGAGTCACAGGAGCGCCTGTGCGAGAGCGCACCGCAGGTGATGGGCTGCAACTTAGTTGGCAGCTAAGACCAAGTTCATTGGTGAGTTTTGGCTTAAAGCCATGATAGCCGCTGTGCCAGCGGCCTAAAGTCGTGGTGTTCCACACCGGGCAAGGGGCTTTGCTTGTCCAAAGCCCCTTGCATCCCCAAGGACACCCCGACGTAGCCGAAATCCCCGCTGGCTTATGAAGCAAATTGGCTACACTCAGGACTCGCCAAATGCATCCATGCATAACGGCCAGCTCGCCTTCCTTGGCTCGCGCTCATAAGCTTGTCGCTTCGCAACATTCGCCCTGCTCGACCTTCGAGCCTCGACATCCCTGTCTCGGCTACGCCAATTTGCAACAACGCCAGCGGCGGCTCCGGAGGGGTAGCGGTGCAATTCTGTAATGATAGCGTTGCTTGAAATTGCAGATAGACCCACAGGCATACGCCTAATTCCAGGCACAGGCGGAACTGTGACCTTCCGAGCCAGGGATGGCGAGGCAGAGCTTACAGGGATGATGGGATGGACACCTCTTGTTAAGAAGGCGTCATTAGCGCCATATTGAATTTGCACATTCAAACAACAAAAGGTGTCCTGACATGAACGTTACACTAATTGGAATTGATCTCGCAAAAAATATCTTTCAGGTCTGTGGTGTTAATCAGGCGGGGAAATCTGTCTTTAATCGTGCGGTAAAACGGTCTCAATTATTAGCAACGCTACGGCACTATCCTGATGCTGTGATTGCCATGGAAGCCTGTAGCGGCTCTAACTATTGGGGAAGAGAGTTGCTCAAGCTTGGCTACGAAGTGAAGCTGATCCCACCACAACATGTAAAGCCGTTCGTCAAAGGCAACAAAAACGATCGCAATGATGCATTTGCCATCTGTGAGGCGGCTCAGCGGCCAAATATTGTCTTTGTAAAGCCACGAACCTTGGAGCAAGTTGATCTAATTTTAGTGCATCGAATTCGTGAACGCCGGATACGGGAACGCACAGCATTGAGCAATCAAATACGTGGGCTACTTAACGAGTACGGCATTGTTTTTCGCCAAGGTAAAACTCCTTTTATCACTGAGTTGCCAGAAATCTTGGCAACTGAAAATAATGGCTTAACAGTGACCGCGCGTCGCTATATTCGAGAGTTACTTGATGAGCTTAGAACCATTGATGCTGCAATTAAAACCACAGAAAAAGAAGTTCAAGCACAAGCTAAAAATCACCCTGATGCTAAACGCCTAACAGGTATACGTGGTGTTGCTGAAATGATTGCTACCGCTGTAGTTTCATTTGCTGGTGATGGTTCTGGCTATAAAAATGGCCGTCATTTCGCGGCAAACCTCGGCTTGGTTCCCAAGGAGTTTTCCAGCGGCGGGAAACAAAAACTTGGCAGTATCACTAAGCGGGGGAATAGTCACTTGAGGCGATTACTCATTCAAGGTGCTTGGTCAGTCATTAGGTATGCGGACAAAAGTAATGATCGCATTTCACAGTGGGCGTTAAAGCTTATCGAGCGCCGAGGAAAACACAAAGCCGTCGTAGCTGTAGCCAATAAACTTGCAAGGATCATTTGGGCGATGCTGTTTTATCGTACAGAGTATCGGCCAAACTGATAGGAGATAGTCACTTCCTAAAATGCAAAAGTAGCTAATGAAGTAACAGGTAATACCGGCCTTTGTAAAGCAGCTCAAGTACAAGGAACTTTGATTCCGGAGGGATGATATGCAACAAGGGCGCGGTTCTCATTAAGGCCAGAGGATAAAGGTCCTCATAAACAGGTCGGATATACGTACGCAGTATTACTTCTGTTACCCATAAAAGCGTTGATATGATCGAGGTGTACATATATGTACTCGCAGCGTGTCACAGGATCGCCTGTGCGAGAGCGCACCGCAGGTGATGGGCTGCAACTTAGTTGGCAGCTAAGACCAAGTTCATTGGTGAGTTTTGGCTTAAAGCCATGATAGCCGCTGTACCAGCGGCCTAAAGTCGTGGAGCTTCGCCCCACACCCGACCAAGCGGGGATCAACAGCAATCCCCTCTTGGATCTCCCCTGCCGCCCCGCACGGTGTCGAAAGCCCCTCGGCCTAATGGCGCAAATCACTACCGCTTCAGACGCTCATCCCTGATTCGACTGTCGCTGCTTCGGCATCCATGCCTCAGCCACGTTATTTGCGCCAACGGCTTTCGGCGACACCGAGGGGGAAGTCGGTGCAATTCTTCCTCCAACGGTGTCGTATTTAGCTGCAGATGTACGCCTATTTCCCAGGCACAGGATTGTCTGTGTAAAAGGTTGTTCTTGGCGCCGCCGCTATCGGGGGAGGGAATAACTTGGTTTCCGGCGGTTTTTTCATCAGCAATGAAAAAGACCCAACTCACGTTGGGTCTTTGGGGATTTTAAATCAACGAGGTTTTGCCGCTCAGGTTGGCGGCAAACGCCTTAAGCCTGTTGCGGTTCCACTGCCCGATAATGATCCTGCATGGTGTAAGAGCGGGCGTAGAGCGCAAACACCAAGGCGGCCAGCAGGGCGAAGCCGGCGAAGAAGAACATCTGGAAGGCGGTGACACTCAGACCGGTTTCGGCAATCTGATTGGTCACTGCATCGCTCTTGACGCTGGCGTTGGCCAATAGCACCCAGAGGTTGCCCACAGTGACCGACAGGGTCCAGAAGCTCATGATGCTGCCTTTCATCGACTTGGGTGCCTGGCTGTAGGCAAACTCCAATCCTGTGGCAGAAACCAGTACTTCACCGAAAGTCAGCAGCGCATAAGGTAGCACCTGCCAGGTGATGGACATGGGGGTGCCGCCATCCATCATCAGCTGAATGCTGCCTATCACTATCCAGGAGAGGCCGGAGAAGGCGATACCGGCGCCCATTTTACGCAGGGCATTGAGGCGCACGCCGCTGCGCTCCAGCATGGGGTAGAGCACAAAGTTATTGAAGGGGATCAGCAGCATAACCAGCAGTGGGTTAAGCGCCTGCATCATGGCCGGCTCAAACCAGTCCGGCTTGACCATGTCGTTGGCCTGTAAAATCCAGGTGGAAGCCTTTTGATCGAACAGCGACCAGAAGGGGGTGACCAAGGCAAACAGGATTAAGATGCGGAATACGGCGCGCACACCGTCCACTGCCTCGAGCGGGTGTTGATTGCGGGCCCGCTCAAGCTGCATGGAGGCGCCTATGCCGACAAAACCCATCAAGAGCACCATTGCCAGACACAAGGCGGTCACCACTCCCAGGCTGTTGTATTGGGTGAGGGAAAACAGCGCCAGTAGTATGCCTATGACACTCAGCAGTAAACCTGTATTGGCCTTGCCGGGTACCGGAGTGAAGATGGCGCTCTTGAGCACCGGCAGGAAGCCGTGTGGATCTTTAGGTTCGGGTTGCTGGTGGACATAACGTTTACGGCCGCCCCAGAAAAATACCGTGGCGATAAACATCAATACCCCTGGGATACCGAAGGCCACTGAAGGACCGAAGAATTTCAGCAGCAGTGGCATCGACAGCGAGGCGAAGAAGGAGCCGAAGTTGATGGTGAAATAGAACATGTCGAAGGCTTTTTGCGCCAACGACTTATTGCTCTGATCGAACTGATCGCCCATGAAAGAGGATACCAGCGGCTTGATGCCGCCCGACCCCAGGGCTATCAGAAACAGGCCCGAGTAGAAGCCGGTTTTGCTGGTTTCGAAAATCGCCAGAAAGGCATGGCCAATTACATAGACTATGCTGAGCCACAAAATGGTGTGGTATTTACCGAAGAAACGGTCGGCCAGCCAGCCCCCCAGGAGAGGGAAGAAATACACCCCGATCACAAAGGAGTGGAACACATCTTTGGCTTCGCCTTGACGCAGTTCTTCCGGCACCGACAGCAGCAGAGCCGTCATCAGGAAGGGAGTCAGAATATTGCGCATGCCGTAAAAACTGAAGCGCTCGCAGGCTTCACTGGCAATGATAAAGGGGATCTGCCGCGGCCAGCGTGCAGAGGAAGGTGAGCTCATAATGTACCTTGGTTATTGTCGATTCTAATAAAGGTTGCAGCTATATGCGCATAATCCGGCTTTCCATTCAACTCCGGCCATGAACAAAACCGTTTTTTTTGTGAACTGAAGTGCAAATTTGCGTCGAAAGCCATGAAAAGGGCAAACTGATTACTCGTATTGGCAGCGGCATTGAGCTGTCATCATAGCGCCACGCTAAACCAAGGCTATCGGGAGCCAAGCACCATGGATACACCCTTGTATGGACCATTGACCATCGATGAATGGCTCAGGCTCAACCTGCAGCGCCAGGGCTTATTGCAACCGGCGGCATCGGCGGCTTCCGTGATCCGTCAGCTGGGCTATGTGCAGATAGATTCCATTAATGTGGTCGAGCGTGCCCATCACCATGTGCTGCACAGCCGGTTGCCCGGTTATCACCCCGAGCAGCTGCAACAGGCTATTGCCGATAAAGAGGTGTTCGAGTACTGGGCTCACGCCGCGGCCTATCTGCCTATGAGTGACTACAGGTACAGCCTGCAGCGCAAACAGCAACTGAGCCAAGGGGATAAACACTGGTTTGAACCGGACGAGCCCTTGATGCGGGAAGTGCTTGCCAGAGTGCGCGCCGAGGGGCCGCTCAAGGCGAGTGATTTTGAACACTCAAGTGATCAGCGTGGCAGTTGGTGGGACTGGAAACCGGCCAAGAAGGCGCTGGAACAGCTGTTTATGCGCGGCGAGTTAATGGTGGTGCGGCGCGAGCGGTTTCAAAAGGTTTATGATTTGGCCGAGCGGGTGTTGCCGCCGGGCATAGATACCCGGGTGCCCGACGATGATGAGTTTGGCCGGTATCTGGTGAACCGCTTTCTCAATGCCAACGGCTTTGGCTCAGAGGCTCAGTTTGCCTATCTGCGTAAAGGCATGCGGCCGGTTATCAAGCGGGTGTTGGCCCAAGGGCTGGAGGCCGGCGAGCTGCAGCGGTTCAAGGTCGATGGTCAGCAGTATTTCTGCCCGGCAGAGCTGAGTGCGGCGCCCATGATCCCGGAGCGGGTCTGGCTGCTCAATCCCTTCGATAACCTGGTTATTCAACGTAACCGCTTAAAGCAATGGTTTGGCTTTGACTATCAACTGGAAGTGTACCTGCCGCAGGAAAAGCGAATCTACGGCTACTACAGCCTGGCCATCCTCTGGCGCCAGCAGTTTATCGGCCGGGTCGATGTCAAGGCCGACCGGCCGCGCCGATGCCTGCTGTTGCAAAACCTGGTGTTGGAGCCTGAGTATGCCAATCGGCCTTTGGATGATGTGTTGCTGGCCGAACTCGCCAGGGCCATTGCCGACTATGCCCGTTTCAATGCCTGTGAACGCTGGAAACTGGTGCGCAGCAATCACAAGGGGTTGAAGCAGCTCTGGCGTCACCAGCAATGGCTGTGAATGGGGCTTAAGCCGGCTCGAAAATCTTTTCGGCCAGCACTACCCGGTTCCGGCCGGCACGTTTGGCGTGGTAAAGCTGCATATCGGCCTGTTTATAAAGGCTTTCGATACTCCTGCCGTGGCGCCTTGGCATATGGACTATGCCTATGCTGACCGTAATGGGTAGATGGGGCACCTGTTCGTTACCGAAGTTGTGCTCGGCAACTTTGGTACGTATCTCCTCAGCCTTACGCTCGGCATCGGCGGCCGAAACTCCCCGCAGCAGCAAACCAAACTCCTCGCCGCCCAAGCGGCCAAGCAGATCATAGGGCCTGAGCCTGTCTTCCAGCAGCTGCACCAGTTGTTGCAGTACGGCATCACCACAGTCGTGGCCGTAGCTGTCATTGGTGGCCTTGAAGTAGTCAATATCGAGCAGCAAAAAGGCAAATTCGCTCAATCCTCTATTGGCTTCGGCCTTGGCGCGGCGCCAGTTTTCGAAGAAGCGGCGACGGTTCATGGCTCCGGTGAGCGGGTCGGTATTGGCCAGTTTTTCCAGCCGCTTGAAGCTGCGGTGACGGATCCGCTCGCCGGTATAACCTATACCAACGGCCATGGTATAGGCAGCAAAGAAGTTCACTACACCAAGACCCGCCAAGCTATCGGCCCCTTGCCACAGATTTTGGTTCAGCGTCAGCATCAGCCAGATACAAGAGGCCAATCCCAGGCTTAACAGCAATCCTCGGCTGCGACCCAATAGTAGAAATGCCAATATGGGCGATAGCAGCAGATAGAGGGTGATTTGATGTTGAGTGCCGAGCAGTAGGCTCATCGCCAGGGCAATGCAGGTGGGCACCAGCACTGTCAGCCACTGGCTGCGGCGCAAATTACCGTAAAACCAGAGATCGACCACAATCGCGACATGGGCCGCCAGCCCCAACAGATTGATGACGACAGCGGCATCACTCTTGAACAGCCACAGGTAAAGCAACATGAAAAACAGCGAAGTAGCCGCTGTGGCCAGTAAGCAGGAGAGCAACTGGCCAGCCTGGCATTCCTGGGAGATCTGCCACATGGGATCGGTATCTTGCAGTCGGGTGGCAAACAGTCGGCTAACAGCCGGAGCGTGGATAATCATGATGCGGGTCCAAATGAAGAGGCCCTGAATGGGCCCTGAGATACACAGAACCCAAAAATATGTGGCGCTGTGCCTGTTACATCTGTTGTTAATGGTGCGATTTTCAAAGGTTTTCAGCAAATGACATCGTTGTCTTTTTGAGGCGGAGCAGGTTAAGCAAACAACTGGAACCGAGATCACGCGTCTCGCTTTGAAACAAATTGGCGCTAATGTGTTGTGAGTGAGAGGAATGTGGCATTTTGGTAAACAAATCCCCGCAAGCGGACTTTTGTCCTCAAGGCTTTTTTGGCGCCGCCGGTAGACTCGGGTCAGTTTTTATCCGAGGAACAGCTTATGACAGCACATATCAACGCCGCCAAAGGCGATTTTGCCAAGACAGTTATCATGCCCGGCGATCCTTTGCGGGCCAAATACATTGCCGAGCACTTTCTCGAGGATGCCCGCGAGGTGACTTCGGTGCGCAATATGCTGGGTTATACCGGCAGTTGGCAGGGTAAGCCGGTTTCCGTAATGGGCCACGGCATGGGGATCCCCTCCATGGTGCTCTATGGTCATGAGCTGATCAACGACTTCGGGGTTGAGCGCATCATTCGGGTGGGCAGCCTGGGGGCGACCCAGCGTCAGGTGCAGATGCGTGATGTGATCCTGGCTCAGGCGGCGGGGACAGATTCGGTCACCAACGCCAAGCGCAGCGCAGGTTATCATATGCCGACTTCGGCCAGCTTCCCGCTGCTGCTCAAGGCCTGGGAACAGGCCAAGGCCCAGGGGCTGAGTGTCAGAGTGGGCAATGTGTTCAGCGGCGATCTCTACTATGACCCGGATGAAGATCTGATCCCGGCGCTGGAGCGCTTCGGCATTCTGGGGATAGATATGGAAGTAGCCGGCCTCTACGGCTTGGCGCAGCAGTTCGGCATCGAGGCCTTGGCGATTCTGACCGTATCGGATCACTGCCTCACAGGTGAAGAAACCAGTGCCGAAGAGCGCCAGCTGTCATTTAACCAGATGATCTCGCTGGCGCTGGCGCTGGCCGTGGCCTAAGGAAGGTGCAAACAAGTCCCATGTGTGCTCTGCGTCGGCTTACGGGCCTGGATGTAAGGCGTGGTTCGCAGCAAATGGCCCTAGTCCTTTGCAAGAAGCACAACACAGCAGGCAGGCTTGTAAGCCACGCCCTTCGGGGCTTTCACAGCAACCGGCTCTCTGCGTTATCCGACTTCGACAGGCCCCGGCATGCCTTCAGTCAGATGCCTTGAACGCCAATTGCTGTGCAAGCCAGAGTGCCACGAGGACTTATTCGCACCTTCCCTAATACGTTGATGGATGATAAAAAATGAATAATAAAATCACACTGACGGCCATCAGTTTTCTGGCCAACTTTATCATGGCGGGTTTCGCCTCTCAGTTCGGTATGTTGATAGAGCCGATTGCCACCCGCTTCGGGGCCGATGTCAACGATGTGGCTTCTATCTTCTCACTGCTGAACGGCGGTGCCCTGGCGGGGACTGTTGTGGCCTTTTTGTTGATTGAAAAGGTCGGTATCAAGCCGATGACACTGCTGAGCTATGCCGTCATCTTCCTGTCGGCGCTGGCGTTGCATTTTGGCTCTTCGCTGAACGTGGTCATGGTGGCCATGACGCTGGTGGGCCTGTGCGGCGGCATCGGCCTGTGTATCGCCGGTACTCTGGTGGTGTCCCTGTGGCAGGAGCGAATCCAGTCCACCATGTTGGTGGTGCAGGATGCCACCTTTAACGTGGCCGGGGTGGTGTTTCCGCTGATCACCACTTATGCGCTGACACACTCACTGGCCTGGAGTTACAGCTATCTGGCGGTAGGCCTGGTGGCCCTGTTGACCCTGGCACTGGCGGCCTTCACCTCATTCAGCCGGGTGCAGGGCCAGGGTGAACAGGCGCAGTCCGCTCAACGTTCCGAATGGAACTTCGGCATTATCAGCGGCGGTCTGGGGCTGTTTCTGGGCATGTTGGCGCTCTATACCTTCCTCACCTGGGCGCCTATGTTTGTGAAACAGAAGTTTGAGATCCCGTTTGAAGAGGCGGGCAATATCATCACCCAGTACTGGTCGGCGGCGTTGGTGGGCGCCTTGATCTCAACCCTGATAGTGACCCGGATGCAGATCCGCCACTTCCTGTTGATGATCATCTCGTTGGCATTGCTGCTCACCAGCTGGATTGTCAGCTGTGGCGATCTGGAAACCCTGGGATACCTGACCTATGGCTACGGCTTTGTCTGCGCCGCGCTCTATAACGCCTTTATCGCCTATGGGGTTTCCTTTGTGAAACAAGCCAGTAGCCGCAATGTGTCCTTCATTCTGATCAGCGGCAGTGCCGGTGCCATGTTCAGCCCGGCGATTAGCTCGATGGCGGAAAAGATAGTGGGCTTGCAGACCGTCATGTATGCCATCCCTGTGCTCTACGGGGTGATCTTGCTGATGCTGCTGGTGTCCAATTTTGGCTTTAAGCGTCAGGCCGAGGCGGCTTTGGCCTGAGCCAATTCTCAATCAATAGATAGGGGAGCTAAAGCTCCCCTTGCTCGACAAAAGCCTGCAGCGCCTTGAGATCCATAATCTCCAGCTTGCCCTTGCTGCGCCGAACCAACCCGGCATCTTCCAGCGATTGTATCGCCCGGCGGTAGACTCTGGCGGTAGTGCCGAAACGCTCGGCCTCCAGATAGCCCTTGTTGAACCCAGATACCGGCAGATCGTCCAGCTGCTGGTGGTAGAGGTCGTAGGCAATGTTGTAGCTGATGGGGTAGAGCATTCGCCGGGTGAAGATGTCCACTGTGTCCTGATAATCTATGGCGATGGCACTGGCGAAAAACAGCGCCAGCCTGGGGTGCTCACCCAGGGCTTGTTGCAGCTTGTCGGCGGGAATAATGCCGCAGGTCAGGGTGGTTTCTGCCAGAATATCCAACTGACAGGGATACTGGGTGAAAAACTCCATTTCACCGAATAGCTGCGAGTCACATTTCAGGGTGCCGAGTTGAAAGTTGCGGCCGTTGCGGGCGCTGTAGCTCATGGCGATTTTGCCACTGGGCACCAGTACCAGTTGATTCAGCTTCTGCCCCTGCTGCATTAAGGCCTCTCCCGGCGCAAAGCGGCGCTGCTCGCTGACGCAACTGAGCAATACCCGCTCCACCAGAGGGTAGTCTGATTGCCATTCCTGGGAGTATCTGCCTTGGGTAAGAGGTTTAAGCTGCATCTTGGGGTCGCAAACTGTGGCTTGGTGGGTTTGATTATCCTGCCAATAGCGCAGATGGGAAGCAAGGATTGGTTGCAGCAGCGGTTTCAGGATTGACCTTTGTCACCAATCATGGAACCCTATCGGCATTCTTGGGCCATACAGAGCAAAGTGCAGCATGGGGTTTTCACTCGGTGTTAACCGCTTCTCCCTCAAAGACAGGGCGCTGGTGTCATTGATCATCAGTCTGCTGGTGATCCTGCTCTGTTTTGGTCAGCAGCTTTCGCTGTTTGGTTCCTGCCCGCTCAAGGCTCAGCATCAGCTGACGCAACTCGGCGTTGATACTGCGCCGACTCACGCCAATGATGCGGGCAAGGCGCAGCTCAATGAAGAGCCCTGTCATCTGTCTTCCCATATGCTGAACCTGCAACCTGTGGTACTGCAACTGGGGCTCACGGCTCTGTTGCTGTTTCTGCTGTTGCTCAACTGGCTTGGCAGTACCCGACCTTTCAGTGTTTATCTCTCCCACCCCATAGTCTCCAAACGAAGGCGACACTCAGTGTTGTGCGTGTATCTGGAATGAAAACATCCTGAACTCTTGCCGGTTAACACCGGGTTCTGATGTTTTGTTTTGGAGCTAATTTCATGTATTTAAAAAGAATATGGCATGCCTTCGCGGTATGTCTGATGCTGCTCAGCCAAGTTGCATTGGCAGAGCCGCGGAGCAGTGGCTGGCTCAAGCACCCGGATCATCCTCCGGTTAAGGTGCAACTGACGCTGGCCGATGTTGATGCCGACCAAGTCGGTGAGCTCAACGCCCTGCTGGATGTGGCCCTGAGCGGCGACTGGAAAACCTACTGGCGCGCGCCGGGGGAAGGCGGGATCCCGCCGACCCTGGACTGGTCCGCCTCGGAGAACATTGCCGCGGTCGACTGGCACTGGCCCTTGCCGCAACGCTATGTGTTGCAGGGCATAGAAACCCTGGGTTACAAGGGCGATACCTTGTTTCCACTGACTATTCGCCTCAAGGATCCCGGGCAGCCGTTTCGGCTCAAGGGCACCCTGACCCTGTCTTCCTGCACCAATGTCTGTGTGTTGACCGATTACCCTGTGGAGCTGAGCGCTCAGGCCGCCGGGCTTAAGGCCGATGATGGCTTTTTGCACCAGTGGGGCGAGGCAATGGCCAGGGTGCCACAGGGCAATGGCGGCGCGGTATTGCAGTCGATTGTCTGGGATGAAAAACAGCAGTTGCTGCAACTGGCTATAGAAGCCGCAAGCCCCTGGCAACAGGCAGATCTGTTTCTGTTCGGCGAGGATGAGACAGTCAGTGAGCTGATCTTCTCCCGGCCGCAGATCCAGATAGATGGCAAACGGCTGACCGCCACTTTCGGGGTCAAACATTGGCTGGGAACGCCAGAGCTGGAGGGCAAGCCGCTGCTGATCCATCTGGCCGACACACACCTTTCGGCAGAACTGAGCGGTGCCATCGCCACAGGCCATGTTGCCAAGCCGCAGCCAAGCCTGCCGCTGTGGAGCCTGTTTTTGATGGCGCTGGCCGGTGGCCTTATTCTCAACATCATGCCTTGCGTATTGCCTGTGCTGGGCATGAAGGTGCACGGGGTCATGATGAGCAGCCAGGGCAGTCGCAGTCAGGTTCGCGGCCATTTTATGGCTTCGGCACTGGGTATTTTGCTGTCTTTCTGGTTGATTGCCGCCGGTCTTAGCTTGCTGAAGTTGTCCGGTCAGTCGCTGGGCTGGGGGATACAGTTCCAGCAGCCCTGGTTTATCGGCTTTATGGTGCTGCTGACCTGGGGCTTCGGCCTCAACCTGCTGGGGGTGTTTGAAATCAACCTGCCTTCCAAGTGGCAAACCCGTCTGGCCGGTGCCGGTGATGATTCGCGCCTCGGTCATATGCTGCAGGGGATGCTGGCCACACTGCTGGCCACGCCATGTACCGCGCCGTTTCTGGGTACTGCGGTGGCCTTCGCCCTCGGCGCCGACTACCCCATGCTGTTTGCCCTCTTCAGCGCCATGGGGCTGGGAATGGCCTTGCCCTGGTTGATGTTGGCGTTGTGGCCGGCGTTGGCGCAGCGTTTACCCAAGCCCGGGCGCTGGATGAATTGGGTCAAGCCTGTGTTCGCGCTGATGATGCTGGCAACCTGTCTCTGGCTGCTGAGCCTGCTGCAAAGCTTCTTCTCCGTTGCGGCTATCTTGGGGCTGGGCGCCTTGATGTTGCTGCTGACACTGGGACTGCTGGGCAAGCGTTATGGCACTCAGGTAATGGTGTATGCCATTGGCGGCAGTTTTCTGTTTGCCAGCCTGGCGCTGGGGGTTGGTTATCTGACCCGGGATGCCTGGGTCAGCCCGCTGCCTTCGGATCACCACTGGCAACCGCTGAATTTGGTGCAGCTCAAACAGGCAGTCGATGAGGGCAAGACAGTGTTTGTCGATGTCACGGCCGACTGGTGCATTACCTGTCAGGCCAACAAGGTGGGGGTGCTGCTGCAAAACCCTGTCTATGATGCCCTCGGCGATGACAGAGTGCTGCTAATGCGCGGTGACTGGACCAAGCCCAGCGAAGAAATTACCGCCTATCTTAAGGCCAATGGCCGCTTTGGGGTGCCTTTCAATCAGGTCTATGGCCCGGGAACCCCCGCCGGTAAGCCATTACCGGTAATCCTCAGCAGCGACGGGGTATTGGCGGCCTTGGCCGAAGCGGAGAGCAGACAATGACCCGGGAAAATAAACCAGCCCACAAGGGGCTTAAATGGCTCAAGACCCTGCTCGGCTATGGGCTATTCATTCTGGTGGTGAGTGTTGCCCTCGATGCCTTTCGCAGCCGCGAGATGCCGGAAACCCTGCCGCCATTAGCGGTCCAGAGCCTGGCCGGCAGTCAGTTGGATATTGCCGCCATGAGTATGGAGCGCCCGGTCATTCTGTACTACTGGGCCAGCTGGTGTGGCGTCTGCCCCTTGGTGTCCGGCACTGTCGATGGTTTCAGTGACAGTGAGCAGGTGGTGACCGTGGCGCTGCAATCGGGCAATAACACCCAGGTCAAGCAGTACCTGCAAAACAAGGGCTACGGCTTTGAGGTGGTCAATGACCCCAGCGGCGCCTTGGCGCGCTCCCTTGGCGTATCGGCGACACCGACGCTATTGTTTATCTATCAGGGCGAAATCCGCAGTAGCACCACAGGAGTCACAAGTTGGCCGGGGATCTGGCTGCGACTCTGGCTGACAAAAATGAATTTAATTTGAGGAATAACAAGATGAAGTATTGGATAGTATTGAGTGCCTGGCTGCTGGCGGCCAGCGGCAGTTTACAGGCGGCCGAGCAGAAGCTGAGCCAACAAGAGGAACAGCAACTGGGGCAGATCCGCAGCATTTTGGTCAAGCATCCGGAGATCATTCCCGGCGTGCTCGGCAGCATAGAGTCTTATGTGGAGCAGCGACAGTTGCAGCAGCAAGCGCTGGCCAAGCACAAGGACTGGCTGTTCAACAACCCGCAGATGCCGACCATGGGCAGCAGCAAGCCTGAGTTGCAACTGGTGGTGTTTACCGACTACAACTGCCCCTACTGTAAGCGGATGGAACTGGAATTTGCCAAGCTTTTAAAGGAGTTCCCAAACTTACAGGTGGTCAATGTGTTTGTACCATTGAGGCAGATAAAGGCCCAGGGCACTGAGCTTTCTTCCGGCGCCTTTGCCCTCGAGGTTTGGCAGCAGGATCGCAAGGATTTCCCCCGGGTACATGAACTCTTGATGGCCAAGAATGGCATGCACACAGGGAACTCACTGCAGCAGGTCGCCAAGGCCACGGGCACGGAACAATACCTCAAGCCCAGCTCGAGCGCCGACGAGTTGATGCATACCAATGTGAGAGTCTTCTCTGAACTGGGCTTTGGCGGCACGCCGACTCTGCTCATAGGTGATGAAGTGATCCCCGGCTATATCGACTATGCCACCCTCAAGGCCGTGGTGCAGCAGGTGCTGGAGCGCCAAGGGTAATTGGCTTGCGGCAGTTATCGCCTTTCTGGGATAATTGCCCGTCGCCGGGGCGAGCGCCCCGGCTTTCCCCGCACAGATGATTAAGAGTCGAGATGAAACACGTAAGCCTGCAGCTGACCGAAGATGGGTCACATACTCTATTTAATGCCGAGCTCAATGAGACCTACCACTCCCACAAGGGGGCGTTGGCCGAATCCCGTTATGTGTTTATCCACGCCGGGCTCGAGCAGGTGTTGCAGGACTTTGACCATCTGGCGATTCTGGAAGTGGGCTTTGGCACCGGGCTCAATGCCCTCATGACCCTAGGTAAGGTGCTGGAGCTGACAAAGGCGCGTCAGCAGAGTGGCTTGGCGCCGCTGCCGGTGCGCTATGTCACCATAGAGCCTTATCCCTTGTCCGCTGAGCTGATTGAAGGGCTGAACTACAAGGGCATGCTGCCCGGCTGGTATGCGCCGCTGTTCGATGCCTTGCACGCCGCCCCCTGGGATCAGGATGTGGAAGTCATGCCGGGTTTTGTGTTGCGTAAGGTCAAGGGCAAACTGGAGCAGCTCGAGTGGCAGGGCGAACCCTTCAACTTGGTGTATTACGATGCCTTCGCCCCCAGCAAGCAGCCGGATGTATGGGCGCTGGATAACTTCAAAAAGTGCTATGGGTTGCTGGAGCAGGGCGGCTTATTGGTGTCTTACTGCGCCAATGGCCAGTTCAAGCGAGATCTCAAGGCCGCCGGTTTTCAGGTTAAAGCTTACCCGGGAGCCCTGGGCAAGCGCGAGATGACCCGCGCCTGGAAGTTAGACCCGCTTTAAGCTGCGACGCAGGCCGGGCAAGGCCTCCAACGAGCACAGCAGCAGCCCGGCCCAGATGAGGGAGAAACTCACCAGTTTCACCTCGTCAAACACCTCACCAAAGATGACTACCGCCAGCAAAAATTGCAGGCTGGGCTCAATGTATTGCAGCAAACCCACCATGGACAGACTCGTGTATCTCAGCGCCAGGCTGAATAGGATCAGCGGCGCCAGCGTCACGGGCGCCGAGCCGATATAGAGCATAATGCCTTCGCTGCCGCCAGCCAGTGCGGCGCTTTGCTCTGTGGCCAGCAGATAACAGAGGTAGCCCAAAGCAAAGGGAGTCAGCAGCAGTGCTTCCAGGGTAACCGAGGTGAAGGAGTCAAAGCGGATAAACTTTTTCAGCAGCCCGTAGAGGGCAAAAAAGCTGCCCATCACCAGAGACAACCAGGGCAGGCTGCCGTATTGATATACCTGCCAGCCAATACCGGCAATGGCCAGCACCACGGCGGCCAGTTGCGCCTTGCTCAGCTTGTCGCCGAGGAACAGCACCCCTAGAGCGATGGCAAACAGAGGATTGATAAAGAATCCCAGGCTGGCCGCCAGTACCTGACCATGGGTCAGAGCCCAGGTGAAGCTGACCCAGGAGATACACATGATAAGCCCGGCGGCAAAGCACAGCAGCAATGAGCGTTTATCGCGCCACAGCGCGCCAAAGGCTGGTAATGGTCGTCTCAGCAGGACAAAGATCAGCAGCATAAAGGGCACAGACCAGATGACCCTGAAGGCCAGCAACTCGAAGATGGCCGCATCCGGCAGCAATTGATAGTAGAGGGGTAATATTCCCCAAAGCACGAAAGAGAAGGCCGCCAGAGCGTTTCCCTTGAGAGAGCTGGACATGATTGTCACCGAAACAACACAATACTCGGATATGGCGGCTATTCTGGCATGGCCCTTATAAAAGGGAAGTGAATTAACTCACTGTTTAAAAAATCTTTTCATTCTGTTTAAACCAGTGACGGCGCTGGAGCTGCATTTCCAGTAACTCAGTATCAGAAGCGGGAAAATTATTCGTTTCCGTTGCCGCCAGCTGGCCTCGGGCCACTATCTCAAACCCCAGAGCCTGATAGCAGCGGCGGGCCGCGAGATTGTCATGGAACACAGCTAGGCTCAGATGCGTAACCTTGGGATCGGCAAAGGCGCGTTCTATACCCTGACGCATTAACTCCCGCCCCAGCCCCTTGCCTCTATGCTTGGGTGAGCAGATAACCCGGCATAGCCGGATCTCATCGGGTTTTCTGGCCAGCAGTTCCAGATAGCCCAGCAGCGAGTCGCTGTCCAGGCTAGCTTGGTCACCGGCTTCGACTCTTGTCAGCGCCAAAGGAGCGAGGTTTGACTGGGCTTGATGCTGCTGCAGCTTTGATGGTGACAGCGGCCAACCCAGCCCTGGGCCTGCCCAGCGCAGACAAGCCTCTGCCGACTCTATCCAGGAGAGTAACAAACCGGCCCATTGCGGCTGAAAGGGTTGCAATATGCAGTCGGACATTGCGCGTTTCCTCCTTTGAGTTCAACTTGCCAAGTTAACCCAGGGATGGGGGAGGTGCCAGAACTGTTGGCACCAGACTGTGGGGGCCGCTGGCGCTGTGGTTATCAGGGCTTTGAGCTAAAAGTATCTAAGCCAGTATTGCCTGAGCTTCCGGCGACGGATGTTGCTCATTGCTTGCCGCAGGCTTATGCACAGGCGATCCTGTGACATGGTGAGAGTTGTGCAGCAACGTGATTTCGAGCGCGAGCCAGGGACGGTGAGCTGGCCGTTAAACAGAGACGTTATTCGAGTACGTCCGTGTAAGCTCTGCCTCGCCATCCCTGGCTCGGAAGGTCACAGTTTCACCTGTGCCTGGAATTAGGTGTATATCTGCAGAACTCTGAAATGCTTCCAGCTACTCAGTGTTAATAGAATTGCACCAATTCCCCCTCGGTGTCGCCGAAAGCCGTTGGCGCAAATAACGTGGCTGAGGCATGGATGCCGAAGCAGCGCCAGTCGAATCAGGGATGAGCGTCTGAAGCGGTAGTTATTTGCGCCATTAGGCCGAGGGGCTTTCGACACCGTGTGGGGCGGCAAGGGAGATCCAAGAGGGGATTGCTGTTGATCCCTTCTTGGTCGGGTGTGGGGCGAAGCTCCACGACTTTAGGCCGCTGGTACAGCGGCTATCATGGTTTTGAGCCAAAACTCACCAATAAACTTGGTCTTAGCTGCTCGCAAAATTGCAGCCCATCACCTGCGGTGCGCTTCTCGCACAGGCGATCCTGTGACACGGCGTTAATACGTCCCTGTAGCCTCGACGAAAACATCCTTGTTTTCGACGGTCACAGTTCCACCTGTGCCTGGAATTAGGTGTATATCTGCAGAACTCTGAAATGCTTCCAGCTACTCAGTGCTAATAGAATTGCACCAATTCCCCTTCGGAGCCGCTGCAGGTGTTGTTGCAAATTGGCGTAGCCGAGACAGGGATGTAGAGGCTCGAAGGTCGAGCAGGGCGAATGTTGCTAGGCAACAAGCTTATGAGCGCGAGCCAAGGAAGGCGAGCTGGCTGTTATGCATGGATGCACTTGCTCCACGACTTTAGGCCGCTGGTACAGTGGGTATCATGGCTTTAAGGCAAAACTCACCAAGAAACTTGGTCTTAGCTGCCAACTAAGTTGCAGCCCATCACCTGCGGTGCGCCTTCGCATAGGCGATCCTGTGACACGCTGTTAACCCATATATGGACCCATCCCGTTTGCAAGACATTTGATTTCAATTTGAGAAGAGTTCATTGCACCCATATATTCGGCCTGTTACTGAGTTAAATCTCTGGCCCTGATGGATATGTGCTTCTACTTTCCTCATCATCCTTGCGGCTTCACGATGAGCCTATGGATTCAACAGGTTTTAAGTAGAACAGTCTGACTGTCTCATCATCAAATCAATTGTCACCGCAACTTGGTGATAGGTTGGCATTATCTTACTTCACAACCTGATTTATAAGCTTCATGTCGCCGGCCGATACGTTTCTTCTTTGGCCGCTATGACCCAGGCAATTCTGGCAAGCTTGTTGGCTACTGCAACGCAGGCGCGATTAAAGCCTCGACGCTCCACGAGGGCCTTCGCCCACAGGCTGAGCTTATCGGTTTTGTGCTCGCAGTGACGCAAAATGGACCTGGCACCATGAATGAACAAGGTTCGTAGATAGGCATTGCCTCGCTTACTGATCCCCAGCAGATTATCCTTGCCGCCACTGCTGTGCTGCCTGGGCACCAGACCGCACCAAGCTGAAAAATGGCGGCCATTGTGAAATGCCTTCCCCTCCCCAACAGCGGCATAAAATGCCGTCGCAGTGACAGGACCAACCCCCAAGACGGTGCCTAATCGTTGGCAGATAGGATTATCAGCATTTTCCTGCAATACCTGCTTTTCACACCCTTTCAGCCTGTTCTCAAGTTCGACAAACTCATTATACAGTCCATGGAAAATCGCTCGACCTTTGGCTGTGAGTGCATTCTCACCGTCTTCCAAAATGTCGGGCAATTGACTGCGAAAGGCCGTTTTTCCCTTTGCCAGCACGATGCCATATTCGGCCAACATGCCTCGAACCTGATTCACCAAGGCGGTGGTTTGCTGTGTGAGTCGCTCACGAACCCTGTGCAACATCTGCACATCTTGTTGTTCGATAGATTTGGCGGGCACGAAGCGCATGTTTGGTCGCTGAGCCGCCTCCGCTATGGCAAGGGCATCGTTGTAGTCATTTTTATTTCCCTGCCGATAGGGAATGACATATTGAGGAGGGATCAACTTAACCTGATGACCAAGGGCAGTAATTTCCCTGTTCCAATAGTGAGCGCCACCACAGGCTTCAATCGCGACCAGGCAAGGTTCCAACTTAGCGAAAAAACCGAGTACTTCTTTTCGTTTAAGCATTTTCTTGCGCACCAGCTTACCTGCTTTGTTGACCGCAACAGCGTGGAACACCAACTTTGCGATATCCAAACCGATGGTTGTAATCTTCATAGTGGACCCATCCTCTTTCCAGATGACTTTCAACAAACTTCATCGTGGCCCATTGCGAGGCCGGTTAAAAGGGGATGGGTCCATTCCATTATCCATGGGCGCTCGACGAAAACGTCCCTGTTTTCGACGGTCACAGTCCCGCCTATGCCTGGAAAATAGGCGTATGTCTGTGGGTATATAAGCAATTTCAAGCAACGCTATTATTACAGAATTGCACCAATTCCCCCTCGGTGTCGCCGAAAGTCGTTGGTGCAAATAACGTGGCAACGAGCGAGAGCCAGGGATGGCGAACTGGCCTTTGTGCATGGATGCACTTGCTCCACGACTTTAGGCCGCTGGCACAGTGGCTATCATGGCTTTGAGCCCAAACCACCAATGAACTTGGTTTTAGCTGCTAGCTAAGCTGCTGGCCATCACCTGCGGTGCAGATAGGCAGAAAGCCCACCGCAGGTGCAGGAACGAAATTAGGACCTATTTCGACGGTCACAATTTTATCTGGGGCTGAAAACAGGCGCACAGATTAAACTCATGAGTTTTGGCGCTGGATAGCTTGATATCGAAGGCAAGCCTCAGAATTGCCATCTGAACTGCACATCCGGTACATGAAGATACCTGAGCTCATTCACCAGGTTATCTTTTTCATTCAGCAGCTGTTTTTTCTTCTCCAGAGTGCTGGCCTTGTCTGTCATGGACACCAGCTTCTGATCCAGATCGCGGATCTCATAGTCGATCTGACGCAGGCGGTTGCGGATCTCATCGGCGCGTTTATTGAGCTGGTATTGGCGGTAGCCGGCATTGTACTGTTCGACAAAGGCGTTGCTGGAGCAGACCCCGGCATAGCCTTCACCCGCCAGACCGACACGGTAACCATTTTCCGGCTGACAGTAATTTTGCAGCCCCTTTAGATAGCCTTCGCGCCAATCGCTATGATTGACCCGGATACCGAACTCGGCACAATCCTCGGCATAATCATTGATTCTGCTGGTATGAGCTCCATTGTTGCCATCCTGAAGCCCCAGGGAAAACCAATCTGAGTTTTGGCATTGATTGAGGTCGAGTGAACTGCATTGGGTCAGCATGAGCGCGCTCAGTGCCAACAAGATATTTTGGTATTTCATTCTGTAAATTACTGCATATCAGTTGAAAATGCCGACCATATGGCGGTGAATCGGCATAATACAGCGATTAGCTCTAATGCTGATACGTTTTAATACAAATTTACAATTTAACCTCGAAAGGGCCCAACATGTTTGCCGGATTGACCCAAGTATCAAACTCGGCCTCTGTCACCAGTCCTGACTCCAACGCAGCTTGCCTCAGACTAATGCCTCTTTGGTGGGCGTCCTTGGCGATTTGGGCAGCCTTGGCATAGCCTATGTGAGGATTGAGGCTGGTGACCAGCATCAAGGAGCGCTGCAACTGCTTGGCGATCATCTGGCGGTTGGGTTCCAGCCCCAAAGCGCAGCGCTTATCGAAGCTCAGACAGGCATCACCCAGCAATTCGGCGCTTTGCAGCAGATTGGCGGCGATGAGCGGCCGAAAGACATTGAGCTGAAATTGGCCGTTGCTGGCACCTATGCTGACGGCAAGATCGTTGCCCATCACCTGAGCCGCCACCATGGTCAGCGCCTCGCACTGAGTCGGGTTAACCTTGCCGGGCATTATGCTGGAGCCGGGTTCGTTGGCAGGCAACTGCAGTTCCCCTATACCGCAACGGGGGCCGCTGGCGAGCATGCGAACATCATTGCCTATCTTCATCAGGCTGACCGCCAGGCGCTTGAAGGCGCCGCTGAGTTCCACCATGGCATCGCTGGCACTCAGTGCCTCGAACTTGTTGGCCGCGCTGACAAACTGCTCACCACTGAATGACGATATCAGTTCGGCGGCGCGCTCGGCATAACCTGCGGGAGAATTGAGCCCAGTCCCCACGGCTGTGCCGCCAAGAGCCAATTCACGGCAGTTTGCCAACGCCTGCTCTATGGCGCCTATGCCTTTATCCAACTGAGTCACCCAGGCACTGATCTCCTGTCCCAGTGTCAGTGGGGTGGCATCCATAAAGTGGGTGCGGCCGGTCTTGGTAATATCGGCGAACTGTTGTGACTTGCGTTTAAGGGTATCGCGCAGTGCACCTATGGCCGGCAGTGTGTGTCTGCAGGTCTTGAGCACTACAGCGATATGCATGGCGCTGGGGAAGGTATCATTGCTGCTCTGGCTGCGATTGACATCATCGTTCGGGCTCAGGCTGATGGCCTTATTTGCCAGAGCCATGCCGCGATTGGCTATCACCTCGTTGAGGTTCATATTGGTTTGGGTGCCGCTGCCGGTCTGCCAAATGACCAGTGGAAAGTGCTGCTCCAGTTGGCCCGCCAAGATTTCATCGCAAACTCTGGCGATGAGCGCCGCCTTGTCCTTGGGCAGTTGCCCAAGCTCGGCATTGGTCTGGGCTGCGGCTTTTTTCAACAGGGCGAAGGCGTGGATGATGGCCTTTGGCATACTCGCTTGCGGGCCTATGGGGAAGTTTTCCAGACTGCGCTGGGTCTGGGCGCCCCAGTATTTGTCTGCCTCTACCTTGACCTCGCCCAGAGTGTCTTGCTCAATCCGATATTGCATTGCCGCCTCCTGTCGTCTGTTGCCGTCCTCAGCATAGCATGGCCTTTGGGTCTCTCCTGAAATAATCCGCCGGGTTTCCCGGTCTGGATTGGGCGGCCTGTTTCAGGCCTGGATTATGATTTTTACAAAAGGAGTAAGCATGAGAGTATCGGTTTGGTCTGCGTTATTGCTCTTGGGGACTCAGTTGGGTGCTTTGGGCTCCAGTTCGGTAATGGCGGCTCAGGCAAATGATTTTATTCAAGTATTTGAAGCACTTTCCGGTAAACATCCGGGAGAACGTAAGGGGCATGCCAAGGGAATTTGTACCATTGGCAGTTTCCAGCCAAGTGCAGAGGAGCCCTGGCTTAAGGAGTTACCTCTGTTTGCCACAGAGCAAGCTCTGCCCGCTCAGGTACGTTTTTCCATGGCGGGCGGCGATCCTTTTGTGGCCGATACCAGTCGCAGCCCAAGGGGGATAGGTGTACGCATCGAACTGCCGGATGGGCAGGTGCATCAGTTGGCCGGGCTGACCACGCCAGTGTTTCCGGGTAAAAATCCCGACAGTTTTCTTGGCTTGCTGCGCGCGTCATTGGCTCAGCGTGAGGGGGAAGCCGGCGCGGTTGCACGCTATCTACAGCAGCATCCGGATGCCGCCCGCCAGGGGCAGTGGCTCAAGCAGCACAATCCGCCGGCGGCCTATACATCGGTCAACTACTTTGGCATTCACAGCTTTATCTTTGGTAATGAAGACCAGCAAAAGCGCTTTGGTCGCTGGGAGCTTTGGCCTGTGGACAGAGAGCAGCCTCTGACCGATGCCGAGCTGGCACAATTGCCGGATGATTTTCTGCAGGACAGGTTGATACAGAGGCTGAAAACAGGACCGGCTCAGTTTGAGCTTAAACTGACCCTGGCCGAGGAGGGGGATCCCTTGCTGGACCCTTCACAGCAGTGGCCGGATAACCGGCCCAGAGTCGCCCTCGGGCGCCTGACCATAGACTCGGTTGCGGCTTCGGCCTGTGACAAGCTGAATTTTGATCCCAATGTGCTCAGTAAAGGGATTGCCGCCAGTGATGACCCTGTGCTGCGGCTGAGATCCGCGGCTTATGCTATCTCTTTCGGCAAGCGTCTAAGCGGCCAGTAACGGCAATAAAATGACAGGAACGAACCTTAAAAATGTAGCGCTTTATAGTTGTTATATGTACATTTTTTATCGTTGGGGGCGATAACAGTGTGTCAGGTTCGCTCCTGTCGAAACTTTAACGGATTAGGGTAAACTCCTGGCTCAACTGACGAATGCGCTGCTGCAGTTGCAGCAGTTCTCTCATCAGCCGGGATTGCCTGGGCCTGCTTGTTGTTTCATTCTGTGCCAGCCATTGATAAACCTGTTTGGTGGAGATCCCATGCTGACGGGCAACGTCAAACATGAGCCTGCCGTTTTGGGTCACTTCCTTAATGGCTTGCTGTCGCAGCTTCTGCTCGTTAATTTCCATACTGCCTCCTTGATGGTTCAAGAATGGTTTTCCAGAGCTGTGATTCCACCTCTGCTACTCCACATCCCATTGGCTGTAGCCCTAGTGCTTGAGGCAATGCCATAGTGAATGCCAACTGTCGCGTATTTTCATCATGACTCCTGAACAGTGGAATACTGCTTTATAGGTATGTAAGAAACATGCCAGTTTTTAATCTTCTTTTAATATGTTGATATAAAAGAAAATTGATTCATTTCATTATCGGGTGTATCTGCCTGGTGCCACCCAATAGAGTGCAGTCTGCTCTATTTTGGGACTTCATTTGATGTCAGCGCCGTGACACTTGGCTGACAATCCGGGTTAGGAAATGTCGGATTTGACTGAATCTATGCTGAACGCCGTGCGGATTTGCCGCCTCTATGGTCTCCGGGGGATTGTCTGCTTGAGGCGCTGCTATATACTTTGGCGCCAGGTAGGTTCCGCTTAGCTTGGAACAAGCAGACGAAGGAAAAATAACATGAAAAAGCGCGCTTTTCTGACAGCCCCTCTGTTGCTGGCAATGCTGGCAACTGGCTGTACCACTGTGAATCCTTATACCAATGAGCAACAGACTGCCAAGGCGACCAACGGAGCATTGATAGGTGCTGTAGCCGGCGCGGCCATAGGTGTGGCCTCCTCCAGCAAGAGCGACAGGGGCAAGGGTGCCCTGATCGGGGCAGCATCCGGCGCTGCCGTAGGCGGTGGTATCGGCTATTACATGGATGTGCAGGAAACCAAGCTGCGTCAGCAACTGGCGTCTACCGGTGTCAGTGTGACCCGGGTGGGAGATACCATAGTGCTCAACATGCCCAATGAAGTGACTTTCCAGGTCGATAAGACAGATCTCAGTAGCGGTGCCATGCGGGTATTGGACAGCGTAGTGCTGGTGGCCAAGGAATATGACAAGACTCAACTGAATGTAGTGGGTTATACCGACAGCAGTGGCTCTGAGTCCTACAACCTGAGATTGTCACAGGTTCGCGCCAGTGAGGTTGGTAATTACTTGATCCGTAAAGGTGTATCCGGACAGCGAGTATTGACCCAAGGCCGAGGTGAGGCCAGTCCAATCGCCTCCAATGCCACCCCTCAGGGACGGGCACAGAACCGTCGGGTAGAGATTATTCTTAGTCCTCTCGGTTAAGATTTTAAGTTTAAGGGTCGCTGCGGCGGCCCTTTTTATTGGGTCAAATTGTCCCTTTCTTCGGTTCTCCTTGTCAGATGGCGTGATCTTGAGGGGAATTTATGACAAGTTTTGCCGTGGTGCGTTGATTTGTGATGCGGTTTGGTTGAGTTTAGCGGCATCTGTATCTTATACACCGGAGAAAAATAAATGAAAAAGAGCGTCTGCTTACTCGCCCTGTTGCTGCCTGCCTTCTCTCAGGCGGCGGATCTGGAGTTCAGGGCCGCGGGAAGTTTGAAGACCGCCATGACGGATGTTATCGCCAGTTATCAGGCCGATGGCGGCGTTAAGGTCAATGCCCAGTTTGCCCCTTCAGGCTTGCTCAGAGGCCGAATTGAAGAGGGCGAAAAGGTCGACCTGTTTGCTTCGGCCAATATGAAACACCCACAGAAGCTGATGCAGGAAGGCAAGGGCGCGCCTGTGGTGATGTTTGCCCGTAACCGCCTGTGCGCCCTGGCGCAAGATAATGTTCCTCTGACGACAGAGAATATGCTGGATACTCTGCTGGACAGCAAGATCAAGCTGGGCACCTCCACTCCCAAGGCCGACCCTGCCGGTGACTATGCTTTCAAGGTGTTTGACCGCGCCGAAGCTATCAAGCCCGGTAGTCAGGCCAAACTGGCGGCCAAGGCGCTCAAGCTGACGGGTGGCGCCGACAGTGCCAAGGCGCCGAAAGGCAAAAATCCCTATGGCTGGGTGATGGCCAACAAACAGGCGGATGTATTTTTAACCTACTGCACCAATGCCGTATTGGCCAAGAAAGAAGTGCCTGATCTCAAGATAGTGGCGTTGCCCGAGTCGCTGGCAGTGGGTGCCAACTATGGCATGCTGGTGCTGGATAAAGCCGACTCTGCCGCCTGGCCGCTGGCCATGTATATTCTCTCTCCCAAGGGGCAATCCATTCTGGCCTCTTACGGCTTTGAAGCGCCGCTTAAGCCCTAAATCTCTATCCGGCGGAAGCGGGTTTTACTCTGGAGATATGCGAGTCAGTTGCTCTGAACTGACTCGCACTCTCTTTATGGGTATTTCACGGTTTTTTGGCCAAATCAGCTTGCGCAGGCAATTATTATCCTTCTAAAGTAGGGCATTATGTCCTTGCCAGGGGGAGCATGCTCGAAACCAAAGGCTTACCGATAGCGACAGATTATCTCGGCGACGAGGTGAGATTTATCCGCCTTTGTTATGACAGTCAGGGCTTGGATATCGAACTGAGTGTTGAGGGCAGCCGGGCATTGGTGCACTTTGACTCTGTGGTTGGCTTTCGGATGCTGGATGAAGGCGATCTGATGGAGTTCTGGACCGAGTGCAGCCTCTCCAATGGCTGGTTGTTTCGTATCTCCAACGGTGGTTGGTATCGCCAGGAGGCCGAACGCAGCGGCTTTATGGCCAGCGCCAATCTCAAGTTGCAGGAATATCTGCTGGTGAGCCGCAATGAGTGTGTCTCTGTCTTCTGTGAACAGGATGAGCCCAAGGTGCACTGGCTTAAAGACTGACCCGCTATCTTCCACAGTCAGAGGACGAACCTGGTCGCCCTCTGCTATTTCTGCAATGCGTCAAGGCCAGAGCTTCAGCAAGCCTTCAGCCCATTAGAACCTGAGCCTCAGCTCATTAAAACGAGAGTCGCCAATCCCAGGAAGGCGAACAGGCCTATTACATCCGTCACAGTCGTCAGCACCATGCCGCCGGCCAGCGCAGGATCTACATTGAGCTTTTTCAGGATCAGCGGAATACTGGCCCCTGCGAGACCGGCTACCGTCATATTGATCAACATGGCGCCGCCAATAAGGGCGCCGAGTGCCAGATCGCCTTTCCAGATCCACACGGCAGTGAATACCAGCGCCGACCACAACAGGCCATTGAGAAAGCCGATGGCTAATTCCTTGCCGATAAGCCAGCGGGAGTTGCTCTGGCCTATGTGGCCGAGGGCGATACCGCGGATCACCAGCGCCAGTGTCTGGTTGCCGGCAACGCCGCCCATGCTGGGCACTATGGTCATCAGAATTGCTATGGTGGCAAATTTTTCCAGCGTGCCTTCAAACATATTGCTGACCGAGGCGGCCAGCAGGGCGGCAAACAGGTTGAAGGTCAACCATAAAGAGCGGCGAAAGGCGCTCTTGAACACGGGGCCGAAGGTGTCTTCATCATCGTCCATCCCCGCCATACCCATCATGGAGTGTTCGGCATCTTCGCGGATAACGTCCACAACATCATCAATGGTGATCCGCCCAAGCAGATGGCCTTCGCTGTCGACCACTGGCGCCGAAACCCAGTCGTGACGCTCAAACAGTTGGGCCACTTCATTGTCCGGCATGGTGACGGGAATACTCTCAAGCTCGGGATCCATTATGCTGCGGATCCCGGCGGTGGGGTTACAGGTCAGTAGGGTGGAGAGCTTGACGCCACCGAGCAAAATATCGCGTCTATCTACCACGTAGAGGGTATCTGTGGCTTCGGGCAGCTCGCCCCTTTGGCGCAGATAACGCAGCACCACATCGACATTGACGTCAGGCCTCAGGGTCACGGTATCTGTGTTCATCAGACTACCGGCGCTGTCTTCCGGATAAGAGAGCGCCTGTTCGACCCTGGCCCTGTCTTGGGCACTCATGGAGTGCAGTACCTGTTTGTAGAGTGTATCCGGCAGGCTTCGCAGCACGTAGGCCAGATCATCGGTATCCATACCCGCGGTCGCTCGTGCCAAACACTCAGGACTCATCAGGCTGATCAGCTGGTCTTTCATATCTTCACCCAGCTCTTCGAGGATCTCGCCGCTCTGCTCCTGATCCACCAGTTGCCAGAGTACCTGACGGGTACGCGGCGGTGAAGATTCGAGAATAAAGGCGATATCCGAAGCCGTCATTCGCTGCAGCATGTCGCGCACATGCACGAACATACCACTGCTAAGAGCTTGGTTTAGTTGAGTAAGACGTTGTTCTGTCAGCTCTTGGTCGAGCGCTTCTATTGGCATGCAGTTCCCCCTGTGATGCAAAGCGAGGATATGTTACCTCAAGACAGGGGTGTTATAGAAACAAAGAGTGCAGCGCTAAGGCTTTAGCTGGCTTCGTCGAAACGGGCGTTGATCAGGGCGCAGATAGCGTCCATCGCGGGTTCGGCATCCGGGCCTTCGGCGATGAGGCGAATACTCTTGCCTTGACCGGTTTCCAGCATCAAGAGCCCAAGCACACTGGCGGCCGAGGCTTTTTTCTCGCCTTGGATCAGGGTGATATCGGCTTCGAACTCGCTGGCCAGCACCGCCAGCTTAGTGGCGGCGCGGGCATGCAGGCCCAGCTTATTGACTATGGTGACTTCCCGCTCAACCTTTGCCATTATTCAGCTCCCGGTGACGGGCCTGTACCTTGTGTTTGCTGTTGCCAAAACGCTTGGCGAGCTGCTCAGCGACATAGACAGATCTATGCTGGCCGCCGGTGCAGCCTATGGCTATGGTGAGGTAACTGCGGTTGTTGCGTTCCAGGTGCGGCAGCCAGGTTTCCAACAGATTTTCTATCTGCCAGATAAACTTGTTCACCAGTGGCTGGCGGCTGAGAAACTCCTGCACAGGTTCATCCAGCCCGGTCAGTGGCCTGAGCGCCGGCTCCCAGTGGGGGTTGGGCAGAAAGCGCACATCAAACATGAAGTCGGCTTCCTGGGGCATACCATGCTTAAAGCCGAACGACTCGAAGTTGATCACCAGTTCTTTATCGACACTGCCAAGCAGAATTTCCCGCACTGTGTCACTGAGTTCATAGATGTTCAGCGCCGAGGTGTCTATGTAGTGATCCACCAGTTTCGACATGGGTTCCAGCAGCTTGCCTTCGAGCTTGATGGCGTCCTGTAGTGAGACTTTGCTCTTGGACAGGGGGTGCAGTCTGCGGGTTTCGCTGTAGCGCTTCAGCAGCACCTTATCCGAGGCGTTGAGAAAGAAACTGGTCAGTTGGGTGTTTTCCGGCAAGGCCGCCAACTGTTGTTCCAGCACCTTTTCCTGATCCGGCATATTGCGCACATCTATGCTGATGGCGACCAGATCATTGCTGCCACGGAGGTTTTCCAACAGGCTGCCAATCATGGGCAGGGGGAGATTATCCACACAGTAGTAACCCAGGTCTTCGAGTACCCTGAGGGCAACGGATTTTCCGGAACCGGAGCGGCCTGAGACTATGGCGAGTTTCATCCTGTGATCACCTGATAGAGTTCTGTTTCGTCGCTGGATTTTCGCAACTGCTTGAGTATCGCCTTATCGCTGAGCTTTTCAGCCATGGCGGATAGGGTACTCAGGTGTTGCTGACATTGATCTGCGGGCACCAGGAGGGCGAACAGTATGTCCACCGGCTGGTTGTCTATGGCATCGAAGGCGATAGGCTCTTCGCATTTGACCAACACGGCAATCGGCTCTGTAATGTCCGGTAGTCTGCCATGCGGAATCGCAATACCATTACCTATACCTGTGCTCCCCATCTTTTCGCGGGCCAAAAGGCTTTCAAAAATCGCTTGAGAGGAAAGGGTGGGGTACTGGGCGCTAGCGAGATCGCTAATCAGCTCCAGTACCTTTTTCTTACTGCCCGGAGTGGCACAGGTAGTGCACTCCGGCCGCAGGATGGTACTCAGTTCCATCGTTAGTGTTTTGTCAGCTTTTCTTTGTGTTTAATGACCTGACGATCCAATTTATCAATCAGAACGTCGATGGCGGCATACATGTCGGCATGTTCAGAAGTTGCATAGACTTCGCCGCCTGTGAGGTGGATCTTGGCTTCGGCTATCTGTTGCAGTTTTTGTACATTGAGCACAACGTGCACATTATTGATCTGTTCGAAATGGCGTTCAAGTTTAGAAAACTTACTTTCCACGTAGTCACGCAGTGAGTCGGTGATCTCGATATGATGTCCTGTCAGGTTGATTTGCATAGAAAGATTCCTCCAATTTCCAACTGTGGATTTATAAACTCTTACGCTGGTTCGACGGTGGTATCATCATAGCCTCGCGATACTTGGCTATGGTGCGTCTTGCAACGTTGATTCCCTGTTCTGCCAGAAGTTGCGCCATCTTGCTGTCGCTCAAAGGCTTCTTCTGGTTTTCCGCTGCCACGAGCTTCTTGATAAAAGCCCTGATCGCCGTGGAAGAGCATTCTCCGCCATCTTCGGTGCCGACATGGCTGGAGAAGAAGTACTTCAATTCAAATATTCCCCTGGGTGTATGCATATACTTTTGAGTGGTGACCCTGGATATGGTCGATTCATGCATCTCGACCGCTTCGGCAATATCGTTGAGCACCATGGGTTTCATGGCCTCTTCACCATATTCAAAAAATCCCTGCTGGAACTGCACTATACAGTTGGCCACCTTGAGCAGGGTGTCGTTGCGGCTCTCCAGGCTCTTGATAAACCATTTGGCTTCCTGAAGATGACCTCGAATAAACTGGCTGTCTGATTGACTGCGGGCGCTACGAGCCATAGCAGCATACTGCTGATTGATCCCGAGTTTGGGCATACAGTCCGGGTTGAGTTCTACTACCCAGCGGCCGTTTTTCTTCCAGACACTGACATCAGGGATCACATATTCCTCGTCCATCGGCTGCACCAGCAAGCCGGGGCGGGGATTGAGACTCTGGATAAGGTTGATGGCGTCACGCAGCTGATCTTCCTTGAGCTTGGTCTTGCGCATCAGGGTGCGGAAGTCGCGGGCGGCAATGAGATCCAGATGTTCGTCAATCAACAAGCGGGCGTCGGCCAGATGCGGGGTGTCTGCGTTGAACTGTTGCAACTGGATCAGCAGGCATTCGCGCAGATCTCTGGAGGCGATGCCGACAGGATCGAAGTGCTGGATCCGCTTGAGTACTGCCTCGACTTCATCGAGCTCAATCTCAGGGTTGCCCATGGCTTCGAGGATCTCCTCTGTGCTCTGGGTCAGATAGCCCTGCTCGTCGATGGCATCAATAATGGCGGTGGCAATGGCGTCGTCGGTATCGGAAAACGGGGTCAGGTTCTTCTGCCATTCCAGATGTTCATAGAGCCCTTCGCTGGTTTCCCCCTGGAAGGGCATATCATCTTCACGGCCCATGGCCGGCCCGGAGGCACTGGCGGCGGTAAAGACTTCGTCCCAGGTGGTATCCATAGGTAATTCATCCGGCATAGACTCATTGTTCAATGCCTCTGAGGTTTCTACCGTGGAACCATCTTCCTGCTTGGCGCTCAACTCGCCGGCGTCGTTTTCCTTGTGGTTGTCGTCGATAGCGTCATCCTGGTTGTCCTCGGCCATTTCCAACAGAGGGTTGGCTTCCAAGGCTTCCTGGATTTCTTGCTGCAGCTCAAGGGACGACAGTTGCAGCAGGCGAATAGCCTGTTGCAACTGAGGTGTCATGGTCAACTGTTGACCCAGTTTGAGCTGGAGTGACGCTTTCATTATACCGCTAATCCCTACTCGTTATTTTTCAAGGAAAAAATTCAATAATAACAAACTATAATACCCGGAATTGCCACCGGATGACATGATCCTAACTATAGCCTGAATTGTTCGCCTAAGTACACAGCGCGCACTTGCTGGTTGTCCAAGATTTCAGCGGGTGTGCCCTCGGCGATCAACTGCCCATGGCTGACTATGTAGGCTCGCTCACAAACGTCGAGTGTTTCGCGAACATTGTGGTCTGTGATCAGCACTCCCAAACCGCGGGACTTAAGCTGTTCGATGATTTTCTTGATATCGATAACTGAGATGGGATCCACACCGGCGAATGGCTCATCCAGCAGAATGAACTGTGGATTGGCGGCCAATGCCCGGGCGATTTCCACTCGGCGGCGTTCACCGCCGGAGAGGGACATTCCCAGGCTGTCACGTATGTGGGTAATATGGAATTCTTCCAGCAGTTGTTCGAGCTGTTCCTCGCGCTCGTCGCTGTTGAGTTCTTTGCGGGTTTGCAGCACGGCCATGATGTTGTCATGCACCGACAGCTTGCGGAAAATACTGGCTTCCTGTGGCAGGTAGCCTATGCCTTTACGGGCTCGCAGGTGCATGGGATCCAGGGTCAGCTCGTCGTCGTCAATGAAGATACGGCCCTTGTCACTCTGTACCAGCCCAACCACCATATAGAAGGTGGTGGTCTTGCCAGCCCCGTTGGGGCCCAGCAGCCCCACGATTTGGCCGGTATTGACCGACAGGCTGACGTCTTTGACGACGTTGCGTTTCTTGTAACTCTTTGCCAGATTCTGTGCCGTCAGGGTGCTGGTCATTGCGGCTCCTGCTGCTGTTCTTTCTTGTTGAGATCCTGATAGTTTTCTGGCTGGATAACAGTGGTTACCCTGTCTTGGCCTTTGCCGCTGCTTTCCGCTTCCAACTGCTGCTTGTTGATGTCGTATACTATCTTCTCGGCGGTCACTTCACTGCCGTCCTGTTCTACTTTGGCCTGGCCCAGCAGGGTCATGATACGACTGTCTATGTTGTAGTGGATCTCTTTGGCCTTGGCACTGGCCAGACGGCCGTCTTCCAGTTTCTGGGTATAGGTAGCGGGTGAGCCCTTGGCCACCAGGATCCGCTCGCCACTCTTGTCTTCTGTGTAAGCCGTGAGTTCATCGGCCAGCAGTTTCAAACTGCCCTGGGTGACTGTGACAGGCCCGCCGTATACCACACGCTTGTTTTTGATATCGGCAAACTGATTAGCGGCGCTGATCTGTACTTTTTGCAACAGATCTTCTTCAATGGCCAACGCCGACAGGCTTGTGATGCACAAGAGGGCACCGATAAAAAGCTTACTTGGTTTCATAGGTTCCTTTCACCTGACTGGTCAGCTTCACTTGCTGAGCATTGAGATCGGCGTACAGGCCGGATCCCTTGATATTAAAGTCTTTGCCTTCGATCAGGATCTCGCGATCTGAGGTCATGATCATGGTGTCCAGATCCAGCTCCACATAACTGGTTTTCAGGCTCTGGATCGGTTCATTGGGGCTAATGGCGTCGATGATAACATTATTTTCAAGTACTACTCGGTTACTCTTGCGATTGAGCCTGCCTTCGTTGGCAGACAGACGCCACTGTGCCTCGCCCTTGTCCGGATAGACCAGATAAACCGGTTGGTTGAAGAAGGTCTTTTCACTGGCTTCATAATGTTCCATGTGGGCCGCGGCGACCCTACTGGCGACATTGCCCTGCTCATCAAAGTTGACCGAGCGCAGGTCATCGGCGACAAAGTCAGGCCTAACCACATCCACAGGCGCCTCACTCTGTTGAGCGTTGCGCTTGTTCTGCACCTGCCAGTAAAGGATAAGTGCAGTGGAGAAAAACAAAATAATGGCCAGGGTGACCCTATTCATATACTCATTCCGTGGGCATTTTCAAATTTGTCCTGACTGAGCAGGATAAGATCCGCCAGCTCCCGCAGTGCCCCATGGCCGCCGGCAATCTGAGTGACCATGTGGCAGTGCTGCCTTACCCAAGGATGGCCATCGGCCACGCAAACCGCCAGCCCCACTTGCTTCATCACTGGCAAGTCGACAATGTCGTCACCTATATAGGCCACTTGTTCAGGCTCGAGGTCATAGTGCTTAAGCAGCGCCTCATAGGGCTCCAGCTTGTTGTCTATGCCTTGATAAATCTTGTCTACCCCCAGGGCCGTCATGCGGTTTTCGACTATCTGGGACTTGCGGCCGGTGATCACCGCCACCTGAATGCCGCAGGACAGCAGCGAGCGCACCCCATAGCCATCGCGGGTATGGAAGGCCTTCAGCTCTTCGCCGCTGTTGCTCATATAGATGCGGCCATCGGAGAAGACACCGTCGACATCACAGATAAGCAGTTTGATTTTGGCGGCTCTTTGCCAGTTATCTTCGCTTATGGGGCCGTAGAAACCTTGATGACTCATCAGATAACCCCCGCCTTGACCATATCCAGCATATTGAGTGCTCCAATCGGCTCATTGGCGCCATTGATGACAATAAGACCATTGATGTCATTCTCGTCCATCACCTTCAGCGCCTGCGCCGCGAGGATATTGTCACCACTGGTGATGCAATCACGGGTCATGACGTCGCTGATTTTTGTGGTACGCAGGTTGACTCCGGCGTCTATGACACGTCTCAAATCACCATCGGTGAAGATACCCACGAGTTGCTTCTGTTGATTGACCACGGCGGTCATACCCAGGCCCTTCTTGGAGATCTCATACAGGGCGTCGGTGATACAGATATCTTCTGTGACCAACGGCAGCTCTTCGCCTTTGTGCATCACATCGCTGACCTTGAGCAGCAGCTTGCGTCCTAAAGCGCCGCCGGGATGCGACAGGGCAAAGTCATCTTTGGTAAAGCCCTTGGCCTGCAACAGGGCGACCGCCAGGGCGTCTCCCATCACCAGAGTGGCCGTGGTGCTGGAGGTGGGCGCCAGACCCAGCGGGCAGGCTTCTTCCGGCACCTTGATGCACAGATGCAGCTGCGCCAGCTTGGCCATGGTGGATTCGGGCTTACCTGTCATGGAGATCATAGGGATCCCCTGGCGCTTGATGACGGGCATCAGGGTGAGAATTTCGCTGGACTCGCCCGAGTTGGAGATAGCCAATACGATATCGTTTTCACTCAACACCCCCAGGTCGCCGTGGCTGGCTTCGCCCGGGTGAACGAAGAATGCCGGGGTGCCCGTGCTGGCGAGGGTGGCAGAAATCTTGTTGCCTATATGGCCCGATTTCCCCATCCCCATCACTATCACCTTGCCGCTGCAGTTGAGGATCAGTTCGCAGGCTTGGGCGAATTCGGGGGAATCAACAAACTGGTACAGGTTATCCAGTGCTTGTTTCTCGATATCTATTACTCTGCGGCCCCATTGGCGCAGTTGCTTAGCTTCTGCCATAGTTGTCTCTCGTCTTTTTGCCCTTCATCGCTAGTGGGATTGAAACAGGCTGTATTGATAGCCGATGAAGCTTATCAGTAGTAAGGCACCGTGCCAGCGTTTGAGTTCACGTTGTTTGCCTGTGCTCAGCACCAGGAGTGCCAGGGCACAACTGGTGCCCAGAACCATATAAAAGTCGCGTCCGGCCGCCGCGGCATCGATTACCCCCGGGGCTATCAGGCCGGGTATAGCCAGTACTGCCAGTATGTTAAACAGGTTGGAGCCGACAATATTGCCTATGGCTAGGTCGTCCTCTTTCTTGAGCACACCGGCCACACAGGCCGCCAGTTCCGGCAGGCTGGTGCCTACGGCAATGATGGTTAGACCGATAACCAGATCAGACAGTCCAAAAGACTTGGCGATGCCTACGGCACCGTCCACCATCCAATCCGCCGACAGCGGCAAGAGTACCAAGCCTATTATCAACCATAGTACCGCCTTGGCAGTGGGCACATCTTTGGGGATCTCGGCATCAGCTTCGTCGGCGAGTGGATCCTTGGTCTTATTGGTCAGCGCATGCCAGATAAGATAGCCCATCAGGCCGAAGAACAGCGCCAGTAAAATAACCCCTTCGCTGCGGCTAAGATACTCATCGTGCAGGAAGTAGCCCGCCAGCACTGTGGCACCCAGCATCATGGGGATCTCCCGTTTCAGGGTCTTGGAGCTGACGGCAATAGCCCCGAGCAGGGCGGTCAACCCCAGGATCAAGCTGACATTGGCGACATTAGAGCCCAGCACATTACCCACGGCCGTATCCGGCATGCCGGCCATGGAGGCGCTGGCGGCGACGAACATCTCTGGGGCCGAACTGCCCATGGCCACTATGGTCAGTCCTATCAACATGGGGGGTAACCCCAGGTTACGGGCAAAAGCCCCGGCGCCATAAACGAATTTATCGGCACTCCAGACCAGGACGGACAAGCCGGCGAGCAGCAAGAAAATATTGAATAACATGCAGTAAACAAAGCTACGGATTCTGGCGTGCATTTTCGCCGTATTTGCTACAAATTGAAAGTATCACGGCGCGATACTATTGATTCAGTTGTGCGCTTATCCTCAATTGCGTACAATTTATCGCTTATCTTTGGCTTGGCCATACGGGTTACCGGGCGCCATTCAGCGTCAATTCAGTAAGCCTGCGGCAGTATCAAGCCTTATAACGGCGGGCCTTATGTGCCATGGCAGCTACAGCTGCGCCGTACTTGAATTCCACTAGACAAGGTCTCCATTTCATTTTGATGCCGGAATCCAGCAAGCAGCAAAATCCTTCTCCCCTGGTCGAGGTCAGCAATCTCGGCTTCAGTCGTGGCTCGAGGGTGATTTATGAGCAGATAAGCCTCACGATTCCCAGGGGTAAAGTTACTGCCATCATGGGGCCCAGCGGCATAGGCAAGACCACGCTGCTGAAGCTCATTGGTGGGCAGTTGACTCCGGATCACGGCCAGGTGCTGTTCGATGGTCAGGACATTCATAAGCTGAGCCGCCACGAGCTGTTTGAAGCCCGTAAGCGGATGAGCATGTTGTTCCAGAGCGGTGCCCTGTTCACCGATATGAATGTGTTCGATAACGTGGCTTTTGCACTCAGGGAGCACTCAGGGCTGCCGGAAGCTATCATCCGCCGCATAGTGTTAATGAAGCTTGAAGCCGTAGGACTTCGCGGCGCGGCGCAGTTGATGCCAAGCGAACTTTCCGGCGGTATGCAGCGCCGGGCAGCCTTGGCCCGCGCCATAGCACTCGAGCCGGAAATGGTGCTGTATGACGAGCCCTTTGCCGGTCAGGATCCCATCTCCATGGGAGTGCTGGTGAAGCTGATTAAAGAGCTGTCCGATGCTTTGAATCTCACCTCTGTGGTGGTTTCCCATGACGTGGGCGAAGTGCTGAGCATTGCCGACTATGTGTATGTGATTGCCGATAAGCGCATCATAGCCCATGGCACGCCGGCCGAGCTCAAGCAGGCCGACAATCCACAGCTAAGGCAGTTTATCGACGGTATGCCGGACGGCCCCGTGCCTTTCCACTATCCGGCGCAGGATTATCAGAAGGAGTTGCTCGGTGAGCTTGACTGATTCGATAGCCAATCTTGGCCGCAATGCGCTGAGTCTGGTAACAGGGCTTGGCAAGGCGGGGGTGATGCTTTGGGGCGCCCTGATGCAACTGCCACGGCCACGCAAAGGCTTGCCACTGCTGATAAAACAGGTTTACGTCGTCGGCGTACAGTCCATGGTGATCATTTTGGTTTCCGGACTGTTTATCGGCATGGTGCTGGCGCTGCAGGGCTACAACATCCTGGTGGACTTTGGCACCGAAGAGAGCCTGGGCCCCATGGTAGCGTTGAGCTTGCTCAGGGAGCTTGGCCCTGTGGTCACCGCCTTGTTGTTTGCCGGCCGCGCCGGTTCGGCCCTGACCGCTGAACTGGGGTTGATGAAATCCACAGAGCAGCTCTCCAGTTTGGAGATGATGGCGATAGATCCGCTGCGGCAGGTGATTGCGCCGCGCTTCTGGGCCGGGGTGATCAGCATGCCGCTGTTGGCCTTGATGTTTACCACTGTGGGTATCTATGGTGGTTATCTGGTTGGGGTCGAATGGAAAGGCATAGACAATGGCGCCTTCTGGTCGATTCTGCAGGCCGCGGTGGAGTGGCGGCAGGACATAGTCAACTGCCTGATTAAAAGTTTTGTTTTTGCCATAGTGGTGACCTGGATAGCCCTCTATCGTGGTTATCAGGTGGTGCCTAATCCGGAAGGGATTAGCCGCGCGACCACCCAGACTGTGGTGCAGTCCAGCCTGGCGGTATTGGCGCTGGACTTCTTATTGACGGCGCTGATGTTTGCCCGCTGATTTTGGCGCCGGCGCATAATGGATGATTAACTCTGGTGACTCTATGTTGACACGAAAAATTGAATTTATGGTGGGACTCTTCCTCTTGGCGGGTCTGGCAGCTTTTCTGCTGCTGGTATACAAGGTGGCCAATGTGGAGGTGCAGTCCTCTAACAATACTTACACTCTGACGGCCAAGTTCAGTAATATTGGCGGCCTTAAAGTACGCTCACCGGTAAAGGTTGGCGGCGTGGTTGTCGGCCGGGTCAGTAAGATCACCCTGGATCCCAAGCAGATGGTGCCAGTGGTGACTCTGACCATGGACAAGCGTTACGACCAGTTTCCCGAAACCAGCAGCCTGGCTATCTTGACCTCTGGCTTGCTGGGTGAGCAGTTCCTCGGCCTGACACCTGGGTTTATGGATGACGATATTGCGATTTTGCAAGATGGTGATCGCATCGATGATACCCGTTCGGCGCTGGTGCTGGAGGATCTGATCGGACAGTTTTTATATAGCATGGGTTCAAAGGACAACTAGGAGCACTGAGATGTTTAAAGGGATAATCCGTAATCTGTTGGCCGTCGCCTGTCTGGCGTCTGCAACTGTGGCACAGGCGGCCGATATCGATACCAGCAACCCTTATATCATGGTGGAGCAGGTTGCCGACAAGACATTCGATCGTTTCCATCAGGACAAGAGCATCATCGACAGCAATCCGGATCACCTCAAGGTGATTGTTCAAGAGGAGCTGATGCCTTATGTGGATTACAAGTACGCGGCTTACAAGGTGATGGGCCAATATCTGCAGCAAACCACCAAAGAGCAGCGTGATGCCTTTGTTGATGCTTTTGAGGGCTACCTGGTTTCCACCTATGCCCAGGCCTTTACCGAGTACACCAATCAGAAAGTGGAATTTGGCCGCGCCATCGACTTCAGCCAGGAAAAGATAGTCGAGGTGAATGTGCAGATCATTGAAGCGGGTCGTCCGCCCATCAAGTTGCAGTTCAAGGCGCGTCGTTTGAAGGACGATACCTGGAAGGCCTTCGACCTGGTTGCCGAAGGTGTCAGCCTGCTGGCCTCCAAGCAATCGGAAGTCACTACACTCATTCGTCAAAAGGGCATAGATGCCGTGATTGAGATGCTTAAAGAGCGCACTCAGGCTCACGTGGATCCTAATGGCCCTAAAGGCAAGGATGCGCTATGAAGCTGGAGCCACAGGGCGATAGCTGCAAATTGAGCGGGCGTTTGACTCAAGAAGAGGTCGCCCGCTTGTGGAAGACGCGCAAGACACTGCTGCCGGACGATGTGCGCCGGTTGGAACTCAGCGAGCTGACATACTCGGACAGTGCCGGCATGGCGTTTCTAATGGAGCTTGTCAGTCTCAGAAAGGGGGAGCTGACCCTGGCTTCTCCCTCGCCACAGGTGCGTAAGTTGATCGCCCTGTATGATTTGGATGCCTTCTTTACCACAGAGGGCCAAACTAGGTAAGTTTCCAATGGATACCAAAGAGATAGAACAAATATTAAAGGATTCACTCTCGTTGACGGAAGTCTATGTCAGCGCCGAAGGCAGCCATTTCAAGATAGTGGCCGTGGGTGAATGTTTCGATGGCATGAGCCGTATCAAGCAGCAGCAGGCCATCTATGCGCCCCTGATGGACAAGATCACCAGTGGTGAGATGCACGCGCTCAGTATCAAGACTTTTACGCCTACCCAGTGGCAGCGTGAAAAAATCTTCAACATGCCAGCCTAGAGTATCAATGTGGATAAACTGAAAATTCAGGCAAGCGGTGCGCTTGCCGGTAATGTGGTGATCTCCGGCGCCAAGAATGCTGCCCTGCCTATCCTGATGGCCGGGGTGCTGGCCGAATCGGAGTTTCTGGTTTCCAATGTGCCCAACCTGAGGGACGTCAGCACCAGCTGTAAGCTGCTACGCTGTCTCGGCGCCGACGTCACCGAACTGGGGCAGGGCCAGATACGTATCGATGCCAGCGGTATCAATGAGTTTTGCGCCCCTTATGATCTGGTGAAAACCATGCGCGCCTCAATTCTGATCCTGGGGCCTTTGCTGGCACGTTTCGGTAAGGCGGATGTGTCTCTGCCGGGGGGCTGCGCCATAGGAGCCCGGCCGGTGAACCTGCACCTACATGGCCTGGAGCTGATGGGCGCCAAGATAGAAGTCGATGAAGGCTATATCAAGGCACGGGTCGATGGTCGCCTCAAGGGCGCGCATATCTTCATGGATATGGTCAGTGTTGGTGCCACAGAGAATCTGCTGATGGCCGCGGCCTTGGCCGACGGTGAAACCGTGATTGAAAACGCCGCCCGCGAACCCGAAGTAGTGGACCTGGCCAAGTGCCTTATCGCCATGGGGGCCAAGATTGAGGGCGCCGGAACCGCCACCATACGGATTCAGGGAGTGGAGAAGCTCAATGGTTGCCGTTATCGTGTGATGCCGGACAGAATTGAGACGGGCTCGTTCCTGGTGGCTGCAGCCGTGACCCGTGGCCGGATCCGTTGTCTGGATGCCGATCCCGGCTCGCTGGAGGCTGTGCTGGCCAAGCTGGAAGATGCCGGCGCCGAAATCCTTACCGGCAGCGACTGGATAGCCCTGGACATGAAGGGCAAGCGTCCCAAGTCAGTCAATATCAAGACTCTGCCTTATCCCGGTTTCCCAACCGATATGCAGGCCCAGTTCTGTGTGCTCAATGCACTGGCAGAAGGCACAGGCACTATCACGGAAACCATCTTTGAGAACCGCTTTATGCATGTGCCCGAGTTGAATCGTATGGGCGCCAATATGGAGCTGGAAGGCAATACCTGTATCATTCACGGTATTGAGCAGCTCAATGGTGCTCAGGTGATGGCGACCGATCTGCGGGCGTCGGCCAGTTTGGTGATTGCCGGACTGATGGCCGAAGGCACCACAGTGGTGGACCGTATCTATCATCTGGATAGAGGCTATGAGCATATCGAAGATAAGTTCAAGGGCCTAGGCGGTTCGGTAGAGCGTATCTCCTAACCCGATTGCTCGGTCAGTAAAAAACCACCATGAGGGTAATGCCGATCAGTTAAGACAGATAGCTTGAGGATTTAACTGAAAGGATCAAAATCCGATGACTCCATGTCATCGGATTTTTTTATGCAACTTTCAGAAACTTTGGCGCGTACTCATATCAATCGTCTTACCTAGTGCTGTCACGCAAGCGGCTGGGCTCTGATGTTGTTCAGTATGTGGAAGCGAAGTGCCGAGACTTCATGAGAGAGTAGAGCACTCATATTGGCGTGGACTCAACTTCTATGGGGCGATGGTATCGTGTGGCGATAGAGTTGATCGCTCAAACGGGACTGAGTTCCCTTCCCGTGATCTATTATTTGGAACAGTTATTTAGGTGCTTCTTCAGATGTATCAAATGAGAAAGCCACAATGCTGGTGTTTATCTTTCCTTCCTCGTCCAGGCGTATGAGGGCTTCCAGTAGTTCAATAGAGAAGAATGTTTTCGTCATTCCTATCGGTTTGAATACATGTCTTGTACTTTCGGGAAGTTTGTTGATTTTTTCAGCCGATAAGAAAAACCGGGTGGTAGCGTTGGTTATTTTGATGCTGTTTTCGGTATCGACGGCATCCACCAAGTTGTCTACTGCCAGTATATAACGATCGGATAAAACCCCTGTGCCGGCGCAGGTTAACTTGGAGGGATAGACTTCGACCCCGTAAGGGTCAAAGCTCATTATTAATTCGGCTATCTCCTTGGTAACATTAAAAGCGCCCCCTCTGATTAAGTCCAACGCTTCAATATTGAGGATGTCAGTGTCCTGCCATACAATCTCATTCAGACAACTTGTTGGGATAAAATCATTGTCATCATAAAGTGACGAGCGAATATCGACCGCACTAAATAGTGATTCCCCTTCATTCATGTCTTCGTTTATATAGGCTACTTGCATTCTCAATTCTCTATATTTTTCTCTGGGGCAAAAAAGCCACCTCGTGAGGTGGCTTGGGGAGTATAAACCGGCGTTAGCCCATACGTTTAAGCTTTTCCTTCAACTCTGGGATGGCGCGAGTAAAACCGTCGATATGGTCGGTCAGGCGTGACAGCAGTTTACGCTTACGCTCTTGGTTACGCCGCCCGTAGAGCAGGGTCCAAACTAGCAGTACTGCACTGACCATGATAAACACCACCAGGGTCAGGTTGTGTCTAAAGAAGGAGGTGCTGTAGATGGGATCCAGCAGCGGGAAGTAGAGCATATCGAACAGCGGATACCAGATATGATCCGGGCCCCAGAAGTTGAAGACCAAGGCGGCAATCGCCAACAAGATCCAGGTGCCTGCGCCGTTGAGCTTGCCGTATTGCTGGAAAGATGTGTTGTTATAACGTTTGCTCTTGGTCAGGTTATAGGCGTACTCACGGTTATAGTCATCAACGCCCAATTTGGCCCTTGAACTGGCGTAAATCATCCAATCGCCCACATCCAGATCCCCCAACAGATCTTCGCCGAAGCGCATCTCCCGCACTTCACCATCGGCCAGTTGCAGCAAGACTTCGCCATCAACGTTGGAGCTGCGGCTGCGATGGCTGCTGGTTTCAGTGTCTGTGGTGCTGTGGGAGAATCTGTTACCCACATAATGGTCTGTGGTGGTGGTTTTAGTGGTGGTGACCGTGAAGTCATCGACACTGGCGCTGGCACTTCTGTCGAGCACTTTGCCCATGATACAGGAGACGCTGACTTCACCCTTTTCATCGCCGGCCAAGACATGCTTGTGCAGATAGGGCTCACGGTAACTCAGGCTGTATTGCCGCATCATGGCCTCTTCCTCATCGCGGACGCTGAGGCTGTTGGCGGCCGTTGCCGGTGCTTGCTGCTGCGAGCTGCCGCACTGAACACAGTAGCCGTGCTCGCCGTCGATGCGACTCTGGCATTTGAAGCAGAAAATATCCGAATCTTTTCTCGGCCGCTGGGCGATATGGTAGCCCAGCGCTTCTTGGGTGACAGACAACAGGCGTTTCATCGCCAGTTGCAGCGCCTCGTAGCGGCGCAGTTCCCTGGTGTGTTTCTTCTGGTTGCGTTGACGCTCCAGAATGAAACACACCACAGACAGAACCACGGCCACCCCGATAGCGATTTCTGTGGGTTGTTTGGCACCAAAGTACAGCAACAAGGCACTGGCAATCCCCAGCAGCAGCCACCAGAAGGCGCTGGATTGGCTACCCGGCTCATAGTCGGGCACTATGGTGGAGCGTTGACCGTCGGCTTCATGACTGATAGCGGCCGGAGCCATATGGTTATGGCTGACCAGGCGTTTGGCGTCTTTACCTTCGATGCGGTAATTCAGGGTGTAGTCTGTCGGATAAAACAAGGTCAGCACATCGCCGCGGCGAAGCTGGTCGTAGAACTTGTTCTCGGCATTGACACTGACCCGCTCTATGTTGCCGTCCTTGTCTTCCAGCTCAAGCCACCAGTAGCTGTAGGTGAGGTTATTGCCACTGTCTACCCGGCGCCGCTTGTAAAGGAAGCTGGAGTTGACCCGGCCGGTGAAGGTCCTGGCGCCGGAATAGTGGGGTTTGAGATCTTTTAGGATCTCAGGGGCGACATCCTCAATATTCTTCAGTTTGGGCTGCTCAGGCAGGGACTCTCCGCAGTGACCGCAGAAGTTTTCCTTGGCATAAATGGGTTGATTGCAGTGGTGCATTCAGTTTCCTTGTCAATTGGGTAAAAGACGGATTGTCAGTGTTTGTTCGCCGCCATTCAGGCTGTGCCATTTGCGGTAGGTCTGATAACCGGGGGCGCTTACCTGCACATCGTAGTTGCCCGGTTTAAGCCGGATCCCCGGGTGATACTTGGGGCCGATGTTCATGATCCTGATATTTGCGTTGTTCACATTGGTTTCGACCTTGAGGCGTGTCTCGGTCGGTGCCAGCTCGCTGGCCTTGAGTGGCGCTGGAGTGCTCTTGTGCAGCAAGTCTATCTTGGCCAGTGAATGCGCCAGTGGCGAGAAGGCCTGATAGATACCCGTGTGTTGCTCAAAGCTCAGCCCCAAAGGATGCAGCAGCGGCTGGGCGTGCAGTGTCCAGCGCAGGGCGTAGGCAAAGCCGATATTGCCGGACTGTTCCACCTTGGTGAGGAAGTAGTTCACCGGGCTGGTATCATCCTGGGTGTAGCGGTTTTGCACCAAAAGCACCGGCAAGGTCAGCAGCAACAGGGGGGGCAACAGCTTAGCGGTCAATGCCAGCCAGCGGCGTTTGCCGGACTTGGCACTTTCATTGGCATTCTCATTTATGCCGATACTGTCTTCGCTGGCATTTGCTTGACTCGTGCCGGGGCGGAACAGCTGCAGCGTCTTCAGCGGCAGTTTGATAAAGGTCATACAGATCAAAAACAGGCTGAGTGACATGGAGATGGGCGGAATAATCACAGATCGCAGCGCCTGCTTGCCTTGCTCGGCATAGCGTCCGCCATCGGCAAATTCACGCTCTGATTCGGCCAACATCTGCAGGTAACTCTGGGTACGCTTCTGGATGTTGGGATCCAGCACATGGCGTTTGAAGTTGGCCTGGTTCCAGTCGGCGCGGACGTTCGGCACATAGAGATCGCCCATACGAGCGGCTATCTTGCGTTGGATCTGCGGATGCAACTGGAAGGCGTTCCAACTTAAGTTGATGGGCAAGTCCAAACCGCGTTTACGCATCTCGCTCTGCCAGCGGGCATCGGCTTCGGCCTTAACCGTCTTGGCCACGCTTTGACTAAACAGCGGACGATTGCTGATATGCCAGCTGTCAGGCAGTTTCAGCCCCTTGGCCTTGAGGGCCCGGCGCAGTTTCACCTGAGTCACAGGATGCACTCTGAAGTCGGCCAGTGACGCTATGTTGAACGGATAGCCGGTTTCCTTTTCAAACATCGCCTGGAACTTGGGGTGGGCCAAGAACAGGCGCTGGTAATGATCCGGATCGTCTGTGTACTTATAGCGCTTGTCCTTAAGACCGCCATCGCCACCTGTAGCCAGACTCAGCGCCTGCATGGCGGTGCCGACACCGGCGGTCATCACCCCGAAAAGGGCGCTGGACAACAGGTTTTCGCCTGTGCTGATGTCTTCGACTATCAACCAGTAGTTGGGATCTATGTAGCCGAGCCCCGCCTTGGAGATCATTGTCTTGTAGCGGGCATTTTCCCGTTCTATACATTGATAGCGACGTTCTTTCTGGGACGACTTCTTGTAGCGTTCCTGGCAGCGGTTGGTGTCTTCATGGTAGGCGAAGATCTTGGGACCGTATTCCTGGGCCCTGGCACCGGCCTTGGCCACATGGGCCTTTTGCGCCTGTTGATACTTGCCCCAGCCCTGATTGACCTCCTGCTCTATGTTTTGCCAGTAACCCATCTCCCGCTCCGGGATCCCGGCCAGGGTCTGGTTGTAGCGGTTGGAGCCTTCGGCATAACTGCGATAGCTGGCCGACAGCTCATCATAGAGTTGACCAAAGTCGTGATAGTGCTGGTCAAAGTCGCGATAGGCCCGCTTTTGTACGAAGTTGTGAATGATCTTCTGTTTGTAATCATCCAGGTTGTCGGTGAGGTTGTGGTCGGCATAGGCCAGGCCGCCGAACAGGGCCAAAAAGGTCAGGTTTTCAGAGCTGTGCAGCTCTTTGGGGTCGTAGTTGAGACCTTCGACTTCGACCGCGTTAACCGCCAGGGCATCACGTAGCGCCGCGCTGTAGGCCGCGTATTGACGCTGCTCCGGGGTAGAGGGTTCAATCAACCATTGCTCTATCAGGTATTTCTGGCCGAAAAACACGCTGGGCCAGACGCACAAGGTGAGCAGCAACAGGGTCAGGCTGCCTCTCAGGCCGGTTTTGAACAGCCGAGCCGGCAAGAGATCGGCCAGCAGCAGGGTCACACCTATTCCGGAAATGGTGCGGCCGTATATCTCCAGGTGTTCGAGTTGCTCAGGCTTGGGGGTGCCCAAGCCCACCAAAGAAACCAGTTGGGCGTTGAAGATAGCCTCTGGGATCAGATAGGCAGCGCTCAGCAGCAGGAAAAATACCCGCCAGGACAGTTTTTTCATCCTTGGTTCCTCACTGCTGCTCGCTGCGGCGCAGCTCTATTTTCACTGCATCATCGGCGGTGAGATCTACTTGGGTCTGGTTTTCTCTGGGGCCGGCCTGGGTTTTCATGATCACAGGGACAAAGCCGCCGCCAGACTCGGACGCCTTGCCTTTATTGGCCACCGCGCCTGTCTTGAAGGACTTCAGTTTGCCATCCACCGCCGGATACAGACCGTTGGGCCAGTAGGTTTCCAGCAAAGAGAGTTTGGAAAGATCCAGATCCTTGGGCAGCGTGGCCAGCTTGCGGGTCAGCTCAGTGCTGCCTTGATAAGGCAGCATGGGCGGCAGGGCGAAGCGGCTGCAAAAGCCATAGAGACTGTCGTCGATAATCACAGAGTCGGGCAGTTGACTGCGCTTGAGTCCCAGCAGGCTCTGTTCGTGGTAATCATGACCATTTATGGTATAGCTGGCCACAGGAATGCCGCGGTTATGGGCTACCGATTTGAACCCAGAGGCGTTTTGCCGATAGTGGCGTATGTCCACGGCGATACCGAAGTTGGACTTGAGCGCCTTTTTCAGCTTATTGAGTCCGGCCGAGGAGTCATAACGCTTTTCCCGGTAGCGGCGGTTGGCGTAACCCTGAATATCCTCCAGCATGGATTGATTACGCAAAAAGATGGGATCTTGACCTGCGCCGCGTTTCATATCGGCCGCCAGTTTGTTCATCGAGGCCTTGGCGGGGCTCTGGATAAAGGACAGGAAAACAGCGTCGTTTATCTGCCTCATTTTTTTGAGGTTTTCCAGCTCCAGACTGCTGTAGAAGTAGCGCCCCTGGCCTATGATACTGAAGGCCAGATAGTCGAGCATCTCCAGATCCTGGCTGCCGGCGCGACTCTTGATCTCAATATTCAGCTTCTGTCCGCTATGGGCATAGCGGCTGAACACCTGTGCCAGCTGGCGAAAGTTGGGCGGTACTGTATCTGTGAGTGCGCCGGTTTGCATGTCCCGTTGGCGCAGATAGCCCCACTCTTTCTCATAGCGAATCGACTCTATCTTGCGGCGCTTATTGTCTATGGTGCCGGTTTCGCGTCCGGTGCGGCCATCGTGATGAATGACCCAGACATCATCCCGGGTCAGGCGCACGTCGATTTCAATCACATCAAACTGGTTATCCAGGGCATCTATGACGGCTTCCAGCGAGTTTTCCGGAAAACGTATCGAGCCTCTGTGGGCCTGGAGCTCCAGGTTGCTGCACTGCCTGGCACCCAGATAATTGATGTTATCCAGTGCTGACAGAGTAAAGCCTCGGGCGTTGAAGGCTTGTTCCAGCGCCAGTTTTTGCGGATCCACGGGTTGAGGTTCGGGGGCGGATGGGGTGCTTTTACAGCCGCCAAGCAGGCCGAAACAGCAAAATATCAGGACAAAAAAGAGGCGCACTTGTATTCCTTGGTGCTCTGTAACTATATATAAAAACAGGGTATTAAAATTAATTATTTACTCTCGGTCAACCTGTGATGCCAATGTTTAACAAGTTTTACTTGTGCCGTCTCAAAACTGAACATTGGCTGACTTTTTATTGGTCAAATGGTGTGCTTTTTGCGGTCGCAGAACCTGGGGCGCGCGTTTTACTCACAACTTGCTTGAGGTATGCTTGAAGCACAATTGTGAATAACCAAGGAAACCAGGTGAACCGACTGATACTCTGCCTGCTTTGCAGTTTGGCTCTGAGCCCTGCTGCCCAGGCCAAGTCGCCCGACAAAGCGGTCAATAAAAGCGTTAGCGCCAGGCCGGCCATGCGTATAGTGGCGCTCTCTCCCCATGCGGTGGAGATGCTGTTTGCCATTGGCGCGGTGGAGCAGATAGTAGCCACCACAGACTATGCCGATTTCCCCGAGGCCGCCAAGGCCATTCCCCGCATAGGCGGCTACTACGGCATACAGATAGAAAGAGTGATAGAGCTGAATCCGGATCTGGTGGTGGTCTGGGATACGGGCAACCGCAGCGAAGATATCGAACAGTTGACCAAGCTTGGGTATCGCATTTACGGCAGTGACCCCAAGACCCTGGAAGGCATTGCCGAAGAGCTGGAACAGCTAGGGCGCCTCACCGGCCACAGACAGCAGGCCGGGGAAGTGGCTGCCGACTACCGGCAACAATTGGCAACTTTGCGCCGGGACAATGCCGCCAAGCCGGAGATCAAGGTGTTCTATCAACTCTGGTCCGAGCCTTTGATGACAGTGGCCCAGGACAGCTGGATCCAGCAGTTGTTGGAAGTCTGCCATGGCAACAATGTCTTCAAGGACAGCAGTTCACCCTATCCTCAGGTAAGTATGGAAAATGTGCTTCTCAGTCAACCCGAGGTGATCATCAAGACGGATGAAAAGGGCGATGGCAAGCGGTTGGACTGGAGCCAATGGCAGGAGATCCCTGCAGTGAAAATGGAACAAATCTACACACTTAACGCCGATCTCCTGCACCGGGCGACCCCAAGGGCGCTGGAAGGTGTTGAGGCCATCTGCAAGGTGCTCGACCAGGCCCGCGAAGGGCCGCGGCTATGACAATCATCATCCCGGCTTCGGCGCCAGTCTGGTCATCCTGCTGCAGGCGTTTTAAGCCCGGCCTCTATTTATTCATCTGTTACTAAATCCCAAGGAAGGTGCGAATAAGTCCTCGCGCCACTCTATTTTGTAGAGAGTGGCTTACACAGCAATTGGCATTCAAGGCATCTGATTGAAGGCATGCCGGGGCCTGTCGAAGTCGGATTTCCCCAAGTGTCCGCCTGGCGGACACTTTTGCAAAAAGCGGACAGTATCCGCTTGTCCGCGGACACAAATAAAATCTCCACTGCTTTCCAACCAATTGATAACTATGACTATCTAAACTTGGCACAAGCTTTGTAAACCTAGTTGCAACAAGATGGTCACAAGCTCAATTGAGGAACAAACGGGATGATTAAGGATACCAGCGGACAAGACAAGCAAGTGGCGCCGAGTTTAGCGCGTCGCCTCAAGTGGCCAGCTACCCTGGGCGCGGCAGTATTGTTGCTGTCGGGCCTGGTGTGGGCCAGTGTCAGTGGCAGCGGTGTCAGTGAATCCATAGATCGCAGTGAGCTGCGCTTCGCCACTCTGGAGCGCGGCACTCTGACCCGGGATATCGCCACTACAGGCAAAATAGTCGCCGCCAACGCGCCAATCCTCTACAGCCCTGAAGGCGGCACTGTGACTCTGATAGCCAATCCGGGGGACAGGGTCGAGCAGGGCCAGGTGGTCGCGACCATAGAAAGCCACAGCCTGACCAACAGCCTCAAGCAGCAGCAAGCCCTGCTCGATGGGATGAAGAGTGCCCTGGAACGGGCCAAGTTGGACGCCCGACGTAATCAACTCAAGGCGAATCAGACTCTGGATATGGCCAAGGTGGATCTGGAGGCCGCAGACAGGGAGAGCCGCCGCGGCGATCAACTGATCGAAACCAGCCTGATCTCCAAGATAGATTACGAGAAGAGCAAGGATGAGCTGCACAAGGCCAAGCTGCAGTATGCCCATGCCCAGCAGGAAGCCGCACTGATGAAAGACACCCTGACCTTTGAGCTGCAAAACAAGGCGGCCGAGGTCAATCGTCAGGCACTGGTGGTCGCCGAGTTGGAACGTCAGGTGGCAGCACTGAACATCACAGCCCCTGTTGGCGGCATCATAGGTAACTGGCTGACGGAACAAAAAGCCCGTATCGCCCAGAGCCAGCCGATCCTGACCGTAGTGGACTTGAGTGCCTTCGAGGCCGAGTTGGCAGTGCCGGAAACCTACGCCGATGAACTGGGGCTGGGGATGGATGTGGAACTCAACTTCGGCGGCGTGATGGTGATGGGCAAGTTGGCCTCCATCTCCCCCGAAGTACGTAACCGCGAAGTCTCTACCCGGGTCCGGTTCCAGCAGGATACCGCTTTGCACCTCAGGCAAAATCAGCGCCTGTCGGCCAGAGTTTTGTTGGAAAACCGTGCCGATGTGCTGATGGTCAAGCGCGGCGCCTTCGTGAACAGTGGCGGTGGTCGCCTGGTGTACCGTCTCCTGGGGGATATTGCCGAGCGCACCGAGATCAAACTCGGTGCTCGCAGCATGAGCCATATCGAGGTGCTGGAAGGCGGCGAGGTGGGTGACCAATGGGTGATTTCCAATATCGATCTGTTCAATGACGCCGAGCAAGTGCTGGTTCGCTGAGGAGAGAAGAATGAAAACCGAAAGCTTCAACACCGAACGTCTGGTGGCGGCCCTGGCTCTGCTGCTGTTGCTGGTGGCGACTCTGGTCTATACCCGAGATACCTCGGACTGGTTCCTGCTGGGACTCAATCTTATCGAAGCCACCACAGTCAACTCTGTGTCGGCCGAGCCGGGGCAAGTTGCCGATTTCAGCCATGCCGCGATGGCGCCGGGCCAGTGGTTTGGGCAATGTCTGTCTGCCCTGACGAAACTAAAATAACCCACCGAATAACGCAAAAATAAGGAACTAAAACCATGTTAACCATGAAAAATATCAACAAGGTGTTCAAAACGGATTTAGTGGAAACCCATGCGTTACGGGATTTCAATCTGTCGGTGCAGGAGGGGGAGTTTGTTGCCGTGACCGGACCGTCGGGCTCGGGTAAAACCACCTTTCTCAATATCGCCGGTCTGCTCGAAGGCTTTACCCATGGCGAGTATTTTCTTGATGATGTCAATATCTCCAACCTGAGTGACAACAAGGCTGCGGCCATCCGCAATGAGAAAATTGGCTTTATCTTTCAGGGTTTTAACCTTATCCCTGACTTGAATCTGGCAGAGAATGTTGAAGTACCACTGCGTTATCGCGGCTTTGGCGCCAAGGAGCGCCAGAAGCGGGTGAAGCAGGCACTGGAGCAGGTGGGCCTGGGGGCGAGGATGAAGCATCTGCCCTCACAACTCTCGGGTGGTCAGCAGCAGCGGGTGGCCATCGCCCGCGCCTTGGCCGGGGAGCCGAGATTCCTGCTCGCCGACGAACCTACGGGTAACTTGGACAGCCTGATGGCCCGCCAGGTGATGGAACTGCTGGAGGAGATCAACAAGGCCGGCACGACCATCATTATGGTAACCCATGACCCGGAGCTGGCCCGCCGCGCCCAGCGCAATATCCAGATAGTGGATGGCCAGGTGTGTGATTTCAGCCGTTATCAAACCGAACAGGCGCCGCAGCTGGATGTGGCCGAACAAGTGGCCAGCTAAGGAGCGCGAGCATGTTTATTTACTATGTTGACCTGGCCTGGCGCAGCATCAAAAAGACGCCGATATTGTCGCTGTTGATGGTGTTGGCCATCTCTGTGGGGATAGGGATCACCATCACCACGCTGAACGTGTACAGCATGATGTCCTTCAATCCGGCCGGGGATCGCGCCGAGCAACTCAACACAGTGCAGCTGTGGAGCCAGGGACCCGATTCCTGGGATGAGTTTAACTCGCTGATCACTTTTCAGGATGCCATGAATCTGCGTAAGGGGGAGCTCCCCAAATCGCAGGCCGCCATGTTCCGCAGTGGTATGGCGGTGCAAACGGATGACCCTGAAGTTCTGCCCATGTTGCAGGGCGTCAGGGTGACAGACCGCGGCTTCTTCCCGCTGTTCGAAGTGCCTTTTCTCTATGGCAATGTTTGGGACAAATCAGTGGACGAGCAAGCGGCCTATCAAGTGGTTATCGGCAGAAAGCTGAACCAGAAGCTGTTTGGTGGCGAGAACAGCGTTGGCAAGACTGTCTATCTCAACCGCAAACCCTTTCAGGTGGTGGGCGTGATAGCCGACTGGAACCCTCAGCCCAAGTATTACGATCCTACCAGCGGCGCCTTTGCCAGTGCCGAGCAAGTGTATATTCCGTTTTCGCTGGCCGCCCATGAAGAGTTTCCGGTTTGGGGGAATGTCTCAGGTTGGAAGTATGAGCGTCTGGACAACTATCAGGACAGACTGGTTTCAGAGAAAGTCTGGCTCGAGTACTGGGTCGATCTGCCAAGCGCAGAAGACAGAGCCGCCTATAAGAACTTCCTCGCTCAGTATGTCGAGCAGCAAAAAGAACTGGGGCGCTTCACCGATGGCAAGTCTCCCTCTGAGTCGGCGCAGCTGTCCGATGTAGACGCCTGGCTGGAGAAAAATCATGTAGTGCCCGAGGACAATAAGATTCTGGTGGGGCTGAGCATACTGTTTCTCAGTGTTTGCCTGGTCAATATTCTGGGGTTGATGCTGACCAAGTTCCTTAAGCGAGCCCCCGAGGTTGGCGTGCGCCGCGCCATTGGGGCCAGCCGCGGGCAGATTTTCTCTCAATACATGGTAGAGGTGGGCGTGATCGGGCTGTTGGGTGGCTTTCTCGGCCTCGCCTGGGCCTGGGGAGCACTCTATAGCCTGTCGGCGCGCTTCGGGGTTGCCGAAGGGCTGACGCACCTGTCTTTGAGTATGTGGTTTATCACCCCCGGGATAGCGGTAGGTACCGCCATGTTGGCGGGTCTTTATCCGGCTTGGGTTGTGTGCCGCACTAAACCAAGCGTTTACCTCAAGAGCCAGTAAGGGATTGACTATGCTAAATATTAAACCGGTTTTCAGCAGCCTGATGCGCAGCAAGAGCGGCCCGATACTACTGCTGATGCAGATCATCTTGTCGGTGGCCATAGTCGCCAATGCCAGCTTTATTATCCATGAACGTTTGACCATGATGCAGCGTGATTCCGGGATTGCCGAGCAGGAGATCCTGGCCTTTACCGTCTACAACTTCGACCCCAATATAGATACCAAGCTGCAGAACAAGGTCGACCAGCAGATCCTCCGCCGCCTGCCCAATGTCGTCGCGGCGACGTCCACCAATATGTTGCCGCTCAGTGGCAGTGGCTGGTCCACCACGCTGAATCTGGGGCCGGATCCGGAAACGTCCAAGACGACGCCCCAGCTTGCCATGTACCTGGGGACAGAGCACACCCTGGAAACCTTGGGGGTCAAGTTGGTGGATGGGCGTAACTTCTACGCCAACGAGATCAATGATGATGTTAACGGCAGCAATAAGCTGGTGATCATCAGCAAGGCGCTGGCCGATGAGGTTTGGCGCAGCGAGTCCGCCGTGGGCAAGACCCTCTGGGCCGATAGGGACGAGAATGTCACTGTGATAGGTGTGGTCGACAAACTGCAGGGTGCCTGGGTGGACAGCAAAGATCTCGAGTACAGCCTGATCCAGAACGTCGATTACACCGGGCATTTCTACATGGTGCGGGCGCCGAGCGAGCATCACAAGGCGTTGAAAGAGCAGATCCTCGAGGCCTTGATGAAGGAAAACCCCAATCGGGTGATCGATGATTTCCAATCTATCCAGGAAGTAAAGCAAAGCTCCTATCGTGACCACGAGCTCATGGTCAGCGTGCTGTCCATGATGGTGATTTTGCTGCTGCTGATCACCAGTTTAGGCCTGACAGGTATGGTGATGTTCAACATTCAGCGCCGCACCAAACAGATTGGCACCCGGCGGGCCTTGGGGGCCACCAAGGCCGATATCCTGAGTCTGTTTCTGACGGAAAACTACCTTATCTGTATCGCCGGAGGGCTGTTGGGGGCTTGTCTTGCCGTGGTGTTGGGGCAACAACTGATGCAGCACTATGACCTGCCACAGCTCGACCTCATCTATCCGCTGCTGACAGTGGTGGGTATGTTGCTGGTGACTACAGTGGCTGTGGTCTTGCCTGCCCGCAGGGCGGCGAATATCTCACCGGCAATGGCGACCCGCAGCGTCTGATCTGCCTGCCGCCCATTCGAGTCGACGGCATGGCTCATGCAGTTTGGCTCGCGTTGGCGGCAGCTTTAGGGTAGTTTTACCCATAATTTTTACAATAGATATAACAGGATGTAACAAGCAGACATGATGGATACTGTACTCGTTGTCGATGACAATCAGGCCGTATGTCAGGCGTTGTCGCTGATGTTGGAAATTGCCGGTTACCGGCCGCTCAGTTGTCAGAGCCCTCAGGAGGCGCTGTACTTTATTGAGCAAGAAGAGGTCAGCCTGGTGATCCAGGACATGAATTTCAGCCGCGACACCACCTCGGGGGAGGAAGGGCGGGAGCTGTTTCACGCCTTGCGCAGTCGTCAGCCGCAACTGCCAATCATCTTGCTCACCGCCTGGACCGAGCTGGAAATGGCAGTGGAATTGATGAAGGCCGGGGCCGCCGATTATCTGGCTAAGCCCTGGGATGACAACAAGTTGCTCAACAGTGTCGCCAACCTGATTTCCCTCTACAAGCTGCAACAGGATAACCAGCAGTTGCAGCAGCGTGAGCAGCAACGGCAGGCGGCTTTCGATGGTGCCGATCTCTGTGGTTTGGTATTTGCCAGCGCTGCCATGGAGCGCTGTATTGATCTGGCGTTGCAACTGGCACGCTCGGATGTCTCTGTGCTGATCACAGGTCCCAACGGCGCAGGCAAGGATAAACTGGCGGACATACTGCATGCCAATTCGCCGCTGAAACACAAGCCACTCATCAAGGTCAATGTCGGCGCCTTGCCGATGGAGCTGATGGAGGCCGAGCTGTTTGGCGCCGAGGCCGGTGCATTTACCGGCGCCACCAAGGCCCGTATCGGCCGTTTCGAAGCGGCAGATGGCGGTACCCTGTTTCTGGATGAGATAGGCAACCTGCCGCTGTCCGGGCAGATAAAACTGCTGCGGGTATTGCAGACCGGCGAGTTTGAACGCCTGGGCAGCCACCAGACCCGTAAGGTCAAGGTCAGGCTGCTGAGTGCCACCAACGCCGATCTGCGCCAGGACATTATCGAAGGCCGTTTTCGCGAGGATCTTTTCTATCGCCTCAATGTGGTGGAACTGGTATTGCCGCCATTGGCGCAGCGCAAAGACGACATCTTGCCGCTGGTGGAGCACTTTTGTGCCGCCGCGGCCTTGAACAAGAGTGCGGCGCTGAGCAAGAGCCTTACGTTGGACAAGAGTGCCAAAGAGGCACTGCTGGCCCACGACTGGCCCGGCAATGTGCGCGAACTGGAAAACGCCTGTAAACGCGCTGTTTTGCTGAGTCGCGGCGAGTCTTTGAGCTGCAGTGATTTCGGTTTGGCAGCGGGAACCGCCTCGAAAACTATCTTGGATTCAAGTGTCGGCCAAGCTCCAGAGAGCCAAGGCCAACCAGCCGGGGCAGAGGAGCCGGGCAAGGCGGAAATAGAAGCGGCGCTGGCCGAGCACGGCGGCGTTATCGCCAGAGTTGCCAAGTCATTTGGCATCAGCCGTCAGGCGCTCTATCGGCGGATGGAGAAGTTTGGTATCGACGGCAAGAGGCAGGCATGACAGGAGGACTCAGTCTAAGACACAGGCTGCTGCTGGGCATGCTGCTGAGCACCTTGCTGGGTTTGCTGCTCGGGTGGGGTTGTCTGTTGTGGTTGGGGCCTGAATGGTTATGGCTGGCGGCGGTGGCAGGGTTGCTGGCAGCTCTGGGCATAGGGCTCAGGTTGACCCGAACCCTGGGTGACAGCCTGGCGGGGCTGGAAATCGGCATGCTTAACCTGATTGATCGAGATTTTAGTGTCTCGTTGCCGGACAGCGGCATCAGCGAGCTGGATAGACTGGCTCAACTGTTCAACGAGGCGTCGGCCCGGCTCAGGCAGGAGCGGCAGCATATCTATCAGCGGGAATTGCTGCTGGATAAGGTCATTCAAAACTCGCCCAATATCATGCTGCTGTGCGATAGCGTGGGTCATATCATTTATGCCAACGACGCCGCCAAACATCTGTTCAATGCCAGGAAAGGCCTGGAAGGAAGCAGCCTCTCTGAGCTCAAAGCCAAGGTGAGCGAAGAGATGCGCCAAATGCTGGAGAGTGAGCGCGATGGCCTGTTCAATCTCGGCTTGCCGGAAGGCGAAAACCAGAGCTGGCACCTGAGTCGCGGCCAGTTCAACCTCAATGGTCAGCAGCATCAGTTGCTGCTGCTCAAGCAGATGACCCGTGAGCTCAACCGCCAGGAGGTGGCGGTGTGGAAGAAGGTGATCCGGGTAATCAGTCATGAACTCAATAACTCGCTGGCGCCTATTGCCTCCATGGTCAACTCGGGTCGGCGCTTGACCACAGAGAACCGCGATCCCAAGCTGAGCCTGATCTTCGATACCATAGAAAATCGCACCAATCATCTGGGGCAATTTATCGAGGGTTATGCCCGTTTTGCCAAGCTGCCCAGTCCCAGAAAACACGTTATTCCATGGGCCCGCTTGCTGCCTGAGTTGGCTGAGCATTACGCCTTTGTCTGCCGGGAGACCCCTACGCTGACTTTGCTGGCCGATGAGGTGCAGCTGGAGCAGGTGTTGCTGAATCTGCTCAAAAACGCCCATGAGTCCGGCTCGGCACCTGAGGAGATTGAGCTGCAGATAGCCAGCCGCTCCGGTTGGCGCAGTGATGCTGCCGACCCGGTTGCCGGCGTCAGTATCTGCGTGATGGATCGCGGCAGTGGCATGTCAACGGAGGTGTTGTCGCAGGCGCTGTTACCCTTCTATTCCACCAAGCCTCAGGGCAGTGGCCTGGGACTGGCGTTGTGCCGAGAGATTGCCGAGGTTCACGACGGTCGTCTCAGCCTGCAAAACCGTCAGGATGGTGGCTTGTTGGTTCAGCTGTGGTTACCGCAACAATGAGTCATACTTTCGGGTGATTTTCAACGGATCTCGACTCAGCCGAAATAGCTATTTTTCAGGTAAATATGTCGGTGGCGGGTGACTCGGTTCCGGCGCTGCTGTTAATGTAATGCTCTTGTTAAAGGAATGGCCTTTTCAGGCAACAAAGGGAATTTTCGGGGACAATGCCGCACTCTGTCTTGTTATCCATGCGCTGTATCTTGTGCTTACTGATGCTGACACTTCCGTCTGCTCCGGCGTTGGCCGCAGCCGAGGCGGATGACATAGAGATCAGTGGCCTGGTCATAGACAGAACCCTGACCCGCTTTGGCAAGGATTTTGGTTTTTACTACTCGGGGTATTGGCGGGATCTGCCCTTTACCCAGGGATTCAATGTCACCCTTTACGAAACGGTTTTCCCTCAGGCCGGCACCTTGCTGACACTGGAGGTTAACGGTACCCGTATTTACCAAACCCATTTTGGCCGCAGAGCCAGTCCCATCAAGGAGCGGGCCGAACAGGCGATTCTCTTGACCATAGATTATATCGCCTCGGTCAGAGCCCAATCCATGACAGGGGAATTGGGATCCAATTGGGATGGAATTTAGGAAGCAAGCACAATGACACTCAGGATGTTAATCGTAGCCGGCACCTTGCTGGCTTTTTCGGGGCAGGCCACCGAACTGGTCTATACCCCAATCAACCCCAGTTTTGGCGGTAACCCTCTCAACGGTTCGTTTCTGCTGAGCAAAGCCCAGGCCCAAAATGACAATCAGGCCGCCGGCAATGAAAAGGACTTTGTTACCCGCTTCAAGGAGTCGCTGGAGCGTAACATTATCAACTCCATCACCCGCGGTGTGGCCGACGGTGAGATAACCGACGGTGTGTATGACACGGGGGACTACCGCGTCGAAGTCGCCTCCACAGGTAACGGCGTGATGTTGACCATTACCAACCTGCTTTCCGGCGAAGTCACAGTGATAGAGATGCCTATCTATGGAGGTAATCCATGAGGTGGCTGGCACTGGTTCCACTGTTACTGCTGGGGGGCTGCAGCCTGGTTCCCAAGCCTGACTTGAATATCAATGAGGCCCAGGTAAATCCCTTGAGTGAAACCATGAAGGCGCTGCAGTCGCGTCCCGGGCCGCGTTTTCCTATCCCGGTTGCGGTTTACTCTTTCCGGGATCAGACCGGGCAATATAAGCCCCAGGCCAATGTCAGTTCCTTCTCGACCGCAGTGACCCAGGGGGCCACTTCCATGTTGGTGCAGACTCTGCTGGATTCCAGGTGGTTTACCCCTGTGGAGCGGGAAGGACTGCAGAACCTGCTGACCGAGCGCAAGATCTCAGGTAAGCAGCAGGGGCGCAATAATGAAGTGCCGACCCTGACCAATGCCAGGCTGCTTCTGGAAGGCGGGATCATCAGCTATGAAACCAACGTGGAAACCGGCGGCAGCGGCGTGGAATACTACGGCATAGGCGCCTCCGAGCTGTATCGGGAAGATCAGGTGACCATTTATCTCAGGGCAGTGGATGTACACACAGGCAAGGTGCTGATGTCGGTCAATACCACCAAGCGGGTGTTCTCTCAGGAGATGCGTGCCGGTCTGTTTCGATACACCAGTTTGAACCGCCTGGCAGAGGCCGAAGTGGGCTTTACCACCAATGAGCCGGTACAGTTTTGTGTGTTGCAGGCGATAGAACTGGCGGTCTCCGAGCTTATCGATAAGGGGAGCCGCATGGGGTACTGGAGCGCCGAGGCTTCGGGCGACGACAACAGCCTGAGTCAGGGATAAACAGCTTGAGCGAGAGAGCAACAGCTTGAGCGATAGATAAACCGCAGTTTGTTGATTTTCAAAAAGAAGGGCCCGCAATTGCGGGCCCTTCTTTTTGACTAACTCCAGGGCGTTCATTTCAGCTGGCTCATTTCAGAAGGCCGATTTCAAGCGGCAGGTTTCCGGCTGCCATTGGATTTTGACTCCAAATGGCTAGGCTGCCACACCGCGCCAGAATAGGCGAAAGCTGGCGTTTCTGGCCTCACTGGTAGCCTTCTGAGGCTGGTTGCAGAAGAAGCGCGCCGCCGCCAGGAACTGGCTGTGGCAAGCTTCCAGCAACAGCTCTCTGGGTAAGTCTGCCAATACCCCTTGGTTGATGCCCTGCTCCAACAGTTCAGAGATAAAGCCGAGAATGCCATGCATTGCCTGCTGCCTGACCGCTTCACTGACACTGGGTGACATGGCGTATTGCACAAAGAAGCTCAGCTTCAGAGGCTGTGCCAGCGCCCAATCTAGCCCGGCCTGCCACAGCATTTCTGCCCGCCGCGGCAATTCAGTGGTGGTAGCCGGCGCCTTTGGCAAGCTTGCTGAAATGGCGTCGGCAAACTCTGTCTTGATGGCCAGAAACAGCTGGTCCATCAGGATTTCTTTACTGCTAAAGTGATGGAACAAGGTGCCCGTGGCCACGCCGGCGTGGCGGGCTATGCTGGCGGTCGAGGTGGCATAGAAACCTTGCTCGACAAACAGTTGCAATGCGCTGCCCAGGATCTGCTGCTTCTTGTCCTGTTTGCCGCTCAATGCCCGGGTTGCTTCGTTGCTGCGCTTCATCTGAGAAACACCTTCAGCAGCAGCTTCTGGATCCCCTTGCCGTAGGGCGGATGCACCAGTTTGCCGGTATTGAGTCGCCCCCGGGACAGCACAGTGCGGGTGTGGCTGAAGGTGCGAAACCCTTCCTGGCCGTGGTAGTGCCCCATGCCGGACGGACCTATGCCACCGAAGGGGGCATCGTCGGCGGCCACATGAAACACGGTTTCATTGATACAGACTCCGCCAGAGTGGGTTTGGGACAATACTTGCTGCTGCACTTCTTTATCGAAACTCATCAGATACAGGGCCAAAGGTCTGGGGCGCGCCTTGATATAGTCGAGCGCCTGCCCCAGCTCTTGATAACTGACCAAGGGCAGCAAAGGGCCGAAGATCTCTTCCTGCATCAGTTTCATATCGTCGCTGACCTTGGTCAGCAGCAAGGTGGGCCATTTGCGTTGTTCGGCACTGGGCAGTTTGCTGAGTGGTTGCTCGCGGTCGGCGGCAAATACCTGTGCCCCTTTGGCGGTGGCATCTTCCAGGAGGGCGACCAGCCTGGCGGCCTGACGCTCGTTGAGTATCTGGCCATAGTCCGGGGTGTTGGCAAAGTCGGGGTAGAACTGCTGGAAGCGGCGCCGATAGGCGCTAATAAACTCGGCCTCTTTACCACTGGGGCAGAGAATATAGTCGGGGGCGACACAAATTTGCCCGGCGTTGAGGCACTTGCCGTAGATGAGGCGTTCTACCGCTGTCTCCATGGGCATGTCCCGGGCGATTAACACAGGAGACTTGCCTCCCAGCTCCAGGGTGACAGGGGTGAGATTATCGGCCGCCGCGCGCATTACATGGCGTCCTACCTGAGTCGAGCCGGTAAACAGCAGATGATCGAAGGGCAGGGCGGAGAAACGAGCGGCAATCTCGGCTTCCCCTTCAATCACACAGACCTCGGAGCCATCGAAGACTTCGGCCAACAGGGTACGCAGGGCGGCATTGGTGTGGGGAGTAAATTCAGACAGCTTCAACATGGCGCGGTTACCGGCGGCAATGACTGTGGCCAGCGGACTCAAGGACAACATGATAGGGAAGTTCCACGGCACTATGATGCCCACCACACCTTTGGGTTGATACTCCACCCTGACGCTGGCCGGCGCCAGCAATAATCCGGCATGGCGGCGACTGGGTTTCATCCAGCGTTTGAGGTGCCTGAGGCTGTAGTTGATCTGGGTAACGACCGGCAGTATGTCGGAGATCAGGCTATCGTCGGTCGACCTGTGGCCATAGTCGCGACTGAGTGCATCCGTTAGGGCCTGTTGGTGTTTCAGCAAGGCTTGTTTCAGCGCCTTGAGCTTGGCCTTGCGCTCGCCAAGGCTTGGCATGGGGGCGGCACTGAAAGCCTGGCGCTGCACGGTGAATTTTTGCAGTAATTGCTGATTCTCCACTGTGAGCGGCTCTGGGTTAACAAGCGACATTTTGCCTCCTTCGGCAGCCATTAAGCTGCCTTTAAAGTAACCGACTGATTAGTCGGTCTGATGTTAGTTCAGTCTGCGCCGGTTGGCAATAGCAGAGCTATATTTGATATGGATCACAGAATGCATCACGGCCGCCAACTAGACTGAAATCGAATAGATGGGGCCTTGTTTTTGAAATCGTTGACATAAGGAATTGATGATGAGCTTGAACATGCATGGTATTTCAATCGGAATTGAGCGTTATGGTGATGACGATTTCTTTGTCACCATGAAAGCCGTGGGAAAACTGACCCACGAAGACTATGAATACATGGTGCCTATGCTGGAATCGGCGATAGCCGGTGTGAAGGATCCGGATATTTACGCTCTGCTGGATGTCACCGAAATGGATGGTTGGGAAGCCAGGGCCATGTGGGACGATCTCAAGTTGGGGATCAAGCATGGGCGCCATTTCGAGAAGATTGCCATCATAGGCAATACCAGTTTGCAGGAATGGATGACCAAGATGGCCGACTGGTTTACGCCAGGGGACATGAAGTTCTTTGTTGATCGCCTCGATGCCATCGACTGGCTGAAAGACTAAATCGCCTTGCCATGAAACGCCCGCGACCTGTGAGGAGGTGCGGGCGTTTTTTTATTGCCATTCCAACAGGGTTTTGAGCTGCTCGCTACGCTCCTGAGTCAAGAGTGCCTGCCACTCTTGCTCAGTGGTGGACTCCTGGAGCGCGGCAAATAGGCGTGCATTGCTGTCGCGGTATTTAAGCCACAACCTCTGCACCGCGCGAAGGTCTTCTTTGGTGACTTCAAACATATAAAGCTCGGGGTCATCCGCCGGACGCAGTTTCTTCATCAAGGCGCGGTACACCCGGTTGAGCTCTTTGTCGGCGCCGGCAAAGTCAGGGAAAGTGCTCCCCACTTGCTCTCCCTTACTGAGCATTTCCAAACGTGCCAGATAGTTTTGCCGCTGCTCGCTCTGGGAGCCGATAATAAAGGCGCTGCGCCCGCTGCCGCCATGGCCTTCCTCCCTTGAGGTTTTCGCTTGCAGCCATAGCTCGAATGCGCTGTTGGCCGGCTCGAGTAATTTAAGCGGCGCTTGCCCCAGGCGTTGCTTGATGCTTTGGTTGATCCCTTCTTGTTTGGCGAGGCGCTGTTGCTCCAGTCGCTTTTCTTCCCGGGAGGCGCAAAAGCCCATTCCCATACCACTGGTAATCGCGTTGCAGAGATCAAATTCAGTGGTCTGTTTGGCACCAGGGTCGAGTTTGAGCCTGTCTTTGACGGCGATATCCAGCTCGGCCGGTACCTCGGCGCCATAACAGATGAGCTGCAGCACCTGGCGATCATAATTGTTGCCATCTTGCAGTTTTGAGAGGTTTTCTGCCTGTTGCCACAAACGATAGCTATAACCTTCCTCTAAGGGAGCGCTCAGAGCATTAAGCCGGTTGAAATCGGGCTTGCCGGCATAGATGCAGGCATCCAGTGTGGTTTGATAGTCGAAGTTAAAGTCCGGATGATGACTTTGATACTGTTTTAACACCTCGCCCAGCCTGACAGGATCGGCACTGTTTTCTGTGCCGCCGCGAGTCAACAGGCGATCTGTCAGGTAATAGAATGCCTTGGGGTGACCGGCCCTTGCTGCCTGGCTTAAATGCGCTATGTCTTCGGCCAAAGGTAAGGAATAACTGTAGCTCAGCATGAAGTGGGCTTCGCTGCTGCCAAGGGCCGCAGCCTGCTCATAGAGCGGCTTGGCCTGCTGGCTCTGTCCGGCTTGTTGCAGCGCCTTGGCACGCTCTACCAGGCTGGCGGCATCCTCGGCGTAAACTGGGGTAAAAATAATCACCAATAGGCTTACTGCTGCGGGTAAATGGAGTAAAGTATTCATAGGGTGCTTCAAAATATTGCAATATAACTTGTTGATATTATTCGACAGGTATCTCATCAGTCGATGCCTGTCGTGTCAAGGAGGTCACTATGCGTAACAAAGATATCCTCTGGCCCACTGATTTCAGTGATACAGCTGCCAATGCATTGAGATATGCCATTGAAATGGCCAACCTTTATCATGTTGGGCTGCGTATTTTGCACGTAGTGGATCAGCCCATAGGTGATGAAAACTATCAGTTGTTGATCATCACTCCGGAAGAGTTGGCGCAAACCATGGAGAAGGCCGCCGCCGAGAAGATGCATGAGTTGCTGGCCAAGCTGAACAGTCCGCTGAAAATTGAAACTGTCATTCGCCGCGGTGACGCAGTTGAGGAGATCCTGGCCGAAGCCGAGTCTGCCGATGTCGGTATGATAGTGATTGCCAGCCACGGTCGCAGTGGCCTGGCCCATTTTCTCAGTACCAATGTGGCCGAGGCCGTGGCCAACAAGGCTCGCTGCCCCGTGTTGGTGGTGAAGTAACAAGTCGATGCGGCTTAAATGAGTACTAGAACGAGGAGCCGGGCTGCTCGAGAAAGGCCAGCTCCTCGGCGCTCGACTGCCGTCCCAATATGGCATTGCGATGGGGATAACGGCCAAACCTGTCAATAATCGCCTTGTGCCTCAACTCAAAGTCATAGTTGTCCCTGGTTTGTTCCGAGGCGAACAGTTTCTGTGCCTGCTGATGAATAACTGCCGACTCGCTGTGCATAAAGGGCATATAAAGAAATGCCAGCATAGGGGCTTGCAGCTGTTTGTCGGCGCCTATGCTAATAGCCTCCTGCGCCAGAGCCAATGCCATGGGATCGGCACTGAAGGCATCGGGAGTGTCGCGGTGAATGTTGCGTGAGAACTGATCCAGCAGCAAAATTTCCGCCAGGCGCCCTTGTGGCGTTTGTCGCCAATGCCATAACTCGCCCTGACGGGCCGCATGTAGCAAGGCACCGAAACGACGCTCAATTGTGTTGTCAAACTCAGGATCCTTGACCCACCAAGCCTTGGGGCTTATCTCTTCAAACCAAAAATGGATTATCTGTTGTGGCCTGTACTCGGAAGCGATTTGAACTGACATGGCAATTCCTTCTATTTGAATGGGATTAAATCCAGTTGCTGTGATCATGGGCGATAAGCCCAAGGGTTTGCGCCGCGATATCCTGCGCCTTGGCCAGCGGGATGGCTGGCAGTGTCAGTTCGCCGCTGGCAAGCCCCAGCTTGAGGCTGGCGAGGCCTCGGCGTTTTTGCCCCCGGCTTTGGATCAGCTGCAGATGTTGCACTTTACTCAGCGACACCAACTGCCAACTGTGGCCTAGGAGCCCCTTGTGGATCCAGAGATCGTTTTCAACCCGCCAAAAACCCCATTGACGATAGCGCAGATAAAGCGCCAGGACAGCCAACACTCCGGCCAGCAACAGCAACCAGGTCTCTGCTGTAGGGCCGGTAAATGCCCATGTCAGCGGCGCCGGCGTTAAGCACCACAGCGCCCTATAGTAAAACCAGCTCGGGTGAATGGGGTGCCAACGATTCGGAATACGGTCGGCCTTGCTGCTTCTTTGGTTGAGCCTTTTCAGCAGGCGATGCACTTCGCCTCTACCGAGCGATGGCACCAACATGTGATTGTTGCTGCCGCCTTCCACCTCATTGCCTTTTACCTGCTTGAAGCTCAGAGTCCAGCGTTTCAGCCAGCGGGCCAGCAACGGCTGCTGCAAACTGATGAGTTGAATTCTGTGCTGCTTGAGTATGTCTTGCTGGTGGGACAGCAGGCCGCCGCTACGCTGTAATGTTTCCAGTTCCTGGGTCAAGCGGTAGGGGGCATATTTCAGCAGCGCCGCGACTATTGAGATCAAGGAAAACAGCAGATAGCCAAGGAGCAGAAGGCCGACAAGGAACCCCAGCTCCAGCAGCAGGTTGCCACTGAGCTGCTGCTGATGCCAGTCGAAGACTTGTGTCAGCCCCAGCTCCATCAGTTGACTGCCTTCGAGCTGGCTGAGTACCGGACCTGCGATAACGGCAAACCAAACAAAATTATTCTGATACAGGCCAAAGAGTGCCAGCTCTGCCAGAGACTTTTTCACCAGTAAGCGGGAGTTTGGCGGTGCTGAGGTGGGGGCGTTTTCGTCTGTGTCGGCCCGTTTCATCAATTGCCGCCTCAGTGATTCGGCCTGAGCTTGGGTGACGGCACTTAAGCAGGCTTCATCCTTGGCCGAACCCGCAGTTTCCACTATCAAGTTACCCAGTCGCAACGGCTTGAAGTAAAAAGGCTGTTCCAGACGCACATTCTGAATTCTGTCTATCGGCAGCTCGACTTTGCGCTTGAACAGGGCACCGCTGTGGACCTCGAGTTGTCCTCGAGTCAAGCGATAACGGAATTTGCGCCAGCTCAACAGCCCATGGGCAAAAATCACTATCAGGGTCAATGCCAGTGCCAGTGGCAGCCAGACGGAGTCAAATCCCTGCTGCCAGCCGGTATAGAGGATAGGCACCAGGGCATAGCCGTTGCTGAGGAAGTGCTTCAGGCTGGTGAGGCTGAAACTGATGATCGCCCAGGGTGAGAGCGAGTGCCAGTTGGCTTGCTGCACCTGGCTCAATTCGGCGTCTCCGTCGAGGTTTCACCGCCATCCTTCCCCGCCAGAGACAACAGATGTTGGCGCAGCGCTTCGGCTATTTCAATATCCAGCCCAGGCAGGCTGACCTCGGCCGCCGAACTGCCGGCACTGTAGCAGCGCAAACTTGTCAGCCCGAAATGGCGCTGCAATGGCCCCTGAGACAGGCTCACATGTTGCAGCCTGCTGGCCGGCATGGCGGTATGGCTCTGCCACCAAAGCCCTTCACGCAGCAAAATGCCATATTCACAAACGCCATAAGCCATGGCTTCGGCTTGTTTTTGATTGAGCCAGGTCTTGAATCCCAAAAGCAGCAGTGCCAGCGTGACCGAGATGATGACTCCAAGACCACTCAGCTTGGCGCTGAGCAGTAACGCAGGCACTAGCAGCAGTATGACCAGCGCCATCAGCAGCAGGTTTTGCCACAGCAATTGTTGGCGGTAGCGGGGAGACAAAGGGGTCAAGGGTTGGCTGTCAAAGCCCAACCACTGCTGCTGAGGCAGGGGCGAGTGGGGCGAGCGGGTATCCATGTGCTTTGAGTCCTTGAGGCATTGACCTGACTATAGCAATAGAGAGTTTGTCGCTTCAAGCCGCTAGCTTGGATGGCAGAGACTTGATGCAGTTCCGGATCCTGAGCGATTGCACTTGTGTTAACAACTGGATATCAAGTAGTTTGGTAGCAAGACTTTGTTGCCCGTGTGGCGCTTGCCTCCCAAACGCGCCGTTACTGGCTGTAAACCATCAGGACGATGAGTATGTTCCAAGCCGATAAGGTATCCAAACAGCAAACCGCCTTTCTGCGTAAGCTCTATCTGGCCCATCTGATAGACGATACCCAACATAACCTGTTGTCTTTACAGAAGGAAACCGGTATGCCGCGCCGCACCTTGCAGGATGCCATTGCCGCCTTCGGCGATATAGGTATTCAGGTGGACTTTATCCAGGATGGCCGCCGGAATAACTCAGGGCACTACCACATTCGTACCTGGGGCCCGATTAACAGCGCCTGGGTCGGCACTCACCTGGAGCAGATCCGTGCCCTGCTGTTCGCCGACAGTTGAATCAACCTGTTGTAACAGCAGCATACCGGCCAGAACCGCCTGGATATGGCGCTGCTGGATAAATTCATAGTAACGCTGATCCTGCAGTTGATTGCCTTTAGCCTTAAATTCGCACTGCGTCTGCATTCCCACTACTAGATCACCATTGCTGCCAAATGGCGGTAACTCCAGGTTATAGCCTTTGAAATAGTTGTGGGGTAGTTCTTTGTTCCAAAACAGTTGCCAACGATTGTTCCCGCAGTTGGGAATGGGCTCGGCCATGGCCGCCAGGGTTTGCCGTGCCAGTAGCTCGCGAATGGCATCATAATTCAGCTTTGAGTCGGTTGTCGGGCATGGTAAATCCTCCAGCTCTATAGTAACCGGCGATGAATCTATCGGATCCTTGATGCCATAGAACTTGGCTCTGCGCTCCCCCTTGAGATAGTGGGTAAGCTTGGTTGTGAACAGCGGAAACAGGCCAACAAGGGACGGCCCGTGATAGACGGGGGTGACATGGGCGGGCACGCTGACATCCTGCAACAGATGCAGCAGGGCACCTACAAAGTAATCCCGCTGAGCCGAGTCATTGGCCATGGTTAACCCAAGTTGCGCCCTGGCCCACAGGCGTTGCTGTGACATATTGACAAGGCCGGGCTGCACTGTCTCTTTGTCCGTTTTATCCGGATGATAAAAGTGCCAGTTGCCAACGCGGCGATAGGCCGGAAACAGTTGATCACTCCAGGGATTATCATACAGGGAAGAGGGCAGTTTGGCGGCGCCTTCATCCATGGCCAGGTTGCCGTCCTGCAGTCGCTGTAATCTGGCGGAGTTGACTACTTCACCGCGGCATTGCGCCAGTTTCTGATAGCTGAGTTCGGTGAGGCGCAGGTGTCCGGGTTTGGGATCATAGGCCATTGCTGAGTTGCAAAGCAGTAAGCTACACAACAAAGCCATGCCGGCCGAGAGAGTAGTGGTTTTCATCGAGTCTTCCTGACAGGCTTCCTAAAGGGTGAGTCGCAAAATCGCGGGTGCTGCGAAGGCATATTTAATAGCTTTCGCCACTCATTTTCGCTAAATAAATCCGCTTCTATGCGCGGCGACAGAGTAGCCCTGTCGCGAGTTGGCACTGTTTACATTTTTGCGGCCAAGCCCGGCTTTTTCAAGTCTGGTTTCTAAGACCAGGTTTTTCAAGCCAGGTAGAGAGCAAAGCCAAGCCAGCTAAGGCCAAGCAGTATCCAGGGAAACCACAGCAGCCACTTGGGGGCATGGGATGGCGTTATTTCTGCCGCATCTGCGCTGTCATCCGAGTCGTGCTGGAGCCTGTTTTTCTGTCTCAGCTCTTGTTTGCGCGCCTTGTCTCTTGCTCTGGCCTTGGCCTTTTGTTGCTTCTTGTACTCGGCAATGCCTTTCTCTATGCCCTGGGCAATGAGGCGGGTTTGCTCCTTGGTCTGCCCCGTCTTTTGAGTGGCTTTGGCCATGCGCATGGCTTCGGTTTGGGTTTCGTTGGAAATCGCTGGCTTCTTGTTCATCTCTGATGGGGTTGATGACTGACCCAAGGATTATACCTGCCTGCTTGGAGTTCTGACCACAGATGGCTTCACATCAAAGGCGCTTGTCGGTGCTGAACTTGTTCGGGGTCAAATGCTCTTATAGCAGGGTCATATTGCAAGGGCCTTTATTGGCAAGATTTTGATCGCTTCAAAAATAGAGTCTCTGCCCCTGCGCGTCGGCGAAGGTGCCCGGTTCATAGTGCCAGACCCTGGAAATCAGTTCAGGCGTCAAAGCCTGTTGGGGCTCGCCCTGAACCAGGAGTTTTCCTTTGTCCATAACCAGCAACTGATCGGCATAGTGACTGGCCTGGTTGAGGTCGTGCAGCACGGCCAATACAGTGTAGCCCTGCTCATGAGCCAGCTCTCTGGCGAGTCGCAGTACTCTGTGTTGCTGGGCCAAATCCAGCGCCGAAGTGGGTTCATCCAGCAAGAGTACAGGCGAGTGCTCGGCCTGGGCCAATTGAGTCAAAACCCTGGCCAACTGAACCCGCTGGCGTTCACCGCCGGACAGTGCCGGATAGCTGCGCTCACTCAGGTGAGCCAGATCCAGACGCCACAGTTGCTGCTCAACCAGTTGGGCGGCATCCCTGGCACTGAGACTGAGAGGATACAGGCCCATGGCTACCACTTCACGAACGCTGAAGGGAAAGCTGAGACTCGAGTGTTGCGGCAACATGGCCAGATGCCTGGCCAAGGCTTGCTTCGGCCACTGCCCAAGAGGCGAGCCGTGAAGGCTTATCCGCCCGGCATCGGCCTTGAGCTCCTGAGTCAACAACCGCAGCAGACTGGACTTGCCGGCGCCATTGGGCCCCAGTAGAGCGTAAAATTGGCCGCTTTGCAGTCGGCAACTGACATCGGTCAGCAAGGGCTTGTTGTCGACTCTGGCATGTAGATGTTTGAGCTCCAGTACTTGCTCAGTAAACGCGGTGGACTCAAATGATATAGCCGGTGTTTGTGCGGCAGCTGTCGCGGTCACGGATTCGAGTGAAGGCATGGAGTACCTCAATAAAGCTTACGTCGCTGACTCAGCAGCAGATAGAGGAAGAAGGGAGCGCCGAGCAGAGCCGTCATCAGGCCGACAGGGATCTCGGCCGGTGACATCAAGGTACGGGCCCCTGAGTCGGCCAAGGCCAGCAGCACGGCGCCGAGAATGGCACTCAGCGGCAGCAGTTGCCGATGATCCGGCCCCTTGAGCAGCCGCACCAGATGCGGTACCACCAGTCCGATAAAACCTATAATGCCGGTGGCCGCCACGGCAACACCGACACCCAAAGAGCAGAGTAAGATCAACTTCAGCTTGAGCCTGTCTACCTCTATGCCCAGATGACGCGCCTCGGATTCGCCCAGCAGCAGGGCGTTGAGCGCCAATGCCTGTTTGTTGAACTGCCAACTCACCAGGGCCAGTACCGGCAAACAGATAAATACGGATTGCCAACTGGCACCGGCGATGGCCCCCAGTTGCCACAGGCTGAGATCCCGCAGTGCCATGTCGTTGGCAAGGAAAGTCAGCATGCCAATTCCGGCACCGGCCAGGGCGGTAATAGCCACCCCGGCCAGCAAGAGTAACACCACTGAGGTGCTGCCACCTGAAGTGGCGAGCCGGTAAACCAGTAAACTGGTTGCCAGACCGCAGAGAAAAGCACCAAGGGGGACGGCATAGCTGCCAAGATGCGGCAGCAGCACTATGCAGATGGCGGCTCCCAGCGCCGCGCCCGAGGACACGCCTATGATGCCGGGGTCAGCCAGAGGGTTACGAAACAGGCCTTGCATTACGGCGCCGCACTGTGCCAACAGGGCGCCGACAATCAGTGCCAGCAAGGTTCTCGGCAGGCGGACATTTTGCACTATCAGGGCATTGGCTTCCTGCCCGGCGGCTACTGAACCAAACAGGGAGTCGATTATATCGCTCAAGCCTATGGTCACAGGTCCGGTTGCTATCGAGAGCAATGCGGAAAACACCAGCAGGCTGGCGAGTCCAGGCCAGAGCCAGGGATGGCGGTGGATGGGCAGCACGGCAGCCATGATTATTGCTCCAGCAGTTCCTGATTCAGGGACTCGGCTGCTTCAATGGCGGAGATACCCAATCCCCCGAGTAATGCCTGAGGTTGAAGATCCCGGATCAAACCGGCTTTTCCGGCCGGAGTATGGGACAGTAGCGGCATGCTCTTCAGTAGCTTATCGGCTTGAGGCTCGGGTTGCTCGCTGGCGCTTGAGAGTAAAATCAGCTCAGGCTTGAGCGCCAGAATGCCTTCCTGAGACAGGCTACGGTAGCCGCTGAAGTCGGCGGCGTTGGTGGCACCGGCCAGCTGGATAATGATATCGGCGGCCGTATCGGCGCCGCCGACTCTGGCGGGACGCTCTGACTGCAGCAACATAAACATGACTCTGGGCGGATGTTCGAATTTGGCCGCAGATTGCGCCAACTGCTGTAACCTACCACCCAGGGTATCGGCCAGTTCGGTGGCGGCTTTCTCCTTATTCAGGGCCTTTCCCAGAGTGAGAATATTTTGCTGTAGTTGCTCGGCGGTATCGGCCGCCTTCAGGGTGATAACCGGCACACCGGCCTGTTTTACCAGATCTATGCTGCTGGCTGGTCCCATCACAGAGGTGCCAATCAGGAGATCCGGTTTTTGCGCCAATATGCCCTCGGCTGACAGCATTCTGTGGTAGCCGAGTCTTGGCAGTTTCAGCGTCTTTGGCAGGGCGCTGCTGGCGTCAACTGCCACCAGTTGTGGGGCGGCATCCAATGCCAGCACCAATTCAGTGACACCTGCACCGGCACTGATCACTCGCTTGGGAGGCTCTTCAGCGGCAAAAAGCGGCATGGCGAGCAGGCCACAGAGGAAGATAAGAGAGTTTTTCATTCTAGCTCCAAAATAATTCAGGGACTCATCGCCACAGACTTGTGTCTGAGGTTTCATCAGTTGTTTAGGGTGCCATCAGGACCCGGGTCTGGCTGATCTCCAGCCGCTGCAGCAGACTCAGCAGTTGCATCAGCGGCTGGACTCTTGCCTCCTTGTCGGCGGCTACCACCAAGGTTAGTTCGGGATTGTCGGCCAGCGCCTGAGTCAGTGCCTGCTCGAACGCATCGAACCGGGCAAATTTTTGTTCGTTGAGCGCCCAGAACGGCGCCTGGGGTAACACGCTTACCGTCAATTGAGTCTGTGCTTGTGGGCTCAACGTCGTGGCGCTGTTATCCGGCACTTCAATCGGCAGGCTCAATAACTTGGGATTGGCTGTGAGCAGCAAAAACACCAGCACAATGAAGATGATGTCTATCAAGGGGGTTAGATCCAGGCCGCTATCCAGGCCATGCTCTTCCTTAATTTCAATCATGACAGCGGCTCCGGATGGCGACGCTTGCCATTGATTTGACTGAGTTTGGTCAGGTTAAAAGCAGCGTAATCATTGTCTTCGCCCTGCAGTGGAACCCCTTCCAGCCAAAGGTTGAGTTGATTCAGTACATGGGCGCAGGAGGCCACTGAGCGCTCGGCCCAGAGTCCGAACAGCTGTGCTCCCAACAGCGCGGGTACGGCGATCAACAGGCCGGCGGCTGTGGTGTACATGGCCAATCCCAAGCCTGAAGCCAACAAGGCCGGAGTGATACTGTCACTCTGATTGGCGCCAATGTCATTGAACATCTCCAGTAACCCCAGCACAGTGCCGAGTAAACCCAGAAGCGGGCTGATGGCACCTATGTATTGCAGCAACTTGAGCCCGGCGTGGAGTTTGCGTTTCTCCTTTGCCAGCCAAAGTGACAACAACTCTTCCCGCAGCGTCTTGGGTTGTGCGGCCTGCCTCAGCAAATGGCGGGCACCGCAGGAAATCAGTCCCCGGTTATCTTTCAGGCGTTCAAGCAGGCTGTCACAGCTTTCATCCAGTGTGCCGCTGCGCAATTCGCCGAGCCAGGATTGGCGCCTGAACAGGCTCGGCAACAAGATGGCAAAGCGCTCCAGCAATATCATCAGGGTCAGAAAGGCGCAGATGAGCAAAGGCCAAGTGAGATCGCCAAGTTGCTGGTGCAGGCTTTGGTACAAACTTAATTCCATCGTGTCTCCAACTGTTAATTAAGGGCGAAGCGAACCGGCACCCTGACTTTGAAACGGGCGGCTGAGGCTTGGGAAGGAATGCTGAACTGCCAGTGGCGTACGGCGGCCAATGCCGCTTCATCCAGAATGGAATAGCCTGAGCTGCTGACGAGCAGGGCGTTTTGGGTTTTGCCTTGATGATCAAAGAAGATGTCCACCAGAGCCGTGCCCTCAAAGCCCCGCTTGCGGGCGAGTCTGGGGTAGCTCGGCGGCGTTGGCGGGCTGGCAAATACAGGCTCAGCCAGCTCTATGGTGTGATTCAGTCCTGAGGTGCCGGCTGTTTGAACCGGCGACGAAGGAATGCCCGGCTTCTCCTCATGGGGCACAGGTTCTTCTCGCGGCTTTTCCTGAGTCGGTTGAGGCTTGCTCATCTTTGAAGTTTGTTTCTGACTCGTTTTGACCGGCTTGGTTTTGAGCTGCTCTGACTTTGGCGGCTCAGGTTTCGCCACATTCTGTTTCAGCGGTTCTTGATGTTGAGGGGCTTTATGTTCAGCTTCTTTATGCTTAGCGGATGGGGCTTTTGCCGCAGGGTGGCTTTCGGCGGTAGCAGTCTGGTTTTGAGTCTGGACAGAGGCAGTTTGGGGCGCTGCAGCAGGGGCTGCGCTGAAACTCAGCTGCAAACCGCCCTTGGTGGGCATTACCAAAGGATCTGGGGTGGCTGTCTGAGAGGCCAATACGGCACTCTGAAGTGACAATGCCATGAGCGCAAAACCACAATAACGCTTGGGGGTCACGCCGTTACTCCTGTTTACAACCGCTTGTTGCGGCGGGTGAATGTTCAAATTCAACTAAGCAAGGACCCGTAAGGCTCAATGCTGTTCTGTCTTGGGTCGGCTCTGTCCCTGAGCCGCCACCATTCCATGGTTTCTGCCTTTACTGTCCGGCCAGCCTTTACCGTTTGGATAGCGCCGCTATTCTGCTGCTACAGACGGCACCACTCCCGGAACTTACCCTTCCTTTGGGTTAAGATATACGAGTAGAAATAAGATCGCAAATGATAATAATTATTATTTGACCCTTTTCTAAAGCTAAGCTAGAGTGCCAGCTTAAGTGGTGTTATCCCGGGCCTGCGGCCCTCTGTCTCAACTTGTTTTTCAGAAACACCACTTCCATGAGAAAGGCTGGAGATACAGCCTGATAATCTGTTTGAGGATCAAGATGATGAATAGAAAGCCGCTGGTTATGGCTATTACTCTGGCATTGGGAACCCCCTTCCTGAGTCTGGCCGCTGTTGCCGAGCAGGTGAAAACAGCAGAATTTGATGAGGTGCTGGTAAGTGCTACCCGCATTCAGGAGAAAGTCTCTGAGTCCAGCCGCAGTGCTGCGGTTGTCGGCGAAGAGCAGTTGGCCGAGAAGCAGGGCGACTCGGTGGCCGAAGTGCTCAAGACTGAAGCCAACATCAATATCGCCAATGGTCCCAGGGCGTCTGCCCAGCAGGTGGAAATTCGTGGTCTCAGTGGTCAGAGGGTATTGCAGACCATAGATGGCGCCAGGCAAAACACCAGCGCCGGCCACAGAGGTACCTTCTTTATGGACCCTGAGCTGCTCAGTTCTGTTGAGGTGGTACGCGGCCCGGCTTCCAGCCTTTGGGGCAGTGGCGCCATAGGCGGTGTGGTATCACAAAACACCAAGTCGGCCAGGGAGATGCTCGACGAAGGCCAGAGCTTTGGTGGTTATCTAAAGCAGGGCTATGAAACCAATGGCCAGCGCAGCAAGAACAGTGGTGCCATTTATGGTGCCAAGGGCAGTATCGACTGGTTGTTGAACGGCAGCTACAGCGATGGCGACAACATCAAGGCCGGTAATGACAATACCCTGGAAAACAGCGCCAGCCGCAGCCGCAGTGGCTTGGCCAAGTTCGGTTGGCAGTTGGATGAAGCGCAAAGGCTGCAACTTTCCGGCAGGATCAACGAGATCTCCGAAGCCGTGCCCAGCAACCCGGCCACAGATGTCAGCAACAGTGTGCCTCTGGTGCGCCGTGACAGCAAAGATTCCAACCTGACCCTGGACTACAGCCTGGCACCAAGCAGCAACGCCCTGCTGGATCTGGATGCCAAGTTCTACTGGAACAAGACAGATTATGATGAGAATCGCCTGACCAAGGGCCAGTTCGACACCACAGAATATGAAACCCTGGGGTTTAGTATTGCCAATCGCAGTCAATGGCAGGGGCTCAAATTAACCTATGGTCTGGACGGCTACCGCGACCAGATAGAAACCTTCCGTGATGACAGCGGCCAGAGCGGTCAGCGTCCCGGCAACATAGATGGTGAGTCTCGGGTGTGGGGCGCTTTCGTGGCCGCCAATATCGCTCTGGGGGAAAACTGGTCATTGGATCCGGCGTTGCGTTACGACAGCTTTGAAAACGAAAGCAATAACCTGGGCCATTCCAGTGATGACGATGCCTTGTCTCCCTCGTTGGCACTGGTGTGGAAGACAGCGCCATGGCTGACACTCAGCGCCCGTTACGATGAAGCCTTCCGCGCGCCATCAGTGGAGGAGATGTACTCCAGTGGCACTCACTACTGTATTCCTCCCATCCCCAATTTCTTGCCCAACGGCCTGTGCAATACCTTTGAGGTCAATGAAAACCTCAAGGCTGAAAAGGCCAAGAACAAGGAACTGAAGGCCGATATGCGCTTTGCCGAGCTGGCGGGCAACGATGAACTGGCGCTGAGCCTGAGTGTATTCAGAAACGATGTCGACGACTTTATCGAGCAGCGGGTGACCAATCCACTGCACGGCATCCCCGGGCTCGAGCAGAACACCCGCTGGGATAACGTCGACAAGGCCAGACTGACCGGCTTCGAGCTGACAGGAAAATATCGCATCAATCAGACCCGCCTATCGCTCAGCTACGGCCAGACTGAAGGCAAAGACAGACATGATGGGGGCTATCTGGCCAATATTCCGGCCAACAAGCTGGTGCTCGACTTGTCGCAGGGGATCATGGCGGGCGATATGAAGCTGGGAACCCGGGTCAGCTATAACGCCAGTCAAGACAGGGTGCCCGAAGATAACCCGGTTAACCGCTACCAGGACTACACCCTATGGGATGTGTATCTGGCTTGGGAGCCTGCCATGGGGACCTTCGAAGGGCTGCGGGTCGACTTTGCCATTGAAAACATTGGCGATGAAGAATATATCCAAGCCTGGCAAACCCTGATGGATCAAGGGCGCAACTTCAAGCTCTCGGCCCGTTACCGTTTCTGATGGAGTAACAGATGCAGACAAGCGATACAACAAGGGCGGCCGCTGGCCGCCTGCAGATAGCCGCCGCCATGCTGGAACACCCTGAGTGGTTGCCGGCCGATGCCGCCGCCAATCTGGGGATTTCTGAACTTGAGGTGGTGCAGGCATTACCGGCCGAGCAGCAGCAATTCTTGCCGCCGGAATGGCTGGAAGCCCTGCTGCAGGCACTGCCTGATTGGGGCAAATTGACCACCATAGTCACAGTTGCCGGGCAGATATTTGAATTCAAAGGCGATTTTCCCAAGGGAAAGACGGCTCATGGCTACTTTAACCTCTACAGCAAGGGAGATGGCCTGCATGGCCATCTGAAATTGGAGAATTTCAGCGCCATCGCCTTGATAAGTCGTCCATTTCGGGGCACTGAAAGCCATTCGATTAACTTCTTTGGCCCTGATGGCGCCATCGTTTTTAAGGTCTATCTGGGCCGGGATCAACAACGCAAGCTGCTGCCGCCACAGTTGGCACTGTTTGCCGACTGGCGTCACCGTGGTGAAGTGGCTGCCAAAAAGGGGGAAATATGACCAGTGAAAACCAACGCCTGCAGGAAAAACTGCTGCCGGAAATCGAAGACTTCAAACAGGGGCGTACCACCTTGCAGTTGGCGACCCAGGATGCCAACGGGATCCCCAACGCCAGTTATGCGCCGTTCGCGCTGGCCGATGATGGCTTCTATATTCTGGTAAGCGATCTGGCGCGTCACGGTATTAACCTCAAACAGTCACCGCGGGTATCTGTGATGCTGGTGGAAGACGAAGCCGAGGCGCGCAGCGTGTTTGCCCGCCGCCGCCTGACCTTTGATGCCGCCGCCGAACTGATAGCAAGAGACAGCCAGGGCTTTGCCAAAGGGGTACAGGTGCTGTCCGGACGCTTCGGTGAGATGATAGATAACCTGGCGGCATTGACCGATTTCAACCTGTTTAAGCTGGTGCCCGAGCGCGGTCTCTATGTCAAAGGCTTTGGCCAGGCGTTCAGTCTCAGCGGTGCCGAGTTGTTGGATGTCAACTGGATGCGTGATGGCCACCATGGAACGCCCAAGGCTGTGCCTGCCTGAGCTGGACTCATCGGCGCTTTGGCGCCACAATCCTGATTAATAGTCACTGTCTGGATTTTCTCTTGTCTGCTCCTCAAACCTCTTCGGCTCGGATCCTGCCCTGGATCCTGAGCTTTCTTAAGCCTTATCGTCTACGAGTCACCCTGGCGTTGCTGTTTCTGCTGCTGGGGTCACTGGCCTGGCTGGCTCTGGGGCAAGGGGTTCGCTTGATAGTGGATGAGGGCTTTATGGCCGACAACTCGGGCCGCCTCAACGAAATTGTGTTGTTTATTCTGGGGATTACCCTGGTCAGTGCCGTGGCCGTGTTCTGCCGCTTTTATCTGATGACCTGGCTCGGTGAGAAAGTCAGCAACGATATTCGCCGCTTGGTGTATCACAGGTTACTGGAACAAAGCCCGGTGTTTTTCGCCCGCTTGCGCACCGGGGAAATCATCTCCCGCTTTACCGCCGACAGTACTCTGTTGCAGACAGTTATCGGTTCTAGCCTATCGATGGCACTGCGCTCTTCAGTGACCACTATAGGTGGCTTGGTGATGATGGCTTTTACCAGCATCAAGCTCACGGCCTTGGTGCTGCTGGCCGTGCCGCTGGTGTTGGTGCCTGTGGGTTTGCTCGGGCGGCGGGTACGCAAGCTTGCGCGCACCAGTCAGGACAGTGTCGCCGATCTCGGCGCCTATGTGGATGAAACCTTGCATGAGATCCACACGGTACAATCCTATGGTCATGAGGATCGCGATCGCGACAATTTTGACGGCTACCTGGCGGCGGTGATGCGTGCTGCCAGTGGCCGCATCCGCTATCGCTCGGCGTTGATCTCCTCTGTCATGTTGCTGACTATCGGTGCCATAGTGGCTGTGACCTGGGTGGGGGCCAGAGACGTAATGGCCGGTGTGGTCAGCGCCGGTGAGCTGTCGGCATTCATGTTTTACGCCATGATGGTGGCCGGCGCCGTGGCCACCATAAGCGAAGTGATAGGGGATATTCAGCGGGCTGCCGGTGCCAGTGAACGCTTGATGGAGCTGGCCGAGTCCAAGGCAAATATTGCCGAGCCGGCCAAGCCGCTGGCGCTGCCCAGTCCGCTCAAGGGAGAACTCAGGATAGAGCAGCTGAGTTTTGCCTATGATGAGGGCGCAGCAGTGCTTGAGGATCTCAATATCCATATTCAACCCGGTGAACGGGTGGCTCTGGTTGGGCCCAGCGGCGCCGGCAAGAGTACGCTGTTTCAGCTGCTGCAGCGTTTCTATCAGCCGAGTTGCGGCCGCATTCTGCTCGATGGCGTCGATATCGCTTCTGTATCATTGGCGAGCCTGAGGGCACAGTTTGCCCTGGTGCCCCAGGAGTCGGTGATCTTTGCCACCAGTGTGCTGGAAAATGTGCGTTATGGCCGCCCTGAGGCCAGCCTGGAAGAAGTGGTTGCCGCCTGCAAGGGCGCCAGAGCTCATGAATTTATCAGTGAGTTTGCCCAGGGGTACGATACCTATTTAGGTGAGCGTGGCGTGCGCCTTTCCGGTGGTCAAAAGCAGCGAATTGCCATTGCCCGCGCCATCTTGGCCCGCAGGCCTTTACTGCTGCTCGATGAAGCCACAAGTGCCCTGGATGCGGTCAGTGAAGTCAAGGTCAAGCAGGCTTTGGATGAATTGATGGCGGGACGAACCACGCTCATCATAGCCCACAGGTTGGCGACAGTACTCAATGCCGACCGTATTCTGGTGCTGGAGCGGGGGCGATTATTGGCCAGTGGCAGCCATAGCGAGTTGATGCAAACCAGCCCGTTGTACCGTGAGTTTGCCAGTCTACAGTTGCTCGCGCCCGATAGTTTGGTCGGGAGCTCAAACGAGCCCGGGCAGGCATCATCGCTGGCTTGATTTCAGCGCTTCTGTTTTAAATAAATGATCAGGCCAGTCACGGTCAGCAATAATAAGGCGATCGCCGCCAGATCCATCAGATAACTGCCGGCAGCGCCGAAGATTCGGCCGCTGTGCAGATCCTGAAGAACCCTGTGCCAGGACAGGCGACTGGCGCGAATATCTCCGATCAACTGCTGCGTTTGTATTTTTGCCCCTTCGAGTGGTTTTATCCAGGGGAGGGCGACCAGGCTGGTGGCCGCTTGCCAATCCAATAGCTCGCTGTCGCTGCGATACTGGCCCCGGGGTGTTTTCAGCCAGACACTGCCGGGCTCGACCGCCATGGCGTTTATCTGCGGCGGCAAACCTGTCAGCTCGGTTTGGGTTTCCAGCACAGCAAGATCCTGGCTCAAAATCGTCAAACTGTTTCGGGTCAGCAGCAGCCACTTGTCTTCAAAGGGGGCCATGGCCAGTATTTCATCTGTTTGCTCGGCTAGCGGCGTGCCGGCTATCCAGGCCTGACCCTTACTGCTGCCCGCCAGCGGCTGGGCCTGCCAGACTTTGACATCTTCCGGGGCGCCAATGCCGTAATAGTCTTGCAGCCATTGCCAGTGCACGCCTTGGGATAGGTTCAGCTCACGGCCGTGATTCAAGGCCAGGCCGGTCAGTGTCAGCAGCAACACAAGCACACTGCTGATGATGCCAATACGTCTGTGCCAGGGGCGGAGGGTACGCAGGAGACGGACTCGAAAGTCCGGATGTTTACGTGTCATCTGGGCTCGCTGTGTTGTTGCAGACCGTGTTGCAGGCTGAGTTGCCGGTCAAGATAGAGGGCGATGCGGGCCAGTTTGGTCAGGGCCCTGACGGAAAGCGTTGCTCCGGTAATGCCATCTATATGTTTGTCCAGCTGTTTATCTTTTGTGAGTGTCGCCGATTTAAATTGGTCGGTAAAGAAGTCGTGCCTGACCTCATCGCCGCGGCTCTCGCGGTAGATAAGCACCTTGGTGCGATAAATCTGCCCATGGCGCACCTGAATGCCCACAGTGATTGGCGCTTCTTTGCCTATCTCCTCCAGGATCCAGACAGTGTCGTCTCCCTGCTGCCAATAGCGGGTACGCAGCGGCCGAAAATCGTGGGCCAGTATCTCTTCTATGACCTGGCGTTGCTCGGCGCTGAACCAAAAAACTTTGGCTTTCGCTTGGTCTTGACCTTTACCTTGGGCTCCCAAGGCCTGGGTGACAAAGTCTGCAGGACTTTGATAAACGCTTTGCGCCGCCTGGGTTTGAGTGAATGGCAGCAAAAACAGTGAGAGTAGTGCAATAAGGGTCTTCATAAGTGCCTCAATGAGGGCGCCCCAGAGGGCACCCAAAGATCATCAGAACTGATAACCTACACCCAGATTGAAACCGTCTGAGTCAGACTTGCCGCCACGTTTTTCGTAGTCGGCCTTGAACACCACATTCTCGTGCAACCAGTAGTTGATACCCACATTGGTTTGAGTTTCTTTGGTGTCTTGATTGTCACCGGCATTGTTGTCCCATTCGTTGTAGCGGGCGAAGATACCGAACTGCTCGTTAAAGCGGTAGGATGGCTCTATATACCAGCCATTTTGCTTGTCGCGGCCCAGGGCTTCGGCTTCAAATCCATCTATGTCCCACTCGGCATAGAGGGCTCTGATGCTGAAGTTTTCTATGTGGTAGATGGCGTGCGCCGACCACATCAGAGCTGAAGCTGTGTCTACAGTGGCTTCGCCTTGAGTCAGATCCGATTGGTACTGCACCGTGGCTGCCAGCTCCAGACCGGGAACGGCTGTGTATTTCACCCGGCCGGTATAGGCCAGATCGTCAGCCTTGGCCTCGGAAACCTTTTGGCGACCGCTTCTTGGCTTATAGGCATTTTTTCCTGTGGTAGGGACATTCAGGCCCGAGGTTACGGCCGCATCGAAGGCCAGTCCGGGAGCAGCCTGGATATTCATTGCCAAACCCGCCTCCCACCAGGTAGCCGGGAGTATGTCTTTCTCAACCGGGTTGCGCTCGACACCATAAAATGCCGGTGGCTCGTGGGTTTCATTGATGATGCCAACCGGCATCAGGAACAGACCCGCCTTCGCAGTCAGTGCTTCGTTGAAGTCGTGCTCTATGTAGGCCTGCTCCAGCTCGACTTCGCCATTTTGACCATCGCCTGAGATGGAGTGCTCCACTTCCAGCTCGGAGAAGAAACGGGTGTTTTCGGTAAACTCATGGCCGAAGAAGAGCACGAAACGGTGGAAGTCGAACTCTTTCTTATCCTCGCCCAGCTTGTTGTCTATGTTGTTGTAGTGCAGTTCACCATAGCCGCCGATAGTGGTGGCGGTTTTTTGCGGGGTGGAATCTACCACCTCGGCGGTCTGTTCGTCCCGCTCAGCAGTTTGCTCGACACGCTCGGCAGTTTGTTGCTGGCGCTTTTCGGTTTCTGCCAGACGGCGCTCCAGATCCTTGAGGACCTTTTGCTGCTGTTCGATGATTTTGCGCAGCTCCTGAGTCTCGTCCGAGGCGAATGCCTGCGGGCCGCACAGGGCTGTCAGTAGCGCACTGGCAATGAGAGTTTTCTTGATCATCTTGCTTCCCGTTGTGATGTTACTGTTGTTGAAATCGGGCGAATTCTAGCAATTGATTTAATAAATGCAAACGATTTGCATTTATTAATGTGATAAAAATTAACAAATGTCAGCATCTGTAAACTTGCTTGTTATTGTTATGGTTTTGTCTGAAAACGGATGCTTACAATGTAAGTTTTTGATCTTTTTATTAAAGTATTAAGACTATGTTTTAGTCGCAAGGGGAGAGCCTGACGTCATTCCCGGATAAATCCGCTGAAGTGCGATTGCTGAATTTTTGAACTTTCAACCTTGGTCGGAGACTTGGGCCAACAGATCGGGTGAGTTATTTGTCAAAAGGCGGTTAAACTGATCGGCCTTTTTATTCCGGTTAGCCTTGGCTTTGTGAGTGTTCGAACAAGATGTTTCTAGTTGATTATTTTAAAAGAGAAAATAACCAAATAACCATAGGCCGCAAACAGGCCAGTGATTTTGCCAAGGGTGTAGCAGGGGATTTCAATCCCATCCATGATGAGGATGCCAAACGTTTTTGTGTTCCCGGCGATCTCCTTTTTGCCCTGGTGTTGAACGATTATGGCCTCAGCCGCCGGATGCAGTTCAAGTTTGAAGGCATGGTAGGAGACGGCGTATGTCTGCATTTTCCCAGTGACCAGGATGCCGAGCTGGCGATAGAAGATGAGCGCGGCAAACGCTACCTGAATGTCCATCGCGATGGTGAAATGCGCCACTGTGAAAGGCAGTTGGAGTCCTTTATCCGCAGTTATGTGGCTTTTTCCGGCCTCAACTTTATCCATGTTTTGGTGCCTTTGATGCGTGAGCATCAGGTAACCATCAATCCGGCGCGGCCATTGGTTATCTATGAAAGCATGGGCTTTGAGCTGGATACCCTGGAGTTTGAGCAGGTTAAACTGGAACTGGTTAACAGCAGTCTCAAAGTCGATGGCAAGCGCGGTGATGTGACGCTGGATTTCGCGCTTATCAGCGATGACAAGCAGGTGGGCACCGGGCGCAAGACCTTGGTACTCAGCGGCTTGCGCCCCTTCGATGAGGCGGCTGTCGAGGCTATGGTCAGCGAGTATCAGGCGCGCCGCGATGGCAGCTGGAATGGCTGCTCACAGACAAACGCCTAAATTCAAACTGCGGCGGCTTCTGAGCCCGGCACCAGCCTGCTTTCGACCCGGTTACGCCCCAGCTGCTTAGCCTGATACAGGAGTTTATCTGCAGTATCAGTGAGTTGGCTGAAGCTCTGGCTGCCGTCGGCATCCAAAGCCACCCCCTGACTGACGGTGAGCCTAAGCGGCTCACCACTTTCCAGGGTGAATATGTGTTCGGCCACACTCTGCCTCAGGGTTTCGGCGACAGCCACAGCGTCATTCAAGCCGGTATTGGGCAGCAATAACATAAACTCTTCACCGCCAACCCGAGCCAGCAGATCATCTTCCCGCAGCGAGGTTTTCATGACCTTGGCCAGTTCAATCAGCACCCGGTCGCCGTTATTGTGACCATGGGTGTCATTGACCTTTTTAAAATGGTCAATGTCGAGAGTAATCAGTGCCAACGGGCCATGGCTGCTCTGGGCCTTGGTCGGCAGTAACACTTCTTTCAGGCGGTCAAGCCACATGCGCCACTTGGGCTGCGCTTCCTGGTTTTGCTCCTCTGTAGCTTGATGGTACAGCAACCAGCCGGCCAGATAGCGACGGTTATAGAGGCCGGTGAGGCTGTCAGTCTTGGCCAGCAGGCCCCACTTCAAGCGTGAGCGATTGAGCCAGAGAATAACAGCGGTGGCCAGCAACAGCAGCAACAGGATTATGCTGCTGATGATATTGAGCTGATTCAGGGTAGTGCGGTTGGTTTCCAGCTCCAGCTTTTGCAGTACGTTGTTCCAGTTGAGATCCTGGTTCTCAAACTCGAGGCGCTCTAAGTTAAACAGCAACTGTTGGCGATCCAGGTTACTGACCAACTCTTTGGAGCTGTATGCGGCGAAGCGCTGCTGATACTGCTCCAGCACCTCGTAGGCGCGCTTGAAATTGCCCAACCCGGCAAAGCCTTCGGCGCTGACCTTTAACAGCTCTATCTGAGAGCGCAACAAGGTTTTTTCCTTGGCTAAGCCGATAAGCAGAGGGTCGACATAGACAGCCATCTCGGCATACTGATGCTTATTGAGCAAGTCCTGAGCCTTGAGCAGTTGAAAGCGACTGGTGTAGAGGGTTGAAGTCTCACGATATTGCAGGTTGTCGGCTAGTTGCAGGTGCCTGGACATGGATGACACATCTTCCAGCTCCCGGTACTTCAGCGCCAATTCCACATTGATGCGAAAGCGATACAGGCCGTAACCCAGCACTCTGGCCAGCTCCAGTGCCGCTTGATACCTGTCAATGGCGACTTCAGCCTTGCCTTGACGTTCAGCCAACTGCGCCAGATCCAATTGCACCAGCATCTGGTTGTAGGACATCCTTCTGTCCTTGAAGAAATTAAACGCCTTCTTGAGCAGTTTTTCAGAGCGCTCAAAGCCGTTGAGGCGCACCAGGAGGTGGCCCATACCAAAGGAGATCCGTTCAAGCAACTCCTTGTCCTGGCTCTGATCGGCAGCGTCCAATGACAGCATCAGGCTGGCGTAGGATGCATCCAGCTTGCCTTGCTGTTCAAATGCTTTGCTCTTCAGTAGCAGGGCTTCGGCCTGAACCGCCTTATCGGCAGAGTTCTGGTTGCGATCTATTATTTTTTGCAGTTCGCTGATGGCCTGTTTGACCTTGCCGGTTTGCAGCATTACCTGTACCAGTCTCAGCTCCAGCAGGGTATGTTCGCTGGTTCCGGCATCCGCCAGCTTAAGGCCCTCTTTGGCGGCTTGCTCGGCGGCGGGGACCTCATGCAGCAGCAGAGACACTGTCGCCTTGGTCAGATAAAAACGGGTCACTAAGGGCTTGGGCAGGTCCTTGAGCTGATCGCCTTCCATCTCGTACAGCTGCGCCTGTGCCCGTTGCGGCAGGGAATAGAGTTGGCTTTCGGCCCCTTTAAGCAAGCGGGAGAATTGCTCTGCATTGGCCGCCAACAAGGTCGGGCTCGCCAGAACCATAAAGATTGCGATCAAGGGGGGGCAGAAGCGTTTCTTCATACTCTTAGTGCTCTTTGAACCGAAAATGTCTGATAAAAGTCATATTTTGGAGAGATTATCGCGTTCGCTGCCGGGGTTTGTCTAATTATTCGCTACTAACTACCCGGATTTGGGAATTGTCTGATAGAGGTGGAGTAGTTAAAAAAGCTAAATCATGGCCGAGCCTGAAGCTAACCCTGGTTGAAATCCAAGGTGAGGAGTTCATTGTGAGTTGCCTTGAAAGTGCTTCGAAAAAGAAGTGAGTAAAGAAAGACATTAATCAAGAGAAAGAAGCTGAAACTTCAGTAGGATGATGGTTGAAATGAAATCCGGGTAAAGCAAAAGCTGCGCCGATAGCCAAGTAATGCTGGCTGCTATCGGCGCTTGTTGATCAGTTTTCTGCCAGGGTTTGATAGGGGCCGTCGCTGGCTGGGCTGTTGTCAGTTTGCTGATCAAGACGGCTTATTCTGACTTCGGCTATCTGGTGCTGATTCATCGCCGTAATCTCAAAGCGCCAGGGCATCAGAGTCAGTACGCTACCTGCTTCCGGGATCCGGCCAAAGCGTGCCAGCAGCATGCCCGCCAGGGTGACGTACTCGTGATTATGGCTCTCGAGTTCATCGCAGCACAGTAGCTTCTCCAACTGATGCAGGTTAATACTGCCGCGAGCGCGCCAACCATCGCCATCGATGCGGATCTCTTCGACCTCGTCTTCCTGGGGCAGTTCGCCGACTATGGCTTCGAGAATGTCGTGGCCGGTGACCAGTCCCAGTAGGGCACCGAATTCGTCTGTCACCAGTGCCATGTCGGCCTTGGCGCGTTTCAGTTCTTCCAACAAACGGAACACGCTGATGCTTTTCGGCACTATCACCGGCTTGTGGCCGGGGCGCAGACTCTGCAGCGGCTGTTGTTGTTCTATGGCTGCCAGCAACTCCTTGGCACTGACCAGTGCCACGACCTTGTCTATGTCGCCGTCACACAGGGGATACTGGCTGAAACTGTCGCCATGCAGTTGCTGTTTTATCTGCTCGGGGCTGTGGCTGAGGTTAATCCAGCTTATTTCGGCTCGCGGCGTCATAATGCTCTTGATGCTGCGCTCGGCCAGAGTCAGCACCTCGCCGACCATGTTGCGTTCATCTTCGGCAAAGCACTTGCTCAAGGCGCGCTCAGTTTCGGGCACCTCTTCATCTTCTTCAATTTCCTCAAACTGTTTCTTGCCGCCCATCAGCTTGAAGATGGCGTTGGCCGTCCTGTCCCTCAAGGGTTTACGGGCCTCACGTTGTTCGAACCTGCGTTGCCCCAACTGGTTGAAGAACTCGATCATGATGGAGAAACCTATGGCGGCATATAGATAACCTTTGGGAATATGGAAACCAAAGCCTTCGGCTACCAGGCTGAAACCTATCATCAGCAGGAAACTGAGACAGAGCACCACCACGGTTGGGTGCGCGTTGACAAAGCGGGTCAGCGGTTTGGAGGCCAGTAACATCACTGTCATGGCCACCACTACGGCTGTCATCATCACCCAGAGTTCATCCACCATGCCGACCGCGGTAATAATGGAGTCTATGGAGAATACCGCATCCAGCACCAGTATTTGGGTCACGACTATGCCAAAACTTGCGTAGGCGACTTTCTGGCCTATTTCCGGCTCTTTGGACTCCAGCCGTTCATGCAGTTCACTGGTGGCCTTGAACAGCAGGAACAGACCACCGGATATCAGGATCAGATCCCGTCCGGAAAAACTGAAGTCGGCAAGGCTGAACAGAGGTTGGTTGAGGGTGACCAGCCAGGACACCACGGCCAGCAGGCCAAGGCGCATCAACAGGGCCAACGACAGGCCTATGACCCGGGCTTTGTCTCTTTGATGTTGAGGGAGTTTTTTAACCAGAATGGCAATGAATACCAGGTTGTCTATGCCGAGAACTATCTCGAGGATGATAAGAGTAAAGAGTCCGATCCATATGTGTGGGTCGAGCAAAAGTTCCATAGTGGTGAACCAAGAGCCTCAAAGTGGGTTTAACTTGGGCCTATTGCAGCATAACTTGGGCGGAATGCTGAATTAATTATGGTTAATCCTTTGCTGGCGCAGCAGTGCTTGAACGAGTGTCAAAAAACTGCCTTGGAGTCATAAAATTTACGTATTGTGTATTATTTAAAAACTTGATTATAAAGGTTTTATCTTTCCGTATCAGACTTTAGAATTAACCCAAAATAACAAATGGGAAACATCTGTGATGGCAAGAAAAAAGCCCCTGTTGCTGCACTCGATATTACTGGGTAGTTTACTGCTTGGCGCTTGCGGCGGTGGCGATGATGAAAGTGGCGCCGGGTCAAGCGATGATAATCTGCAGCCGCCTGCCGGCGTCAATCAAGCGCCCAAGGGTGACGATATTCAGCTGGCTTATGACAGCTCGCTGCAGAGTATTGCGGTCAATTGGCAAGGTTATGTGTCAGATCCCGATGGCGATCCCTTGCAGGCCAGCATTGCCGAGCAGGGCAAGCTGGGGCAGTTCAGTCTCGATGGCGATATGCTGAGCTACAAAGCAGACAAAGATGCCAAGGGCAGCGATCAAGGGCTATTGCAGGTCAGTGATGGCCGCGGTGGCAGCGTCAGCCTCAAGTTGGCAGTTTTTGGCGTGGACGGCCAAAGCCCTCTGGAGCGGGCGCTGGCAAGCGGTGATGCAAGCGGGCTGGACCCGGATACTCTGCTTGAGGCGATTGCCGCGCAGATAACGCAGCTGCGCTCGAATGAGCAAGCCCTGCGGCAAAGGGTATTTGCCTATACGGCGCTGGCCTATGCACCAGGCAACCGAACTCAATTGTTCAATATCATCGAGCCGGAAATGGCCACACCTCTGCTGCGTGCCAACACGGGTCAGGTATTGGCCGTCGCCGGTGAGCAGCATACCGGGCGCTTTGCGGCCTTTGGTACCCATCTGTTTGCCCGTTTCCATGCCGATGAACTCACCGCCATGGAGCCAGCCAATGACAATCTGCTGGCTTGGTTGCTGAACAGAGCGCAAGCGGCAGAACTGCAGCAACCATTGACCGTGTCCTTGAGCTTTCTTGGTGGCCAGGAGAGTGCCAGTCGCAGTTGGTTGCAAGGGCGGTTTCCCAATTGGACCATCAAGAGTTGTAATCAGGTCGCTACTTTGGAAGCCTGTATCGCCGATGCCCAGTTGTTAATCAGTGGCTGGCGCGCGGCCGATACCGATGCCGGGCAGATAGCCGGCGTCTATTCCCGGGCGCTGGCATCGGGCAAGGCACTCTATTATCAGCACAACTGGTATGAAGCGACCAATGCGGTGGCCGACGCCATTGCCGGAACCATGGGGGTCAGTTTGCCCTATGGCGGTAACTTCTGGGCCAACGCCGCTGCCGATTGGTCCTCGGCCACGGCCATGGCGGCCGCTTTCCCGCTGCTTGGCGGTGAGCAGCGCCTGACACAGCACCTTATTGATGATGACTTCAACTTTGACTGGTCCGGCTGTGAAACCTATGTGGGTAAAGTGAGCTGTGACAAGGTCAACGGCTTTGAGTCTGAGTTCCTTGCCGGTGCCAGAGCGCTTAAAAACTCACTCAATCAACTGGATAGTCGTGGTCAGGTGTTGTTCGGCAACGAGGGGCGCAGGCTGCTGAAACTCTTTGTGTTGCTGGGCGATCTTTACCGTGCCGACATAGCTTATCCCATGGATAAGGACACCACGCCGCAAGGGCGTTTTCTGGCGGCCTACCTGGCCGACCACTTGGCGCTGTATTTGAGGGGGAATAATCCAGCGCAGCCGGATTTGGGCAATTTCAGCGCTCCTTTGCCGCAAACGCTGACTCTTGAGAACGTCAGCCTGGAAATGGCACAGGGCAAAGAGAGTGGTTATCGCGGCAGCGGTTTTTACTTGTTGCCCGGCCAGAGTGTGCGTCTCGAGCGTAAAGACACACTGCCGCTGACGGTAAAGGCCTTTATCAATACCCAGAGAACCGGCTCAACCCGGGAATTCAATAACCAGGGATACCAGCGCCCCAAATTTTTGCGCTCGGTCGAGTTGACCCTGAAACCCGGGCAACCTCTGACCCTGAGCAGCCCTTATGGCGGGACTTTGATGCTGCAACTGCCGGCCGGTGAGGGCGTGGTGAGTGTTGAAGCGCAAAATGTACTGGCCTATCCCTACCTCAAGGATTTCAACCAAGCGAGTGGCTATTTGACGGCGCTTGAAACCAGCCCGCTGAGTTGGGCCGGGCTGCGCACCGACTTTGTCGAAATTAACTCCCGCAAGCATATGATGAAACAGTTCATCTATGCCGAGCCTTACCGCGGCGATGTGGAGCAGGCCCTGAATGATGTTTGGCGCTATATGATCAAGGGGACCTATGATCTGGCCGGCTTCAGTGGCGAAGGGCTGGCGCTGGCACCCAGCGTGGCCGCCCGCTGCGCCCTGCTGGGGTGGGATTGCCAAAATGAACAGATCCATGCCAAACCCAAGGTGCAGCACATCAATGTCGATGAGGCGGCACACTGCGGTGGCGGCTGCTCTGGTAACCCCTATGATCAAGCCTGGGTATTGAGCCCCTTCGGCTGGGGCGAGAGTCACGAGATAGGCCACAATCTGCAGCGTAACCGGCTGAAAATCTATGGTGGCCGCTCCGGTGAAGTCTCCAATAATATTTTCCCTCTGTACAAGGGCTGGCAACGCTTTAAAGATAGTGGTGAGCGGATCGCCAGCTGCGATCGCCAGTCGCCTCAAACCACTTTCGAGTGGCTGAAACAGGCGCAAAGCAGTAGCGATCCTGTGACCTCTGTCTACGACAAGCTCTGGAGTCAGACCGGCACCTATGACAACGCCGGGCCCAGACTGGATTTCTATCTGCAGCTGGCGGCATTGGCCGAAGAGCATGCAGGTTTGGACAACGGCTGGCAGATTTTCACCTTGCTCTATCTGCATGAGCGTCTGTTCAGCCATGCGATTGCCGACGCCGCTCGCTGGGGCGAGATGAGGGATGCATTGGGCATGAGCAGTTATATCGATGCCCCGAACCTGGATGGCAACGACTTCATGCTGCTCAGCCTGTCGAAGTTGCTGCAACTGGATATGCGTCCCTGGTTCGATCTCTGGGGGGTGCGCTATCAGGCCCAGGCCGCCAACCAGGTAGCTGCCTATGGTTACCCGGCCGCTGAAGCAGTGTTCTATCGTCTTTCGAGCCAATGTGCTGAGCTGGCGGTGCCCAAGCTCACTCTGGATGCCAACTGGTAACTGAGAGGAAAGGGCGCTTCGGCGCTCTTTCCCCATTGCCGACAGCACTGTAATTGAGGCGTGATTCAGCCGCGGCTTTTTCCCTCAAGCACTTTGAAGCACACTAAAAATCAGGCATAGTGCACTCTGGTCATTTGCTCGATACTCAAGGATGACTGTGAGAACTTTCCTTTCTCGATTAGGATGTTGTAGCCAATGAGTTTGTCTGTTTATCAGTTGAAATCCCGCTTTCAGGGCCTACTGAGGCCACTGGTTACCCGTCTGTATCGGCGCGGCGTCAGCGCCAATCAAGTCACGGTATTGGCGGCGCTGGGTTCTATACTGCTGGGAACCCTGTTGCTTATCTGGCCTCATCCTTGGCTCTTTGCCCTCATCCCGATTTGGATGCTGAAAAGAATGGCGCTCAATGCCATAGATGGCATGTTGGCCCGCGAGTTTGGGCAGCAATCCCGTCTCGGCGCCTATCTCAATGAGCTCGCCGATATTGTTTCGGATGCGATACTCTATCTGCCTTTTGCCTTGCTAGGTGGTGTGGAACCTGCACTGGTGATCGCCCTGACCTTACTGGCCGTTGCCTGTGAATACGCCGGGGTGCTAGGCCTGATGGTGGGGGCAGAGCGCCGCTATGATGGCCCCATGGGCAAGAGCGATCGCGCGTTTGTCTTCGGTATTCTGGGGCTGGCCGTCGCCTTGGGTTGGTTGACGCCATTCTGGCTCAATTTGATCCTGTCATTGGTTCTCCTGTTACTCTGCCTGACCATATTCAACCGGGTAAAATCCGGTTTGAAGCAGGGCGAGAGCGCAAGTTAAGTTGTTTATCAAAGGAATGAAATATATGGATAATGCCGCAAGGGTACCCGAGGAACACTTTTTTACTACCCATGATGGATTCCAGCTGTTTTATCGTTTCTGGCCGGCGCTGGAAACCAATGAACAAGAGGATCCCGGGGCCGTGTTGCTGTTTCACCGTGGCCATGAACACGGTGGCCGAATGGCGCACCTGGTGGATGAACTGGCGCTGCCTGAGCAGGCTTTTTTCGCCTGGGATGCCCGTGGTCATGGGCAATCACCGGGCGCCAGAGGCGACAGCCCCTCCTTTGGTACCAGTGTCCGCGACATTCAGACCTTTGTGGAACACATAGAGGGCAAACATGGTTTCAGCCAAGAGCAGCTGTGTGTGGTGGCCCAAAGTGTCGGTGCCGTGCTGGCCAGCACCTGGGTGCATGACTATGCGCCTTCTATTCGTGCGCTGGTGCTGGCGTCGCCGGCCTTCAGCGTCAAACTCTATGTGCCTTTTGCTATCCCTGGGCTAAAGCTGCTGAGGAGCCTCAAGGGCAACTTTTTCGTCAACAGCTATGTTAAGGCCAAGCTGTTGACCCATGACCCAGCCAGACAATACAGCTTTGAGACAGATCCACTGATCGCCAGGCCGATCTCGGTCAATGTGTTGTTGGGACTTTATGATGCCGCTGAAAGGGTGGTGGTCAATGCCCAGGCGATTACTGTACCGACTCAGGTACTGATCTCGGGCGCCGACTATGTGGTTCGGCGCAAGCCGCAGCAGCAGTTTTTTGAGCGTTTGGGTTCCCAGCGTAAAGAATTGCACCTGCTGCCCGGTTTTTACCATGACACCCTGGGAGAGCTGGACCGGGCCGACCCGATAGCCAGGATCAGACGCTTCCTGCGGGCCAATATCGCCTCGCCGCAGGCGGAAGTGAATTTGTTGCAGCAAGATAAATTTGGCCCGAGCTGCGCCGAGAGCGAATCGCTCGCCGCCCCTCTGCCCGAGGCTTCCTGGCAGGCCAAATACTGGCAAGCCACCCGCGCAGTGATGAAGCTGGGGGAGAAATACTCAGAGGGCATTGCCCTGGGTTTCGAGCGCGGCTTCGATTCGGGCAGTACCTTGGATTATGTCTATCGCAACACACCCTCCGGCAAGGGGGAGTTTGGCCGCTTTGTCGACAAACAATATCTCAATGCTATTGGCTGGCGCGGCATACGCCAGCGTAAACGCCATATCGAAGAGTTGCTGGCGCAGGCGCTGTCGACGCTGAGAAAGGAAGAAAAGCCGCTGCATTTGATGGATGTGGCCGCCGGACATGGCCGCTATCTGCTGGAGAGCCTGGCAAATAGCGATATCAAGCCCGATTCTGTGCTGCTGCGTGATTACAGTGATATCAATATCCGCGACGGCCGCGCCCTCATTGATGAGCTTGGCCTCAGTGACATAGTACGCTTTGAAAAGGGCGATGCCTTCGACTTTGATTCGCTGGCGGCGGTCGAGCCCAAGCCTACCCTGGCGGTTGTCTCCGGCCTCTACGAGCTGTTTGGTGACAATGAGATGGTGTCCCGCTCCCTGGCGGGTATTGCCGCGGCGCTGGCGCCCGGAGGCCTGCTTATCTACACGGGTCAGCCCTGGCATCCGCAGCTGGAATTCATCGGCCGGGCCCTGACCAGCCACAGAGACGGTCAACCTTGGGTGATGCGTCGCCGCAGTCAGCAGGAGATGGATCAACTGACCAAAGCCAACGGTTTTCACAAGTTGACTCAAAGAGTGGATGAGTGGGGCATATTTACCGTGTCCATGGCGCGTAAGGCCGACTGATGCCTGAGCTGCCCGCCCGTCGACGCGAGGTCGGCACCATTCGCCGTGGCCTGCCTTGGCTGGCCTTGTTGGCGCCGTTTTTCTTTGCCAGCTATGGTTTTGCCAATTGGTATGCCTCGCAGCAAAGTGAGGTTCCCAGTCTGGTGTTTTCCTGGGAGCATGCCATTCCGCTCTGGCCCTGGACCATAGTGCCTTACTGGTCGATAGATCTTCTCTACGGCCTGGCGTTTCTGCTCCCCCTCAGCCGCAAGGGGATAGACAGACTGGGGCTCAGGCTGCTGAGCGTACAGCTTCTGTGTATCGGCTGTTTTCTCATCTGGCCCCTTAAATTCAGTTTTGAGCGCCCGCCGCTCGACGGCGTTTTTGGTGGTTTGTTCGATCTCCTGATGGGGTTTGATAAGCCCTTCAATCAGGCGCCCTCTTTGCACATCGCCCTCTTGGTGGTGCTCTGGAGTGAATACAGTCAGCGGGCCAAGGGCGCCTGGCGTTACCTGCTCCACGGCTGGTTTGCCTTGATTGGCCTGTCTGTGCTGACGACCTGGCAACATCATTTTATCGACCTGCCCACAGGGCTGGCGGCCGGTCTGTTCTGCCTCTGGCTGTGGCCACGAAATTCGTTCAGCCGCTTGAGTTTGGCGAGGGAACCCCGCAGGCTCAAGCTGGCAACGGCTTATGGCGTGGGCGCCGTCTTGCTGCTGCTCGCGGCCTTGCTCTGGCCCATGAGTCTCCTTGGCATGCTGCTGTTTTGGCTGGCCTTGGCGCTGGCCATGGTGGCGCTCAATTATCTCCTGTTTGCCGCCGCGGGTTTTCAAAAGGGTGAGTTGGGCCATCCCAGCTTCGCCAGTCGCTGGCTGTTGTTACCTTATCGTTTGTTTGCCTGGCTCAATATCCGTTTCTGGACCGGTGGCCAGGTGGCGGCGCAAGAGGTGCTGCCCGGGGTTTGGCTCGGGCGCATGCCCACCATGAGTGAAGCGCAGCAATATGATGCCATATTGGACCTCTGCGCCGAGTTGCCCTTTCCCTATTCGGGCAAGGCCTTGCTGACACCCGCTCGGGGGATGACCGAAGGCAAGCTCAAATGGTATCAGCCTATGCCCATGCTGGATTTATGTTTGCCGGATGAACAGGACTGCCTGGAAGCGGTCAGGCGGCTCGAGTGTTTGCGCACCTCAGGTACTCTACTTGTATGTTGCGCCTTGGGTTATGGCCGTAGCGCCCTGGTATTGGCGGCCTGGTTGCTGCTGAGCGGTCGGGCCGGCAGTGCCCTGGATGCCGCAAAGATGATTGCCGCCGTCAGGCCCAAGGTGGTTTTCAAGCCAGAGACTCTGGCTTACCTAGAGCGGCTCAAGTCCGGTTTTTGCCCACCCGAGGTGCAACATGCCTGAGTCGCAGCAGCGGGATCTGGCAAAATTGGTGGCCACTTTATTGGGCAATGCCGCGCCGCTGCGCTGGTTCAGTGCGGTTTTGATGTTGGCACCTTTGCTGCTTCTCTGGGGCGGCAAGCTTCAGGGATGGTCGGAACTGCTCAGCGCCCTGTTGATGGTGCTTTTCGGACTGGCCGGACAGTATTTTGGCCTCAGAGTAGCGCTGGATGCCAAGTTGTTTGCCGCCCTGGCAGGGGAGCATTCCTGCGAACGTCTGGATCACAGCATGCAGCAGCTCGGCTGGCTTAAAGAAGAGCAGGCCGGTCGCAGCATGCTGCTGCGCGCCCAAGGGGCGCAGGCGCTGCTAAAGCGCCTGTTCCTTTGCTTTGCCGGGCAGGCCGCCGCGTTGGTGTTGTTACTCGTCTGGCGCTTTTTCCTGTAAGAGGAGTTTACCCTTATCTATGGATACCCTAATCGGCTGGCTCGCGGGATTGACCGCCTTTGGGATCACCTCGGCGGCCAGGTTGGTCACCGGTGCCCGCGCCCTGTGGCTTGGCTGCCGCGCCAATCACAATCAGCGGCTCTACTTTGCCAATCACAGCAGTCACGGTGACTTTGTGTTGCTGTGGGCATCACTGCCTGCCTTGCTGAGACGCAAGACACGTCCGGTTGCCGGCGCCGAGTATTGGCAGAAGACGGCGCTGAGGCGCTTTATTATTCAGCGGGTATTCAATGCCGTGCTTATTCCAAGAGAGAGCCATGGTGAGGGCAATCCCTTGGCGCCGGTGGAAAAGGCGCTGGCCGAGGGCGACTCGCTGATCTTCTTCCCGGAAGGAACCCGTAATCTGAGCGAGGCGCCATTGTTGCCGTTCAAGAGTGGAATCTATCATCTGGCACACTCGCGCCCGGATCTGGAGCTGATCCCCGTGTGGATTGCCAACCTCAATCGCGCCATGCCCAAGGGGCGTTATCTGCCGTTGCCGCTGCTCTGCACTTTGAGTTTTGGTACGCCTATCAAGCTGCAGCCGCAGGAAACCAAGGTGGCCTTTCTCGAGCGTTTGCGTTTGGCACTATTGGCAATGTCACGGGAGGAAGTATGAACCAGACACTGTGGTTGTTTGCCGGTATTGGCCTACTGCTGGTGGTAGCGACCCTGATAGGTCGTTTGCTGGCCTGGCGTAAGGGCAACAACGCCGTTATTGCCAATCTCAATGCCAGAATCGATGCCTGGTGGATGATGGTGTTGGCCATAGGTATCGCTTTCCTGTTCGGGCTCTATGGGGTGATATTGCTGTTTGCCCTGGTATCTTTCTATGCGCTCAGGGAGTTTTTAACCCTGACACCGACCCGGGCCAGCGATTATCCTGCCCTGGTCGCCGCCTTCTATTTTGCCTTGCCGGTGCAGTATCTGCTTATTGCCATCCATTGGTACGGCATGTTCAGTATCTTTATTCCCGTGTATCTGTTCCTGCTGATGCCGATTCTGGCAGCACTTGGCGGCGATACTACACGTTACCTTGAGCGTACCGCCAAGGTGCAGTGGGGGCTGATGATAGCCGTTTATTGTGTCTCGTCAGTGCCGGCGCTGATGACCTTGAAGATTGAGGGTTATGAAGGGCGTAACTTGCTGCTGATCGCTTGGCTCATTCTGGTGGTGCAACTCTCCGATGTGCTGCAGTATTGCTGCGGCAAGCTGTTTGGCAAACGCAAGGTGGCACCCAAGCTGTCACCCTCCAAGACCCTGGAAGGCCTGGTCGGTGGGGTATTGCTGGCGACGCTGGTGGGTACCTCGCTGTTCTGGATCACCCCATTTACCCCCTGGCAGGCGGCAATCATAGCTTTACTGGTGAACCTGCTCGGCTTTGCCGGAGGACTGGTGATGTCGGCCATCAAGCGTGACCGCGGCGTCAAGGATTGGGGCCATATGATAGAGGGCCACGGCGGCATGCTGGATCGCATGGATTCTGTCTGTTTTGCCGCGCCGGTTTTCTTCCATGTGGTGCGCTATTGGTGGGTGTGACCTTTCTATAAAGTCGAAGACTCATAGCGGATAAATGCGCTTTTTGTTGTTATTTGTCGGCAGTAAGCTGGGGCTATTCCAAAGTGAAGGAGCCCAATGATGAAAATATTGCAAATACTGCCGGCGCAACCCACCTCTGACGGCGATGGGGTCAATATCAGCCGGGTCGCCGATTTTCAGGCTCTGGCGTTGGATCCCTATCTGATGCTGGATGAGATCCGCTCCGACGATGAACGCGATTATCTCGGCGGTTTTCCGCCGCATCCCCACCGCGGTATGGAAACTTTTACCTATATCCGCAAGGGCGGCTTTGAGCACAGGGATCAACTGGGCAATGTCCGCGCCATCCGAGAAGGCAAGGTGCAGTGGATGAGTACCGGCCGCGGTGTGGTCCACTCCGAAATGCCGCTGGCCGATGCCAAAGAGGGGTTGCATGGCTTTCAGATCTGGCTCAATATGCCGGCCAAAGACAAGATGCGGCCGCCCAGGTATCAGGATAGCGCTGCCGATGAACACCAACAGCTTGAAACTGACGGCGCCAGCCTGAGACTGCTGGCCGGTGACTGGCGTTTCGCCGGTATTGAAGCCAGTGCTCCCTTGACCGGGTTGGCCGGCGATGCGGCGATTGCCGATTTGACGCTGGCGCCTGATGCCCAAGCCGAGTTGGATCTCAGTCATCTGGGGCGACTGGCGCTCTATCTGCACAGTGGTGAATTGCAACTGCCGGATGGCAAACAACTGGCCGCCGGTAATATGTTGCTGCTCGACAGTCGTTATCCTCTCGAGCTGCAAGCCGGTTTCAAGGGCGCGGGCCTGCTCATTCTGGCCGGTAACCCCATTGGTGAGGCCGTGGTGCAGATGGGGCCTTTTGTGATGAATACCCAGGCGGAGATCCTGCAGGCCATTCGTGACTACCAAAACGGTGATTTCGGTGAGATCCCATCCGGTTCCGTTTAACTGACATAGGCAACAGACGGCTGCTTTGCTGTGGCCGCCTCTGGCCTTTTATTTGCCCAAACAACACATCAGTGCTGACACAAATGTAAATTTTTAAGATTTTTTCGTTAAAAAGTCATTTGGAATACGGTGCGGTTAACCTGTGATAGGTTTTGCCCAACCCCACCTTTGATTGATTTTAAAGGTTAGCCTGGGCCTGATTGTTTGCTCCTTTCTCAAAAAGTTACCAAAAGTTAAACTTGTGGCGCTTTTTATAAAACATTCTTGTTACCTTGGCTGAATTTTGGCTATCTTGTCGGGAAATATTTTGCCTGTAACAATTATGAGAATCATTCTCATTGATCAGGTTTTATATGCAATACCCCGCACCTTCTGTCGTGGCTTTGGCTGTGGCAGCCGTACTCTTTTGCGCCGCATCCGGCGCCGAAACGCTAAATAAACAAGCGCCCTCTTCGAATGAGTCGCCCGAAACCAGCGCGGTTGTGACAGTCAAAGACAGAGCCGATAACGGTTTGGATGGCAAAAGCACTCTGGATGAGCAGATGATCCGCCGTACCCCTTCGGCCGATGGCAACTTGAGCGACTTGGTCAAATCCAACCCTGCGGTGCGCCTGGAGGGTCTGGATGAAGGGTTTAGTGGCGGTGAAATCAAACCGTCGAAGATCTCCATCTATGGCGCCGAGTCTGAACAGACAGCGTTTCTTATTGATGGCATCAATATCAACAACGATCTGGATCCCAGCTCAGGCCTGTTTGACGGCAGTGTCGGGGTCTTGCCGGGGATGAGCTCAGAGCAGGCCTATTTTTTCGATGCCGCCATGCTGGCCGGGATCACCGTCTATGACAACAATGTGCCGGCCAGCCTGGGGGGCTTTACCGGCGGGGCCGTAGTGGCCGATACCCTAAGCTACAACGGCGTCAACGGCGGCCAGCTGCGTTACCGTACCAGCCGCAGCAGTTGGACCAGCCAGAAGGTTGATCCCAATATTAACGAGTTTTTGCAGCAGGCCAGGCCCGACGGGGGCAAGGCCATCTATCAGCCCGATTTTGTTAAACACAGTTATTCGGGGCAGTGGCAGCAGGGGATTAACGACGAGCTGGGTATGGTGCTGGCCTTTGGTCAACGCCGCTCCAGCATTCGCCAGAGCCGGATCATGGATGCAGAAGGTACGGTTGATTCTCAGGATCAGAGCCGCAGATCGGACAACCTGTTGTTGAATCTGGCCTGGATGCCGGATCCCCTGACCCGAATCGACTGGGACTGGCGTTATTCGGCCTACCGTGAAGGCCTGTTTATGGGCGAGAACATAGACAATGACTTTGAAGACAGCCACTCGGCACTGGGGTCGACCCTGAGTCTGGAGCGGGAGTTCAGCCTGGGAAGTTTGTCCCTCAAGGCGGCCTACGACAGCTTTGAGGATGAGCGTCACTCCCAGAGTGATACTGTGCTGGTGATCAGTGATGCCGATACCGGGCTGGATTACCAGAAAGGGGGCTATGGCGACAGTCGTCTCAAGCAGCGAAATCTGCAACTGCTGGCCGATGTCAGCTTCAAACGCCTCTATTGGGGCGATGTCAGTCACAGCCTGGAAACTGGCTTGAGTTTCCAGCAGACTGACTATGATTTTTACCGCCCAAGGGAGGTCAATCAGGAGATCCGCTTGATAATGTCGGGCATGGAGATGCCGCTCGATGAACAAACCGTATTGGCCGGCAGCATAGACACCCGACACCGCAACTCGGCGGCTTATCTGCAGGACACCATTAAATTCGGCGCCTGGCAATTCCGCCCCGGGTTGAGGCTTGAGCATGATGACTACCTGAATAATCTCAACCTGGCGCCGCGGCTGGCACTCAACTGGGATGTCGTCGAGGGCACCCGGGTGGATATCGGGCTTAACCGTTACTATGGCCGCTCTTTCGCTTCGATGAAGCTGGCGGATGAAATACTTAAACTCAGCCAGGATCACACCCGCAGATACGAAAGCATCAAGGATCTGAAAACCCCCTTCTCCGATGAGTTGACCCTGGCGCTGCACCAGAATCTGGGCAATTTAAGCCTGAGTGGTCGCTATACCCTGAGGGACTATCGCGATCGGCTGGTGACCCATAGAAGCCAGGTAGGCAGCGTCAAGGTGGACGACTATCGCAATGGCGAAGACTACAAGGTTCATGTCTACACCCTGCAACTGAATAACATAGCGCCGCTGACCTTAGGTGCCAGTCAATGGGAGTGGTCGCTGGCGGCCGATTGGCTGGAGACAGATCGCAACGATCTGGATAAGGCGATGAACCCGGATGAGGCGGTGATGCTCGATGGCGCCATGATGAGCCGTCGCCAGATGGAGCAGAAGGTCAACTCATCCCAGGAAGAGTGGATGGTGCGTCTTGGGTTGGATATGGAGTTACCGGCCTGGAATATCACCTGGGGCAACAAGCTTTATGTCAAGGCGCCGGTACGGGGATATGAGTCGGTAAACAGCCAGGCGGCGCTGGAGATGTACCGCAGCTATGACTTCGGCAGTCACACCCAGTGGGATAGCCGTATTCGCTGGGAGCCGCAGGCGCTGGGCGGTGAGGTCTATCTGCAGCTGGATATCAACAATGTGCTCAACCAGGTACGCCAGTATAGCCTCAAGGCCAACCAGAACGGCGAATACGGCCTCTATACCCCAGGGCGTCAGTTCTGGCTGGAAGTGGGTTATCGCTTCTAAACCCTGAGTGGTGGTGATGGGCAGCTTCACCGGAAGCTGCTTTTTTGTTGAGTTCTGGAAATCCTGAGATGATTGTTAAAACACGATTCGGCCGCCTGATGATGGCGGCGATGGCTTGCCTGCTGGCGGCCTGTCAAACCAGCGAGATGCTGCCTCTGAACAGCGATCCTGACTTGGTTCAGGGCCGGCTGGACAATGGCTTTCGCTATTATCTGGCCCCCAACGATGCCCCGGCCAAACGCGTGTATCTGCGTCTGGTAGTCAACGCCGGTTCCATGCATGAAGATGACGACCAAAGGGGCGTGGCCCATATGGTCGAGCATATGGCCTTTAACGGCAGCAAGCACTTTAAGGGCAACAGCGTCATCAGCGCGCTGGAGGATGCCGGGCTGAAGTTTGGCATAGATGTCAATGCCTTCACTGACTTTGAAAATACCGTCTATCTGCTCAATCTGCCGGATAACCGGCCGCAGACTCTGGAGCTGGCGCTTAGAATTATTGCCGACTGGGCGGCAGAGGTGAGCATTGCCCGCGACGATCTCGATGCCGAGCGTGGCATAGTGCTGGAGGAGTGGCGGGCAAGGCTTGGGCCTATGCTGCGTTTGGGGGACAAAAAGTCTGCCATCGAAATGGCTGGTTCCCGTTATGCGACGCGCGATCCCATAGGCGATCCCGAAACCATACGCCAGGTGTCCGGTAAGCGGGTGGCCGACTTTTATCGCCGCTGGTATCGGCCGGATAATATGGCGCTGGTGGCGAGCGGTGATATAGATGTCGCCAAGTTCAAGGCCATGGTCGAGCAATATCTGGGAGCCATGCCCACGGCCACTACACCACTGGAAACCGTGGACTTTGGCATATCGCTGCAAGATGGCCTGAGGGCCGCCAAGGTGCATGAAGTAGGCGCCGAAGAGCCGGCGCTGGAGCTGAGCTTTTTCTCGCCGCTTGAGCCGGATTATTCGCGGGCCGGTTATCGCCGCGAGCTGGCCGAGCAGATAGCCGGGCGTATGCTGAATCTGCGTTTGCAGCAGTGGGAGAAGCAACATCAAGACTGGCTGCTGTCGGGCGCTTTCTTCTCCTAGGCCATTGGCCGCGAGACCAGGCAGAGCATTTTCACCTTGCAGCTCAAGAAGGGTGAGTACCATAGCGCCGCCAGTGCACTGTTTTATCTTCTGGCCACCCTCAAGCAGCATGGTTTCAGCGATAAGGCCGTGGCTTCCCAGCTGAAACGCCAACTGAAATTGGAACAGCGCCGCGCCGATAAGGCGGTTTACAGCATAGATATTGCCGGCGACCTGGTCACTACCGCTGCCAATCTCGACCCCTGGTTGAGCTATAAAGACAGAGCCCGGCTCAACCTGGAGCTGATTGGCTCGCTGACGACCGAGGATATCAATCAGGCGCTGGCGCGTTTAACGGCGCCAAGTTCCCGCTTATTGCTGCAGACTCTTGGGGCCGGGGAGATATCGGCACTGACGAGTGCTGAAGCCAATGCATTATGGCAGCAGAGTATGAGCAGGCAGCACAGCGACTTTGAAGCCGGGCAACAGACCGCTGAGATGCCCGAGTTCAAGGCCGAGGCCGGCAGCAGTCGCTTTATCGGTGAAGCCGCCGATGGACGCCTGAAGGAGTATCGACTCAGCAACGGGTTGCGTCTGGTATTCAGCCAATCTGATCTCAACCCAGGTGAAGTGCATTTCAAGGCCTTGACTGTCGGGGGGATGGGCAGTCTGGCGCCTTCGGAGGCGCAAAAGCTGCGTCTGGCTGTGAACCTGGCAGATGAGTTCGGCGCCGGCGAGGTGCCGCAGCAGGCGATCATCAACTATGACAGCGACTATCCTCTGGTGCTTTCCAGTTTGCTGGACGGCCAGACGCAAGGCTTTTCCGGCTGGGCCCACAGGGATGATCTGGCGGCGCTGCTGCAGCTGTTTCGCTTCAAGTTGCAACAGGTACAGTTTGCATCGAATGCCTTGAAGCACTGGCGCGAAGAGTATCAGGCGACCCGGGCACAATATGCCAATGACCCTGGGGAGCAGTTTGCCCGCACCATAGATGCCAAGCGCTATCCCGGAGTGCCGACGGTTTACAACCCGGATCCCGAGTTGCTGACTACCCTGACCGAGGATGAGCTGCTGGCCGATTATCGCCGTCACATGCTGGGTAATACCGACTTTATTCTGTTCTTTGTCGGCGATATCGACGAGGCACGCCTCATTCACTTAGCCGAGCAGTATCTGGCGGGGATTGAGGTAAAAAGGGAGGCGCGCAAGCAATACCAAATTCGGCCGGCGACCCCAAAGGAACGTCTGCAGATGCCTGTCTCAGGTGAGCCCAGAGCCGAAACAGAAGTCTATCTAACCTCCTATCCGCAGCCTTGGTCAGCAAAGCAAGCTTATCAGTTGTCGTTCATGGGGGAGCTTATTCAGGAGCAGCTGAGGCTCAAACTCAGGGAGGAGGCCAGCGGCGTTTATGGGGTAACCGCTTGGTTCTGGCAGGAGCCGGGGGAAGATTTCAGCTCGGGCCGTATCAGCTTCAGCAGCGATCCGGAGCGGGTCGATGAACTGATCCAGCAACTGCATCTGGTGCTCAAGCGAATGGCTGATGAGGGCGTATCGCCCCATTCGCTGGAAAATAAGCGCCGTCAACGTCAGGACAGGCTGCAGCGGGAGCTTAAATCCAATCTCGGTTGGCTGGAGGCGGTCAGCCAAAGCTATATGACAGTGGGCGGGCCGCAGCAGATAGGGCAAAACATTCGCTTCAATGATGAGGTCACAGCCGCCGAGCTGAATAACCTGCTTAAGCAGTTTATCCGGCAAAGCCGGGTCTTTGAGGCCGTGATGCTACCGGCAAGCGAGTAAAACTCAGGCAAAAAAGCGCCACCCCCGGGGTGGCGCTTTTTTTGAGAGTTGGAAAGTGGGTGAGTAAGAAGTGATAGAGCGTTGGCGAAAACTTAGATCTTGCCTCTGAGCTTGGCCAGCACATCTTTTTGTTTTAACTGGCTCATGGCTAAGTAGGCCACAGGCACCACAAACAGCGAGAAGAAGGTGCCCATCAACAAGCCACCCACCAGTACCAGGCCTATGTTTATCCGTCCAAGAGAGCCGGGGCCAGAGGCTATGGCCAATGGGATGGCGCTGAGGATCATCGCCAGCGAGGTCATCAAAATAGGACGCAGCCTTGAGCGGGCGCTGGCCATGGCGGCATCGAGGGCACTTTTGCCGGCCTGGCGCTGCTTATTGGCGAACTCGACCAGCAAGATCCCGTGTTTGGTTACCAGACCTACCAGAGTCAACAAACCTATCTGGGAATAGATATTCATACTCTGGCCAAAGAGGTTGAGAGTCAGCAAGGCTCCCACCAGACACAGGGGCACAGTGAGGAGAATGATCAAGGGATCGACAAAGCTCTCAAACTGCGCCGCCAGGATCAGATAGATAAACACCAAAGCCAGCAAAAACAGTGACTGAGTGCCTGCCTGGGAGTCCATCAGTTCTTTGATTATGCCGTTGTAGGCATAGCCCTGTGATGGAGCCAGCAGCGACGGCAGTTGCTCATCCAGCCAGAGTTTGATCTCTCCCGGGGAGTAACCCGGCATAAGATCGGCGCTGATTAGGGCGGCGTCGCGACCCATAAAGGTCTTGATATTCGACTCAGCGGTTGCCTGCTTTATGGTGACAAATTGCGACAGCGGCAGCGCCTCACCCGATTCAGAGGTGACATACAGCTTACTGAGCACATTGAAGTCGCCCAGCATCTCCAGGTTAACCTGAACCTGGATAGGGTAGGTGAAGCCGTCGTCCGAGTGCAGATCGGCGGCTTTGACCGAGCCTAAAAAGGTCGACAGCGCATTGGTTACATCGCTGTAGCTGGCGCCGGAAAGGATCACCGCATTGCGATCTATGCTGAGATCGAAGCGTGGCAAGTCTCTGAGGGTCGAGTTGTTGATATTGGTCAGCCCGGGATAGTCCTCCAGCAGTTTAACCACCTTCTCGGCGGTGTGGGCCAAGGCATCTTTGTCTCTATCCAGCGTCATCAACTGCAGTTGCAGATTGGTGGGGATATTCAAGCCGTCGGCGGAGCGAACACTGAACGACATGTTGTAGGCCGACACCTGCTGTTTGGCCTTGGCTATCAGTTGATCTATCACTTCGGCGGCGGTGTCACTGCGTTCTCCCCAAGGTTTCAGCAGCACATGGTTGACCGGGCCGCCTTCGATATAAGCCAGATTGGCGGCTACATTGGGGTTGTCATCCATAACGCTGTTGAGCTCGGCGTTGTGATTCAGATGATATTGGCGGCCAACGCCGGTGGGGCCCTTGGCGCTGGCGTCAATAAAGCCGCTGTCTTCTGTGGGCAGCAGTACCTTGGGCATGTACCAATAGAGTACGCCACCCGAAACGACCAGCAGCAAGGCGATTCCGGCCAACAGACGCTTACGGTTGAACCAGAGATCCAGTTCCTGGCTGTAGCGCTCAATCAAACGCTCCAGCCCCAACTCGACCCGCTGAAACCAGGCCGGGTGTTTGTGGCTTTGCTGAATCAAATAGGCACTCATCATGGGCGAGAGGGTCAAGGCCACCACCCCTGAGATGATCACTGCCGCCGCCAGAGTGAAGGAAAACTGGCGGAACAGATCGGCCGTCAGTCCGGACATCAAACCTATCGGCAGATAAACGGCAGCCAGTGTCAATGTCATGGCTATGATGAGAAAGATGATCTCCTGGCTGCCCTTGATTGCAGCGTTAAAAGGCGTTTCACCTTTTTCTATATGGCGGTAGCAGTTTTCCACCACCACTATGGCGTCGTCCACCACCAGACCTATGGCGAGGATGATTGCCAATATGGTCAGTACATTGATAGTGAACCCCAGCCAGGCCATAACGGCAAATACCCCTATGACACAGACGGGAATGGTGATAATCGGAATCGAAGCGGCTCTGAGTGAGCCGAGAAACAGCACCACAATCAGGGACACCAGCACTATGGCTTCCAGTAAGGTAGAGAATCCCTCTTCGATAGAGGCTTGAATAAAGTCGGCTTGGTTATAGACCAACTGCATCTTGAGACCGGCCGGCAAATGGTGTTGCATCCTGTCGATTTCGGCACGTATGGTTTGCGCCACTGTCACAGGGTTGGCGTTGGCCAGCGGCAGAATTTGCAGCGACATCGCCTGATGTCCGCCAATGCTCAAAAGGCTGGGCCGCAGGCTCTCCTCGCCCATCACGACATTGGCGATATCCTTCACCCGGATTATTTTGCCGTTATCGACCCGGATTACCAGATCGCGAATATCTTCTATGTTTTCAACCTGGCTGAGCGGGTTGATGGAGAAGTCGCGGGACTTGCCCACTATGGTGCCCGAGGTAAAAGTGGCGTTATAGGTGCTCAGGGTGGCCACCACATCGGCGGCCTTGATATTGAGCGCCTTCATCTGATCCGGGTTCAGCCAAACCCTGGCGGCGCGCTGTGAGCCGCCATAGGGGCCCCATACAGCGCCCACACCGGACAGATGTTTGAATTGAGGTACAAGCTGCTGGCTGATGTAATCATACATCTGCTGCTTGGTCATACCGCCCTCGTTGACAAAGCTGATGATATTGCTGGCGGAATGGGTCGCCGACACGTCATCTGTCACTCTGGGCTTGTCTATCATGCTTTGGGGAAAGTCGTTGATGGCTTCAACGCTGGAGCGCAGCTTGTTCATCAAATTGGTGTATTCGATGTCATCTATCTCTTTGCTGAAGTTGATGGACAGAGTGCAGCTGCCTTCCTGACAGTCGGTGGTCATGGTATCGACCTTATCCAGCCCGGAGGCGGCGTCGATAAGCTTATCGGCGACATTCTCGGACATGAATTCGGCGCTGGCGCCATTGATGGATGCGCTGACCGAAGCCGAGTGAGTGTTGTAGTCAGGGAAGTATTGAATCGGCAGTTTGCCGAAAGACACCAGGCCGATCAGCACTATCATTATGCTAATCACCGAGGCGAAAATTGGGTGGCGAATACAGATTTCCGGCAGGCGCATCAGAGTTGGTCCTCTTCGGTGGCCAATAAGGCATTGGTCAGGACTCTGACTTCACCTCCCTCTTGCAGATTCTGCATGCCTGTTCGCACCACAGTATCTGAGTTTTGCAGCCCCGACTTGATGATGACATAACCGTCATTGGTGTTGCGCCCAAGTGACACAGGGCGCTTGCTGACTTTGTCGCCTTGCAGTACCCAGACAAAGCGTTCTTCATTATTGGCAATGACGGAATTTTGTGGCACCAACAAGTGCTTGATCCCCTTGCTGAATATCTGTTTGACGTTGGCAAACATTCCGGGAGCCAAGGCATGATCCGGGTTCTTCAGTTGCGCATGAACCTCCACCCTGCCCGAACTCTCATCGACAGCCGGCGCTACATAGCTGACCAGTCCTTTGAACTCGCGTCCCTTGTAGGCCTCCACTGTGAGATGCACCTCCTGACCTCGCTGCGCCTTGCCGAACTCGACTTGGCTGATGGCAAAATGCACTTCAACCGGATCCAAGCGGTACAGGGTTACCAGAGGTGTTTCTGCGGTTATTTGGGCACCGATAGAGGGGGTAAAGGAAGTTAATTGGCCATCGAAGGGGGCGATGAGGCTGTAATCGGCGAGGGTGGCCTGTTTCTGTTTGAAATCGGCGGCGGCCAGTTGCACATTTTCTTCCAGCTCATCCACATCTTGTTTTGACAGTGAATCCGGCTCTTTGGCCAGCAGGCCTCTGACTCGCTCCAGTTTGGTTTTCGCCAGAGCCAGCGTGCTGCGGGCCTTGTCGACATCGGCTTGCGCCTTGACACTGTCGAGTTCGGCAATCAAGTCACCCTGTTTGACCATGTCTCCGTTTTTGAAGTGGATCGCCGTGAGTTTGGCGCTGGCGTTGAAACTGAGGGCCACAGAGTCGATAGCCCGAATTTTACCGACTTCGTTGGCGACATCTCTAAAGGATGCCTGTTTCACCGCTTCTACGGTTACCGGAGGGGGTTGAACCTCCTGCGCCGAGAGTGATAGGGAAATTGGCAGACAAAAGATCAGTAACCAAAGACTGGAGCCTGAAAGTGTTTTCATAAACGCCCTGTATCATGGATTAAGCGGTAAGCAATTCAGTTTACCTTAATCAGGATCCAGGGCATTCCGACAATTTAAGGCATTGGTGATCTATCTTTGTGATTTTTGATCCCAATAGAGATTTTCAAGCACTAATTTGCCTGAATGTAGCACCCAGGACGCGCGGCTGTGGCAGCCTTGCAATCTGAGTGTTAAATCAGCTTTGCAATATCTTGAGTGGCAGTCCCAGCATGTCATCACCGCTGCCGGCCAGGTGCCAGATAACAGCCACCAGGGCCGCCACTGTCAGTAGATACCAGACAATGGAAAACACTTGCCCATACCTGTCCAGCGGCAGCAGATGACTGTGATGACGCTGTTTCCACTCAAACAGAATCTCGGCGCTGCCTATCAACAACAGGAACCCCAGCAGTGCCAGCCCCAGACTGTAGCTGATAAATACCCCTATGGCAGCACCCAGAATACAGACGATAAGGCCGATGGCGCTGTTCATCGAAAAGCTGATGCTCTTGAGAATATGCCCGCCATCTAGCGGCAAAATAGGCAGCAGGTTGAACAGGTTGAGCAAGGCGTTAAAGGCCGCCAGACCGGCAAAGAAGGGATTGCCTGTGATCCAGTAGGCCACGAGTGCCGCCAGGGACATCAACAGGCCAAAGGTTGGCCCCATGATGGAGATCACCACGTCTTGCCAGCGGGTGTTGATCTTCTCATCGGACAAGGCCAGGCCGCCCATGAAGGGGATGAGGTAGATACCCTTGGTCTTCATGCCAAAATATTTCATCGCCCGGATATGGCCGTACTCGTGAAACACCAGGCAGGCTATCAGAGCCAGGGCAAACTGCAGGGAAAACAGCCAGGAGTAGGCGGCAATACTGGCTCCTGCCAGAACGACCTTGATCACCTTGGCGCTCTTGAGCAGTTTGAAGCCCAGAGACACCAGCCCCACCAGACTCAGTTTCTGCTGTTTTACCGGCGCTATGTCCGGTGTTTGCCGCTCAATATCTTTGCTATTGCGGCTGCCTTCAATCGTGACTTGCTCATCGATGAGCAAGCGATAGCTCAGCTCAAAGGGTTGCCAGTTGAGCTGGGTTTCCAGGCGTACCTTGATGCTGCTGCCATCGGCGCGACTGAGGCTGAACTCATGGCTGCCAATGCCTTGGTCATCGGCGCTGGCGGCTTGTTGTGAGACTAATTGGTTATCCCAAAAAAGTTGCTGCCAACCCGCCATGGAACCTTCCAGCCTCAGGGGCTTCCCTAAGCAATCTATTTTCAGAAGTTGCAAATCTATGACTCCGGTGAGAGAAAACGCGCCGATTATACCCATGGGCACCGGGCTTTGTCAGGGAAGGTGCGAACATGTCCGTGGGGGCTTTGCATCGGCTTACAGGTTTGGATACAAGGCGCAGTTCGCAGTAAATGGCCCCAGTCCTTTGCCAGAACGCCTTAGAGACTGTCGAGATAACGCACCATCTCCAGTCCTTGGGGAAAAGTGATAAAGGCTAACTTGGCAACGCAGCAACTGCCGAGCGCGGCGGCGTGCTTTTGCACCAACAGCTTGAGATCTGTGAGTTCGAGCTGTGCATGGCTCGGGCCTATTTGTGGCAATGAGGCCAGTACAGGTTCGTCACAGCGAATGGCCGGAAGTATGGGATAACATAAGCCGCCGGAATCTATCAGTTGATCACCCTGGCAACTCAGGTGTTGATTCAGGCAGATATATTCCAGCCAGTCTCTTTCATTCTCGAGATACACCAGTTCGTCCGAATCTGCCGGTTTCAGAATGGCTGGCCAGGCTGGCTGTGTCATAGGGGCTCCAGGAATAAGTTGTCTCCAACACCTTATCACAACGGCCTGGCGTTGCGATTAATTATCCCGCGCCGAACCGAGGCCCGGTTTAATATCAGCCGCGACTGCTGTAGTCGAAATGGACTTCTCCGTTTTGGTTTTGAACCACACAGGGGCCATGTTCCCTCTGGGTGCGCTGTTGCGCCGGGCCTATGTGAATTTCCACATTGGAGTAGATATGCTTCAGGGCTTCGACAAAGTAATGGCGATAGTAGCCTTCGGTTTCCGCCTTCAGCAGCTCGAGTTCGGTTTCTTCCCGCACTCGCTCATCATCGACACGGTGTTTCTCTTCCAGCATCATTTTGACCTGCTCGACCATGGCTGGATCTGCCTGCCATTCGCTCTTGGGTGGCAGTTTTCTCAGTCTGGCTTCCATATCCAAACCGGCTACCACCAAAACCCGGACACTTTCTTCCAGATCTTTGAGGTTTTGGCGGTACTCCCCCAAACGCATGGCGCAGAAGAGATCTGTCTTGGTATCCGCTGTAGCGCCTATGGCGACGGCCTTGATGCCTTTTTCCGCCTTGGCAATTCCTCCCACCAGATCTCCGCGGCGGCCGTTGGCGTCGCTGACTGTGAGTTTACTGTCGGTACGGCTATTGCTGTGCAGCAGCTGCTTGGTCACCAGGATATCGCCCTGGCATTGGAGATCGGAATATTGCACAAACTGGGCCGATATCTGCCCCTTGGCTCTGATTTGGGTCGACAACTCATTGGCGCGGATCTGCCTGCCTATGATGCCCTTGCTGACGGTTACATCTCCTTCGGCCATCAAGGATGCCGAGTCGACAAAACCCATGACAGTGATATCGCCACTGCTCTTGACCTGCATCCCCTCGTGGACATCGCCACTGATAAGGATACTGCCCTTGAAGTCGACATTGCCGTAGCCCACGTCCACATCTTTTATCTGCAATACATCATCTACCTGCATGCCGTTGCGGACTTCCACCGGCTGACCGGCAACCGTGGCGATAAGCTTATTGCTGTCTTTGGCGCTGAACTCTGTACCTTTGCCGGCTACCATCTCCAGATCTTTCCCCGGCTTGGCCGGCAATACTTCGCCGAAAACATTGTATCCTGGGGTGCCCTGAGTGGCGGGGATCCTTTCCATCAAGAGATCGCCGGCATTAACCATGATGACTGCGCCCAGGTTACGCATGTCCACTGTGCCATCCTCCCGCTCCTGTGGGTGCAGCAGGCGCTCACGGGCCAGGGGCACTTTGCGATCCAATCTGGCATGGTTGCCGTTCACCGCCGCCTTGCCACAGGCAATAGTGCCTTCTATGGTTTCGCCCGGTTTACTCTGCTTCAGGCGTTTGAGCATGGTTTCTATCTTGATTTTCGACAGTCCCATGCAGATCTTCTCTTCTTTCAGGCGGCGAAGAATGTCCGGCAAGGTGATCTCTTTACCGCCCCAGGCGGCAGTGAGAGTCATACCGGCTTGCATCTTATCTTTACTGGGCTGGAGTGATATCTGGCCGTCACGGCGCTCGGCTATCTGAAAGAACTGCTCGAACTGACCATCTTCTTCGGCGTAAAGCTTATTGACGTCCTTGACGGCTTTGGCGATTTGACTGTCCAGCGGACAGAGATTGGCGAAGTCTGGTAGGGCCAACAGATGACGTATGGCTTCCTCGGTCACGGGGCCATGGGTTTTGGGGATGAGCCTCAGCTCGGCAAATTGCTTATTGCTGCTGAGTTCAACGAGATCCGGCGCCAGCATATTAAAGTTATCCAGGTTAGTTATACCCTTCCTTTTCGAAGTTTAAACATCGAGTACCAAGCTGTTTGTTGACGCCATAACTATGCTATGGCGAGACAACAGGCGCGTATCGACTGAATCAACTCCTGTACGGAATGGTACTATTATTATTTTCCCGACTGCTGTTGAGTATAGCAACATAAGCTCGCCAAAACGAAGCCTGTTGTTAACATATTATTAGCAGTTGCTCAAAAGATAATAGCCCTGAATACTTATAAAAATCTTTGATCTCTTAGCGAAAAGTTACCAAAATTGCCCGGCGTTACTTTTTGTTACTGATATTCCGGTAAAGCTTGTATTTGTTGTTTTCGGCAATCACGTTCACGTTACCGAAATGGGCCGCGATTGTGTCGCTGTAGGGCAGGTGACGATTGGCCACTATCTGCCATACTCCTCTGTCCCTTAGCCTGTTGGCGCTGTCGGCGATAAAGCTTTCGGCAATATGGGTGGTGGCTGCCAAGCCATCGTGAAACGGCGGGTTGGAGATGATGGCGTCGAACTCGCCCTGAGTGGCGCTCAATCCATCGGATGGATAGACTTTGGCGCTCAGGCCGTTGGCCTTCAGTGTCAGCTCACAGGACAGCAGTGCCATGGCGTTGATGTCGACACAATCCAGATTAAGCTCCGGCTGGACCTTGAGCAGGGCGGCGGCAATCACTCCGGCGCCGCAGCCAAAGTCCAGTACCCGTCCCTCGAGCTTGGGCAGATGAGACAGCAACAGCTCAGTGCCCAGATCCAGGCGTTTTTCACTGAATACCCCGGCCATATTGCAGATTTGTATGTCCCCTTGGGGAGTGGGCAAGCTGTAATGGCTGACAAAGGCTTCATTATCCAGCGCAGTTGGGCTGGCGATGGCCTCGGCGGCAAACAGCAGGCAGTGACGGGCGTTGTCCAGTTTGGCCGCATTGCTGAACCAGCGGCTTTGCTGTTTGGCAAACGACTTTATCCCGCCTTTGTTTTCCCCTATGACCAGTAGTTGACCTCCCGGTTGCAGGTGCAGCGCCGCCAGTTCCAGCAGATAAGCGAGCAGCGGCTTGGCCTTGGGGTAGTAGACCACAACCGTCTCGAACCTGTCAGTATGGGGCAACTGGTGGCCAAAGTAACAATGAAGCTCGGCCTTGGCTTGCGACTTAAGCTGTTGGAAGTGATTGAAATCCAGCGCCAGGGCATCGACTCTCGGGCACAGGTTCAAAAGCTCTCTGGCGCAGCTGTCGCTCTCATGGTTGAGCAGCAGCAGGCTTTGGCCTTCAAATAGCGCACTGTTGCGCAGCAGTAATTGCGATGGCGGTGTCAGCAACATTGGGGACTTCCAAGGATAAAATCTGCCGCGCATTATAGCCAATCAGTGGCGGCAGCGGGCAAGAGTTATGGCCGGCAAACATAAAAAAAGCGGCCAAGGCCGCTTTTGGCAAGGTTAAGCATTACTGAGCAGCCCTTTGCCCTTTGGGTAGTAAGCTTATCAGTTTGGAGGCGATATCCGTGTTGTCCTGGTTGCCGATAAATAGCTCGGCGCCCGGGCCTGTGGCAAACACCTGCACATCTGTACCCGTATGGCCGCCGGTGGTCCAGCCGGTGTTGGAGCGGCGATCCACTTCCTGTTTGATAGCGCTGGCCAGCGTCTCTTTGCCTTGCATTCTGGCCTTGGTCAATTGTTCAAGCAACGCGGGTTCCAGCTCAAAACCCAGGCCTTGAGCCAGCGGCGCTTGCCAGTCTTCTGCGGTCAACGCAGCGGCGGCCAGGGTATCAATACTGGCAGACAGCCCCTTGAGCACCTCTGGGTTCCAGGCATATTTGCCCTTGCTGCCGATGGAGAGACCACCGGTATTGTGATCTGCGGTGGCCACCATCAGGGTATTGGGGTTTTGGCGCACGAACTGTTCGACCACTTCCATGGTATGGGCAAATTCATCCATCTCCGCCATGGCGGCGGCGATGTCGTTGTTGTGACCAGCCCAGTCGATCAGGCTGCCTTCAACCAGCAACACAAAGCCGTTGGGGTTTTGTGACAAGAGCTCCAGTGCCTTGCCTGTCATGGTGCTGAGGCGATGGCCATCCTTGTCGTCCAGCACCCAAGGCAGTTGCACTTCTGCAAACAGGCCCATTACCTTGGGCTGTTTGATGCTTTCAAGCGCGCTGAACTCCTGCAAAATTTGATAGCCCTTGGCATCAAACTTGGCCAGCAGCTCCTGATCGAAGTATTTCTGGCCGCCCCCCAGCATCACATCGGCATCCGTCTCCAGATACTTGTTGGCCAGCTCGACATAGTTTTTGCGACTTTCACTGTGAGACAGAAAGGCCGCCGGCGTGGCGTGATTTATCTGGGAAGTGACTGCCACTCCCGTGCTCATGCCCCGCTGCTTGGCCTTTTCCATTATGGTCGGGATCGGCTGCTTCTGGGTGTCGACCGAGATGGCGCCGTTATAGCTTTTTACTCCGGTTGCCAGCGCAGTTGCCGCGGCGGCGGAGTCGGTGACATAGCCACTGACTCTGGCGGGGTAGGTACTGGCCATACCGACCAACAGGCGATCGAATACCGTCTGTTCTATCTCTTCGGTATCCGGGTTGTCATTGAAATACCGGTAGGCGCTGGTATAAGCCGGCCCCATGCCATCACCGACCATGATCACGATATTTTGGGGTCTGGAAGGGGCGGGATTGGGCAACTGATTGGCATCGGCTGTCAGTGGCAGCAGCAATGACAGTCCCAGCAATGCGCCCGTGAGTTGGCTCAGTTTCATCAGAGTCTCATCCTTGTTGTTTTTGTTGCAGTCTTTGCTCAATGGCATTCATCAGCATGCCGGTGATATTGACATCGAAAGCCGCTTCAATCTCTTTGATGCAAGTTGGGCTGGTGACATTGATTTCGGTGAGCTTATCCCCAATCACATCCAGACCGACGAAGATCAGGCCGCGCTTTTTAAGCTCAGGGCCCAGGGCTCTGGCAATGGCCCAGTCACTTTCAGACAGAGGCTGGGCAACACCGCTGCCACCGGCCGCCAGGTTACCGCGGGTTTCACCCTTCTTGGGGATACGCGCCAAACAGTAGGGTACAGGCTCGCCGTCGATGACCAGAATACGCTTGTCACCCTTGGTGATCTCGGGAATAAACACCTGCGCCATGGCATAGTTTTGGCCGTAATCTGTCAGGGTTTCTATGATAACCCCCAGGTTGGGGTCGTCCTGCTTGACCCTGAATATGGATGTGCCGCCCATGCCGTCCAATGGCTTGAGGATCACATCGCCATGCTGGGCATGGAAAGCGCGTAACCGCTGCGGATCGCGGCTGACGAGTGTCGTGGGGGTAAACTGGCTGAACCAGGCGGTAAACAGCTTTTCATTGGCATCACGCAGGCTCTGTGGCTTATTGACTATTAATACCCCGGCCTCTTCGGCGCGCTCCAGCATGTAAGTGGCGTAGATATATTCGGTATCGAACGGTGGGTCCTTACGCATCAGAATCACATCCAGCTCCTTGAGCGGCGTGTCGGTCGCTTCACCCAACTGGTACCAATCAGTGGGATCTTCCTGAACCTTGAGCGGCCGCATCTTGGCCCAGGCTTCACCCTGCAGCAGTGCCAGATCCTGCATCTCCATATAGAAGAGCTCATAGCCGCGGGACTGCGCCGCCAACAACATGGCGAAGCTGGAGTCTTTCTTGATGTTGATATCCTTGATGGGGTCCATCACTATGCCGAGCTTGATCATGATGCCTTTCCTTTATTCGTTGCGCCCACAGGGCAGAAAATGGTTAGCCCAGATCGCCGAATCTGAGCTGCAATGCGGTAATGGCGGTTAGCGCCGCGGTTTCGGTGCGCAGTACTCTGGGGCCGAGCAGAACTTCGGTAAATGCCTGGGTTTCTGTCATGGCAATTTCCTGCTCCGACAGGCCGCCTTCCGGACCTATCAAGAGCCGCACCTTGTTGTTTGGCAGTTCAAGGCCATTGATGCCGTGAGCGGCTCTGGGATGCAGATTGAGCTTCAGTGCCGTCGTGGGCTCGGCGCACCAGGCTGCCAGCTCCATTACCGGTCTCACTTCAGGGACCCGGCTACGGCCGGATTGCTCACAGGCGCTGATAACAATTTTTTGCCACTGCTGCAGTTTCTTTTCCAACCTGTCGCCGCTGAGTTTAACGCCGCAACGCTCTGAAAACAGTGGCGTGATGGTGTTAACCCCCAACTCTACCGATTTTTGTAAGGTGAAGTCCATGCGATCGCCGCGGGAGATCACTTGCCCAAGGTGCAGATCCAGGGGGGACTCAGAGGGATTGTCCATGGCAGACAGCACGTGTACATCCACGGCTTTCTTTCCGGCGCTGACGATAGTGGCCGGATAGTCTTTGCCGTCACCATTGAACAGGCTTATCTGCTCGCCGCTGCTCATGCGCAGCACTCGGCCGACATGGGCGCTGGCGTCATCATCCAATGACAGAACTTGGCCTGGGGTTATCGGGCCTGTGTGATAAATTCTCGGCACTCTCATGCTCTGTATTCCTTAGGCTTATTCTGCGCTGCCGCTGAGGCCGCTTTGGTTGCAGGCTTTCTGCACCAATGGGTTGTGATTGCCCTGAGAGGCGGCTATTACCTGATCTCGCCGGCACTCAATAGTATCAACTGGATAGCTTTTGTCCCACGCCTTGAACAACTTTAATTGGCTGGAGGCTATCTTGAGCCCATAGGTCTGCTGCATATAAAGGTAGGTACGGGCGATGCTTCCTCTTGCCTGCGCTGGCGGTTCTGCCTTACGGCCCTTGAAGTCGACTGTCATCTGACACTGGCCATATTGGCTTGGCTTGGCGTTCCACTGACTGAACCTGAAGTTGGATCTGTCGCCATTGACCTCTCCCACGGCCGGCACCAGATTGTGCAGGTCGGCCTCCATGCGCTTAAAGGTCTTATCTTTGCTGCTGCAGTTCTTACGGCCGCCGTTTTGCCAGCACTGCAACTGATGGCCAAACTCCCAGGCAGGTACTATATGCTCCCATTCGATGCGGTTGGCACGGGTCTCTTGTTTGCGAATCTGATAACCGCAACTTGCCAAATCCGGCTGCCATTTCTTGCCTTCCATTTTGATGGCACAGCCACAGTAGAAACTGACTGCCGGCAGCGTTTGACTGTAAATCACCTTGGCGCGTTTCTTGGCTTCGGAAAAACTGCTTGGATGGCTGGGCGATGCCAGCACAGAAGAGGCTGCCAAAAGCAGCGGCAGGGCCACAAGTGGCCGCAGGTGCAATGAAATCACGCTATTCCCTAAAATCATAACTTCGGGTGCCGACAGCCGATACCTCAGGTGCCAGACTTGGAATTGTTGCAGCAGATAGTAAAAGAAGCCGCCAGGCTTGGCAACTTGGCTCAGGATGGCTGAGGGCTAAGCAGTTGGCCGCAGCGGCGGCATTGATATTTAGCCTGGCCCCGCACGACCTTGTTATGACGGCGAATGCTCAGCTCTACTACACCGCAGCCACATTGATAGGGCAGGGTTCTGGGTTTGACCGAGCTGATATCCATCGAGTGAGTGGTACGCGGCGCCAGGCCATAAATCCGCCGCATCAGGCTCTGCCATTCCTTGCCATGAGGTCGGGTCTTGCCATGTAGTTGGAAACAGAGCAGGTGACAGATTTCGTGCGGAACCACCTCATGGGTGAAGGTGTGCAGGTTTTGCTCCAGTAGTACTGGATTGAAGCGCAAGCGGTTCTCGGTTGGATGAGCGGTACCGGCGCTGCGGCCTCGCAGGGCAAAGCTGACCGAAGGGCGCTTTAGCGCTCGGCCCAGGGCGGCCTCAGCCTTGAGATAGCAAAGCTCTATTGCATCGAGCACGGCCTGCTGCGCCTCACTAGCGGCAGCTTGAGGCTGTGGCTCAGGTGCTTGGTTGTATTCAGAGGTGCCGGCGTTTTTAAGGGATCTGAACAACTGACTCAGCATGAGAAACTCAAATTGGCATTAATTGGTGGCAAATAAGCAGAGGCGCAACTGCGCCTCTGTTGAATCAGGGATTATAAACTTTTGGCCGCCGCTGTCAGCATGGCTTTGACTTGCTCGACTATCGCTTCTTCGGTAGCGGGCTCGAAACCGGCAATTCTCGGGGTATGAATATGCCCGGTGGGAATACGGCTACCGAGTTGGTTCTGCAACAGGATAGCCCGGTAGGAGATCTCGTTGGACAGGTAACCGCCGCCAGAGCCTTCCACCGAAATACTGTTTTGCAGTTCGCTCAGGCTGCTTGCCTGAAACTCGCCCCGGGAAAGAGTGCTGACAGTATGGTTGTCGTTGGCTTTCCAGCGGCCGTTTACGCTCTGCATGGCGGCTACCGGCAGGGAGAACTCGACAAACTCAGGGCCATTGAGGGTGTCGTTTTCCAGCTTGGGTGGCAGAGGTCGCTGTTTATTGGCGCCGGTGAAAACATTGCGGTTGTCCGGGGCTTCGGCGCTGCGGTTGCGGCCCGGAAAACGCTCCAGATCGAAGTCGCTGCGACCCATGCTGACAGTGACCACCATGTCGACACTCTTGTCGCGATAAACCGGGGTTAACAGCGACTCTATGATGCCCTCATCAAAGTCGGCGAAACGTACCGGGATCATCACTGTCTCTATCTGTGCCTGGCGGCCGTTAACCGAGAAGCGGTAACCATCCAATGCCAGGGCAACCAGACCTGAAGGGTTGCTCTGCTCTATATTGCGATCGAGAAAGAAGGGGTCGAATCCGGTCAGCAGTATCTTGATGCTGGCATCATCCTTAAAGTCAATATCGCTGAAGCCTCGGGATGACTTTTCCACCGCCTTGGTCAGTATTTCTCTTTGCCAGGAGGCGATATTGAACTTGGGCGACTGTTTGCCCAGCTCTGCTCGCATCTGCAACCGGCTCCAGTAAAGGGAGCGGTCGTCGCTGTGACCTGACTGCACATCTCTGACCGCCTGTTGCCACAGGCGTTGCCCCTGGTGCGCCACCATCTGGGTAACCTTGAGCTCATCGGTATGTTGGCGGTATTTCGTTACCAGATCATCTGTCAATGCATGATAGCGCTGGACGACTTGAGGCATTTTTTCGTTGGCGGCAGGCAGGCGATCCTCTTCGACACCGGCCTGAGCCGACAGAGAAACCAGAGTACCCGACAGCAGGGCTATGGCCAGGCTGGGCTTAAACATGGCAGTTCCTTTCGCTTATAGAGTTGTAAAGTTAGGGAAGGTGCGAATAAGTCCTCGTGGCACTCTGGCTTGCACAGCAATTGGCGTTCAAGGCATCTGACGGAAGGCATGCCGGGGCCTGTCGAAGTCAGATAACGCAGAGAGCCGGTTGCTGTGAAAGCCCCGAAGGGCGTGGTTTACAGGTCTGCCTGCTGTGTTGTGCTTCTTGCAAAGGACTAAGGCCATTTGCTGCGAACCACGCCTTGCATCCAGGCCTGTAAGCCGACGCAGAGCACACATGGGACTTGTTTGCACCTTCCTCAAGTATGCAACACTCGTCAGCAACTGGAAAGCTATCTGTTACCTTGCCAGATTGTTGCCACAATTGAGCAGGGCTTTGCCAGACCATTATTCACCCCAGGGCTGTATGCTTGTTGCTTTGACCGCCGGGAATAATAGGGGAATGAGATGAATAAAGGTTTGCACAGAAAGCGCCTGAGTAAGCGTTTGCTGCTGCCCATGTTGCTGTGTTTATTGGCTCAACAAACGCAGGCTGTGGCAGCTGAGCAGACCAAGGTCAGTGACGTCGGCTCTGAGGTCACGGCCGAGGGTTGGCAAGAGGTACGCCGCTGGGACAAGCTGTTCGAGTCCGCAGGTGTTAAAGGCAGTTTACTGCTTTGGGATCAAAAGCGTTCTTTGGGGCTCTCCAACAATCTAAGTCGCGCCGCCGAAGGCTTTATTCCGGCTTCCACCTTCAAGATCCCCTCCAGCCTTATTGCGTTGGAAACCGGGGCGGTGCGCGATGAAACCAGTCGTTTTAGCTGGGACGGAAAGGTTCGTGAAATTGCCGCCTGGAACAGGGACCAGAGTTTTCGCACCGCAATGAAGTACTCTGTGGTGCCTGTGTATCAGCAGTTGGCCAGGGAGATAGGCCCCAAAGTGATGGCGGCTATGGTGCGGCAGCTGGAATATGGCAATCAGGATATCGGTGGCCAAGCGGACAGCTTCTGGCTCGACGGCCAACTGAGAATTACAGCATTTCAACAAGTGGATTTTCTAAGGCAACTGCATGACAACAAGTTACCTGTGTCCGAGCGCAGCCAGCGAATTGTCAAACAGATGATGCTGACCGAAGCGAGTACTGACTATATTATTCGCGCCAAGACAGGCTATGGTGTGCGGCGTACGCCGGCCATAGGTTGGTGGGTCGGTTGGTTGGAGTTGGACGACAACACTGTCTATTTCGCCATTAACCTGGATCTGGCCTCGGCCGGCCAGTTACCGTTACGCCAACAACTGGTGAAACAGGTGCTCAAGCAGGAACAGCTGCTGCCTTGAGTCTGGCTGGCACGGAATAGATAACCAAGACATAAGTCAGAGAAGGCCAACTTGTGTGCTGTGTTATTGATTCATATATAAGACCCCGGCCAAGGCTGCAACGTAGTTCACTAAAGCGGAGTTGCCTTGTGATTAACAGGATATCGGGTCTTTGATATTTTTACCGCCCTAGGCCGATTTGGCTTAGGGCGTTTGTCTATAAACAGGATGGACAAGTCTCCTCGCAGACTGTTTAGACGCTTCGGCGTATTACCTGGTGACACCGCTTTGCTCATGACTTTGAGCTGACTTGCGATGAACTGACAAGCGTACTTAAAGCTGATTTCATTGGGCATTCGACCATGCTCTACTGCCGCCTGACTCGCTTCTCGTCTCACCAAGTTATAACCAAGCAGCAGCCCCCATAACTCTTGATAGACAAGTTCGACAGTCTTACTCCTCAGCACTAACGCATTGTGTTGCATCGAACTTTTTATGTCTCGATACCCTAATTCAATTTCCCATCGCTCGTGGTAAAGCGCCGCGACTGCTCCCGCATCGTACTGCTCTCTGGGAAGAGACGTAAATACGGTTTTTGGCTTACCTTGTACCTGATAAGTCACGGCTCTCACTTGCCATGTTTCAGGTAGGTTAGGATTTTTCTTGCGTGCTTGTGGAGAGACTTTCATTTCGACTCGCATGTCGTCACTCTCTTCATCGTCCAGAAGGGTGTATTTCACCCCTTTCTTCGCCGGTAACAACCAATGTCTGTTAGCACCACTATTTTGGAGAGAAAGAAGTAAGCCTGCTCCATAAAAACCCTTATCCAATAAGGTCACGGAGTTATCCGGTAAGGAGTCAATAAAGGGCATAGCAAGAGGAATTTCGCCTCGACGATAAGGGCTTATAGCGGCATCGACAATGACATGAGAGCGAACATTCATCATGGTCACCACCCTTAATACTGGATGAGGCGTCTGTCTGTCACTGGATGTATTCCCTGACCCAAAATGGTCTCTTAGTTCCGGTGTGTCAGCGGTTCGAAAAAGCGCGCCATCCACAGCAAAGACCTGCAAACCTTGCCAAGTATCCTCAGGATAACGCTCTACCCCCCCCCACCTATGGCTGCATTGCCTAAACAACCATTCTGGAGCTGCTTTGCCAAGGCGTTGCCTTGCTTGCGTTAAAGCACTTTTTGCTAACAGCTCCTCATTAGCCAACCCCTCGGCACAGACATTCATTCGCCGTGCGACTTCGGCAATCGGTTCGTTGCGGAAAAACGCCATTCCAACAATAAGCCAAAGAACCATATCACTCGGTAAACGACGTCGACGAATCGTCGCTTTATCGGAAAGTGTTGCCGCTTTAGCAATCCACTCGTCAGGAATATGCTCGGAGAAGGTGGTTAGCTGAGCGACATCAACAGGACTCTCTTCAAGAAAGTCGGCAAAATAGTTTTGAATAGACATAAAAAATCGGAAACCTATAAACAGGTTTCCGATTGTCTCTCATCAGGAGGATCGGTCAACCGATCCTTATCTGATCTACGTTGGCAATTGATGCAGGCTTTTTATCATCCTTAAACCACTGCCTCTGGCGGTATTGATGGTTTCGGTTTAAGGTTTCATCGCCCAGGCGCGGAACGACTTGCCTTTGAGCTTGCGCTCACTCAGTAATTTGACCGCGGTACTGGCGCACTCACTGCGTACCGCCACATAAGACCAGATATCCTGAATTTGTATCTTGCCCACATCGGCGCCGGTCAGGCGGTTGTCGGCTGTGATGGCGCCGAGAATATCTCCTGGGCGCAGCTTATGCTTCTTGCCGCCTTCAATGCGGATGCAGCGCATGGCCGCTCTTATCGGCGCAGAGGAAAAACTGCCGGGCTGTGGCAGTTCACTCATGGTTTGCGGGCCGAAGATATCCTCCAGCAGCGCCATTCGCATGCCATCCTTGGGGCCTACCAGGCTGACGGCCTGGCCCGAGGCACCGGCGCGGCCGGTACGACCGACCCTGTGCACATGCACTTCGGGATCGAACGCCAGTTGATAATTGATCACCAGATCCAGGGCTTCGATATCCAGCCCCCGGGCGGCGACATCTGTGGCCACCAACACCACCACGCTCTTGAGGGCAAACTGCACCAGAGCCTGATCGCGCTCGCGCTGATCCAGATCGCCATGGAGTGCACGCACGCTGAAGCCCTGCCGCTCCAGGCTGTCGGCCAGCTCCTGGGTTTCTCTTTTGGTATTGCAAAATATAACTGCACTCTCAGGTCTGTGGGCCAGTAGCAATGCTTCCACCGCTTGCAGTCTGGAGGCGGTGTCTGTCACTTCGATAAACTGCTGCGCTATGCTGAGTTGATCATGTTGCTGCTCCAACTTGATGCTGAGCGGCTTATCCATCATGGCGCGGGCCAATTCGGCAATCGGCTCCGGGAAGGTGGCGCTGAACAGCAAACTCTGGCGCTTGTCCGGCATATAGGCGCTTATCTGCTCCAGCGCATCGGCAAAGCCCATCTCCAGCATACGGTCGGCTTCATCCAACACAAGTTGCTGCAATTCGCCCAGATCCAGACGCCCCTTCTGCAGGTGGTCCAGTACCCGCCCGGGGGTGCCAACTATGATGTGCGCGCCATGTTCCAGCGAGCCTATCTGTGGCCCCACAGGCACACCGCCACACAGGGTCAGGATCTTGATGTTGTGAATGCCGCGGGCAAAACGGCGCAGCTCCTTGGCCACCTGATCGGCCAGCTCCCGGGTAGGGCAGAGCACCAGGGACTGCACCCGAAAACGTTTCACATTGAGTCGATTCAACAGCCCAAGACCGAAGGCCGCCGTTTTGCCCGAGCCGGTTTTCGCCTGAGCCAACACGTCGCGGCCTTCAATAATGGCTGGCAGGCTGGCGGCTTGAACCTGGGTCATGGCGATGAAACCAAGATCGTTCAGGGTGGCCAGCAGGGCGGGTTTCAACGGCAGGCTGGAAAAGGGTAAATCACTCAAGCTGTGTCCTATGGGCTCGCAAATGGAGCAAAAATGGTAAAGGGGTATTGTAACAGGCGGGGATGGTTTTTAGGCAGACTAATCTAGCAGCATTGAAAAAGCCCACTCGGGTGGGCTTTCAATCTCAGGCTTGATTGAGCTTAGCGCTCATTTCTTTGCCGGGAGCCGCGCGCTTGTGAGTCGCGTTGCTGTGATGTTCGGCCCTGGTTATTGCGCTGCTGACCTGAGCCGCTATTGCCCTTACCGGCGCCTTGCGGCTTACTCTCCTGGGACCGACCGCCCTGAGGCTTGGCGTTTGCGGGCTTACGTCTGGCACTTGAACCCTCGGTCTTGGCGCCCTGGGCCGGACGACGATGGCGGTTTTCAGCATTGGCCGGCTTGTTGCCATTACCTTTGTCCAGGTTGCCGCTACGCTGGCCATCCTGATGTCCCTCTTTGGGCTTTTTCGGCTTCTTGGGCTTTTTCGGGCCTATCTTGTTCGGGTTGAGTCGCGATTCCGGCAAGGCTTCCTGAGGTTCAAAGCCATTGACGATTTCACGCTCGATAGTCTTGCCGATAAGCTGCTCTATGTCTTTGAGCTGCTTGAATTCTTCCGCACTTACCAGAGACACTGCCTGACCACTGGCACCGGCGCGGCCGGTACGGCCGATGCGGTGTACATAGTCTTCGGCCACATTGGGCAGATCGAAGTTAACCACTTGCGGCAACTGATCTATATCCAGGCCGCGGGCGGCAATATCTGTGGCAACCAACACCTTAACCTTGCCACTCTTGAAATCGGCCAGTGCCTTGGTCCTGGCACCCTGGCTCTTGTTGCCGTGGATGGCGGCCGCGCCAATCCCTTTGCTATCCAGGTGCTTGGCCAGACGGTTGGCACCGTGTTTGGTGCGGGTAAACACCAGTACCTGTTGCCACTTGTACTCTTTGATAAGCGAGGTCAGCAGCGCCGATTTCTTTGACTTGTCTACCGGGTGCAACTTCTGGCTCACCCGCTCGGCGGTGCTATTGGCCGGAGCCACTGAGATCTCGGCGGGATCGTGCACCAAGCCCTTTGCCAGGCGGCGAATGTCGTCAGAGAAGGTGGCACTGAACATCAGGTTTTGTCGCTTGGCCGGCAGCAAAGCCAGAATTTTTTTGATGTCGTGAATAAAGCCCATATCCAGCATGCGGTCGGCCTCGTCCAGCACCAGCACTTCCAACTGGCCGAATTTGACGGCATTTTGTTGGTACAGATCCAACAGGCGTCCAGGTGTGGCCACCAGGATATCGACCCCTTTTCTCAAGGTCTGCATCTGTGGGTTAATGGAAACACCGCCAAAGACCACTGAGCTACGCAGATCCAGATGCTTGCCATAGAGACTGACGCTTTCGGCCACCTGAGCGGCCAGCTCACGGGTGGGTGTCAGCACCAAAGCGCGGATATGGTTGCCCCGCGGACGAATGCCACCATTGAGACGCTCCAGCAAAGGCAAGGTGAAGCCGGCGGTTTTGCCTGTCCCTGTCTGGGCGGCAGCCATCACATCCCGGCCCTGCAATACTGCGGGAATGGCCTGGGCTTGAATGGGGGATGGAGTGGAGTAACCTTGTTCGGCGACAGCGTTCAAAATCGGGGCCGACAGGCCCAGGGAGGCAAAACTCATGCAATCTTCTCAATTGACAGCGCGGAGCTGAGATATGGGAGCCGCAGTGCACAGCGTTGCGGCGAAGGCGGCAAGCTTACAGCATTTGCGGCTAAAGTGCTAATTGCAGCCAACTTGAACCCTTTTATTTTATGCTTGTCTTAATTTTTACTGTTGCAAAGCAGCCGCTTAACCTATCTTGGAAAAGCAAGAGCCAAATTCAGGCCTCGACTCGGTGAGGTGTATGGGGGCAATAGAGCATATACAGGCACAGGCCCTGCATCGCAGGGAGTATGCCCTGAGCGTGATCAAGAATGTGCAGTTGATGTCCGCCATCGACACGGCACGGCTTGCGCTCGGGTTGAATATGCTGGCTCAACATGGCCGTATCGCCTTTCATTTCCACCCGGACAGAATCGACTCCCGCGGTTGGCCCGTGTTGGCCGGTATGCTGGCCGACGGTATTTACAAGACCCAGTTTGAAACCCGGGTATCCAACGGCAAACTCTCGCCTCAGGTTGGTGGTCCGCGAGATCATTGGGAAAACCAGCTGTTTGGCGACTGTTATCGTGGCGCCAGAGGGCGCCCAAAATACGGCGCCCTGGATCTGGGCATGCACCAAAACGGCCCCTCGGCCCGTTTCGGCAGTTGTTATCTGTTGTCATCACCTGCGTTGCTGCACCGCTGCACGTTCAGCTATCTGGACTCCTGCCGAGAGCCCAGGGAAAAAGGCACTGCGGCCTGCTTTGAAGATATTTTTGCCGCACTGTTCAACGAGTGCTTTGAGCGTAGTTCGGCATTGGGTGTAAGTCAGTTGCGCCCGGCGGCCTTGGTCGATTATCTAGTTAATGCCTTGCCTTCGGGGGTGGCAGCCAGGTTTGAGCGCCCCATGAGCGGTGACCTGGATCATTACATTGAGGCTCAATGCCATGGTGAGCTGGTGATAGGTGAAGACTTGACTCACTTGGTGGCCGATCCGGCATTCAAAGGCACAGAGATGGAGATTCTGATGCAGCGCTTGTGTGACAAGTACCGACTGCAGCTGTGTTGGCATCAGGGCTATCAAATGCCGGTTGACCAAGTGCCGCCAGATTTTCGCGGTGCCGCCATGCCCAAGCTCGCCGCCTTGGTGGCACCGGATGGCCTGCTCGATGCCCGTCTGATAGGGGAGGCGGCACTGGCACTGCATAAAGATCCGCAGCAGTGGCGCATGCATGGCAATGAAACCGAGCTCAAGCAGCAGCTCAAGTTGCTGTGGCATGTGCTGGTGCGTTTTGGTCACAGCCGTTGAGGGCACTCCATCTCTGGTCGGTTGTCTCGATTGAGCTGGTATTACCCCGTGAGTATGCACCGTGTGCTCACGGCGGTAGCTGTGCCATCGAAGCGAACCACTAGCGTTAAGTAGAACTAGCGTTAAGTAGATTGTGGGGATGGCGTTAACCTGGGCTTAATCCGTTCGGCTTAAGATACGATTATTTGATCTGGCGCAAATTTTGTGAGTCCGGTAACAGTTCCTTGGCGGCGGGTTTCTTCCCTTGGCAATGCCTGCGATACTGCTTGCCTACCGAACGATTCGCCTTAGGTCAAGCTATTGCCTTGCGGCTTTGGCAGCAATAGAGTCATTAGCTGATTTTGCAGTAGGATCCCATGGACAAATCCTTAGAGAAACAACTCGGTCGCTGGCTCAAAGCGCAGCAATCTGCCTGTGGCCCCTTCCTTAAACTCTCTGTGTTGTTGGGCGTGCTCAACGGCCTGGCGCTGGTGGGCCAGGCCTGGGTGCTGGCCACTGTGTTGCAGGGGCTGATCATCGACGAGCTAGAGAGGCAGGCGTTTATTCCGCATATGTTGGCCTTTGCCACTCTGGTGTTGCTGCGAGCGGTGATCGCTTGGCTCAGAGAGCGAGTCAGCTTCGAGGCCGGCAGACGCCTTAGAGAGCAGATGCGCGCCGCCGTGCTCAATAAGCTTGAGCGCCTGGGGCCGGCCTTTGTCAATGGCAAGCCTGTCGGCAGCTGGGCCAGTATAGTGCTGGAACAGATAGAAGACTTGCAGGATTTCTACGGCCGTTACCTGCCGCAGATGAGCCTGGCGGCTTTTATTCCGCTGATCATCTTGGTATGTGTTTTCCCCATCAACTGGGCCGGTGGCCTGATATTGCTCGGCACAGCTCCCCTTATTCCACTGTTTATGGTCTTGGTCGGCATGGGCGCCGCCGATGCCAACCGCAAGCATTTCAGTGCGCTGCAGCAATTGAGCGGCCACTTTATGGATCGCCTCAAGGCTTTGCCGACACTCAAGCTTTTCTATCGCGCCGAAGCGGAGCAGCGCGCCATAGGCAAGGCTTCGGAAGACTTTCGTGAGCGTACCATGGCGGTGCTCAGAATGGCGTTTCTCAGCTCCGCCGTGCTGGAGTTTTTCGCCGCGGTATCCATCGCCATTTTGGCGGTGTATTTCGGCTTCAGTTATCTGGGGCACCTGGACTTTGGCCATTACGGCATGGGTATCAGCCTGTTTACCGGGATGTTTGTACTGATTTTGGCACCAGAGTTTTATCAGCCGCTGCGCGACATGGGCACTCACTACCATGCCAAGGCCCAGGCGGTGGGCGCCGCCGAATCCTTGATGGCACTGCTGGAATTGCCTGAGCCACTCAAGCGTGGCGAACAGCCCCTCTCCGGTGAGAGTATTGAACTGCAGGCCAGGGATCTCAAGGTGTTGAGCATAGACGGCGTGCCTTTACTCGGGCCGCTGAGTTTTAGCTTAGCGGCGGGCGAGAAGTTGGCCTTGGTGGGCCCGAGTGGCGCTGGTAAAACCAGCCTGCTCAACGCTCTGCTGGGGTTTCTGCCCTATGAGGGCAGCTTAAAGCTCAATGGTATTGAACTGGCCGAGCTGGATCCTGCCGCCTGGCGTAGCCGTATCGCTTGGCTTGGCCAGAATCCTCAGCTGTTCCACGGCACCATCGCCGATAATCTGCGCCTCGGCCAGCCCGAGCTGACCGAGGCGCAATTGTGGGATTATCTGCAACAGGCCAAGGTGGCCGACTATGTTCGCGCCTTGCCGGATGGGCTGGCGCATCAATTGGATGAATACAGCGGAGGCCTGTCTGTGGGGCAAGCGCAGCGGTTGGCTTTGGCCCGTGCCCTTGGGCGTCAGGCGCAGCTGTTTATGCTCGATGAGCCCAGCGCCAGCCTCGATAGCCAGAGTGAACAACTGGTGCTTAGTGCGCTGTGGCAGGCGATGGCCGGTAAGAGCTGCCTGATGGTGACCCACAGATTGGATCAACTGGATCGGATGGACAGAGTCCTGGTGCTGGATCAGGGAAAACTGGTGCAGCAGGGCATCTTTGCCGAGCTCAAAGCGCAGCCGGGCTTGCTGGCGCAGATGTTGGATGAGCTGCCGCTGGCGGTCTCCCTCGATGATACGTCAAAGGCATCGCCGCCGCCGATTGCTGCGGCCGCTGAGCCGGAAGCCGGGTCAGACTCAAAACCCGCGTCTGAGTCAAAGTCAGAGTCAAATCCAGAGTCAGGGGAGGAGCGCTGAGATGAAGCTGTTACTGCCCTTTATCCGTCTGTTCCGCCGCCAGTCTTTGATGATGTTTGTCGGCCTGCTGCTGACAGTAACGACCCTAATGGCCGGTATTGGCCTGTTGTCGCTCTCCGGCTGGTTCTTATCTGCTACGGCAGTGGCCGGTCTGGCTCTGGCGACGGCGGAAACCTTCAACTACTTTACTCCGGCGGGCGGGGTGCGTTTCCTCTCCATTGCCCGCACGGCAAGCCGCTACGGTGAAAGGCTGGCTACCCATGAGGCCACTTTCAGGATCCTGACCGATCTCAGGTTATGGGCCTGGCGCTCTTTGCTGCCTTTGAGTGAACGCAATCTATCCGGGATGCGCCGCGGCGATCTGCTCAACCGTTTGGTGGCCGATATCGACACGCTGGATCACCTGTATCTGAGGTTGTTGACGCCGCTGACGGCCTTCTTGCTGATGTTGCTGGCATTGACCACCTTTATCGGTTGGTTTGATCTCAACTTGGCTCTCCTGCTTTGTACTGGCCTCTTGCTCAGTTGGTTGTTGTTGCCGAGTGTGTTCTATCTGCTTGGCAGGCAGCCCGGGCGCGAGTTGATTGAAGCGCGGCGCAGCTACCGGGTACGGCTGCTGGAGTGGTTGTCCGGCCAGGCGGAGCTGAGTTTGTTCTCCGATGCCAAAGGCGGCGCTGCTGAAAGCTTTCGGGCGGAACTCGACCGCGCCGAGCAGAGCTGGTTTGCCAGTCAGAAGGCAATGGCGGCGATCACCGGCCTGAGCCAGGCCATGTTGATCCTCTGTCACGGCTTGTTGGTGTTGCTGTTGCTCTGGTTTGCCGCCGCAGGAGTTGGGCCGGCCGTGCCTCCCGGGCCTTTGCTGGCCATGGTTTTGTTTGCCACTCTGGCCTGTATCGAGATGATGATGCCGCTGGCCGGCGCCTTTCAACATCTGTCTTCTGTGCTCTTGGCCGCCAAGCGGGTATCTGAGCTGACAGAGCAGCGCTCCGACATTGAATTCCCTACCGTCTCGGCAGCCATGCCCGAGAGCGGCGCCCTTAGCATCAAAGATGTGCATTTCGGTTACACAGATACCCAGCCAGTGCTGCAGGGCTTGTCGTTGCAGGTCTCGGCGGGCAGCAAGGTGGCGCTCCTTGGGAAAACCGGCTCGGGTAAGTCCAGCCTGCTGACCTTGATAACCCGTCAGTGGCAGCCGCAGCAGGGTGACATATTGCTGGGCGGCGTGCCTGTGGCCTCCTTGGATGAAAAGACCTTGCGGGCTTCCATGACAGTGGTCAGTCAACGGGTGCAACTGCTCAGCGCCAGTCTCAGAGATAACCTGCAGCTGGCCTTGCCGGAAAAAGTTACCGATGACACGCTAGCCGAGGTGCTGCGCCAGGTTGGGCTGGAGGGGCTGCTTGAGGGTGAGGGGCTCAAAGCCTGGATAGGTGAGGGCGGGCGTCAGCTATCCGGTGGCGAGCAGCGCCGGATCGGCGTGGCTCGTGCATTGCTGCGGGATGCGCCGCTGCTGCTGCTTGATGAGCCCACAGAGGGGCTGGATCGGCGTACCGAGCAGGAGATCCTCAAGTTGCTGCTGCAGTTTGCCAAAGATAAGACGCTGGTGATGATAAGCCATCGCTTAACCGGTATGGCGCAGATGGATGCCATTCACCTGTTGGATGAAGGCAAGCTAGTGGCCAGCGGCAGCCATGAGCAGTTGCTGCAGGAGTCAACTGCCTACAGCGCCCTGTATCAGAGGTTACACTGAGCCGCAGAGGTTCAAAAAGAGACTCGAGAAGAGGCTCAAGTTAGCTTATTCAAAGGGATGCATCGGCATCCCTTTTTGCTTTAAAAGCGCTAAATTCTCGCCTGGATCACAGATCCCATACGGGTTCAAAGTCAGAATAGAGTTATTGGCATATGCCAATAACCAATAAGGATACTCCCATGCCCAGACCCAGAAAATGCCGCCGCCTGCAGCATGGCACGCCCTGCCGCTTCTATAAACCCAACGGCATTCCAGCCTCAGCCCTGGAGGCGGTCGCCTTGGCGGCCGATGAGTTTGAGGCCCTGGCGCTAGCCGACTTTCGCGGTCTGGCGCAACAAGAGGCCGCCGAGCAGATGGGGATATCCAGACAGACCTTTGGTAACTTGATTAAGCAGGCACGCCATAAGCTGGCCAAGGCCCTGATAGAGGGACAGATGCTGGAGTTGCCCCACACTGAGGAACAGAGATGATAGTGATACCCTTGAGCCGGGGCCGCTTGGCCAGGCATTTTACCAAGGCCAAAGAACTGGCCTTTTATGATAACCACCATAACCACTGTTTTACCCTGGATAATCCGGCAGCCGCAGGCGGTAACTGCGCCGCCAAAAAGGCGATGCTGCAACTTATCAAGGACAAAGGTGGCCGCATTGTGTTGGTGGATCAAATCGGCGAGCGAATGTTGGGTAAGCTGCTCGATGGCGGCATCAGCGTTTGTCGGCCAGGCAAAGAGAGCAGCGATATAGCCGCTTTGCTGGTTGCGGCCAGCGATATTCAGTTGCGGCTGACCAATGCCGCGGCTGGACGTCCATCACTCAAACATCAAGCCAAAGGAGGTTGTGGTGGCTGTGGTTGCCATGGTCATAATGAAACCGGCGCAGCTTGTCATGGTGATGATCATGGCCATGAAGCGGAAGCGAAAGGCGGTTGTGGCGGCTGTGGCTGTAAGAGCCGCTCCGACGCCAAGCTAAAACCTCTTGGTGACCCGTTAAACCAGCAAGGCAAGTTGAGTTACGCAGGCTTCAGGCCTTTGCGATAAAGCCGTCTACAGAAATAGATACAAGAGTGCCGGCAGAAAGCCGGCACTCTTTTGCCCAAAACCTTGGGTTAGCAAAGTCTTGCGCTATCAATCATCCAGGCGGCACTGGCTCAGCAGTTCGCCACTGAAGCGGCATTCCAGGTCGACCCTCTTGCCGATATGAGGCTTGAGGCTGTCGTCGCTGGCCTTATAACCCCAGAGGCTGGCGCCTTGACCGTCATCATTGACCAAGCCCTTGAGCTCTATGTCCGCTTCCTGCACCTCAGGTTCGATTTCCATTACCAGGAATTGGCCATTTTGCTCTGATCCTTCAACCTGTACCCAGGTGCCGTTGAGGCTGGCTTGGTTCAAACCATCTTCAAAGCGGGTCTGAGGCGTCAGTGTCAGCACTATGCCGTTGATGCTGAATACACTGGCCTCATACACTGCCTTGCCTTCAACCTCGAAGCCGTGGCCTGCAATTACAGGAGGCTGACTCTGTTTCTCAAATTCAATTTCGGTGGCCTTCAGCTCTTGAGTATCGTCTTGCCACAGGCCTTCCACATCGACCAAGGCACCGGGTTTGAGATCGGCAACAGTGCCATCTTCAAAGAGAGTCTTGCCATCCAGTGTCACTTGCCATTTTTGGTTCAGGGTAAAGCGGGTTTGCAACTCGTTGACCCAGGTAACCTGACCTTCAAGTTCCACCTCAGTGCCGTTGTCCAAATCCGGGGCGCGTTCGACTTCCACTTCAGAAGCCAGTAATACTTCACCCTGATATTGACCTTCAACTTCTACCCAGGAACCATTGGCCAGCGTGCCTTCTACCTGCACGGCATTGGCACCATAGTCCACCTGCATGCTACCGATATAGAACTGCTTCAGATGGGTGTCCAGCTTGCTTACCCGGCCTTCAACTTCCATCTCTTGCCTGTCATTGTCGATAGCAAAGTAGGTGGCCTTGAACTGGTTATCACTCAGGTTATAACCACTGATCTCAACTATGTCACCGGCCTTGATTTTACTTATGTCCAGCCCAGTCACCCGGTAGCCGGCCACAACAGCTTGCTCGCCATCAATAGCGCTCACCGGGGAAACCAGCACAGGGTCATAATCCACGCTGGTGGCACTGCTGCCATCTGTCTTGATGTTGAGCTGCATACCGGGTTTCAGCTCGGCGACACTGGCCTTGGTTTCATTGATTTCAACACTGGCCCGGGCCGCCGGGATTGCTACACCATTGACCCAGAGCTTATCCGTATCGACCTTTTGCAGGGTACCTTGGATAGTCTTGGCCAAAGTGGAAACCGGCGGTTGGGGATCGGGATTGTTCGGCTCATTGGAGTCTGAACCGCCACAGGCGCTCAGTCCGGCAACGAGAGGAACCAGCCATATGCTTCTTTGCATTCTGTTCTCCTTAGGGTCATGGATTTCAACAACGGCGGCAGAATAAACAACTGCAGATGAGGCCAAGATGAGGAGGGAATTAAACTTTGTTAATAATCGGGTGTTGCCGTTAATAAATAGCGGGTTACTGTGAAAATCCCCGTGCTGTAGTGGTTTTTTTCTGAAGCGGTTATGGGAATAAATCTCCCATATTGGCCGCAATTGAGGCACAAACATGCGGTTGCAGCGCAATCAATGCGCTTTGATGTTTTTTGCCTTGTAGGAGCCAGGCTTTTATCCCGTAGGAAAACATTAATAGCTAAAAAAGAGAACAAGTTACTACTTGGCTCAACACCTTTTTATGGCTAAAGTTATCTGTATTAGGAAAGTCGTGACAATGATGTCCACCCTCAATCAGGAAGATACTATGAACCCTACCAAAGAAAGCTCCTTGGATTTGGAAGTGATCAGTTTACTGGAAGACAAGCAAAAGATTCTTGCAATTAAACACCTGCGTGAACGTGAGAACTTGAGCCTAAAAGAGGCAAAGAGGAAGGTGGAAGACTATTTGCAGGGGCATCCGGAACTGGAATTGGCCGACCAAGAGCCGGGGAGCGGCAATGCAATGGTCTGGATAGTGCTGGTGGCATTGGCCGCAGCTGCAGCCTTGGCAGTTTCTACTCAGTTGTAGGTTTTGAAATATCTCTACTTCTGGCTGCTAAAATCCAAGTTTTTTTAAACTTTCCTCATTTCTAGGTAAAGAGAATTGAATTTTTCCAATTCTCTTTGCATCTTTTGCCATTTTTGACTAATTGTTGAGCCTGAGTCGAGAAAACTCACGGAAGCGATTGGCTTGAATGTGGTACCTTTGCCCGCTTTGATTTTGACAAGATGACGCCCTTGTGCGGCGGGGACATAACAATGAATAACAAACACTGGATTGGCAACATCGGCGTGCAAGTCGTGATTGCCATGTTTTTGGGGGCGGCTGTCGGCTGGTGGTTGGGCAAAGATGCCAGCATGTTTGCCCCATTGGGGACTATTTTTATCCACCTAATCAAGATGTTGGTCATTCCTCTGGTATTGGTGGCCATCATCTCCGGTGCCGCCAGCCTGGGGGATACGCCATCGGCTGGGAAAATCGGTCTCGGAACATTCGGCTTCTTTATTGTGACTTCGGGCATTGCCGTGGCGATGGCATTGGCGCTGGGAAACCTGTTTGAACCGGGCAAGGGTGTTGATTTTACCGCTCACAGTATGACGGATCTGATGGAAGTCACCAAGGAGCAGGGCGATCTCCCCGGGGTGATGGATACCTTCATCGGCATGATACCAACCAATGTGTTTGAGTCGCTGACAGGCGGCAATATTCTGCAGATCCTGGTGTTCAGTATCTTCTTCGGCATAGCACTGACCAAGGTCAAGGGCGATGGTGCCAAGCCGATCCTCGGCGCGCTCAACGCCATCACAGAGGCCATGGTATGGATGATCAACTGTGTGATGCTGGTGGCCCCCATAGGCGTATTCGGTCTGATGGCTGACTCAGTCGGCACCTTTGGTTTTGAAGCCCTGGAGGTGGTATTTAAACTGTTCATCGTCTTCGTTGGGGCAATTTTGATTTATGGTTTCATCTTCTTCCCCTTGGTGGTGCAACTGTTTTCCAAGGTGTCGGCGGCACGCTTTATCAGTGCAATGAAAAAGCCACAGGTCATGGCGCTGTCCACAGCTTCCTCCATGGCAACCTTGCCGGTGAATATGGAAACTTGTGAGCAGGAGTTGAAAGTCTCAAAAGCCACGGCTTCTTTCGTATTGCCGTTGGGTGCCACCATCAATATGAGCGGCAACGCCATCTATTATGGTTTGGTCGCCATGTTCTTTGCCCAAATGTATAACATTGATCTGAGCCTTGCCGCCTATGCGGCTATCATCTTCACCTCCACCTTGGGCGCTATTGGCCAGGCCGGGGTGCCGGGACCTTCTTTCCTGGTGGTGGCCGTATTACTGGCGGCCAAGATCCCTATTGATGGGCTGCCACTGCTGTTTGCCCTCGACCGGGTATTTGACATGATACGTACATCGCTGAATATTACCGGCGATGCAGCCTGCGCTCTGGTGATGGACAACTTTTGTCCCGAGGAAGCCAAGAGCTGATAGCGTGAGTTTGTTTGCCGTGAGCAGGTAATAAAAAGCCAGGAAACTATTCCTGGCTTTTTTCATGGGTGGAGATTATTCCGCATCACCCAGTGATAGCAGAGTGGCATTGCCACCTATGGCTGTGATGTTGTTGGTGCGGGTCTTTTCTGTCATAAAGCGGGTCAGGTAGTGTGGCCCGCCAGCCTTGGGGCCTGTGCCGGAAAGCCCCTGACCACCGAAGGGCTGTACACCCACCACAGCGCCAATCTGGTTACGGTTGATATAGACGTTACCTACATTGACTCGGTCGGCAACGCTCAGGGCGTGGCCTTCATTGCGGCTGTGGATTCCCAGAGTCAGACCAAAGCCTGTGCTGTTGATATCGGCAATCACCTTGTCCAGCTCTGAGGCTTTGAAACGGATAACGTGCAGTATCGGGCCGAAATGTTCTTTCTCCAGCACCTTGATGGAATCGATTTCCACCGCTGTTGGAGCAACGAAATGGCCATCCTTACAGTCAGCGGGCAGCTCCACCTGTTTGATAAGCTTGCCTACCTGTTTGATGTGCTCGATATGAGCGTTGAGATTAGCCTTGGCTGTGGCATCGATCACAGGGCCGACATCTGTCTTCACTGAACCTGGATAGCCAATGCTGAGTTCATCCATGGCACCCTTGAGGATCTCCAGTACCCGATCGGCGATATCTTCCTGCAGATAGAGTACCCGTAGCGCCGAGCAGCGCTGGCCGGCACTGGTAAAAGAAGAGGCAACCACATCGTTGACCACTTGCTCCGGCTGGGAGGTGGAGTCTACCACCATGGCATTTTGACCACCGGTTTCGGCGATAAGCGGAATGATGGCGCCTTCGCGGGCAGCCAGAGCACGGTTGATCACCTTGGCCGTGCCGGTAGAACCTGTGAAGCATACGCCGCCAATACGTTCGTCGCTGGTCAGTGCGGCGCCGACACTGGCGCCTGTGCCCGGCAGGAATTGCAGCACTTCTTTGGGGATCCCGGCTTCATGGGCCAGTTGTACGGCGCGGTAACCCACCAGGCAGGTTTGCTCGGCAGGTTTGGCGATAACCGTGTTGCCGGCAGCAAGGGCAGCAGTCACCTGACCGAGGAAAATCGCCAACGGGAAGTTCCAGGGGCTGATACAGACAAAGACACCGCGGCCTTGAACAAACAGCTCGTTCAATTCGCCGGTCGGCCCAGGGAGTAGCTCGGGCTTGCTCATCATCTTCTTGGCCTGCACCGCATAGTAGCGGCAGAAGTCGATGGCTTCGCGGACTTCATCTATGCCGTCCTGCAGGCTCTTGCCTGCTTCGCGGGTACAGAGCACGATCAGCTCTTCGCGATTTTCTTCCAGCAGGTCGGCCAGTTTTTGCAGCGCGTTGGCGCGCTTTTCCACCGGTGTGCGACACCAGGCAGGGAAAGCTGCGACGGCTGAACTGATGGCCTGCTCGACGGCTTGGTTGTCGGCAAAAACCACCTGACCGACGGTTTGTGTCGTGTCATAGGGGCTGACAACCGCCTTTGACTCGCCGCTCAGGGTTTCACCATTGATCAGCGGGCCGCCATGCCATTGATGAGTCTTGAACTGATCCAGTGCTGCGAAGAAGGGTTCGGCTTCAGAGAGAATGTTCATATTGAGTCCCTTGGAGTTTTTGCGTTCACTGCCAAAAATGTCGGCAGGCTTCACTATCTTGTTATTGGCCAGGGTTTTGTATTGTTTGACTGTCACCAGAGGGTGGGTGATCAGTGAATCGATCGGTGTCTTGGGATCCACCAACTTATGCACAAATGAAGTGTTGGCACCGTTTTCCAGTAGACGGCGCACCAGATAGGGCAGCAGATCTTTATGGGCACCTATCGGGGCATAAATTCTGACGGTGCGAGCTCGGCTTTCCGCCAAAATAGTGTCGTACAGTTCCTGTCCCATGCCATGAAGACGCTGGAATTCAAACTCACGATCGCCGGCCATATCGCTGATGGCCGCGACCGTCTGGGCGTTATGGCTGGCAAATTGTGGATAGATGGCACCACGGGTCTTGTCCGACAGCAGGAAACGGGCACAGGCCAAATAGGAGAGATCCGTCCCCACCTTGCGGGTGTAGAGAGGGTAACCGGCTTCACCTGCCTGTTGAGCCCACTTGAGTTCGCTGTCCCAATAAGCGCCTTTCACCAGTCGCAGCGGGATTTCATCGCCTTGCTCTTTGGCAAGCTTGGTCAGCCACAGGAGTACAGGCAGTGCCCGTTTGGAGTATGCCTGCACCACTATTCCCAAAAGGCCCCAGCCCTTGGCGGCTTCTGAGTTGTATAGCTTGCGGAACAGCTTGAGCGACAACTCAAGACGGTCTACCTCTTCGGCATCGATAGAGATACCGACATTCAGGCTGCGAGCCTGCTCAATCAGTTTGATCACTGTGGCATACAACTCGGACATGACTCTGTCTTCATTGGCCACTTCATAGCGGGGATGCAGCGCCGACAGTTTGATGGAAATCGTCGGTCTGGGCGCCTGGGATTCATCGTACTGCTGGGCTCCCAATTCGCTGATGGCGTGGGAGTAATCCTGGAAGTATTTCTGGGCGTCTCTCTGGGTCAGTGCGGCTTCACCCAGCATGTCGTAAGAGTGGGTATAGCCCTGCTTGCGCTTGTCTTCACTGTTTTTCAGCGCTTCTTTAACTGTGCGGCCGAGTACGAACTGTTTGCCCATGATCTTCATGGCGGCATACATGGCTTGACGGATCACCGGCTCACCCAGGCGATTAACCAAGCGCTTCAATAAGTTGCTTGGACTGCCATCCAGGTTGCGATCCAGTTTGACGATTTTGCCCGTCAGCATCAGGCCCCATGTCGAGGCGTTGACCAATACAGAATCACTCTTTGATAGATGCTCGTCCCATTTGGCACCTGATAGCTTGTCTTCAATCAGGGCATCGGCCGTTTCCGGATCCGGGATCCGCAGCAGGGCTTCGGCCAGGCACATGAGTATGATGCCTTCCTGAGTCTCAAGGCTGTATTGCTGTAAAAAAGCGTCTATACCTACCATCAGACCTTTTTTGTCATATTGACGAACCTTGCTGACCAAGTCGTGGGCGCGACGGGTCACACGCTCTATGGTTTCGTCACTCGACGGGACTAGCTTGATCAGATCGGACAGATATTGCTCTTCGTCGACAATATAGTTGTCACTGATGGCTTTAAAGAGTTCGTCGAGATTGGCGCTATCATAGTGGCCTGCCAGAACTTCACTCGCTTTGAACATAGTTATCGCTTCCATCTAAGCCGGTTGGGGGCAGTTAAGGACTGCTCGAATTACCTGGAATATGTCTGACGCAAAAGACGCTTTATTATTTTTGTATACAATATTGGCGCTTGCGCGCGCCGATTATACAATCAAAATGTGATCTGTGACACCAATCTTGGCGGGAATGTGAAAATTGTTTAATTGGCTTTACGTAGCCCAGCTGTAAAGTCACATAAACAAAAGGCCAGTGGTTTTAAACACTGGCCTTTGAGAAGGGAAAAAATGCTATTACATCCAACGATCTTTCTTGCGTCGCTGTGGTCTTGGCATGTAAACCAGAATGACCCCGAGGATTAAACCCAGGGCGGCGATGAGTCCGCCTTCCTGCCACATACGGAAACGTTCATTGTCTTTCATCGACTTGAGCTTAGCTATGGCTTCGTCGCGTTCTGTGCTGGCTTCAGCCAGTTCCGCCTGGGCCTTGCTCAGCTGAGACTTGAGGCTGCCAAGCTCGCCCTTGAAGTCACCATTTTCGCTCTGAAGTCCTGTGAGCTGGCCTTTGGCTTCGGCCAACTGGCTTTCCAGTTCTGAGACGCGAAAACGCAGCGACTTGTCCTTGGAGATCATGCTGGTCAATACCCAGCCTTCACGATCCTTATGGTCGATAATCTTGGTGTAATCGCCTTGGCGCTCAGGCAACACGCTTATCTGCTGACCGGCTTCGACACTACCCAGGATCCGGTATTGAGTGCCGGGTCCACCATGAATATAGATGAAGACATCGTCCGAAATATAGCGCGTCTGGCCTTGGGCCAATAGGGTGGGAGACAGGAGCATCATCCCTATGAGAGTCAGGAGTCTTAACACTTAGTCATTCTCTGTCGCAAAATACTGCCCACATGCTAGGGATTTGAGGGCGCCAATGCAAGAGGGAAGTCATTCGACTTCCCTCTTATAATCATGATATTTACCGTGATTTCTACAGCTATTTCTGTTAGCCGAACACACCTTTAATGGTGAAGAAGAACAGAATAGACAAGCCGGCACCGGCTGGCAGGGTGACGACCCAAGAGACCACAATGTTGCGAACCACACCGATATTGATGGCGGCAATACCCCTGGCCATGCCCACACCCAGTACCGCACCCACCAGAGTTTGAGTGGTGGAGATAGGCAAACCTGTACCCGAGGCGATAACCACGGTTGACGCAGCAGCCAGCTCGGCGGCAAAGCCGCGACTTGGGGTCAGGTGAGTAATATTTTTGCCTATGGTGGTCATTACGCGCTTACCGAATATGGCCAGTCCCATAACGATACCGACGGCGCCTAGAGGCAGAATCCACCAAACCAAAGCTGACTTAGAGCCGATTTCTCCGCCACTGCTGACTACAGAGACTACCGCGGCCAATGGGCCGATGGCGTTGGCCACGTCATTGGAACCATGGGCAAAAGCCATACAACAGGCAGTCACTACCATCAGGATAGCGAAGACTCTTTCCACGTTACCAAATTGAGTTTGGCGGTCATTTTTGCTGCTCATTTTCAGGCGGCTGATGGCAATTTTACCTGCGATACCCACCAGAATGGCAATCGCCAGTGCCAGCAGATAGGCTTCGACAGTGCTGAACTTGAGACCAACGTGTTTCAATCCTTTGGTGATGGTGACCAAAGACATTACAAAGCCGGCAAAGGCCATGTAGAAAGGCACATAACGTTTGGCGTTACCCAGAGGATCTTCGGTGTTGAAAATCAGTTTTTGTACGCTCTGGAAAATCATAAAGGCGATAAAGCCGGAAATCGCAGGGGTGATGACCCAAGAGCCAACGATACCAACGACTTTGCCCCAGGCAACGGCTTCAGTGCCCACGCCCACGGCGGCAAAACCTATGATGGCACCCACGATAGAGTGAGTGGTGGAAACCGGCCAGCCCAGAGCTGATGCGGCGACCAGCCAAATGCCTGCGGCCAGTAGCGAAGCTATCATGCCGTAGACCAGGAGTTCCGGCACTTCGGTAAAGTAGCTGGAATCTATGATCCCATTGCGAATGGTGCTGGTGACTTCGCCACCGGCTAGATAGGCCCCGGCGAATTCAAAGATCATTGCGATAATGATCGCTTGCTTAATGGTAATTGCGTTTGAACCAACAGACGTACCCATTGCATTCGCCACGTCGTTGGCTCCAATGCCCCAGGCCATAAGAAACCCGAAAACAGCCGCGATACCTATGAGCCAGGGGCCATAGGTGACTAATACATCAACCATGTTGTTACCTTGATAACCTTTTGTTTGTTAGACGCGAGCCAGCATCAGCTCAAGGCGGGAACCGACACGTTCGGCAAGATCTGCCAGGTCACCAACCCACTCAATTATCTTATAGAGAAACATGACATCGATAGGATTCAGTTCAGCTTCCATAGCGAACAGCTGTCGACGCACCTGAATTTGCAGATCATCAGTGTCTTCTTCGATGGCATCGAGTTCACTGATCATTTTGGCTACCAAATCCACTTCACGGCCACGGAAGCCTGCTTCCAGCAGATCATCGAGCTCGTTGATCGCTTCTTTGGCCAGGGCGACTGCATCCAGGCAGCGCTGCAAATAAGCGATGAAAGGGGTTTGGATGGTTTGAGGGACAAGCAGTTGGCGGCCGATGATTCGACCTGAAATATCTTTGGCTTTATTGGCGATTTTGTCCTGTTGAGTCAGGAGCTCCAGCAAGTCAGTCCTTTCTACTGGCATAAACAAACCACCTGGCAGTGTCAGGCGGATTTCGCGTTTCAGTGAGTCAGCTTCTTTTTCCTCTTGGCTGATCTTCTTGCGAATAGTGACCGCATTGTCCCAATCTTCAGCTATGGTTGCTTCGAAGAAGGGCACAAGTAACGAAGCGCAATCGTATACTTTGTCTATATGCTCTTGCAGAGGTTTTATCGGCGATTTTGCAAACACGCCTAAAATAGAGTTTACTGGCATAGCCGTTTACCTATTTAGGTTATTCCACTATTGGAAAAGCGGGCGAATGTTAACCCAAGCGTCCGCTTATTGAAACTGTGTTTTTACAGAAAACACGTCAGTTCTTATTCTATCGGGTTATATATCACCCGACAGGATAATCCTAGGTCATTTTTGTGACAACAATATGACATTGTGACCTCGAAATGACGAGATGATGAATTTTTGATGACAAAATGAGCAGTAGTGCACCATGGATGCCGACAATCAACAAAATGAGATAGAACTTAAGCTCTTTTTCCCCGCCACGGAAGTCAGTCGCCTGACCACATTTCTGAACTCCTTACCCGCTGCCACATCCCAAGGGTGCCAGCAGCTAAGTAATGGCTATTATGATACGCCCGAGCTGGCACTGCGTCAGCTGGATATGGGCCTTAGAGTCCGCGGATGTGATGGCAAGCGGGAGCAAACCATAAAAACGGCCGGTCGTGTCAGCGGTGGGATCCACAGTCGGCCGGAATACAATGTCGATATAGACGCCAATAGCCCGGTTTTGTCGCTATTTCCCGCCGAAATTTGGCCTGAGAATTCCGACATCGATGCGTTGCAGGCCCGGCTTACCTGCCTGTTTCATACCGATTTTCAGCGTTGCCGCTGGTTGGTGGTTCAGGGGGAGAGCCTGATAGAACTGGCTCTGGATACCGGCACTATCGCCGCCGGGGGCCAGAGCGAATCGCTTTGTGAGTTGGAGTTTGAACTCAAGCGTGGCCGGGCGGCCGATCTCTTGCCGTTGGCACAGCAGGTTGCTGCCAATCTGCCCATGCGTCTTGGGAAGGCCAGCAAGGCGCAGCGAGGTTATCGTCTGGCGCAGCAGGCCAGTCCGCTGGCGTTGGAGGCGCTGCAATATATCAGCCTGCCCTGCGACAGTGATATCAAAGCTACCCTCCTGGTGGTGCTGGAAACGGCGCTGGAGCGTTGGCAGCTGTTGGAGGGCATGATTGCCGAGAGTTTGGATGACCCGGCAGGGCAAGCGTTATTGTGGCAGCGTCTGCGCTCCTGTGTGCGCCTGCTGCGCTTGACCCTGGGCCAGTTTACTCTGGGCAACAGCCAGACAGATGCGGGATTTTCCTGGCTGGAGCAGCAACTCGCCTTTGTAACAGAAGCCAACTCTCTCACGCGTCTGGCCCAGGATAAATTGTTGCTTGGTAAGTTGGCCAATGCCGAGAGCGTGCGCGAGCGAGCCGTGCAACAGTTGCAAAAGATGGATTTCCGCAGCCGCTTGCAAGCGCTATGGCAGGATTGCCGTTATGGTCAGCTGCAGTTGCAACTGGTGAATATGTTGCTTGAGCTGGCCAGTGGCGAGATGCAGATAGCCGTGGCAGGGGGCTTGAAGGGAACCTGTGACGGTCTGCAGGAGGCTTCCTGGCAAAAACTGCTGGCGGCCATGCCGGGAGACGAACTCAGCCGTGATGATTATCTCAAGCTGGCAGCTCCCTTGGATGAAGGCATTCTGGTGGGGCTGGCCTATGGCAGTCTCTACTCATCCAAGGCTCGCGATAGTTTCCGCGCGCCCTGGCAGGACTTGAGTCAGGGGATCATCAGTCTTGGCGCTTATGCTATGGCCGAGCAGTTGGCGCCAGAGCTTGCCGAGGCTTTGGCAGACAAACAGCAGAGTCTGATTTTTGCCATGGAACAATCCCGCAAGATGGCACTGCAGCAGCAACCCTACTGGCGCTGATGCCTGGTAAGAGTTCCGGACGAATAGCCCGGAAGTAAGCACAAAGAAGGACGCCTCGGCGTCCTTTTTAGTCGATTGATTAGTCCCGTTGCTGCTGCGCCAGCTTCTGTTTCAAGTCGGCGATTTCCGTCAGCATCTGTTGTTGGTTGGCTTCCATGCGTTCGAGTACCAGATCCAACTCGCTCTTGATGACCTTGCTTTGGTTTTCCAGGCTCTCCTGCTCATCGGGAGCGACAAACAGTGATGCCATATAACCGGAAATAACCCCGAAGAAACTGACCCCGCAGACGATGACCACGCCACCTATTACATGGCCTACTGTAGTCACAGGGTAAAAGTCACCGTAACCTACGGTGGAAATGGTCACTATTGCCCACCAGATGGCGTTTTCGGCGGTTTGAATATTGGCACCTTCGACGCCGCTTTCCACCAGCAACATCAATACCGAGGCTATGGTGATGATGGTGACCATGGATACCAGCAAGCTGGCGATGGTGGCCTGACGCCTTTGCTTCAGCAGTGGCCCTATCAGGGAACGACTCATGCGAATGAGCCTCAATACCCTGAGGATCTGAAATAAACGGGCAAAGCGCAGTGCTTCAATCGCCGGAATACTGGCGACAAAGTCGACCCAGTGAGACTTGATATAGGTGAGTTTATTCTCTGCCCGGAACAGACCCACCAGGAAATAACTCATAAAGATAAAGCAGATACCCGTATCGATATAAAACAACAACTTGTGGGTTTCAGGATCGACAGGGACAAAGGTCATGATAAGGATCACAACCACAGAGATCAGCGACAACATCATCATCGCCAATTCGAAAGGGGAGACCTGAACAGGCGGTTTCAGGAACCAGCGAGATTTATCCGGCATTGGTTCTTCCATTGAGAAACTTTGTATCCTTTCAGGGTAAAAGACTTGCCGTTAGCTGTAAACGCGCTTGTTTATTGCTCGTCTACGAATTGTACCAGGTCTTCCAATACCCGTTTTTTGATTTCCAATTGCGCATCCGGAGCAAGGCCGTATTTTTCGGCGAGCTGGACATAATCGGTGGGGCTGAGCGAAACGGTTAACCGTGGCCGCTTGGGACGCTTGGCCACGGATAAACCCAATATCATGCGTATCTGATCTGAAGGGCTGACACCTGTATCCAGGGCCGCCTTGCGGATGGAGTATTGAAACCTTTCATCCAGATCAAAAGCTACCTGAGTCGCCTTGGCAGCCTTTTGGTTTTGTAACCATTTTTCCGGATAAGGGTGGTTCTTGCTCATGCCGCATTATTCTCCTGGCCAGTAGTCACGAATATCGCTGAGGGGGCGGTAAAGGGTCAGCGCAACGTCGGTTTCGCCGCCTTCATAGACTTCGATATCCAGAGCGCGAGACTCATCGTCATCCAGCAACTGATAGCTTTCGAAGGCATCACCTGTTGCACCGTCAGCATCCTGAGGCGGCCTGAGTCCACGGTAATCTTCCCGGTGGAAATAGCCAAACTCAGCAAAACTGACCTGATGGTAGTGTTTCCCGAGCCATTGCTCAAGCATCTCAGTCTCGGCAGTGAGTGCCTTGGTACTCAGCTCTGCTTTCCCCGGCTCATCGAAGATCGCGGAGAAATCATCCAGATCGAATAAGGCATCGACCTGAGCGCGGCTTATCTTCAGCGAGAAAGCCAGCCAGGTTTCGTCGTCTTCATCCAGCCCCAGATAGATGGCTTCGCCGCTGTGCCCCTTGAGTACCCACTCAGTCGACTGACTGCGCTGATACTCATAGGTATTGACGGCTTCGACCCTAAGCTGCTGCCCGCGCAGATGCGCGGGCAGGGCAAAGCTGTCATCAAGGGAGATCATATCGCCCTTTTGCAGCTCTGATGGGTGCTTAAGCTGACGCACTGGAGTTTCTTTTTTGCCAAACAGGCTGCCAAAGAATCCCATAGGTTATCAGCCTTTCTTGGCTTTCAAACGCTCGAGCACATCGCTGGCGTTGCTCTTTTGCTCGCCGATACCGGCTTCAGCCAGCTTGGCTTTCAGCGATTGGTCGCTGTTCTCGGCTTCCAGGTTTTCGGCAGCCTTCAAGCGGTCGTCAAACTGTTGCTGACGTGCCTTGATACGCTCCAGTGAGTCTTTGGCGTTGAGCAGCTTGGAGTTGCTTGACGCGAAAGAGTCGGTAATAGAAGCCGTGGCCTTTTGCACGCTTTCAGTGGTCTTGACCATGCTCAACTGACGCTGATAGTCGGCCAGCTGACGTTCGGTCTTCTTCACCAGATCTTTCAGGCGGGCAGCATGGGCGCTGAAGCTGTCATTGGCAGTTTGTTGCTCGGCCAGTTCCATTTCCAGCTGGGCAATTTTCTCGGCCACTTCCAGTGCCAGAGTTTCATTGCCTTTTTCCAGTGCCTGAGTGGCATAGCCTTCATGCTCGGCGACAGCACGCTTAATGCGATCGATTTCACGGCTGGCTTGCATCTCTTTGGCCATCACATCTGTCAGTTCACGCTTGGCCTTGGTGAGGTGTTTCTCGGCGTCACGGATCTCCTGTTCGAAGATGCGGGTTGAATTGGCATCCACTATGCTTTGGCCGACTTCGTTGGCCCCACCGCGGAATGCTGTAAGAATTTTGTTCAGTATGCCCATGATTTGGCTCCTTATTTCAAAAAGTCGACCAGTTCGTCAATGACTTCGAGACAGTTGTCAGACAGGACAGAGAGTTCCTGCTCTATTTCCAGCATGCTCGATTGCAGGGAGAGTGCACCGTAAACCACATATTTATCGTCAATCTTGGCGAATGAAGACAGTGGCATAGGGATGTTGAGTTCCAACATGGTTTCAAACATCTCGGCACGGCGTTCCTGCTTGAGTTCATCCTCTCCCCAGAGATAACTGATGCAGAGGATTTGGTTTTCCGTTACCGAAACAAATACGGGGATCTCTTCACGGCCAACCACATTGACCTGCAACACTTCTACATCCCCTTCAATGGGGTAACAGTCAAACTGGAACCCAGTAGAGCTGTTGTCGCCAAGTCCATTTAAATGATTGGCAATAGTGTGAATATTCATATTTGTCCTCTTTGACATATTATGTCTGCGTTTAAAGATAACACCGAGACATAATATGTCAAGCGTTATCTTTGCCTGTTTAAAAGGTTGCTACACCTTGTTCATCTGTCCATGCCTGCAGGTGGTAGTAATACAGCTGCAGTGAGCCTATGGTGTTGGGCTGAACCTGGTCCATCTTAGTGTAAAACTGTTTCGGAAACTCGAAGGCTCCGCGGATAAGCCCAGGCGTCAACCAGTCATCCTCCACCGGCAGTTGCTGCATCTGCTGCAGCCGACTCTTGGCATCCTGGCCATTGAGTGTCCCTATGGTCCAGCCCCATTCGCCAAAGCTGGGCACATTGTGGTGATACTGATTCACCTTGAATCCCGCCAGCGCCAGGGTCTTGCCTACAGAGATAAAGGCCTTGGTCGCATGGTAAGGCGAGGTGGACTGTATACTGATGGCTCCATCTGCGCTCAGAAGTTCCCTGAGTTTTTTATAAAACAGGTCTGAATAGAGCTTATTGAGATCCGGATGTGAGGGATCAGGCAGATCCACTATGATGGCATCGTATTTATCGCCGCGGGCCAGCAAGCGGTCGACACCGTTAAAGGCATCGTCGAAAACCGTTTCCACCCTGGGATCGGCAAAGGCGTTGCCGTTGAGGCCGAGCAATGCTGTCCTGAGATCTTCCGGTACGTCAGCCCCGGGTTCTTTGAATAGCTTGACCATCTCGGCATCGAGATCCACCAGAGTGACCTGCTTGGGTTGCCATTTCAGTACCTGTTTCAAGCCCAATCCATCACCGCCGCCTATGATCAACACCTTATCGTGACGGGCACTCGCAGCCAGAGTCGGATGTACCAGAAAGGCGTGATAGATATGTTCATCACTGGAGGAGAACTGCAGCCTGCCATTGATATAGAGGGAGTAAACCGGTGGCAGATGGTTACCCATCAGGCGCTTGGTCAGTGTCAGTTGCTGAAACCGGGTAGCCTTGGCATAGACCACCTTGTCTTGATACAGGAGGTTGTTGAATCCTTGCTCCCAGGTCGGCCCCTTGATGGCTAGCATCAGCAGCACTCCTGTGGCCAGTACGTGTGCCGCCAGTAACCAGTTGGCGGCGCGGATCCTGTCCCTGAAGCGAATGATAAAGATAAACCCGGCCAAGAGGTTAAAGGCGGCGGTCATGGCTGCAGCCAGCTGGATATCCAGCGCCAGCATAAAGCCGACCCAGAGCGCCGCACCCACACCGGCACCTATATAGTCGGCGCCATAAATGGTGCCGGCATTGTGCAGCAGGTGTTCATCGGACAGTGCCTGACGCACCCTGGCAATGAGCGGGATCTCCATGCCTATCATCAAACCGAGCAACACACCCCAGAAATAGGGCAGGTAGCGGGACAACTCCTGAAAACGGCCGATAAAGCCACCCTGAGGCAGATGATCCGGCGGTAGCCCCAGAGTTCGTCCTATCAGTTCCGGCAGCTCGTGGCCAAAGCCGATGACGGCCGCGGTGATCAGAATCGCCAGTGAGCCCAGCAAGGCGACAGTCAATTCCAATACTGCAAAGCCACTGAAGGCGCACTTTATCTTGCGGGCGGCAAAGGCCCCCAAGCCCATGGAGACTATCATCAAGCCTATCATGGTGTAGATGGCCGCCTCGAGGGCGCCCAAAATGCGCCCGGCATAATGGGAAAACAGGTATTCGTATATCAGACCACAGGCCGCCAGTACCCCCATGATCCCCAGAAGCAAGGCATCATCGAGGGCACCTAAGTGACGTCTGTTGGGCTCTTGGGTGTTGGTGTGACTACTTAATGCCACTGGATCAGGCCATCAAAGCGGTGAGGATCAGCGCAACCGCTATGCTGATCGCCATTTCAACTGCGGCCAAGCCTATGTTGTGCTGCTTCTCCACCTCATCGGCGAGGTCAATTTTTGCCAGCACCAGGAGTTTGACCAAGGGTAGCAACAGGCTCAGTACCACCAACATAATGAAGGAGAACACCAGCCAGCCAAGGGCGTTGGTGACATAGGCTTCAGGGCTGAAGACGATAAAGTGACTGGCGGCATTGAAGCTCAGCGCCATGGCGATCATCGCCCCGGCATGGCGTATCGCCAGGGCGGTATTTCCCTGCGCCAGCGCTTGCTGCATTGAGCTGTCTTGGTTGCGGGCGGCGTAGCGATTCTCTCTGAGGCGGGTCAGTAACACCAGCATCAATTGAGAAATAGCAAAGGCGCTGAGGATGGCAATAAAGGTATCCAGGGTCAGATCTTCGGCCCATAGCAGCACGGCGCGGATAATAATCGCAGTGGCGATAGCGGCCGAGGCATCGACTATGGCAACCGACACATTGCCTTTAAGTACCAGGGCATTCTTGTCGATATTATTCAAGGCGATTTTATCGTGCAAAAAGCGCCCCAGTTTGATTAGCACTAGACCAAACAGGCCGTAGGCGCTCATGCCGATGGCTTCCTGCAGATAACTGTGAGCGGCGGCGCCGGTAATGGCGCCGGTCAGTACTATACCCAGTGCCGCCACAGCGCCGGCGGTGCTGATGCCGAAGGCGAAGTTGTCTCTGACTGCCAGCTCTTCACTGCTGTTTACCCGAACACTCCAGCCCTGCAGGTAGCGGGTCAGAGTGAGCAGTACCACGGCGATAGAAAGGTCGATGGCGAGTATGACGGCCAGTTCCTGAGTGATGCCGAATTCCTGAAATAGAGTCATGTTCATTCCTTAAGTTGTGATCCTGGCTGAGTTATTTGCCCCGGCTGACACCACGGCTGGTGCGACTGCCAGAATTACGGAAACTGCTGTCTTTAGAGTAATTAGAGCGAAACTTACTGGCCGTTTGCCCACTGCTGGATGGCTTGGGTGCGGCGCTGCTCTGACGAGAGAGGGCGCTTGAGCCGGAGCGGGACTTGGCATAAGGGCTGTCAAAGCGTTTGCCTTGAGAGTCGAAACGTTTTTTGGTGCGCTCATAGACCTGGGTTTGGGCCTTAGCCTGCTTGGGGGAGGTATAGCGATAGCGCCCCACATCATTGTAGTAACTGTAATCCCTGCCTCTGGACCAGTTGTCATAATAAACCGGCCTGTGGAACAGGTTGGAAAACATGGAGTACATGCCATACCAGGCCCAAAAGGACATGCCGTTGGAATCGGTTTGCCACTGGCCATAGGCGGGGTTACCTACTAACTGGCTGCCGGCACCAAAGTCTTCCGAGCCATTGGCCAGGGTTGAAGCCTCGCGGCTGATGGCGTTGACCCTGGCGAGTTTGCCCTCTGACATATCGGCAATCACATTGACGGGATCTGACAGCATGTCGTTGAACAGGCTAGAGTCCAGCGCTTGATAGAGGTTGTTTCCCTCTTCCAACTGTTGGTCAAGATTGACAAAGTTGCTCGCCACCTTGGCGTCTTTCACCCTGCTTTCCAGTGACTTGTACAGTGGTCCCTTACTGGTGGCATCCAGTGTTAGTTGCTCCACCAGCGGCTGTAGCTCCGGCCGCTGCTGCGCCAGAATTTGACCATACTGTTTGAGTAAGATGCCATTGCGCAGCTGGTCTTTGTCCAGCATCTGGCCGAGTTTTTCCAGACGTTGGTCATTCAGCTGTTGCAACTGGGCAATCTGCTCGGGTCTGTCGTCACCGCAGGCTGTCAGTGATAACAGCATCAGCAGACTGAGAATACGGATCAGCATTCCTGCCATGTTTTCTCCATTATGATAAGCACTTGAGCCAGGCAAACGGTGCTAAAACCTCTGGTCCCCGTAGGCCGTCAGTGCAAGTTGGTGTAATCTGTGCACAGAGTATCACCCACAAGAATTGGGGTGAAGTCAGAATCATCTGCATCGGCCGGTTAAAATCCATGTCGAGCGGACGTTTGTGCGGCAAAGATGACATAATATGTCTAAATGGTCTTGAATACAATCGAACAGGGATAACTATGGAATTGGGGTGTGACAGTCAAAAGCCGTTTTCCGAGTTGCTGTGCAAACAGGCCGGTAAGCATTGGCACCTGCTGGTGGAGCGCTGGCCTGAGGTGGTCACCGAGCTCAGCCTCATAGAGCAGCAGGAGCTGCAGCGGGTTATGGGCTTGAGTGATTATGTTGCCACTCAGCTGTGCCGCCACCCTGAATGGATTGCCCCCTTCTTTAGCGGCCAGCTCACTCGCCTGGATAGACAAGACTTTGCCGACGAAATCCAATCCCAGCTCGACCCTGTCACCCAGGAAGAAACCGCCAAGTCAGTGCTGCGAAACTATCGCAACCGGCAAATGGTGCGCCTCGCCTGGCGCGACTTCATGGGTTATAGCCCGCTGCAGGAGTCACTGCTCGATCTCTCTGTATTGGCAGAGGCACTGATAATTGGCGCCAGAGACTGGCTCTATCGCGAAATGTGCCAGAGTCTGGGAACCCCCTGTGACTGCGACGGCAAGCCACAACCTTTGATGATCCTGGGGATGGGTAAGCTGGGCGGCCGTGAGCTGAACTTCTCATCTGATATCGACTTGATCTTTACCTTTCCGGAACACGGTGAGACCCAGGGCGGTCGGCGCAGCCTGGATAACCAGCAGTTCTTTATCCGCATGGGGCAACGCCTGGTCAATCTGCTGGGGCAGGTCACAGTCGATGGCTTTGTGTTCCGGGTCGACATGCGTTTGCGCCCCTATGGAGAGAGTGGCCCGCTGGTGGTCAGCTACAGCGCCCTTGAGGATTATTATCAGGAGCAGGGGCGTGACTGGGAGCGTTACGCCATGGTCAAAGCCCGCGCGCTTGGTCCCTGGACTCAATACTCGGATGAGCTTCACGACCTGCTACGCCCCTTTGTTTACCGGCGTTATATCGACTTTTCCGCCATAGATTCCTTAAGGCGGATGAAGCGCCTGATTGCCCAGGAAGTGCGGCGGCGCCAGCTCAAGGACAACATCAAACTCGGTGCCGGCGGTATCCGCGAAGTGGAGTTCGTGGTGCAGAGTTTTCAGCTTATCCGCGGCGGCCGGGAGCCGGCGCTGCGCAGTCAAAGCTTGTTCGATGCCATAGATACCCTCTTTAGTTTGGGGCAACTTGAGTATCTGGCGGTAGATGAACTCAAGCAGAGTTATCTGCTGCTGCGCCGGGTAGAAAACCTGTTGCAGGCCATAGGGGATAAACAGACCCAGACCCTGCCGGATAACGGCCTGGATTGGCATCGTCTCTGCTACGCGTTGGAGATGGCCAATGAAGCAGAACTGCGCAGTGAGGTTGAGGCCGCTATGTTCAAGATTCATCGCCATTTTCGCGATACCGTCGGCGGTGATGAAGACAATGAGGAGCAAAGCGACAGCTGGGCCTGTCAGCTTTGGGTCTGTGACAGCGAGGGAGACATACAATCGCTGCTGGCCGAGCGAGGCATAGAAGACAATGAACTCTGGAGCAGTCTGGCTCATTGGCGCGAGACGGTATCACGTCGGGCCATAGGGCCAAGAGGGCGGGATACCCTGGATAAGCTGATGCCGAAAATGCTTGAGGAGCTGACGCTGCAGCCCAATCCCGGGAAGGCATTCAAGCCGGTAACCGGCGTACTGGAGCAGATCCTCACCCGTACCACTTATCTTGAACTTCTGTGTGAAAACCCTGGCGCCCGCCAACAATTGGTGAGCCTGTGTTGTGCCAGTCCCTGGATTGCCCAGCAGCTGGCGAAATTCCCCATGTTGCTGGATGAACTGATCGATCCGGCGCAGCTTTATGACACCACCTCTCTGGATGACTACGGCAGTGAACTGCGCCAATACCTGCTGCGGGTTCCGGAAGAGGATATGGAGCAGCAGATGGAGGCGCTCAGGCAGTTTAAACTGTCGCAACAGTTGAAAATTGCCGCCGCGGATGTCACCGGGGTCTTACCTATCATGCAGGTCAGCGATCACCTGACTTTTCTTGCCGAAGCCATCATAGAGCAAGTAGTGCAACAGGCCTGGCAGCAAATGACAGAGCGCCACGGCGTGCCGCCTGGCCTGGCTGAAGGGGAGATAGGTTTTGCCGTCGTCGGCTATGGCAAGCTGGGTGGCATTGAGCTGGGCTACGGCTCGGATCTCGACCTGGTGTTTCTGCACAATGCCAAGGGCGGTTCGACTGACGGTGACAAGCCGTTGGATGTAGGGCACTTCTATCTCAAACTGGCGCAGCGGATATTACACCTGTTTTCCACCCGCACCATGTCGGGCGAGCTTTACGAGGTAGACATGCGCCTGCGACCATCGGGCGCCTCCGGGCTCTTGGTCAGTGAAATTGGGCATTTCGGCGAGTATCAGCAGCAGGAGGCCTGGACCTGGGAACATCAGGCTTTGGTTCGTGCTCGCTTTGTCTTCGGCGATAACGCCCTGGCGCAGGAATTTCAGGCGGTGCGTGACAGCGTGCTGCGCCAAGCAAGAGACAGGAAACAGCTAGCCAGCGAAGTGCGTGAGATGCGCCTTAAGATGCGCGACCATCTGCTCAAAGCGCCGCAGGGAATGTTCGATCTTAAACAAAGCGTTGGCGGTATCGCCGATATTGAGTTTATCGCTCAGTATTTGGTGCTGGCCCATGCCCATAAGCACCCCGAGCTGTGTATCTGGTCTGATAATGTGCGGATTTTTGAGGTGTTGGCCGAGCTTGAGCTGCTGCCCTTGATGTCGGCGCAGCATCTGACCCAGGCCTATTGCATGCTGAGGGATGAAAACCACAGGTTGACTCTGGCCGGTTTGCCTGGGCTGGTGGCACAGGAAAAAGTGGCGGAGCCGGCCGAACGGGTCAGTAACATCTATGAGCTTATCCTGGGGCAATAGTTTACCGGTGCGCTCAGGCTATCTATAGTTAACGGAGAAGTTTTGTCGATTGCTTTGCCTGAAGCCACTGTTGAGGAATGCCTATGCCAAGACCCCCAAAGCCCTTGGATGAGCCACTAAGGCTGGCTACCCTGCAAGGACTCGGGGTGTTGGATACCGAAGCAGAGGAGCGCTTTGATCGCATCAGCCGCATGGCGCAGCGACTGTTTGAAGTACCCATCTGTTTGGTTAGTTTGGTTGATGCCAAACGACAATGGTTCAAGTCCAGCTTAGGGAAGGTGCGAATAAGTCCTCGCGGCACTCTGGCTGACACAGCAATTGGCGTTCAAGGCATCTGACTGAAGGCATGCCGGGGCCTGTCGAAGTCGGATAACGCAGAGAGCCGGTTGCTGTGAAAGCCCCAAAGGGCGTGGCTTACAAGCCTGCCTGCTGTGTTGTGCTTCTTGCAAAGGACTAGGGCCATTTGCTGCGAACCACGCCTTGCATCCAGGCCTGTAAGCCGACGCAGAGCACGCATGGGACTTGTTCGCACCTTCCTTAGGTATCTCCCTCAGGGAGACACCCAGAGATCAGTCGTTTTGTGGTCATGCCATCCTGTCGCCTGAATCCATGCTGATCCCGGATACTCTCAAGGACCCTCGTTTTGCCGACAACCCTCTGGTTACCGGCGCTCCCCATATCCGCTTTTATGCCGGTTATCCTTTGACTATGCGCAATGGTTGTCGGGTTGGCACCTTCTGCATCATAGATGTACGCCCAAGAGAACTGTCCCAGGAAGATAAGCTGTGTCTGGAAGATCTCGGCCATATGGTGGAAAACGAACTGCAGCATATGGAAGAGGTCTGTCAGGATGAACTCACCGGCGTGGCCAACCGCCGGGGCTTTGAGTTACTGGGGGAGATGGCACTGTCTTCCTGTTGTCGTGAAAGTTTCTACGGTGCCTTGCTGTATCTGGATCTCAACGAATTCAAGCCCATTAATGATACCTATGGTCACAGTGAAGGTGATGCCGTGTTGCAGGCCTTTGCCGCCATGCTGGTGAGCTGTTTCCGCGAGTCGGATGTGGTAGCCAGGCTTGGAGGTGATGAGTTTGCCGTACTGCTGACCCATTTGCGACCATTGGATGTCAGGGCCATCAAGTTGAGGTTCCGTAAAGCCTTGGCCGAACTCAACTTCCGCTTGGCAAAACCCTATCAGATCCGTGCCAGCCTCGGAGAAGCCCTATACGATCCGGCCCAACCCAGGAGCTTGGCCGAGTTGATGGCTCAGGCCGACGGCTTGATGTACCGCAGAAAGCCGGGGCGCGATTAGCTGGGTTTGCGTTTTGTTTTCTTAAGTAACCATCAAGTCATTGCAACGGGCGACCAAGTCCTGAATTAACCGCTTGCCCATATGGTTCAGGCTGGGCGCAGCATGCAGTACCAGTTCCATCGGTAATGGCGGTGGCAGAGTCTCTTGCTGAATATGAGCGTCTGTGAGCAGGCGTTTGGGCAACAGGCTCACTCCTATGCCTGCGGCTACAGCGGCTTTCACCTGTGACAGTGAATTACTGACTTGCACCATTTGCCACTCTATCCCGGTTTCATCAAGCAGCTGGATCATCTCACTTCGATATAAACCACCATTGGGAAAGGCCACCAAAGGTAGCGGGCGCTTTTCTGCCAGCGAGTGGCTGCGACTGTCGAACCAGCAAACAGGTTCTGGCCAGCAGGCGACGCCGCGACTGGCGCCGAGGCGTTGTTTCACCAGCACTATATCCAGTTTGCCATCACGAAATGCTTCATAAAGGCCTTGGCTCAGCCCCGATGTCAGTTCCAGTTGTAATGTCGGCTCCTGGCGTTGCAGCTCGGCCAACACCAGGGTCAGTACCTCACCGGCAAAATCTTCCGGCACTCCCAATCGAAGTGGGGTAAACGCCTCTTGTGTTCGACCTCCGGCTTCCCGCATCAGCGCCAGTATCTGTCTGGCATAAGTAAGCAGTCGCTCACCTTCAGGTGTGGTTTGGGCATAACGGCCACTGCGATCCAGTAAAGGATAACCCAATTGTTGCTCCAGACGGCGAAGCTGCTGGCTAACTGTTGACTGGGTCAGGTGAGTGGCGGCCGCGGCGCGGGTGAAACTGCCACTGTCGGCGACGGCGACAAAGGCCCGCAGTAATACAGGATCGAGCAGTGCCAGGTTGGCGGGAGAATGAGGTGTTTTCATCAGTACCGGATTAGTGAGAATTCCACTGATGAATATTTCATTATTTAATTTCCAAATCAAATAGGCAGTTTTTAGACTGGATGGAAAATTTGCCTGGAAACCACAGAATGAAAGCAACACTCACAAGCATGCCGCTGACAGAAGCCGATCTAATAGAACACTTGGTGATCAAGGCCAAAGATAATCTGCTGTCCGGCGCCAGACCCTTTGCCGCCCTGTTGCTGAAAGACGGGGAGATTATTGCACAAGGTGTCAACCGAGTCGCAGCCGACTGCGACCCTTCGGCTCACGCCGAAATGCAGGCCATACGTGCGGCGGCCAAGTCATTAGAGACGACACAACTCGATGGTGCCGTGCTCTACGCCAGTGGTCACCCTTGCCCCATGTGTTTGGCTGCCGCCTTGATGGCAGGCATACGTGAGATACGCTATGTATTCGATAATCACGATGCCGAATTCTGGGGATTCTCCAGTGAAGCCAGCTATGGTTTGCTGGGTTTGGAGAGCCAAAAGCTTGCACAAAGCCCGGGGTTTACCATTCGTCGTTGTCAAAGCTCCTTTGAACCTGCCTGGCTCTATGGCGCTTTGGCACATGATGCTCAGGCAAATCCAACTGGGGATAGCGAAGAGCAATGACACTTCAACAGCCGTATTTGACCAGGCTGAAAGCAGTGGCTCTGCTGCTGTTATTGTTTGGTGGTGCACTGGCGTTGAGGCCTTTTCTGACATCGCCCGGGCCTTTGCTGGCACAGCTCAGTAGCGAGCTTGGTATTGAGGTGCAGGCTCTGGGATGGCTGACCTCAATGCCAATGTTGCTGATGGGGGTTGGAGCACTGACTGCCCCTTGGTTACCTAAAAGGCTCTCCAGCTTGCCCGGTGTGGCTCTTAGCCTCGGCTTGCTGACTTTGGCGCTAGTACTCAGAGCAAGAGTTACCATGCCACTGCTTTGGCTCTCCACCTTGCTGGCCGGGCTTGCCGTAGCTTGGATGCAACTGCTGTTACCAGGGCTTATCAAACAGCATTTCGCCGGACACTTGCCGGTATTAATGGGGGGATACTCGGCGCTGTTGATGGGCGGCGGCGCTCTGGGCGCTGGAGTCACTCCTTGGTTGATAACGCTGTTTTCAGAGGGGGCTTCGGTGTTGGCATTATGGGCGCTGCCTTGCATACCTGTGTTGTTACTCGCACTTTGGTTGGCCAGGCGTGACTCTCAACCGGCTGTTTCCAGAGTCGCACCTCTGACTGAAGGCTCTATTGTGAGTACATCAGAGGAGGATAATCCCGCGCCCGCTAAACCAAGCTTGCCATGGCGCCGGGCAAAGGCCTGGTATTTGTTGCTGAGTTTCGGGCTTATCAATGGAGGCTATGCCAGCCTGGTGGCTTGGTTACCGCTCAGCTATCAGAAACTGGGCATGTCTCAGCTTGCAAGTGGGCGGCTGGTGGCCCTGATGGCGCTGGCACAGATGTTTTCAGCCCTGACGTTGCCGCTGCTGGTAGGTCGTTTCGCCGGCAAGCAAGCAAAAGCCGACCGCCGTCCCTGGTTATGGTTGGCTCTTATCGCGCAATTAGTAGGCTTTATGGCCTTGGCTTTGTGGCCTCAGGGCGCCCCTGTGCTTTGGAGTCTTCTGCTTGGCGTGGGGCTTGGCGGCAGCTTTTCACTTACCTTGGTCCTGGTGCATGAAGAATACCGCGGCGCCGAGCAGACGGTCGGCCTCAGTGCCATGGTGCAGGGCGGCGGCTTCCTGCTGGCGGCGCTGCCTCCCTTGATCTTACCGCCCTTGTTGCTTGATGGCGCAGCGCCTGTGATGCAGAGCAGTACCGATTTTGCTCCACTGTGGTTGTTGCATTGGTTGTTTGTCTTGGTGGTGACCGTGCTTTGTTTTGGTTTTGGTCCATCAGGTTTGCCTGCGCACCGGGTGACAGATGAGCAGCAAGGAGTCTCCAAGGTTCATGCTCAATAAGGCCGAAATCATTCCTCGGCGGGAGAGGTTGGTATTGTGACTCTCCAGAGACCTGGAACTGTTGGTAACAATTTGTTTATTAGACCTAAAATAATAATTAAGGAAGCCGGAATGTCATTGAAAAAACTGTCGCTGTTATGTCTCTTGGCCACATCATTTACCCCGCCGCTGCAGGCCAAACCCCATGAGTGGCTGCTGACCAATTTCAGTTTGCTGGATGTGGAGCAGGGGCGTTTGCTATCAGGTAAACAACTGGCGATCGATGAGGGCCGGATCAGCGCCATTGAAGACAGCTCTGCCAAGTTAACGGCTGAGCGCACTGTGGATCTTCAGGGCGGCATTTTGATGCCATCTTTGTGGGACATGCATGTGCACTTCGAAGGCCGAGAACTGGTGGAGGACAATGCCCTGTTACTGCCGCTTTACTTAAGCTACGGCATTACCGCGGTGCGTGAAGCGGCCAGCGATCTGGCGCCGGAAGTGCTGTTATGGCGTAAACAGATTGAGTCCGGTAACCGTTTGGGGCCGAGAATTTTCAGCGCCGGGCAGAAGTTTGAAGGTCCGGACTCTGTCTGGAATGGCGATCTGGAAGTGGCCGATGGCGCCGAAATGCGTCAAGGCATGGACAAGCTTGAGAGTATGGCGGTCGACTTTATCAAGATCACTGAAAATACCATGCCGGCGGCTCTCTATCTGGAAACACTCAAAGAGGCCCGTACCCGTGGACATCTGGTATCCAGCCATATTCCCTATGGGGTCAGCATTTTCGAAGCCGCCAAGAGCGGGCTGTCCAGCATAGAACATGCTTCATATGTACTTAGGCTGGGAAATGCCCAAGAGCCTCAAATTGCTGCTGCGGTTGCGGCCGGACGCATGAGCACTAAGCAGGCGAGCCAGGCGTATCGTGATGGGTTCGACCCGGAGCAGGCGCAGCTGGGTTACCGCATGTTGGCAGCCAAAGGCGTTGCCGTGACACCAACCTTGATTGGCGGCCACCAGTTGGCCTGGCTCGATACTCAAGATCACAACCAAGATCCTTTCATGGCGTTTCTGACCCAAGCTTTTACCGACAAATATCGTTGGCGAATTGAGCGTATGGGAGCGCAAACACCTCAGCAGTGGCAGACACGTAAGCAACACTATCATGCGCTGGCTGCCGAGTTGCCAAAACTGTTGCAGGCCGGGGTTACCCTGCTGGCGGGCAGCGATTCTGCTGCGCTCAACACTTATGTTTACCCCGCCGAAGGGTTGCACACTGAGCTGCAACTCTGGCAACAGGCTGGGGTGAACAATGCCGATATTCTGCGTTCGGCTACCATTAATGGCGCCCGCTTCATGGGCCAGAGCAAGGACTATGGCAGCATTGAAGTCGGCAAAAAGGCAGAACTGCTATGGCTGCAGGACAATCCGCTGCAGGACATAGGTGCCACTCAATCGATAAGAGGGCTCTTCTATCGCGGTACCTTGTTTGATAGCAAAGCGCTGGACGCTATGCGTACCGAGGCGGCCGAGTCAGTGCGCCTATTGGATAACGCCAGGCGCCAGCTCTGAGCTGCCCAGCATCTCGGTTAAGCGACTGTAGGTGCGGCGAAACTCGAAGCTGAGGGCGCCGCCCTGATAAAGCTGCTCCAGTGGTACTTGGGCATGTAGCACCAGTTGTTTACCCCTGTCATAAAACTCATCTATCAGGGCGATAAAGCGCCGGGCGGCATCATCCTCTGGCGCATAACTGAGTTTTCTATCGCCTGTGCTGACGGCTTCGGCAGCATATTCGGTGCCGCGGGCGCGGATCCAGCCGCGGCGCTCACCGCCAAGCTTGGGCACATGGCTCAGCAGCAGAGTATTCAGTGTTTCGGCCAGCTCCATATAATCCAGAGTGGATCTCGGCCCTTCGCAGAGCTGATCGAAGCGAAACCAGGCCAGGGATTGTGTGGCTTCCATAGCTTGGAAAAAAAGCGGTCTGCCCATGATGCAGAGTTGCCCTGGGCCCGAGGCGTTTTTTGAAAACCACTGGCTGAAGTCAGGTTCATTGCCAAGCTGCAGCAGGGGAAGTGCCGCCTGGGCATGGGGCGCGCCTTTGGTGAGGCGATGGTCCTGCTCGCCATTGAGGTGCAGCGATTCCATCTTCTGTTGCAACAAGTCGATAGTCGGTAAAAAGCGCTCTCGCTGCAGGCCGTTTTCATAGAGGCGCTCGATTGGCGTATTGGAAGTGCTGACCAGCATAACGCCACGGTTAAACAGGCCTTCGAGTAAACGTCCGAGAATAATGGCGTCGCCGATATCCGAGACGAAAAACTCATCGAAGCACAGCAGGCGGCATTCTTTGGCCAGTGTGGCGGCAATCTGATCCAAAGGCTCACGGGTGCCGCTGATGCGGTTCAGATCTCTGTGAACCCTGGCCATAAAGTGATGAAAATGCAGTCTGAGCTTGGGCTGCCCCTCGACGGCATTGAAAAAGAGATCCATCAACATGGTCTTGCCGCGGCCGACATCCCCCCACAGGTAGAGCCCGGGGACTTTGTTTCCCTGACCGAGCGCCTGAAAATGCTTATCAAGCGCTGCCAGCGCAGGCAACTGGGCGGGGTCTTGCTGCCAAGGGCCTTGGGCATAGCGTTCAGAGGGGGAAATTGTGTGCTTCATTCTGGACGTCCCATCCTGTGACTGTTATTTAAGTGCCATATAAGTGCCGCGGGCGGCCAGTATAGCAAGGGCTTGAGCCTGAAGGAAAAGTGCCTGCCATGCCGCTTCATCTATCCGTGGAATAGTGTTCAGTTCCTTTTACGGATAAGATGCGCCTTTTGAGCCATAGGTTGAGGAACAAGCCATGACGGCAGAATTGGCAATCATAGATATTGAGGAAGGTCAGGGCAAAGCCGCGGTGAAAGGAGCGCTTATTACGGCTCACTACCGAGGTTGGTTGAGTGACGGTACTCAATTTGATTCTTCCTGGGACAAGGGGCGTCCCTTTCAGTGTGTCATTGGCACAGGGCGGGTGATCAAGGGCTGGGATCTGGGCTTGATGGGGATGAAGGTCGGTGGCAAACGCCGACTCAAGGTTCCGGCACATCTGGCTTATGGTGAACGCCAGGTTGGGGCGCTGATCAAGCCGAATTCAGATCTTGAATTTGAAATTGAACTGCTGGAAGTTCTGACCCGCGACGATTGAGTCCAGGGCTTTTGAGCGCTATTGGCTCAGATGGATTTTGTTTTTATATAAAGCTGATATTATAGCTTTGCCCTTCATTCATCTGAGTCATAAAAGCACTATGAGCCGTTCCCCCTTCGCATCTTTTCAATGGCATTCAGACATTTTTGCCTGCGACAGTACGGATATCGAACATTTCTATGCCCAACTGCAACAGGAAGTTGAGCGTCTGCAGTTGGGGCGCAAGAAGCTGGGCGAAATAGGTGATTATCCACTGGAGCTGTATCAGTCGCCCTCAGCGACGGCGGAGCTGCCCTCTGTGTTGATCAGTGCCGGATTCCACGGTGAAGAGGCTGCCGGCCCTTGGGGGATGCTGCATTTCCTCAGTGAACTGCAACAGGATATTTTCGAGCGAATTAATCTAAGCTTGTTGCCTTTGGTCAACCCCACTGGCTTTGCCAAGGGGCACAGATTCAATAAGTTCGGTGAAAACCCCAACCGGGGGTTTTTACAGCCCAAAGAGGGCGAAGCCAGTTCACCTTCGGTTGAAGGCAAGCTGCTACTGGAATATGGCCAACTGCTGCAGGGCGCCAGCCGTGAAGGCATATTGACCTGTCATGAAGATGTGTTGCAGCAGCACACCTATATCTATTCTTTTGAGCCCAGACAATCACCCGGCCAGTTCAGTTTGCAGCTGCGTGATACTCTGGGGCGTTTCTTTGATATTGCCGCCGATGGTGATATCGATGGCTGTCCGGTGCAAGACGGGGTCATCTTCAACCACTTTGATACTTCGTTCGAGGCCTGGCTGGTTCGCACCGGTGCCAAGGTGGGTGTTTGCAGTGAAACACCGGCAACCCAGAACCTGGATCAGCGAATTCTGGCCAACAGCGCCGTGATGCACGCCTTTGTGCAGCAGCAGTTGGCTCCCATCAAGGGGTAACAGCCAAAAGCGATACCGCTCAAAAGCAAGACCCCAGCCTAGGCTGGGGTCTTGCTTTTGAAAGGCTTTCAGGGATTGAGGCGGGTCGGAATACCGCTTCTGTCATCCAACAGGCGTTTGAGCACGGTCGAATCGGTGTCGGCATGGGCGATAAAGCGGCTGATGGCCGGGGTCATCTTCAATACCACAGGTGCGGTGGATTCAAACTCGGCCTCGGTGCGCGACAGCGGCTGATGCACTTCCAGATAGCGACCGCCATCAGGCTCCAGGCTGGCCTTTATCGGCTGATTGACAAACTGTACCCGGGTGCCGTTGGGCACAGTATTGAACAGATGCTCGATATCCTGATTACGCAGGCGGACACACCCCTGGCTGACACGCAGGCCTATACCGAAGCTGGCATTGGTGCCGTGAATGGCATACAGGTTACCGATATAAAGCGCATACAAGCCCATGGGGTTATCCGGGCCTGCGGGCCAGACCTTGGGCAGGGTGATACCGTTGGCGGCATATTCCTTGCGGATCCTGGCCGTTGGGGTCCAGGTGGGGTTGGCGCGTTTGCGATAAACCTTGGTCACCCAGTTTTCCGGGGTATCCCGACCTATCTGGCCTATGCCTATGGGTAAGACCTGTACCGTATTGCTGTCTTTGGGATAGTAGTAGAGGCGCATTTCGGCCACGTTTATCACTATCCCCTTACGGGGGGCATCCGGCAGGATCAGCTTGTGAGGGATCAGCAATGTGCTGCGGGGCTTGGGAAGAAAAGGGTCGACCCCTGGGTTGGCCTCGGTCATGTTGGTCAGCCCCAGTTGATATTCGTCGGCAACACTCTCCAGTGTGCGCTTGTCATCGGGCACCACATAATACTGGTTGTCACCGACGATACTGCTGCCCTCTGGCGGCAGAGGATATTCAACGGCCTGCGACAGGCAGGCGGGAAGCAACAGGCCCAGTAACAGGGCGAGGCGGGGAATTCTTGTCATAGGATATTTTTCTTCATTAAACGCTGTCAGTCGCCATGGTTTCAGGCATCAGAGTCGAGCAGGCATCCTTACCTTTTCCGGCGCAGATTTCAACAGATTGCGGCAAAAAAACTATTTCAGTTGCAGGCGTTTTGCCAGTCGATGCAGGTTGCCAGGGTCGACACCCAACTCGCGGGCACTGGCGGCCCAGTTGTATTGGTGCCGTTCCAACACACTGCGCAGCAGCTGTCTTTGGAACTCCGCTGTAGCTTGCTTGAGCGTGATGGCTTCTGCAGGCACTGTGGTGTCCAACTGGCGCGGCAGCGCACTTGGAGAGGGGCTCTTTGACTGCAACTCACCCAGTTGCAACTGGCATTGGTTATGGTCACTGGCGGCGCGCGCCAACACGCTGGCACGGTGCAACAGGTGCTCCAGTTCCCTGACGTTGCCGGGCCAGTCGTTGGCCAGCAGCCAGGCTTCCGATTCGGCGGACAGACTCAGACGCTCCAGCCCCAGCTTGCTGCGGCAACGTTCAAGAAAATGCCCGGCAAGCAGCAGTATGTCGCGGCCCCTTTCTCTCAGTGGCGGCACAAGTAGCGGGAAAACACTCAGCCTGTGGTAGAGATCGGCGCGAAAGCGGCCTTCAACCACCTCGGTTTTGAGATCCTTATTGGTGGCGGCGATAACCCGCACATCCACTGTCAGGCTTCTATCTTCGCCAACCCGTTGCAGATCGCCGTATTGCAGCACCCTGAGTAACTTGGCCTGCAGCGGTAGGCTGAGCTCGCCTATCTCGTCGAGAAACAAAGTCCCCTTGTCGGCCAATTCAAACTTACCGGCGCGATTGCTGATGGCGCCGGTAAAGGCGCCTTTGACATGACCGAAGAGTTCACTCTCGGCGACCGACTCTGGCAGGGCGGCGCAGTTGAGGTACACCAGAGCCTTGTTGCCTCTGGGCGAGGCGGCGTGTACTGCCTTGGCAACCAGCTCCTTACCCGTGCCGGTTTCACCGAGGATCAACACGTTCAGGTCGCTGGGAGCGACCACGGCAATTTCCCGCTTCAGCGCCAACATCTGCGGGCTTTCCCCCAGAAGTTCACTGTGGCCGGTTTCCGGCAGCGGTTGACTCTGGCTCTGTAGCGACAGGCTTTCCAACTTATCCAGCAGCAGGGCATTGCCGAGGGAGGCGGCGGCGATGGCGCTCAGGCTTCGCAACTCTTCATCGCTGAAATCGTCGAACTGGCAAGGGTCCAGACCATCTATGGTCAAGGCGCCTATCAGTTGTTCCTTGTCCAGCAGCGGCAGGCCGATACAGGCATGCACCTTGAGCTTATCTGTGTGGGCGGCTATCAGGCCATCGTAGGGATCCGGCAATTGGCTGTCTGCCGGAAAGCGCACCAGATCGCCGGCGCGGGCGATGGCCTCCAGTCTCGGGTGCTCTGTGATGTTGAAGCTGCGACCGAGTACATCGGCCCTGAGGCCGTCGATTGCCAGTGGGATAAAGCTATTGCCCTGAAATCGCAGCAGAGCGGCGGCATCACAATGGAGATTGTCCCGTACCGTCGCCAGCAGACGGCTGAATCTGTCGCTGTTTGGCAAACCTGAGGTGATATCCAGCGCGATACGGGTGAGATCGGAATGGCTGAGTGGCATAAGCTGACCTGAATAAAATCCCTGGGGTGAGTCTACCCCAGGGACAGTGGAATGTCATTTTGACATTATTTTTCAGTGTGAGTGGCTAGTGACTGGTAGCAATGGCCAAGCGTTTGGCCTTGACCGCCTGTCGCAACAATCCCAGCAGGAAGGCGCCCAGCAATAAACCGCCGACGGAGAAGATGATGTCACCGAACATCCGCATCCATACCAGGCGTTCTACCAGCGGGCTGTGGATCACCTCTGCCGAGCGGGCAAACCAGTAGCCATGATCCAGCACGGCAAAGAACTGCACTATGCCCACCGGCAGCAATGACAGGAACAGCATGGCGGCCAGTCCCAGATTCAGGCTCCAGAATGCCCCCTTGAGCCACTTGTCTTCCCAGCGCAGTTTACCGGCAAGTCCTGACAGGCAGAACAACATCAGGCCTATCCCCAACATGCCGTAGACTCCCATAAAGGCGCCGTGGGCGTGGGTGGCAGTGGTATTCAGCCCTTGAATGTAATAGAGGGCAATCGGTGGATTGATCAGGAAGCCCAGTACACCGGCGCCCACCAGATTCCAGAAAGCGGTGGCAACAAAGAACATGATGGCCCAGTGATAGCGTTGCATCCAGGGAGCGGCCCGGCGCAGGCGATAGCTTTCCACCGCTTCAAAACCGATAAGGGCCAGAGGCACCACTTCCAGCGCCGAGAAGATAGCGCCCCAGGCGATGACCGAAGTGGGGGTGCCGGTGAAATAGAGGTGATGCAGTGTGCCTATCAGGCCTCCGGTCAGGAAGATCAGGGTAGAGAAGAGTACCGCACCATTGGCACTGCGGGCACGGATAAGGCCAAGACGCACAAACATCAGGGCGATAACCGAGGTGGCAAAGGTTTCAAAGAAGCCTTCAACCCACAGATGTACTACCCACCAACGCCAATATTCGGCGATGGCAAGGTTAGTGTGTTTACCCATAAACAGCCCGGCACCATAGAAGAGGCCGATAGCAACACAAGAGGCGTAGAGTACCCAGAGCACAGGCTTTAGCTCAGATTCCTGTTTCAGGGCGGGCAACATAGCGCGGCTCACCAGCGCCAGCCAGATCATCAATCCGGCCAACAGCAGCAATTGCCAAACCCGGCCGAGATCTATGTATTCATATCCCTGGTGACCGAAGAGGAAGTTGTTGTCCAGTGAGAAGTATTGTTGTACCCCCAGCCATTCACCGGCCATGGAGCCCAGCACCACTACCAGCAGAGCGACCCACAATAGGTTGACACCGAAGCGTTGATATTTGGGCTCGTGGCCGGAAAGCGCCGGTGCGATATAGAGCCCGGTACCGAGCCAGGCCGTCGCTATCCAGAATACTGCCAGTTGAGTATGCCAGGTGCGGGTCACTGAATAAGGCAGGATCTCACTCAAGGGAATACCGTAAAACTCCTGGCCCTCAACCGCATAGTGCGCCGTGACGCCACCGAGCAGTATTTGCAGCAGAAATAGGCCGATAGCGGTAATGAAGTATTTACCCGTGGCCTTTTGTGAAGGGGTGGGTTTGTGTCTGAACAGGGGATCTTCAGTGGCAGGAGCTGGCAGGGCTTCATGTTTGCCGGCGGCATGATACCAAACCAGGGCACCGATACCGGCCAGCAGAGTCACTATGCTCAGAATCGACCAGACGATATTGTCTGATGTCGGTGTATTGCCCAGTTGTGGATCGTAGGGCCAATTATTGGTGTAGCTGTAATTGGCATCCGGGCGCTCGGTCACTGCGGCCCAAGCGCCCCAAAACAGGAAGGCATTGAGCTGTTGACGGCGCTCGGCAGAACCTATGGTATTGGTTTTCATCGCATAGGCTTCCCGAAGCTCATTCAGCGCGGGATCGTCACCAAACAAAGATTGATAGTGCTGACTCACTTGCGCCATGGCGGCGATACGGGTGTCGGAAAGCACCACCCGGGTGTGACCTCTCTCGTCTGTAGTGACAGTGTTATGGCGCAAATCGTCCCTTAAAGCTTGCTCCAATGCGGCCTGAGCACTCTTGTCCAGGCTATTGAAAGGCTTGTTGTATGTCTCCTTGGCTCGAATATCCAGCCAGGCTTCGGCCTCACGGTGTAGCCAGTCTGCGGTCCAATCCGGAGCCACATAGGCGCCATGGCCCCAGACTGAGCCAAGTTGATGTCCGCCCATGGAGCGCCAAACCAACTGCCCTTGTTCTATGTCCTTGTCGCTGAAAACCACTTGGCCCTGGCTGTCGCTATAGACATCGGCAATCGGTGGTTTTTCCCGATAGATTTCACTGCCGATACTGAGAAGTACAGTGAAAGAAGCGACCAACACAAGTAACAGTGCGATCAGGGTGAATTTTTGTCTGCTCATTGGCATCCCTCTGACAAAGTCTATTTGATAGGTTTTCCTACATAGAGCAGCCAACGTGCCAACTTTTATTCTTGTTTTTAATCAGTGCATTACTTGTTTGTGTGTTTTTGATGGTGTCATCTTGATTGTGTTTAAAGTGTCTTTTTAACATTGGTAGCTGTCATTATGACACTGGTTGTTTGTCCAGAGGCCATAACTGATATCTTGACGAGAATTCTTGGATTTCAAATTCTTTAATTATTTGAAAAAATAAAGTTTTTTTCATTAATTTGAGTTTATGTTTCTTTGGGTCAAGATTTGATGTTTTATAGGTAAATTTTCCATTTTTTAAGGGTTTACCTGGCTTCTTTTACTGGTCTTTTTCGCTGGCAGTAAAAATAAGTCAACTGTTTCTACTGAAAAATAACCCGAATTAATGATATAATCCCGTCTGTAACCCACGTGTTTTCCGGAGTCTCGTTAGAGCCAGGTTTCTCTTTTATTAGCTTCCCCGCATTTTCAACTGGAGGGTCATTTGAACGCAGATATCATCAACAGCTTTTTCCTTGTCGGGGCCTTGCTTATTGCAGTCAGCGTGCTGCTCAGCCCATTGTCTTCGCGACTCGGTATTCCTATTTTGGTGGTATTTCTGGCGGTGGGTATCTTTGCCGGTGAAGATGGCCCAGGCGGCATAGTATTCAATGACTATTCAGTTGCTTATTTGGTCAGCAACCTGGCTCTGGCGGTTATTCTGCTCGATGGTGGCATGCGTACCCGGGTTGCCAGTTTCAGGGTGGCATTGTGGCCGGCCTTGTCATTGGCCACTTTTGGGGTGGCGTTAACCACCACGCTGACAGGTTTGTTGGCTGCCTGGTTATTCGATCTCAATTTACTCCAGGGCATGTTGGTGGGAGCCATTGTCGGTTCGACCGATGCCGCGGCGGTATTTAGCCTGCTTAAAGGCAAAAACGTGAATGAGCGTGTCGGTTCGACACTGGAAATCGAATCCGGTTGTAACGACCCCATGGCTGTGTTTTTGACCGTGACTCTGATTGCCATTCTCGGCAGCAGTGGCGATGAACTCTCGGGCAGCTATTTGGCACTGAGCTTTATCAAACAGTTTGGCCTGGGCGGGATCCTCGGTGTCGGCGGCGGTTGGCTGTTGTGGCAGGTTATCAATCGCAATCAATTGCCGGAAGGCCTCTACTCCATTTTGGTGCTGAGTGGCGGACTGATGATCTTCGCTATCTCCAATGCCCTGGGAGGCAGTGGTATTCTGTCTATTTATCTGGTGGGTCTATTTCTCGGTAACAAGGCGACCCGTGGCAAACACTCGATTCTCAACGTGCTCGATGGTATGACCTGGCTCAGTCAGATAGGCATGTTCCTGGTACTGGGACTCTTGCTGACGCCATCGGATCTGAAAGATATCGCCTTACCGGGTTTGGCACTGGCGTTCGGGATGATCTTTCTGGCGCGGCCGATTGCGGTTTGGCTCAGTTTGCTACCGTTTCGCAGCTTCCATGACAGAGACAGATGGTTTATCTCCTGGGTCGGGCTGCGCGGCGCAGTGCCCATTATTCTGGCGGTATTTCCCATGATGGCGGGGCTGCCACAAGCGCAGCTTTACTTCAACCTGGCCTTCTTCGTGGTGATGGTTTCCTTGCTGCTGCAGGGCAGTACCTTGTCCAAGGCGGCGCAGCTGGCCAAGGTGGAGTTGCCACCCAAACCGGCACCTATTTCCCGCGCCGGGGTGGAAATTTATCCCACCAGTGAATGGGAGATATTTGTCTATCGTCTCAGTGAAAATAAATGGTGTATCGGTGAGCCTCTGAGGCGTCTTGCCATGCCGGCGGGAACCCGGATTGCTGCCGTATTTCGCAATAACGAACTGTTGCACCCTTCGGGGAGTACCAGGCTGATGGCCGATGACATTCTTTGTGTGCTGGGGCAAGAGGACGATTTGGAGCCTCTGAGTCAGCTGTTCAGTGAGGCGCCAGAAAAACGCGAGGCGCCCCGCTTCTTTGGTGACTTCTTTATTTCAGTGGATGTGATGCTGGCCGATATGGCACCGATTTACGGCATGCAGCTGGAACCCGAATATGAGCAGATGCGGGTTGCCGACTTACTGCTACAGCAACTCGGCAGTCACCCTGTAGTGGGGGATCAATTCCTCTGGCAAGGGCTGGACTGGATAGTCGCCGAGGTGCAGGAAGGGACAGTCAGCCGGGTTGGTTTGAGATTGCCCTCTGAAGACTGAAAAAAGCGAAGAACGAAGAAATGCCGACCTTGAGTCGGCATTTTTACGGCTACTTTCTCAATAGAGCGAGGGATCACTCTCATTGGGGCGGGTCTTGAACCTGCGGTGCAGCCACATGTACTGCGCCGGATTACGGCTGATCAACTGCTCGACAATGCCGTTACCGCGTTTGGCGTCTTCCACCTCATTTTCGCCGGGGAAGTTATCCAGCGGCGCCTGGATCTCTATGTTGTAACCCGTATCGTCGGTGTTGCGCTCAACAAAGAAGGGCAGCACTTTGGCTTTACCCAGCTTGGCCAAAGTGGTGCCGCCGGTGATGGTGGCAGCATCGGGAACGGCGAAGAAGGGGATAAAGATGGCGCTGGAGCGGCCAAAGTCCTGATCTGCTGTGTACCAAATGACATCAGGGTTACGCAGGCAACGCACCATCTGCCTTAGATCCCGCTTGGGAACCAGCGCCTTGTTTGAACGCAAACGGCCCTTCACCTGCAGATATTCCATTACAGGGTTGTTGTGGGGGCGGTACACACCAACCCCGGGCTGAAATTGGCCAAATATTCTTGCACCCATTTCCAGCGGCAAGCAGTGAACCGCAAACAGAATAACTCCCTGACCGGCAGCCAGTGTCTGCTCCACATGCTCCTGGCCCTTTATCTGCATGTGCTTCTGCACTTTGTCGTTGCTCCACCACCAGGCATTGATGGTATCGAAAATCGCTTTGCCGGTTTCCTGGAAATTACGTCTGAGCAGCGTCTCTCGCTCGGCCTCACTCATTTGTGGAAAACACAACTCCAGGTTGCGTTTGGCGGTGTTAACCCGGCTTCCGGCCAGCTTCATTGCCAGCAGACCTATGCCACTGCCAAGCTTCATCTGCCACTTGAGAGGCAGTAGGAGGGTCAGCCTGGCCAGACCGACAGCCAGCCACAGCAACCAGAATTTAGGGTGATACAAGTGAGCGGAAAATTGTGCTTTCTCTACCAAAACGATAAACCCGTTTACAGGAAAAATTACCGCATATTCTAACCCAATTCAGTGTGAAAATTAGGTACAATCGGGGTTTATTTTGCCTAATAAGACAAGTCCGTTATGAAGGTAACTCTGCCCCCATTTGAAAAAGCCAAGGTTCTGGTGGTTGGTGATGTGATGCTCGACCGTTACTGGGTTGGCCCAACCGGCCGTATTTCACCCGAGGCGCCTGTACCTGTGGTACGTATCAATCAGATAGAGGATAGGCCCGGCGGAGCAGCCAACGTGGCGCTGAATATCGCGGCGCTGGGCGGCTCGGTGCAACTGGCCGGTATTGTCGGAGTCGATGAAGCCGCATCGGCTCTGAATACAGGTGTCAGTACTCTAGGTGTGGAGCCTAAGTGGCTGACGGTTGAAGATAAACCCACAATCACCAAACTGCGGGTACTGAGTCGTAACCAACAGCTTATTCGCTTGGATTTCGAAGAGACCTTTGCCCAGGAGCAGAGCCAGGCGCTATTGGCGCAGAGCGAAGCTCTACTGGACGATTGCAAGGTGCTGGTGCTGTCTGACTATGCCAAGGGTGCCATCTTTGAGCCTCAGGCCTTTATCGCCAAGGCTAGAGCCAAGGGGATCAGTGTCTTGGTGGACCCCAAGGGCAGCGATTTCGGCCGTTATGCCGGTGCCAGTTTAATTACTCCCAACATGAGTGAGTTTGAGGCTGTGGTGGGTACTGTCAGCTCTGAGGCCGATCTGGTGGCCAAGGCCCAGGCTTTGATTAGCAAGCATCAACTGGGAGCGATTCTGGTTACCCGCTCTGAAAAGGGTATGACACTGATCACCAGCGAAGGGGATGAGCTGCATATCCCTACAGTGGCACGGGAAGTCTATGATGTGACCGGCGCCGGAGATACTGTGATCTCGGCACTCGCCACAGCTTTGGCGGCCGGCAGCGACCTGCCGCAAGCCTGTGCCATTGCCAATACCGCCGCCGGTGTGGTGGTTGGCAAACTGGGCACTTCCACAGTCAGCCGCATTGAACTCATCGAGGCCCTGGCTCAACATCAGGGAGAATCAGGCTTTGGTGTGGTCAGCGAAGATCAACTGCTGTACGCCATGCAGCAAGCCAAGCTCAGAGGTGAGCGGGTGGTGATGACCAATGGTTGCTTTGACATACTCCATGCCGGGCACGTCAGTTACCTCAAAGAAGCCCGTGCCTTGGGCGATAGATTGATTGTGGCGGTCAATGATGACGCTTCGGTTAAACGGCTCAAGGGCGATGGGCGTCCGGTCAATAGTCTTGAGCGGCGAATGGCAGTACTGGCGGGGCTGGCCGCTGTCGATTGGGTGGTGCCTTTCAGTGAAGATACACCGCAGCGAGTGATCTCTAGATTGCTGCCCGATCTCCTGGTCAAGGGGGGCGACTACCGGGTGGAGGAGATAGCCGGAGGTGAAGAGGTGATCGCCGCCGGTGGCAGTGTCAAGGTGCTGGGGTTCGAAGATGGTATCTCCACTACCGCCATTATTCAGAATATTATGGCCAAGCCCTGATGTTGATGGCGGTGTTGCTATCGGGAAGCTTGTTTTGGGCTGATGTAGGTCCAAAACAAGCCTTGATATGCCCGCCATCGGAACTGTCACTGTGTCTGCAACAACTCCCCGATAGAGTCAAACAACAACTGCCCCTGTCTCAAAAGGCTTTCTTCGATGCACTGGGAATGAGAGGCGCCATGTCTCTGCCCGTCGAAGATGAAAGCGTTGCCGGTATCGTTCTCTGGGCGCCGCACTATCTCCCACAAAGTCAAACTGCTATCTGGAATGGCCAAAACCATGAACTCTTGTTGCAGCATCAGCCGCAACTAACCCTGTGGCATGAATTAGGGCATCTGGAAGTAAAGCGCTTGCAGGGAAACATTCTGCCTGCCGAGTTGTCTGAATTGGACCACGAGTGGTTGGCTGATACCTATCTGGCTTGGCGTTGTGCTAAAGAATGGAACAGTCTGGAACTTGTGTGGCAACAATACCACCGTCGTAACCTGGCAGTATTTTCCGATATCGGCAATTTGTCACATTGGAGTCCACTTTATCTGATACAAGTGTTAAATAAGTATGATCTGAAGCAAATCGCGGAATTTGCTGATTTTGCTACATTTGTGCTCAGTTTTTATCCAGAGATCCGCCATTATTCTCCAGGTGAAGTGGCAGAGTTTTCCAGCTTGCTGCAGCATCTCTTTAACCGGGCTGGTCGGCAAACCCTTCCTGGCTATATGTTTTGGCGTCGTGAGCAACTGGGCAAAGTGCTGCAACCCACTCTGAAACAGTTGGTGGGAACTGAAATGGCCAATCGTTGGTTGGTTAAAGAAAAAATGTTGCAATAATGTGACAAATAAGGCTTTTTTTCAGCTGTCCTAGCTGAACCCTTGCTGAACAAAAGTGAAAAACGCTGTTAACACCCCTCTTTTTGGCAGTATTCTCTCTATGCCTTTGATAAGCTCGTTGGCAATAAAAACAACGGGGATAAGAGGCAGACAAGAATGGCCAAGCGTTCAAAGGCTCAGACTGAGCTGACTATCAATCAGATTATGGACGAAGCTCTCAAACAAATCTTAACTATTGGTTTTGAGGCTATGTCTTACACAACTCTTTCAGAAGCAACGGGGATTAGCCGCACGGGGATCAGTCACCATTTTCCGCGCAAAATCGATTTTCTTGCCAGGTTGGATGTGCGCATTGGTCGGCTGTTTTTGGCCGCTCTGGATTTTTCCAGTGTTGAAGCACTCGAAAAATCCTGGATGCAGGCGCTGCAACAAGCAGAGCACAGGGCAGTATTGAGACTCTTCTTTAGTCTCTGTGGACACAACAATCCTGAGATTACCCTGTTTCGCGCCGTGGCCATGGCCAGGGAAAATGCCCAGATAGAGCTGGGTGAAAAGGGCGAGCAGATGATCAACGATCTCCTGGGACGCAGCGCCGTTATGTTGCTTTCCGATCCCGGTATCGCCTGCGCCGCTTGAAATTCCGTTTAAGCGACTCTCATTCAAGCGATTCGTAGAGATAATTGAGACAGCAAGCTAAGGCTTGCTGTTTTTTTATCCATTCATTTTCTTATCGAATTACGCGTTATTGGTACACAAAATCCAATCGACTTCCGCTTATTCCTTGGGCCACTCTTTTCGAGCATCCCTTTCGGGCAACTCTTTCAGGCAACTCTCTTCGGGCAAGAAGTTGCCCGGCGAGCAAAAAATTGCCCGGGTTCGGGCAAGAAATTGCCCGGTGAGTGGGAGTGGGTTTGGATGTTGTTGTAAAACAGTGGCTTACGATTTGGCATGCTTCTGGCATTGGGTGATGAGGTTTTATCACTCATTCAACAGTAAAAGGAATTAACCATGCCAACACCATGTTATATCTCCATCGAAGGCCAAACCCAGGGCAACATCACTGCAGGCGCGTTTACGGCCGAGTCAGTGGGCGACATCTTTGTGGAAGGTCATGAAGACGAGATGCTGGTTCAGGAATTCAACCATGTGGTGACAGTGCCGACCGACCCACAGTCAGGTATGCCTTCGGGTCAACGGGTGCACAAGCCGTTCAAGTTCACCGTGGCGCTGAACAAGGCGGTGCCTTTGATGTACAACTCGCTGTCATCCGGTGAGAAGCTGAACAAGGTTGAGCTGAAGTGGTACCGCACCTCTATCGAGGGCAAGCAGGAGCACTTCTTCACCACCAAGCTTGAAGGTGCGACGATAGTGGACATCAACTGCCACATGCCACACTGCCAGGACCCGAACAAGGCGGATTTCACTCAATTGGTTGAGGTGTCAATGGCCTATCGCAAGATAGACTGGGACCACGTGAGTGCCGGTACTTCAGGTGCGGATGACTGGCGCAAGCCCATCGAAGCCTGATAGTGTGTGTCAGCCACCGCCTTGCGGTGGCTGTTTGCCATTGGGGTGTTTTCTGGCGGGGACGTCAACTGACAGTGTAAATAGTTGATTGAGAGCCAGAGAGCAGGCCAATGGCTTTTGGTGCAATTCGGCTAAACGGACATTCAACAGACATTCGAGTCAATCGCATTTAAACCAAGAGCAAAACGGCACTCGGCGACAGCGAGCAAGCCCAAAAGAAGGTCAGGGCTGAGGCAAGCCAGGCAGTAGCTTAAGTAACAAGCCTGAGCAGCAAGAGTACCGCGAAAGGACAGGGACAATAAGGACAGCGAAGATGAGTCATCAAGGGAGCGGCATGCGTTTTGGATTCAAGGCAGGCAGTTTGGCAGAGGATAGCCTGTCGGTGCTGTCGTTCAAGCTGAAAGAATCGCTGTCGAGTCCTTATGTGGTTGAGCTTGAGTTGCTGAGTCGCCGGGACGATATCAAGGCGAGTGACTTGGTGGACCAGAGCGGGGTACTGAGTTGGTGGCAGGACGGCGAATGCCAGCGAGAATTGCACGGCATAGTAAGCCGCTTTGGCCGCGGCGACAGCGGCCACAGACAGACCCGCTACCGGCTGAGACTGGAGCCGGCCCTGAGCCGCCTGCAACTGCGGCGCAACAGCCGCATCTTCCAGGAAAAGAGCCTGACCGACATCATCGCGGTACTGTTCGGTGAAATGGGCATTACCGATTACGCCTTTCGCTGTGACCCGCGCCATGAAAGCCGCAAACGGGAATACTGCGTGCAGTATGGCGAGAGCGACTTTGACTTCTTCGAGCGCCTGACCCGCGAAGCGGGACTGTTCTACTACTTCGAGCACAGCAGCGACAAACACACCCTGGTGCTGTGCGATGCACTGGACAAACTGAGCCTGAGCTCCCACAGCTACCCCTACAACGCCCTGGCGGGAGGACTCGCCGAGCAGGCGAGTGTCCGCAGCGCCGAATACCGCCACCGCCGTGCCGAGAGCGGGGCCACCCTCAAGGACTACAGCTTCCGCAAACCGGCCTACAGCTTCTTGCAACCGAGCACAGAGGATGCAGACTGGCAACAGAGCGGCTATGAACACTTCGACTACCCGGGGCGTTACAAGGACGATGCCGACGGCAAACTGTTCAGCAAGGTGCGCCTGGCGGGACTGCGACGGGAGAGCGAACAGCTGCTGCTCAAGAGTGACCAACTGCAGGCGTTGAGCGGGCAGAAGTTTGCCCTGAGCGAACACCCGGATGCGAGCCTTAATCGCGAATGGGTGATAGTGGGGGTCAGCCACACCGGCGAGCAGGGCAATGCGGCGGAAGAGGACAACAGCAGCCGCGGCACGACTTACAGTAACGAGATAGTGGCGGTGCCATCCTCCATGCAATGGCAGGCGGAGCCGAAGACCAAACCGCAGATGGCGGGGCCGCAGATAGCGACCGTGGTGGGGCCGAAGGATGAAGAGATATTTTGTGACGAATACGGCCGGGTGAAGGTGCAATTCCCCTGGGACAGATATGCCAGGGGTGACGAGCACGGCAGTTGCTGGATACGGGTCAGCCAGGGCTGGGCCGGTGGTCAATATGGCTTTATGGCACTGCCACGGATAGGGCATGAAGTGATAGTGTCGTTTCTGGACGGCGACCCGGACCAACCCATCATCACCGGCCGGGCCTTCCATGCGGTGAACCAGGTGCCTTACGCGCTGCCGGCCCACAAGACCCGCACTGTGCTGAAGACCCAGAGCCACAAGGGCGAGGGCAGCAACGAGCTGAGGTTTGAGGATGAAGCGGGGGAAGAGGAGATTTACCTGCACGCGCAGAAAGACCTGAACCTACTGACCGAGAATGACAGACACGAGCATATCAAGCACGACAGCCACCTGGATGTGGACAATGAAAGGCGCAGCCGCATCGGCGGCAACGACCACCTGACAGTGTTGGGCGAGTCCCGTCAGCAGGTAACGGGTGATAAGAGCCTAATAGTGGATGGCTGCTTACATCTAAAAGCCGGCTCCGTGTGGGTCAATGAAACCGGTGATGAAATTCATATCAAGGCGGGGCAAAAGGTGGTGTTGGAGTCTTCCTCTGAAATCACGGTCAAAGCCGGTGGCAGTTTTGTCAAAGTGGACCCGGCCGGGGTGCATCTTTCCGGCCCAGGGATCAACCTTAATGCCGGCGGCGGCGCGGCATCAGGCAGTGGTTATGGCGGTAAAGCGCCGGAGCTTCCGGGAGAAGTGGCCGCTGCTGAGCTTCCTAATCCCTTACCTCTACAATTGGCTCCCGCCAGCATGGAAATGCTCTCCTACAACAATGTCGCCGTGGCTCGCTTGTGCCAAAAGCAAACCGATGGCAGTTGTCCTCTGGAAGATTGCCCCTGCTTGAAGCACAAGGGGTAATGGGCCATGAGTGAGTTACTGCCTGAATTGGCCGGTGTCGAATATTGGATGCTGACCGACAAAATTCGTTATCCCAAGGTGATGCAGCTGGCTTATCAACATGAAGCGGCTCCCGAATTGGCCGATCTCTTCATCAATAGTCCATTTGCCTACCTGATGCCACAGAGCCCGGTCATCTTTCGTTTGCGCCACGACAGCAGCCTGTTGCCCATATGGCAAAATGACTCCCTCTGGCGCAGCTCGGCGGTGATTTTTGGCAGCCAGGCTGGGGCGTTCGACACACTGAAACAACACTTGCTGGCCCTGTTACAGCCCAGGATCCTGGGGCGCCAGACCATCTTCAGATATTACAGCAATCAAACGCTGGACCCCTTGTACTCTGAACTGGATGCCGATGACAGGGACACCCTTCTGGGGCCAGCCTCGGCGCTTTGGTGGGCCTCACAGCAGGGCGAAATCAGGTCTCTGAAACACACACCCAAAGCCGTTGAAAGCTATAGCTTTAATTCAGCCGTTTTTAGTAAATGGATTTAGTGAAATGAATCATAAAGATAACTTGGCACTTAGGGCCTGCCAAAACGTCCAGGATGAATGCCTGAGAATGTTGGCCGACTATCACAAAATGGATTATGCCGAATTGGCGAACATGAATACTCTGGAGCTGCAGAATAAATTCATCAGTTGGAAGTATGAAGTCGTACCTATTGACGTCAACAAGCATCTGCCTACCGTTAAGCCTCCAGAGGATGGGGCCTGTGGAAAAGGAATTACAACCTGTGAAGGTGCCTATGTGGAGTATGAAGACGTACTCTATGTGCCAAATCATCCAAAGGATGGGAAGCGCTATTGGTATGCCCTGACCTCTGAAGCGTTAGAAAGACTCAAGCAAGAAAGACAGCATTTGCAGCTCAGTGACATGGATATCAATGCGCCCGACTTTAATGAAAAGATGCTGCAAAAGCTCAATGAGCTTGGGTTGCTCTCTCGTTATGACTATTTACCGTATGAGATATTTCTTTCTGATGCGGCAGATAAAGAAAGGTACAAAACATTATGGTTGCTCAAATGGACCCAAGGGCTGGGACTCTGGGTAAAGGCTGAACTTAATGAGTTGGATGATTATGCCCGCAGCGTAGGCTTTGAGTTGCTGGCTAAACATTCTTTTATCAAGAGTGAGGTTGAGTTGCGCGTAAGAGCGGCTAATCATTACCCATCAGGCTCTTTGGATAGCTTGAATACCCAATATGTCTTGGGCGAGGCCAGAAAAAAAATTGAATTAGAACTGAAAGAATATGTGTTGGCTGAATGCAAAAAGCTGGAAGATAAAGCCAAAAAACAGGCCAATGGTTGGGAAACCGATGATGGCACTAAGTTTATTTATGATGAAAATTTAAATTACTTTACCAGTGATAAAGAGAAGAATATAGGTCTCTATGTCAGCAGCCTGAAACGCACCTTGGGATTTGAGTATAAGTCATTAATTTCCCAAAGTGATAGTGAGGCTGCTAAAACATTTAACTATTTCTGGGGAGAAGAGTTCTTTCAGTATGATGATATTTTTAATGAGCCAGAAATTTCCTGGTCTAAATTAAGTAGCCTTAGTGATTCTTTAGGCTATGATGCTAGGAAATATGGTTTTTACTGGAATCTTTTGATGTTTAATCTTTCCGGTATGGTCCTCAAGGAACAATGTCTTACATTAGAAGAGTTGAATAATAATAATCTATATAAAGAAATGTTTTCTTCATATAGGCAGTATTCAAAAAAATATAATGCTGTTATTAATGTTCGGCGTTCATCATTTTGGGGTAATGATGAACTGAATAATGAACAGGTAGAACTTCTTTTTGAACTGTTACAGAAGGATCGAAAACAAAAGCATTTTGAGCAATCGGATGACTATGTCTGGCTCAAGGCTTTCATGGAGAGTGGCGGTTTTCAGTGGGGCTATTGGGATACGGTAGCTCTGGATATTAAGCTGGATGCTTTTTGGGAGAAGCAAGTTAAAGACCTACGGCAGATAAAACTGGAATCCATTCCGGATTTCTTTGAAAAACCTTTGTTAATCAAGAAAGCCTGTAAAGTTCGAATGGATTACTGGAAGACGCTTGCAAACTCCAGAGCTCAAAAGGGCGATGTGAGCAATATCAGTAAGAAAGTCAACAAGGAATCCTATTCAGTGCTTTGGAATTTTGAAGACTGGAGACCTGCCGTAAAGCACCCGGGCATGATAATGAATCTGCCTGATAACAATGATCTCAGGGTTGTTGAATGTTATCTGCTCTCAGAAGGAGATGAAGGTACCCCTTTCTACCTCAGAACCCCATCTTGGTTGCTACCCGCATCCTCGGAAAAGCACCTGGTTAGTTCAGGCAAGGGGCATGTTAAAGACATTTCTCAGCGGGTGGCCTTATCAGCCTCAACCAAAGCGGTTGAATCCAAGGAGGAGCGTGACGAATTAAATGCGGCTGAAGCGCAGCAGAAAGAACCTAAGCTGAACCAATTTCCCAAGGATGTGGCCGAGACAGTCAAACAGACAAAAGTCCGACTGCCTAAAGATGCATACAAGAAGTTTATGAATCAAATTTCTGAGAATAAACAACTTTCTCTTGATATGTCCTTGATTCATTTTCAAAATGAGCATTCTTTACTGGGCAAGGATTGGGCTTACCAATCCAACACCAGTATGGATGGCTATACTGTTTCCGCCGATGCCCAACTTATGCGTTTCACCTCATCGGCAACCAGTTCTTTAACGGCTCCGGGGTTGGCTATCCAAGGTTCTGAAGTAGCCAAAAGACTCAGTGGAGACACTGCGCTTAATCTATCTCTGGATCTGGCCAGAGCACAATTGGGTTTCAGTGCCTGGTTTCCTTTGGGAAACAAGGCTCCTGGGAACGCTTATGTGCCTTATAACCCCATGCCAGTGAAAGGGTTACAGCTTGATTTTCCCTATATTGCGCGCAAGTCAGGTTCAGGTAGTGAAGTCAAGCAACTGTATCAAGCCGGTGAAATTTGTTTTTGGCTACAGGTAACCACATACGGCCTTATAGCAGCCAGTTTGAATTTGGCCACAAACATCAGCATAGGTTCCAGTTCAGATAAGAAAGAGATAGGCGTTAGAGGCTCGGCATTTCGACCCTCAGGCTATAATCGCTCAAAAACAGAGGCTTGGAATCCGGAAAAGGTTAATCTTGAAGGGGCCGCCCAAGTTGGGGCCACGGCTGAATTGTTTGCCGGTGCTGAGGTCGGCGGCACGGTAACAGGAGAAGTTCATTGGAAACCCCCAATGTCTTCCGATGTTCTTGATAAGAAGCAAGAGAAGGAAGCGAAAGAGACGAAGCAATATAAGGAGCAATTAAACACCAATCAGTGGCGAAAGCTCGGTTCAATAACTGCCGGCGGCGCTGCAGGGATAGGTATTGGTGTTGAAGGGACATTTCGTTTGGGCTATGACGCGGGTTGTTTCTTCTTGGTCGTCGGCGCCAAGGTCGTTTGTGGCCCTGGGGTAAAGGGCAGCTTGAATATTGCAATCGACCCTTTCAGTACAGATCTTTTTGTTGGCTGTTTGTTGAACATGCTAAAGCAGAGTGGCTTTAGTCGCTTGGCCGTCTTTGACGATGAAGACTCCAAGCTTTTTTATATACTCAACCAAAGATTGACCTTGGCAATCGCCACAGGGCTCAGTCTGGCCGATATATTACTATTCCCTCCAAGGGTTTACGCAGATTGGCTGCATAAGTCGACTCAGGAAGATTATGCGCCTATCATCGCTAAAAATATTTTGAAGGTGGACAAGCAGAAAAAAATGCAGAGTTGGTTGCTTAATCTACCTCCAGAATCTTTGGCGCCGCTCTTTGATGCCTTGATTGCAATGCCTGGGGGCAAGAGTAGTGGCATTCAGGTCGAAGCATTGTTGTTTATTATGCAGCAACTGCAACCGGGAGACGATACAAGGGAGGTTGTATTGCGCCGCCGCCAATTTACCAAGGCGCTGGAGTTAATGGGAGTGAAGGAGGGCCAGGAGGCCGCCTCCTATCTCAGGCGTTGGCAAAGAGTGCTAGATAGCTGGTTGAAATTGGCTTCATTTATAGTTCAAGCTAACTATGAAGAAGATTCTGCTCAAATTATTTCGTTCAATAAGTTCAATTCATTAAGCTTTTTCTTATGTCAGCATATGACTTGGTATTCCAACGAATGGGATGAGCCAGGGATTGGTCGCGATGGCAAACCACAGGTCCGCCGCGAGAGTGTCTATGGCTGTTATCTGACCTCAGAAGGATTACAGGCCATGGTCACTGCCCAAATAATTAATCCAAATAGCCAAAAATATCAGATTCTGCAAGAATCCGTGAGTGAAGCAGAAAACCTGGCCATTTTCGAACGCCGACGGAATGGCACGTTCAAGCAAAGAACTTGGAGCCTGACTGAGTTGGATACCCTGCTTCCCCCTTCCAGAACAAAGAAAATAGAGGGCTTGTTTTGATAGTGCAAACTCAAAGTTCAAAATTTAATAAAACCCATAAATTAATTATTGCAGCACTGGTGTTATCGATATGTTTGCTCGGGCTGTGGCTATATGGCGGCCAGAGTGCACAACCCAGTCCCCATGCTGCGATTATTGATAATGACGAGTTACTGGCCTTGGCGGCCGAGAGTCAGCCCAATCCGGATATCTATGCCAGTAGTTTGGTCAAGCCGGGCGATCCTTTGTTTGCCGGTTTAAAGGCGTTGCAGGAGGGTAAGGATGATATTGCCGTTGAGGTTTTCGGTAAGATGGCCGAGGATGGAAATACAGATGCGATGTTATGGTATGGGCTAACCAATATGGGCGCCGGTGTATACGGTACAGCCTCGGCTGTAGAGTGGATTAATAAAGCGGCTCAGCAAGGAAACCCCTATGCGATGCGGCGCTTGGTACCGGCGGGAGAAACCCTGCAAAACTGTGAGTGGTATTTAGGTAAATACTGCGACGATGCCTGGGCGGACAAGGCGCGGGAAGCTTTCCAGCAGCGCTTGCAAGCCAATCCTGATGATGTACTGAGTCGCTATGCAGCCTCTATGGATGCCGACAGGGCGGCTGAAGCGGTCAAGCAGAAGTATTATGCCCCTATGGTCAAGCTGGCACTGAAATATGGTCAGGCTTATGAGGCTGGTGAACTCAGTGAAGCCGATGCTGCCAAGGTGGTAACTCTACTCAAAATGGCGGCCAATGATAACTTCGCGCCAGCTATGTATAGGTTATCCACATCATTTAGAAAGTACATTGGTCAGGATGAAGCACTGGTTTACGCCAAGAGGGCCTTGGCACTGGGATACAATTCTAATGCTATTCGTTCTATTTATGCAGCATATATAGGATACGGTGATAATGTAATTGGGAGAGAAGATATTTTGTTGCTCCTTCCTTATGTATATGTTTCTAAAGATTACTTTAGGGATGATTCATATGTAATGCTTATACAGTATCATGCAAGAGAATTGAATTCACCACTCACTGAAGATGAAATTTCTGCAGCTAAAGAACAAGCCGAAAAAATCATCTCAGAAATAACGCCGGTTATTTATATCGATGCAATTTACGATGTGGAAGCGTATCACTAGCAAGAGCATGGATGCGGCAAGACAAGACTATATCTCAGCAGAGATCTTAGCTATTCGCATCACCAACTCATGGAATTAGCCAGGGTCAGGCCTCAATGGCAAAGCAAAGGTCAGTCGTAAGAGTGTCTATGGCTGTTATCTGACTCAGAGATGTTACCCCCAAACTAATTGGAGCTGCAGCTAGGCGGCAAGTGAGTGAATCCCCATGAGCATAGGTACACTATGTGATTGGGGTGATTGAACGTCGCCAACACAGCTGCAGCTTCAAGTAGGAAGGGGGTAGGCTATGGTCGATGTAAAATAGTTGCTCCCAATAGCTGCAAATACCAGACTCTGCAAGAATCCGTGAGTGAGGCAGAAAGCTTGGCCATGTTCGAACGCCGGCGGAATGGCACGTTCAAGCAAAGAACTTGGAGCCTGACTGAGTTGGATACCCTACTTCCCCTTCCAGAACAAAGAAAATAGAGGGCTTGTTTTGATGGTGCAGATTCAAAGATCAAAAATTAATAAAACCCATAAATTAATCATTGCAACACTGGTGTTATTAATATGCCTGCTCGGGCTGTGGCTATATGGCGGCCAGAGTGCACAACCCTGCCCCCATGCTGCGATTATTGATAATGACGAGTTACTGGCTTTGGCAGCCGAGAGTCAGCCCAATCCGGATATCTATGCCAGTAGCTTGGTCAAACCCGGTGATCCTTTATTCAAAGGTTTATATGAGTTGCAGTCGCTGAGAAAGGATTTGGCCGCAGAGGCACTCTTGCCGCTGGCCGAGGCAGGCAACAGTGATGCCATGTTATGGTATGGCATGACAGTCTTACGACTCAGTGTTCTGTCTGGTGGAGACAAATGGATCCATGATGCTGCTATGGCCGGAAACCCCTATGCGATGCGGCGCTTGGTACCGGCGGGAGAAACCCTGCAAAACTGTGAGTGGTATTTAGGTAAATACTGCGACGACGCCTGGGCCGACAAGGCGCAGGAAGCTTTCCAGCAGCGCTTGCAAGCCAACCCCGATGATGTACTGAGTCGTTATGCCGCCTCCATGGATGCCGACAGGGCGGCTGAAGCGGCCAAGCAGAAGTATTATGCCCCTATGGTCAAGCTGGCGCTGAAATATGGTCAGGCTTATGAGGCTGGTGAACTCAGTGAAGTCGATGCTGCCAAGGTGGTAACTCTACTCAAAATGGCGGCCAATGATAATTTTGCGCCAGCTATGTATATGCTATCTGCATCATTCAGTAAATACTTGGGGAAGGAAGAATCATTGTTTTATGCTGAGAAAGCACTGATGTTAGGGTATAACTCAATTGTATCTATTTATGTGGAAGGGCGGAGGTCATTTGATTCTACCGGAAATATAGATGAACTGAAATCATTGTTGCCATATGCTTATGTTGCTAAAAACTATTTTAGAGAAGATCGTTTCTTAATGCTTATAAAATATCGTTTGGAAGATAATAAGTACATACTTACAAGCAAAGAAGAATCCAAAGCTAAAGAACAAGCCGAAAAAATCATCTCAGAAATAACACCGGTTATTTATATCGATGCAATTTACGATGTAGAAGCCTATCACTAGCAAGAGCATGGATGCGGCAATACAAGACTATATCTCAGCAGAGATCTTAGCTATTCGCATCACCAACTCATGGAATTAGCCAGGGTCAGGCCTCAATGGCAAAGCAAATGTCAGTCGTAAGAGTGCCTATGGCTGTTATCTGACTCAGAGATGTTACCCCCAAACTAATTGGAGCTGCAGCTAGGCGGCAAGTGAGTGAATCCCCATGAGCATAGATACACTATGTGATTGGGGTGATAGAACGTCGCCAACACCGCTGCAGCTTCAAGTAGGAAGGGGGTAGGCTATGGTCGATGTAAAATAGTTGCTCCCGATAGCCAAAAATACCGGACTTTGCAAGAATCCGTGAGTGAGGCAGAAAACTTGGCCATGTTCGAACACCGGCGGAATGGCTTGTTCAAGCAAAGAACTTGGAGCCTGACTGAGTTGGATACCCTGCTTCCCCCTTCCAGAACAAAGAAAACAGAGGGCTTGCTTTGATGATGCAAACTCAAAGTTCAAAACTTAATAAAAACCATAAATTAATCATTGCAGCACTGGTGTTATCGATATGTTTGCTCGGGCTGTGGTTATATGGCGGCCAGAGTGCACAACCCAGCCCCCATGCTGCGATTATTGATAATGACGAGTTACTGGCTTTGGCAGCCGAGAGTCAGCCCAATCCGGATATCTATGCCAGTAGCTTGATCAAACCCGGTGATCCTTTGTTTGTAGGTTTAAAGGCGTTGCAGGAGGGTAAGGATGATATTGCCGTTGAGGTTTTCGGTAAGATGGCTGAGGAAGGGAACATAGGTGCCATGTTATGGTATGGACTGACCAATATGGGCGCCGGTGTATACGGTACTGCTTCAGCTGTAGAGTGGATTAACAAAGCGGCTCAGCAAGGAAACCCCTATGCGATGCGGCGCTTGGTACCGGCGGGAGAAACCCTGCAAAATTGTGAATGGTATCTGGGCAGTTACTGCGACGACGCTTGGGCAGACAAGGCGCGGGAAGCTTTCCTGCAGCGCTTGCAAGCCAACCCCGATGATGTGTTGAGTCGCTATGCCGCCTCCATGGATGCCGACAGGGCAACTGAAGCGGCCAAGCAGAAGTATTATGCCCCTATGGTTAGCCAGGCGCATAAATATGGCCGGGCTTATGAGGCTGGTGAACTCAACGAAGCCGATGCAGCCAAGGTGGTGACTCTACTCAAAATGGCGGCCAATGATAACTTTGCACCGGCAATGGATATGCTGGCGGGGACTTTTTACAAGGTTATCGGTTTTGAAATGGCTAATTATTATGCCAAAAGAGCATTTCATTTAGGTTTTAACTCTTTAGATGCCATTATCCACGTGAATAAGAAAGAGTGGCTTAAAGGAACGAATCGAGATGAAATGCTGGTCGCTTTATCCTATATATATGCGGCAGAAAAGTATTATAGAGAAAGTAACGTCGACTTTAGGGTTATAGACAGACTTAATAAGAGTGAAGAACCTGTGACTGATGCTGAAATTTCAGTTGCTAAAAAACAGGCTGAAAAAATTATCTCAGAAATAACGCCGGTTATTTATATCGATGAGATTTATGATGTCGAGTCTTATAACTACTAAATGTTTAGATAATGAGCGAGCGAGGATGCGAGGGAAGAGTAGGTGTCATCCGTAAATTGGCCCCGAAGGGAGACATTTTCCTCCATCCTGAAAACAGAGGGCTTGTTTTGATGGTGCAGATTCAAAGATCAAAATTTAATAAAACCCATAAATTAATCATTGCAGCATTGGTGTTATCGATATGTTTGCTCGGGCTGTGGTTATATGGCGGCCAGAGTGCACAACCCAGCCACCATGCTGCGATTATTGATAATGACGAGTTACTGGCTTTGGCGGCCGAGAGTCAGCCCAATCCGGATATCTATGCCAGTAGCTTGGTCAAACCCGGTGATCCTTTATTCAAAGGTTTATATGAGTTGCAGTCGTTGAGAAGGGATTTGGCCGAAAAGGCACTCTTGCCGCTGGCCGAGGCAGGGAGCAGTGATGCCATGTTATGGTATGGTATGACGGTCTTGCGTTCCAGTGTTCTGTCTGGTGGAGACAAATGGATCCATGAGGCTGCTATGGCTGGAAACCCCTATGCGATGCGGCGCTTGGTTCCGGCGGGAGAAACCCTTCAGGATTGTGAATGGTATCTGGGCAGTTACTGCGACGATGCCTGGGCTGATAAGGCGCGGGAAGCTTTCCTGCAGCGCTTGCGAGCCAATCCTGATGATGTACTGAGTCGTTATGCGGCCTCCATGGATGCCGACAGGGCAGCTGAAGCGGCAAAGCAAAAGTACTATGCGCCATTGGTCTATTTAGCGAAAGGCTATGGGAAGAGCTATGAAGATGGAAAACTAAGCGATGAGAAGGCCAGAAAAGTCGTCTCCCTCTTGATTATGGCTGCCAATGATAATTTTACACCCGCAATGGATTTATTGAGCAGCGTTTTTGCTCCTGTTTTAGGTTATGAACGAGCCACTTACTGGGCAAATAGGGCTATAAAATTGGGCAATAATTCAGTTCTCGGAATTCTATTCAGAAATATAGATGAGTTTAAAATTAATTCCGATCGAAGCTATTTAATAAAAGCCCTTCCATATGTATTAGTTGAGAAAGATTTTTTTAGAGATCAGTCAGCTTTAGATGTTTTAGAATATGAGCTAGATAATGTAGGTGAACCTATTACCGAAGAAGAGCTTGCAGCGGCTGAAGAAAAGACAAAGAGAATTGTCGAGGAAATGACGCCGGTTATTTATATCGATGCAATTTACGATGTGGAAGCCTATCACTAGCAAGAGCATGGATACGACAAGATAAGATCTCTGCTGATGTAGTTATATCTCAGCAGAGATCTTAGCAACCCATCCCTGCAAATAAGGAACTCTTGGCCTTGAAGGAGTCCCTAACCATTCGGGCCTTCCTGCAGCATTTACCTGTTTAAAGAAGTCACTCCAGATCCAGCGAAAAGGTGCTGATTTTTTTGGGGATCCTTGGCACCACTCACTTCCTTGTCGAGGCTGCTTAGCGATAACACTTTTCTAGCTTGTATCGAATAGGTTTGGGACCTCTGCCGCCATCCAAGATGCCGGGCAGCTAGAATGATGTGCCAAAGCAGGAAACAATGGGCAAAGAAAAGTGGTCACTGTTTGTAGCATTCGCGGCGAGACTCGCTTCGCACCCACTTCTGTTTACCTATGTAGAGCGCGTATGGGACCCATAGGTAGCTTCCTTAATGCTCCTTTGCTTCCTTGGTGACTCTCTGCTCTCTAGTCTCTGGTCTCTGGCATGGGGTTTTGATCGGTTACTGTAATTTAACAAACGCTAATACTTAGGTCTTGGTTTTTTCCCGCTTTTGCAGAATATGCCACGGATCTTTCTTTATTCACTGTAAGAGATCTCTTACTTTTTGCATTTAAAACTGACTTTTTAAGGTCATGCCATCTCTATAAAAAAGTAGTTTTGATTATCTAATGTTCTTAAATTTAGCCTTTTGGGATAATATCTACCCAACTAAAGTATTATATGTTTTAATATTATTGTTTCCTTTGTTAATTAAATGTGATTACGCCTATTATACTAAGGTCTGAAACGCCGATTGACTATAACTTGTTGGGCTTGTAAGTTAGGTCTGCTTTTGAAATGGACTTACCAGTCGTAAAAGATCTTATATGGAGATAATCTCATGGCGAAAGATGGTTCAGTCGCTCCGAAGGAACGTATTAACATCAAATATGTTCCCTCTACGGGTGATCAACAGAGTGAAATGGAACTTCCTCTTAAGTTGTTGGTTTTAGGTGACTTTAAGGGTCATCCTGAAGACTCTCAATTGGAAGAGCGTAAGACGGTTCAAGTTGATAAATCTAATTTTGAATCCGTTATGAAAGAAGCCAATCTGTCAATTTCTGCGACAGTTGACAATAAATTGACAGATGAAGATGGTGCTGAGTTGTCTGTTGATCTTAAATTCGATTCCCTCAAAGATTTCTCACCTGATTCTATCGGTGAGCAGGTTCCTGAAATTCAAAAGTTAATCGAACTTCGTGAAGCTTTGGTTGCACTTAAGGGACCATTGGGAAATATTCCTGCCTTCAGAGCCAAGTTGCAGGAATTAATTGCAACGGAAGAGTCTAGAGAAAAGCTGCTGAGTGAATTGCAGCAGATGGAACAATAATTCAAGCCAATATAAGCCGTTATGGAGATAGGCTGTGGATTATGTCTCGGATATAGACACAAGTGTAATTGAGGAATCAAAATTCATGGATGTTCAAAATCAAACATCAGGCGCTTCCCAAAGTGCCAATGCAACGCTGCTCGATCAGATAATGGCACAAACCCGGATGGCGCCGGTGGATGAAGGCTATGACATTGCTCGCCGTGGTGTTGCTGCTTTCATCGGTAACATTCTGGAGACAGACAACACTGCCGAGCCGGTCAACAAGGCTCTGGTCGATAAGATGTTGGTTGAGCTGGACAAGAAGATCAGCCAGCAGATGGATGCCATTCTGCACAATGAAAAGGTGCAGCAGATAGAATCAGCCTGGCGCAGCCTCAAGCTGTTGGTCGACAGAACCGATTTCCGTGAGAATATCAAAATTGAATTGCTGCACGTTACCAAAGACGAGTTGCTGGATGATTTTGAATTTTCACCGGAAACTGCTCAGTCCGGTCTGTATAAGCATGTTTATTCTGCCGGTTACGGCCAATTCGGTGGTGAGCCTGTCGGCGCTATCGTCGGTAACTATGCCTTCACCCCTTCGACTCAGGATATGAAGCTGCTGCAGTACGTTGGTGCTGTTGGGGCCATGGCTCATGCGCCATTCCTGTCTTCAGTTGCGCCTGAATTCTTCGGTGTCGACTCGTTTGAAGAGCTGCCGAATCTCAAGGACCTCAAGTCTACTTTCGAAAGCCCCAAGTACACCAAGTGGCGTGGGCTGCGTGAGTCTGAAGATGCGCGCTACATAGGCCTGACGGCGCCTCGCTTCCTGCTGCGTGTGCCTTATGACCCAATCGATAACCCGGTTCGCAGCTTTAACTATCGTGAAAATGTCAGCGCCAGCCACGAAGATTACCTCTGGGGTAATACAGCGTTTGCTCTGGCTACCCGTTTGACCGAGAGCTTCGCCAAGTATCGCTGGTGTCCTAACATCATTGGCCCACAGAGCGGTGGTGCGGTGGAAGATCTGCCGGTACACGTGTTTGAATCCATGGGCGCTTTGCAGTCCAAGATCCCGACCGAAGTCTTGATCACCGACCGCAAGGAATTTGAACTGGCCGATGAAGGCTTTATCAGCCTGACTATGCGTAAGGGCAGTGACAATGCGGCCTTCTTCTCTGCCAACTCAATTCAAAAGCCCAAGGTGTTCCCCAACACCAAGGAAGGCAAGGAAGCCGAGACCAACTACAAGTTGGGTACCCAGATCCCTTACATGATGATCATCAACCGCCTGGCACACTACATCAAGGTGTTGCAGCGTGAGCAGATTGGTTCCTGGAAAGAGCGTCAGGATCTGGAGCGCGAGCTGAACAACTGGATCAAACAGTATGTCGCCGATCAGGAAAACCCACCGGCAGATGTTCGTAGCCGTCGTCCTTTGCGTGCCGCCAAGGTTGAGGTGATGGATGTTCAGGGCGATCCAGGTTGGTATCAGGTTTCCATGGCTGTGCGTCCGCACTTCAAGTACATGGGTGCCAACTTTGAACTGTCGCTGGTAGGACGTTTGGATCAGGAGTAATCACGTTGTTGAACGATGATTTCTCCGGAACTTTTGGTGTCGGCTTCTTTGAACGCTTGGGAGCCGAACGCCAAAGTGGATATGGCGACAGCAGCTTGGATGCTGTCGTCGATTCCATCAAACGTAATGTTTCACATATTCTCAATACCCGCATTGGAGAAAGCCAGAGCTGTCCTGAACTGGGACTGTTCGATTTCAATGATGCCAGTTCCGGCAGTGTGGATCTTGGCCTGAGGATGCGTAACGGAATCAAGGCTTGCCTGAGCCGCTTTGAACCCAGGCTGACAGATATTGATGTCAGCGTGTTGTTCGATGAGGGCAATCCGATGAACCTCAGGTTCCACATCTACGGCAGCATCAGAGTGGCTTCCAACAAGGATAAGTTGAAGATCGATTTGTTATTGGATAACAGTCGCAGATACAGAGTGGTTTAGCAGTGCCTCAGGACAAATACTTCAGGGATGAACTTGCTTTCTTGAGAGAGCAGGGGCGGGAATTTTCGGATATCCATCCGCAGTTGGCGCGTTATCTTCACGGTAACCACACTGATCCCGATATCGAGCGTTTGCTTGAGGGCTTTGCTTTTCTGACCGGTCGACTCAGGGAAAAGATTGACGATGAATTCCCCGAGTTTACTCACTCGATGATCAGCATGCTGTGGCCCAACTATCTCAGGCCTATTCCCAGTCATACCATCATGCGCTTCTATCCGCATGAGAAGGGGATCACCCACAGGCAGGAGATTGCGGTCGGTTGTATGCTGGACAGTCATCCGGTTGAAGGGCAGATCTGCCATTTTCGAACCTGTCGTCCTGTTGATGTTTATCCGGTGCAAATCCGTCATATAGATGCTTCCCATTCCCGGGAAGCCTCTATTATTCAATTGGATTTTGATAACAACAGCGACCTTTCCCTGCTTGAAATGGGGCTGGAAAGCCTCAGGTTTTATCTGGGAGGCCAAAGCTACAGTGCCCAGATGCTGTATCTTTGGTTGAATCATTATCTGGACTCTATCGAAATTGTCGGCGCCCATGGCAGTTATCGCTTGCCGCGCAGCAGCTTTGCGTCAGTAGGATTTGAGGCCGGCAGCGGTATCTTGCCCTATCCGAAAAACGTCTATGAAGGCTATCGGATCCTGCAGGAGTACCTGACATTCCCCGAGGCGTTTCATTTCTTCGATATCAAGGGAATCGCCAAGTGTATCCCCGAATATCTCAAGGGTGACTTCAGCCTCAAACTCACTTTTTCCAAGACGTTGCCTGCCGACGTGCATGTGCGTCAGGATACTTTCCTGCTCTACTGTGTTCCGGCTATCAACCTGTTTGAGCACGACGCCGATCCTATCGATCTCAACGGCAAGCGGGTCGAATACCCGATTGTGCCTTCCAGTCGCCATCCATCTCACTTTGAAATCTTCAGTGTCGACAAGGTGCAGGGTTGGCTGGACTCCAATGAAGGCAGAATGCGCGGCCAACAGCGGATCTATTCGCCGTTTGAGAGCTTCCAACATGAAGTGGAGCGCGCCCGTAATCGCACCGCGCTTTATTACCGGATGCGGGTGCGCGACAGCATGCGCAACGACGGCCTGGATCATTGCCTCTCATTTGTGCGCAGCGATGAAACCCAGTGCCTGGACATGACAGAAGCCGTGTCGGTGACACTGACCTGCTCCAACCGGCAACTGCCGACCAAGTTGGGCAAGGGCGACATCTGCGTCGCCACAGATACATCGCCAAGCTTTGCCCGTTTCAGCAATATCACCGAGCCCAGCCACCCTTTGCGACCTGTGCTCGATGGCAGTTTGCTGTGGACCCTGATCTCCAATTTGTCGCTCAACTATCTGTCACTGCTGTCCCGTGATGCCATCTGTTCCATCATCCGCGCCTATGACTTCAAGGCGTTGGTCGACAGACAAGCCGAGCGGGTCACCCGGATGCGACTCGACGGCATCAGCAGTATTCAGTCCGGGCCGACCGAAAGAATTGTCAGGGGATTGCCGGTTCGCGGCCTCAAGACAGAGCTGGTGCTCGACCAACAGTATTTCGGCTCCGAGGGCGATCTTTACCTGTTCGGCACTGTGCTGAACCACTTTTTTGCCCTCTACGCCAGCATCAACTCGTTTCATGAGTTGGTGGTTATCAATGCTCATAACAAGGAAAGGTACACATGGGATATCCAGAGCGGTCAACAACCGCTGATATAACCTTTCCGGAGCCGGGGGGCAGCAGGCTGCCGCAGGACTACCGTGAGTACAGCTTTTTCCAGTTGGTGGAGTTATTGCACCAACTGGAAGGCAGAGATCCGGAAGATGCCCAGTGGGAACTGGCCGGTGAGTTGCAGTTCAGCGCCAATCCAAGCCTTGGATTTGCGCCGGCGGATATCTCCATGCTCGAGTCTCTGGGGGATGGGCGCCTGCGGCTGGAGACCTGTTTTCTCGGTCTCAATGGCGCCCAGTCGCCGCTGCCCAGTTACCTGCTGGATATGCTGCTCGACGATGAAGACGGCATTCGGCGCAACTTTCTGGATTTCTTTAATAACAGATTGATTTCCTTGTTGTATCGCCTGTGGCGCAAATACCGTTATTACGTGCGTTTTCAGGACGATGCCAGCGACAGTTTTTCGGCCCAGGTCTACGCCCTGGTGGGGCTGGCCAACGAGGATATCCGCGGCGACACACCAATCAACTGGTGCAAGATGCTGGCCTACGCCGGCATGCTCGCCGGTCGCAGCCGCTCGCCCCAGGCGGTTGCCGGCATAGTGGCGCACTGTTTCGACCTGCCCCAGGTGAGCATTCGCCAATGGCAACTGCGACAGGTGGAGATCCCCGAGTCCCAGCGTTGCCGTTTGGGGATGGCTAACTCCAGGCTGGGGGAAGACACCATGCTTGGGGAGCGGGTCGGCGATCTTTGCGGCAAGTTTGTGCTCTGTATGGAAGAGCTGTCGTTAGAGCGTTTTCGCGATTTTCTGCCATCCGGGAGGGAGTTCCAGCCACTTTGCAAGGTGATGGAAGTGATCCTGCGGGAACAGATGGCCTATGACCTTGAGCTGACGCTCAGGGAAGATGAAGCCCCGCTGCTGCAACTGGGGGAAGAAAAGGGCGGCCAATTGGGATGGTCCTCTTTCCTCGGCAAGGGCGATAGCACGCGCAAGAGCGTATTGATTCAAATCAGGCAATAAAGGGAGGTTGGCCTCTTGAGTAATTTGATTGCGTTGAATGTGGTGAACTCCCAGCTGTTGGAGTCAGGCCTGGTGCCCCACACAAGAATGAACAAGGACGGCGGCCTGATAGGCGCCGGCCCAGGTTGCGAATGGGTGCTCAGGGACAGGGAGCGCACCATAGGCGACTACTTCTGTCGCATCCTCTGGTTGGACGGTCATTTCTGTATTGAAGATCTCTGCGGCCGGGTGTTTCTCAACGGCTCCACCGTGGAGCTGGGGCGGGATCGCAAAGCCCGGCTGAATGAGAACGATCATATCGCCATTGGCCCCTACAAAGTACGGGTGACGCTGCTCGACAGCGAGCAGGCCGATGACCCGGTAACCGGCCAGCTTTCTGAATGGTTCAAGTCTGAGAACGGTTCACTTATTCAGGCTGAAACCGCCGAAGAAGAGGAAGAAACCGATGCCAGCCTGGATGACCCTTTACTGGCACTGGACAGGCAACAACAGGCCGCGGTCAAAAGCGTTGAATTTGACCAGGAATCTGTGACCAAAGAGCAGGAAAACGCCGAATCCCTGCTGGCCAAGGAACTCTACTGGCAAGGCAAGAATTTTACCGCCCAGGCCGACACGGACTTCGATACCGGTTCGGCTATTCATCTGAACAAACGAGCGAAAATGGACAATATTATGGACGAGAATGCACTGGACTTACTGGAATCTGAAGTCAAAAACGGCCTGGGCAATGATTGGCCCGCCGATGAAGGCACCCATATCGCCACCGGCCCTATGCTGCGCGGCTTAGGGGTACAGTTGGGTGATATGAACGACACAGGCACCCAGCAGGCACTGGCCATTGAAATGGGCGCTGCTTTGCAGGCCGCCATTAAAGGCCTGCTGTCACTGCATCAGGACGCGCAAAGCAGCCGTTATGATCTGATCAACAAGAACCTGCAGCCCATCGAAGATAACCCGCTGCGTCTGGGGCTGGATTATCAGGAAACCGTCCGCACTCTGTTTGATGACAACAAGAGCCCGGTGCATCTGTCTCCGGCGGCCGCCATCAGCGAAAGCCTGAATTCCATCGAGCACCACAATGAAGCGGTACAGCATGCCATCACAGAGGCGCTCAACTACATCCTCAAGTCTTTCTCACCCGACACCTTGCTGAGGCGCTTCAGCCAATACCGCAAGGTGAGCGAGTCGGCGCTCAACCCAGGTGATAACTGGGCCTGGGAAATGTACGAGAACTACTACCAGGAGCTGACGTCATCCCGTCAACAGGGCTTCCGTAAACTCTTCTGGGAAGTGTTTGAACAGGCCTATGACAAGAAACTCAGGGAACTGCAAAGGGAATTCTGATGGGACTGATAAGGCTGGGTTTAATCGGGCTTTGTTTGCTTCAGCTGGCCGCTTGCAGCTCGGCATGGAATGCCACCAAGAAAACGGCGCAGGTACTGTGGGACCCTTCCATTCCAGTGGGAGAGGCCAAAGACCTGCCGACACAACTGACCTACAGCATGTATGCGCTCGATAAGGTCAACCCCAATGCGGCCGGCGATGCCACGCCGCTGGAGCTGGTGGTGTACGAGCTGGAAGATGACTCCAAGTTTCTGGCCGCCGACTTTGACTCGCTTAAGGCGGATTACAAAGAGGCGCTCGGCTCCAATTATATCGACCACAGTGACTACACCCTGCTGCCGGGACAGTTCAAGTTTATCGACCATTTCGCTGTCGATGAGGACACCAGATACATAGGCATCATGGCGCATTTCAGTGATCCCGAGGTCGCCCAATGGAAGAAGGTCGTCAAGATCAAACCCATGGGCCGTGAATATCACCTGCTGATGTTTTTCAGTGAGCAGGACATAGTACTGGATAAAGTGGAATAACAATGTCTTCAAGAAACAGAGTGATATGGAGTGAAGGGCTGTTTATCAAGCCTCAGCACTTCCAACAGCAGCAGCGTTATCAGGAATACCTCACTGACGCCAGGCTCAATGCGGTCAGCGGTTACCTCTATGGGATCACCGAGCTTGAACTCAACCCCGAGTATCTCAGCTTTGGTCGCATTGCGATTCAGCGTGCCCGTGGCGTAATGCCGGACGGCACTGTGTTCAACATCCCTCAGGAGGATGTGCTGCCGGACGCACTGGAAGTGGCCGACAGCTCACTGGCCAACCAGATTGTTTACCTGGCGCTGTCGCTGCGCAGTGATTCAATTACCGAAGTGGCCCAGGACGAGCAGGGCGCCGGACGTTATCTCAATCGGCGTCACGAGGTGCGGGACATTCACACCCATCAGGGCGACTTTACCGCCATTGATGTCAGCCCGGTCAGGCTCAGATTGATGCTGGAGAAGGAAGATCGCAGCGCCTACAGCTCGCTGGCCATCGCCCGCATTCTGGAAAAGCGTCCAGATGGCAGTGTGGTGCTGGATCCCAACTTTATTCCCTGCCACTACAATGTCAGCGCCGTGCCGATTTTACACCGTTTCCTCGGAGAGATGGCCGGTCTGATGCGCGAGCGGGCCCGCAATATCGCCCAGCGCCTGGGCTCGCCGAGCCAGGGCGGGGTGGCAGATGTGGCCGATTTCATGTTGCTGCAATCTCTCAACCGCATGCAGCCTGTGTTGCAGCACCAGTCCCTGTCGCGGACCCTGCATCCGGAAACCCTGTATCAGGCTCTGGTCAGTGTTTGTGGCGAGCTGTTCACCTTTACCGATGATAGCCGCATGGCACCGGCGTTTGCCGCCTATGACCACGATATGCCGGTATCGGCCTTCACTCAGGTAATGTCGACTCTGCGTCAGTCTCTCAGCATAGTGCTCGAGCCCAAGGCGGTATCGCTGCAGCTGCACAAACGCAAGTATGGCCTCATGGTGGCGCCGGTGCAGGATCCGGATCTGTTGAAACAGGCCGACTTCATTCTGGCAGTGCGCGCCAGAATGCCGCTGGACGAACTCAAGAAACTGTTTATCCAGCAGACCAAGATCGCCTCGGTGGAGAAGATCCGCGAGCTCATTTCGCTGCAGCTGCCGGGTGTGCCTCTGTCTCCGCTGCCGGTGGCCCCAAGGCAGTTGCCTTACCACGCGGGTTACACCTACTTCCAGCTGGAGCGTTCCAGCCGGGCCTGGGAGATGCTGGTGAATTCCAGCGGTTTTGCCTTCCACGTGGCGGGGGACTTCCCGGAACTCGAACTGCAATTCTGGGCTATCAGGAGCTAAGAAATGGATATCAAAGCAGAAAAACAGCCTATATCGCCTGAGCAGGTCGAAGAGCTGCTCTATGACGAAGCGCAGAACATGAATGCCGATAAAGAGTATTGGTTTCAACTGCGTGGTGACAGCCTCAATGCACTTATCGATGCGGCATCCCCCCTTATCGGCATGGTGTTGCGGGTACGCAAGCTGGCCATCTTGGATGATGTGGAAAAGCTCTATCACAACACAGTGGATGACATCATGGCCATCGAGGCCGAGCTCACCGAGGCGGGCTATGATCGCGCTGAAGTGCTGGCCTATCGCTATGTGCTTTGTTCCTTTATCGATGAAGCCGTGATGAATACCCCCTGGGGCGCCGACAGTGCCTGGGCCGAACATTCGCTGCTGACCCGTTTTCACAATGAAACCTGGGGCGGTGAGAAGGTGTTTGGCATCCTGCAGCGTCTGGAAACCGAACCGAGCAAATATCGTGAACTGCTGGAGTTCATCTACCTGTGTTTCTGTCTGGGTTTCGAAGGGCGCTACAAGGTGGTGGCCAACGGCCGAGAGGAGTTTGACAAGATAGTCAATCGCCTCTACGAAACCCTGCGCCACCTCCGGGAAGAAGAACCGGAACTGCTGACCGGGGCCACAGAGCATGTGGTCAACACCCGTTATCGCCTTGGACGCCAGATGCCTATTTGGACAGTCTTTGCCGGTTTCGGCTTGATGCTGACCATAGTCTTTCTGTTTTATTCCCTGTCCCTGGCGAACAAGTCCTCGGGCGTGCTCAAGCAACTGTATCAGATCCTGAATTGAGGAAGCTGTGATGATCCGAATTGAACTCACTACCTTGATCGGCAAGCTCAATGCCGTGACCAAACTCGCCATGGAAGAGGCGGCATCACTCTGTATTGCCCGTCAGAACCCGGAAGTGACCTTTATGCACCTGCTGACTTGTCTGCTGGACAATCCGCTGGGTGATGTGCGTCTGCTGCTCAAGGCCGCCGAAGTCGATGCCGAGCAGGTAAGGCAAATTGCCGGTGAAACCCTGCCAAGGGAAGAGAGCCTGGAAACCTATCCGGCATTTTCACCGCTGCTGGTCGAGCTGCTGCAGGATGCCTGGCTGCTTTCAAGCACCGAACTTGGCCAGACGGAACTGAGATCCGGCGCCATCTTCGCCGCCGCACTGATGCAGGCCGAGCGTTACCTGCCAAGGGATCTCGCCACTCTGCTTGGCAGCATCAATCGCGAAACCCTGAGACGGGAATTCAATACCCTGACCCAGGCTTCTTCCGAATCGCAAACGGTCAAAGCCGAACGCGGCGCGCCGGTACTGAATGAGGCCCAATCGTCGCTGGCCAAATACACCAGCAACTTTACCGAGTTGGCCCGCAAAGGCGAGCTGGATCCTGTATTGTGCCGGGATGATGAGATCAACCTGATGATCGACATCTTAAGCCGCCGCCGCAAGAACAACCCGATAGTGGTTGGTGATGCCGGTGTGGGCAAGAGTGCGGTGGTGGAAGGTTTGGCGCTGCGAATTTGTGACGGCCGGGTGCCGGATGCGCTCAAGGGGGTGCAGCTGTTGTCGCTGGATCTTGGTCTGTTGCAGGCAGGCGCCGCGGTCAAGGGCGAGTTTGAAAAGCGCCTGAAGTCGATTATTGAAGAGGTCAAACAGTCGGCCGAACCCATCATACTCTTTATCGATGAAGCCCATACCATGATAGGCGCCGGTAATCAGGAAGGTGGCGGTGATGCTGCCAACCTGCTCAAACCGGCTCTGGCCCGCGGTGAGCTGCGCACCATAGGCGCCACCACCTGGAAAGAGTACAAGAAGTATTTCGAGAAAGACCCGGCGCTGAGCCGCCGTTTCCAACTGGTGAAACTCGATGAGCCCAGTGTCGAACAGGCGGTGAATATTCTCCGTGGCCTGCATGGGGTCTACGAGTCTTCCCACAATGTATTGATCCAGGACTGCGCCCTGCGCTCGGCGGCTTATCTGTCGGCGCGCTATATCTCCGGCCGTCAGTTGCCCGATAAGGCCATCGATGTGCTGGATACCGCCTGTGCCCGTATCGCCATTAACCTCAGCAGTACTCCCAAGCGTTTGGCGGCATTGGATAACTTGCGCCATCAGCGCCATATGGAAACCGAACTGCTGGAGCGCCAGAAAAAACTCGGTCATCCGGTTGATGAAGAACGCCTGAATCATCTGCACCAAGCCCAGGAAGAAGCCGACAGTGAGTATGCCGAGCTGGAATCCCTGTGGCAGCAGCAACAGGCGGGAGTCACTCAAGTAGTGGCTCTGAGACGCGCCATTCTTGATTGTGACGATGAAGCCGAGCTCGAAGGGCTGCGGCTGGAGCTGCAACAGGCTGAAGAATCACTCGAAGCCATCAGTGGCGATCAACGCCTCATTTACCCTCAGGTGGATGAAGCCCAGATAGCGGCAGTCATCTCCGACTGGACCGGCGTGCCGGTATCGCAAATGAGTGGCGATGAGCTGTACAAGATAACCCATCTGCCTGAGCTTTTGGGGCATAGCCTCAAAGGGCAGGATGTGGCCATTGCCCGCCTGCACAAGAATATGCTCACCGCCCGGGCAGACCTGCGCCGCGCCGGACGTCCCAAGGGCGCCTTCCTGTTGGTGGGACCAAGTGGCGTCGGCAAGACAGAAACTGTGGTGCAGATTGCCGAGCAGCTGTACGGCGGCAAGCAATTCCTGACCACTATCAATATGTCCGAATATCAGGAAAAGCACACTGTCTCCCGGCTGATAGGCTCGCCTCCCGGGTATGTTGGTTTCGGTGAGGGCGGTATTCTGACCGAGTCCATCCGCAAGATGCCTTACTCCATAGTGCTGCTTGATGAGGTGGAAAAGGCGCATCCGGATGTGCTGAACCTCTTTTATCAGGCGTTCGACAAGGGCGAATTGGCCGATGGCGAAGGCCGGTTGATTGACTGCCAGAATGTGCTGTTTTTCCTGACCTCCAACCTGGGCTACCAGACGATAGTGGACTACAGCGCCCAGCCAGAGCTGCTGGACGACAAGCTTTACCCTGAGCTGGCGGCCTTCTTCAAGCCTGCGCTGCTGGCACGGATGGAGATAGTGCCCTATCTGCCGCTGGGTGAAGAGGTGCTCAAGGAGATCATTCACTACAAGTTGGCGTCGCTGGAGCAGCGTTTGCTGGAGCGTTACAAGGCCAAGGTGCATTGTGACGAGGCTCTGGTAGCTGAAATCATGCGCCGCGCGACCCGCAGTGAAAACGGCGCCCGGATGCTGGAAGCCATCATAGACGGCCAGGTACTGCCGCCCTTATCGCTGTCGCTGCTCAACAAGCTGGCGGCCAAAGAGGAGGTCAGTGAGATCCATCTGGGCTGCCGTGACGGTGAGTTCTTCGGAGAGGCGCGATAGTGGTGACTGAGCAGTGGTTGGAACAGGCGGCAAAATTGCTGGAATGCCAGCAGTTTGATGGGCTGTTGCAGCAGTTTCTCGATACTTTGGCATTGGAGCTGGGGCTGGATAACCATCTGTTTCTGGCGCCGGGCTTCGATGGTCGGGAACTCAAGCCACTGTCCTGCCTTGGCCTGTGTGAAGGGATCTCATTGCAGGCGCTTTGTTTGGCGGTTACCGACTTTCGTCATCCGTTTGCCCATGTGTTGCAGACAGGCGAAGCCATGCTGCTGAACAAGGCCCGGCTCGCCTACTGGCAGGAGCACAGCGGTTTTGTCAGCCTGTGCGATCGGGTCGGCAAGGAGCAGGCACTGCTGCTTTTCCCGCTGAGCCATGAGGGTCATGTGCGGGCTATCCTCTGTCTGCGTCTGGCCGAGCAACAGGGCAGTGGTCTGCTTGTCCGTCAGGACTGGCAGCAATATGCCGCCGTGTTTATGCGCCATTGGCAGTTGCTGGATAAGCTGTTGCGGCAGAATTCAGATCAGTCTCAGCTGTCGAGCTCGCTCGATGAACTGCGTCGCCAGCAGCAACAACATGATGCCATGCAACAACTTGGCAAGAACCTGGTGGGCGACAGTCAGGCCATGAGTCAGCTCAGGCAGGAGATAGTGCGCGGCGCGGCCTCACAGTTGTCTGTGTTGGTGCAGGGTGAAACGGGGACGGGCAAAGAACTGGTGGCCCGGGCAATACACGACTTTTCCGAGCGCAGCGGCAAACCTTTTGTGGCGATCAACTGCGCCGCAATACCGGAAAACCTGCTGGAGTCCGAGCTGTTCGGTTATGCCAAGGGGGCCTTTTCCGGTGCCGACAAGGATAAGCAGGGGCTGATAGCCCAGGCGCACCAGGGCACGCTGTTTTTAGATGAAATCGGTGATATGCCTTTGAATCTGCAGTCCAAGTTACTGCGGGTACTGGAAACTGGGCACTACCGGGCACTGGGAGGCAACAAGGAAATCTACGCCGATTTTCGCTTGGTGGCCGCTACCCATGTGAACCTCAAGGAGCAGATCCACAGTGGCGAGTTCCGTCGCGATCTCTTCTACCGCTTGTGCCAGTTTCCACTGCAGGTACCGGCGCTCAGGGAGCGGCTTGAGGATATCCCCGATTTGGCGGCGCACTTTATTGCACTGTTCAATCAGAGTCAGCAGCGACAGATCCCCGGCATCCGCTTCAGCGCCCTCAATCGGCTGAAGAACCACGGCTACCCGGGCAATGTCCGCGAGCTGCGCAATATGCTGGATTATGCCTGCGCCCTCACAGCCGACGGTGTCGAGATAGATACCGCGTCTTTGCCGGCAACGGATTCGGAAATGCCCAAGCCGCAATTGCCTACCGAAGAGGGGCAGGAGTTTGAAGCCATTTCCGATCTCAGGCTGGCGGTAGCTCAGTTTGAGCGGGCGGTGATCAGCGCCAGATTGAAGGCCTGCAACGGTGACAGAGCCAAAGCAGCCGTCAGTCTGGGAATGCCGAAACGCACCTTTTCCCACAAATGCCAGAAGTTGGAGATTAACGAATAATGTCAAGGATTCAAGGCGTTATATTTTTATGCCTGTGGGGGCTGGCCGCTTCGGCTCAGGCCTCGGACGACACAGTGGCCAAGGCAGAGGCTTGTACCCAAATCCCCTCCAGACTGGAGCGACTGGCTTGTTTCGATGAGCTGTTCAACACTCCGGTGGCAACCGTGGTGCCGCAGCAAACCACTGACAGCAGCCCTTATCCCGAGGCGTTTCAGGTTGCCATGGCGTCCGAGAAAAATCGTCAGCAGGGCATGGCCTTTATTGCCGGGCATCAAGCGGATGCCGTAGAAGATCTCTGGTTGACCGCACCCGCCATAGGCGCCTTGCCACCGCGTCCGGTACTTATGCTCAGCTGCATCGACGATATCAGCCGGGTCGAGCTGATGTTGCCCACTGCGTTGGAAGATGGCTGGGCCCAGGTAGGGCTGCAGATCAACGGCGTCGAGCAGCAATCACAGCGCTGGCTCAGTGATGATACCGGCTATATCTTCCGCACCGGCCGCGGCCTGCCGGCCATTCAGGTGATGAAAGCCCTGATCCGCGGCGACGATGTGCGCCTGCGTTCGGCCAACAAGGCGATAGACGGCTTGCAGTTTGATACCCGAGAACTTGGCAGTGCGCTCAAGCCACTGCGCCAATCTTGCAGGTGGTGATAGATGGATCTGAATCAATACCTGGATAAAGTCAGCCGCCCCATCAGTGAGGCCAATCCCATAGGAGAGCGCCTCAGCGATGATGTGCTGTTTGACTATGTGGAAGGCCAGATGATGAAGGTGGGGTCGCTTTCGCATTCCGAAGTGCAATGGCATGAGGTGGAAAGTGCGGCCTTAAAGTTGCTGGAAACCAAGAGCAAGGATTTGAAACTGCTCACCTATTTGCTGCAGTGCCTGCAGCATCAGTGCAGTTTGGAGCGTTTCTCCTGCTCGCTGGCACTGCTGGAGCGTTTTATGGCCTCCTTCTGGGAGACTTGCCATCCGGCGCCGGGCCCCAGAGGCGTGTTGCCCAGGCGCAAGTTTTTCGCCCAAATAGTACAGCGAACCCTGAAAGCGGCCGAAGGGCTGGATACCGATTTTTGCGATCCCGACACCAAGTCGGTATTGCTGCAGTCTCTCAAGGCTCTGTGTGATACCGCGGCCGCCAAAGAGTTGCCTGTGGATGAACTGCAGGCCCTGGAGGCCAAGCTCAAGCGCCGTTTCAGCAGTGAGCCTGCCAACAAGCCCAAACCCGAGCAGGAATCCAGCGCCGGTGAAAGCCGCAGTAGCAGTGAAAGCAGGGATATGCCCAGGCTGGAGATAGACAACAGCAGTGACAAGGCTACCAAGCAAGCTCTGCTCAAGGTGGCAGACTTTATCGCCGAGAATCCGGCGGGCATGGCGCTTGGCCTCAGGCTCAGACGCTTTGCCATCTGGTTCAGTGTGACCTCGGCGCCGGAAAATGCCAATGCCAAGGGCGAAACCAGCCTGATGCCGATCTCTGCCGACAGAGTGGCCGAGTATCGCAGCCAGTTGGCCAAGAGTCCGGATCTGGCGCTGCTCAGACGCATAGAGCAGAGCCTTAGCCTGAGTCCTTTCTGGATTGACGGTCACTGTCTCAGTGCCCAATTGGCACAGACCTTGGGGCAGCCGGCCTGGGCTCAGGCGATTCTGGAAGAGACGGCGGCCTTTGTTGAACGTCTGCCTGCACTTTTGGATATGTCGTTCAAAGGCGGCGTGCCTTTTGTTTCCAAAGAAACCCGCAGTTGGCTCAACGGCAGCGAACAGCAGGGTTCAGGTTCGGCCGAAGGCAACAGTTACGAGCAGGAAATTTGGGAACTGGCCGCCAGTGGCGGGTTGTCGCTGGCATTTGCGGCGCTCAACGAAAAACTGCACAAGGCCACTGAGCCGAGGGACAAGTTCTATCTGCGGCTGCTGGGGGCCGACTTGAAAGACAAACACCAGTTAGGGGCTATGGCAGAGGTGGAGTACCAAGTGCTGCTTGGCCAGGCCACGGACACCAGTCTGGCGGATTGGGAGCCGGGTCTGATGTCTCGTTTACAACAAAAAGTCAATCTGAGTTAGGTACAGGGAAATGTATATGTGGTCGATGATCAAATCCTTTTTGAGGAAACTGCTGCCGGAACTGAAGTCGGCGCTGCCCATTTTGCTGGTGGCTATTTTCGTTCTGGTCAATGTGGCGATTTGGTGGGCGGGCCCCTGGCTGGAGCTGGACGGTGAGAAACCGTTGGCATCGACAACGGCCCGAATTATAGCCAGCACCATCTTCTCCCTGTCCTGCTTTACTATTTGGGGCTGGGTGCAGTGGCGTCGTCTGCTGCGTATCGGCGCCTTGAAGGTCAGGGAGCAGCAGCTCAAGGAAGACCCGGTCAAGATCCTGGTGGAACGCCAGGAGCAGGAACTCAACGAGGTGATGGTGGGCATGAAAGAAAGCCTCAACACAGGTAACTACCTGTACGCCTTGCCTTGGTTCTTGGTGCTTGGGGTGGAAAACGCCGGTAAGACCAGCCTGATTAACCGCTCCGGGCAGAAGTTTGTTTTCTCTTCCGTTATGCGCGCCTCGGGCAAGAAGTCTGAAAACCCTTTCTCTTTTGACTGGTGGATAGGTGACGATGCCGTACTGATTGACCCGGACGGTGAGCTGTTGACCCAGAAGCCTTCGGTAACCAGCCCGGATGGCGAGACAGAACGCCGCCTGTGGTTGCACTTTGTCGAGTGGCTGGAGCGCACCCGCAGTCGCCGCCCCCTGAACGGCGTGGTGTTGGCGCTGGATATGGCCAGCCTGGTCAGCGATCCTGTGGCCGAACGCAAGGCCTACGCCCACTTGTTGCGTGCAAGATTGCGCGAGCTGATGGAAACCCTGTCAACTCGTCTGCCCGTGTATATCACCCTGACCAAACTGGATCTACTGCTGGGATTTGAGCCCTTCTTCCGCCATTTCACCCAGGCGCAGCGAGATGAGATCCTCGGTTTCACCTTCTCCCTGAATTCGGTCAACGATCTCGACAGCTGGCTCAATGAGTTTGATCAGGATTGGCAAGACTTTATTCAGCGCATCAATGCCGGCCTGCCAAGGGCGCTGCTGCAGTGCCGCGACAAGGAAGAACGCTCGGCCATCTACAGCTTCTCACGTCAGATTGCCGGTGCCCACAAGGTGCTGCGTGAGTTTTTTGTCGATGCGTTGGCAAGCGATCAGTTCTCGACCTCGGCACTGGTGCGCGGGGTTTATATGACCTCTGTTTACCAGCAAGGGGTGCCGACAGATGCCTATGTGGATGGCGCTTCCCGCCGTTATGGCCTGAGTGAGTCGGTCAACAGTGCCCAGCGCAGTGAAAACTCTACTCCCTATTTCACCCGTTCGCTTTTTACCCGCATCATATATCCGGAAGCGGGTCTGGCTTCGGACAACTTCAAGGTGGCCAAGCAAAAACGCCGCATCATGGCGCTGTCCTTTGTGGCCTGCTCCATCGCCTCTGTGCTCTTGATTGGCAGCTGGCACAGATACTACCTGCTCAACAGCGCTCAGGCCGATGCCGTGCTGAGTAAGGTGAATGAATACAACGAGCTTATCGATAACACCAACTTTGATCCGCTGGCCCGCAACGTGATCCCGCCACTGAACACCATTCGGGCGGCTACCCTGGAGTTTGGTTTCTTCCGTGACAAGCCGAGGTTAATCTCAGATCTCGGCCTCTACCAGGGGCACACCATAGGACCCAAGGTAGAAGAGACCTATCTGAACCTGCTGTCCTATCGTTATCTGCCGATACTGCTCCGGCAAGTGGCGCGGGATCTGGCCGATGCGCCAGAAGGCAGTGATGAAAAGCTGGCGGTATTGCGGGTATTCAGAATGCTGGCCGATAAGAGTGGCCGCCGCGACAGCTTTGTTCGCGAATACTTTGCCGATGTTTGGCAGAAGGCCTATGAAGGCAATCGTGAACTGCAGACCCAACTGATGGAGCATCTGGATTACGCCTTGTTGCACACAGACTTGCAGCATGCACGGCTGGAGTCCAATCCGGACGCCGAGACTGTGCTCAAGCCATTCGATACCATGGTGGCCCAGGCCCAGAATGAGCTGAGTCTGCTGCCGATAGAACAGCGGGTATACAGATACCTCAAGTCCTCTTCCGTATCTCAGTTGGGGGCACCGCTGGATCTGCGTTTGACCGTTGGCCCGGCCAATGAATTGGTGTTTGACTCCCAGATAGCTGCGCAGGATCCTGAGATCTTCAAGATCCCGAAAATACTCACCAAACAAGGTTTTGAGCGCTTCTTTATCCCGAGATCTGATTCAGTTGCCGAGCTGGCGTTGATTGACAGCTGGGTACTCGGCCAGGCTCACAGCACAGACTTCAGCGATGCCGACAAGACGGCGCTGCGCAACAAGATAGTGGCCCAATATCTGGCCGACTATAACGCCAGCTGGCGCCGGGCGCTGAATGGTTTTGAACTGAAGAATTTCGAAGACATCAACCAGGCGGTGTTGGTACTGGATAATGTGGCCATGAGCAACAAGCCGCTGTCGCGCCTGCTGGAAACGCTGGGCAGCAATACCCAGCTGTTCCCGGATATGCCGGATGATGATCAGGCCCGTCAGGCGCTGCTCAAGTCGCCTCAGTATCGTATCGCCTCGACTATAGACGGTGACTTTGTCGAATTGAACCAGATGCTCAAGTCCCAGGACGGTAAGCCGGCTTATCTGGATGAAGTGATGGAAGCCGTGGTGCGCTTGCACGCTTATCTGCGCGGGATCCAAAACTCCCCGGATGTGGGCAAGGCGGCACTGAAGGCGGCTCAGGAAAGGCTCAAGCTTAACGACGCCGACCCTGTTTACGCGCTGGAACGTATTTCCGATGGCCTGCCCAAGCCGCTGGACTCTATGGTGTCCAAGTTGGCCAAGGAGAGCTGGAAGGTTGTACTGCAGAGTGCTATCAAGCATCTTGAGGTGCGTTGGTACAACGAAGTGTATATGGAGTTCCAGCAGAATCTGGCATCCCGTTATCCCTTCAATCCCAAGGCCACTAAACAGGTGTCGATTGCCGATTTTGAACGTTTCTTCGGCCCGCACGGCACGTTGAATACCTTCTATGATCAGCAGATGCGGATGTTCCTGGAAGAAAACATGGATCAGCTCAACCAGTTGGCAGGCAGTGAAACCGGCCTGATCCGTAAAGAGGTCTTGCAGGCGATAGAGCAGGCAAAACAGATCCAGACCGCCTTCTTCAACCTCAAGGGCAACCTGGACGTACAGTTCACCCTGGAGCCACTGCAGATGAGCCCCAACAAGCGTCGTAGTGTCATCAACGTCGATGGCCAGTACGTGGAATACACCCATGGTCCACGTCGCGCCATCGAATTGGTATGGCCCAACACCTTGCGGGAAACGGCCGAGAGTAAGCTGACTTTGGTGCCAAGCGAAGTGAATATGTCACCGCGTTCCTTGAGCTACGAAGGCCCATGGGCATTCTTCAGGTTGCTCGACAGCGCCAGGATCACCGGCTCCAGCTCGACCAGTGTGGATTACCAGTTCAATGTGGATAAGGGCGATATCTCCTATCGGATCCACACGGCAGACAACAGTAATCCCTTTACCTCAAATCTGCTCAGCAACTATCAGTTGCCTAAAACACTCTACTGAGCCGCCGGGCTTCCACAGCTTGGAAGCCCAATTCCCCTGTGGGACTCAACTTAATGGAATTTGAGGTGTACCAAGTTGATACAGCAAACAACAGTGAATGCCGGATGGTTCAGAATGACCGCAGCACCGGCTCAGCTTCGGGAAGATAACCGCTATCAGCAGATGCGTAGTGAGATCAACCGGCGCCAATCTCCCTTCAGTGGTGGGACGGATTGGGAAAAGGTCTATGATCTTGCTGCCACTCTGGCGATGACAGATGGGGTGGATCTACTGGCGGCCAGCTACTTTTCGGTAGCTGCGGCCAAGACCCGCGGCATTGCCGGTTTGGCATCCGGGCTGGAGTTACTGTTAACCGTGTTGGCGCACTCGAAAGAGATGGGCACTATCAGCCCGGAAAAGTGCGCCGAAATACTGAACTGGGCCATAGGCAAGTTATTGCCGGAGCTCAAGGATATGCAAGCTACTGAAGGCAATATCCGTGAGTGGTATCGGTGTGAATATGCCTGTCAGCAGCTGTTTGAGCTGATGCAGGCGCGTCAACCCAAGCAGATGCCAAACCTGGATGCGCTCGGCTTTCAAATCTTCGACAAGATTGATGGCGTTAAACAACCGGCCAAGCGACCCGCTGTTGCCACAAGTGCTCAGCAGCAGGCTAATTCCAAGGGGCTGAGTTGGCCGCTGGGGTTAATCCTCTTGTTGTTGGCATTGACGGCGGGACACTTTGCCGAACCTTTGGGACTGGCTATAGGGCAGAAGTTCTGGCCGGAGCGATTTGCGCCCAAGCCACCCGAGCAGGTGACCCAGTTGCCGACTGAAACGGCATTGCCTCTGTGGCAGAAGATAGATCAGCTATTTGCCGCTGCACCTTTGGCCAACGATGAACCTTATGTTTATCCCGAGCAGGTAGATTATCTGTTGGAGCTGGACAAGTATTTCCAGCGTTTTGCCGCCAGTCGCACCCGAGCGGCCAACTTAAGCAAAGAGTTACAGCAATGGCAGGGGCTTGATGCCAACAAACTCAGTGCGCTGCAGCGTCAGTCACGGGATATGGCCGAGTATGCCAGCAGCCTGTCCCCCGTGTTGGCCAGAGCCTATTTCATCGATGAGCTGCTTAAGCAACAGCAAAATGAGCGGGCAGCTCAGGAGCTGACGTTACTGGACAGGCAACTGAAATCCCTGCTGATCAAGCGCACTTTGTTGGCCCAGAGTTTGGGGCTCACTCAGGCTTCTGGCGTTACAAATGACCCGGCAGCCAAAACCGCCCCAGACTTGAATAAAGCGCCAATGGCGGCGGGTTCAGATAGAGCTAATGTCCAAGATGCGGCCGCTGTTCAAGATGTTGTTATGTAATACAAGAATTCCCCCGTTTGGCCGCCTTTGTGTCCGCTCTTGAACTCTGGCCTTTGGCGGCTTTCGGGCAACTCTTTCGGGCAAGAATTTGCCCGGCGAGCAAAAAATTGCCCGGGTTCGGGCAAGAAATTGCCCGGTGAGTGGGGGTGGGTTTGGATGTCGTTGTAAAACAGTGGCTTACGATTTGGCATGCTTCTGGCATTGGGTGATGAGGTTTTATCACTCATTCAACAGTAAAAGGAATTAACCATGCCGACACCATGTTATATCTCCATCGAAGGTCAAACCCAGGGCAACATCACGGCAGGCGCGTTTACGGCCGAGTCAGTGGGCGACATCTTTGTGGAAGGTCATGAAGACGAGATGCTGGTTCAGGAATTCAACCATGTGGTGACAGTGCCGACCGACCCACAGTCAGGTATGCCTTCGGGTCAACGGGTGCACAAGCCGTTCAAGTTCACCGTGGCGCTGAACAAGGCGGTGCCTTTGATGTACAACTCGCTGTCATCCGGTGAGAAGCTGAACAAGGTTGAGCTGAAGTGGTACCGCACCTCTATCGAGGGCAAGCAGGAGCACTTCTTCACCACCAAGCTTGAAGGTGCGACGATAGTGGACATCAACTGCCACATGCCACACTGCCAGGACCCGAACAAGGCGGATTTCACTCAATTGGTTGAGGTGTCAATGGCCTATCGCAAGATAGACTGGGACCACGTGAGTGCCGGTACTTCAGGTGCGGATGACTGGCGCAAGCCCATCGAAGCCTGATAGTGTGTGTCAGCCACCGCCTTGCGGTGGCTGTTTGCCATTGGGGTGTTTTCTGGCGAGGACGTCAACTGACAGTGTAAACGGTTGATTGAGAGCCAGAGAGCAGGCCAATGGCTTTTGGTGCAATTCGGCTAAACGGACATTCAACAGACATTCGAGTCAATCGCATTTAAACCAAGAGCAAAACGGCACTCGGCGAGCGGAGCTCAACGCCTTCCCCTAAAGCAGGGATAGAAGCCGGGGCTCAGACAGCAAGAGCTCAGACAGCAAGAGCTCAGACAGCAAGAGCTCAGACAGCAAGAGTACCGCGAAAGGACAGGGACAATAAGGACAGCGAAGATGAGTCATCAAGGGAGCGGCATGCGTTTTGGATTCAAGGCGGGCAGTTTGGCAGAGGATAGCCTGTCGGTGCTGTCGTTCAAGCTGAAAGAATCGCTGTCGAGTCCTTATGTGGTAGAGCTTGAGTTGCTGAGTCGCCGGGACGATATCAAGGCGAGCGATTTGGTGGACCAGAGCGGGGTACTGAGTTGGTGGCAGGACGGCGAATGCCAGCGAGAATTGCACGGCATAGTAAGCCGCTTTGGCCGCGGCGACAGCGGCCATAGACAGACCCGCTACCGGCTGAGACTGGAGCCGGCCCTGAGCCGCCTGCAACTGCGGCGCAACAGCCGCATCTTCCAGGAAAAGAGCCTGACCGACATCATCGCGGTGCTGTTCGGCGAAATGGGCATTACCGACTACGCCTTTCGCTGTGACCCGCGCCATGAAAGCCGCAAACGGGAATACTGCGTGCAGTATGGCGAGAGCGACTTTGACTTCTTCGAGCGCCTGACCCGCGAAGCGGGGCTGTTCTACTACTTCGAGCACAGCAGCGACAAACACACCCTGGTGCTGTGCGATGCACTGGACAAACTGAGCCTGAGCCCCCACAGCTACCCCTACAACGCCCTGGCGGGAGGACGCGCCGAGCAGGCGAGTGTCCGCAGCGCCGAATACCGCCACCGCCGGGCCGAGAGCGGGGCCACCCTCAAGGACTACAGCTTCCGCAAACCGGCCTACAGCTTCCTGCAACCGAGCACAGAGGATGCAGACTGGCAACAGAGCGGCTATGAACACTTCGACTACCCGGGGCGCTACAAGGACGATACCGACGGCAAACTGTTCAGCAAGGTGCGCCTGGCGGGACTGAGACGGGAGAGCGAACAGCTGCTGCTCAAGAGTGACCAACTGCAGGCGTTGAGCGGGCAGAAGTTTGCCCTGAGTGAACACCCGGATGCGAGCCTTAATCGCGAATGGGTGATAGTGGGGGGCAGCCACACAGGCGAGCAGGGCAATGCGGCGGAAGAGGACAACAACAGCCGCGGCACGACCTACAGTAACGAGATAGTGGCAGTACCCTCCTCCACACAATGGCAGGCGGAGCCGAAGGCCAAACCACAGATGGCAGGGCCGCAGATAGCGACTGTGGTGGGGCCGAAGGATGAAGAGATATTTTGTGACGAATACGGCCGGGTGAAGGTGCAATTCCCCTGGGACAGATATGCCAAGGGTGACGAGCACGGCAGTTGCTGGATACGGGTCAGCCAGGGCTGGGCCGGTGGTCAGTATGGCTTTATGGCACTGCCGCGGATAGGGCATGAAGTGATAGTGTCATTTCTGGACGGCGACCCGGACCAACCCATCATCACCGGCCGGGCCTTCCATGCAGTGAACCAGGTGCCTTACGCGCTGCCGGCCCACAAGACCCGCACCGTGCTGAAGACCCAGAGCCACAAGGGCGAGGGCAGCAATGAGCTGAGGTTTGAGGATGAAGCGGGGGAAGAGGAGATTTACCTGCACGCGCAGAAAGACCTGAACCTACTGACCGAGAATGACAGGCACGAGCATATCAAGCACGACAGCCACCTGGATGTGGACAATGAAAGGCGCAGCCGCATCGGCGGCAACGACCACCTGACGGTATTGGGCGAGTCCCGTCAGCAGGTAACAGGCGACAAGAGCCTGATAGTGGATGGCAGCTATCAGCAGAAAGTCGCCGCCAAAGAAGCGCTCGAAGTGGGCAGTGAAGTTCATCTCAAGTCATTGGGGAAAATTGTGCTCGATGCCGGCGCCGAGATCAGCATCAGTGCCGGTGGCAGCTTCGTCAAGGTCGATCCGGCCGGGGTGCACCTGGGCGGCGCGGCAGTTAATCTCAACTCGGGCGGCAGTCCAGGCTCAGGCAGCGGCTTTGCCGGCAAGGCACCGGAACTTCCGGGTGAAGTGGCCGCTGCCGAGTTGCCCCAAGGCGAAAAAGTGATTTTGCCCAATCCATCCCAGCAGAGTGGCACTCTGCTGCTGGCTGCCAGTACGGCTAAAGGTGTGTGCGAAATTTGTGAGCAGCCGGAGGAAGAAGATGCCCCTACCTGATCTCGCTGGACTCAAGGGGCAGCTGTATCTGCTTTGGGATGCCTGTTTGCACCGAAACCTGGCGCAGACCCTGTATCAGTTGGATAACCGCGTCTTTATGCTACCCCTGTATCAAGGGACTCAGTTCGAGTCTCTCGGCGATATTCAACCCTTGCTGCTGCAATGTCCAGCCGACAGTCAGTTGTTGGATTGGTTGGAGCAACAGCTTTGCTACCGGGACAGTGTCTGGCTATTTGAGTCAACCTCCTCCAGTGCTGAATTGTTGCACTATTTTCAGCAATTACCTTTGCAGCAACACCCGCTGGGCCACCAGGTATTATTTCGCTATCAGGATCCCAGAGTGCTGGCGGGCTTTATGGCGGCGCAACTGCCGCTGGAAGCACTGTTCCCGGCGGGCATATTCGGCCGGCTTTGGGTGTATGACACTATTGCCGAACACTGGCACTGCCGAGTGCCTCAGTCGGCTCAGTCCAGTGAGGCAACTCAGCGCTTTCAGTTGACCGATGACCACCTCAAGGTGATGCAGCAGGTCTGCTGGCAGCAATTTGGTCTTAGGCTGCAGCAGCATTTGAGGCACTTCTTTGCCGATGAGTTCGGTTCGGTTTCCCTGGCGGGAACCTTGGCTATTGCCGAGCGCGCCGCCGCGCAAGGGTGGGAATCGGAGCGAGATATTTTTCTTTACGGCAATATTTTGGGTTATCTCGGTGCCGACTTTGAAAAGAATCTTATCGGCAATCAGGCAAGCAGTGCTTCCGGGGCTTTGCTTGATCAGCACCTGGCTAGCCGTGAACCCGCCTCTCAATCAGAGTACGTCGGCATTATTAACCTGATGCAAACCCGGGGAAGTGACAGATCTGCGGCTTTGGCACAAGCCGCAGATTTGGCCAAGCAGTTAAATCAACAAAGAGCCAATGCGTTACAAGGAGTTACCCATGTCGGCCGATAGACAACAACAGGATGCCAACGATAAGGCCACTCAAGAGTCGGATACTAAAGCCGGTTCTTTACTGGCAACTTGCCCACTCAAGGCGCAAACCGTCAAAATCGTACCTGTGCGTTATGCCTTGGATGAATTCCAGTTGGTGCCGGAGCCTTGCCCCAAGCACAACTTGCCTTCAGAAGGTAACTTCCCCGGTGGCTACTTCAGCAAACAACTCAAATGTAATAGCTACACCCTGCGTCAGCTTACCGACGGCTGGCTTTATGTCTGGAACCAAACCGAAAAGACCCTGCACGAATATGAAGTCAAGGGACCTCAGCTGATCCGTTACCAGTTTGGCGACAACGAGGCCGACAAACCGCTCAGCGAGCGCGGTACAGCGCTGGAGCCTAAAGTCTATCTGGAATATAACCGCGGCTCTGAGCTGTATTTGATGTTCAGCCAGCTAAGGTGCTCCTGGCCCATGTTGGAGCATTATCGCAGTAATGGCGAAGCCCAGCGTCGTTGGGGACGCAAGCTGTCATTGCCTGGATTTTGCCGCACTATGGCAGAGCCCCATACTGCCCCAATCAAGGTGTTGAGCCAGGTTGCCGATATTGCCGGCGAGGCCAAGTTCCCTCTGGCGGTTCCTTCCCTGCAAGACAGAGGGGAGGGAGATGAAACGCTCAGCGGTAAGCCGGTTCAGCCCCTGACTACCTACCTAGGCCCTATAAGCGATAAAGACTCGGCCCTGATGGTCGCACTGGATGATATTTGGTCGGATATCTGTGATATCGCCTCTCAAACCTTTTATCTATCCGGACAGATGCATGAGTTTAATGAGGATGAAATGTATCGCCGGATGAATGCCAAAGCGGTAGTTCAGATTTGTGGCGGTCTTGATATGCTCGGTGAGGATGGATGGCTACACAATGATAAGTTGCCGCCAAAAGTCAGAGGGAATGAACTGGCAATCAACCGTTATCTGGATAAACTGACTGATTATCGGGAAGCCGTAAACAGATATGAAGATCAGCTTAGGATCTATGCCGCTCAAGGAGCAAAAGGCATTGTATCACCTGATGAGTTCTTGAAGCTTGAACAAGAACTTGCTGCCGAATATGGCTCGGCCTGGAATCTGGATTTGCCTCGTTGGGAGGCTGAAAGAGATAGGCGTAAATATGCCAATATGCAGAAAGCGGAAAGTTTTCTGACAAAACACTTGCAGCATGATAGCGCATTAATGGAAGAGATTGGGCCTAGGGTGGATGAGTTGTTTGATTGCCACTTTCATATCCAGGCCGATGCCAGAGTATTAGGAGCAGATTGTCATCATCCCAGCCATCAAGAGGGCTTAACAACTTGGATGAGCGACAGTCTACAGTTGCTGGTGATGTTTCTTGATGATGCAAAAAGAGACATTCTTGCCAGTGCGTTTTCGAGTGCTTCCAAGCCCCAGGCGTTGATTGCCCTGACCACGAGCGGTTTTGACCCCTTATTGCACCAAGAGCTCAACGGACACCTGCAAAAACCGGCGGCTTTGTTGTCGGCAACCGGAGTTTCAGTAAGTAACAACGCAGTATTAAGGATGAACGAGGTTAAAGCGGCATTTAATGAGTTGCCGTTGATAGAGCACAAATGGGCTACCGATTTGCATCAAGATGTCCACAAGACGTTGGATGCAATGCGACAAGCCTTTGCCGATAAAACCTCCCAAGGCTGGTCGCATGTACTGGAAGCCATTTTCCCTCTGTTTCGGGGGGAAAAGGGGATCTCTACCCATTCAACCGGCTTAATGTTGCAGTCACTGCTGATTAACTCTTTTGTTGAAGATATTCCTCTGAAAACTGAAGAGCTTTCTGACTATGAAAAAGCTTTTCAGGCTTATCAGGAAAAGCTTTCTGTTTTGGAAGGAAAAGTAGGGGGCCTGAAAAAACAAGAAAGCAATCTGAAAAAAGCAATTGGCAATGCTGATAAAAAGACTAAGGACGCCAAAAGGAAACAAAAGAAAAATAAGAAAACTTATAAGCAGGGACGAAAGAAGGCAGTCAGAAGAGCTGCAGACAAAGGTAAAGAATTTAGAAACAAACTGCAAAAAGTAACCGGTGAAATCTCCGAGGCAGAAGAAGCATTTCAACTGCTTGTAAAAGATAAGCCCTATTGGGCTGCTGCCAAGCAACAGGCGGTGACGCTGGAAAGCCGACGCCAACTCTCTGAAGGGATAAAAGGCTATCTGGATAAAGGCAAAAAGCTGGCAAGCCACATTACCTTGGGCAGAACGGCTATTTTGCTTGGATATCTCAACTTGTTATATACACCTATGCCAGATAGTTACTCCAAAGAGGCCTTTAGTCCTGAGAGTTCTGATGCCGAAAGTAAAAAGCTTCACACACTGATTTACAATACAGGTTACCTTGTCGCCTTTGGAATCGCGGCTATTTGGTATGATCCTCTGCTGACCAAGATCAAGCAAACAGTGACGGCATCAGGAGAGAAAAACATCTATAAAGTGACATATGAATTTAATCGACGGGTTACTCCATTATTTAAACTCTCTTTTAAGCAGGCTGCTGATGTTCATGGCGTTGAATTTGCCAAGGTATTGAAAAGCTTTCGTATGGCATCCATTACTTTAGGGATTGCTGCAGGGGTGGCATCACTGTATGAAGGAGCGCAAATAGGCCAAGAGCTGGGGTTATGGGGCGGCCATGCTGCAGATCTGAATTCTATTGAAAAATTTCTGAAATGGACTCAAGGTATCACCATACTGGCGAATTTAGGAGGGGCTGCTTACTATTTAGCTGTAGGTGCAACAGTTGCTGCTGGCAGTGCATTTTTTGTCCCTGTTGTGGCGGTTGCCGGTTTGGTCTACTTGACTGCTTCAATCGCACTCATTTTTATGTCGAGGGATGATATCGATAAATGGTTGGATCACAGTGATTTTGGTACCTCGCCACTGTGGCAAAATGCCCCCCAAGAGGCATTCCAACATCTGCAAGATATTTTACTAAAGCCCGCCGTTTATATGCAGCCCTCGTGCTCATCGAAACTGGCCGCTATCCTGGCAAAATCCAGTGTTCCAGGCGTGCTGTTGAATAGCGAAACGGTATCCGGCTGTTGGCTGCTGTTCAACCTGCCAACAGCAGGGACTCACATTGAATTGGCGGAAGTCTATCATGAATATACTCTATGGGGAGCGACTCAAATTACCGACTCTGATTGGGAGGGGATGGAAGCAATAGCCGTTACCCCAGAGGCAGTCCAAACTCTCATTGAAAATGGTTTTCCTGAGGCCTGGGATGAGATAGATGATAGCTATATTGCAGAAAACAATAGTCAATATTGGTTGATGTATGTACCTTTAACTCCGGCCGAATTCTTTGAAAGTCCATTAAAGTCGCAGTCAGAGCTATGGTTGAATATTAGCCGCCCAAGGCAACGTAACATAGATAAAATCTGGCACTACAAGTTGCAACCCAAAAGTTTAAGCCAAGTTTTTGGTGTTTGGGGTAAGCTACAGGAGGAAGAAGCAATGTTTACTTTCCCTGAACCAAATGAAGTTACAGGTATTGTTTTTTAGGGCTAGTAGCAAGGAGAATTGAGTGGGGCAAGGGAATAAAAAGAGTCAACTGGCTGACAGGCCAGATTATATCCAATATAGCCAGGATGGCTTGGAACGAGGTTGGTTCACCGAAGCCGATATTACCAAAATTGAGAGTGAACCGGCAATATTCCAATGGACTATTCCACGAGCTTTCTATAGTAAATACAGTGGCTGGTTTACGATTTTAAGATTATGGGGAGGCATTGTAGGGATCCCAGTGCTTTTTTTTTCGTGGACACTGCTAGGTAGTGAACAACCTGATAAAGGAGGATGGAACTTCGTTATTCTTATTGGAACATTCCTTTCTTTAGTCATATTGTTTGCATATTATACAACCAGATTTCAATATCACCATGTTGCATATAAGATCACCGAGTCGGGTTTTTTAAGGGATGAGGTTAAACTCTGCCCAAGATGGGGTTATGGCGCTGTTAACCCGGAAGGTTTGATGTGGGTATTACGGGTCATGGCGCTGATCCTGGTACCGATTGCCTTGGTTGTACACCCAGTTTTATTGGTAGGTGTCGGCGGCCTGGCGTTATTGAGCTTTAAAAAGGTAGAGCCTTCTGAGCCTGAAAAAGCTCACTATATTCCAATTTTTTGGCACGAGAATGGAATTTCTGATGAAGAGAGACTGAGTATCATTAATCTCAGTCCGCGAAGACGCATTATTCATGTCAGAAGCTTAAATTGGCGTAATGGTGGTGCGATATTTTGCACCAAAGAAAACTATGAGGAAGTTAAAGCGTTTGTACTGAAGAAATTACCAGAGGCCAAGGTGGTTAAAGAGGAGTTGTCGATTTGAGTTATTACTTAAATTAAGTTGGACGAATGATGAGCCAATTAGTAAAAAGACCAGATTATATTCAGTATAGTCAGGACGGCTTGGAAAGAGGCTGGTTCACCCAAGCCGATATTACCAAGCTTGAAGACGAACCGGCCATCTTTCAGTGGACTATGCCAAGGGCTTTTTTTTACCGGTTTAGTGGCTTAGTAACCATTTTAATCATTTGGGGAGTGATGGCGGGTATCCCTATGTTGTTTTTTTCATTGATAAATTTAGCATCAGAAAATCCACAACCTAATGATTGGAGTGTTGTTGTCGGATTGGGAGTTTTCTTTTCTTCAATGTTGCTACTTTTCTATTATTTAACTCGATTTCAATATCACCATGTTGTATATAAGATCACCGAGTCGGGTTTTTTAAGGGATGAGGTTAAACTCTGTCCAAGGTGGGGGTATCGCGCCATTAACCCGGAAGGTTTGATGTGGGTTCTGCGAGTTATGACTCTTATCCTCGTGCCGATGGCTCTGGTTATACACCCATTTTTATTGGTGGGTGTCGGCGGTCTGGCATTGTTGAGCTTTAAAAAGGCAGGGCGGGATCCCACTTTAAATTGAACTTTTACGGTTGGTCATGATCTGATCTGCCTTGCCCTTAATCCACAGATGACCATGACCCTTTTGAAACAACTAGAACAGATTACCGATCCCCGTAAGGACATCAATCTAAAGCATAATTTAGTGGATGTGGTGTTCCTGACACTCAGTGCTATCCTCAGCGGTGCGACTGGGTGGAAGTCTATTCAGGAATTCGGAGAAGAACAGCTAGATTGGCTCCGTCTGTACCGAAAATTCGAAAATGGCATCCCTAAAAGGCATTGTATCAGTAATATAATCAAAGCATTGGACAGCGAACTGCTCCTTCAAGCCATATTTGGCTGGATCAATGAGCAACGGCAAACGGAAGGGAAAACCGTTATCGCGCTGGATGGAAAAACCCTGCGCGGGGCGTGGAGTGAGGATGCTAAGAATGCACTCCATGTTGTCAGCGCATTTGATGTCGGCAACGGCATTACACTTTACCAAGACAGTTCACATTCTAAAGGGAAAGAAGCTGAAGTCGCCCGCAACATGATTGATGCTATGGCACTGGATAATGCCGTTCTGACGCTGGATGCACTGCATTGTCAGGTGTCTACCATGAACAAAATTAAACAGGGGAACGGTGATTTCATTATTCAGCTCAAGTCGAACCAGCCGGGATTATTTGAAGCAGTCAAAACCAGCTTCAGTAAAGCGTATGAGCAGCCAGAACTGGCTATATTTGAGCAGTTCAACATGGGTCATGGCCGCAGGGAGCGCCGAACAGTCATGCAGATAGAAGCAGAATTATCAGCGGAACTTAAGAAAAAGTGGCCGCACATCACCTCATTTATCGAAGTTGCCAGTGAACGGACAGTCGATGGAATAACATCATGTTCTTCACGCTGGTATGTCAGTTCCTTACCGCTCAATGCCGAAGAGGCCGCGAGGACTATTCGAGAGCATTGGGGGGTAGAAAATCAGCTCCATTGGGTGCTGGATGTGGTCTTCCGCGAAGATGCGCTGAAGGTAACGGATCCTGATGGCGCAAAGCATCTCGCCCTATTTAACCGAGCGGCTCTGAGTGCGATAAGGCAGCACCAAGGCAAAAAAGACAGTCTGGCAGGTAAGCGCCGCCGTGCTGGTTGGAGTCCTACATTTCGCTCAGAGTTGTTATTTGGTTAAGATATAAACAAAGTGGAATCCCGCCCTGTTAAAAAGGTAGAGCCTTCTGAGCCTGAAAAGGCCCACTACATTCCAAATTTATGGCATAAATCTGGAATTGCGAATGAGAAAAGGTTGAGCATAGTTAATCTAAACCCACGAAGAAGAATTATTGATATCACAAGTGCAGATCTTACGAAAGGTGGCGCAATATTTTGCACCCAAAAAAACTATGAGGAAGTTAAAGCGTTTGTGCTGAAGAAATTACCAGAGGCCAAGGTGGTTAAAGAGGAGTTGTCGATTTGAGTTATTACTTAAATTAAGTTGGACGAATGATGAGCCAATTAGTAAAAAGACCAAACTACATTCAGTATAGTCATAGTCGATTGGTATTAGAGTTTTTAATAGGGTAATGGTTTGAGTCTGTTAATTAAGCGGCCAGATTACATTGAGTACTACCCTTACGTTGAAGAGGGCGCCTTTCCACAGGCAGAGATTGATAAACTGGAGCTGGAACCGGCTCTGTTTCAATGGACTATGCCGCGAGCTTTTTTTTGGAAGGACTCCCCATTAGTACATCATTTGAAAGCTGTTGGTCTCTTATGTGGTATACCTGTGGGTTTCTTTCTGTTTATTGGTATAGTTGGCGATAATGGCGTTGACTATGAATTAATTGAGTCCTTGTTTGTTCTGTTCATGTTTATGTTTTCTATACTGTTATTTTTCTATTACATAACCAGAAGCCAATATCACAGTGTGGCCTATAAAATCACTGAGTCCGGTATTCTAAGGGATGAAGTGAAAACTTACCCTAAGTGGCGTTATAAAAATGAGGTGCCGGAGTCATTTCTCTTTATCTTAAGAGGCATCGCACTCTTGGTGATCCCTATCGCATTGATGGTCAATCCATTGCTGTTGGCGGGGGTGGGAGGGTTAGCTCTGTTAAGTTTCTATCCCTTTCCCAAGGGGGAACCTGAATATGCTCATTATATTCCAACGTTCTGGCATAAAAAAGGCTTAGGGGTAACTAGCCAATTAAGCATAATTAATATTTGTGGAAGTCGTAGGATAATAGATATATACAGCAAAGATCTTAGTCGAGGTGCGATCGTATTCTGTACAGAAGAGAATTTTGACCAAGTAAAACAATTGGTGATAGATAAACTTCCTGAAGCTAAGGTGCTCAATGAACCACTCGAAATTTACTGATGTGAGATTTTTCTTGTGGTTGTTTTGAGTGCCTTCCTTGAACGGTAATCCTCCTATTTTCCATTCGAAAGTGCGTCAATAGGCAAAGAGTTAATTATGAGTCAAACATCAGCCAGCTTAGATCTTAATGCCACTCCCCCTTATGCAGGGGAGCTGCGCCCCTTTCCCCTAGGCGAGGCGCTGTTTTTCTCCCCCAAACCCCTGCCTTCGGCCATCGCTTCATCTGCACTTGGCCCCTCGGGCGAGGTACTGGAAATCAATGATGTTTATATGGACATAGGCGGAACCAGTCATGGCAAGGCCTTTCAGGTGCAGTTGTACACTGGCTGTATAAGCTTTTTCCTTTTTGTACAAATGGCTACCAGCCTGTTGATAGCGCGTAAGGATTATATTATCAATGACGGACAGGCTTCGTTTTGGCATTACTTTGTTGAATCTGTGATTGAGTTGTTACCATTCACCATTATTTGCGCATCCGTTGCCCTCTGTTTAGGCGGCTATGTCATCATCAGCACATCGCTGAAAGCTGCCCGCCAGCGGCCGCTGAGGTTTAACCGCCAGCGGCGTGAGGTGTGCTACTACCCCGAGGGCAGCAAACAGCCGCAGTTTATTCCCTGGGAGGAGGTGGTGTCCTGGGTCGCCATGCATAAGGGCGCCACCGGCACCAATGTGATGACTAACGTCACTTTTGGGATGGCCTTGCCTCATGGCGACAACTACTGGATGCTGACCCGGCCGGTTGCCACACTGGCCTCGGCGCAGCTCTCCTGGGAGACCATGCGTTGCTATATGGATGAAGCACCTGAATATTGGGCCTCAGCGGCACAACCGGAAAATAGACACAGCTTCGATGAGCATCGCAAGTCGCTGCACGAACACTTTAAGATAGGGCCGAAAAACCTGTTTTGGATGGAGTGGGGCGATCACAGCACTTCCTATGCGGGCATGGTGTGGTTTTATCTGGTGAATGTGTTTTGCCTGTGGAAGTTTCCCTATTGGGTGTCAGAGTGGACCCAAAACCTTGCCACCTTTCAACCCACCGCAGCACTGGAGGCCTGGTCTCAGCCGTTGCCTGAAAGTGAATGGGCCCAGCCCAGCGCAGAGCTGGTTCGTTTAAAAGCGGAAATCACCGCGCACTACCAAGCCGGTGGCTCTCTGGGGGATTTTGTCAAACCAGCCGCCTAGGGCTATGACGACGAGCTAATTTACCCCAGAGCTTATACCTAAGTTGCAAAAGTGAACGCCACTAGGGCTTATTCACACCTTCTTTAAGACTTTTACAGGAATGCTCTTAAAGCAAGTCGACTTCAGCTTATTCCTTGGGACATTCCTTCAGGCCACTCTTTCGGGCAACTCTCTTCGGGCAAGAATTTGCCCGGCGAGCAAAAAATTGCCCGGGTTCGGGCAAGAAATTGCCCGGAGAGCGGGTGTGGGTTTGGATGTTGTTGTAAAACAGAAGCTTACGATTTGGCATGCTTCTGGCATTGGGTGATGAGGTTTTATCACTCATTCAACAGTAAAAGGAATTAACCATGCCGACACCATGTTATATCTCCATCGAAGGTCAAACCCAGGGCAACATCACGGCAGGCGCGTTTACGGCCGAGTCAGTGGGCGACATCTTTGTGGAAGGTCATGAAGACGAGATGCTGGTTCAGGAATTCAACCATGTGGTGACAGTGCCGACCGACCCACAGTCAGGTATGCCTTCGGGTCAACGGGTGCACAAGCCGTTCAAGTTCACCGTGGCGCTGAACAAGGCGGTGCCTTTGATGTACAACTCGCTGTCATCCGGTGAGAAGCTGAACAAGGTTGAGCTGAAGTGGTACCGCACCTCTATCGAGGGCAAGCAGGAGCACTTCTTCACCACCAAGCTTGAAGGTGCGACGATAGTGGACATCAACTGCCACATGCCACACTGCCAGGACCCGAACAAGGCGGATTTCACTCAATTGGTTGAGGTGTCAATGGCCTATCGCAAGATAGACTGGGACCACGTGAGTGCCGGTACTTCAGGTGCGGATGACTGGCGCAAGCCCATCGAAGCCTGATAGTGTGTGTCAGCCACCGCCTTGCGGTGGCTGTTTGCCATTGGGGTGTTTTCTGGCGAGGACGTCAACTGACAGTGTAAACGGTTGATTGAGAGCCAGAGAGCAGGCCAATGGCTTTTGGTGCAATTCGGCTAAACGGACATTCAACAGACATTCGAGTCAATCGCATTTAAACCAAGAGCAAAACGGCACTCGGCGAGCGGAGCTCAACGCCTTCCCCTAAAGCAGGGATAGAAGCCGGGGCTCAGACAGCAAGAGCTCAGACAGCAAGAGCTCAGACAGCAAGAGCTCAGACAGCAAGAGTACCGCGAAAGGACAGGGACAATAAGGACAGCGAAGATGAGTCATCAAGGGAGCGGCATGCGTTTTGGATTCAAGGCGGGCAGTTTGGCAGAGGATAGCCTGTCGGTGCTGTCGTTCAAGCTGAAAGAATCGCTGTCGAGTCCTTATGTGGTAGAGCTTGAGTTGCTGAGTCGCCGGGACGATATCAAGGCGAGCGATTTGGTGGACCAGAGCGGGGTACTGAGTTGGTGGCAGGACGGCGAATGCCAGCGAGAATTGCACGGCATAGTAAGCCGCTTTGGCCGCGGCGACAGCGGCCATAGACAGACCCGCTACCGGCTGAGACTGGAGCCGGCCCTGAGCCGCCTGCAACTGCGGCGCAACAGCCGCATCTTCCAGGAAAAGAGCCTGACCGACATCATCGCGGTGCTGTTCGGCGAAATGGGCATTACCGACTACGCCTTTCGCTGTGACCCGCGCCATGAAAGCCGCAAACGGGAATACTGCGTGCAGTATGGCGAGAGCGACTTTGACTTCTTCGAGCGCCTGACCCGCGAAGCGGGGCTGTTCTACTACTTCGAGCACAGCAGCGACAAACACACCCTGGTGCTGTGCGATGCACTGGACAAACTGAGCCTGAGCCCCCACAGCTACCCCTACAACGCCCTGGCGGGAGGACGCGCCGAGCAGGCGAGTGTCCGCAGCGCCGAATACCGCCACCGCCGGGCCGAGAGCGGGGCCACCCTCAAGGACTACAGCTTCCGCAAACCGGCCTACAGCTTCCTGCAACCGAGCACAGAGGATGCAGACTGGCAACAGAGCGGCTATGAACACTTCGACTACCCGGGGCGCTACAAGGACGATACCGACGGCAAACTGTTCAGCAAGGTGCGCCTGGCGGGACTGAGACGGGAGAGCGAACAGCTGCTGCTCAAGAGTGACCAACTGCAGGCGTTGAGCGGGCAGAAGTTTGCCCTGAGTGAACACCCGGATGCGAGCCTTAATCGCGAATGGGTGATAGTGGGGGGCAGCCACACAGGCGAGCAGGGCAATGCGGCGGAAGAGGACAACAACAGCCGCGGCACGACCTACAGTAACGAGATAGTGGCAGTACCCTCCTCCACACAATGGCAGGCGGAGCCGAAGGCCAAACCACAGATGGCAGGGCCGCAGATAGCGACTGTGGTGGGGCCGAAGGATGAAGAGATATTTTGTGACGAATACGGCCGGGTGAAGGTGCAATTCCCCTGGGACAGATATGCCAAGGGTGACGAGCACGGCAGTTGCTGGATACGGGTCAGCCAGGGCTGGGCCGGTGGTCAGTATGGCTTTATGGCACTGCCGCGGATAGGGCATGAAGTGATAGTGTCATTTCTGGACGGCGACCCGGACCAACCCATCATCACCGGCCGGGCCTTCCATGCAGTGAACCAGGTGCCTTACGCGCTGCCGGCCCACAAGACCCGCACCGTGCTGAAGACCCAGAGCCACAAGGGCGAGGGCAGCAATGAGCTGAGGTTTGAGGATGAAGCGGGGGAAGAGGAGATTTACCTGCACGCGCAGAAAGACCTGAACCTACTGACCGAGAATGACAGGCACGAGCATATCAAGCACGACAGCCACCTGGATGTGGACAATGAAAGGCGCAGCCGCATCGGCGGCAACGACCACCTGACGGTATTGGGCGAGTCCCGTCAGCAGGTAACAGGCGACAAGAGCCTGATAGTGGATGGCAGCCAACAGATCAAGGTTGCAGACAAATACCTGCTGCAGGCCGGGCCGGAAATTCAACTGAAAGCCGGTGCCAAGATAGTGATCGAGTCCGGTGCCGAAGTAACGCTTAAGGCCGGTGGCAGTTTTGTCAAAGTCGATCCGGCCGGGGTGCATCTTTCCGGCCCAGGGATCAACCTCAACTCAGGGGGCAGCCCAGGCAGTGCCAGTGGTTTCAGCGGTTTGGCACCTGTGTTACCCGGCGCGGTTGAACAGGCAATATTGCCTCAGGGGGGAAGTGTTCCCCTATCTGCGCTGTTGGTTGCCGAGGAGTTCGCCGCGCCTGCGGTGCAGGTGTGCCCGCTGACCGAAGAGGCGGCTCAAGCTCAGGCGCAAAGCTCTGCTGAGACTTCAGCTGAAGTCGATACGGCAGAAACAGCAGACGCTGCGACCGGTGGCGGAGCGGCATCTGCAGTGGTGCCCGGTGCCGCTGATAGTCAACAAGCTGAAACGCAGCCACAGACCGAAGAGACTGAAGCCGAGCGTTTTCGCCGTGAAGTGATCCGGCCGACGCTGGCAAAACTCGATGTGGTCGATGAAGATGCTGAAATTCTATTGCTGGGGACGGCAGCTCATGAGAGCCATCTGACCATGAGAGATCAGATGGGTAACGGACCCGCCAAGGGGCTGTACCAGATGGAACCGGCGACCCACAATGATATCTGGGACAACTTCCTGAAGTATAAGTCGAAATTGGCGAAGAAGGTTTCGGCACTGCAAGGCTCGGATGACAGACTATCCGAGCTGCGCAACAATGATGAATACGCCACCGCCATGGCTTATGTGCACTATGCCAGAGCCAGATTCAGAACCGGAGAGGCCTTCCCTGATGGTCAGGATATCAAGGCGGTAGCCAAATATTGGAAGCAATACTACAACACTGTGCTTGGCAAAGGCACAGTGGAGAAATTTGAACAGGACTGGTGGCGTATCACCGGTAAGGCAGACAAATAATGAGGCAGTTGGTATTAGCTTGGGTGTTGCTGTGTTGCGGTGCGATTCCGGCTTGGGCAACAACAGCAGAAAACGGTTTTTCCCAGAAGTCAGCGGAGGCGAGTTTAACGCTTGAGTTGCGGACTATCGCCAGAGTGGATGTCTCCGCCCTCTGGTTTACCGATAGCGAAGGCGATCGCATGCCCACCGCGGAGCTTTATCTGACGCAATATAATCGCCAGGGTTATCCGCGGATCATCGACGGTTTCACAGGCCATACCCCCCAATTGCAAGCGGTTGATCTCGACGGAGATGGACAAGTTGAGATTCTGCTTAGATACAAGGCAGGCGGGCATCAGACCCTGATGAATGTTTATCGGCTCAAGGGCAATCTGCTGCGGCGACTGCCTTCCGATGATTTGGTATCGGATAGAGATGGAATAGAACTGCAGTACACCTCCGCCGGAGAGCCAAGAATCAGAGTCATCAGCGGCAGAGATACAAATACTGATAAGGCTTTGCTGGTTACCACAGATTACCGCTTGCAAGATGGCAAGCTGGTTGAAGCCAAGGATTGATTGCTGCCGAAGTCGCCGTGCGGCTTTGGTTATCAAGGAGTGGAAATGTTTGTGCAACGGAATGACACCCTGAGTGAATTAGGCTATTGGCTGCTTAATCCCCTGGCCAATGAAAAGCTACTGCCCGCTTATTATCAACAGGGCGGCGTGGATGCCGTGCCTTTGTTTCAGGGCACTTTGCTCGAGTCCCATAAGGATAAGGGGCCATGGTTGGTGCCGGCACGGCCGGAATTGTTGCAGCAAGCGCCATTTGCCGATTGTCCTATTCTGGCGCTGGAGAGTCATTTGCCCAGGCCGCAACTGCTTGCCCACTTGAAGAGCCTGCTTCTGGCTGCATGTGATGGTGAACGAGTGGTATTCCGCTTCTATGACCCCAGAGTGCTGCAACCTATGCTGCCGCGCTTTAGTCAAGTTGAGTTGGGGGCTTTTCTGGGGCCGATAACCCGTTTGAGCTTTGTCGGCAAGCCGTTGCCAAGCGGCAACAGCGACGACCCTATGGATGAGGCGCAGCATCTTGACCCCGCCAGCCCCGTTAAGGCCCAGCATGGCAGCATTGTGGTGCAGCACCCGGGCGAGCCCGGTTATACCGAGCATGCGGATATCTGGTGGCAGATGAAACCCGAGCATCTGGCCGGACAAAGCGACATCCAGCGCCATATCTATATTGTTGAGCGCCAGTTATGGCGAGAGTTGCATCCCTTGATGAGCCAGCAACCCAAGCGGCGGGAGATCATTAAGGCGGCGATTCTGCGGGGGCGTGAACAAGGGGTGGATGAAGAGGATATCCCTGTGTTTGCTGCCGCGCGTCTGGGGCGCAGTGTCAGCTATCCTATGCCGGCGATCGCCCAAGGAATGAGATTGAATCAACAGGACTTTTTGAATTTGGCTAAATGGATGGAGCATGCATGAGTCAGCACACTATCCCCTGTGAAACCTTAACCGACTGGATTGAAATCGACTTTCGTGATGAAAGCAATCAGCCCTTATCCGGGTTAACAGCCACTGTTACCGATGCCGCCGGCAACAGTCGACAGCTCAAGTTGACGGGGGGGCCGCAACTGATCACCTGTTTGGCGCCGGGGGCGGTGACGCTGACTTTTGATACCGACAGCTGGCTCAAAACTGTGATGTCCAGGCGTCCACTGAATGCTGCCGAAACCTCCGCCGTGCCTGAATATGTTAAGGCGGCCAAGGGCTTCAACAATACGGCTAAACAGCATTTGCAGGCAACGGTTGGTGATTTTTGGCAACAGCCGCCCACAGCAGCCGTGGCCGAGCGCCATCAAGCCGGGAAAGGCAAGAGTGGTGCCGTAGAGCTGCTCAGCCGCAACGCCTATGTAGTGGAGATCCAGGCATTCAAATGGTTAACCGTGCGTATGGGGCTGTTTTTCGATGGCACAGCCAACAACACCTATAACGTTGATTGGGGCCGGCAACAGCAGGAGCGGGCGGCGCATTACTGTATGAACCGCTTCTCGGTGGAGTCACAGGAGCAGGCCCTGGAACTGGCGGCTCAGTGTCAGGCACCCATGCCCAAGGCGATGGAGAATCTCAGTGCCACCAATGAATACACCAATGTGCAGAAACTTGAGTGGCTTTACGCCAATCAGCTCTATGGCGCGAGCCTTTTGCAGTTTGGCTTGTATGTCAAAGGGATAGGTACGTCTTTGGAAGAGCCGGCTAACGGTATAGATGATGATGATGCCTTTGCCGGGGTGGCAGCCGGACGCGGGGATAACGGTGTTGAGTCTAGGGTGGAGCAGGCATTGAATGATGTCTGTCAGAACAAGCTCAAGTCGCAGTGGGGCCGCCTTGCCAACCAGTATGATGGCGTAGGCAAGTTTGAGTTTGATCTCTTTGGTTTTAGTCGTGGCGCAGCGGCGGCACGTCATTGCGCCAACATGGTGCTCAGGGAAAAAGATAATCTGTTCCAGGCCGCGCTGGCGAAGCATTGCAGCGATGTACCGCTGCGCTCGGATATGGACTGGCAAAACAATGAGCATTGTCAGATCCACTTCGTTGGTATTTACGATACCGTCGCCGCAATTGCAACCCTGTGGGACGGCATAGATCCCCATGATGAACACAATGGTGATGTGAAGCTCTGGCTGGATCCCAAGCGGGTGAAGAAGGTGGTGCATCTCACTGCCAATCCAAGGGATGAGTTCAGGTATAACTTCTCGCTCAATAGTCTCAACAACGCCTCTCGAAACCCAACGGCACCCTTCTTTGAGGCTGTATTGCCCGGGGCACACTCAGATCTTGGCGGTGGCTACTATTCACGCCAGTTTTTCGATGGCAAGGTGCAGTCCTACAACCCGCTGTTTACCGAGACCAAGCTGGTTGCCGCCTATCACAGCCGCTTGCCGAAAAACGCCGTCAGCAGCAATAGCCCGGTGGCCTTTGGTCAAGGGGACGATCCGGCATTGACCGCCAAAGTGATGGCCTCAGATGCAGGTAAAAAGGTGCTGCGGGAAATCGACCGTTTGGTCACCATGAACTGGTGTCAGACCTCGGACTTGAGTATCGATTATGTGGTCAGGCCTGTATTGCAGGGCAACAAGAACAGGGAGCCGGAAGAGAGGGTAACGGTGAAGCTGACCATGACGCGGATTGTTGAAGGGGATCTGTCACGCCTGTATCTAAGGCTGATGGCCGGTTTGGCCAAGTTCAGCGGCGTGAACTTTGATGAGGGCGCCTTCGAGCAGAAATGGAGCTCGGACAGCAGCTACAAGGTGGAAGATCTCAACAGTCACTTTAACCTGCTTGGCCGTTCATTCGCCGCTATTTGCGAAGAGGTATTGCAGCAGGCGACGCAGGGGCAACTGCACCCGCTGCTTGGCGATGAATCTTTCAGGCGGGCACTGAGGCCACACTTTATTCACCACAGCGCCGATGTGGTATCGGTCGCCGGTGGTTTTATCGTGCCTTATATCCCCAACGACGGTAATGCTCGCGCCGTGCACCCGGCCGTAAAAGGGAAATAGTATGCCTATGGGGGTTGCCACAGTACTTCGCCTGTTGTTATTGCTGATGAGCGGCTTTCTGTTTGCCTGCTCGGGAGGCAGCATGACCGCCAGAGCCGCATCTCAGAGCGAAGGTATTCCCTGGGATATAGAGATAGTGGCGCCTTTTTATTATGAAGTCATGCCCATGGGCAATCCTGTGCCGACTGTCTATGGCCTCAACAGTAAGCAGGACTGGACTTCGGTGCATACCGGCTTTCGGCGGATCCCGGACCTCAAGACCCATAAGGCCAATGCCCCCGGAGGGCTGGATCCCTGGACACTGGATTTTTGTTTCAACTGCATCAGCAGTTTTTATAACGCCGATGCCTATGTTCAGCCGCCGGAAGAGATATTTATCCGCTATCTGGCGCTCACTGAAGAGCGGATCTATGAACTGAGTTTCCGCTTGCCTGATGAGTTGCAGCGGCAGATGTTGGCCGCGGCAACCGGCGATAATGACAGTGGTAAAGCTTGTCAAACCGGCATTTTATTTGGCTTGTTGCCGGGCGGCGAAGCCAAGGTTTGGCTTGCGGTTTGCGGCCGTTATCAGTACCTGCGTCAGGCCCAGGCTCAGTTTGGCCCCATGACACTCGATGCAAGTGACAGGGATTATCGCCAGTATATGCTGGCCATTGAGGGGCAGAGGCGCAAAAATGCCGCGTCCGCAGAGCCTTTGCTGCCTGTCCGCCCTGAGAGGCTGGAGTCGATGCGCCAAAGTGACCCGGGAATGGTGCAAGAACCTGCGTTGGTGAGCGATAGCCGCTGCTGGGCCGATAAGCCCGAGCGCCCCTTGAGCCCACAAACGCCGCTTAGTCTGCAGCAACAACGCTGGCTCAGCCGTTTATGGCTCGATGCCAAGCCGCTGCTGGATAGCAGTGAACTCTATTACAGCTTGCCTCAGGCGGTCACTCTGGCCTGGGAGGAAGCCGCCGCCAAGGGCCTGAGTCCAAGAGAGTCTGAATTATGGGTGTTGGCCAGAGTGGCTGCATCATCGAGCGGCGAGTTGGCACCCTTGGCAGCCCGGCTGCAGCTGACAGATACAGAGCTTGCCATGGTGCAGCAATGGGCAGATGAATTTTGCGGACGTTAATCAAGGTATTAAGGAGTCAGTTATGGGTAATGCCGTTAAGTTGGGCGATATAGGGACAGATCATGATGGGTTTCCACCCACGCCGGTGACTTCGGCCTCTTCCACGGTCAAGGTGGATGGTATTCCGCTGGCACGTCAGGGCGATTCATTGGCCCCTCACGACAAGCCCAAACATCCGCCGCACCCTCGTACCATTGCCGCGGGTTCGGGCAGTGTTTTTATCGATGGGAAACCCGCCGCCAGAACCGGCGATGCGGTTGACTGCGGTGGTACTCTGGTGGGCGGTGGTACTGTGAATATTGGTTGAGATCTGAGCGGTAAAAATGGCCCATGGGACTGGCTCGTTGCAGTGGCCTTCTGTATGATGGCGGCCCTTGAAAATTCAGTCAGTTCCACAGAGGTATCGAAATGGAAGTCAATCAAGAGCAGAGCCAGCGTCGTGGCGCCAAAAAGATCAGATTTGATAATCAGGAGTTGGTGAAAACCAGCTTTTGGGTCAGCCAAATTTTTATGATTATCGCCACTGTTGCCGGGGTTTATTTGGCGGCGCAGGAAGGTCTGTCACAGGCGATTAAGTTTGATAGCCTGACCAATATGCAGAACAACTATCATCTGCAACATTCTCTCTATGAAGAGCTGAAAGACAATGTCACTGTAATGACAGAGTATGCTGAGCGAATAGAGAAAGAAAAACCTTATAATATCAAAGAATATCATCCAGTTATGGCGGACTTTGTCTGGCAAAACATGAAGTATTCTGCCTACACCCTGGAAACCCCCAGCGATATCCTCTCCGGTGCCCGTCGTTTCTACATGGGCTCTGAAGATATTGTCGGCAAAATTGAACGTAAGTTCTATGGCCCAAGCTTTGGTACCAAACAACTGAGAGTACTGATTGAAGAGGTCGAAACCAAGACCTTGCCCAAGTTGGAGCAGAGTTATAAGAAGATGGCCGACGAACTGAAACGTGCCGGTATTGATGTAAACTGACAAATCCGGTTGTTGTTTGGGAATCGGCCGACAGATAACTGAGTTTCCCTGACTCACAATGACAGGTTTAATGCCATCATTGGGAGTTACTATGGAAAGGAAATCTGAGCCGGTATCAAACGGCCGTAAAATTCATTTTGACAATAGTGAGCTGGTGAAAACCAGCTTCTGGGTGAGCCAGCTGTTTATGGTGGTGGCAACGGTTCTGGGCGTTTATCTGGCGGCGCAGCAAGGGCTGTCACAGGCGATTAAGTTTGATTCTCTGGTCAATACCCAGAACAACTATCATCTACAACGTGCCTTGTATGACGAAGTGCGGGATAACCTGCAGACGCTGGAAGCCTATATGGCGGACATAGATAAACTCAGACCGCTGGACTTGCGGTCATTGCATCCCCAGCTTAGCGATTTTGTCTGGCAAAACATGTATTACTCGGCCAATGCACTGGAAACACCGGCTGAGATCCTGACCGCTATCCGCAGGTTCAGAATTGAATCTGCCCAGCTGATTGAAAAAATGGAAAAGCAAGAGTTGAGCCGCGGTGTCGGTACAACCAGGTTAAGAGCCTTGGTAGGGAAGATTTCGGCCGATACTCTGCCTAAGCTGCAACTGAGTTTCCAGCGTATGGAGCTTGAGTTGCAGCGTAGTGGCATGGATGTGAATATCACAGAGGAATAATCCATGAGTTTAAAATGTCCCGGGTGTCACAGCGAGTCGATGCGCACCTTTGAGCTTTACGGTGAGCAGGTGGACAGCTGCAATCAATGTGAAGGCATCTGGTTTGATAACGGCGAGCTTAACGGTGCGCTGTCAACAGCCGACAACGGCAACGATCATGTGCGCATCGAGGAGTCGCTGGGGCCGCACCTCGGGCTTTCCAAGCGCCAGTGTATGCACTGTGAAGAACAGATGCACAGATACCATCTGATGGACGGCTATCAGATAGAGCTGGATGTCTGCCACAGTTGCAGTGGGGTTTGGGTTGACAAGGATGAAAGGGATAAGGTGGTGCAATCCCCAAGGCTGCAAGGGCTACTGGCCGAGCTGAATGGCAAGATCAGTGTGAAGACCTGGCTGTTTCAGTTTTTGTCGCAAATGCCGGTGGAGTTTAATCTCAAAACCCGTTCACAACCCGCCATCACCTACCTGCTGCTGGCACTCAATATCATGATCTTTGCCGCCTATGGCACAGACTTGGACATAGCCGATACCGTATTTGCCAACTTTGCCCTGCGGGCCGATGAGGTGTTGCACGGCAGCCATGTATGGACCCTGTTCAGCCATATGTTCCTTCACGGCGACTGGATCCACCTGGCGGGCAATATGTACTTCCTCTATGTGGTTGGCGACAATCTGGAAGACGCCTTGGGACGCATGAGATTCCTTGGGCTTTATCTGCTTTGTGGCCTAGCGGCTGCGGCGGTGCAGATTATTGCTGATCCCGGCTCCAATATCCCTATGGTGGGTGCCAGTGGTGCCATTGCCGGCCTGTTCGGCATGTATCTATTGTGGTTCCGTCATGCCAGCCTGACCTTTATGTTTGTTATCTACCAGAAGAAGCTGTCGCCTATGGCTTTCTTTGCCATCTGGCTGGTATTCAACGTGGTTGGTTTGATGATGGCCGGTGAAGGCGTGGCTTACTGGGCTCATATCGGTGGCTTTGCCATGGGACTTATCCTGGGGTTTGGCCTCAAATCCAGAGTGATGCAGCAAAATCCCTTGCTGGCGATGCTTAATGAGCCAGAGGTGAAGATCCGTCGCTGAGTTTCAGCTAGGTTCGTAGGTAAGGTGCGAATAAGTCCTCGTGCCACTCTCTGATGCAGAGAGTGGCTTGCACAGCAATTGGCGTTCAAGGCATTCGACTGAAGGCATGCCGGGGCCTGTCGAAGTCGGCCTTCTCTAATAAACCCCAGTCAGTTCTCTGAGCGGGGTTTATTTTTTACCGCTGAAAAATATTGCGCTTTTTTCCAAGGCAGTGTTATTGTCCGCAAATGGGTGTTTTGAGATCTGGATCACAGATGAGCCGAATCGAGAGGTGGTTTGCATTATTGCTGGTCAGTATTTTGCTGACGGGCACTCTTGCTGCTATCCCTAAGGCCCATTCTCAGCAGGTTTCTCTGGTACCGGTTTCAGCCTCAATACCTCTGGCGGTGCAGGGAGATAATTCCCAAGGCCTGTTCCTCAAGACGCTGACAGATTCTCAGGAGCCGACGCTTCCGAAACAGAAATCTACTCATCTGGCGCCTTCGGCCGAGTTGGTACTGCGCTTGCCGTCGCTGGAGTCATTGCAATCCCATGCACTGCATGTATTTCCTCAGGCACAGACCCGCGCACCGCCATTAGACCTCATTTGAAAACCGTCTTTCGGGTTCGCACTAATGCGAAGCCCGGCAACCCAGTTTCCAAGTGAGGTAACAATATGAAAACACTTCATCCTTTTGCGATTGCCAGCAACGACAGGCTGCAAGCCTCTGCTTTAGCCAATCAACTCAACCCTTATGACAATGCCTTAGAGGCCATGATGGACTTCAGCCACAGTGCGCGTATGGTCATCAGTGCCGATATGCCGGCGCCTGATGCCTCAGCCCTGATGCAGAGTGAACACAGCGCATTGCACTTTGTCATTAATGCACGTCATGAAATGTTGGGCATCATCACCCAGGAGCTGTTGGCGCCGGACAATCTGCTCAAGCTTGTCGACAAGGCCCATCAACCTTCCTCCTGGACGGTATTTGATTTGATGCTGCCAAGGGAGCAACTGCAGGCACTGGCCTATGATGAGGTTGCCAACGCCAGTGTCGCCGATGTGTTGCAGAGCCTGCGTCACAGCCGCGAGAACTATTTTGCTGTGGTCGATACCCAGACCCATCAGATCCGCGGATTGTTGAGCCTGGCCGATATCAGCCATCGTTTGAATGTCGGCCAGTTGAGGGAAGACAAGGGCGGCAATCTGCTGAATATTCTGCGGCAGATAAACACCAGTCATGGCTTGGTTCAGCAGATAGCCTGATTTCGGCGCTGTTTCCAATAATGTGAATGATAAAGGCCCGGTAGCCTTGGCGCGCCGGGCCTATTACTGCAGTTCCCACCACTCCCAACTTTCCAGTTGATAGGCTTCGGCCAGTTCCAGCGCCTTGGCATGAGCTGCTTTTGCCCCAAAGCTGTCGCCTTCAGCCGCCAGTGCCAGGCTCAGTTGTTGCTGCCAATCAGCCTGGGTTGCGCCCGCTTTTGAGGTCATCAGCAAGAGTTCCTTGGCCAGCTTAAACTCGCCCCGGTTGTTGAGCACTTTGGCAAAGCCGGCACTCAGCTCTGCAAGATCCTCTGGAAACTGCTTCTTGGCCAGGGCGAGCACTTCGGCCATCTTTGATTTCTGCTCACTGTAATAGAGATACTTTCCCAAGGTGTAGGCCTGCAGCCAGTCGAAATGAAAGCCGCTCCAAAGTGTTTTCTTGGCCTCAAAGTGCGCCAGTACCGCTTCGTAATCGCCAAGCTGTATCAAGGGGCCAACATCGGTAAAGTAACCTGGCGTCAGGCTTTCCAGCCCGGCAAGCAGCGCCGGCATGGCGGTGCTGTAGTGCGTCTCTGAGTGAAAGAAACGGTAGTCGAAGTGCCATTCGGGCGCCTGCTCAGCGAGCAGTTTTCTGAATTCATCCACACCCATGCCTTGCTCGTTGGCCAGAGAGAGAAAAAGCCTGGGGTAGGCCGATGTCTGCCTAGGCTGTTTCAGCCAAGGAGCTGCCCGCTCAAGCAGCGCCATGTTGTCGTACCAGATGCTGGGACTCATGGCGAGAAAGGCACTGAAAGGACTCTTGGATTGCAGCATCATCTGCAGGCTCAGCAAGCCACCCAGAGAATAACCGGCAAGGGCATTGTGGCCCGAGGTGCGGTAGTGTTTGTCGATATAGGGCACGAGTTCCTGTTGCAGGTGGGCGAGCATTTTGTCGCTGCCGCCAAAGTCTGCGCCCTCAGCCGATGGCCAGGTGGTGGAGTAGAGGTAGTCTTTTTGCCCCTGCATGGCGATACCCACTACTATCATGGGCGGTATCTTGCCCATTCTGGCGAGGTTATTGACTGCAGCAGAGACATGGCGGAATTGGAAGTCGGCATCGACGATATAGAGCACGGGATAACGGCGACCAGTGTCTTGGGTGGCATGGTAGCGTTCCGGCAAGGACAGCATCCAGCGCCGCTCGCTTTGGTAGACCTTGGATGCCAGAGTATCACTGTAGCCATAGAGCAAAGGCTCTGGCTTGGCCAGGGCGACTGAACTAAAAAGAAGTGCCGGCAATAAAGCCAGCAGCGGCAGCCTGAGTTTCATGGTTCATCCTTGGTTGTTTTTTAATTTTGTACCTGAATAAACTCCTGGAGGAAAGTGGCTATAGGCACGACCACTGGCAGAGGCAAGCACAAGGCAAAAGAAGAGGGAGCCGTCAGGCTCCCTCTGTTAGTCATGCTGTAGCTGCGATAGGCCGCTTAGAGTGATTTCAAAATCGCTTCTACGCTGGCCTTGGCATCACCGAACAACATCTGGGTGTTGTCTTTGAAGAACAGTGGGTTCTGCACCCCGGCATAACCTGTGTTCATCGAGCGTTTGAAGCCGATGACATTGCGGGCCTTCCACACTTCCAGTACCGGCATGCCGGCGATTGGGCTGGAAGGATCTTCAGTGGCCGCCGGGTTAACCGTATCGTTGGCACCTATCACCAGTACTGTATCTGTGTCTTCGAAATCATCATTGATCTCGTCCATCTCCAGCACTATGTCATAAGGCACTTTGGCCTCGGCCAACAGCACGTTCATATGGCCCGGCAGGCGTCCGGCAACCGGATGGATACCGAAGCGCACCTTAACCCCCAGATTACGCAGTTTCTGGGTGATCTCGGCCACGGGATATTGTGCCTGGGCTACCGCCATGCCGTATCCGGGGGTGATGATCACTGAGCTGGAGTTTTTCAGCAGCTCGGCCACATCCTCGGCTGTGGTTTCACGGTATTCGCCCATCTCTTCATCACCGCTGGAAACGGCGCCATCGGTACCGAAACCACCGGCAATTACAGAGATAAAGGAACGGTTCATCGCCTTACACATGATGTAAGACAGGATGGCACCGGAAGACCCCACCAGGGCACCTGTAACGATCAGCAGGTCGTTGGACAACATAAAGCCCGCCGCTGCGGCCGCCCAGCCAGAGTAGGAGTTGAGCATGGATACCACAACCGGCATGTCGGCGCCGCCTATGCTGGCTACCAGGTGCCAGCCAAAGGCAAAGGCTATCAGTGTCATGATCAGCAGAGGCCAGATGCTGCCACCTACGTTGACGAAGTAAATCATCAGCAGCAGGGATACCACAACCGCCAGCAGGTTGAGCTTGTGGCGATGAGGTAACATCATCGGCTTGGAGGAGATAATGCCTCTGAGCTTGCCGAATGCCACCACAGAGCCGGTGAAGGTCACGGCACCGATGAAGATCCCCAAGAAGACTTCCACCAGGTGGATGTTGAGCATGGCACCCGTCATGGGTTCATGCGCTGCCGAGGCGGCGGCTTGCTCTATGGCTGCCCTGGCGGCTTCCAGAGTGGCATTGAGGTCATTACCGACAGTGACTATTACTTCGTTCATCGCCTGTGGGTGCAGGCCGAGGAAAGAGTTGAAACCCACCAATACGGCGGCCATACCCACAAAGCTGTGGAGAATGGCGACCAGCTCAGGCATTTCTGTCATCTCAACCTTGAGCGCCAGACGAATACCTATGGCACCGCCTATCACCATGGCGAGAATGATCCAGTGAACACCATTGGTTTCGGGATTCAGTATGGTAGCGATCAAAGCGATCGACATCCCTATGATCCCAAACAGGTTTCCATTTTTTGCAGACTCCTGCTTCGATAAGCCGGCGAGGCTTAAGATGAAGAACAGGGCCGCTATGATATAGGCTGCTGTTACCAGTCCTTGAGACACGATATACCCCCTTAATCCTTACGGAACATCTTCAGCATGCGCTGGGTGACGGTAAAGCCACCAAAGATGTTGATACTGGCAATCAGCACGGCGATAAATGCCAGTGCGGTCATCAGGGCCGAGCCCTGGCCAACCTGCAGCAGTGCACCTACCACAATAATGCCGGAAATAGCGTTGGTGACTGACATCAATGGCGTATGCAGCGCATGAGTCACGTTCCAAACCACGTAGTAACCCACCACACAGGCGAGCACGAATACAGTAAAGTGCGACAGGAACTCAGCCGGAGCCACCGAGGCTACGGCACCGAAGGCGGCCACACCCAGAGCGCCCAAAATATACTTGAGCTTGGATGGCGCTTTCTCTTCTGCTTTTTTCGGCTCGACTTTGGCAGCCGGTTTCTTAGGCGCCGCGGTCACAGAGATCTGTGGTGGCGGGAAGGTGACTTCACCTGCCTTGACGACCGTCATGTTGCGCATCACCACGTCTTCAAAGTCTATGTTGGCGTTGCCGTCTTTCTCCTTGCACATCAGCTTCATCAGGTTCACCAAGTTGGTGCCGTAAAGCTGGGATGACTGTGCCGGTAAACGCCCTGGCAGATCTGTGTAACCTATGACTTTAACGCCATTGTCGGTCACAAAGAGTTCGCCGCTTTGGGTGTATTCGCAGTTGCCACCGGTAGCGGCCGCCAGGTCCACTATCACAGAGCCAGGCTTCATGGAGTCGACCATCTCTTTGGTGATGAGCTTGGGCGCAGGTTTGCCTGGAATAAGTGCTGTGGTGATGATGATATCCACTTCCTTGGCTTGCTCGGCGAACAGCGCCATTTCAGCCTTGATGAATTCATCAGACATCACTTTGGCATAGCCATCGCTGGAAGAACCGTCTTCCCCGCCGAAGTCCAGCTTGAGGAACTCACCGCCCATGGACTCGATCTGCTCGGCCACTTCCAGACGGGTATCGAAGGCGCGCACTATGGCGCCCAATGAACCGGCGGCACCAATGGCGGCAAGACCGGCAACCCCGGCACCTATCACCAACACCTTGGCCGGTGGGACTTTACCCGCGGCAGTGATTTGGCCGGTAAAGAAGCGGCCAAACTCGTGGGCAGCTTCCACCACGGCGCGATAACCGCCGATATTGGCCATGGAGGAGAGGGCGTCGAGGGACTGGGCACGGGAGATCCGCGGCACCATGTCCATCGCCATCACGTTGATGTTGCGTTGTGACAGCTTTTCCACCAATTCAGGATTCTGGGCCGGCCAGATAAAACTTACCAGGGTGGCACCATCTTTGATTTGGCTGATTTCATCTTCGGTTGGCGCGTTGACCTTAAAGATCAAGTCGGCCTGCCATACATTCGGTACCACACTGGCACCGGCGGCTTCGAAGGCGGCATCACTGAAGCTGGACAGCGCACCCGCGTCTGCTTCCACTGTCACTTCAAAGCCGAGTTTTTTAAGTTGCTCTACCGTTGCCGGGGTCGCAGCGACCCGGGTTTCACCGGCGAGACTCTCTCTCGGTATTCCAATCTGCATGACTATTCCCTGATGGTTGATAAACAAAATTCACCCCGCCAAAACTCCGATGGCAGAGTGAAAGAATGCAAGTCTGTTGACCTGGACTCGGGGACTGGTCTTTCCCTTCCATTGGGGACTTCCTGAAATCTTCTCAGGAACCAAGCCCGCTCATGAATGAAATCCTGGGTGTGGGGTACAGATATTCCCTTCATGGCACCTAGCGTGCTTTTGGCATTGTCGCAAGTCTTTCAATGGAAACAAGCTCATATTCTTCATGTGGTGTGTTTCTCCACTGGTCAGAGCAAATTCTTTGCGCCAGGCCACACTTTTGTAGCTTAATTTTTATACCATGCATATTCCTTATTGATATAAAAAATTAAATATTATTCTTTTTTGCTTTTCGATGGCGGGGCTAAGCTTGCTGACATTACTCTGTCACCGGGCCGTCTCAATGTTACTGAAAGAACTCTCTTCACTGGCTTCGCCACTATCAGCGCCACAAGTGGATAAGCTTAAACAACTCACCGCCGAGCTCAGCCCGCTGCAGCTGGCATGGGTCAGTGGTTATCTGGCCGCCAGCGCTCAGGGGCAGGAGGGCGCTCCCCCCCAAAGCCAGAGCGGGCAAACTCTGACCATACTCTATGGCAGTCAGACGGGCAATGGCCGGGGTATCGCCAAGGCGTTGGCCGCCAAGGCTCAGAGTCTGGGCTATGGCGTTAACCTGGCATCTATGGGCGAATACAATGTCCGTAACCTCAAGCAGGAAACCCTGCTGGTGGCCATAGTGAGTACCCATGGTGAAGGTGAAGCCCCCGATGATGCCATTGAGCTGCACAAGTTTCTCGGCTCCAAACGCGCCCCCAAGCTGGATAAGCTTCAGTATGCGGTTCTCTCTCTGGGGGATTCCTCCTATGAGTTTTTCTGCCAGACAGGCAAAGACTTCGATGCCCGCTTGAGTGCCCTCGGGGCCAAGCCTTTACTGCCGAGAGTGGACTGTGATGTGGACTATCAGTCACAGAGCGACAACTGGCAAACCGAACTCCTCGAGCGGGTTAAGCCTCTGTTGCAGGTGGCCGATGGCGCTGCGACCAATGTAGTGTCTATCAATGCCGCCAATGCAGGTATCAATAGCAATACCGGCCTGGAGTATGACAAGCAAAACCCCTACAGCGCCGAAGTGATAGTCAGCCAGAAACTGACGGGCCGCGATTCACTCAAGGATATCCGTCATCTGGAAATCGATTTGGGCGAGTCGGCCATCAGCTATCAGGCGGGTGATGCGCTGGGGGTCTATTTCCATAACGATGAGGCTCTGGTGGCCGAAATTCTCGAGGCGCTGGCGCTGGAGCCGGATACCCGGGTCCAGCTTGGCGCCGAGTCTTTGGAGCTGCGTGATGCCTTGATTGAGCACAAAGAGCTGACCCAACTCTATCCAGGTCTGGTGCAGTTTTGGGCCGAAACCGTACAGAGCGACGAGCTGCTTACTATTAGCCAAGACAAGGAGCAGACCCGGCGGTTTATTCTCAGCCACCAACTGGTGGACCTGGTGAAACGTTATCCTCTCAATGGCGCCAAGCTGGATTCGGCCCAGGCTTTGTTGGACAAGCTTCGCCCCATTACCCCAAGGCTTTACTCCATCGCCTCGAGTCAGAGCGAAGTGGAGTCCGAAGTGCACCTCACAGTGGCGCTGGTGGAAGAGGAGCGTGACGGCCAACGCCGTTTCGGCGCCGCTTCTCACTTCCTGGCCCGGGCCGAGGAGGGCGCTCAGGTGCGGGTGTATGTGGAACCCAACAAGCACTTCCGCCTGCCCGAAGACCCACAGACGCCAGTGATCATGATAGGGCCGGGAACCGGTGTCGCGCCATTTCGGGCCTTCATGCAGCAAAGAGTGGCCGAGGGCGTGGCCGGCGACAGCTGGCTGTTCTTCGGTAATCCCCATTTCGAGCAGGATTTTCTCTATCAGACCGAGTGGCAACAGTACCTCAAGAGTGGCGCCCTGAGCCGGATCTCGCTGGCCTTCTCCCGGGATCAAGCGGAGAAAGTCTATGTTCAGCACAAGATTAAACAACAGGCCAAAGAGCTATGGCTGTGGCTTGAGCGCGGGGCTCATATCTACCTGTGCGGCGATGCCGAGCGAATGGCCAAAGATGTGCACCAGGCACTGCTGGAAGTGGCCATGGAGCAAGGCGGTTTGACGAGCGAGGCGGCCGAAGTGTTTCTCGATGAACTGCGCAGCGCCAAGCGTTACCAGAAAGATGTCTACTGAGCTGAAGAACCTAGGAATAAAGAGATAAGGCCATGAGTGAGCAGAAATTATCCGCCAACGAGCATATCAAGACCGACAGTGACTATCTGCGCGGCACCATACGTGAGGGCCTGGGCACGGAAGTGACAGGCGCCTTCAGCGACGACGATCAACAGTTGATCAAGTTTCACGGTTTCTATCAGCAGGACGACAGGGATCTGCGCAACGAACGTAAGGAGCAAAAGCTCGAGCCGCTGTACAGTTTTATGCTGCGGGCCCGGGTGCCGGGTGGTGTCTGTACTCCAGAGCAGTGGTTGGGCGTGGACAAGATAGCCTCGGAGCTGACCAGCTCCAACAGCATACGTTTGACGACCCGGCAGACATTCCAGTACCACGGTATCCCCAAGCGCAACCTGAAAACCATTATTCAGGGGCTGGACCGGGAAGCGCTGGACTCAATTGCCGCCTGTGGTGATGTGAACCGCAACGTCATGTGTAACCCCAACCCGGTAGAGTCCAAGCTGCATCAGCAGGCTTATTTCTGGGCCAAGAAACTGTCGGATCATCTGTTGCCGCACACCCGTGCCTATGCCGAAATTTGGCTCGATGAGGAGAAGCTGCTCAGCACAGAGGACGAGCAACCGGCCAAGGTCGAGCCTGTGTACGGCAAGACCTACCTGCCGCGTAAGTTTAAGATGGCGGTAGCTGTGCCACCGGACAACGACGTGGATGTTTACACCAATGACCTGGGTTTTATTGCCGTGGCGCAAGAGGGTGAGCTGGTGGGCTTCAATCTGGTGGCCGGTGGCGGTATGGGTTCGACCCATGGCGAAGTGGAAACCTTCCCGCGGCTGGCCGATGACTTTGGTTTTATCAAGGCCGAGGACACCATTAAGTTTGCCGAGGCCGTGATGACGGTGCAGCGCGATTGGGGTAACCGCAGCAATCGTAAACGCTCCCGTCTCAAATACACCATAGTGGATCACGGCTTTGAGGCCTTTAAGGCCGAGGTTGAGAAGCGCGCCGGGGTTAAGTTCGCCCCCAAGCGTGAGGTGGTCATAGGGGATCGCGGCGACAGATACGGTTGGGTTAAAGGCATAGACAACCACTGGCATCTGACCCTGTTTATCGAAGGTGGCCGGGTGAAGGATACCCAGGGTAAGTTGTTGCAGACCGGGCTTCGGGAAATCGCCAAGATACATAAGGGCGATTTTCGGATGACTTCCAACCAGAACATCATCATCGCCAAAGTGGCGGATGAGGATAAGGCTGAAATCGAAGCACTGGCACGTAAGCATGGCCTGATGGGGCAGGTGATCACCGCAACCCGTGGCCATTCTATCGCCTGTGTGGCGCTGCCGACTTGCGCCCTGGCCATGGCCGAAGCCGAGCGTTATTTCCCCGAGTTTATCGACCATGTGGATGCGCTGCAGGCCAAGCACGCCATAAGAGAACAGGCGATAGTAGTGCGCATGACGGGCTGCCCCAATGGCTGTGCCCGCCCCTTTGCCGCCGAAATCGGTTTTGTGGGCAAGGCCCCTGGGCGCTACAACATGTATCTGGGCGCCAGCTTCGAAGGCACCCGATTGAACAAGATGTACCGTGAAAATATTCAGGAAGCCGAAATCCTCAGCGAGCTGGATAACCTGTTTGGTCGCTATGCCGCCGAGCGCAAAACCGGCGAGAGCTTCGGTGATTTCACGGTGCGCGCCGGAATAGTGAAACCTGTATTGGACGCAGCGAGGGACTTTCATGGCTGATACCACAAGTTTATTGCACAGCGCCGAGGCGCTGCTGGCCTTGCTGGATGCACCGGCCGCTGAGCAGCAAAGCGCCCTGGCTGCCATCAATGGCTATCTTGGCGGATTGAGTGCCGAGGCGCGGATCCAATGGGCCCTGGCCTATCTGCCAGGGAGCCATGCCTTGTCGTCCAGCTTTGGCATTCAGGCGGCAGTGATGCTGCATCTGGTGAACTCGGTGCAGCAAGACACGCAAGTGATCTTGACCGACACCGGCTACCTGTTTCCCGAGACCTACCGTTTTATCGATCAACTGACAGAGCGGCTCGGACTCAATCTCAAAGTCTATCGGGCCGAGACGAGTGCTGCCTGGCAGGAGGCCAGATTCGGTAAGCTTTGGCAGCAGGGGCTTGAGGGGCTGGAGCAATACAACCGCATCAACAAGGTGGAACCGATGCAGCGGGCACTGGCTGAGCTGGAAGTTGGCACCTGGTTTGCCGGTTTGCGCCGTTCCCAGGCATCGACCCGGGAAGGGTTGCCGATTTTGGCCATCCACGGCAAGCGCTATAAGATGCTGCCGATTATCGAGTGGAGCAACAAGCAGGTGCATGAGTATCTCAAGCGCTATGACTTGCCCTATCATCCCCTCTGGGAACAGGGTTATGTCTCTGTGGGTGATACCCATTCGAGCAAGCCCCTGGAACTGGGGATGACGGAAGAAGAGACACGTTTCAACGGGCTAAAACGCGAATGTGGATTGCACTACGAGATCTGATTTGTGGCCGCTGTCATCAGCGGCTTTTTTCTGCCTGTGGACAAGTTGCCCGGCTTGTCATCTTGTGGTCATCTTGGGGCATTAGCCTTGGCAATTCCGATTGTTAGTGCCTCTGGATAATCGGAGCTCATACTTTAGTACATATTTGTTCACAGGGTTATGCACAGGATGTTTTTCTGGTTTATAATCCAAAGTTCCCGCTGGGGAAAGTGTGATATGCCATTCTGTATCGGGTGTTTTTATGAAACATCGGCTTAGCGGCAGGCAGTGAGGTCGGCAATACACATCAAGACGGCTCGCCCTTATGGCATCGGTTGCCCAGGTTTTTCAGCAGTCGGTCGCGAGTGACCCCGAGCTTTGATTGGCTTGCTGGCGCAGCTTCAAAGCACTCTCCGTGTCCCGGATAGCCCGATCACCCTTTCATGGGGCTATCCGGGAATTGTTTCTTCCTTGCTTCAATCCTCTTTGACTCAATCTCCCGCAGGCTTTTATCCCTGCTGGGCTTGTTACTGCTGATCTTTTTCTGATTGATGGTCCTCTACTTGAGTGCTCTCTGCTTGAGTGTCTTTTGTCTGAGTGTCCTCCGCCTGAGTGTTCTTGGATTGCCCTTCTGCAGAATGCTGCAGGCTTTGCTCCGGAGAGATGAGAGACAGCAATCCCTGCCATTGCAAGGGTTCATCTGTTGGCAGTTGCAGATCCGGCTCTGTGCCGATGCCGGAAAGCAACTGGCCATAGCCGTCATAGCCAAGCGAGGCGCTGATACTCAGTTGCAGGCCACTGGCTGGCAGGGTGAAATGATGCAAACGCCCCAGATCGCCACGGGTCGGCTCGCCGACCAACAGCGCCCTGCGCCAACGTTTGGCTGCATAGGCAATCCATTCACACTCCTGGCGGCAATCCGGGCCAATAAGCAGTACCAGGCGTCCCGAGTCAGGCACAGGCGCAGCAGCCAGCTTGGGGATAGGGCGGGCATACCAGTTACTCAGGCTGGGCAGGGGCTGGTTGTCCAGCGCGGCCCGCACCGGCGGAAACGGCGCGAATTGGGCGAGCGGCTCAAAGTGCAGTGGCCGCAGAAAGTCGCGCCGTAGCTGCGGTGAGCGGCGGTAGCGGCCATAGCCCAGAGGTTGGCTGCTGAGCCCATTGTGATAGTTGCCGAGAAATTGCAGCAGGCTGTCGCTGAAGCCTCGGGCGTGGCGCAGATCCAGTACCAGGGTGTGATTGCTCATCGCGCGCAGCAGATCTTGTTGCAGCTGAGGATCTGTCTCTATTGCGTTGAGATCCGTCAGGCTAAACAGGGCTGTGTCAGGCGCCAATTGTTGCCAGCTGGCCAGAATGGACAAAGGGGCACTGCGAAACTGCAGCGGTACTTTCACCTCTATGTTTTGCGGCTGGAGATCGGCGCCATAGAGAGTCAGCAGCACCTCTTCTTTGACCCTGAGTCCCATCTCCCGCCTTAGCAGATCCAGCTGTTGCAGCCAGGGCATCTGCATCTGCACGCTATTTTGCTGCTCCGGTGGCAGGAAGCGATTGGCAATCTTCTGCCAATGGCTGATGGGTAGGCCGTCGATATGGCTGATAAAAGGCGTGTCACTTTGAAGGGGCTCGTCTCTGTCATTGAGGGCCAGCCACTTGTCTTCCATGGGCCTGAGCCTGAGGGGCAAGACGCCGGAAGGCAACGCCGCTTGGCTGAGTCGAATGCCCGGGTCTTTCAACTCTCCCAGCAGCTTGTTGACTTCGGCGGTAAAACGATTGATGGCAATGCTGTCTCGGTATTCCTGTTTCAGCCGTTGCAGCCGTTTCTCGAGCCGGGATTCAATGTCCGGATCCAGCACCATAAAGGCTGAGTGCTGCTGCAATTGTTTGAGCAACACAGTCAGATCGGCCTTCATCTGCCTTTGGCTAAGCTGCTCTTTTTTCGGTGGCTCCGGTAGCAGGAATCGTCCCAACTGCAGACTGGAAATCAGCAGCAGGAGAATAAAACAGCTAACCACTTCACGGAATCCCGGCTTCATATCACTCCCTGATATCAGCCTCTGAACCAAGAGATGGCGCAGAGGCAGTCATCGAGTTTGTTCTTGGCGGCTCAAAGAATATCGTTGATGGCGACACCTATGCCTATACGCTGGTTATGGGCGTTATAGTCGATAAGGCTTTCGCCGTAGCCATTGAAGTATTGTGCATACAGACGCAGGTTACCCAAGATGGGGTAACTCCAGGTAAATTCCACTGCGCCGCGGTTGGGGCTTTGCAGATTGTTACGCAACATCAGGCTGAATCTGTGGTCGTCTATGCCGTAGACACCTGTCAGCTCGAAGTGGCCGAGGTAATCACTGATATCCGGGTTGTCGTCGCCACGGGGATCGCCCTCATATTCTTTTTCACTTTCCGGGATCCGCCACCACACCTTGGCCGCCAGCGCTATAGGGCCCTTGTCGAACACCATGGTGCCGTAAATGCGGTTCCAACTGCGGGACAGATCGCCTGACTTGCCATTGGATTGATGCACGGCGCCAAAGCCCCAGAAGGAGTTGGTGAAGCCGGCTATTTTCCAGTCGTTGTTGAACAGCATAAAGAGTTCGGGTTCGTGGTTGGTTTCCCGAAACGGCGAGGAGATATCCTTGTTGTATACCTGCCACCAGGATTGGTTGGTATAGGCGAAAAACAGGTGACCATTGTCGCCAAACACGTTGTACATCAGCGGGAATTTAAAGCTTATCTGAAACTTGGCTTCATATTCGTCCAGGGTATAACCCTCTTCAGCCGCTTCCGCCGCAAAGGGGGTCATATTGGGTGACGGGTTATAGGTGACCGGCAGTATATAGTTGACCTTGTGTGGAGTGATCACAAAGGGCCGCTCTGAGGTTTCCAATTCCTCTTTTACCCTCTGATCGACCAGTGAAGGCTTGCTGTCTTCGGCGGCATAGAGTTGGCTGGTCGGCAGTATTGCCAGGGCCAAGGTCAGGCCGCTGAGGCTGGAACGGATTTTGGTATACATATTCTTCCCTGTTGTCTCTGAGGCTTGATGGAGTGCCCGGCAGTTGCTTTGGCTTGAGAGTGTAACATCCCGGCTTTACTGTGCACATTCCCATCCCAAGCCGTTGTCACCGAGATAAAACTATAATTTTTTGCCATAAGTTAGTGCCAAAAGCGGCAGTAGACAATAGGAAATTTCAGCAATCCACTTCCACTTTGATTTTGTAATCTATTGAAAATAAAAAGTAATGTTTTTTATTAACAGATTTCTCAGTCTCCGGGCGCTTTCTTGTTACCGCGATTCCTTTCTATATATCTAAAAGTAATAACAACTAATGATTCTCTATTTATAGTGGAATATAAGTAGCCGCTATATTGCTTACATCAGCAAGATGGGGAATAGCGCATGGAATTACTGACACTGCCCGGCAAGCGGGCCAAGGGCAAAGTTTATCTGCTTGGAGCCGGTCCCGGCGATCCTGAGCTATTGACCGTCAAGGCCTGGCACCTGCTGCAGCGCGCCGATGTGGTGCTGTTCGATGCCTTGGTCAGTCCCGAGATCCTGGCGCTGATCCCCGAAGGTGCCGAGCGCATCGCCGTGGGCAAACGGGCCGGTGAGCACAGTGCTTCTCAGAGTGAAATCAACCGTTTGTTGCTGACCAAGGCTTTTACCCGCCAAACCGTGGTCAGGCTCAAAGGGGGCGATCCCTTTATCTTCGGTCGCGGCGGCGAGGAGTTGCAGACTCTGGCACAGGCCGGCGTCGCCTTTGAAGTGGTGCCGGGCATCACGGCCGCCAGCGGTACTGCCGCCTATGCGGGTATTCCCTTGACCCACAGGGATTTTGCCCAAGGGGTCAGCTTTATTACCGGTCATTGCCAGCTGCAAAACCGCCCCATGGATTGGCAAGGCTACGCCAACCCGGCCAACACCCTGGTGGTGTACATGGGGATCCTCAATGCCGGGCTCATTCAGCAACAACTGATTGCCCATGGTCGCAGCCCGCAGACGCCGGTGGCCATTGTATCCAAGGCCACGACCAGACAGCAGCAGCGTGTTATCGGCACTCTGGAGCAGTTGCAAACCCTGGCTCAGGACTCGCGGGTAGTGATGCCGGCGCTGATGATCATAGGCGAAGTCGTCGCTCTGGCAGACAGCCTCAGCTGGTTTGAACCCGAGGCGGCGAATAATGACCAGCAACTACAACATGATGCTGCTACAGCACTTTGAATCAATTGGAGAAATAAGATGTCAGGGCCAGTGTTGAGTCACCTTGAACAGTTGGAAGCCGAGAGCATCCAGATCTTTCGCGAAGTTGCCGCCGAATTCGACAACCCGGTGATGTTGTACTCCATCGGCAAGGATTCTTCCGTGCTGTTGCATCTGGCGCGCAAGGCCTTTTATCCGGGCAAGATCCCATTCCCCTTGCTGCATGTGGATACCGACTGGAAGTTTCGCGAGATGATACGTTTTCGTGATCAGGCGGCCGAGAAGTACGGCTTCGAGCTTCTGGTGCACAAGAATCCGCAAGGCCTGGCGATGGGCATGAATCCCTTTACCTTCGGCTCGGCCAAGCACACAGACGTGATGAAGACCGAAGGCCTGAAACAGGCCCTGGATAAATACGGTTTCGATGCCGCCTTTGGCGGTGCCCGCCGCGACGAGGAGAAGTCCCGCGCCAAGGAGCGTGTCTATTCCTTTCGCGATCGCCATCACCGCTGGGATCCCAAGAACCAGCGCCCCGAGCTGTGGCATACCTATAACGGCCAGGTCAACAAGGGGGAGAGCATCAGGGTCTTCCCGCTCTCCAACTGGACCGAGTTGGATATCTGGCAATACATCTATCAGGAAAACATCGACATAGTGCCGCTCTATTTTGCCGAGCAGCGCCCGGTGGTGGAGCGCGATGGCAGCCTGATCATGGTCGATGACGAGCGGATGCCGCTCAATGAAGGCGAAGTGCCCGAGTATCGCCGGGTGCGTTTTCGCACTCTGGGGTGTTATCCCCTGACCGGCGCCATAGAGTCCAGTGCCGCGACACTGGCAGAGATTATCGAAGAGATGTTGCTGTCCCGCTCCAGTGAGCGTCAGGGACGGGTCATCGACAGGGATTCGTCCGGGTCGATGGAAAAGAAAAAGCGTGAGGGGTATTTCTAATGTCGGTTGCACAACAAGTCAATGAGCTGGGTATAGAGCAATATCTTGAAAATCAGCAGCATAAATCGCTTTTGAAGTTTCTGACCTGTGGTTCCGTGGATGACGGCAAGTCAACACTGATAGGTCGTTTGCTGCACGACAGCGCCCAGATCTATGAAGATCAACTGGCGGCACTGCACAAGGATTCCAAGAGCCATGGCACCACGGGCGAAGCCGTGGATCTGGCTTTGCTGGTGGATGGCCTGCAGGCCGAGCGCGAGCAGGGGATCACCATAGATGTGGCCTATCGTTACTTCTCTACCGAGAAGCGCAAGTTCATCATTGCCGACACTCCCGGGCATGAGCAGTACACCCGCAATATGGCGACCGGCGCTTCCAACTGCGATCTGGCGATTATCCTGATCGACGGTCGCTACGGGGTGCAGACCCAGACCCGCAGACACAGCTTTATCTGCTCACTCTTGGGGATCAAGCAGTTCATCGTGGCCGTCAACAAGATGGATCTGCTGGATTTCAGTGAGGAGCGTTTCGAGGCGATCAAGGCCGACTATCTGGCGTTTGCCGGCCAGTTACAGCTGGAAGAACTCCGCTTTGTACCGCTGTCGGCACTCGATGGCGACAACCTGGTGAACCGCTCGGCGCGTACCCCTTGGTATCAGGGCGAAACCCTGCTTGCCATGCTGGAGAGTGCGCCTGTGACCGGCTTTAACCACGCCTTCGATGCCCGCTTCCCGGTGCAGTATGTCAGCCGTCCCAACCTGGATTTCCGCGGTTTTGCCGGTACTTTGGCTTCCGGCAGTCTGCAAGTTGGTCAGAGGGTCAAGGTGCTGCCTTCGGGGAAAGAGTCGACTATCGCCTCGATTGTCACCTTCGATGGTGAGCTCAAGCAGGGCTATGCCGGCCAGGCACTGACCCTGACCCTGAGTGATGAGATTGATATCAGCCGCGGCGATGTGATAGTGCCGGCGGCGAGCCCTGTGGGCGTTTCCAACCGGCTGCAGGCCAAGGTGGTGTGGATGCACGAGCAGCCGCTGACACCCGGCAAGCAGTACAACATCAAGCTGGGAACCAAAAAGGTGCCCGCCAGTGTCAGCCGCATACTGCACAGCATAGATGTGAATACCCTGGCACAGGACAGTGTTGCCGAGCTGAGCCTCAACACCATAGCCCTGGTTGAACTTGAGCTGAGCGAGGCCGTGGTGTTCGATGCCTATAATGACAATCGCGACACCGGCGGTTTTATCTTTATCGATCGCATCAGCAATGTCACTGTCGGTGCCGGTATGGTGCAGCAGGCGCTTGGGAAAACTGAAAAAACGACCCATTTCAGTGAGTTTGAATTGGAACTCAATGCCTTGATCCGTAAGCATTTTCCCCATTGGCAGGCGCTGGATATCCGCGCTCAGGGAGACTGAATTGTCTGAAACCTGGATCCTGGGGTTAATACTGCTCGCGCTGGTGGCCGGACTCGTCAGTGGTCTGGCATCACCGGCCATGCTGTTTACCATAGCGGCGCTGCTCAGTTACCTCTTGGGTATGCTGGAACTGGAGTCGCTGCTGGGCAGTTTTACCAACGCCAGTCTGGTGACTCTGGTGCTCCTGGTGCTGGCAACCACGGCACTGGAGAAGACGCCCTTGCTCGGTAGGCTCAGCCAGGTCATAGGCTCAGGCTCCTTGGGGCTGACCATGGCCAAGTTGGGGTTTTCCACTGCGTTGCTGTCGTCTTTTACCAACAATACCGCCGTTGTGGCCTCGCTGATTGGCGTGGTGCGTCGCAATCAGCAGCACGCACCGGCCAAGTTATTGCTGCCCTTATCCTACGCGGCGATTTTGGGCGGCACCCTGACCCTGATTGGCACCTCGACCAACCTGATAGTGAACTCCTTTGTTGAAAACGCCGGGCTGAAACCCCTGGGCTTTTTTGAGTTTTCCTTGATTGGCCTGGCCGTGGTGGTGGCCGGTATTGCGCTTTTGGTATTACTGTCACACCTGTTGCCCGATGGCGATGAGCAACACGGCGATGAAAGTCTGCCCTATCTGTTGGAAGCCAAAGTGCTGCCCGGCTCAACCTTGGTGGGCCGCAGCGTGCAGGACAACAGACTCAGAGCCCTGAAAAAGCTCTATCTGGCGGAGCTCGAGCGCAGCGGCATTCGCATCTGCCCTGTGCCGCCGCAACTCGTGTTGGCCGCGGGGGATGTGCTGCGCTTCAGCGGCGCGGTGGAGTCGGTGGAGTTGCTGCATCAATTCGATGGTTTGGAGTGGTTCGGCAAGCAGCAGGCCAGGGGCCAGAATTTGGTGGAAGCCGTGCTGGCGCCGTCTTCGGCTTTGGTGGGCTCTTCGCTCAAGGCCTCGCGATTTCGGGAGCAGTTTGATGCCGCCGTAATGGCGATTCGCCGTGGCCATCATCCACTCAAGGGCGGCTTGGGCGACATAGTGCTGCAAGCCGGAGATGTGTTGCTGTTGACCCCGGGTGATGGCTTTGGCCGTAATCCGCGTCTCAGTACCGACTTTGCCGCCGTCAGCGGCCTGGACTTGAGTGTCAGGCTGGACAGTCGCCGCAGTCAGTGGGTGCTGGCGGGCTTTGTGCTCACCATAGCTGCCAGTCTGCTGGGCTGGCTGCCGCTGGCCAAGGGGCTGGTGCTCTTGCTGCTCAGTTATCTGGCGATAGGTGCGGTGACCCTGGGCGAGCTCAAACGGCGGTTCCCGCTGGAGCTGGTGTTGATTGTCGGCAGCGCCCTGAGTCTGGCCAATCTGATGTTGGATACCGGCTTGGCCAAAGGGATGGCCGATACTCTGCTCGGCGCCTTTTCCGGCTTTGGGGTCTTTGGCGCCTTTGTCGGGGTTTATTTGTTGACCTTGCTGTTGACCGAACTCATAACCAATAACGCGGCGGCGGCCTTGGCTTTTCCCGTGGCCTATGCGATTGCGACCAGCTTCGGGGTCGACAGTCGGCCCTTTATTCTGGCAGTGGTGTTTGGTGCCAGCGCCAGCTTTATTTCGCCCTATGGTTACCAAACCAATCTGATGGTGTTCAATGCCGGTAATTACCGCTTTATTGATTTTGTGCGCTTGGGGCTGCCGCTGTCGCTGCTTTACTCGGCGATAGTTTTGTTTCTGGTGCCCATGCTGTTCCCCTTTGATGCGGGTCTTTAAGGAGTGACGATGAAGAATTCTACCCAGCCCAATGCCGATATCGTTTGGCATCAGCATGCCGTCGATCAGGCGGCCAGGGCAGCCCAGAAGGGCCAACAACCTGTGCTGCTCTGGTTCACCGGGCTGTCCGGCGCCGGCAAGTCGACCCTGGCAGGCGCCCTGGAGCGGGCACTGTTCGAGGCGGGGTTTCATACCTATCTGCTCGATGGCGACAATGTGCGTCATGGTCTTTGCAAAGATCTCGGCTTCAGCGCCGCCGATAGGGATGAAAACCTGCGACGAGTGGGCGAAGTGGCGCACCTGATGGTGGATGCCGGTTTGCTGGTACTGTCGGCCTTTATCTCGCCGACCCGGGCCGAGCGCGATGCCATTCGCTGCCGGTTTGCCGCGGGGCGTTTTATCGAAGTGCATGTTTCCACGCCGCTGGCTGTGTGTGAGGCCCGCGATCCCAAGGGCTTGTATCAGAAGGCGCGTAAGGGGGAGATCCGTGACTTTACCGGGATTTCGGCGCCCTACGAAGAGCCGCTGGCTGCCGAGTTGACCATAGATACCAGCAAGGGCGATCTCAATACCCAGGTGCAGGCATTGTTGGATTACCTCTCTGCCTTGGAAGTGATCCCGTCGACGCGATTACAGGCCAGCGCCTGAGGCTTAGTAGATGCCTAACTGATGCTGAAGTCTTTGGTAAACAAGGTCTTCAGCGCATTGATATAGGCTTCGTCTTCCCTTGGACGCACCAGGAGTGCCAGTTCATCGCCCACTGGGGTAAAGCGGTAGTAGCTGAACAGCAGGTGGCCTGATTTGGGGGTCAGCTTCAGGTGTTGCTGTTGGATCTGCAGTTGCAGCGGGCTCTTGCTGTCCAATATGCCGGTCTCGAACTCGCCCCTGTGCAGTATGCCGCCATCCACCAGGGTGAGTATGCTTGAGTAGGGCATGCCGAATTGCGACAACCCCAGGTTGACCGCGCTGTGTTTACGAAAATACTGGCCTATGCCGCCGCTGACTCTGTAACCACTGATAAGCTTGAGTCGGCTCTCATTGTTGACCTTGACCGCCATTCCCAGCGCTTTTTCCAGTATGTGTGCCTCTCTCAAGGTCAGCTGTTTCAGGGTTGCCAGGGTACGCAGGCTGAAATTGCCTGGATTGATGATTTCACTTGAGAGTATCCGAGCCCATAGATCTTGCATCTTGCGATTGTGGATCTGCTCGGCCATTTGGAAGAATTGATGTACCCAGTCGGGATCCAGCTCCACCCCGGTCACATCGGACGGGGTATAGCTCAGTGCCATGGCGTAGATGTTTTCCAGGTTGCGTTGGTACTGGGCTTGTTGTTTGTCGATGCGAAAGGCCGCCCGTTCGGCGACGCTGGCATTGGCGGGTTTATAGTCCTGCTCAGAGGCGAGTCCCAGCAGGCGCCCGAGGCGCAGTGCCTTCTTGCGGGCCGATGCCTGACCGGGTTCTTCTATTTCTCTGGGGAGTTTTTCCTCTGCCATCTTGATTATCTTCTCGCGAAAACTGTGCTTCTTTATGCATAATTTTCAGTTAGTTGTCCAGTAATTCAGCCGGCTTCCTGCTGCTGGGTTTCTGCAACGAGGGCCTTGTGCCAACTGAGTTCGCGTCCGGGGGCCGGGTCCTTGGGCACCAGGCGTGCCAGCAACAGCGAACAGGCGGCGAGTCCGGCACCGATATAAAACACTGCCGCAGGTGAACTGAGCCAGAGCACTCCGAGCAATACCGGGATCACCACGGCCGCGATATGATTGATGGTAAAGCTGACCGACATGGTGGCGGCAATGTCTTTGGGATCGGCAATTTTTTGGAAATAGGTCTTGATGGCAATCGCCATGGCAAACAGCAGGTGATCTATCACATAGAGCGCCGCTGCCATGTGGCCGTCCTCCACCAGGGCATAACTGATAAACAGCAACACCAGGCCGATATATTCCAGGGTCAGGGCGTGCCTTTCTCCTATGCGGCCGATAAAGCGGCCTATGGCCGGGGCAAACAGCAGGTTGACTACATAGTTGATCAGAAACAGAGCCGTGATCTCACTGACGCTGTAACCGAACTTCTCCACCATCATAAAGCCGGCGAACACCATGAAGATTTGCCGTCTGGCTCCCGAGAAAAAGGTCAGCAGGTAATAGAGCCAGTAGCGTTTTCTGAGGATGATTTTCTTGTGCTGAACTTCGCCGGTATCGAACCTGGGGAAATAGCAGTAGAGAGTGATCACCATCAAAAGCCCCAAGGCGCCTATGAGGCTGTACATCCAGACATAGTCCAGCTTGAATACTGTCATCACCAACCAGATGCTGCCGTAGCCGCCCAGGGCGGCCGCGGCGCGCCATGACATGGCCTTTCCCATAAAACCGGCTGTCTGGGACTTGTCGACCCATTGCAGGGTCAGGGATTGATTGATGGTTTCAAAGTAGTGAAAACCGACCGACATTAAAATGGTCGTCAGGTAGAGCCCCAATACCTGGGGAAAGAAACCGGTAATGCCCACTCCGATACACAGCAGCGCCAGCGACAACAGGGCGAAGGCCTGTTCTTTGATCAACAGCAGCACAAAAATGGCGCTAAAGGCCAGAAACCCGGGAACCTCCCTGAGGCTTTGCAGCATGCCTATTTCGGCGCCGGTAAATTGTGCTCTTTCAATAACAAAGTTGTTCAGCAGGGCCTGCCAGACGGCAAATACCAAGGACATGACAAAGGTCATCCACAGTAGCAAGGCCTGGGGATTGCGGGTTGGTTGCTGCATCTTGTTTCGAATATGGCTGGGGAGTATCAGCTTATGCTAATGCCTGAACCTGGCGATAACCAGAAAACTTTGTTGAAAAATATTATCCGCCTGTAAAGCCACTGTAGCGCCAGAGTTCCACTGCCATAGAGGCTTCTTGAGGGGCGGTTACTCAAAGGGTCCCACAGCGGTTATTTTTTGTGAACTACCCGGTATTTCCGCGGCTTGGACAGCGTTTCGCCCTTTGGCCGTGATCTGTTTCATGTAAATAAGCTAATGGATCACCTAAGATGACACCAGTACTAAGAGATTGAACTACTAGGGGTTAAGGTGAGCAAGACTCTTCTGCTGTATTCCAGCGTGCATGGTCAGACCCGCAAGATCTGTGACGTTATGGCAAAGCAACTTGGCGCTCTGGGGCAGCAAGTGACCATGGCGGCGATTGATGATGCGCCGGATCTGGCCGATTTTGATCGGGTTGCCATTGGAGCCAGTATTCGTCACGGCAAACACAATCCCGCGGTGTTCGACTATATCCGCCAACATCAGCAGCAGTTGGAAAGCAAGGCCAATGGTTTCTTTTCCGTGAGTCTGGTGGCGCGCAAGCCGGAAAAAAATACCCCTGAAACCAACCCTTACATGCAGGCGTTTCTTGCCAAGACTGAATGGAAGCCCAAGCAACTGGCTGTGTTCGGCGGTAATCTGGACTACCAGGGCTACGGGGCCATGGACAGAAATATCATACGTTTCATCATGTGGATCACCAAGGGGCCGACCGATCCCAATACCTGCATCGAATACACAGATTGGGGCAAGGTGCAGGAATTTGCCGAGCAATTGGCGGCGCAAACTCTGATCTCCAGGGCGGGTTAAAGCGAGGCTGAAATGGCTCTGTTGCAACGTCTTTGGCGCTTTTATAGTGCCCATCAACACTTGTTGTTAATCCTCTTGTGCCTGTTTCTGGTGCTGGGCAGTGGCAGTCTGATGATGATCCGCAGCATCAGGGCCGGCGCCGGCTTCTGGGATCTGAGCCATGTTTATCTCGGGCTCCTGTGCGTACCTTTGTCGCTGACATTTCTTGTGAGCAACTGCACCTCGGGCCGCTGGCGCCAGTATTTCAGCCTGTTTATCGGTGATTGGCGTCAGATGGGCGCCGATATCGGTGGCTTGTTTAAAGGCAAGTTACCGGTCGCCGGAGGCAAGGGGCTGTTCAGCCTGATAGAAGGGCTGGGGATGTTGCTGCTGCTCGGTGTGACCCTGACCGGCCTGCTCTGGTATTTGACCCAAGGCTCCAGTGATGCGCTGTTCTGGCGAGGCTGGCACAAACATCTGGCCCACGGTTTTATTGGCTTTTTGATAGTGCACGTCATCTGTGCACTCAGTCATCTGCTTGACTTCTTTCGTCAGTAGGGCGCTGAAAGTAAAAAGCTTTGACAATAAAAATGCCGCAGTTAAGCGCAACGTAGTTCACTTAAGCGGAGCTGCCTTGTGATTAACAGGATATCGGGTCTTTGATATTTTTACCGCCCTAGGCCGATTTGGCTTAGGGCGTTTGTCTATAAAAAGGATGGACAAGTCTCCTCGCAGACTGTTTAGACGCTTCGGCGTATTACCTGGTGACACCGCTTTGCTCATGACTTTGAGCTGACTTGCGATGAACTGACAAGCGTACTTAAAGCTGATTTCATTGGGCATTCGACCATGCTCTACTGCCGCCTGACTCGCTTCTCGTCTCACCAAGTTATAACCAAGCAGCAGCCCCCATAACTCTTGATAGACAAGTTCGACAGTCTTACTCCTCAGCACTAACGCATTGTGTTGCATCGAACTTTTTATGTCTCGATACCCTAATTCAATTTCCCATCGCTCGTGGTAAAGCGCCGCGACTGATTCCGCATCGTACTGCTCTCTGGGAAGAGACGTAAATACGGTTTTTTGCTTACCTTGTACCTGATAAGTCACGGCTCTCACTTGCCATGTTTCAGGTAGGTTAGGATTTTTCTTGCGTGCTTGTGGAGAGACTTTCATTTCGACTCGCATGTCGTCACTCTCTTCATCGTCCAGAAGGGTGTATTTCACCCCCTTCTTCGCCGGTAACAACCAATGTCTGTTAGCACCACTATTTTGGAGAGAAAGGAGTAAGTCTGCTCCATAAAACCCCTTATCCAATAAGGTCACGGAGTTATCCGGTAAGGCGTCAATAAAGGGCATAGCAAGAGGAATTTCGCCTCGACGATAAGGGCTTATAGCGGCATCGACAATGACATGAGAGCGAACATTCATCATGGTCACCACCCTTAATACTGGATGAGGCGTCTGTCTGTCACTGGATGTATTCCCTGACCCAAAATGGTCTCTTAGCTCCGGTGTGTCAGCGGTTCGAAAAAGCGCGCCATCCACAGCAAAGACTTGCAAACCTTGCCAAGTATCCTCAGGGTAACGCTCTAACCCCCACCTGTGGCTGCATTGCCTAAATAACCATTCTGGGGCTGCTTTGCCAAGGCGTTGCCTTGCTTGCGTTAAAGCACTTTTTGCTAACAGCTCCTCATCGGCTAACCCCTCGGCACAGACATTCATTCGCCGTGCGACTTCGGCAATCGGTTCGTTGCGGAAAAACGCCATTCCAACAATAAGCCAAAGAACCATATCACTCGGTAAGCGACGTCGACGAATCGTCGCTTTATCGGAAAGTGTTACCGCTTTAGCAATCCACTCGTCAGGAATATGCTCGGAGAAGGTGGTTAGCTGAGCGACATCAACAGGACTCTCTTCAAGAAAGTCGGCAAAGCAGTTTTGAATAGACATAAAAAATCGGAAACCTACAAACAGGTTTCCGATTGTCTCTCATCAGGAGGATCGGTCAACCGATCCTTATCTGATCTACGTTGCGCAGTTAAGCGGCATTTTTATCAGACTTATTTGCGCAGTTCACGCCTGAGTATCTTGCCGACCGTGCTCTTGGGAAGTTGGGCGACAAACTCTATCACCTTGGGCACCTTGTAGGCCGCGAGCTCCGCTCGGCAGTGTGCCTCTATGGCTGCTTGAGCTTTGGCGGCATCGACCTCAGGTTTGAGCACTATTACCGCCTTGACGGCTTCACCGCTGCGCTCATCTTCAACACCGATAACCGCGCATTCAAGTACCAACTCACAGCGGGCCAGCACGTTTTCGACTTCGTTGGGGTAAACATTGAAGCCGGAAACGATAATCAGATCTTTCTTGCGATCCACTATGCTGTGATAGCCATCTTCACTCTCAATGGCGATATCTCCTGTCTTGAAGAAGCCATCCTCTGTCATCACAGCCGCAGTCTCATCGGGCTTTTGCCAGTAACCACTCATCACCTGAGGGCCGCGCACCGCCAGTTCACCGGCTTGACCCGGTGGCAGGGGCTGGTCATTGCCATCGAGGATCTGCACTTGGGTCTCAATAACCGGTTTGCCTATGCTGCCCAGACGTTCCAGTCCTGGCGCGTTGAGGGAGATAACCGGCGAGGTTTCACTCAGGCCATAGCCTTCAGATATGGTGCAGCCTGTGGTTTGTTGCCAGAGTTTGGCTGCCGCTTCGGTGAGGGCGGTACCGCCGGAAATAGTGATCTTCAGATGGGAAAAGTCCAGTTCACGGAAGGCTTGCTGGTGGCACAGACCGACAAAAAGGGTGTTAAGCCCGGCAAATCCGGTAAAGGGATATTTGGCCAAGGTCTTGATCAACGAGGCTATGTCCCTCGGGTTGGGAATCAGTACTGTCAGAGCGCCGCGCTCGAAGTAAAGCACCAGATTCACCAAAAAGGCGTAAATATGGTAGATGGGTAGCGGGGCGACGAAGATCTCTTCTCCCTGTACCAGGTTGGCGCCGATACGGGATTCACATTGCAGGGCGTTGGCAATCAGGTTTCTGTGGCTGAGCATGGCCCCCTTGGAAAGGCCTGTGGTACCGCCCGTGTATTGCAGCGCCACCAAATCGTCCAGAGTCAGCTTTACTTCGTTGAATTCCAGCTGACGTCCCAGCTCAAGGACCTTGGTGAATTCGATATTTTTCAGGCCGGTTCTGGGCTGAATTTGCGGCTCGATAAGATCCAGCGGGTGGGTGGAAATCACGGTTTCAATCGGGGTGCTGGCAACGACTTTGGCCAGAATGGGCAAGAGATCTGACAGTACCACCAGCGCCTTGGCGCCGGAATCCTTGAACTGATGGATCAATTCCCGCTCGGTATACAGGGGGTTGGTATTCACCAGCACCAGGCCTGCGCGAATCGCGCCATAGGCGGCAATAACGAACTGGCTGATATTGGGTAGCTGGATGGCGATGCGATCGCCGACTTGCAACTGGGTGTTGTGTTGCAGGAAAGCGGCAAAGGCGCGTGAGTCCCTCTCCAGTTCCCGGAAGCTGATGGCCTTGCCGAGGCAGGCAAAGGCGCTCTTGTCGCCGTAACGCTCACAACTACTGACTATCATATCTGCAAGAGAGTCATAGCGGGAAAAATCCAACTGAGTCTGGCTATCGTATACCTGATTCTGTATCACTCTTGTCATCACCTTTTCCTTTGGGATTTGTTATTGTTATTTGGTTTTGAACGCTTATTTAGCCCTGATATTAACTCTGGCCCTTGTCTCCCCCGAGACTTTCTGCGCTGTGCTGAATGCTGCGCCAAAAAGTTTTGCAACGATCTGGATTCAGGTTAGAGGCAAAGCGCAGCCAAGGCAATGGTGGCGAATGAAAAATCCTGTTCAATAAATAGGTTAATCGACTGTAATTAAGGATAAAAACATGCAGCAACTGCGGATAAAGATTATTTCCGGTAGCCTGAGAAAAGGCTCGTTCAACACCCGTCTGGCCCATTATGCCGCCGCCGTGGCCGCCGAGCTGGGGCTGGAGTCTGAGGTGCTGACACTGAATGCGTTTCCCATGCCCCTGCTCAATCAGGATGATGAGGCAGAATTTGGCGCCCCCGAAGCTGCCGTGGCACTCAAGGGAAAGCTGTTGCAGAGCGATTGTCTGGTGCTGGTGTGCCCCGAGTACAATGGCTCCATAACTGCGGCCTTGAAAAATGCCATCGATTGGCTGTCCCGCCCGGCAACTCAACCCGCGGGCAATGTATTTGCCGGTAAATGGGTGGCCCTGATGGCGGCAAGCCCGGGAGCACTCGGGGGGCTCAGAGGCTTGACCCCGGTCCGCGAGCTGATGTTCAACCTGGGGGCGCTGGTATTGCCCGAGCAGTTGGCGCTTGCCAAGGCTCACGAAGCCTTTACCGAAGATGGTTCTCTGCTGGGAGATTACCAGCAGAGCAAGGTGAAAAGCATACTGCAGGGGCTGATTGCCCAGCAGAGTAAAGGATAAAAAAGCGGGCGGCGAAGCAGGGTGAAACACTTCGCCGCCCTGAGGCAACTCAAGGGGCAAAAAATACCGACTTCTGGCTGACGCTATTATCTGGTGCATCGGCCTCAGTCACTTTAAACAGCAGATTGCTGCGGTTGTTGTCGATTTGCGCGACAGGCACAGTCAGGGTCAGCGGCAATTCATACTGCTCGCCGGCGGCGATGTTAACGCTATTGGTCGACAACTTATAGGGCAGGGCGCCGCTGATCTCTATCTGGTAGTGCTTATCCTGCTGGGTCTTATTGCGTATTTTCAGCAGATAGCTGTTTTCTATGCCGTCATCCAGGGTTTCCCGGTACAGGCTCTGGCGGTCGCGGATCACATTGAGCGTGATGGGATCCCGCGAGTAGATATCCAGCCCCATGGTGCAGAGTATCGCCAACAAGGCGGCGCCATAGCCAATAAAGCGTTTGCGCTGCCATAGTGGCGGAGTTTGCCCGGTCAGTGACTCTTCACTGGTATAGGAGATGAGCCCAGGGCGATAACCAAACTTGCTCATGGTCTGATCGCAGGCATCGACGCAGGCTCCACAGTTGATGCACTCATATTGCAGGCCGTTACGAATATCTATCCCGGTGGGACACACCTCGACGCAGAGATTACAGTCGACACAGTCGCCAAGCTCTGTGGCTTGCTTGCGCTTTCTTGGGCCACGGCTTTCACCTCGCTGGGCATCATAGGTCACTGTCTTGGTGAAGGAATCGAACATGGCTGATTGGAATCTGGCGTAGGGGCAGCAGTGCAGGCACATCTGCTCACGCATCCAACCGGCATTGAGATAGGTACACAGGGCAAAAAAGTACACCCAGGCGCTATCCCAAAAACCGGCGGAGAAGGTAAAAATCTCCGGATACAGCTGCTTGGCCGGTACAAAGTAGGCGATAAAGCCACAGCCGGTGATCAGAGACATTAACATCCACAGCAGATGTTTGCCGCCGCGCTTGCCGGCCTTACTGACCGTCATGGGCGAGGCATCCAGCTTGATCCTCTGGTTACGGCTGCCTTCCAGCTTCTCTTCTACCCAGGCAAAGCCGAACGTCCAGGCGGTTTGCGGGCAGAGATAACCACACCAGACCCGGCCCCAAAACAGGGTCACAAAAAACAGTGCAAAGGCGGCGGCGATAAAGAACCAAGCCAACAGGGTAAAATCCTGGGGCCAGAGGCTGCTGCCAAAAAAGTAAAACTGTTGATTGGCCAGATCGAACCAAATGGCCTGTCGTCCCTGCCAGTCGATAAAGGGCAGTAACAGAAACAGGGCTATCAACAGGGCGTTGAGGCCGCTGCGCCAACGTTGAAAATAACCGCGTTGGCTACGAAAGTGGATTTTGCCGCCTTTGTGGCTGCTTTTCTTGTCTTGGGGGGAGGGGATAAAAGTGACCGGAATCGCTTCCGATGACTGTCTTGCCTGTTGAACCATGCTACTTCCTGAATGACGACTGACACACGGCTAGGCAATGGCAAGAGGCGTGCCAGTTCCAATACAGGATTAACTTGTTGATTTATATCTAATGTTTGTTTGGGTACAGGGGGATTAACTCACGACATAGCGTGAGTTGGCGATATATCGTGACTTTTGTGGTTTTTGGTTTTCAGCCTCGGCTTCAACTGCCCTGGCGGCGGATCCCCAGCTTTTGCATCCGGGATCTCAAGGTGCTGGGGGGCAACCCAAGACTGCTGGCCGCGCCCCTTGGACCGGATATTCGCCATTGGCAGGCGTCCAGTGTCGCCTTGATATGGGCCGCTTCCACTTCGGCCAGGGTCTGACCCACGGCTGGCAGCGGCGTATCACTGGGCAAGGGAGCGAGATGCAGTATTGGCTCACGGGCAAGAATGGCTTCCCGTTCCAGCAGGTTTTGCAATTCACGCACATTCCCCGGCCATTGATACTGCATCATCCGCCGCAGACTATCGCCATCAACACCCGCCAGTGGTTTACCCAGTTTCAATGATAGGCTCTTGAGCAGCTGTTGCACCAGCTCAGGGATATCTTCCCGCCGCTGTCTCAGTGCCGGGACCTTGAGCGGAAAGACATTGAGTCGGTAGAAGAGATCCATCCGGAACAGCCCTTGCTCCACCCGCTGCTGCAGATCGTGATGAGTGGCGGCGATCAGTCGAATATCCACCTTGATACTGTCGCTGCCGCCGACGCGTTCAAACTCCTGCTCCTGAATGACCCGCAGCAGCTTGGACTGGGCCTCGAGGCTGAGTTCGGCCACTTCATCGAGGAACAGGGTGCCTCTATGGGCCAGTTCGAAGCGTCCCTTGCGCCGCTGACTGGCACCGGTAAAGGCGCCTTTCTCATGGCCGAATAGTTCGCTCTCCAAGAGTCCGGCAGAGAAGGCGGCGCAGTTGACCGAGATCATCGGCTTGTCTTTGCGGCTGCTGAGCCGGTGCAACTGGCGGGCGACCAGCTCCTTGCCTGTGCCATTTTCCCCCTGGATCAACACGGTACTGTCGGTATTAGCCACCAGGCGCAACTGTTTGAGCAGGGTTTGGATCATCGGGCTGTTACCGGCAATCTCCTGGGTGCCCGTCTTGTCTTCCAGCTCGGCCTGCAGCCAGGAGTTTTCCGAGGCCAGCTGTTCCGACAGCGCCTGCACCTGTTCCAGCGCCTGACGCAGCGACAACTCGGTTTGCTTTTGCAGACTAATGTCGCGAAATATCGCTACTACACCCTTGAGCTTACCGTCCTGCCACACAGGGGTAGAACTATAGTGTACGGGAAAGCAGCTGCCGTCCTTGCGCCAGAAGACCTCTGTGGTGATTTCTCTGGCTTTACCATCTTTAAGCGTCTGATAGATTGGGCAATCTTCGTGGGGGTAGACACTGCCATCGGCGTGGCTGTGATGGTGAAAGTCGTGGATCTTGCGCCCCAATAGCTCGGCGGCGCTCCAGCCGGTCATCTTCTCGGCGGCCGGGTTGATAAAGACGGCATTACCTTTAAGATCAAAACCATAAATGCCTTCACTGACGGCATTGAGCAAGAGGCGGTTTTCGGGCAAAAAGCTGTTTGAGTCAGACAAGGGCGGCTCCTTCGGCACTGATGACTGCGCCAGTATAGAGCCGCTTACAGGGCTTGTCAGTACAGATGCACGATATATCGTGCCTTACTGGCTGGCTTGAACATGAGCCAGTACCTTGAGCAGATCGTTGACCGTCAGGACACTGGGCATCATGATCCCCTCGGGGACAGCCGGGCCATGGACGCGGTTGTAGGGGGTTCCCACAACGCCTTGGGATCTCAGGTAACTTTCCACAGCCGGATTGGGCGTGCTGAGGTCGCCGCGCATCAGCACTATATTGGGCTCGGCCAGCGCCCTGACTATCTGCTCCCTATGGAGCACATTGGCCTTGTTGGCCTGACACACAAGGCACCAATCGGCCGTTACATCGACAAAGACAGTCTTGCCTTCGGCCACCAAGGCCGGGATTGATTGACTGTCTAGGGGCCGCCAGCGCAGTTCCCGGTAAGCCTCGTAATCTTCACCTCGATACACAAAACTGACCACGGCGGCGACACAAAAAGCCATTCCCCCCAGTACCAGGATCACCGCCATGGGGATCTTGGCGCCGCGACGCTTTTTGATTAACAGCAGCACAATCACCGCTATCAGGCTGAGTAGAGCCAGTATGCTGAGAGTAAGTATCATCCGGGCCTCAATGGGGTTAGGGAGCTATATGGGCGCTCAGTATAGTCAGCAAGCCTTAAAACTAATTGAAAATTGGCGGCTCGAAAGCGCTGGCATCATAGAGTATATTGACCAACCTGTTGTGGATGGCGTCTGTTATTCGTGGCTAATTGTTCGCACAAGACGGGGCAAAATGGTGTGTTTCATTGAGGGGGAACAATGAATTGGAGTGATTGGTTGGGATTGGTGGCTATCTCGTGTCTGGGGGCCATGTCTCCTGGGCCTAGCCTGGCCATGGTGGTGCGTCACACCTTGGGAGGCGGGCGCAGTCGGGGCATTACCTGCGCCTGGGCGCATTCTTTGGGGATAGGTGTTTACGCCTTTATCACTCTGCTGGGGTTGGCTGTGGTGCTGAAACACACCCCTTTGCTGTTTAACGGCATCGCCATATTGGGGGCGCTCTATCTCGCCTGGCTAGGCGTTCAGGCGCTGCAATCCAAGGGTGGAATGCAGCAAAAACTCAGTGCCGGCAAGCCGACGAGCATGTTGACAGCTGCCCGCGACGGTATTGCTATTTCGTTGTTTAACCCCAAAATTTTGCTGTTTTTCCTGGCCTTGTTCAGCCAGTTTGTCGCCGCCGCAGACAGTCTACTGGGACGAGGCATCATAGTCTTGACCCCCATGCTGGTGGATGGACTCTGGTACACTCTGATAGCCTTCCTGTTGTCTCAACCCAAAGTGTTGCCCAAGTTGAGAGAAAAGGCACAGTTGATTGACCGCCTCAGTGGCCTGGTGCTTATCCTGTTGGCCGGGCGGGTGATCTATTCACTGCTGTGATTGCAATGCCTGCTCGAGATGTTCTCTAAGGGCAATAACCAAAGGACTGAGCTGACGTCTGTCGGCGCAGAGCATATTGAGTGGCGCTTCTTCGCCGCGCCACTCGGGGCAGAGTTGCAGCAGTTGACCGTTTCTCAACTCTTCACTGATATCGAGCCGCGACTTGTAGGCTATGCCTTTGCCTGCCACGGCCCAGCGCCGCACCAACTCGCCATCATCGGCGACTCTATCGCCTTTGACCTGCACTGTGATTTGGCCCGACTGTGACTGAAAATGCCACCTGCTGTGAGTCGCATCGGCCAGCATAAAGCACAGGCAGTTGTGCTTTGCCAGTTCCTCCGGGCTGCCCGGCGCACCGAACCTGGCAATATAGTCGGGAGAGGCGCACAACACCCTGTCATTTTGACGGCAAAGCGGCAGGGCGATAAGCGCCGAGTCGGCCGGCAGCCCGTAGCGGATCACTATGTCGACGGGTTGGCGGTAGATATCCGTCAGGCGATCGCTTATCTGCACCCTGATACTCACCTGAGGGTGGCGTTCCATAAATTCATCCAATATCGGCAGCAAACGGTTGCGACCGAGATCCGATGGCAATGACAACTGCAACTTGCCCTTGAGCAGGCTCTGCCCTTGTTGAATCGCCTGAAAACCATCGTCGAGAATATTCAGGGCTTCATTGCAGTGCTGCAGAAAGATTTCACCTTCCTGTGTCAGACGCAGGCTGCGGGTAGAGCGAACAAAGAGTACAGTGTTGAGTTGGGCCTCGAGGCGCTTGATGGCTGCGCTGGTAGCGGCCGGAGTCAGATCAAGCAGTTGTGCCACCCGCGACAGGCTGCCCTGTCTGGCGGTTTCGCTGAATATTTTCAAGTCCTGCAATGCTCGTATCATATGCGCTTCCCGGTAGTTGTTCCCTGCTGTTACCCCAGCTGTTATTTACGCCTGTAATCAACAGATATTCAAATAAATTTTGAAAGTGTCGCGGGAGAAAGGAAAGGGCAGAGACGGTGATGCGCTGACGGGACCGAGAAGGGAAAGCCGAAATGGTGTAATAGTGCGGGGACACAGGCCCCCGCAGTTGTCAGGAAACTCAGATCTTGAATTGCTGCACGGCGTTGCCTGCCGGTTCGGCAGCGTCTTCGCTGTTGACCACTGGAGGGTTGGCAATGTGATCTTCCAGGTTGTCATCCAGCATGTCGCGATATTCGGCGGTAAACCACTCAAGAGCATTGGCTTTTTCGGCGCCCAGATCGGCAGACTTGATAGCGGCTTCAAAAGCATTGAAGCGGGCGGCGGCAAATCTCAGGGCGGTGCCGACTTTACCTACGTCGCCTTCTTGCTGGGTCAGCTCATTGGCGAGGGCGATAAACTGATCTGCTAACTGGAATATGGTGGTTTGGTTGTTGTCGTCTGACATACTATATTCGCTCTTGCTAAGCCAAAGATTGAGGGCCGATTCTAACCTAAAAAGGCGCTGTGCCAAGGAAAAATATTGGCGATTGGGATCTGAATCCCCGTGCCTGCTTGCCAAGATCCTGGCATTTGGGCAAAAAGTCGCTTCAACAGTGGCTGCAGTTGCTGTCACTCAATACTGTGTCCGTGGGTTATCTTGGCTTACTCCTCAATAGGTTGGCTTGTAAAATCGACTCAGGTTCCTTTGAATCCAGGCCACAGAGCCAACACTCGGCGCTTGTATCCCGCAGTCGGCACTCTTAAGCTATGGCCTCTTTTACACAGAGGATTATCACCATGGCGCTCCCCACTGACTGGCAGGCATTTATCGCCGCTGAACAACAGGCCCCTTACTTCCAGCAACTCAGTGAGTTTGTTGCCGCGGAGCGCGCCGCCGGCAAGGCTATCTTTCCTCCTGAGGACGAGGTATTCAGCGCCTTTGAGCTGACACCACTGGACAAGGTGAGAGTGGTACTTATAGGTCAGGACCCTTACCATGGCCCAGGTCAGGCTCATGGCCTGTGTTTCTCGGTTAAACCCGGGGTGAAGACGCCACCTTCGCTGGTCAATATGTATAAGGAACTGGCGACCGACATCCCAGGATTCTCAATCCCGGATCATGGCAATCTGCTGAGCTGGGCCAAGCAAGGAGTCTTGATGCTCAACACTGTGCTGACGGTAGAGCAGGGCAAGGCGCACTCCCATGCCAAGGCGGGCTGGGAAACCTTCACCGACAGGGCGCTGCAACTGCTGGATCAGCGTGAAGAGCCGATTATTTTTGTCCTCTGGGGCAGCCATGCCATTAAGAAAGGCAAGCTTATCAAGGCGCCGCAGCACAAGATCTTAAGCGGCCCACATCCTTCGCCTCTGTCAGCCTATCGTGGCTTCTTTGGCTGCGGCCATTTCTCGGCCATCAATCAGCAGTTGAAACAGTGGCAGCAAGCCGAAATAGATTGGCAGGTGTAGAGAAGGGGCTTATTTCGCACTTTCTTCGCATTTTCCTTAGCTAGAGAGATAGCGGCTATTTCACAGTATCAAGCAGAAACCTGGGTTGCTGCTCGATACTGTGGATTGAATTGCCTTAGACCTTGAACTGAGCTGTGGTGACACCAAGCTGATTCGCCAGTCCCAGCAAGCTGCGGGTGCTTATGGCCACTTGGCTGATGGCGGTGCTGTTTTCCTCGGCCGCGGCACTGAGGCCGGAAATCCCTTTGGCCAGGGTTGCCGATACCGTCGTTTGTTCCTCGGCTGCCGTAGCCGTTTGGCTCATCAAGGACTTGAGTGTCTGCAGCCGGTTACTGATATCATCGACCGCTTCACGCATGCCTTCGGCTTTCTCGGCGGTAGAGGCGGCTTCATCGCTGCAGGTTTGACTGTGGCTGACCAAAGAACCGGATTGGCGCTGGATCCCTTGCAGTACATTGCCTATATCCTGGGTGGCTTCCTGCACCTTGACCGCCAACTGACGTACCTCGTCGGCAACCACGGCAAAACCGCGACCGTGTTCGCCGGCTCGGGCCGCCTCAATGGCAGCATTGAGCGCCAGCAGATTGGTCTGTTCGGCAATGCTGTCTATCACTTCAAGCACAGTGCCTATTTTCTGGCTGTCCTGTTCCAACGAGTTAACCTCTTTGTGGATCTCGGCAAAGTTGTTGAGGGTGACTTCCAAACTGGCGCGGGTATGATCCAGGTTTTGCCTCAAGGTTTCGCTGGCGACCTGACAGGCGTTCACTTCATCGGCCGCGTGGGCAGTATTCTGGCCCACTTCGGCGGCGGCATAGCTCATCTCTTCCACCGCAGTTGCCAGCATGTCGGTTTCCTTGGCCTGAAGTTGAATGCTGCAATCGGCCTGGGTGATGGCGGCTGAATTTTGCTCTGCTGCCGATTCCAGCTCCTGTCCCATACCTATGAGCTGGGCGATGATCTCCCTGAGCTTGCTCTGCATTCTGGCCAACCAGCTCATTAGATGGCTGTCGCTCTGTGCTACTTGCAGCGTGCTGGTGAGATCGCCGGATGCTATCACTGAGGTGAGCTGACACATGTCGGCAGGCTCGCCTCCCAAGGGGCGCAGTACAAAGTTGCTGACCAGCTTGGCTGCCAGCAGTGCCAGCACTATAGCGCCGAGGCACACCATGGCACCGACATAAACCATATGCAGCGCCGGTGCTGCGACTTCGGCCTGATCGATTTCAGCCAAGAGCGCCCAACGAACCCCGAAGGCATCTATGGGAGCATAGGATGAAACCACTGGATTGCCTTTGTAATCCTTGAGCTGCATGACACCGCTTTGCCCCTTGAGCGCTTGTTCCACCGCTTGGGTATCTATGCCATTTTGCCTGACTGTACCGGCAAAAGAGGCTTTGACTGTGCGATTGACCGGGTCGAGAAACGAGTCGGAGCGCATGCGCTTGTCGGCGCCCACCAGATAAGTTTCACCGCTTTGGCCCATACCCTCGCGAATTTGCATCACCCCATTGATCCTGTCGATGGAGAGCTGGGCGGCAACCACCAAGGGGCGGCCTTGATATTGAATGCTCTTGCCGATAAAGGCTGCCGCTTCATTGCCCGAGGGGGCATAAGGGCTGAAATCGGCCATCACAGTTGCGCCGTTGCTGTTGATAGCGCTTCTGAACAGGCGGCCGAGACCTGAATCTGCATAAGGCCCGGTTCGCAGGTTACTGCCCCAGTCGGCTTCATGGGTCACAGTGTCTTTCACCAAGCCTGAGTCTTCGATGATGAAAATATCGTAGAAGCCCAACTCTTTGTTGAGGGCTTCCAGCATGGGGCGGGATTGGCTGAGACTGTTGAGTGATTCACTGTTTTGGATCACGGCCGCGATTGCATCCAGATTGTTGCCGAAGTTGGCAAACATGGCATCGAGCTGGCGCTCTTTGATCTCTCTGACGGCCAGCAGCCTTTCTTCGGCCTGATTATAGAGCTCATCTTTGGCGAGCCAACTGACCAATGCCGTTGCCAGCACTAAAGGAACCAGCACGATAAGCAGACTGATAAGCTTGATTTTGGTGGTAAAGCGCATAGGTTGACTCCCTGTCAAACGGCTGAGAGAACAGCATCCAATTCCATTCGATGTGACACAGCACAAAAGTTTTTGGCTGCTTAAAATTTAGAACAGGAGTGAGCAAGCGGCCAAAAATTTATTGTGTAAATTTTCGCCTTGGGAGTAACGCTATCCTGCCAGTCGCTGATCGCCTTTAAGCAATTGCTGTTGCAAATCTTTTAATTGTGATCTCCATCCATTGCCAAAGTGGGTGGAGAAAGGTAATTTTTAGCGTTATATAATTTTGTATATAACGATTGGCGGCGAGGAAAAACAAGATTGGATAGAAGGATTGTTATCAAGGCCGGCTTGAGTCTTGGGTTGTTGGTTTGTTTCCCTGCGCTGGCCAATCCTGTGCCGGCCTATGGGACTGAGCCGAATCCAAACGGACAATTGGCGCTGCCGCCGGCTGCAGATATCAAGCGGGTGGTCAGTGCCGGAGGGCCGGCGGACCTGCTGTTGTTGGCCTTGAGTCCGGAAAAGCTGCTCGGTTATGCCCACCTCAAGCCGGCCTTGTTACAACAGCATGGCTTTGCTCCAAGCCTGTGGCAAAAGCCGAGACTGGGCCGTTTGGTGGGCCGCAATGCCAGTCTTTCGCTGGAAAAGCTGATGACTCTGGATGCGGATCTTGTCGTCGACTATGGCAACCTCAGCCAAAACTACTTATCTATGGCGCAAAAGGTGGAACGCATCAGCGGCGTGCCGTTTCTGCTGCTCGATGGTTCACTCACAGACACCCCGGCGCAATTGAGAAAACTGGGGCAGGTACTGGGAGCTAACGAGCGGGCAGATTTTCTTGCAAAGCGCACGGCCGAAATACTCAGTGATGCCAGAGAGTTTGGCCTTAGCCAGGAAGAGCCCATCTCTTTTTATTTCGGCCGCGGTGCGACGGGTCTTGAAACCGGGGTCACAGGTTCCATTCACACCGAAGCCATAGAACAGCTTGGGCTTAAGAATGTCGCCAAGGCCGGTGACTATCGCGGTTTGGCCAAAGTTTCTTTGGAGCAATTGATGGCCTGGGAGCCTGAGCTAATCATCAGCCAGGATCCCGCCTTTATCCGCCATATTCGCCAAGATCCTGTCTGGGGCACGCTGGCGGCTGTACGCAACAAGCGGGTCTATTGGTTGCCGAACAAGCCCTTTGGTTGGATTGACTCGCCGCCGGGAATAAACCGGCTGCTGGGCATGAGTTACCTTAGGTTGCTGTTGTCCGGCGCTGATGAGCTGGCCAAGCAAGCATTGGTGAAGGATTTCTACCGCGATTTTTACCACAGTGAGCTTAGCGAGGAGCAGGCGGCCAATCTGCTGCGCCCCGAATGAACGACAGAATCAAATACCCACTGGCGACCGGAATTTGTCTCAGCATTCTCTGTTTTGCCGCAGCCAGTGGCCAGTATCCTCTCAGTCTGGTGCAGCAGGGGCAGGCGCTTTGGCATGCCATCGGTGGCGATGTGGCCGCCCTGGACAGCAAGAGCATCAGTGTCTTTTGGCATTTGCGGCTGCCCAGAATTTTGGCGGCGCTTATGATAGGAGCCGGTTTGGCCGCCAGCGGCGCAGCTTATCAGGGAATGTTCCGTAACCCTCTGGTATCACCTGATATTCTGGGCGTTTCTGCCGGCGCCGGTCTGGGCGCCGTATTGGGCATTTATCTGGACTTATCGGTTTACAACATCCAGCTGTTTGCCTTTCTCGGTGGTTTGCTGGTGGTGGCTCTGGTATGTCTGCTGGCGCGGCTCAGTCGTCAGGGCGATCCTGTGTTGTCTTTGGTTCTGGTTGGCATAGCTATTGGCGCCTTGTGCGGCGCCGGTATTTCATTGATGAAATTGTTGGCCGATCCCTACAGTCAGCTGCCTTCCATTACTTTCTGGCTGATGGGCGGGTTGTCGGATATCACTCTGGAAGATCTCAAGTCCAGCCTGCTGCCCATGATAATGGGATTGGTGCCGTTAATGCTGCTGCGCTGGCGTATGAATCTGTTAAGCCTGGCCGACGATGAGGCCAGCAGCCTCGGGCTCAACATAGCAAAAACCCGGCTGATATTTATTCTGGCGGCCACACTGCTGACTGCGGCGGCGGTATCCATCGCCGGCATTATAGGTTGGCTCGGGCTGGTGGTGCCGCATATCGCTCGTATGCTGGTGGGCGCCGATTTCAGAAGGCTGTTGCCCATGTCCATGCTGCTGGGCGCCTTTATGTTGCTGCTGACCGACACCCTGGCCCGCACTCTGGCGCCGATTGAGCTGCCGCTGGGGATTTTGACCGCCTGCATAGGCGCGCCCTTCTTTATGTTTTTGCTGCTGAGGGGGGGAGGCCGGGGTCAATGATAGCCAGCATGCAAGGTGTCACAGTGGGCTATGCCGGTAAGCCTTTGTTGGCTAATGTAGAGCTTTGCTTACCGGAAGCTGAAATCGTCTGTTTGCTTGGCTGTAATGGCAGCGGCAAGACCAGCTTATTGAAAACATTGCTTGGCTTGCTGGTGCCGCTTGCCGGTGAGATAAAGATAGCCGGCAGGCAAATTCATCAATGGTCGCAGCGCGAGCTGGCACAACAGATGGCCTATGTGCCACAGGCACAGTTGAGCCGTTTTTCCTTTCGGGTGTTGGAAATGGTGCTCATGGGCTGCCAGTCGCGGCTGGGACTGTTTGCCGTGCCCGGCGCGAATGAGCAGAAGCGGGCGCTGGCGGTCTTGAAACAACTGGATATAGCTCACCTGGCCGATTGTGCCATGGATCAGATAAGCGGCGGCGAGCGCCAGTTGGTGTTGATTGCCAGGGCCTTGCTGCAATCTCCAAGATTGCTGGTGATGGATGAACCGGCCGCCAGCCTGGATTTCGGTAATCAAATCAAGTTGCTGGCTCAGGTTAAACGACTCAAACAGCAGGGAATCGCAGTATTGATGTCGACTCACCATCCGCGTCATGCCGAGCTGTTGGCTGACAGTGTGGCGCTGGTGGAACCCGGTCATGGCCTGAGACAAGGCGCAGTGGCCGGGCAGTTACAGGTATCGGGACTGGCGCAGCTCTATGGCGTCAGTGAGTCTGCGATTGCCGAGCACCTTTAAGGTGCCGGCTGAGGGTTAAATCTTAAGCAAGGTGATTTCATGATAATAGAAGAGCTGGACTTTGCCGCCATGTACCGCGAGCACCTGCAAAGGGCGGAACGCACCCACAAGAGTGCCGAACATTGGGATAAACGGGCCGAGAAGATGGCCGAAAACTGCGCCAGACCCAAGGACAGTTACTTGGAGGGCTTTTTTAAGCTGATGGATTTGAGTGATTGCGACACGCTTTTGGATATGGGTTGTGGCCCTGGCTCTGTGTGTCTGGGGCTGGCCGACAAGATGCGTGCCGTCTATGGCCTGGATTACAGCAGCGGCATGTTGGAAGTGGCCAGGCGCCGCGCCGATGCGGAAGACTTGAGTAATGTCACTCTTATCCAAAGAGCCTGGGAAGATGATTGGAGCGACATCCCCGTGTGTGATATCGCAGTGGCGTCGCGCTCGACTCTGGTGGGCTGCCTCAAGAGTGCCCTGGAAAAGCTCAATCGCCAGGCTCGCAAGCGGGTTTATACCACTCATACCGTCAGCTCAACCTTTATCGATCCCGCCATTATTCAAGCCATAGGCCGTAAGCTAGTGACTCTGCCGAACTATCTGTATGCGGTGAATATTTTGCAGCAGATGGGCATTAAGCCCAAGGTGGACTTCATCGAGTCCAGTGGTTGCATGAACCAGGCCGAGAGTTACGCCCAGTTTGAAGACAACGTTGCCTGGTCGCTGGGGCCTCTGGATGACGCCGAAAAACTGCGGTTGCAGGAGTATTACCAGAGTCATAAGCAACAGGGCAAACCTCTGCGAACCGGCGATCGCAGTTGGGCCATGGTTTATTGGGATGTGATACCCCAGGCCTGAGTCAGAGTCTGATTAGTTATTGCCCGGACTCGCATCGAGCTCCGGGTATTTTTTTAATAATCGATATATAAAAAATTATACATCGATTGAATGTTGAAGGTCTGTAGTATGAAACCAAAGCACTATTACTCTATTCTGCCGCTGATGCTGGCTTCTCCGCTGGCGCTTGCCGATGGCAGCGTGGCTGAGTCTGAGAGTAAAAACGAAACCAAAATAGAAAGGATCAGTGTCTGGGGCAGCCCGGTTGCCGCCAATCAGGACAGCGTCAATCAAGACACCATCAAGATGCTGAACAAGCAAAACGTGGCCGAGGCGCTGAATATTATTCCCGGGGTCAGCCTGCAAAAATCCGGTCGTCGTAACGAGGTTCAGGTTAAGGTTCGGGGTTTTGACAGTAAGCAGGTGCCGCTGTTTTTTGATGGGATCCCGATTTACATCCCTTATGACGGCAATCTGGACTTGGGGCGTTTTCTGGCGTCGGATCTGGCCTCGGTGGAAGTCTCCAAGGGGTATGCCTCTTTGCTGCAGGGGCCGAACATGATGGGCGGTGCCATCAACCTGACGACCCGCAGACCCAAGAAGAGCTTTGAAGCACAACTGAGCGCCTCCCAAGGCTGGGCCCGCGGAGAGGACAACGGTTATAGCCTGGATGCCAGTCTGGCTGGCAGCAATGATTGGGGCTTTATCCAATTGAGCGGCAACAAGTTGGACAAAGACTTTGTCGGCCTGTCCCACGACAACGACAACCCGATCGCCGGCAGCGACGGCAAACGCGCCAACTCGGCATACAGCGATAGCCGCGGTACTGCCAAATTTGGTCTGACTCCCAATGAAACAGACGAGTACATCTTTACCTATATCCGTCAGGAAGGGGAAAAGAACAGTCCGCCCTATGCCGGCACTGAAGCCGATATTCGCCCTACCTATTGGCAATGGCCGCAGTACGACAAACAGAGCTTTTACTACAGCGGCTATACAGAGTTCAGCCCTGGGGTTGTGCTGCACAGTCGCCTCTATCGCGATGAATTTGAAAACACCCTGAGGATATACAAGAGCCTGGAAAACCTGCAGCAACAAAAAGGCCCCTACAGTCATTATGACGATGCCAGCAATGGTGCCGGCCTGCAGCTCAGTATCGATATGCGCAAAGACGACATCTTGTCGTTTGCCGCTCACTGGAAGGAAGACCTGCACAAGGAGCAAGGGGAGCCTGACGGGGAGTTTGACAAGTACAAGGATAGAACCCTATCGGCGGCAGTGGAGTATCAATGGGCACTGAGAGATAACCTGGATCTGGTAGGGGGCATCAGCTACGACTCCCGCAAGAGCCTTGAAGGCTACAAGCATGAAAAGGATGGCAGCCTGACCCGCTATGAAGACAACTCGCAGCACGCCTTCAACTGGCAAGTGATGGCCCGCTATGACTTGGAAAACCTGGATACACTGCAACTGTCTTTATCCCAGCGTAGCCGCTTTCCGACGCTGAAAGAACGCTACACCACTTTCAGGCCCGCCTATGGCCAAACCGCCATAGTCAACCCGCATCTGGAGCCTGAGCGAGCGACCAACCTGGAGCTCAGTTATCAGGCGACATTGGCGACTAACTGGCAGTTGGACAGCAGTGTCTACTATAACCGGGTGTCCGATGCGATTTTGACCCATAACATCACCCCGACACTTATCCAAAACCGCAACAGCGGCAGGGTAGATTACAGCGGGCTGGATCTGGGGATTTATGGCGATCTCAGCGATTGGGCCAGTGTTGGCCTGAGCTACAGCTATATTCACGCCGATGTTGAGGATGAGCAGCTCGATGTTACCGGCCTGCCGGATCATCAACTCTTTGCCTGGGTTAAGCTGACTCCGCTGGAGGAGCTGGACATCATTCTGAGTCAGGAAGCTCGCAGCGACAGCCTCAGCAATTCAAATGGCAATCAGGTCGCCAGTGGTTTCGGAGTGACCGGCATTCGCTTCGACTACCGCATCTGGCAGGGGCTGAGTGTTAATGCCTCGGTCAACAATCTGTTTGACCGCAACTACGCCTATAGTGAGGGCTTCCCCGAGGAGGGACGTAACTATTGGCTGGGGGTGGAATACCGTTTCGGTCACTAAGCCTTTCAAGGAGGCAGAAAACAGAAGAACCCGGCCATGACCGGGTTCTTTGTTATCTGATAGCGTTTGTGCTCAGAGTGCGTTAGCGCAGCAGAATGAACAGCAAAGGCAGCAGGACGCCTGTGAGTGTCAGCCAGGTCTTGCGGCTCTTGAGCAGGTTGCCACTACGCAACATCACCAGCGCCGATAGCGCCAAAAATAGCAGCATGGCGGCATAGATGTCGGCAATCCAGGTCCAGGCGTCACGGGCATGGTTAAGATGCAGATAGTTGAGTGCCTGCAGTAATGGCCTGCTGTTTACCATCTCGGCCGAGACTGTGCCGGATACCAGGTTAGCGCTCAGTTGGCTGCCATCTTTGAGAAAGACTTGGTACTCATTGACGCTGGCACGATAACCGCTGCGGATATTATCCTGCAGCGAAAAGTGGCGGCTTAACAGGCTTTGAATGTCATTGTTACCCAGTGAAGGATTCAACCCTTCGACACGGCTCTCACTCTGGGTTATCTGGTAGTTGGGGTTCCAGTCATTGATGTGATTGACGGCAATCCCCGAAATGGCATACACCAGAGTCATGCCTATGCACAGATACCCTATGTCTCTGTGCAATAAACGGATCCTTTTGCGCAGCTTGTTACTCAGCATCACGGATTTCGACTCCGTATGGATGCAACTGATAGAAAGTCACTGCTTGAGTTACGGACTCAGGATCGAAGGGCTTGTTGTGTTGCTGGGCCTGATGCCCGAGATAAGCGCGGGTCTGTTCGAGATCCAGCTCAATTGCCTCTAACGCTCCGGTAGCATAGGCTTTTTGCCCACGGGCACTGACGGGAAAGACCATCTCGCCATCGCGAACCTTGACTCTCAATCGATCAAAGCTGTCGTCGGTTGCCAGTTCCATCCAGCAGCCCCGCTTGCTGCACACTGAGACTATGGTGCCTTCTACCGTGAGCTCCTTACCCACATAGTCATTCGGCGATGCCATCAATGTGGAAATGGGCACGAAGATATTCAGATCGACCGGTTCGCCGAACTTGCTGTCGGCACTAAAGGCCAGAGGGGTAAACAGGGCTGCCAACAGGATTAACTGATTGATACGCATGGGAGTAACCTTTGTAGTTAAATATAATTTATTGAGAATGGTTATTATTTAATGTTGCGATATTATTGAAGCCTGAAGCGATATTCAAGTATTCAGGGCATTGAAATCCCAATATGCGAGCTGGTCGGCATTTTGCCGATTAATCAAGATTATCTGTCTATTTTCAATAGGGTTTCCAAGAGGTGATACTCAGCTGTTGGTCCCCGGATGGCGAGACTGGCCAGAGTGCGGCCGAACGTGAAACAATAGCGCGACGGACAAATGGAAGGAAAATACATGCAGCCTATTTTGATCACCGGCGTCGGAAAGCGTCTGGGACTGGCAATGGCCAGGGACTTGATGGCTCAGGGCTATCCACTCATCGGCACTTATCGCAGCCATTACGCCGCCATCGACGAGCTCAAGGCCGCGGGCGCCGAGTTGCATCGAGTGGATCTCTTGCGAAATAGCGAGATCAAAGCCTTTATTGCCGATGTAAAAAGCAAGCATGAGTCTCTGCGGGCAATCATTCACAACGCCTCGGATTGGATGCCGGAGCAGCCTGACACAGATGCCGCAGAGGTTTTTGACAGCATGATGCAGATCCACGCCTCCGTGCCCTATCAGTTGAATCTGGCACTGGCGCCGCTACTGGAAACTGATGAGATAGGCAGCCGGGATATCATTCATATCAGCGACTATGTGGCGCAGAAGGGCAGTAAGAAGCACATAGCCTATGCTGCCAGTAAGGCGGCGCTGGATAATTTGACCCTGTCATTTGCCGCCAAGCTGGCGCCGGGCGTCAAGGTCAACGGCATAGCGCCGGCACTGATGCTGTTCAATGAGCAGGATGATCGCGCCTACCGGCAAAAGGCGCTTGCCAAGGCATTATTGCCCAAAGAGGGCGGCGAGCAGGAGATGCTGGCCGCCGTGAAGTATCTGATGACCAGCCGCTACATGACGGGCCGCACTCTGTCACTCGATGGTGGGCGGCCGCTGAAGTGATTCAATGCAGCAAGGGGCAACTGGGCTTTAAGGCCAGCACGTCGCACTGTAGTTGATTGAGCATCTGCTCAGAGGCGTGGCCGTTGAGTTCGCTCAGCAACCCTCTGTGCTCTGCCGCGCCCATGATGACTATGTTGCTGTGCCATTTGTTGGCGGCCTCCGGTACCACATGATCCGGCATGCCGCTGGCCAGATGCAACTGCTCGTCACTCAAGGCCAAAGGTCTGGCGACCTGCCGCAGTTTTTGCCACTGATTGTCTTTCTGAGAGCGACAGCCGGGTTGCTGGTTATCGAAGGCCATACTGATGTCCGCTTCCTGATAGCAGTTGAGCAGATGCAGCCTTTGTTGCAGCAAACCGGCAAAATCAAAGGCCTGTTGCAGCAACCTGTGATTGAAATGGGAATGATCTTCCGTGTCTTCATCCAGCTCCAAAGCCGCCAGTAACGACCCTTGTTGCTCCCAGGGAGAGTCGCTGACAAACATCACCGGCAGGGACACCCGTTGCAGCAGTTGCCAGTCATCTGTATGACCCAATTCACACTGCAGGGCTGAGTAGCTGTGATGTTCTACCAACAGCAGATCGTAATGCGCCTGTTTTAGCTCGGTGAGAATGGCGGTTGGCAGATCCTTGGCCTGACACTGCTTCAAGCAAAGGTTCAGTTCCCTCGATGGGTAATGTGGACGCTTTTCCCTTAGATGGGAAACCAAGGGCTGTGGATGCACTTTTTGTTGTAGCCACTGACCAATACCATGATATTTAGGGGTTTTGACTCTGAGCAGTGTGAACTCGGCATGGCTGGCATTGGCCAGTTGCACCGCTTTTCTCAGGGCCAGTTTTCCTCTGTTACTGTCGTCCGAAACGGCCAGCAAGCGTGTAAATACACTCATGACTCTATCCTCGAGGCCAAGTCTAATATTGGCTTCGTATAAGTCTAGCCATACCGCGCCACGCCATCAGATCCTTTTGCTCTTGAAATGCCCGTCAATAGCGGCTTTTGGGTCTTTATGCCGGTCTACTTTGAATTCGGTCTTACGGCAAGGTGCCGTCACCCTGGGCTGGTTGTACAGTCTGTTTGCCAAGAAGTGAATCAAGGCGGCTCCCCCACCCAGTAAGCGAAGGCGAGGGAGCCTGTAAGGTTATTTATGACTGCTCTTAGCTAGGGCGATTGCGCTGCTTTGGCTGGTCGCTCAGGTACTGGACAAACTCCACTTCAAACCCGGCCGGGTCTATAAAGTACACATTGCGGCGCCAGGGCTCGTCGGCACCGTCTTTATCTATGCTATAGCCTGCGTCCTGCAGGCGCTTGATCACCCCGTCTATGTCTGCAGTGACAAAGGCGAAGTGGGCCAGCCCGGGTTGATGACCGCTCAAGTCGCGGTTATTGCCTTCACCGTTATCGCTGAAAGCCAGGTATTGATAGTCATCACCGAAGTGGAGCCATTTTCGTGGCTTGCCATACCAGCTTCCTTCTCCTTGGCAGCGGATCTGCCAGTGAGGAAAGGCGGCGCGGTAAAAATCCAGGGTCTTGGGGAGGTCTGCGACCACCAGGTTCAGATGTTCCAGTTGTATCATTTGCGTTCTCCTTGGGAAGGTGCGAATAAGTCCTCGTGGCACTCTGGCTTGCACAGCAATTGGCATTCAAGGCATCTGACTGAAGGCATGCCGGGGCCTGTCGAAGTCGGATAACGCAGAGAGCCGGTTGCTGTGAAAGCCCCGAAGGGCGTGGCTTACGGGCCTGTCTGCGGTGTTGTGCTTCTTGCAAAGGACTAGGGCCATTTGCTGCGAACCACGCCTTGCATCCAGGCCTGTAAGCCGACGCAGAGCACACATGGGACTTGTTCGCACCTTCCATTGATATTTGTCCCTTTTACGCCTGTTTGGGCCTTTGTTTACATGCCGTAGCAATATTCCTGTTGTTTGGGAAAGGGGGCGTCCCTGTGGGCAAAACGTATCTGTGCCAGTGCTGCTGAATACTGGGCCAACATATGCAGGCTATAACCTATCCTTTCTCTTAATCTGGCATCGCGGATGCTGTCGCATTCGGGGTTGAGCATTTTCTCGACATCGCGGACGATCAAATGATCCGGAACGGCCACCAGTTTGTTGTTTTTCATGGCGTTCATTCTCAATTCACTGATGGGATAGGCGCCGCTTATGCCTGAGACAACTGCAACCAGCAGCACAGGCTTATGGGCCGTATGTTGGCTGTCACACATCAGCAGAAAGTTCTTCAGCAAAGGTGTCGCCATGCCGCCCCATTCCGGAGTGATAAGCACCAGAGCATCGGCTGCTGTCACCTTGGCTTCTATCCGTTGCCAGTCGGCTCCCTTGTTTTGCTGCTCACCATCCCAGAAGGGAAGATTGAAACCGCAGAGCTCCAAATGTTCCGCCTCTGCGAGTTGCTTGGTCTTTATTTCCCGGGTGATGAATTCTGCGACCTTGGCACTCTGGGATTGGAAACGTTGGCTGGCGCTGACGACTAGGTATTTCATGTTAAGTAAACCTTTTTGTTTATTTATTATTTTATAAGGTATGTGCTTTACTTAATAATGTAAAGATAAAATAAACAAAAAAGTTTATTTAATCTGGATGCGGCGTCCTGATCCGGGCATAATCAGCGCTGGAGGTGCCATGAAGACCACAGACAAGATAGTCGACATTCTTAAGTTGAACGGAGCCCAGACGGCTCAGAGCCTGGCCGCAGAGCTGGGGCTGACCAGTATGGGGGTACGTCAACATCTGCAAGCCCTTGAAGCCGAGGGGCTGGTGCGGACCGAAGACAGGGCCGAAGGCCGTGGCAGACCTGCGCGTTATTGGACGCTGACCGAGCAGAGTCGCTCGCTGTTTGCCGACCGTCACGATGAGCTGAGCCTGCAACTGATAACTTCAGTGCGTCAGGTCTTTGGTGACGAGGGCTTGGATAAACTCATCAGTCACAGGGAGCAGCAGAGCCTCGAGAGCTATTCGAGCCAGATGGCCACTGCAGCTTCCCTGGCCGATAAGTTGGAATGCCTGGCAGAGATCCGAAGCCGTGAAGGCTATATGGCGCAGATTGAAGCGGACTGTACCGGCTTTTGGCTGCTGGAAAATCATTGCCCCATTTGCGCTGCGGCCACGAGTTGCCAGAACTTTTGTCGCTCTGAGCTGGCATTGTTCCGGCAGTTGCTGGGGCCTGAGGTGGAAGTCAGTCGACGTGAACATATCCTGGATGGTTCACGTCGCTGTGCTTATCGGATTGAAGCTAAAGGCGCCTTAAACGATGCGCAGTAAGAGGGGGCGACTGGACAGGTTTCTCGCCGGGAAGCTGAATATTCCCCGCAAACAGGCCAGGCAATTGCTTGCCGATGGCCGGGTTTGGCTCGATGACGAGCAGGTGTTTGCCGCAGACAGACTTATCCATGAGTTCAGTCATATTCGTCTCGATGAGCAATGGCTGCAGCGGCAAAACCCTGTCTACTGGATGCTGAACAAGCCTGCCGGAGTAGTGAGCGCCACCCAAGATCCCGAGCATAAAACCGTGCTCGACTGCCTGCCCCCGGCGGCATTGGTGCCGGGGCTGCATATCGCCGGCCGCCTGGATAAGCAGAGTACCGGGCTGGTGCTGCTCAGTAATGACAGCCGCTGGACCCAGGCGTTGACCCTGCCTTCATCGAGTAAAGCCAAGCGTTATCGGGTGCGTCTGGCCAATCCGCTGGATGACACTTATATCGAGGCTTTCAGGGGCGGATTTTTCTTTGAGTTTGAAAACGTCATCACAGCGCCGGCCGAGCTGAAAATTCTGGCAAGCCATGAGGCCGAGGTGATACTCACGGAAGGCAAATATCACCAGATAAAACGCATGTTCGGCCGCTTTCGTAACCCTGTACTGGCGCTGCATCGCAGCCAGATAGCTCAGATAGTGCTGGATGACTCTCTGGCCGAGGGCGAAGCCAGAGAGTTGACCCAGGAAGAGGTGGAGTCGGTCGCTTACTGACGGCTACTGAACTGCGGCGATAATGCTATCTATGGCCTGCACCACCTGCATACTGGCATCTTCCATCCGTTGCAGCGCCATTACCTGCTCTGTGGTGTCGCCGGCTGCGGCGTGTTCCAGCGCCAGGCGGCCACTCTCGTGCACCAATGCATGCGGCGCTTCCAACTCGCGGAACCCCGGGAGTGAGCTATAGAGGCTGGCGCCTTGTCCTTCGTAGTACCACTTACCCAAACGGCAGTCATGGTGGCTGTTTACCGGCTGATCAAAACACTGGTTTTGCAGCAGTTCATAGATATTCTGCTTCCATACCGCATGATCCAGCTTGGTGGTGTTGAGGAAAGACACAGTCGCGGCATGGCTGATCACCTGCTGCATCTGCGCCGATTGCGCCAACACCTGAGTGACCACAGTGTCTATCTGTACCGCCGAGCTGGCCACTTCATCGGCGCAGCCTTGGTTGTCATCTGTCAGGGTTCGTATGTTTTCCGACTGAGTGATGATCTGTTGCACCAACTGCTCTATCTGTTGGCTGGCGTCACTGGCCTTGGCCGCCAACTGCCGGACTTCATCGGCCACCACGGCAAAGCCGCGACCAGCCTCTCCGGCGCGGGCGGCTTCGATGGCGGCATTGAGCGCCAATAGGTTGGTCTGTGCCGAAATGCCCTGAATGGCACTGACAAACTGGCTGATGCTTTGGGTACTGGTATCCAACTGCGCCACTGTCCCCAGACTATGCTGTGACTGTGAACTGAGCAGATGGGCTCGCTCTCCCAGCCTGGCAACGGCGCTGCGGGTTTGCTCGAACAGGGCGTTGAGTTGCTCCAGCTTACCTTGCTCCTCAAGCAGACGTCCGGCGTCTTCGGCCATGGCCTCGCGTACCGATTGCAACATGAGTCCGCCCTGGTTCTGGCAGGCCAGCATGGCGGCGAAGTCGCGGTTTTGCGCCAGAGCCTGGTCCCTTTCCTGTTTGAGCTGCCCCAGTTGCAACTGCAATTGCTCCAGTGTCGCCTGGTGCTGCTGGCCCTGTTTCTCGAGCCGTTGTTTCAATGAATCTATCTGCCGGTGAAGACGATGGTTAAAAAGCATAAAACTTCCTTGGATACAAATAGTTGCATTCTATTTGTGGCTATTTTAAGCATAGACTTTGGCCCGTTCCCTTGGCGGGATCAAGCTCTCATTTACAATCAATATATAAAAACGCCACCCTGAGGTGGCGTATTAAATCAGGCTTGGGCCTGCTGCATTCTCAGCAGCCACTTACCGTAGATATAGATGCCGACGGCGGAAATGGTGCCTATGGCGCCTATGATGTACCAGGCCATGCCTATGTTGTGGCTCTGGTAGAGGATCTCGGTCAGCTCGCGGCCACTTTGGCCGGTGAACTCAACCAGTTTATGAAAGGCTTCCCCCTGCGGAATGGCGGCCACGTCGTTCTGTGACATACCCTTATCCAGCAGCATCTCACGGGAGAAGATCTCTTTGGAGGCAAAGATTTCATAGAGTTTGGGGCCGAAATAGCCTTCCAGCCCCCAGCCTATGCCCTGTGGCAGCATTACAAAGCCGAGGTACATGGCCTTCTTGCCTTCGGGGGCGATATTGCCCATAAACTCGTTCTTCTTTGGGCTTATCATCATTTCGCCGAGAGAGAACATGGCGATTGCCAACACGATAAACCAGGCCGCATGGGTGGCACCGATCAACACAAAGGCAAATATAGACAGCAGACAGCCGGCCAGCATGGCGCTGGTGATGCGGTACTTGGCGGTCAGGGCGGCTATCAGGAAGCAGCTGGTCATAATCAGACCCGCGTTGAGGTTGAGCATGCCTTCCGGCATGACCTTGGTGCCTTCGTTGTTCAACCCGAGCCAGAATTGCAGTATGCCATTACTGGTGCCTTCAGGGCCAAACAGGCTGGTGACAATCACGCTGGTATCGACCCATTCGGCGATATGAATAGGCAGCACGTCAAACAGGGAGTTGAACAGGAACCAGAAGCCGGAGAACACCAGCATATAGTAAATGACTACCGGCTTTTTCAGCTCGCTCCAGGCATCTTTCCAAAGCATTTCCTGCTTGAGTTCGCCGGACTTGATCTTACGTTGCCGTTCCAGGCGTTGCTCTTTACCCGGCTCTTTGTACGTCAGCAGGAACAGGAAGTTGAGCGAGATAATGGCGGCGCAGGCGTAGAACACATTGTCCCAGGACAGCTGCCGCATATGCACTGCCACCAAGGGGCCAAGGAAGCCACCGATATTCACCACCTGATAGAAGATACCCCAGGCCATGGAGGTGTTGTTACGGTTGGTGGACAGCACCAGCGTTCCCTGGATGCCGGGCTTGAAGATGCCGGTACCGGCCGCCAGCAACATGGCGCCGAACAAAAAGCCCCAGAAGCTGGGGAAGAAGGCCATACAGAGGTAGCCACAGATCTTGATAACGGTTGAGGCAAAGATGGTCTCTTTGTAGCCGACCCTATCTGAGATCCCGCCGGTAAATACCGGCACAAAGGTCTGCAGTAAGGCCCAGACTGAAATAATGATACCGTAATCGCTGAGGCTGATACCCAGGCCGCCTTCGGAAGCCGGCGCCTTGGCATAGAGTCCGGCACTGGCCTTAACGCCGTAGTAGGCGATACGTTCAACCAGTTCCATGCCGCCGACCAGCCAGAAGATATAGCTTAAACTGGCGATGGAAGCCCACATCCCCAGTTGCTTGACTTCGCGCAGGTCATTGCCCGCACAGGAGTTGGAGTCGCTCATACTCTTCCCTTGTCTGTATTGTTATGTTTGTAGGTCTTTTATCAATTGCAGGCTAATGCCTTGTATCAAAAAAGGTGATAACCGCGACACTTTACCCGCTTTACTGTCAAACACCAAAAAACAAGCCTGATCAAATTGGAAAAATCACGATCTGCTTGGCAAAAATTGCTGCTTACTTTTAACAATATTCATAACTTTCAAATCATTAACTTGGATAAGTGACTCATTCGCTTGCAGACCTTGCTATCTCCTTGTAGCTTGGAGTTTGTTTGAGCTGAAACTGGAAAGTCTGCGGCGGCAATTGAGCGCGCCCAAGGGACTGAGTAAGGAGCCAAGATGCGAGTATTAACGGTAATGACTGTGGGCACTCTGTTGTTGTTGGCGGGCTGCTCTGAAGAGGCGGCAAAAACCGAGTCCGAGAGTCTGAAAGATACTGTGGGAAGCCCTAATCCGGCATCGGTATTTTGTGTCGAATCCGGCGGTAAGCTGGAGCTGGTTCAGGAACAAAAGGGCACTGTAGGCTATTGTCACCTGCCGGATGGCAGCATTGTGGAAGAGTGGACCTATTTTCGGGCCAATCATCCGGTAAATTGATTGGCCCGACTCCCTAAAAGGGGGGGTAGAAGCGGTAGCTGTAGGCCAGGTTGACAAAGTCGAGCCCTGGGTTGGGCTTGCTGAGGCCGGCATTGGAATAATGCAGGTAGGTGATGGAGACAGTCTGTTTGCGCTGACGGCCAAATTTGAAGGCAAAGCCCAATCTGTCTTCAAACTGATAGTGTGAGCCGACATCCTTACCGGCAAATTGGCTGTCATCCAAGAGGGCAAATCCGATCCCGGCCTCCAGATAAAAGTCCAGCCATTGCCCCCTCATCAGCGGGTATCTCAATATGGGTGACATGGCCAGCACATGATTGACATCATGCTGGTTATCCTCGCCGTATTCCCAAAAGTTGATACTGGCTTCCAGGGTCAGTTCCAAATCTTCACTGATAGGTTTCAGGGTATCCAGATACAGCTGATAAGCCAGTTTGATACCGTTGGCCTGGCCTTCGCCATGGATATAGTTGATTGCCACGCCCTGTTCGGCGGCGTTGGCATCTCCCGGCAATAAACAGCCCGGCAATATCAAGCTGAGCATGAGTGTCAGCAGGGGAAATAGTCTCTGTGAGTGTTTCATCTCGTTTCTGCCTCTCGAATCAATGTCGGCAGTTTAAATCCGTATAATTAGAAAAAATATCGCAATAAAAGCGAGTTAATTTTCTAAAAAATGGAACTGTTAGCCTGTACCAAGCCGAATGCAAACCAAACTGTATTTGCTGGTAAAAGTAAACTAAGTGGTCAGGTTCAGCTGGTTCAAGCCAGTGGGATTTAATGCCTTAAGGGATATTACAGAGGGAATATCGCTGTACTTGGCTATTTTAAGGAAGGTGCGAATAAGTCCTCGTTGCACTCTGGCTTGCACAGCAATTGGCGTTCAAGGCATCTGACTGAAGGCATGCCGGGGCATGTCGAAGTCAGATAACGCAGAGAGCCGGTTGCTGTGAAAGCCCCGAAGGGCGTGGCTTACAAGCCTGCCTGCTGTGTTGTGCTTCTTGCAAAGGACTAGGGCCATTTGCTGCGAACCACGCCTTGCGTCCAGGCCCGTAATCCGACGCAGAGCACACATGGGACTTGTTTGCACCTTCCCTAACCCTATAGTCATGCCGGGATTAGTCACTCAGACAGTGACAGTGTGTTGCATCTTGGCGGGCAATGCCGGCCAGCGAAAAGTCCGACCGATTGCGCTGCGAGAGGCTCAGCCAAGGGGCGGGCTTATGGCCCCTTGGGTTGAGCTAGTACAGCTGAGTGACCCATTGGTTAGCGAAATAGATTAAGTCCCATGGCGGCTTTGACATCTTGCAGTACGGCATCACTGATGGCTCTGGCTTCTTCCGTGCCCCGCTGCAGTATCGCCAGCAGTTGCCCCTTGTCTGCCATAGCCTGACTACGCCGTTCACGCATGGGCGCGAGTAACTCTTGCAAGCAGTCGTTGAGTATCCGTTTGCACTTCATGTCCCCGAGGCCTCCTCGGCGATAATGGGCCTTGAGCTCGGCTACCAGCGCCTTGTCCGGGTGGAAAGCATCGAGATAACTGAACACCGTATTGCCCTCGACTCTGCCCGGATCTTCTACCCTCAGATGGTTGGGATCCGTATACATGGAAAACACCGCTTGCTTGAGTTCGTCACTGCTCATTCCCAGTTCTATGGTGTTGCCAAGGGATTTGGACATCTTGGCCTTGCCGTCGAGGCCTGGGAGGCGGCCTGTGTCACTGAGAATTGCCTGACACTCCTTGAGCACTTCAGCCCCCACCAGATTGTTGAAGCGACGGACGATTTCATTGCTTTGCTCCAGCATGGGCAACTGATCTTCACCCACAGGCACATGAGTGGCGCGAAAGGCGGTAATATCGGCGGTCTGACTGACGGGGTAGACCAGAAAACCCGCCGGAAGGCTGCGTTCAAAGCCTTTTTGCTGGATCTCCGCCTTGACTGTGGGATTGCGCTCAAGCCGGGCAACCGTCACCAAGTTCAAGTAGATACAGGTGAGTTCTGATAACGCCGGTAGCGCGCTTTGCAGGCAAAAACGTGTCTTGGCCGGATCTAACCCGGCCGCCAGGTAGTCGGCCATGACTTCGAGAATATTGTCGGTCACCTTGGCCGGGTTATGGCCGTTGTCGGTCAAAGCCTGATAGTCGGCGATCATTACGTTCTGATCGAATTCGTCCTGAACCTGGACTCTTTGCCTGAGCGAACCGACATAGTGGCCGATATGCAGTTTGCCTGTGGGTCTGTCGCCTGTGAGTATGATCTGTTTCATCTTGTTCTCCTTGAGATTGCCGGAGCCATAAGACGTACAGATACACAAAGGCCGCCTTATGGCGGCCCGGAAGATATGATTTTACCTATGTTTAATCCTGACGCCGCCGGTTTGGGCTGCGCCACCAAGTCTGTTGCATGAGCAATGAGTTGATTGGGAAATACATGGGATTAATCAAAAGTACATTTAAAGACCCAAGGATAGTAAGTCCTGAGTCTGTGTTATGCAAGTCAATTAAAGGTCGGTTTTTTGTCAGGAATTTGTGCCAGGTCAAGCATTTTTTTACCGTAAGGTATAAGGTTAAAGCGTAGTCACTCGGCAAGTGAGAGGTGCTTATGATGCGGTCCTTGTTTGCTGGCAGATCTTGGCTGTTCCTGGGTATTGGCGCCAGTCTGCTGTTGTCGCTGGGGGTTGTGGGACGCTTTCCCGAGCAGGTGATGCAACTCAACCCACTGATGTTGTTGGCCAGTCTGCTGGTGGCCGTTGGCGTCGGCGTCTGGTCGGCGCAGCTTGGCGGTAAAGCCTTGTGGGCGGTGCCGCTATCGTTTGTGCTGGTGATGTTGGCCGGTACCCTGATGGCACAAACCTCGGTGGCGCTTATCGTCAGCAAGTCCTTTGTCCTCCTGTCCATGTTTGTGCTCGGCATGTTGATTGCCGGTAATATCTGTTTTGCTACTCATGTTGCTGCGGCCATGGTCGCCATGTTGGCATTCGCCCATGGCTACACCCTGGGCAGCGCCAATCTGGGCGTGGCCGACTGGACCCTCAGTGGCTCCAATTTGTTCTTGGGTTATCTGGTGGGGATCGGCGCGACAGTATTGATCCTCAGCATGGTGGGGGAGGTAACCTGTAAAGTGCTGGCCAAGAAGCAGCTGCAATACGTGCTCGGCACTTGCTTGTTGCTGGCCGGCTTGATGATGGTTGTGGCTGTGTGACGGAGCAGAAACAACAAGGGCAAGTTCAATGAACCTGCCCTTGAGTCTTTGTGCCGCTTGGATAGCGGTTTGATTGGTCGGAGCGACAAGATTCGAACTTGCGACCCCTGCCTCCCGAAGACAGCGCTCTACCGGGCTGAGCTACGCTCCGACTCTGGAACCAGATGGTAAGTGAAGCTTAATTGAAAAAATGCCAACCAGGCCGCAAAATTATTCTCCGATGTGAGCTGGATAGTTGAAGCGCTGAAAAAAGCATCATGGCATTACCCTCGGCTGAGCTCGATGATTCTGCCTATCAGGGCATAGAGGCCGTTGCTGCGGGATGGGCTCAGTTGCCCCTCCAAACCCAGTTGTTTGAGATAAGCCTTGGGCTCAAATTGCGCCAGGGTTTGGCTATCGCTGTTATTCACCGCATGCAGCAATAGGGCGATCAGCCCCTTGACGATACGGGCCTCGCTGTCGGCAATAAACAGATGCTTGCCCTCGATTTGGCAGTGGTAGAGCCAGGCGGCGCTTTCACAGCCGCGTACCCGGGCGGCTTCAGTCTGCAATTCGGGTGGCAGGGCCGGCAACAGCTTGGTTCCTTGCATCAACTGGCGGTATCTGTCCTGCCAATTATTGGCCGAGGAGACGGCTTCAAATAAGTCGGCCAGGGGCGCCTGGGTTTGCTTGGCAAATTGGATAAAGTCGGCAGCAGAGAGTGTTTTTGTCATGGTTCAATATCCCAGTAGCTCGGCGCTTGCCCTCAGGGCATCGAGAAAACGTTTGATATCTTGCTCATCAGTGTAGATCCCCACAGAGGCCCGGCAGCAGCCCTTGATACCCATCAGCGACATCAGTGGCATGGCACAATGATGGCCGCAGCGTACCGCTATGCCTTGTTGATCCAGCAGTATGCCTACATCCTGGTGATGCTCACCCTTGAGGTTAAAGGCCACGGCGCCCAGATTATCCCCGTGGGCGGCGTAAAGTTCGACCCCGGCAATGGCGGATAACCCCTGTTGCAGCTTGTTCAGCAGTTTTTGTTCGGCAAGTGCCAGGGCTTGTCTGTCCTGCTGTTCGAGAAAGGCAACGGCCTCTCCCAGACCTATGACCTCGGCTATCGGCGGGGTGCCGGCCTCGAGGCGGTTGGGCAAGTCGCCAAATGTACTGTCTTGGAAACTGACGGTTTTTATCATCTCACCGCCGGTCAGCAGTGGCTCCAAGGTGTCGAGCAATTCATAGCGGCCCCAGAGTACGCCTATGCCGCTGGGGCCATACATCTTGTGGCCGGAAAAAGCATAAAAGTCGCACCCCAGTTGCTGCATATCCAACTGCAGATGGGCGACGGCCTGGGCACCATCCACCACACTGATGGCGCCGGCGGCGCGAATATCCTGACACAAGGCTTGTATGTCATTGACCGTACCCAATACATTGGAAACATGGCTGAGGGCCACCAATTTGGGCTTTTGCTGGAGCAGCAGACTAAAGGCCGCCTTATCGAGGCGCAGATCTTTATCCAGCGGAATGGGTTCCAGCCTGGCACCACTGCGTTTGACCAGTTGTTGCCAGGGCAGCAGATTGGCGTGATGAGCGCAGCTGTCGACCAGAATGAGGTCATCCTTGCCAAAGCGCTTGCCAAGGCCCCAGGCCAGCAGGTTGATGGCTTCGGTGGTGCCGTGGGTGAAGATGATCTCTTCCCGCCGGGCGGCATGGATAAAATGTTGCAAGGCATCACGCACAGCTTCGTAGGCCTGGGTCGCCCGGGCGGAAAGCTGATGGGCCGCTCTGTGCACATTGGCGCAATCTTCACGGTAAAAACGCGCCATAGCTTCCAGCACCCGCCGGGGTTTTTGGCTGGTGGCGGCCGTGTCGAGATAGACCAGGGGATAATCCCCCAACATCTGGGTGAGCGCGGGAAACTGGGCGCGCAACTGTGGAGTGCTCATTGCTGTGGATCTTCAATCAAAAGGGCGCACAGATCTTTATGGATTTGTGCGCCCAATGCAAGGCGAAATATCTCAGCCCTTAAGGACAGGGCAGGCGAAATCGGCTCGACAGCGTGTTGATTTCACCGAGCAGTTCATCACTCAGCTTAAGCTGCGAGGCGGCAATGTTCTCCTTTAACTGCTCCAGATTGGTGGCGCCTATGATATTGCTGCCCACAAAGGGACGGGAGTTGACGAATGCCAGTGCCATCTGTGCCGGGCTCAGGTGGAATTTTTGGGCCAGCTTGACGTAGGCCTCGGTGGCCTCAAGCGCCAACTCGGTGCCGGTATAGCGGGCGAAGCGCTTGAACAGGGTCAACCTGGCGCCTGCTGGCCACTGACTGTCGAGATACTTGCCTGTGAGAGTACCGAAGGCCAATGGCGAGTAGGCCAGCAGTGGTAACTCTTCGCGGTGGCTTATTTCACTCATGCCCACTTCAAAGCTGCGATTCAGCAGGTTATAGGGGTTCTGGACGCTGACAATTCGCGGCAGGCCATGTTTTTCTGCCAGTTGCAGGTATTTCATCAGGCCCCATGGGGTTTCGTTGGAAACCCCGATATAGCGCACCTTGCCGGCGCGGATCACTTCGCTCAAGGCTTCTAGGGTATCCAGGATGGGGGTCATCGACTCCTGCTCCTGCTGCTCATAGAAGAGTTCGCCGAAGAAGTTACAGTTTCTGTGGGGCCAGTGGATTTGATAGAGATCGATACAGTCTACGCCCAGGCGCTGCAATGATGCATCCACCGCTAGCTGGATATTGCGCCAGTCCAGTGCCATCTTGCTGCGGATATAGTCACTCTTGCCGCCGGGAGCCGCCACCTTGGTGGCAATCACCAGGTTGTCTCTGTTGCCGCGGGCCTTGAGATAGGCGCCAAGGATGCGTTCGGTTTCACCCTGAGTCTCGGGTTTTGGCGGCACCGGATACATCTCGGCAGTGTCGATAAAGTTAATCCCTTTGGCTAGGGCCATATCCAACTGGGCGAAGGCGTCGGCCTGGCTGTTTTGCTCGCCCCAGGTCATGGTGCCGAGGCACAGTTTGCTCACTTCCAGAGTGGAGTGGGGGATACGTCTGTATTCCATTGAAAGCTCCCGCTAATTTCCTTATCTGCAAGCTAACAAGTGACAGAGGTTGATTGTCAATAAATAAAACTGTTTTCGTGTCACTTTTGTTGTTTTTCAGTTTGTTGAGCGGGAGGTGCAGGAATGGGAAGTATGGTTTGGATTTCAATCTGTTGCATAACACCATCGCTGATGAATCAATCAAGGGAGAGGTGGCAATTGAGGACTTTGGGCAGGCGAACAGCCGAGTTAACCGATTGCCAAAGTCACACTCCGGGAATAGCTGCAGCAATCACAGCGGCATTGCATCTATTGTGTTGGTGCGCTTTTTAGGCGTGGGCCGTAGCTGCCACCAGAGCCTCCGGTGGCAGCGGCTTGCTTGGTTAGAGGCTTGCTCGGCTAGAGTGTCAGCAACATGGGAATTTCACAGGCGCTGTGGCCGGTATTGCCAAGGGGCTTGGGCAGGACGGTAAAGCCCAGACTGGCGTAGAGGCCGAGCGCTTCCGGCAACAGTTTGGTGGTTTCCAGATAACAGGCCTTATATCCCTGCTCGCGGGCAAAGCTGAGACATTGCAGTGCCAAACGGCGGGAGAGCCCCAGGCCTCGCACTATGGGCATAAAGTACATCTTCTGCAACTCACACACCCCCCTTTCGCCGGGCAAGGGTGCTATGCCGGCACCGCCGAGCAATTGCTGCTGTTTTTCAATTACCCAATACCGGCTGCCTGGCTGCCCATATTGGCGACTCAGGTGATCCAGGGTCGGGTCGGCCACACTGTAACCCTTATCGGGAGTCAGGCCATATTCGGCCGATACAGCACGTATCACGGCGGCCAGCCCGGCATCGTCTGCCGCCTGTAGTGGCCTGATTACCACCCCCTGTTGGCTCTTGGCTTTGGTAATCGCCTTGTTGTAGCAGCGCAGGCTGGCTTCCAGCTGGGTCACTTCGCTCGGTGCCAACTGGGCAAGAATGTCAGCAAATTGATTATCCTGCTGGTTATCCAGCTGTTTCAACATCTTATGCCCGGCCGGAGTCAGACTGACCTGCAGACAACGATTGTCTCTGGGATTGGCCTTGGTTTGGGCCAGTTGTTTCTTGACCAGATGACTGACGGCACGACTGGCATTGGATTTATCGATATTGAGCAGGCTACTCAGTTCTTTAATGCTGAGATCTTGCTGTCCCAGCTCCAGCAGTGTGTGTGCCTGCACAGGTGTCAGCGGCAGTTGCCCGCAGGCACCGGACAACATACCCAGCTGCCGTACCAGATGACGAGACAGATGTCTGAGCACAGGGCTAACCTGGGCCAGTTCATCCTGAGAGGGTTCCTGGCGATTGCCCGGCTCTTTAACATCAGGCTTGGATGAGCCCGAATTTAGCGGTTTTGTACTGAGGGACATCTAAGGGGATACCTCGCAAAAAGATAAAATGGTTGCGATAAGCAACTAATGCTGAATTCAAGTTAGCTCAGTCTGTATCTATTTGCAACAGCTGGGTTTGGTAATTGTCCCGCATTTACACAGGTCGCTTGGGAAAGATTGAGGTGGGGCGGTCAACAACACCGCCGTTATTAATAACAGCGGTGACTGGTATCAGTAAAGCTCCGGGTAACGCAGTGGCGCCGATGCGAGCAGCAAGGCCGAGTGATAAATACTCTCGCGAGTAGCATGCCCCTGGGTCAAGAGCCCTATTGCACCACCTGCCTGTTTGACATTGACGGTATTGAACAGCGAATCCATCACATCCCCCAGTTCTTCACCGGCCTTGAGCGCGGCATAAACCTTGGGCGGCAGGGGCAGGTGAGCACTGCGGCCGACGCAGAGGCGTTCTTTGGTGGCTATGACGACATAGGCAAAGGTGGCCGGCCCCTGGGGAAAATCATCCACCCCACCTTCCATTGCCAGATAGTAATCGGCATCTGCATTCGCCTTGCACCATTCCACCCTGTTGATGGCTCCCTGGCGGGTATCGGCATCTGTCATGGGTTGCTCCGCCACACCGGATGGCGCCTTCATGGCTTGGCAGTGGATTTCGGCGTCGGGATGCAGGGCGCGAACCGCATTCTCGGCGGCTTTGAGTTTTACCGGGTTGGTAGAACCCACCACTATCTGTAACTGTTTTTGTTTCATGTTTGTTTATTTGGTGGATCTTTAATGTGGACGACTGTTTAAATCATTGTTTAAATGGTCGGAGGTGCGACCTTGAGTTGGGCGTCATTGTGACGCGCCGTAAATCACAACGCAAGGTACACCGAGGGACACGACATAAGCGCCATGACAGACCCGTATGGCTTTTGGGGAGTTGTATTGTTCAAGGGGCTGGGCCTTGTCGGATAAATGGCATTAAAAAAGAGATAATTATAATGAAATTCAACAAACTCATGTACGCCATGGGGCTGGCAGGCACCCTGGCACTCGTTGGCTGTTCGGATGACGACAATGATCAGAATCCGCCTCCGGTCGACAACACACTGCAGGCATTTGCACCGGACGGCAAGCTCTCGGTCAGCGTTCGGCGCACCAGTTTCGGTGTACCTCACATTCAAGCCGACAATTTGGAAAGCCTGGGATTCGGTAACGGCTATGTGCAGGCGCAGGACAATCTGTGCATCCTGGCCGATGGTTTTGTTAAGGCCAACTCAGAGCGTTCCATGTATTTCGGCCCCCATGCCAGCCTGGACTTCACCACAGGGATCCCGGCCCGTGAAGACAATGGTAACCTGATCTCCGACTTTGCCTACAAGGCGCTCAAGGTCAGAGCTCAGGCCGAGGCCAAATGGCCTGAATTCAGCGAAAACTCCCGGGCACTTATCAGCGGGTTTGTCGCCGGCTACAACCGGTATTTGAGCGATGTGGCCGAAGGCAAGCAACAGGCTGAGCCCTTCTGTGCCGGGCAACCCTGGGTCAAGCCTATTGAACCTGAAGATGTGGTGACCTACCTGTTTTCAATTGCCCTGTTACCGGGGGCGGCCAACTTCCTGGATCTGATCTTTTACGCCAATCCGGGTGATGGTGATGAATATTTGCCGCGAATAGTCGGCCCGGCTCCTGCCTCTGCCGCCCAGACCGCTTTTGTCAATGACATCAACAGCAAGCTGATTGCCAGAGCCGCCAATATTGCCACCCCGGAGACCAACCCGGGTGAACTGGGCTCCAACGGCTGGGGCCTTGGCAAAGACAAGACGGAAAACGGCAAGGGCATGGTGCTGGGGAACCCGCACTTCCCGCATACAGGTAACCTGAGGTTCTGGCAGTCCCATGCCACCATTCCCGGACACCTGGATGTGATGGGCGGCTCTCTGGTCGGCATGCCGGGCCCAATCAATATTGGTTTCAACAAAGATCTCGCCTGGACCCATACTTTCTCCACCGCCGAACATTTTGTGGTCTATAACCTGGAGCTGGTTTCCGGCGACCGAATGCAGTATCTGTTTGATGGTGAGCCTATGCCTATCAGCAAGGAAACCGTGCAGGTGCTGGTCAATGCCGGTCCGGCGGGTATGTTGGTAGCCGAAAAAGATATCTATACCACTCCCAAGGGACCTATAGTCGAAGCGCCTGCCACCCAGGCACCTTTTGGTTGGGATGATGGCCAGGCCTTTATGTTGCAGGATGCCAACATGGCGACCATGGATCCCGTGGATCACTGGCTGGCGATGAACATGGCCGCCAACAAGCAGGAGTTTGTGCAGGCATTTAAAGACTATGACGGCATGATCTTCAATAACACCATGTATGCCGACAGGGAAGGCAACGCCTTCTATATCGATGACTCTACCGTGCCTGGATTATCCGAGGCGGCTGTGGTATTGCTGAAGACTTCCCCTGAGATCAAGGCGGCCAAGGCGCAGGCGGGCTTTACCATATTGCCGGGCAATACCTCACTGTTCGCTTTCGATGGCCCCACGCCTTTCGAGCGGGCGCCCAAGTTGGAACGCACAGACTTTGTGCAAAACTCCAATAACTCCTTCTGGTCTACCAACCCGGCCGAGCCGCTGGAGTATTTCTCCCCCATGTACGGCCCGGAGCGTGGCCAACTGAGCATGAGAACCCGTATGGGACTCAAGCTGCTTGGTGATGCCGCCGGTAGTGATGGCAAGTTCAACCTGGATGAACTGGAAGCGGCAGTGCTCAACAACCGCAGCTATCTGGCCGAAATGGTTTTGGATGATCTGATTGCCCAGTGTGAGGCCAAGGGCAGTGAACCTGTAATGGTCGGTACCCTTGCCAAGGATATCGGCGCTGCCTGCGCGGCGCTCAAGGCCTGGAATGGTCATCAGGACAACGACAGTAAAGGCGGCGCCTTGCTTCGGGAATTCGCCCATTTGTTCAATGACAAAACCATGTTGACCCAAGGCTTTGATTATCTGCAGCCAGCGACCACTCCCACTGGACTGAGTTCTGACGGTTCGGCGCTCACCGCGCTGGCACATGCCGCGCTCAACCTGGAAGCGGCCGGTTTTGCCGTCGATGCGCCCCTTGGCAGTGTGCAGTTTGTCGAGCGTTCATTGCCGGATGGCAGCGCCAGTGGCGTGCGTTTGCCCTGGCCCGGCAGTCATCATGCCGAGGGTGGTTTCAACGTATTTTCCACCAAGACCAGTGGTGACGACACGCTTATCCCGCAGCACTCTTACGCTCCGGCAACCGATGTACTGAGCGGCAAAGCGCTGGATTCCGGTCTGAGCGCCAAGGGCTATCAGGTTCGTTATGGTTCCAGCTGGATGATGGCGGTGAGCTTTACCGATGAGGGCCCGGAGGCGAAAGGGATACTTACCTACTCAGAGACCAGTAATATTCTGCGTCCTGAGTTTGCCGATCAGACCGCGCTCTACTCCAGTGAGAAACGTTTCCGCCCCTTGCTGTTCAAAGAAGCGGATATTGATGCAGCAACTGTATCCAAGATGGAACTGACGCTCGAGCGTTAAGCGCTATTCTTTCAGCTTCAATGCCGCTCATCGAGATGAGCGGCATTTTTTTGCCTGTGATTGCCAACACAGTCAAAGTGGCCTGGCTAACATGACAATCTATATCTGCGCTGAACTTAGGCGGGCTTTTCCTCGTACATGAGGTAGTGGCTCTGACTCATGCCCAGTGATTGGTAAGTTTGTTGGGCACGGGTGTTTTCCTGCTCCACATAGAGCCTGAAACTGGCTGCCCCACCTTGCTTTTCGGCCAGCGTCTTGACCTCCTGATACAGGGCGCGATAGATGCCTTTTTGTCTGTGCTCTGGCTTGATATAGACGCTCTGGATCCAGTAGTAGTCTGCGGCGCGCCAGTCACTCCACTCGAAGGTAACCATCAAGGAACCTGCGATTTCACCTTCGATTTCTGCTACCAGATAAAAACCTTTGGCGGGATTTTCCAGCAGGGTGCTGACGCCCCGGCTCAGGGTGTCACTGTCCAGTGCCAATCCTTCGGTTTCCTGAGCCATCGCCTGGTTGAAAGCCACCAGGGCCTCGGTGTCTTTTGGGGTACCTTTTCTTATTAGCATAGTTATTCCTTTGAGTTCTGTTTGCTTGCATGCTCGTAGGGGCGGGCACAATTTATCAGCAGTCCTATGTTGGTGCAAAGGGGGACTGGATTAAAAGTCGTCATTTCCGGTTTTATCTGGATTACCCTGGCTCGGCTCAAGATAACGGCTCAAGGGAACTCAAACCTGTAACCGGGCAGCGTGATACAGATCATCCTTGCTGCAGGCGAGCTGTGCTAAACTCGCGCACCGGCCTTGATGTCTGATCTCGGCCATCCGCCAAGGATATGGCCCCTCTCTTTTTCAAATATCAAGGTTTACACATGTCAAAACACCAACCTTCACTTGTCGGCCGTCTATGGTCACGCTGGTCGGGGCTGCCGCTGTGGCTGAAAATACTGATAGGTATGGTTCTGGGGATGAGTACCGGACTGATACTGGGTAAAGATGCCATCTATCTCAAGCCCATAGGGACTCTGTTCGTCAACACCATCAAGATGCTGATAGTGCCATTGGTGTTCTGCTCGCTGATAGTGGGTGTGACCTCAATGCAGGATACCGCCAAGATGGGGCGGATAGGTTTCAAATCTTTTGCCTTCTATCTGGGGACCACTTCCATTGCCATCAGCCTGGGGTTGATAGTCGGTTCAGTCATACGTCCGGGCTCCGGGCTGAATATGACCCCTGAGGTCGGTACCGAAAAGGTTACCCAGGCGCCTTCTGTAATGGAAACCCTGATCAACATAGTGCCCACCAACCCGGTATCGGCTCTGGCCGAAGGGCAGATACTGCAGGTGATAGTATTCGCCGTGGCACTGGGGATAGCCCTGGTGTTGATTGGTGAGCATGGCAGGCCAGCGATTCGTGTATTCGAGAGCCTGGCGGAAGCCATGTACAAGCTGACCGATATGGTAATGAGTCTGGCGCCCTATGGGGTGTTTGGCTTGATGGCCTGGGTAGCCGGTGAGTACGGCATGGAGATGCTGCTGCCGCTCATTAAGGTGATTGTTGCCGTTTATATCGGGTGTTTCCTGCATATTGTCGGCTTCTACAGCCTGGTATTGAGTGTGTTTGCCCGCCTCAATCCACTGCAGTTCTTCAAGGGGATCAGCAATGCCATGGCGGTCGCCTTCACCACATCCAGCTCGGCGGGAAGTCTGCCTGCCAGTATGAAGTGTGCCAGCGAATACCTGGGAGTGAACAAGAAGATTTCCAGCTTTGTGCTACCGCTGGGCACCACAATCAACATGGATGGTACCGCCCTCTATCAAGGGGTGACCGCGCTGTTTGTGGCTCAGGCCTTTGGCATAGACCTTACCTGGGTCGATTACATCACCATTATTCTGACCGCGACCTTGGCTTCCATAGGTACTGCGGGTGTGCCCGGTGCCGGCTTGGTGATGCTGACGCTGGTGCTGACCACTGTAGGTTTGCCACTGGAAGGGGTGGCGATTATTGCCGGTATCGACCGTATTCTGGATATGGCCCGAACTGTCGTTAATGTGTCCGGCGACTTGGTGGCAACCACTGTGATTGCCAAGTCGGAAAATGAGCTGGATATAGAGCACTATAACGCCGATATGCAGCAGAGTGCTCTGATAGCCGAGCAGAATGCCGTCAGCGCTGCAGAGGAAGGGCGCAGCTGAATTTTGCAATATGAGCGCGACTGAGAGTGTGTTGCAGTCATAAAAAAACCGCCGGAGGGCGGTTTTTTTATGACTTGAGGCAGAACTCAGAGACTGCTGAGTTGCAGTAACACCTTGCCGTCATCGCTTTTGAGCAAGAGTTTGCCATTGCTGACTTCACCTTGGGTGACCTGAGGCAAAGCTTGCATCACCAGTTGCTCCTGGGCCATCAGGGCATCGACACAGGCTTTCATTGTGCTGCCGGCCGGTGAGAGTTTCAGCTTCTGACCTTCCTGGGAATAGGTTCCGAAGAAGTTATTGCAGCTGTTGTTGCCGGACAGTTTGCCGTCATTGGTAAAAACCAACTGGGCAGGGCTGTAATCTATAGTGGGTTGCCCCATAATGCTTTCTACATGCCAGCTGCCTTCCAGTGGCAGATACTGACCTTGGGTATCCGGGGTGGTTTGGCATGCAGCCAGACCAAATAGCAGCGCAGCGGCTACGAAGGTTTTCTTAATCATGGTCATTTTTCCATTAGTCTATTAAGCCTCTATAGTGTGACAAGAATAGCGCGGATTAAAAAGGGGGAGAAGGGTGATATCCAGGGCTAACTCAGTGATAGGCCTTCTGAAATTGTTACATTGGATAGGTGTGTTAATGCTGCTTGGCGGCATTGGGCTTTACATGTTGACCGATATGGCACTTGAGGTCAGTGGAATGTTGACCATTGCCTCACTGATAGGCTTGGGGTTGGTATTCATGTCCCCTTATCCTGTGGTTATTTTTATCCAATGGGCCAAGGCTCAGGAGCAAAAACCGCAATAATCGCCCAAGTTCGCAGCTTGGTTTACTCAACATAAGCGGCTTATCCCGGATTGGCGTTAAGTTTTATATTGCAGCAGATCTTGCTCTGCCTGTTCCAACATGGGTGAGAGTTCGAAGTGGGAGTCCGGTGCGAAGAAGCTTTGCCCCACCAATAACTGCAGGCCACAATCACTGCGGCTGACCTGTTTTTTAAGGCGACTGGCGAGGATATCCAGGTGCGCCTGGCTGTCCACAAATGCCAGAATAATGAACTGGTTGTGATTCAATCGGGCACATATGTCGGCTTCGCGCATGTTCTCCAGTATCACCCGTGCCAGCATTTTCAGGGATTGATCCTGCTGCAGTCCGCCAATGCGGTTTGAATCCAGCTCCTTGCCTTCCAGCAGCATAAGCCCGGCATGGGAGCCCAAACGGCGACTGAGGCTCAGTTGCCTCGGCGCCAACAGGTTAAAGCCTCTGGGGTTGAGCATACAGGTGAGTTCATCCTGCAGAGATAGAGACTCCAGCTGCTCCATCAGTTGCAACTGTCCAAGCTCGGCCTTGAGCAGCGCCAGCATAGGCTCGAGCAAAGACTGCAACTGCTCTAATGCCACCTTGGGTTTGCCATTGAGGATCAGTAATTCGCCAAACAGCTTGCCATCGGACCAATGAAGTGGGTACTTGATGGTCTCCGCCGGGTTAGCTGCAAAGTGTTGCTGCAGGGAGGCGATACCTTCAAATTCGGTTGGGGTTTCAGCCGCCGAGCTGTGGCTCAGGACCTGCAGCTTGGTATCTGGCATATGCTGCAGTAACAGCACAGTTTGGGCGTGAAACATCTCTCTGACAGTAACCAAGCGACTCTGCCAGTGGCCGAGTTGCAAAGGGTCGTTGGGATGGTCTCTTAAGCTGCTGGTTCTTTCCGTCAGTTGCGCATGCATATAGTTATAGTATTTGTGATGGCAAGGATTGCCTCAGAATACCCAACTGCGTGCGTTAATAAAATGAAAAAATTCGGTTGTTGGATCTGGGTCTTTTTAACGTCTCTTCTGTGCTTTGAATCAAGGGGCTCATGCTTCTTTCTTTTGCTGTTTGGATGACTTGAGTCCCGCCCTGGCACTTTCCAGCATAGGCGCCAGCTTGGCGGCAGAGTCAGGGCTGAAAAAGCAACTGCTGGAGTCCAGTTGTAATGGGGCCGAAAACTGGCTCATCTGCCGCTCAAGGCGTTTGATGATATGCTCTAGATCCCGCTCCAGATCGACAAACACCAGCAGGACATATTGGCTGTCGTTATAGTGGGCAGCGATATCTGCGGTTCTTATGGTATTGAGGATCAGGTTGCCGAGTTCTCTATGGTGACGTGCCAGCGTTTCGGCATCCATATTCATCCCGGGTATCAACTCGAAAAAAATAATGCCTGAATGAGCACCGAAGCGGCGGCCGAGATTGAGCTGCCTGGGTGCCATCATGATAAAGCCGTAGTGGTTGAGCATGCCGGTTTCCCGGTCACGCATGGACAGCGACTCAATTCTGTGACTCTGGCATAAGAGCGCCAAGTCTTGCTGCAGCAGAATTTGGAACGGCTCCAACATATAGGGGCTGATGTGTTGCTGCTCGTTGGCATGGGCATTGATGACACACAGGCAACCGAATACCGAGCCGTCGGGCCAGAGCACTGGCCGGGATAGAATCCCCAGGACATTGCTGAACTCTTTTGGGTTGTCATCATTGGTGGAGCGGGTGAGATCCAGATTGACGCCCTCGGGTGGGCTATCGACCATTCGCTGGAATACACTTTCATCGGCAGAGAATACCTTGCCGGGCGGGAACCTGTGGCTGGCATCGGCGGCGCTGACAATGACTTCGAATCCCTGATCTGTCTTTTGCAGCACAAAGACTTTGTCGGCCTGGTAGTAACGTTTCATTAGCTCACATTGATGCATCCAGCGAATAAGGTTGAGTCTGTGGCTTTCATTTTCCAATAGGCTCTTGCCTGGGTCTATGGTATCCGGGAGCATATCTCTTCCTGAGTCGAGTGGCTTAAGTTCAACTTTAAGTGTGGAAGCAGTATGGGAATTTCGCAAATCGAGTGCGGCTGCAACAGGCTTTGGCTATAATGCGGCTTCTTTTATTGCTGAGCCTTTTTGATGCCGGAAACCATGCAATACCGCCAGGCTGAGGCGGCCGATGTTGAGACGATTGCCAGCCTGGAGCAGCGCTTCGGCCAGGACGAATTGAGTGCCAGAGAGCGTACACAGGGCATGCAAGGGCAGGGCTTTTCGGCCAAGGAGCTTGAACCTCTGGTGGCCGCCGGTCATGTGTGGCTGGCGTTGGACGCGACTAAGGTAGTCGGTTATCTGATAACCGGCAGTTGGGATAAACTCAAGCATTCGCCTTTATGTCAGGCTCTCAGTCGGCAACTGGCCCAGAATCGCTTTGACCTGGAGCTGAACTGGCAGCAGACTCTGCATTACGGCCCGGTTTGGGTGCATCCTGATTATCGTGGCAAGGGCGTGTTTGATAAGCTTTACGGCGCCGCCAGAGCCAACATCAGTGCGCCTTGGCTGGCACTGATCGCCGAGGACAACGAGGCGTCTATACGTGCCCATAGCCGGGATGGCCGCATGCGCACCCTGGACTTTGTCACCCTTTGCGGCAGGGATTTCTATCTGCTGCTGGGCTAACAGCCGCTTTGACGCGGGAGAGCAAGATGCAAAACACGCCAGAAACCCTACTGCAAGCCTGTGAGTCGCTAAGGCTATCTGCCTGGGATAATGTCAGATACCTGGTGTCTGTTTTGGCACTGCAGGGCGAACAGGTAAAGGCCTTTGAAGCCCAAATCGATGGCAAGCCGCATTATCTGCTGCAAGCCTTGGGCGTCTGTTTCGACTGTGGGCGCAGCAACAGTTATCAGGTGCAGATCCGTCTGTTGACCGATACCGAATTCACTCCAATGAAAGTGTTGGATATCACGCCGCTATCGGCCGAGCAGTTGGGTTACCTCTGTATGGAAACGGCCCATTTCGATCACTGCTACTGAGATATCGCCTGATAAATAGATATAAAAAAACCGCCCTGAGGCGGTTTTTTTGCAAGCTGAGTCTATTACAGACCTGCGTCGGCACGCAGGGCTTCAGCCTTGTTGGTTTGCTCCCATGGGAACTCATCACGGCCGAAGTGACCGTAAGCAGCGGTGCCTTGATAGATGGGACGCGCCAGATCCAGCATCTCGGTCAGGCCGTATGGGCGCAGATCGAAGTGCTGACGAACCAATTGGATCAGCAGCTCTTGCGAGACTTTGCCGGTACCGAAGGTTTCCACACTGATGGAAGTCGGTTCGGCCACACCAATGGCGTAAGACACCTGGATTTCACAGCGATCCGCCAGACCGGCAGCCACTATGTTCTTGGCAACGTAACGGGCAGCGTAAGCGGCGCTACGGTCAACCTTGGATGGGTCTTTACCTGAGAAGGCGCCACCACCGTGACGGGCCATGCCACCGTAGGTATCAACGATGATCTTGCGACCGGTCAAACCACAGTCACCCATGGGACCACCGATAACGAAACGGCCGGTTGGGTTGATGAAGTATTTGGTGTCCTTGTTCAGCCACTGGGCAGGCAATACTGGCTTGATGATGGTTTCCATCACGCCTTCCACCAGATCCGCCTGACTGACGCTACCGCAATGCTGGGTAGAAAGTACCACGGCATCGATACCGACAATCTTGTTGTCTTCGTAGGCGAAAGTCACCTGAGACTTGGCGTCGGGACGCAGCCAAGGCAGAGCGCCGCTCTTGCGTACTTCGGACTGGCGCTTAACCAACTGGTGAGCATAAGTGATAGGAGCCGGCATCAGCACGTCAGTCTCATTGCTGGCGTAACCGAACATCAGACCCTGGTCACCGGCACCCTGTTCTTTGGGATCGGCACGGTCTACACCCTGATTGATATCGGGGGACTGCTTACCGATGGCGTTCAGTACCGCGCAGCTGTCGGCATCGAAGCCCATATCTGAGTGGGTATAACCTATTTCGCGAACGGTTTTACGGGTCAGTTCTTCAATATCGACCCAGGCAGAGGTGGTGACTTCACCGGCTACCAATACCATACCTGTCTTGACCAGGGTTTCACAGGCTACACGGGCCTTGGGATCCTGAGCCAGAATCGCGTCGAGTACCGCATCAGAAATCTGATCGGCGATTTTATCTGGATGTCCTTCTGAGACCGACTCAGAGGTAAACAAGTGTTTTGCCATAATTCGGAAAATCTCGTCTGTGGAATTCAAACGTGTAGAAGCATCTACATCTAGACGGCCATTTTAGTAGAATTCGACTTGGATGACACCCCTTGTCGCAAATATTTGTGCGCCATGGCGCAGGAATCGGCTCAAATGACTCAAATCTTTTTTTACTATTTTCAGCTATTTTGCTGAAATTTATCAGATTCATCTGTATCTGAATCTAGACTTTTCCTCTGGCAATTCAGCCTTGGCATTTGCGTTGAAAGCGATCAGCGGACAGGCAAGTTGACAGCTTTGTGAGCGGCAGGCTTCGCAAATGAGGCGCAAATGTAAACACAAAGCAAAGCCTGGGCTGCTTTTGGCGCCGTGGGTGGGCGAATTTTATTTGCGTCCTTCTGCCCGGTAGGGGAAAATATGGCTCCATTTTGCCCAAGACCTCTAAGATCAAGCAGGAGAGAGCATGTCTTCCCGTAAAGAACTCGCTAACGCTATCCGTGTTTTAAGTATGGACGCTGTCCAAAAGGCCAATTCCGGCCACCCCGGTGCTCCCATGGGGATGGCAGATATCGCCGAAGTCCTGTGGCGGGATCACCTCAAGCACAACCCTGTGAACCCTCAATGGGCTGACCGCGACCGCTTTGTGCTGTCAAACGGCCATGGTTCCATGCTGCATTACTCACTGCTGCATCTGGCGGGTTATGATCTGGGCATTGAAGATCTCAAGCAGTTCCGTCAACTGCACTCACGTACTCCGGGCCACCCTGAATATGGTTATGCTCCCGGCATCGAAACCACCACAGGGCCTCTGGGCCAAGGCATCACCAATGCCGTAGGTATGGCTATTGCGGAAAAGACTCTGGCGGCTCAGTTTAACCGTGACGGTCACGATATTGTCGATCACCATACTTATGTCTTCATGGGTGACGGCTGTCTGATGGAAGGTATCTCCCACGAAGCCTGCTCTCTGGCCGGCACTCTGGGTCTTGGCAAACTGATCGCCTTCTGGGATGACAACGGTATCTCCATCGACGGTCATGTTGAAGGCTGGTTCAGTGATGATACCCCCAAGCGCTTTGAAGCCTACGGCTGGCATGTGGTCGCCGGTGTCGACGGTCACGATCCGCAAGCTATCAACGCTGCCATCGAAGCCGCCAAGGCCGATCCGCGTCCATCGCTGATCTGCTGCAAGACCATCATAGGTTACGGTTCTCCCAACAAGTCCGGTTCTCACGACTGCCACGGTGCGCCGCTGGGTGATGCTGAAATCGCCGCCGCCCGTGAATTCCTGGGCTGGAAGCACGACCCATTCGTGATCCCATCTGAAATCTATGCCGCCTGGGATGCCAAGGAAGCCGGTAAGGCCGCCGAAAGCAGTTGGAACGACAAGTTCGCCGCCTATGAAGCCGCTCACCCCGCGCTGGCCGCCGAGCTCAAGCGTCGCCTCAACGGTGAACTGCCAGCCAACTTTGACGTCGATGCCAAAGCCTATATAGAGCAGTTACAGGCCAATCCTGCCAATATTGCTTCCCGTAAGGCCTCGCAAAATGCCCTGGAAGCCTTCGGTAAAATGCTGCCGGAATTCTTAGGGGGCAGTGCCGACCTGGCGCCTTCCAACCTGACCATGTACTCAGGTTCCAAGCCTATTTCGGCCGAAGATGCCAGCGGCAACTACCTGCACTATGGTGTGCGTGAGTTTGGTATGACCGCCATCATCAACGGTATTGCCCTGCACGGCGGGTTTGTACCTTACGGCGCCACCTTCCTGATGTTTATGGAATACGCCCGTAATGCCATGCGCATGGCTGCGCTGATGAAGGTGCAGAACATTCAGGTCTATACCCACGATTCTATTGGTCTGGGTGAAGACGGCCCGACTCACCAACCGGTTGAGCAGATTGCCTCGTTGCGTATGACTCCCAACATGAGCACCTGGCGCCCATGTGACCAGGTAGAATCTGCCATTGCCTGGAAGTACGCCATAGAGCGCAAAGACGGCCCAACTTCACTGATCTTCTCGCGTCAGAACCTGACCCAGATGCCACGCAGCGCCGAGCAATTGAGCGATGTGGCCAAGGGCGGTTATGTGCTGGTGGATTGCGAAGGCGCGCCTGAGCTGATCATCATTGCCACCGGTAGCGAAGTCGAGTTGGCGGTTAAGGCACAGGCTGAGCTGGCTGCTACTGGTGCCAAGGTGCGTGTGGTTTCCATGCCATCTACCGACGTATTTGACCAACAGGACGCGGCTTATAAAGAAGCCGTACTGCCAGCCAATGTCACAAAACGACTGGCAGTGGAAGCGGGCATAGCCGATTACTGGTATAAATATGTGGGCCTGAACGGTCGCATTATTGGCATGACCAGCTTCGGTGAGTCAGCGCCTGCCAATCAGTTGTTTGAGATGTTCGGTTTCACTGTAGATAAAGTGGTTGAAGCCGGTAAGGCTCTGCTCGCCTGAGCCGCGCCTGCCTGATTGGAAATGACTGTGCGGCAACCAGGCAATGGAATGCCGCACAGGAAGTGCAACGGCCTGTCAGGAAGACAGGCCGTTACCCAATCAGCATCCCTCATTAGAGGAACAGGATCTCCATGATCAGAGTCGCAATCAATGGTTATGGCCGCATCGGCCGCTCAATTCTCCGTGCCTTATACGAGTCGGGTAAAAGGCAGCAAATTCAGATCGTTGCCATCAATGAACTGGCCAAGCCCGAGGCCATAGTCCACCTCACTAACTATGACACCACCCATGGTCGCTTCCATAGCCGCGCGAGTCTTGCAGACGGCATGATGCAACTGGGGGACGATAGCATCAGACTGTTGGCCGAGCCGGAGGCGGACAAACTGCCCTGGGGCGAGCTGGATGTCGACTTGGTGTTCGAAGCCACAGGCGCCCTGTCTGATAGACAGAGCTGCGAGGCTCATATCCAGGCCGGTGCCCGCCAGGTATTGATAAGTCATCCCTCTTCGGCGGATGTTGACGCCACCATAGTCTTTGGTGTCAACCAGGAACTGTTGGCCGCCGAACACACTGTGGTGTCCAACGCATCCTGTACCACCAACTGTATTGTCCCTGTTATCGATGTGCTGGATCGGCACTTTGGGGTCAAGAGCGGTGCTATTACCACTATCCACTCGGCGATGAATGATCAACAGGTGATAGATGCCTATCACGACGATCTGCGCCGAACCCGCGCAGCCGGGCAATCGATTATTCCGGTCGACACCAAGCTGGCCCGCGGCATAGAGCGTATCCTGCCGCAGATGAAGGATAAGTTCGAGGCCATTTCAGTGCGGGTGCCCACTATTAATGTCACCGCCATAGATGTGTCTGTGACTCTCAATGACAGAGTGGATATTGCCAAGGTAAACCAGGTGCTGGAACAGGCGACCCATGGCAGGCTTGAGGGCATTCTGGGCTATACTGATGAGCCTCTGGTATCATGCGATTTTAATCATGATCCGCGCTCCAGCGTGGTCGACGGCACCCAGACCCGGGTCAGTGATGGCCAACTGGTGAAGCTGTTGCTTTGGTGCGACAACGAATGGGGCTTTGCCAACCGTATGTTGGATACGGCGCTGGCGATGATCAAGGCCCGCAGCGCCTGAGAGGCTGCAACAGATTATTCCAGGGTGGCAGGGAAGGCGCCGTCCTTAGTGAAACAGATTTGTTTTTGATTAAGAAGGAAGCGTAAAAATGGCAATTATCAAGATGTCAGAGCTGGATCTTCAGGGCAAGCGTGTGCTTATCCGTGAAGATCTCAATGTGCCTGTGGCCGATGGCGTGGTCACCAGCGACGCGCGTCTGCGGGCTTCGCTGCCCACTATCAAGTTGGCACTGGAAAAAGGGGCTGCCGTGATGGTGATGTCCCACCTGGGACGACCAACCGAAGGCGAATACAATGAGGAGTTTTCCCTCAAGCCTGTGGTGGATTATCTGGCCAAGGCGCTGAACTGCCCGGTACGTCTGGAAAAAGACTATCTGGATGGCGTCGAAGTTGCCCAAGGTGAAGTGGTGGTGTTTGAAAACGTCCGCTTCAACAAGGGTGAGAAGAAAAACGACGAGGCGCTTTCCAAGCAACTGGCAGCCCTGTGTGATGTCTATGTGATGGATGCCTTTGGTACCGCTCACCGCGCCCAGGCCTCGACTCATGGTGTCGGCATGTTTGCCCCGATAGCCTGCGCCGGCCCATTGCTGGCGGCAGAGCTGGATGCCCTGGGTAAGGCGATGGACAACCCGGCGCGTCCCTTGGTGGCGATTGTCGGTGGCTCCAAAGTGTCGACTAAGCTGACAGTGCTTGAATCTCTGTCCGGCATAGTGGATCAACTGGTGGTGGGTGGTGGTATCGCCAACACCTTTATTGCCGCCGCCGGCCATCCTGTGGGCAAGTCGCTCTATGAAGCCAACCTTATCGATGAAGCCAAGCGCCTGGTGGCCAATGCCCAGAGCCGTGGAGGCGATATCCCTGTGCCTACCGATGTGGTGGTTGGCAAGGAGTTCAGCCCTGCAGCCGTGGCTACCTTGAAGCCAGTGGCCGAGGTTGCCGACGATGAGATGATCTTCGACATAGGCCCGGACAGCGCCGAAGCCCTGGCAGTTATCCTGCAACAAGCCGGTACCATAGTCTGGAACGGCCCGGTTGGGGTGTTCGAGTTCGACCAGTTCGGCGAAGGTACCAAGCGTATCGCCCAGGCGATCGCCGAGTCACCGGCCTTCTCCATCGCAGGTGGCGGTGATACTCTGGCCGCCGTGGACAAATACGGCATTGCCGACAAGGTGTCATACATCTCTACCGGTGGCGGCGCCTTCCTCGAGTTCCTCGAAGGTAAAGAGTTGCCGGCTGTGGCCATGCTCAAGGCCCGCGGTAACTGAGCAAAATCAAAAGAATTATAAAGAAACCGCTCCCGGCTTTGCCGGGAGCATCAAGTTAAATCCAAGCGATAGCGACCTCGGTGAAGCAATTCACCCTATTATTGGAGTAAAAAAATGGCCCTTATTTCCCTACGCCAACTGCTGGACCACGCCGCCGAACATGGATACGGCGTCCCGGCGTTCAACGTTAACAACCTGGAGCAGATGCGAGCCATCATGCAGGCCGCCGAAGCCACTGACAGCCCTGTGATTGTGCAGGCTTCAGCCGGTGCCCGTAAGTATGCCCGTCCTCAGTTCCTCAAGTATCTGATGGCGGCTGCCCTCGAGCAGTATCCGGATATCCCTGTGTGTATTCACCAGGACCACGGTACTCACCCTGACGTGTGTCAGCGTTCCATCCAGCTCGGCATGAGCTCTGTGATGATGGACGGTTCCTTGATGTCTGACGGCAAGACTCCTGCCTCTTATGAGTACAACGTCGATGTTACCCGCAAGACAGTGGCCTTCGCCCACGCCTGTGGCGTTTCTGTTGAAGGTGAAATCGGTTGTCTGGGTAGTCTGGAAACCGGCATGGCCGGCGAAGAAGACGGTATCGGCGCCGAAGGTACCCTGAGCCACGAGCAGATGCTGACCAGCCCGGAAGAAGCCGCCCGCTTCGTGGCCGACACTCATGTGGATGCCCTGGCCATCGCCATAGGTACCAGCCACGGTGCTTACAAGTTCAGCCGCAAGCCTACCGGCGATGTACTGCGTATCGACCGCATCAAAGAGATCCACGCCCGTATCCCCAACACTCATCTGGTCATGCACGGCTCTTCTTCTGTGCCTCAGGAGTGGCTGCAGATCATCAACCAGTATGGTGGCGCCATCCCTGAAACTTACGGCGTGCCGCTGGAAGAGATTGTTGAAGGCATCAAGCACGGTGTACGTAAGGTTAACATCGACACAGATTTGCGCCTGGCATCTACCGGTGCGGTACGTAAGTTCCTGGCTGAAAACCCAGCTGAGTTTGACCCACGCAAATTCCTCAAGGCCTCCATGGAAGCCATGGCCGACATCTGTACCGTTCGCTACGAAGCCTTCGGTTGTGCCGGTATGGGCTCCAAGATCAAGCCGCTGTCGTTGCAGGCCATGTACAAGCGTTATCAAACCGGCGAACTGGATCCACAGATCAACCTGTAATCCCGTTCTCTGTATTGAAAGCCCGCATTCGCGGGCTTTTTTACGTCCCGTTTCCGGCGTTTAAAGCAGAGATAACAGCAGCGCCGTCAGGTAGAGTCCAAGGCCAAAAACCGTATGGGCCAACAGACTTCTGCCTCTGGCTGTCCAGGGGGCCGGGGTACGTCTGGCCGCAAGGCCGGCACCCAGTCCCGGCTGCAGAATAAGAAAGGGCGCCAATACACTGATAATGCCAAGCAGCAGCGCCGGCATGATCTTCGGTGCTTGCAGCCATTGCGAACCGCAGATCGCCAGCAAGATGGCGGCAAAGATGATGCCTATCAGATAATGCGCTCCCCAGCCAAGCCAGGCTTCGCCCTTGATGGCTGCCGAGGCGCCGATAGGGCTGTGGATCAGTTTCCCCTTGGGTAAATGGCCTATCCAGCGACCGACCATGGGATAGCTCAGTGAGGGGATCCCCAACAGCATTTTTTGCGCCAAGGCCCAAATATCCATTACCAGAGTTGCACCAACACCTAAAAGCAGCGCATTGAGCCAAAAGGGAAATTCCTGCATCTATCTTACTCCTTGTCGTATTTTGTCCATCCGGGCTGGGCGGTTGTCGCCCCTGATGGATGATGATAATCTATCATTCAATAAATTAATTGAATGATTGTTTGGTGAAGAAAAAATGTCAAGCGACAATCTGACCGAGACACAGGGGCAGCAGCTCGATAGTCACTACCGGGAACTGGCGGATATTGCCAAGGTGCTCTCTCATGGCCACAGGTTAAGGCTGCTGGAGCAGATAGCGCAGGGGGAATGGCCGGTCGAGCGTTTGGCCCAGCAGTGCGGTCTGACTCTGGCTAACTGCTCCCAACACCTGCAGCAACTGAAACGCGCCGGCATGGTGGACAGTCGCCGTGAAGGCAAACAGGTACTCTATTCTCTGGCCGATGGTCCCTTGTTGGTGCTGCTGCAGAGCCTGGCGCAGCTGGCCGATTTTCAGCGTTCCCGGGTTAATCAACTGGTGGCGCGCCATAAGCCGGAGCCGGGCAGCGGTGAAGGGGTTTCCCGGGAGGCGTTGTTGGCGCGGCTTGAAAGTGGTAATGTATTGCTGCTGGATGTGCGTCCCGAAGAGGAGTTTTTACTCGGCCATCTGCCGGGGGCTCTCAACCTGCCATTGCCTCTGTTGGAAGCGGAACTGGCACGTCTGCCCAAGCACACAGAGATAGTGGCCTATTGCCGCGGCCCTTATTGCGCCCTATCGGATGAGGCGGTGGCCTTGCTGCAGACACAGGGCTTTAATGCCAAGCGACTCAATGCCGGTTTCCCCGACTGGAAGGCGGCCGGCTTGGCGGTGGAAGTCTGACTTGGACAGTTGAACCTATCACAAAACGCCTTTTATCAGCTTGGCCAGGCTGGCTATCGATTGCTCCAACTTTGGCCCGCCAGGCAGTGAGGCATTGATGCGAAAACAGTGGCTGAACTCCCGGTGTGCCGAGAACATCTGTCCCGGCGCCAGGCTTATCCCTTGAGAGAGTGCCTGGCGATAGAGCTCTGTGGTGTCCCGCCCCTCGGGTAACTCTACCCAGAGAAAATAGCCGCCATCGCCATAATGCACTCTGACACTGTCGGGTAAGCGGTTCTTCAATGCCTGCCAGGTGGCAAACTTTCGCTGCTCCAGGGTGCGCCTCAATTGTCGCAGGTGGGTCTCATAACTGCGGGTCGACAGGTAATGAGCCAGCGCCAATTGCACCGGGGTGCTGGTGGCCAGGGTGCTCATCAGTTGCAGTTTTTGAATACTGAGCGCTATCTTGCCGGCGGCCACCCAACCGACGCGAAAACCGCCCACCAGAGACTTGGAGAAGGAGCCGCAGTGCAGGGTTCTGTTGTCCGGGTCGAAGGCCTTGGCCGGCAGGGGCTTCTCCTTGCCGAAATAGAGTTCACTGTAGACATCGTCTTCAATCAAAAAGCAGTCGTGTTCCTGCAAGAGTTTCAGCAAACGACGCTTCTTGTCATCGCTCATACTGCAGCCCAAGGGATTTTGAAAGTTGGTCATCAACCAGCAGGCCTTGACCCTGTGAGTTTGCAGCGCCTGGGCCAGAGACTGTAGATCTATCCCTTCCTGGGGATGGGTGCGGATGGCGAGCGCCTTGAGACCGAGGCGCTCCAGCGACTGCAGGGCGCCGTAAAAGGCGGGGTTTTCTATCACCACCCAATCCCCGGGACGGGTAACCGCCTGCAGGCTCAGGTTTAATGCCTCCAGTGCCCCCGCGGTGATCACTATTTCATCCGGCGAGATGCTCATTCCCTGCGCCGCGTAGCGCTGGGCTAAGATATGCCTGAGCGCCGGGTTACCGGGAGGCAGATTGTCCAGAGCGCTGGCGGAATCCAGGGTCTTGGCGCTTGAAATCAAGGCCCGGTTCAACTGTTTGTGGGGCGACAGCCCGGGATCCGGATAGGCGGAGCCAAACCCTGTGATCCCCGGATCGCGACTGGCCTGCAACACCTCAAAGATAAAGGCGTTGATATCCACCGACTCGGCGCGGGTCACAGCACTGGACTGATGCAGACCTTGGGGCTTGGGGGCAGCCACTTTCGGGGCGACAAAGTAACCTGAACGGGGGCGGGAAACTATCCAGCCCTGGCTTTCCAACACCTGATAGGCATGCATCACTGTCATCAAACTCATCTGGCTCTGCTGAGTCAGCTCCCTGAGTGAAGGTAAGCGGTCACCCACCTGCCAGACACCGCTCTGTATCTGCTGCCTCAATTGCTGGATCAGGGTTTCATATTTGGCCATGGTTTACTCTGCTTTATTGCCCGTGCCCAGCATAACAATTATTCAATCTGTTATATATAAAATCGTATTTTCTGTATCTATTATAGTTTTGTCTCAGTCCTTAAGATGCCAGCCAGGTTTATTGACCCTTTGAGGTGGTTCATGTTTGGACTGGATGCACTCGAAATGGCACGCATACAGTTTGCCTTCACGGTTTCTTTTCACATTATCTTCCCGGCCATCACCATTGGCCTGGCAAGTTATCTCGCGGTACTGGAAGGGCTTTGGCTCAAAAAGCGTAATCCGGTATACAAGCAGCTGTATCATTTTTGGTCCAAGGTATTTGCGGTCAACTTTGGTATGGGGGTGGTTTCCGGCTTGGTGATGGCTTACCAGTTTGGCACTAACTGGAGCGGCTTTTCCGAGTTTGCCGGAAGTATTACCGGCCCTCTGCTGACTTATGAAGTGTTGACCGCCTTCTTCCTCGAAGCCGGATTTCTGGGGGTGATGTTGTTTGGCTGGAAAAAAGTCGGCGATCAGCTGCACTTCTTCTCCACCTGCATGGTCGCCCTCGGCACCATAATGTCCATGTTCTGGATCTTGGCCTCCAACAGTTGGATGCACACGCCCCAGGGCTTTGTCATTGAAGCCGGCCAAGTGGTACCGACAGACTGGTTGGCTGTCATCTTCAACCCTTCCTTTATACCGCGTCTTTCGCATATGGCGGTGGCCGCCTTTATCTGCTGCGCCTTGATGGTGGCGGCATCGGGCGCCTGGCATTTGCTTAAAGGCAACGACAACCCGGCGGTGCGCAAGATGTTCTCCATGGCGTTGTGGATGATCCTCGCCTGTGCACCTTTGCAGGCCTTGCTTGGGGATATTCACGGGCTCAATACCCTGGAGCATCAGCCGGCCAAAGTCGCCGCCATGGAAGGGCACTGGGACAACAGCTCGGGGGAGCCGACACCGCTGATCCTGTTTGGCTGGCCCAATATGGAGACAGAAACCACTGACTATGCCCTCAAGATCCCGGCGCTGGCCAGTTTGATCCTGATGCACGACAGCCAGGCCCAGGTGCCAGCGCTGAAGGAGTTTGCCGTGGAAGACAGGCCCAATGTCCCTATCGTCTTCTGGTCATTTCGGGTCATGGTCGGACTGGGCATGCTGATGCTGCTGCTCGGTGTCGTCAGCCTTTGGCTCAGACGCAGTGGTGGCCTTTACCAGAGCCGCTGGTTTCTGCGCTTCAGTCTGTTCATGGGACCATCGGGACTCATAGCGCTGTTGGCCGGATGGATAACCACGGAAGTGGGGCGGCAACCCTGGATCATTCATGGGGTAATGCGCACCCGGGATGCGGTCTCCGCCCATGGCGAGCTGCATATGAGCCTGAGCCTGCTGGGGTTCTTTGTGGTCTACAGCCTGGTGTTTGGTTTGGGGTATCTCTATCTGCTCAATCTTATCCGTCAGGGGCCCAAGGTCGAGGAAGTCTTATCCGAAAGCCCTGCGTTGGTCGGGCGTATTTCACAGTTTCACAGCGACGAGCTGCATAAGGAGAGCTGAGTATGGGCATTGATCTGGCTGTTATCTGGTTTGTGATTATTATTTTCGCCACCTTGATGTACATAGTCATGGATGGTTTCGACCTGGGCGTGGGGATACTGCTGCCCTTGGTTGAAGACAGGCATGACAAAGATATCATGGTGAACTCAGTGGCACCTGTGTGGGACGGCAATGAAACCTGGCTGGTACTGGGCGGGGCTGCGCTGTTCGGCGCCTTTCCGCTGGCTTATGCGGTGATTATCGATGCCTTGGCGATTCCGCTGACCTTTATGCTGGTGGCGCTTATCTTTCGAGGCCTGGCGTTTGAGTTTCGCTTCAAGGCGTTTGAAGGCCACAGAAAAGCCTGGGACAGGGCATTTGCCATCGGCTCTGTGGCAGCGACCTTCTTCCAGGGAGTGGTGCTGGGGGCTGTGATATCCGGTTTCCCTGTCATAGATCGCAGCTTTGCCGGCTCGCAGCTCGACTGGTTGGCGCCTTTCCCGCTTTTATGCGGTGTCGGGCTGGTGGTCGCTTACGGACTCCTTGGCAGCAGCTGGCTAATCATGAAGACCCAGGGGCATCTGCAGCAACAGATGTTTCTGCTGAGCCGCTCTTTGCTCATAGGCTTGCTGGTGGCAATAGTGCTGGTCAGTATCTGGACGCCTTTGGCACATCCCCAAATCGCCGAGCGTTGGTTTTCACTGCCGAACCTGATTTTCCTCTCACCCGTGCCTTTATTGACGGCACTACTGGGATGGAATCTGTATCTGGGCCTGCAAAGGCAAGATACTTACCAACCCTTTGTGATGACGCTGCTCTTGGTGTTACTGGGGTTTTGCGGTCTTGGGATCAGCATCTGGCCCTATATTATTCCACCGGGCATCAGCATCTGGCAGGCTTCGGCATCACCCCAGAGCCAAGGCTTCATGCTGGTGGGGGCTCTGTTTATTATCCCCATTATTCTGGTTTATACCTGCTGGACCTATTATGTGTTCCGCGGCAAGGTGAGCGCCGATGAAGCCTATCATTGACGCTTTGAGGGGCCGGGCCATCCGGCTGCTGGCCCCGGCTAAGAATTGGCTCGATAGCCGGCCAGGCTGTTGGATGCTGCTGCTTTGGTGCTTGAGTGTTCTTTCTTTACTGAGTGTCTCTTCGCTGTTGCGACTGCTGATGTCTGCGGCCGGGTTGAAGGCCTGATAGCCTTGTCTCTGTCAGACAAAACGGTTACCGGTGTCGGAAATCAGGTTTTTTCAGCTGCAAAATGCGAGCTGTTTCGTATTTTTCGCCATAGATGTTAAGATGGCGCCCGTTTTTTTAGGGGATTGCTTTGAACGGAGATGCACAAGAATGAAAAAACTGCTTAGCGCTGCAGCCATTCTGCTGGTCGCACCATTTGCTCACGCTGGGGCTGACTTTGTCGAAGGTGATAAAACATTTGCCGGTGAGGCGGAGTTGGGGGCAACCCTGACCACAGGTAACACTGAAACCTCTTCGGTGAAGGCTCGCCTGGCGATGAAACACGAACTGGGCAACTGGGAAAACCAGTACCTGCTCGAAGGTCTGTACAAGGAAGATTCTGAAGAAGTTACTGCCAAACGTTATTTTGGTGGTGTTCAGGGCAACTACCGTCTGGATGAGCGCAGCTATCTGTTTGCCAACACCAGCTACGAAGCCGATCCCTTCACTGGTTACGATTACAAGTTCAACAGTGCGGCCGGTTACGGCTACCGTGTATTCCAGGGCAGCAAAAGCTTCCTGGATGCTGAGATAGGTCCTGGTTACCAGTATCAGCGTCTGGACAGTGAGCAAAGCGCCATTCTGGGCTATAACTCTGATGCCAGCTGGGTCGCTCACGGAGTGATCAACTATGAGCTGGAGATCAGCAAGACCTCCAAGTTCCGCCAGATGTTTATTGCCGATTATGGCGACAAGCTCGACGCCCGCTCCGAGACTTCGCTGACCGCCAACATCATCGGCGCCCTGGCAATGAAGTTTGCCGTGATTGTGCGTTATAACAGTGATCCGCTGGATGACAAAAAGAGCACTGACACTGAAACCAATATGACACTGCTGTATTCTTTCTAAAAAAGCCGTGACATAAAAAGTGTGAACCAGATAAAAGCGCCTGCGGGCGCTTTTGTGATCTATGGTGTTTTTTTACCAGTCTTTTTCAACTCTTCTGCTGCGGTCTGCCACTTAGAGCCGGGTCTCGCTCACTTAAATTGCAGAAATTTGCGTTTTATCAAGATTCGCTTTCCATTCTCTGTGCTAGGTTTTAGTTAATTTCCTACCAAGAGAAGAAAGAGATGAAGTTAATGCGTTTGCATGGGGGCTGCGCAGCCTTAGGGGGAATTTTGTCAGGACTGTTTTCGCCTGTGGTCCTGGCTAGCACGGAAGCCACAAATAACCTGAGTCTGACAGACTCAACCGTGGGGTATCTGGCTCTGACTCTGTTTGCCATCGCCTATTTACTGGTGATGGGGGAGGAGAAGCTGCACCTGAGAAAGTCCAAGCCTGTGTTGGTCGCTGCCGGTCTCATCTGGGGCATGATAGGTTATGTCTATACCCAGAATGGTATGTCGGAAGTGGCCGAAGCCGCCTTCAAACATAACCTGCTCGAATATGCCGAGTTGTTGCTGTTTTTGCTGGTGGCCATGACCTATATCAACGCCATGGAAGAACGTAAGTTGTTCGACGCCTTGCGTTGTTGGATGGTCAGCAAGGGCTTCAGTTTATACCAGATATTTTGGCTTACCGGTTTACTGGCCTTCTTTATTTCGCCCATCGCCGACAACCTGACCACTGCGCTGCTGATGTGCGCCGTGGTGATGAAAATGGGCGCCGATAATCGCCGTTTTATCACCCTGTCGTGCATTAACATAGTGGTGGCGGCCAACGCCGGTGGCGCCTTCAGCCCCTTTGGGGACATCACCACTCTGATGGTGTGGCAAAAGGGTATGGTGCACTTTTCCGAGTTCTTCAAGCTGTTCCTGCCATCACTGGTGAATTTCCTGGTGCCGGCGGTGATCATGAGCCTGTTTATTTCCAGGGAAAAATCTGATGCCCTGGTTGAAAAGGTTTACACCAAGACAGGCGCCAAGCGGATAGTGCTGCTGTTCCTGTTCACCATAGCCATGGCTGTGTGTACCCATTCACTGCTGGGTCTGCCGCCTGTGCTTGGCATGATGACAGGCCTTGGACTGCTGCAGTGTTTTGGCTTCTACCTGAGGAAGAATTTCCCCAAAGCGCTGGCAAGAGCGCAGGAGAAGGCGCACCTGATGCAGGATGAAAAGCGTCTGGAGCAACTGGGTAACGTGGTGCCTTTCGATGTATTCAGCCGTATTGCCAGAGCCGAATGGGACACTTTGCTGTTCTTCTATGGTGTGGTGCTGTGTGTCGGCGGTTTGGGCTTTATGGGCTATTTGAGCATGGTATCCCATGCCATGTACACCCAGTGGGATCCCACCTATGCCAACGTCGCCATTGGGGTGCTGTCCTCTATCATAGACAACATTCCAGTGATGTTTGCCGTACTGACAATGAACCCGGATATGGCGTTGGGACAATGGCTGTTGGTAACCCTGACCGCCGGGGTTGGGGGGAGTTTGTTGTCCATCGGCAGTGCCGCCGGGGTGGCGCTGATGGGGCAGGCGAGAGGGGTATACACCTTTGGGGCTCACCTCAGGTGGACACCCGTGATCGCCCTGGGTTACGTAGCCAGCATTCTGGTGCACCTCTGGATTAACAGTTCTACATTCTAGATAAGAATGTATCATATTGTTAATTAACAAAATTTTAATTGTGGGAAAAGTCTGAGAGACGGTTCACGCTTCTTGCCAAAAGCCTAAAAACACCCATACAGATCACTCTGGATGGGTGTTTTTTTCCCTTATACTGCCGCCATTCATTTGCTGCTGAGCCACGCCATGCAGATAGGTTGCTATTGGTTTGATGCCGATACCGGCACGCTCAAACATACTGGATCCGGGATGAGCTGGACACTGTCTGAAACAGAGCAGTGTGTGCTGAATATTTTGTTGGCTCACAGGGGGCAGGTGGTATCCAGAATGCAACTGCTGCAGGAGGCCGCCATTCCCGCCAATCAAGGGCATTTATTGGAGCAGGCGGTGGCCAGGATCCGCCAATACCTGGGACCCGAGCACAGCGACCTCTTGGAATCCGTAGACAGGCAAGGTTTTTTGCTGCACAGCAAGACCCGAGGCCGCAGGCCTATCTCTTTGTCCCCCAAGGGACAAACGCCCTGGCGTCACTATTGTTGGATGTTACTGCTGAGCGCACTGGCATTGGTTTTTTTGTCATCCAGGGTTGGGCCACTGCGCTATCTGGAAACGCCGGATGAGGTGATTAAACTCGTACATCCTTCGGGCAGTACTACCTTTTTGCGTCTCTACGGCGAACCCAAAGCATTGGCCGCATTGAAAGATTTGACTCAAGGTATTGAAGACTGGCTGGCACGCTGCCCCGATAGTTGGCGCACCATTTCCATCTCCCTCAGCGATGACAATAAGGTGTTGAGTATGGTGGTCAAGGGAGAAGGCGACCGAGGCGAATACCTCAAGGCTTATAAGTTGACCATGGTCCAGATGAACGCCTGCGCCCCCGAATATACCTGGCTGAGGGAGGCACTGCGCTGTGACTGAATCGACTCTGCGGCGGCGGTTACGCCAAAACCGGATCTGGATACTGCTGCTGTTATTACTGCTGTTGTTTGCTGCCGGCATTCTCTGGGCCGATACCCTGATTTCCAAACGTCTTAGCCCTAATTTCAACTGTGAAGCGAGTTTGATCCGTCCCGGCATGGCTGTGGATCAGGCCAACACTGAAAAGCTCAGGCTCAGGATAGCCACAGAAAATGGTCATGCCAGACTGCGGGTGAGCTATCGTCACGACTCTGAGCCTTGGGCCAGCATCGAACTGACAGGGCTCATCAAAGGGGTTGAGCCTGGCTCCCTGAGCTATTTGATAAGCCTGGAGCAGCGACAGGAAAAGCTGCAAGTGGATGAAGCAGAGTTGCCCCCATATCTGCTGGCGATGCGGGACAGTATCAATAAGGTGTTGGCTCAGTCAGGCAAACTGGATCTCAGGCTGCATGTACTTGAGATGGATATTCTGGCCGACTATGCACTTATCCAGGTGACGCCTGGAGATCACCTCTGGGCCTGTCGTATGAGTGAGTTTGAGGAGGATAAGGCCCAAGAGCCGCTGCTCTCCCTGATCAGCGGCTTATTTGATGGGGCAGTTTTCGGGGGTTAGTTCGCACCTTCCCCTGTGGTGGGAGAGTAGAGTGTCAGCTCATTGCTGATCTCTGTGCCAAACACCTCTATGGCCACCTTATAACGGCTGACGGCACCGCTGGCGGCATTGGCATCCCAATCCAGTCCAGATGGACTGAAGCTGTAGCTGCCGGCACTGTCCAGAGCCTGCAGCGGTTCAGCGCACTCGGTCGCCGGATCGCAGCTGTAACCATAGGTCACATGCCAGCGTTTCCAGGCCTTGGGTTTGGTGGAAGCTTGCTCTTCTGCCGGATAACCAAAGTAGGTGATCCGGTACTTGGCGGCATTGGTGAGCGCCTTGCCTTCGGCGTTTTGCAGGGCAAAGGTGACCTGGCCTGAGTCGGGATCGAAGCTATTGAGGGTCAACTCAATACTGCTTGCCTCGGCAATATCCTGGCTGGGTTTCTCGACCGGCGGCGGAGGGGTGATCTCGCCACCGCCATTACTGTTGTCATCATCGCTGCCACAGCCTCCCAAGAGCAGGGCCGAGCTGAGCAGCAGGCTCAGATAGCTGATTTTCATCGGATAATCCTCAGTTAAAGTGCCCGGTATGACAGGTGGTACATTCCATATCTGTCTTGACGCTGGCGGCTGGCCCCATGGTGCTGCTGGAGCCATGACAGCTTTGGCAACTCTGGGCTTCGGTGCTGGGTTTGCTCTCCGGCAGGGCGGCCAAGTCTTCGCCCTTGTGGGCTCGGTTCAGGAGTTCCACCAGATGATAGGCAATGGAGGCCGATAAACGATAGCAGCGTTCGCCTTTTTCGGAGAAGGTCTTGCCTGAGGCCTTGGACCAGTTACTGATGGAGGAGTGGCACAGCACGCTGTTGGCAACCGAGGACTTGACCACCAGGGCGGTCTTTTCGGCGGTGGAGCCGATTCCGGCAACGAACTCATCGCTGGACAAAGGCAGTTCGGTATTCTCGTAGTAGCGGAACAGGGCGCCGATGACGGCGGCATTTTGGCCATTGATGTCATCGAGAATATTGACCAGCATACCTACCGCATTGAGGTTACCGCAAAGCGTGCCCTGGCCGGTGACCCCGGCAAAACCATAACCGGCCAGCGCCGTTGGAATAGTGGCAAACTTATCGGCATCGACACTGGCGGACTGCGCCAGCATGGTCACAGTAGCGTGAAATACCTGATGCATACAGCCACCGCCGGTTTCATAAGCGAGTTTGGCGGTCGCCATGGGATCCAATGGGGCATATTTGAGTTTTTCCCCCAGTTCCAGGCGGTAGTTTCCTGACTCATCCGTGGCTGCAAAGGCACAAGTGGCCGTGAGGCCGGCTCCGGCTGCTGCGGCGCTAATTCCAATGATCTGGCCGAGGGCCTGACGTCTGTTAATGCTCATATTTATCACCCTTTGTTGTCTTTGTTTTTCCCGACCTGGTCGGTTGTCTTCAGCTTAGGGGGATGTCTGATGAAGGTTGTGATTCAGCGCGCATGAATCCTGAGTTGGCCGAAAACGGATTTTTGACATGCAAAGACGATTGACGGCTTGCATCTTGATACCCATTGAGGATTAGCATTTGATATGGGTCACTTTATTTGTTGCATTCATGTTGATTAATGGCGTCTTCATGGCTTTTTCCCTCAGTCTTCAGTGGCTTCAATCCTGGGTACTGGTTCACAAAATGCCACTTGCTTCCCTCTTGGTCGGCGCCTCGCCTGAGTTGGATCACTTTTTAAACTTTTTCCTGTGTCAGGGTTAAGAGGATCACAGTAGTGATTAGATTTCTTGCATAGACTCATAACCATATAAAACAGGAGGAATATAATGCAGATAGGCGACTGCTGGTTTGATGAAGCCAGCGGTGAGTTACAACACAGGGGCCGGGGGGATAGCTGGCATCTTCCCCGGGCGGAGTTACAGGTACTGAAACTCCTGCTCGCCAATCAGGGGCGTTTGGTTTCCCGTATCGAGTTGCGCGCCGGTGATGACAATCATCCCCCTTTGAGCGATTCGTCCGTAGCCCGTGCTGTCTGTATGTTGCGTGCCTTTCTGGGGCCCGAATATGAGTCTTTGATTGAAACGGTCAAGGGGCAGGGGTATCTGCTGCGCTCATCTGTGGCCCGTAAACCTGCAGGAGTGCTGGAGTCCAGGTTGAATGCAGGTCCCAAACAACTGCTGGTAGGCTTGGTGCTGATATTCATGCTCGGCCTCAGTCTCTTCTATCTGTATCGCTTGCCCAGAGTGGCGCCCACCATTCCGCTGAACAAGCAGGAATTGACCTTGCTTTCGGGTCAGAGAATGGAGCTGTTTTTCTATTCCAACTCCCGCACCAACAACCAGTTGTTGACCGAGCAGGGTAAGGTGTTGGCCTCGGCATTGGCCCAGTGCAAGAGCAGCCCCTGGCGCAAGTTATATGTGTCGCTGTCCCATGATAAGCAGGTGCTTAACCTCACCTTGAGAGGCGAGTATCTGGGACAATCCGTGGTGCGTAATCTCAAGATCAGCGATGGCCGTCAGGTGAAGGCATTTGTGAGCGTACCTTGGCTCAAGGAGGTTGATCTCTGTGGCTAGACGTTGGCTTTGGATGATAAATCTGCTGATCCTGATCTTTCTGCTCGGCTGTTTGCTGGTGATCTATCGTTTCAGCCAGACAGCGCCCGCTTTGGCGCTTAACTGCAGCTCCGAGCTCTACGACCGGCAGTTGAATGAGGGCGAAGATGCGCAGCACTACCTGCTGCTGGATCTGCAGACCAAAGGCAAGCGAGCCCTGGTCAACTATCGCTACTTCAACATGGATGGCACCCCCGCCGGCAGTATCTTGATGCAGGGGCAACTGGCTTCGGAAGAAGCCGGCCGTTATCAAATTCTGGTCACGGACAAACAGGAACTCTCCGGCAAGGGTGCAAGGCCCGCCCACATGCAATACCTCTCCTATATTTCCAGTTTCAACCTCAGCAACGAAGGCCTGCACCATTTGGCTCTGGAGATCCTCGATGCCGATGAAGCCAAAGACTATGCTATTGTGTTATTCCAACCGAGCAACACAGTATGTGGCTGTCGCCTGATCCATTGACGGCTGAATTTTTGCTGACGATTTCACCATTTCCACTCAGTTAACGCCGGTGCGCTATCCCATTCCCGTGTTGCTTGGGCTATAGTCAGGATCTTTCATCAATTCATTGATAGTGTTCCATTATTGTGTCCAAACTACGTATCAAGCAGGAAGAAAATCTATCCATCAAGTTCAGCCATCTGATGGATGTCGGGGAGCAGCGCAAGCTGGATCTCTACTTTTCCCTGCCCAAGGAGATGGGCATAGGGCCGCAGAGCCTGAATGAAGAGGAATACTACTTCAGCGCCATTCTCGGTCGGCGTTCCTACTACTCGGATGGCCTGCATCTGCCCTTGGTGCAATCCAGGTTTGTGAGTCAGAAGAAGCGTACCGTTGAAGAGTTTCGCCTCTATCTGAACCTGTTTGCCTACCAGTTTGTGGTGGCGATGGAGAACGATGCCAAAGAGATTTCGCGGCAATCCGAGCCGGAAAATTTCTATCCCTTGCTGGAGGAGTTAACCGAGCAGACAGCGATTTTGCTGAAGAAGTTTCGCCGCAACGAACCGGCCGATGCCAAATGGAAGCACTATTTCGAGAATGCCGATAACTACCTGTCCTGGTTCTGTGAACAGCAACTGCTGAAGCTGCTGGCCCATGGCCCCAGAAACAGCGACTTCAGCCATATCTCGGACAAGGTGATCACCCTCTGCCGGGTGGAGAATAACTATCGGGCGGAGCGGCACTACAATTCGGCGCAGACCCTGCAGGATCCCAATCGCATTGCCAACAAGATGTTGCTGCTCAGAAGGCTTATTCAGCAAGGGGTGGTACTCAAAGAGGAGATCAAACCTCTGGGCACAGGGCTCAAGAAGCTGACCACAGGATTGGCTACGGCCCTGGTAATGTTGGTGGTGTCGGCACTGATCATCAAGGCCCAAGGGGTATTCAGCGGTGTGACCCTGGTATTGGTGCTGGTGCTGGCGCTGATTTACGGTGCGCGGGAGATCTTTAAAGACGATGTACGCAATGCCCTGTGGCGCTATATCCAACGGGGACGACCGCGCTGGAGCCGGATATTGAGAGACACCACCAACCAAAAGTTCATTGCCAAGCAGCTGGTTTGGCTTGAATTTATGCGCAGCCAGGATCTTCCCAAAGATGTCAAAGAGATCCTCAGGCGGCGCCACAGCCAGAATAAGGTCGATGCCGAAATTCTTCACTATGGCATCCAGACCAAGGTGGCAGATACCGAGTTTCTCTCCGGTTACAACACGTTGCAGGAACAGGTGGTGTTCAGCTTAGTACCCTTTGCTCGCTACCTGGAGCGCGGCAAGGCCAAAATTTACACCGAAACCGATGGCCGGATCAGCAATGAGTCGGTGGAGCGGCGCTATCAGATAAACCTGGTGGCTGTGCTCAAAGAGGGCAAGCAGGCGCCGCGCTATGCCAGATACAAGATCACCATGAACCGTTCACAGATAGTGGATGTCAGCCCCAGCGATATTCCGGATTCACTGCCGGGAATTGAGGACCTGCCCTATGATTCAGAGGTCAAGGCCAGTGGAGAGTCCAGACGCAGCAAGGAAGAGCGCGCCGAATCCAAGACTATGGCTGAAGAGGAACATCAGGCTAATCTGGCGGCCGTGACTCAGGCCGCCGATCTTCTGTCTGAGCTGCAACCCGGCGGGAAGGAAGATAAAACCATCTCCTCCCGGGCAAGCGAGCCTAAAAACGGTGAAGGCAGTCAACCCTGACGGCCTTCACCGTGAAACTGCTCAGGAACGTCCCACAGAGGAAAAGGCCAATCCCAGCCCCAGGCTGACCAAAACGCCGCCTATGGCGCGTTCAACCCAGTGGCGACAACGGGCCACGGAGCGACGGGCAGCTTGCGAGGAAAACAATAAAGCCACCAATGAAAACCACAGCAGGTGGGCGGCTGACATAAAGGCACCATAACCTATTTGGGTCAGAGTGCTGGTCTGGGGATCGATAACCTGGGTAAAGAGTGCTACCACAAACAATGTCGTCTTGGGATTGAGGGCATTGGTCAGAAACCCACTCTTGAGTGCCGCCCAATCGGAAATCACTTCCTGGGTCTGCAATTCAGATGCTTCAACCGCCTTGCTTCTGAGCATGGTGATGCCGAGATAGATCAGATAAGCCGCCCCGGCAAACTTGATCAGGCTGAACAGCCACAGTGACTGGGAGATCAGCAGTCCGATACCGGCAATGGAGTAGAGCACATGTACCCATACGCCCAGTGATATACCGGCACCCGTCATCAGACCGGCCCGGCGTCCGAGTACCATACTATTGCGGGATACCATAGCAAAATCAGCCCCAGGGCTGATAACGGCCAACATAGTGATACTGGCGACGGCGAAGAGTTCTAGCATGATGTCTCCTGAAATGAGTGATGAGTATGGTTGCCTATTTCCCTGTGGGGATTGGGGGCAGGGCCAACAAGCCGCTTAGTTTAGCAATAAACCAATCAGGAATCGCACTAAAGATTATGTGGTTTGTTCAGCGTTGAAGTGACACTTTGAGCGCGGCGATTTGTGCACGGCTGAGCTCTCTAAACTCCCCTTCAGCAAGCCTATCAAGTGTTAACTCCATTATCCGGGTACGGCAGAGATCTGTGACTCTGTAGCCCAAATGCCGACACATACGGCGAATTTGCCGCTTCTTGCCCTGAGTCAGAATGATTTCAAAACTGTTTGCCGAAATTGGCGTGACTTGTGATGCCTGCACCTGGCCATACCCGTAATCCATTGGGTTTCTCAAGGCATGGATAAACGCGTCAGTAAATGCCCGCTCCAGAGTGACCCGGTAGTGTTTGCTGTGGCAAAAATCCGGATGCATCAGTTGCTGGGTCAGCTCGCCGTCGTTGCTGAGCAGCAACAGGCCGCGGGAGTTTTTATCCAGCCTTCCGGCCGGATACAGGCGTTTATCCTGGGGCAATAGATGCAATAGGCTGCTCGGGTCATCCTTGAGCAAGCGGCAATCTATCCCGACGGGTTTATTGAATAGCAGATAAGCGTAAGGTGCCGGGGCGGCGACGGGTTCGCCCAGATAAAACAGCTTCTCAAGACAATGTCGCTGCCCGGCGGCGAGGGTGACTCTGTCTGTGTGTTTGGCTGGCCTGTCACCCAGAAAAATCTCTCCGGCTTCGATGCGTCTGGCGGCTTCGCGTCTTGAGCACAGACCGGATTGCGCCAAATAGTGGGCAAGGCGCATTGTGGCTTGCAGGGTTGTTTTTGGCGCTGTTGCGTCAGCCCTATACGGTTTTTCAGTCATCAGTCATCAGTCGTTGAGCGGTTGCGACCAGTGCCACAGTCGATATACGGTGGCCGACAGGCTGAGACCGGCAAACACAGTGGCAATGGAATGCAGCCACATAAACCATACCGAAGGGCAGAGGGTTTGCACTGAACAAGAGGCATAGTTCATCGATGGCCATTGTAACTGGGATAACAGGCCGATGGCAGACATTATCCCCAGAAGGCTGAACAGGCACAGCGGCAGGTTACAGAGCGCTCTGTGGGAGACAAAGCAATAGCAGCAAAGGGTGAACATCACCAAGGTACTGGCAATAAAGAAGATAGCAGCCAGCTGGTGGGCAAAGAGTTCATTGTAGGGGAAGACCCCCAGCGCCACTATCCCCAAGCCAACCGCTATGCCAGATCTTGACAACAAGCTGGCTGCCGCGCTGTGCTTTTGCCACCAGAGGCCACCCATGGCCAAGATGAAGCAGGCGCCGCCGAGCAGTAGCGAGATATTGTAGACATAGGCCAGCGGCGAGCTCAAGTAGTCGCCCAGTCTGTCCATGCGCATGCTGAAAATGGCGCTGCCCAAGTTGTCATAGGCGGCCCAGAAGGAGGAGCCCATGCCCAGTGCCGCTATGCTGACGCCCACCAGAGACATCATAAATGCCAGGCGCTGCGGATCTTGCTTATGGTATTGCTCGTACAGGGGCATGGAATGACTCGTTTGAATACCTGCATTCAATAATAGTCGCCAAATGACGGCGACAAAAAACCGGTCGCAGGGACCGGTTTGGCTATTGCGCCCGCTAGTTTAACTGCGGGGACGCAGTATCACAATCACCACGGCAACCAAGGCCAGGATCATGCAGTACCAGGTGTTGGCAACGGCTTCCAGGGGAGAGATCTTGAAGTGGGAAGCTATCAGCAATGCCTGGGCACCGTAGGGAATAAGCCCCTGAATGATACAGGCGAAAATGTCCAGAATACTGGCGGCGCGTTTTGGGGCAACCCCATGTTTGGCTGCCAGATCTTTGGCGATATCGCCGCTGACCACAATAGAGACGGTATTGTTGGCCACACAGGAGTTGGTCAAAGCCACTATCCCCGCCATCCCCAGCTCGGCGGCGCGGCAGGAGGCTTCACCCTTGGCGCGGGAGAAACGGGCTATCAGCTTCTCTATCTGCTGGCTGACAAAGCTCAGGCCACCTTGCTGCTGCATCAGGGCCGCCAGGCCACCAACCAGCATGGAGAGGATAAAGATCTCCTGCATATTGCCAAAGCCTTTGTAGATATCCTTACTGAAGGTCAGCAGCGAGTAATCCTGAGTGACAAACCCTGTTATCCCGGCCAGCAAAATGCCGATGGCCAGTACCACAAACACGTTCAGCCCGGCGACGGCCAGCACCAGAATACTCAAGTAAGGTAATACCTTAACAAAGTCGACCTCCTGTGGTGGCAGTTCGGCTTGACCGGAAGAGAGGAAACCGAACAGCAACAGGGTCACAATCGCCGCCGGAATGGCAAAGATCAGGTTTTCACGGAACTTGTCTCTCATTTCGCAGCCCTGGGTGCGGGTCGCGGCAATAGTGGTATCCGAGATAATAGACAGGTTGTCACCAAACAGGGCGCCTGACATCACAGAGCCCGCCATCAGTGGCAGTTCAATCCCTGCCTGATCGGCAACCCCGAGGGCGATAGGAGCCACGGCGGCAATCGTGCCCATGGAGGTGCCCATGGCGGTGGCGATAAAGGCGGCGATAATGAAAAAGCCGGGCAGCAGCAGATTGGCCGGGATCAGCTTAAGCCCTAAGGCAACTGTGGCATCAACCCCACCAGTGGCACTGGCCACGGCGGCAAAAGCACCGGCCAGTAGATAGATTAGGCACATGGCGATGATGTTGTTGTGGCCTATCCCCGCCATAAAGGTGTTCATGGTCTGGTTGAGCTTTTGCTTGGACAGCAAAATGGCCAGTACAATCGCCGGTAATATCGCTATCGGGCTCGGCAACTGATAGAAGGCAAAGTCTACCCCTTGGCTTTGGAAATAGACCCCGGCACCGATAAACAGCGCCAGAAACAGAAACAATGGCAGTAGTGCCACAAATGAGGCCGGAGCTTTAACGGCCGGAGAAGTGTTGTTCTGGGTCAAAATCTACTCTCTGTGAATCACGTTCGGCCGGGGATTCCCTCCGCAGCAGCCAAACTCGCTGAATTGCATTGTCTTAACGGCATCATCTCCTGACAAATTAGGCGAAAGAATAGGGGATAGCCAGTCGTCTGTCAATTTAGACGTCTAGATGTTTTTACTTCTATGTTGATTTTGTGCACTGAGCACGACTCAGGGAAAACTGCTTGAAAAAAATTTAGACATCTGGATGTCTGTTTGCTAGCTTGATATCAAACTTAAAACTGCATTACTCGTCATCAAGGAGCGCGAGATGAAACTGGAATCCCTGGCGTTGCACCATGGTTATGAATCGGAAGCCACCACCAAGTCGGCGGCGGTGCCCATCTATCAGACGACGTCCTATACCTTCGACGATACTCAACACGGCGCCGATCTGTTTGACCTCAAGGTGCCCGGCAATATTTACAGTCGCATCATGAACCCCACCAACGCCGTGCTCGAAGCCAGAATGGCGGCCATCGAAGGCGGCATTGGCGCGCTGGCGCTGGCCTCTGGAATGGCGGCCATCACCTATGCGCTGCAGGCGCTGACGGAAGTGGGCGACAACATAGTCAGCAGCAGCCAGCTCTACGGCGGCACCTATAACCTGTTCGCCCATACTCTGCCGCGCCAGGGGGTTGAGGTGCGCATGGCGTCGTTCGATGACTTCGATACCCTGGAGTCGCTTATTGATGAACGCACCAAGGCGGTATTTTGTGAATCCATAGGCAACCCCGCCGGCAATATTGTCGATATCGCGCGTCTGGCAGAAATTGCCCACAAACATGGTGTGCCCTTGGTGGTGGATAACACTGTGGCGACCCCTGTGCTGTGCCGCCCCTTCGAACATGGCGCCGATATCGTCGTCCACTCGCTCACCAAGTATGTCGGTGGCCACGGCACCACAGTGGGCGGGGTGATCATCGATTCGGGCAAGTTTGACTGGGTCGCCAATAAACACAGATTTGCTGTGCTCAATCAGCCGGACCCCTCCTACCATGGGGTGGTGTATACCGAAGCCTTCGGCGCGGCCGCTTATATCGGCCGTTGCCGGGTGGTGCCGCTGCGTAATACCGGCGCGGCTCTATCGCCACACAGCGCCTTTTTACTGTTGCAGGGGCTGGAGACCTTGAGCCTGCGGATGGAGCGTCATTGCAGCAATGCCGAAGCGCTGGCAAGTTACCTGCAGTCCCATCCGCTGGTGAGCTGGGTCAATTATGGCGCCCTGACAGACAGCCCTTATAAGGCCGATTGCGACAAAATCACCTCGGGTAAGGCGTCCGGCATTATCAGCTTTGGTATCAAGGGGGGCAAAGAGGCCGGCGGGCGCTTTATCGATGCGCTGCAGATGATCTTGCGTCTGGTGAATATAGGCGATGCCAAGTCACTGGCGTGTCACCCTGCCACCACGACCCACAGGCAGCTCAACGCCGAGGAGTTGGCTCGCGCCGGGGTGAGTGAAGATCTGCTCCGGATCTCTGTGGGAATTGAGCATATAGACGACATCATCAGCGATGTGGCCCAGGCGCTGGAAGCCTCCCAGGCTTGATGACATCATCAAAAAGCCCCGCCAAGCGGGGCTAATACTTATCTGGCGTCCAGCTCGGACTTCAATGCACGTATTTCAGCCTCTTTGGCACTGATCTTGGCGGCTGTTTTAGCCTCTTCCTCGGCCAGTTCTCGCTGATATTTGGCGACCTTATCGACTTTGCCCTTGCGCTCGGCCTCGGCGATATCTGCCTTCAGTTCGGCGCGATCTTCAGCCAGCTCTTCACGTAACTCGCGAATATCATCCTGCTTGTCACGGATCTTGTTTGCCAATTCATCGCGTGAATCTTGCTGTTTTTTAATTTCACCGGCCTCAGTGCAGTGGGCACGGACTTCGGCCAGCGCCGTTTCCAGCCCTCGTACTCTGTGGCTGTTGTTATGCTCTTTGGCATAAGAGATCTGTTTTTCGATTTCGGCTTCTTTTTTGGCGCAATGACCACCGGCCAGGGCGGGGAGCGAAAACAGAGCCAGGGAAAATAGGGCTATGTGGGTCAGTTTCATAAATCACCAAGGATGGAGTAAGAGGCCGCCATTCTAGCAAAACCTTCAATCTATGGCTGTCAGACCTATCCCAAAGGCGCCCGCAGGCGCCTTTGAGTTGGTTTATTGTGACAGCAGCCGGGCTCTGGACTTCTGGTAGAAGTAAGCCACCCCGAGCAGCAAGGCACCAATCAGCATGAAGACGATGATCTTTTGCAGCAGCTCGGCGGCGGCCATATCCAGCAGTAATACCTTGAGGCAACTGATGGCAAACAGACCTGCGGCCAGTTTGAGCATAATCTGACAGCCGGGACGCAGGCTGAGGAACATCAGCCAGCAGCCGTGGGACACCATGAGCACTGTGCTTAAGGTGGCATCGAATCCGGTTGGCATCTGGTAGGCCAGTGGCAGATAGGCCAGCAGCAACAGGGCATGCCAGGCGATAAACACCATATTGGTCGGCAACTGCTGACGATAGCGTCTCATGGCCAATGGCCGTTTACGGATAAACAGCGCCAGCAAGGCCAGGTTGCAAGCTTGTGCCAGCGCCATCAGCCAAGGTTCGGAGGGCCGGGTCAGGACATCGAGCTGCAAATATTGCAGGCTGTCGAGCCAGGTAATCCAGGGCAGCAGCAAGGCGATAAAGAAGCTGGCAAAGGCAAAGGGGTAACCCGGGCGCAGGGCCTTGAGCGGTTTGCGGCTGAGCAGGATAAAGAAGTAGCCACTCAGCACCACACTGCTAAGTGCCAGAGTGTGGCTGAACAAGACCTCCAGGCTGTGACTGACCACCGCCAGCAGCAGGGCGCCATAGAAGGGTGACAACTGCCAGCCGAATCGGCAGGGGCCTTGCCAGAGCCTTGGCAGGGACGGATAGCGCCACAGCAGCAGACCGGAATAGAGACTGCCCAGCAGCAGTGCGATAAGCCCAGGCCATTGTCCTGCCAGGCAAGCAAAAGCGGTTTGGGCTATAGCCAGCACCAACAGTACATCCGCTTCGCGTTTCAGTATCGGCTGCCTGAACTTGCGGGCCAATACTAAGCTGACAAAGCAGGATAACCACAAGGCCGGGGCCAGCCAATCTTCAAAGCGAAGGGCGATTTTGGGCAGCCACAGCAGTGGCAATAGCACCAGGCAGGCCAGGCGAGTGTACCAGGCCAAACGCCTAAGTTCGCCCTTGGGATGGAAGCGCCGGTATGCATACCAGGCCAGTAACAGACAGAGGAACAGCTCTACCCTGGCGATTTGCGCATACAGCGGCTGAGCGCGGAAACTCAGGCTATGCACATCCACGGCAGCGAAGATGACCTGAGCCGCCAGCGGTAACAACAAGGCCCAGGCCAAGGTCTCGCTGACCCTGAGTTGTTGCCTGCGTGCGAGTAGCAGCAAGGTCAGACTCAATCCGGGAATTATCACCAGGAAGTAGCTTTCACTTATCAGCCAGGCGCTAACCAGGGCTAAAGACACCAGCAGCACGTTGGCAAGCTCGCGTCCCAGCTGCAGCAGTTGTTGCTCCCAGCGGCTGAGCTCGGGCTGTTTGCCCAGCAGTTGGTTAAAGCCAAACAGCGTAAGCGTGCTTAGCCCCCAAGCCAGCAGCGGCAGTGACAAGAGCGCCGGCGCTTCATTGATCATATCGCCAAGGGCCAACAGGTTGATGACCAGTCCAAGAGCCAGCAGGGTGATGGCCTCGATTCGCAGCGAGGCTTGCTGCTCTCGGCAACCTAGCCACATCAACAGCAAGGCTTCGAGCAGTAACACCAGCCCCAGCAGCTCACCACTGAGCAGGCTGAGCGCGGCAAAACCGAGACAGGCACCGGTCGCCAGCCACAATAGCGTCTGCAGCTGTTTGTCTTGTTTAAGCCAGAGCGACAGGCCGATAAGCACGGCGGCGTTGGCCAGCAGCAGCTCGCCGGCATGGGGGCTGAACTGACTCAGGCTATAGACCAAAAAGGCCAGCAAGGCCGCCGGCAGAGCCAGCAGTCTGTGGCTGAGGCCTTCCCGGCCAAACAGCCAAAGGCTGCCAAGGCCATAACCATAGAAGAGGCCATGCAGGGAGATGAGCGCCAGAACTCCCATTATCCCTTGCCCTTGCAGCGGCAGCTCGACAAAGAAACTCAGGCTCTCGATACAGGCGATGTGCAGTATGGCTGTCGTTTCCAGCAGCACAGGCCAACGTATCTTGTGACTCAAGAGTAAAGAGCAGCCACCAATCAGCAGCAGGAAGGGTAGATACATCAAAGGCGCCTGACTGCCGGAAAGCAGCATCAGTGGTGCCAGGGAGCCACCCAGCAAGGCGACTATGCTGATGACTCTGGCTTCCAGTTTCAGCGCCAGACTGTAACCGGCCACAGTGATAAGTAACAGCAGCAGATAGCTGACGCCATCCGGTACCAGCTCGAAGTAGGGACCGACAAAATAGGCACACAGATAGTTGATAATCAGCCCAAGGCCCACCAGACCCGAGCCGAAATCGGCCATCGCTCGTTGCCGTTTGCGGATAAAGGCCCCCAAAGCCAGAATGCCATTGGCGCAGACAAAGCCAGTCAAGGCCTTTCCTGTGTCCGACAGCCAGTGGTTCATGGAATACTGCAGCAGATAACCAAAGCCCAGAGTCATGGCGATAATCCCTGCCAGGGTCATCATAAATACCGGGCCCTGACCTTTGGCTTGATAGTGCTGATAAAAATCTTTGGCTTGTGCGAAGAGTCCCAGCAGGGGGCTCAGCATAGCGGCAAAAAAAGCGGCCACAGCCTGATCAAACTTACGCCCCCAGTTGGGAGTCTGCTGCCCTCGACCCTCTTGTGTTTGGGGCGATACTCTTTGGGCGGCGGAGGATTTCGAATCAGAGGGTCTCGAAGCGGAAGATTTCGAAGCGAAGGATTCAGAAGCGGTTTGCGCTTTGGCTGCAACTGGCGTTGCTGCAATCTCCACCCTTGCCGGTTTGGTGTGCTCGATAGGTTTTATATCGGCCTTACGCTGCCAGGCGTCCTGGCGCTGGGTCTGTGACTCCGAGAAGAAGTCGGCAGCTTTGGGCTCGGCCTGAGGCTCATTGGGCCCAGGTATTGCTGACGGCTCGGCAACCTTGGGCGCCAAAGGCTGAGCTTGCTCTTCGGCAAGCTGATTGACGGCCGCAAACAGCGCCTCGATTCTTTGTTCTATCGCGTCGAGGCGGATATCTGTCCTGATTTCCAGGTTAGTCTCTTTGAGTTTGAGATCTTCAAGCTCGCGCCTGAGATGTTGGAGTTCTTCCGTTAACTGCATGCTGCTTTCCTGATGCTAATCGCATTTGCGTAGGCTGCGGGCATTTTAAACGCGCGGCTCTGTCCTGACCAGCGATCGGCTCAGGTTTTGGGAAATTTCCGCTACCCATTTATCGTATTTGTCATGGGAAGATGAGAGAAAACTGAACAGCAGGCAGAGGCCTCTCGCGTCTTGCCGGTGGCATAGGTACAATGAGCGGCATGCAAACTCGCCCAACGTGGGGTGAGCGGACTCACTGCAGAAGGATGGCCTTAATGCACGTACATATTCTGGGGATCTGTGGCACTTTTATGGGGGGCTTGGCGTTGCTGGCTCGCGCCATGGGACATAAGGTCACCGGCTCCGATGCCAATGTTTACCCACCCATGAGTACCCAGCTTGAGCAGCAGGGGATAGACCTTATTCAGGGGTTTGACCCGTCACAGCTGGATCCCAAGCCGGATCTCGTGGTGATAGGCAATGCCATGAGCCGCGGCAACCCCTGTGTGGAAGCCGTACTCAACCGTGGCCTGAAATACACCTCGGGTCCGCAGTTTCTGCATGACCATATATTGCCCGAACGTTGGGTATTGGCCGTTTCCGGTACCCATGGCAAAACCTCTACCGCCAGCATGTTGGCCTGGATCCTCGAAGCCTGCGGCTATCAACCTGGCTTTTTGATTGGTGGGGTGCCGCAGAATTTCGGCATTTCGGCCAGGTTGGGCGAGTCGCCCTTCTTTGTGGTCGAGGCCGACGAATATGACAGCGCTTTCTTCGACAAGCGCTCCAAGTTTGTGCATTACCAGCCAAGAACCTTGGTGATCAACAACCTGGAGTTCGACCATGCCGACATCTTCGACGATCTCAAGGCGATACAGAAGCAGTTTCACCATCTGCTCAGAATCGTGCCGGGGGATGGCCGGGTGATCTGGCCGCAAGACAGCCAGGCGGTTGCCGGCGTGATAGCCAAGGGCTGCTGGAGTGAGCAGGAAACCTTGAGCCATGAAGCCGGCCAGGGGGACTGGAGCGCCAGGATGTTGGCAGACGATGGTCACGAATTTGAGCTATTTTTCCGCGGTAAATCCCAGGGCGTTTTGAGCTGGGGTCTGATTGGGCGCCACAACATAGACAACGCCACTATGGCGATAGCCGCGGCGCGTCATGTTGGGGTCTTACCGGTAGATGCGCTCAAGGCGCTGGCAGACTTTACCCCGCCCAAGCGCCGTCTCGAGTTGCTGGGCAGCGTAGATGAGGTCAGCGTTTATGACGACTTTGCCCATCACCCAACGGCAATCGCCACTACTCTTCAGGGGATGCGCGCCAAGGTGGGCCAGGGCAAAATCACTGTCGTGCTCGAGCCCCGCTCCAACACCATGAAGCAAGGGGTGCATAAAGACACACTGGCCAACTCTATGGCCCTGGCCGATGAGGCCGTGTTGTATCAGGCGGATAATATCGATTGGGATATTGCCGCGGCCATGGAGGCGGCGCCGCTGCCGGTGCAGGTTTTGCACGACATAGATGAGATAGTGGCCAAGGTCAGTGGTGAAGCCAAGCCCGGCGATACCGTGCTGATCATGAGCAATGGCGGCTTTGGCGGTCTGCATCAAAAGTTGCTCCAGGCCCTTAAAGCCAGAAGTGGCGAGGTCAAAGCGTGAAATATCAGCAGATTAAGAGTATCAGCCTCGCCTGGACCGGCGCCTCCGGGGCGCCCTATGGGCTGAGGCTGCTGGAGTGCTTGCTCAAGGCCGAGTTTCGGGTTTTTCTGATGGTGTCCAGCGCCGCTCGGGTGGTGCTGGCAACGGAACATGGGCTCAAACTCAGCAGCGCACCGGACAAGGCCACAGAGCAGCTCAGAAAACTGTTTCCCGAAGGCGGTGAGCTGAGGGTGCTCGGCAAGGATGAGTGGTTCTCTCCGCCGGCGTCCGGCTCGGCGGCGCCAAAGCAGATGGTGATCTGTCCCTGCTCAACCGGCACTTTGGCCGCGGTGGCCACCGGCATGAGTAACAGCCTGCTGGAGCGGGCCGCCGATGTAGTGCTCAAGGAGCGCGGTCAGTTGTTGTTGGTGCCCAGAGAGACACCTTTCAACGCCATTCATCTCGAACATATGTTGAAACTCAGCCAACTGGGCGCCATCATAATGCCGGCCGCCCCCGGCTTTTATCATCATCCCAAATCCATTGAAGATCTGATAGACTTCATGGTCGCCCGGATCCTGGATCATCTGGGTGTCGAACATGCATTAACGGATCGCTGGGGTTATGACAAACCCAAAGACAGTGAGATCGACAATTGAGAGTGATATGAAACACACCACCGAAGTGATGATCTCGGCAGAAGAGATCAACCAGAAACTGGATGAATTAGCCGAGCGCATCAATGCGCATTATGCCAATGCCGACAAGTTGCTGATGGTCGGCCTGCTCAAGGGCTCAGTGGTCTTTATGGCCGATCTCTGCCGTCGGATTAAGGGCCATGTAGAGATCGACTTTATGTCTGTTTCCAGCTATGGCAATGCCATGACCAGCTCTAGAGACGTGAAGATACTCAAAGATGTTCAGTCGGAAATCGCCGATCGTGATGTGTTGATCGTCGAAGATCTGATTGACTCGGGCAATACGCTCAACAAGGTACGCGAAATGCTGCTGCTGCGTGAGCCAAAGAGCCTGACTCTCTGTACTCTGCTGGACAAGCCGGACCGCCGCGAAGTCGACGTGCCGGTAGACTTTGTCGGTTTTACTATTCCTGATGAATTCGTGGTCGGTTATGGCATCGACTACGCCGAGCAGTACCGCAACCTGCCTTATATCGCCAAGGTGATCCCGCAGGAGTAAGCAAGCTGTGATTTCGGCTTTGTTTGTATAGTAAGACGGACTCCCGCCACGGCGGGAGTCTTGCTTTTTGCGTCCCGGGCCGCTGCCGATACCTCAGGTATTGGAGGCTCTTTAGGAGAAACATCTATGACGACCAAAGCTCTGGCGTTGGAGCTGGACAATCTTAAGAAGACCTATAAGGGCGGTGTCGAAGCCGTCAAAGGGATTAGCCTGAATGTGGCTCAGGGCGACTTTTTTGCCTTGCTCGGCCCCAACGGTGCCGGTAAGTCCACCACTATCGGTATCATAAGCTCGCTGGTGCATAAGAGTGGCGGCAGTGTGCGGGTCTTTGGCCATGATCTGGATAAAGAGCTGGAGCAGGCCAAATTGTGTATCGGCCTGGTGCCGCAGGAATTCAACTTCAATCAGTTCGAGACAGTGCTGCAAATCGTGGTTAACCAGGCCGGTTATTACGGTGTGCCCAGAGACGAAGCCCACAAGCGGGCCGAGAAATACCTCAGGCAACTGGATCTCTGGGACAAGCGCAACAGCCAATCCCGGCAGCTTTCCGGCGGCATGAAGCGGCGTTTGATGATAGCCAGGGCCTTGATGCACGAGCCCAAACTTTTGATCCTCGATGAGCCCACCGCCGGGGTGGATATAGAACTGCGGCGCTCCATGTGGGAGTTTCTCAAAAAAATAAACGCTGAAGGCGTCACCATCATACTGACGACCCACTATCTGGAAGAAGCGGAAATGCTCTGCCGCAACATAGGCATTATCGATAAGGGTGTACTGGTGGAGTGCACCAGTATGAAATCCCTGCTGTCGAAACTGGATATGGAAACCTTTGTGTTGGATATCAAGCAGCCGCTTGTTGAGGTACCCAAACTTGGCGATATCACAGTCAGGCTTACCGATCCGGCGACCCTGGAAGTGGACTTGGTGAAGTCCCACAGCCTGAACGCCGTCTTCGGTTTACTGAGCGAGCAGGGGGTTGAGGTGCTATCCATGCGTAACAAGGCCAATCGATTGGAGGAGTTGTTTGTGAAACTGGTTGAGAATGCCCAAGGAGGCCAGGCATGAGAGGTCTGTATCTGGTTGCCTTCAAGAGTATTTTAATCAAGGAAATTACCCGTTTTACCCGCATCTGGGTACAGACGCTGGTACCGCCGGCGATCACCATGACACTGTATTTCCTGATCTTCGGTAATCTGGTGGGCAGTCGCATCGGTGAGATGGGCGGGGTGTCCTACATGGAGTTTATCGCCCCGGGCCTTATCATGATGTCGGTGATTACCAACTCCTATTCCAATGTGGCATCTTCCTTTTTCAGCGCCAAGTTCCAGCGTAACCTGGAAGAGCTGATAGTGGCGCCTGTGCCCCACTATGTGATGATAGCCGGCTATGTCGGTGGCGGTGTCGCCCGTGGATTGCTGGTGGGCCTGATAGTGACCCTGGTGGCCATGTTCTTTGTCGATCTCAGTGTGCAGCACTTGGGATTGGTGATAGTCACAGTGTTTCTGACCTCAGTGCTGTTTGCCCTTGGCGGCCTTATCAATGCTGTGTTTGCCAAGAGCTTCGACGATATCAGCATCATCCCCACCTTTGTGTTGACGCCGCTGACCTATCTTGGCGGGGTGTTTTACTCGCTGTCGCTGCTGCCTGACTTTTGGCGTGGCGTATCGGCGCTGAACCCTGTGGTGTATATGATCAACGTGTTCCGCTATGGTTTCCTGGGATTTGCCGATATGAGCGTGCCGCTGTCCATTGGCGTGATGCTGGGGTTTTGTGCGGGTCTGTGGTTGCTGGCTTATTACCTGATCTCCCGTGGGATAGGGCTGCGCAGCTGATTCAGGGCTGAGCCTCGGATTTTTGCTGCAGCAACTTTCTGTGTTGCTGCAGCTTGGCTATCTTGTCATCATTGGCGCGTTTGAGCTCATCAAAATGGGCGTTTATCTTGCCGCGTTGCTCAACAAAAGCGGGGTCTTCCCGCTCCAGTTTCTGCCAATAGCGTTGCCGCTCCTGCTTTTGTAGCTCGCTGGCCCGCAATATTTCCAGATAGCTGTTTTCCTGCTGCAGCCGATAGACTTCGGCTTCCAGTCGCTGCAATAGCTTGTCTTCTGGCAGGCTGTCGTTCTCCAAAAGGGATTGCAGCGGATCAACTCTTTCTCCCTCGGCCGTTTCCGTGGTCACGCCATACTGATATTCAATCTTGTGCTGTTTGAAGGCTTGCGGGCAGGGAAGCTGGCTGAATACCACCTTGTCCTCTTTGATACATTTATAGACGGTACCTGCCTGAACTTGCGAAGCGAGCAGCAGTGCAGCAAAGAGCCAGAGTCTGGGCTGTCCGGGCAACATTGGGGCGGGAATCCTTTCGTTACATATCTAAAACAAGTGTAACCAATATGACTCAAACCTTTATTGAAGACCAGTTTTTGACTAAGGAAATTTTTTTGGCGACCTGGAAAAAGGTCTTCGGAAGAAAGAGGGGGAAGATTTCCCCCTCCCTAAAGAAAGGATATCAGCGTGACAGCGTCATATTGTCTATGAGGCGAGCCTTGCCAAGATAAGCGGCGGCCAGGATCACCAGCGACTTGTCATCGCTGCTCACAGGTTTGAGGCTTGAAGCCTCACGCACTTCCAGATAGTCGGGCTCAAGCCCGGCGGCGCGCAGGAACTCCTTGGCATTGCTGATGGCCTGGTCGATATCCTGCCCCAGTACAATCGCCTCGGCCAGTTTATCCATGCTTGCCTTGAGCTTGGGCGCCAGTGCTTTTTCGGCTTCGGTGAGATAACCATTGCGCGAACTCAGTGCCAGGCCGGAATCCTCGCGAACGGTTTCTACCCCTATGACCTCGATGGGCAGCGACAGGTCGGCCACCATGGTCTTGATCACCAGAAGCTGCTGGTAGTCCTTACGGCCAAACAGGGCGATGTCAGGCTGAACTATATTGAATAGCTTACAGACTATGGTCGCGACCCCGCGAAAGTGCCCTGGACGGCTGGCGCCGCAAAGCTCATCGGAGATCCCGGGGACTTCCACAAAGGTCTGGGCATCCAGCCCTTTGGGGTAGATAAGCTCGGGTGTTGGGGTAAACAGCAGCTCGCAGCCGGCTTCGGTCAGTTTCTGTTGATCGGCGCCCAGGGTGCGGGGATAAGCATCGAGATCCTCATTCTTGCCAAACTGCAGTGGATTGACAAAAATCGAGGACACCACGTGATCGGCGCGGCGCGCGGCTTCGAGGATTAAACTCACATGTCCCTGGTGCAGATTGCCCATGGTAGGGACAAAGGCTACGGTTTCCCCTTTTTGGCGCCATTCCCGTACCCGGGCACGGATCTCATCTATCTTGGCTGTGGTCAGCATAATCTGGCGAATCCCCGGCTCAGTTAAAGGTGTGCTCTTCTGCGGGGAATTGTCCCTGCTGAACTTCGTCGATATAGGCCTTCACGGCCTCACGGATTTCACCTGTCTGCTTAAGGTAGTTCTTGGAAAAGCGCGGGATATAGCCGCTGGAGATCCCGAGTACATCGTGCATCACCAGAATTTGGCCATCAGTATCCTTGCCGGCCCCTATGCCGATCACCGGAATTTGCAGCGCTTCGGTTATCTGTTTTGCCAGCGAAGCCGGTACGCACTCGAGTACCAACAACTGGGCCCCGGCACCTTCCAGTGCCTTGGCCTCATCCAGGATCCGCTGGGCGTTGTCGGCATCGCGGCCCTGTACCTTGAAACCACCGAACACGTGCACCGATTGTGGCGTCAGTCCCAGGTGGGCGCAGACAGGAATGCCGCGCTCGGTCAACATGGAAACCGTTTCCAGCAACCATTGGCCACCTTCAATCTTGACCATGTTGGCACCGGCCTGCATCAGCTTGGTAGCATTGGTCATCGCCTGCTCGGGAGTGGCATAACTCATGAAGGGCAGATCGGCCATCAACAAACTGCGGCTGATGCCGCGGCGAACACAACGGGTGTGATAGGCCATCTCCTCGACACTGACCGGCAAGGTATCATCGTGACCTTGCAGAACCATTCCCAATGAGTCTCCTACCAGCAGGACGTCTACACCTTCGCTGTCAAAAGCGGCGGCAAAACTGGCGTCATAAGCGGTCAGAGCGGTAAACTTTCTACCTTCCTGCTTGAATTTACGCAGGGTAGCTGTGGTGATTTTAGACATAATGCTCTTCTTATTAACCGAGTGAAGTGGTGTTATATGCCATGCGGCTTTGGACTGCAACGATCCGGCTCAGGTTCTCAGCCTGAGGGGTGGATCAGTTGCAGCGATTGGCGCATGGCATTGGTGATCAGCGTGGCTATGCCGGTGCCGCAGGGCAACACCAGCGAAGGATTGAGCTCTTCCAGTGGAATGAGGACAAACTCGCGGCTCTTGATGCCGTAGTGGGGCACTGTGAGCCTTGGGGTCTGTATCTGCTTATCGCCGTAGAGCAACAGGTCCAGATCCAGGGTTCTGGGGCCCCAGCGCACCAGGCGTTGTCGCCCTTGCTGTAACTCGATTTCCTGCAAGGCGTCAAGGAGTTCCAGCGGCGCCAGCTCGGTCTCGAAATAGGCCACCGCGTTGACATAGTCCGGCTGGGGAACATCGCCCATGGGAACCGAACGATAGTAGGATGAAACGCGAAAGCTGTTTTGCCGCGCCAGCTGTTGCAGCGCCAGGCAAGCACTGTCAAGCTGGCGCTCGGGAGAGTCCAGGTTGGCGCCCAGCGCCACATAGACTCCGGTCATCTTACTCGGCCGCCTGTGGTTTTTCGCTTGGGCGACGAGGCTTGCGGCGCCGGCGTTGATTGGCGTTACGGTTGCGGCTGCCGTTGGACTTACTGCCGCTGCGCACCAGTTGTTGCTTCTGTTCGTCATCAGACTCGACAAACTGTTGCCACCAACTGGCCTGCTTGGCCAGATTGCCGCCTTCGGCATTGGCTCTGAGCAGCAAGAGATCGTAGGCGGCGCGGAACTTGGGATGTTCCATCAGTTTAAAGGCGCGGCCCCCTTGAGAGCGTTCAAAGCGCATCTGTAACTGCCAGATATCCCGCGCCGGAGTGCTGAAGCGGCGGGGAATGCTTACCGAACGGCACTGCTGTTCGAGCACATCGCCCATGGCGGCAAAGAAGGCATCATAGGGGCTGAGACCGCTCTCCAAGGCGATATCCTGGGCGCGGTTTTGCAGCGGATACCAAAGGAGTGCGGCATAGAAGAAGGCCGGAGTCACAGGCTTGTCTTCACCAACGCGCACATCTGTGTTGTGCATCATTTCGCTCAGCAGTCTGGCAGCCGGGCCCTTGGGGTCGTCCCGCAGCAGGCTTTCCACCAGAGGGAAAATGGGCGCAAACAGTTGATATTCGCGCATCATCTGATAGTTGTTCAGCGCCTTACCGGCGAAAAACAGCTTGAGCACTTCTTCATACATACGCGCCGCCGGAATATCTTTCAGCAGCGGAGCCAAACTCTTGATGGGGGCCGCAGTGCGTTTTTCGATGGACATCCCAAGCTTGGTGGCAAAGCGCACGGCCCGCAGCATACGCACCGGGTCTTCCCGATAACGGGTCTCGGGATCGCCAATCAGTCGTAGGGTTCTGGCCTTAAGATCATGAATACCGCCGCCATAGCTGCGAATGGAGTAGTCGGCAATATTGTAATAGAGGGCGTTGACGGTAAAGTCGCGGCGCTCGGCGTCTTCATCTATGTCACCATAAACATTGTCGCGCAGCAGTCGTCCGGCCGAATTGACCTTGGAAATCTTCTCTTCGCTGTTGCCGTGGTGGCCGCGGAAGGTCGCCACTTCAATAACATCCCGGCCAAAGACGATATGGGCCAGGCGGAAACGACGGCCAACCAGGCGGCAGTTGCGAAACAGCTTCTTGATCTCTTCCGGAGTGGCATTGGTGACCACGTCAAAGTCTTTCGGCTCCAGTCCCAGCAGCAGATCGCGTACGCCGCCACCAACCAGATAGGCGTTAAAGCCAGACTTATGCAGGCGGTACAAAACCTTGAGCGCATTCTCGCTAATCTGTCTGCGGGAAATGCTGTGGCCATCGCGCGGGATAACCTCCAGGCTCAAACCTGTGTCTGTGTTGTCTTCTTGTTGAGCCTTGGCTGTCTGACCATCGTCAAACAACTGCTTACAAAACTGACTGATACGGCGAAAAATGGGACACCTCGGAACGTTAACGCAAAATAAGGGTTAAAAACTGGCGGCTATGATATACCAAATAGCAGGCGATGAGTATATCAGCGGCCGATGAGGATCTCTGTCTGCTTGGGAATGCTGTCTGGATCAAACTGAGCCACCGCCTGGGCCAACATCTGAGTCACATCGGCTTGGGGCGTGACAGCCGTCTGGCCGAGAAACTCGAGTGCCGCCAGCAGCGCCGGTTGTGGATGGCGTTTATCCACCGGTGTGGCATGGTTTTGCTTGGAAAGCTTGAGCCCTGCCTGGGTGCTGGCCAGTGGCAGATGAAAAAAGCTCGGTTCCTGAAATCCGAATTGGCGAAACAGGCTTATCTGTCGGCAACTGGCCTCCAAGAGGTCGGCTCCGCGGACTATCTCAGTGATGCCCTGAAAGGCGTCGTCCAGTACCACCGCCAGTTGATAGGCGTACAGACCATCGCTGCGCTTGATAATAAAGTCTTCTGCGGCGAAGGCTGGGTCGACACAGACTTTACCCAGATGACCATCGATAAACCGGGCAACCGCCAGTTGGTTGTGAATGCGAATGGCACCTTGCTTGAGTTGCAACTCCCGGCAGCGGCCGTCGTAAACACCACCTCTTTGCTGGATCTGTTTGCGGGTGCACTGACAATAGTAGGCCTGATTGGATTCCAGTAAGGCATCAATATGTTGCTGATAGTCTTGCAGACGCCGGCTCTGGTACAGCACTTCGCCATCCCAGTGCAGGCCGAAGGCTTCCAGGGTGCGCATTATGTCATCGGCTGCGCCGCTGACTTCTCTCGGGGGGTCGATATCTTCTATTCGCAGCAACCACTGCCCTTGCTTTGAGCGGGCGCGTAGATAACTGCCGAGGGCGGCAACAAGAGAGCCGAAATGCAAAGAGCCTGAAGGCGAGGGGGCGAAACGGCCTATGTAGGAAGTGTTGTTCATCAAGGGCTGAGTGACAAAAAAACGCGGGGCCAGTGTAACACTTGGCCCCGCGCTGCGGCAGATTAGATTAACCTGCCATCTGTTTTTCTTTGATCTCTGCCAGCGTTTTGCAGTCGATACACAGATCGGCTGTCGGTCTGGCTTCCAGACGACGGATGCCGATTTCGACGCCGCAGGATTCGCAGAAACCGAAGTCATCTTCTTCAATTTTCTGCAGTGTCTTTTCGATCTTCTTGATCAGCTTACGTTCGCGGTCGCGGGCGCGCAGTTCGAGGCTGAACTCTTCTTCCTGGGCGGCACGGTCAACCGGATCCGGGAAGTTTGCAGCTTCATCCTGCATATGGGTAAGAGTGCGATCCACCTCTTGACGCAACTGATTCCTCCATGCTTCAAGAATGGTCTTGAAGTGGCTCAGTTGTTGTGAGTTCATGTACTCCTCACCGGGTTTTTCCTGGTAAGGGTCTACACCAGCGATAGCGAGTACACCAAGTTTTTTAGTGCCTTCAGGCATAACGCATCTCCTGTTTCCATTTGCGTCGTAGGGCATTCTTATGAACGGCCGCTATCTATATCAGAATCTCTCTACCTAGGCAAATATTTCGATTTACTTATTGCTAATTATTTGAATATGTCTGCTAAACCCGATTAAATCAACTTTTTATCACTTTTTGGGGCTTGTCTGACGAACAAATTCGAGCCTTGATTCCACCCAGAAGCCTTCAGGTGAAAGGCTTGTGGCATAGGCCAGTACTTCGACCCCGGCATCTATGGCTTCGTTCAATAAGTCGGCATATTTTGAATCTATATGGCGGGCCGCTGATACGGTTTTTATCCCTGTATGTTGCACTAAAAACACCAATACCCCACGTTGGCCACTTTTGACCACTGACATCAGTTCCCGCAAGTGTTTTTGACCACGGCTGGTGACAGCATCGGGAAAGTAACCATGACCCTCTTCCAAGAGTGTGGTGTTCTTCACTTCGATATAGCAATCAGCCTCTGCCCCTTCGCTGAGAAAGATATCGATACGGCTGTTTTCATCACCGTACTTCACTTCCCGCTTGAGGTTTTGGTACCCCTGCAGTTCCTTGATGACACCCGTTTGGATCCCTTCCTCTACCAGAGCGTTGGCCCGCCCTGTGTTGACACCGATCAGGTCGCCTTCAGGGGTTTGCATCAGCTCCCAGGTGTGGGCGTATTTACGCTTGGGATTGTCCGAACAGGAGAACCAAACCCGCTCGCCGGGGAACTGGCAGTTCTTCATTGAACCCGTATTGGGGCAGTGCAGGGTAATCTCAGTCCCATCATCCAGCCTGACATCGGCCAGAAAGCGTTTATACCTTTGGATCAAAATGCCGGATTGCAGTGGCGGGATAAACTCCATCCCCATCTCCCTGAAGTTGTTGAAAACCCCAAAGCCTAGCAGGCTTTACAGTTGGCAACAATTCTCATTCGGCGCGGGGCTTCAAGTGCCGGGCAGGAATGCAGTACACTGGGACCAATTGTGGCGCGAAGGCGCTCACTGCATAAAGAAGAAGGAATCGAAATGAGTCAATCCATGAAGATAGTGCTGACCCATGAGGCCCCTGCGGCCCATTGGGGCAAGGCCGATGTAACCTACAATGCTGAGCAGGCTCAGATCCACCTGCAGGGAAACGATGCCCTGCGACAAATCCAGATGGCTGCCCGTAAGCTGCGTAACCAGGGGATCAATCAGGTTTCTTTGGTGGGAGAGGGTTGGGACCTCAACAGTCAGTGGGCCTTTGCCCAGGGCTTTGTCACTGCCAAAGGCGGACATGAGATCCAGTGGGCCGGTGATGAGGCACTCAAGGGCGCGCTGACCAGCAGGGCTTACAGCGCATCGTTTGCCCGCAGTCTTATCAATGAAACCCCGGAAAACCTGCCACCACTGAAACTGGCGCAGCAGGCGGCCAATTGGCTGGCCGAACTCGGCGGTGACAAGGTCAGCTACCGGATAGTTGAAGGGGAGGCCTTGTTGCAGGAGCAGTGGATAGGCATTCATGCGGTTGGCCGCGGCAGCGAAAGGCCACCTGCATTGCTGGAACTGGACTTCAACCCTCTGGGTGAAGATGCTCCCGTGTCCGTCGCGCTGGTAGGTAAGGGGATCACCTTTGACTCAGGCGGTTACAGCATCAAGGCTTCCGAAGGCATGCTGGGCATGAAGGCGGATATGGGCGGCGCGGCAACTGTTACTGCGGCGCTGGGGCTGGCGATTCAGAACGGTCTCGACAAGCGGGTCAAACTCTATCTCTGCTGCGCCGAGAACCTGATCAGTGGTCGTGCCTATAAGCTGGGAGACATACTGACTTACAAGAACGGCACCACGGTTGAAGTGGTCAATACCGATGCCGAGGGACGCTTGGTGCTGGCCGATGGTCTGCAGGCCGCCTGCGCCAGCGGTGCGACTCGGGTTATTGATGCCGCCACCCTGACCGGCGCCGCTGTGATGGCCGTTGGCCGCAACTATAACGCCATCTTCTCCCCCAGCCAGCCTCTGCTGGCGTTGACGCAGCAAAAGGCGGCTCTAGTGGCCGAAAATGTTTGGCCTTTGCCGCTGGAGCCTTGGCATAAAGAGATGTGCCCTTCTGCCTATGCCGATACCGCCAACAGCCGCCCGGTAAAAGGTGGCGGCGCCGGTGGCGCTTCCAATGCCGCCGGTTTCCTGTGGCGTTTTGTCAATGAAGGTGTGGATTGGCTGCATATCGATCTGGCCGCCGCATTTGAAGACAATGCTTCAGCCCTCTGGGCTGCAGGCGCCACGACTCATGGTATGTTGACCATAGCCGAACTGCTGGCGGACTGAGTCATAGGGAATTAACGCCCAAACCAAGCCGCCCACTGGGCGGCTTTTTAATGCCGGTGTATCGCTATTTTTTCAACAAAGGGAAGTGCAGGATGAAGTTACGCAAGGCAAGAAAGGAAGACGCACAAGCTGCCTGGGATATCCGCAATCTGGCTATTCAAGCCGGTTGCCGGGGATTTTACGCAGATGAAGAGCTCAGAATTTGGACCCAAGGCGAGATGCCCTCTGTCTTTATCACCATGGTGGAGAGAGACTTTTATCTGCTCGAACATCAGGGAAAAATACTGGCGACCGGCATGCTGGATAACAACCGAATTGAAGCCCTGTTCGTGCATCCACAAGCCATGGGCCAAGGGCTCGGGCGTGACTTGCTCGCTCATCTCGAGTCTTTGGCGCGTGAAAGAGGCGTGACTGCGCTGACGCTGGAGTCTACCCTCAATGCCGCCGACTTCTATCGTAGCTGTGGCTTTTGCGGTGAGGGGATAAGCCAATATCACTCCCCAAGAGGTATAGTGCTCGACTGCGTGGTGATGCACAAGGCGCTTAAGTGATTCAGTTGCTTAACGGCCAGCTGGCCAATATCCGGTACTCGACGCCGGTTGGAGTACTCAAAGACTCGTAGAGTTGCAGCTCGCTTGGCGTTAAATCGAGCGTTGGAATATGTTCGAGTTTCGGTAGGTTGCCGGCCCTTCGCATCAAGGTGATATGGGGCCGGTAATCATATTCGCTGTTATGCAGCCCAAGGTTTGTCGCCAGTTGTTGTGCCGCCCCGGCGAGCGCCATTAGTGCCGGATCTTCGGCTGTGCCGGCCAGGCAGAGTATTTTCGGCCCGGGCCAGAAACAGAGATGCTCGAGCCGCACCCGAAAGCGTTTCAAGGGCAAGTCGGGAATGGCGGCGAGTAAATCCCCGAGCTGTTCTGCCGTCACCTGGCCGAGAAACGCCAGGGTTAGGTGCAGATTGGCCTCAGTCACTTTCTTGAGACCGGGGGCTGACGGTTCATCAGCTTGTTCACATGCTTGCTGCAACGTCAGTAAGCTCGCTCTTTCTGCCGTGGTTGGCGCGAATCCCAGAAATAGCCTTTTAGGCGTAATTGAGCTCATTTTTCGTTCCCGGTTAAGACCTTGGCCTATACTGTGACTTGTACCATTGTACACAGGAGTCGATTCACTCGGTGAGAATGAAAAGCAATGGTATCGGATGGATTCTTCGGATCAAAAAACAGTCGTAAGGAAATGACCCCATTATGCCCGCGAGTCTTGCCAATCAATTACAACATGCTCTGGTGGATGTCTTCAGCGATTCTCCGCTGATCACCTTGGAGCAGAATGTTGATCGCGCCCTGGAGATCATCACCCGACAACTGGATTGTGACGGGGTGTTTGTGCTGGCGGCCGGTAAGACACCGGGGCGACTCAAGACCCGCAATCTCTACCTCAAACCCCAATTCAAGACTCAGCAAGCTTCCCGGGAGTGGGGGCTGGGGAACATGCCTTTTTTTCGCAATCTGTTACGCCACCCCAAACTCCTGACCTTGGACAGTATTGAAGAGCTTCCCAAGGAAGCTCAGGAAGAGAAACGTTTCTTACGCCAATGGCAGGTGCGCAGCCTGTTGGTGCTGCCGCCACTGCATCTGGGGGATACCCATATCGCCGTTGGCGCCCTGCAATGCGGCGGCGAAAAGCGCTGGCAGGAAGACTTTGTCAATGAACTCAGCCATGCGGCGGCCATGATAGGCTCGGCAATGGAGCTGACCCGTATCGCCTTGGCGCTGCTGGCCAGTGAGCGCAAGTATCAGGAGCTGTTCCAACAGTTACCCCTGGCTTGCGGGCAGTTGGACAGCAGCAACCAACTGACCATGATGAACCGGATAGCCAAGCAGACACTGGTGGCCGGTGACAGCAAGGATCTGCTGGCGTTGGTGCGTGAGGATGACAAGGGGATTTTGCTTGATACCCTGGCCGTGGTACGCGATGGGGTATTGAATCAGGCCTGGTGTGAGGTTGGTTTTCTGCATGGACAGGAGCTCTCTTGGCAAAAACTCAGTTTCAGCCGCAGTAAGGCTGATAAGCGTACCCTGGTGCTGATGGCTGAGGATGTCAGTGAACGCCACAGATTGGCCAGCGAGCTGTCATTTCACGCCAATTATGATGCGCTGACCGGCCTGCCCAACCGGGTGCATTTCGAAGCCCTGCTGGCCAAAGTGCTCGGCGAGGAACAGGCGCCGCCTGTGTGTATTGCCTTTGTGGATCTGGACCAGTTTCGGGTGATCAACAATGTCAGCGGTCATATCGCGGGTGACAGGCTCTTGTGTCAGGTGGCGCAGCGGCTCAAGCAGCTGGTGCGCAAGGGGGATGTGGTGGCTAGGCTCGGCGGCGATGAGTTCGGGATCCTGATGCATTTTTGCAACCCAGAGTCGGCTAAACATATCGCCGAGCGTATCTGTCAGCAGCTGTTCAATCACGAATTCAACTGGGAAAACCGCAAACACGGGGTCTCGGCCAGCATAGGCATAGCCCAGTTGGATCCGGCAGCCCAGGACATTTATACCGTCATGGGCCAGGCCGATGCCGCCTGCCGCCTGGCCAAGGAGCAGGGGCGCAACGGCTGGTTACTCTACGACAGCAGCGATCCCCGCCTCAAGCGGCTCTACAGCGAAATGACCGCCTCTGTCGATGTCCTCGGGGCTCTTGCCAATGACAGATTTGAGCTCTATTTCCAGGAGATCCGCCCGCTGGAGGCTACAGATAGCGGCATGCATCTGGAGATCTTGCTGCGTATGTATCAGGAGGAGGGAGAGATGTTGTCTCCGGCGATATTTCTGCCAGCGGCCGAGCGTTATAACCTGGCATCCAGGGTGGATCGCTGGGTGATAGATCATCTGCTGCTCTGGGGCAATAGGCATCTTGAGTTGTGGCAATCCCTGTCTTTGGTGTCGCTGAACCTTTCGGCGTCCTCGCTCGAGGATGAGGAGTTTATGGACTGGCTTGAGATGCGCCTGCTGGCCGAACCCGAATTGGTCGATAAGCTGTGTATCGAAATCACCGAAACTTCGGTTCTCAGCCAGCTAGAGCAGGCCCACAGGTTGATTGAGCTGCTTAAACCCCTGGGTTGTAAGCTGGCGATGGATGACTTTGGTGCCGGCTTTTCCTCTTTTGCTTACCTTAAACAGTTGGCGGTGGATTATGTGAAGATTGACGGCCAGTTTGTGCTCAATCTCTGTGAAGACAAGGTGGATCAGGCGATTATTGCCGCCATGTGCCAGTTGGGAAGGCAGATGGAGTTTCAAACTATTGCCGAGTTTGTGGAAACCGAGGCCATAGTGGCGAAACTGCAGGAGCTGGGGGTGGATTATGCTCAGGGCTACGCCATAGGCAAGCCCAGGCCCTTACTTGAGCTGAGTGAGTCCAACCGCAGTTGTGCCAATGCTTATTGATTCATACAGGCTGGCACAGACTGACATCAGGATACCTGGTGTAGTTTGCAGGACATGCTCAGGGCCTTCCTGTTAGCCACGGCGGCTGAAACTGGTTACACTGAGCGCCTGTTTTTGTAAGCCATGCCCTGAATCTTGAACGACTTACCCATTCAATCCCTGTTGCCTCAACTGCGCCAAACCTTGGCCACTTGTCGGCAAGTTATCCTCGAGGCGCCTACCGGAGCCGGTAAATCCACCGCGCTGCCCTTGGCACTGCTCGACTGGCCGGAAATCGACGGCAAGATCCTCATGTTGGAGCCCCGGCGGGTTGCAGCGCGGGCCATCGCCGGCTTTTTGGCGCGCCAAAGAGGGCAGGCACTGGGGCAAGAGGTGGGGTTCAGGGTTCGCGGTGAGAGTCAGGTCAGCGGCAACACCCGACTCGAGATCATCACCGAGGGGGTACTGACCCGCATGATCCAGCAGGACCCTGAGCTCAAGGGCGTTGCCATGATCATTTTCGATGAGATCCATGAGCGCCATCTGAGCACAGATCTCGGTCTGGCGCTGGCACTGGAAGTGCAGGCCTCATTGCGGGACGATTTACACTTGCTGGCCATGTCGGCAACGCTCGAAGGCTTGCCGTTACAAACCTTGATGCCGGATGCCAAGCTGCTTGTCAGTGAGGGCCGCAGCTACCCTGTGACTATCGCCTACAGCGCCGCTTCGGCGCAGAGGCGCAGCGGTTCGGGTTCCGGCTCTGGCATGGCACCTTGGCTTGAACATATGGGGCGGCAGTTGCTGGCGCTGCTGGACCCTCAGCAGGCCTGCGCTTTGGGGGTTAGCGAAGCGCAGCAACAGGGCTCGATACTCGCCTTCCTGCCGGGACAGGGGGAAATTCAGCGCCTCAAGCACTATCTGCAATCCAGAGTTGCAGCCAATGTGCGCATTTGTCCTCTCTACGGCTCATTGAGTGCAAAAGAGCAGGATGCGGCGATTGCCCCGGCCAATGCCGGTGAGCGTAAGCTGGTACTGTCCACCAACCTGGCGGAATCCAGTCTGACCATAGAGGGGATTACTCTGGTGGTGGACAGTGGTTACAAGCGCCAGGCCAGTTTCAACCCCCGCAGCGGCGTGACCCGTTTGGGACTAAAGCGTATCAGCCAGGCATCGGCCACTCAAAGAGCCGGGCGGGCTGGGCGCACCAGTGCGGGTTTTTGCTTAAGGCTTTGGGGCCAGGAGGAGCACGGCCGCTTGCCGCAGGCGGATGAACCGGAAATCTTGCATGCCGACTTGCTCTCCATGGCCCTGGATGCGGCCTGCTGGGGTGTGCGCAGCCTCAGTGACTTGCCTTTACTGACACCACCGGCCAGAGCCAATGAGGCGGTGGCCTGGCAGCTGTTACAGTCGCTGCAATTGGTTGACCCGCAACGTAAGCTTACCGCCCATGGCCGCGCGGCCTATGCACTGGGGGCGCAGCCGCGGTTGGCGCACATGCTGCTCCGGGCGCAGAGTTTGGGGCAGGGGCGCGGCGAGCCTGAGCTCGCCGGTCTGGCTTGTCTGCTGGCTGCCTTATTGGAGGCCAGAAGCCTAGCGGGCAACGGCGCCGATATCATGGATAAACTTTCTCAGGCCACTCAAGGCCTTGAAACCAGACAAGTCGGCAACTGGCTCAGACGCTTAGGGCTTAATGGCAAGGCGGCGGATTTTCTGAAATTGGCGAATCGTGCCGATTGTGCTCTGTTGTTGGCGTTGGCATTTCCTGACAGGATAGCCAAGGCAAGAGGCATCGAGGGTTACCAGTTGGCCAATGGCAGCGGCGTGGTGCTCGATGCCGGTGACAGCCTCAGCGGCTGCGAGTTTCTGGTGGTGGCCGACTATCAGGAAACCGAGGGCCGCAGCGCCGGCCGTATCTACCTGGCGGCCGAATTACCGGTGGGGTTGCTGGAAAATGAGCTGGCCTTTCTCTGTACATGGCAACAGCAGGCGGGCTGGGATGAGTCCAAGGGACGTTTCTTTGCCGAGCGCCAACTGCGTCTGGGGGAGATAGTACTCAAGCGGGAGGCCGAGAAAGAGGCGGATCCCAAGCTGAGGGCTCAGGCGATTATGGCGTTGCTGCGCAGTAAAGGCTTGGCACTGCTCAATATGGATGAGGATGTCAGGCAGCTCCAGTTCAGGCTGGCACTGGCAAGATCCAAAGATCCGAGCCTATTTCCGGACAGCAGCGATCCGGCGCTGCTGGATTCTCTCGAAGAGTGGTTGGAGCCATTTTTGAGCGATATCAAGCAGCTAAAGGGATTAATGGCATTGGATATCAAGCAGCTGCTGCTCAATCGCCTCGAGTGGCAGGCGCAGCAGACACTGAATGAATGGCTGCCGAGTCATTGGAAAATGGCCACGGGCACCCGGGCACCGATCCGCTATGATGCCGGCGGCAGGGCGCTGCTGAGTGTGCGTCTGCAGGAAGCGCTGGGCATGGCCGAAAGCCCGCGGCTGCTGCAAGGGGAGTTGACCGTAACCATGGAACTCTTGTCTCCGGCGCAGCGCCCTTTGGCGCTGACGGCCGATCTGGCCAGTTTTTGGCAAGGGCCCTATGTCGAGGTGAAAAAAGAGATGCGTGGGCGCTACCCTAAACACCTGTGGCCCGACGACCCGGCCAATACTTTGCCGACTAAATTCACCAAGAAAAAGACCTTGAATATCCAGTAGTAAATTTTGGGATAAGCATGACCACCAAGAAAAGTACCACGAAAAAAAGTACCAGAAAAACCAGCAGCAAGAGCAAGCCGGCGCAGCAAAACCCCGGGCTATGTCGCAGGTTATGGTCGATAACCTGGAAGCTGGCCCTTATTCTGGTAGCGGCGTTGACTATCTATTGTATCTACCTGGATCAGATCATCGCCCGTAAGTTTGAAGGGCAGAAGTGGCACCTGCCGGCGCAGGTGTTCAGTCGCTCCATGGCACTCTATCCCGGGGCGGCGGTGAGCCATGCCCAGCTGATGGCCGAACTTAAGCTGCTGGGCTATCGCAAGGTGGCCAATCCGCGCCAGGTGGGGGAGTTTTCTGCCTCCAGTACCCGAATCGAGCTGTGGCGTCGCCCCTTCCTGCATCCTGAGGGTAGCCAGGCAGAGCAGCGGGTGATGATAAGTTTCGACTCCAACGGCGTCACTTCAGTGGCGCGCATGAGCGACAAACGCCAACTGGCGGTGTTTCATCTCGAACCTGTACTGCTGGACAGGATCATCGCCGGCGATGGTGAGGACAGGCTTTTTGTACCAACCGAACAGATCCCCGAAAACATAGTCGAAGCGCTTATTCTGGTGGAAGACCGCAGCTTCTATGAGCACCACGGGGTGAACCCCTTTGCCATCGCCCGTGCCCTGCTGGTCAATATCAGCGCCGGTCGCACGGTACAGGGCGGCTCTACCCTGACCCAGCAGCTGGCGAAGAACTTCTTCCTCTCCAGTGAGCGCTCCTTGATCCGTAAGGCCAGAGAGGCCTTGATGGCGCTGATTATCGATTTTCGTTACAGCAAGGATGAAATCCTCGAGGCCTATCTCAATGAGGTCTACATGGGACAGGACAAATCCAGAGCCGTGCATGGCATGGGGCTGGCATCGCAATTCTATTTTGGCCGCCCCGTAGGAGAGCTGACCCTGGCGCAGCAAGCCTTCCTGGTCGCCGCCATCAAGGGGCCATCTTACTACAACCCCTGGCGCTATCCTGACAGGGCTCAGGAGCGGCGCGATCTGGTGCTCCGGCTCTTGATGGAAGGCAGCAAAATTTCTGTCGACCAATACAAGGCGGCAGCGGAGTCGCCGCTGGGATTAAGGCGCTCGGACAAACCTGTGCACCAGAAACTGCCGGCCTTCTTTGCCGTGGTCAAACAGGAACTCAAGGATCGCTACGGTGCGGCGCTGCTGAAGCAGTCCGGTGTCAAGGTCTATACCACCTTGGACCCCATGGCGCAGGAAGCAGCCGAAAACGCCGTTGAGCGAACCCTGAAGGAGCTTGGCAAGAAAGATAAAGAGTTGCAGGTAGGCATGGTGGTGACCGACAAGTACAGCGCCGGTATCGCCGCCATGGTGGGCGACAAGGTACCTGGCTACGAGGGTTTCAACCGGGCGGTGGAAATTCGCCGTCCCATAGGTTCACTGGTCAAGCCCTTTGTTTATGCCACGGCGCTGGCTCAGGGCAGCAAGTTCAATCTCGCCAGCCCCCTCAAAGATGAGGCCATTACCCTCAAGAATGAGCAGGGCAAGACCTGGTCGCCACAGAATGTGGATCGCAAGTTCCGTGGCCAGGTGCCACTGTTGACGGCGTTCAAGAAATCGATGAATGTGCCGACCGTTAATTTGGGGATGAATGTCGGCGTCGATGCCGTGGCCGCGACGCTAAAAGAGGCCGGCTGGAATGAAGCTGTATCGGCTTATCCTTCCATGTTGCTCGGCGCCGTGAACGGTTCCCCCTTGATGGTGGCGCAGGTATATCAGACCCTGGCGGACGGTGGCCGTTATCGTCAGCTCAATGCGGTGACTGCCGTGCTGGACAGCGACAACCAGCCCCTGCCTGTGGCCAGTATGCCACGCCATGAGGCGATAACGCCTGCGGCCAACTATCTGGTGCAGTACGCCATGACCAAGGTGGTGGAGTCCGGCACGGCTTCGCGTCTAGGGGCGGCCTTCCCCGGCGTGATGCTGGCGGGCAAGACGGGCACCAGCAACGACCGCCGCGACTCCTGGTTTGCCGGGTTTGACGAGCGTAACGTTGCCGCCGTTTGGGTTGGCCGCGATGACAACGGCAAGACCCAGTTCTATGGCAGCAGTGGTGCCATGACGGTTTATCAACGCTTCCTCGCCGAGCGGCCGCCACTGGGGCTGAGGTTGCCGCCGGTCAACGGCGTGGTGCAGGGCTATTTCGACCGGGATACAGGCGCGGCGAAACAAGCCGATTGCCGTAATGTGGTGGCGGTACCTGCGCTGGCCGACAGTTATCACCCGGCGCCCAACTGCGGTGAACCTCTGCCTTGGTGGAAGCGGATCCTCGGTGGTTAACCGTGTAGAGGCTAAGGAAGGTGTGAACAAGTCCCATGTGTGCTCTGCGTCGGCTTACGGGCCTGGATGCAAGGCGTGGTTCGCAGCAAATGGCCTTAGCCCTTTGCAAGAGGCACAACACAGCAGGCAGGCCTGTAAGCCACGCCCTTCGGGGCTTTCACAGCAACCGGCTCTCTGCGTTATCCGACTTCGACAGGCCCCGGCATGCCTTCAGTCAGATGCCTTGAACGCCAATTGTTGTGCAAGCCACTCTCTACAAAAGAGAGTGCCACGAGGACTTATTCGCACCTTCCCTAATAGACACTAGATAGCAAAAAGGCCACCTCCGGGTGGCCTTTGACTTGTTTGAGAATATAGCGTGTTATCGTTATACCGTCTGATTTCAGCGGCGACGTCTGGTGACGGCGGCGACACCGGCAAAGGCCAGGAACAACCAACCCAGGCTGCCGCCTTCATCTTGCTTGGCATCTTTTTCGGTAGCCAGGAAATTGATCAGATCGGTCAGTTCGCCCAGGGTGCGAATTTCTCCCAGGTTAACCATATATTTGTCGTTTACCACGAAGCTTGGCACGCTCTGAATGGCAAATTCATTCTGCTGCTTACGCCACAAGGCGATGACATCATTGATTTTCTTGCTGTCGGCCAAGGCATCATACTGGCTGACATCGACGCCGTTGGCGGCAAACAATTGCTTGATATCGTCGCGGCTATTGATAGCAGAGGTGTGCTTGTGTCCAGGGGCGGAATGGTCATGGCCATGGGCCCCTTCCTCGCCCTGAATGGCGGCAAACATAGGATGAACCAGCTTATCAGTCGCGCCCAGCTCTTGCATGATGGCCAGAGACTTCATCACCTCAGTGCCCAGATCGCTGTTCATAAAGTCGACATGCTTGCTGTCAAAGCTGACTTCTTTATTGAGACCGGCCTTGATGTCCGGCAGATACTGGGTTTCCATGCTGAAGCAGTTATGACAGTAGAAAGAGAAGAACTCGGTGAGTTTGGGTTCTTCACTGCCTTTCTTGGCTATCTGGGTATAGTGTTTACCTTCGATAAAGTCGGCGGCGTTGGCGGCCAGCGGGATCAGGGTAAGTGCCATTGCGGCAACCAGTGGCTTGAGCAAAATAATCTCCTCAGAATTGACCGGGCGCAGCGCCCTTTGCTGTCAGGTTAGTGTGACTGGCTTAATTATGACTTAAGCGTCGGCGCCTTTGGCGGCCATTTCTGTGAGCGAGGCTAAGCTTTGACGGTTTGCCTGGTTATTCAACCTCGCAGGGCTTGCCAGGCTTCGCAGATCTGTCTGAATTTGGCGGCATCACCACCTTGCCTGTCCGGGTGCCACTTCAGCGCCAGTTTACGCCACTGGCGACGGATCTCCTTGTCGCTGGCGTCGGCTTCCAGCTCCAATACCCGCAGTGCCTCTCGTTGGGCAAAACGGCCGGGACACACGCCAATATAATCCTGATAACTGTTCCAGAAGGACTCCAGCATCTCACGAACAACATTGACGCAGGTGTCGTAGTTGTTCCAGTCGAGGTAGTAGTCTCTAAGTGCCGAGTCATCCTGTTGCAGTTGCAGCACATTGGCCGGTGGGATCCGCAGCAATATGATATCCATGGCCTGTACCTGCAGCCATTGGCCCGGCAACAGCATGTGTTGCAGTTCGTAGAGGGCATTCATCAACAGGAAGTTGCGTTTGAACAGATCTTTCTCGGGCAGAGGATCCAAGTTGTGCATCAGTCCCTGTTGCTGTAATTCGGTGGCGAGGTGATGCACCTTCCAGGAGCGGTTGCTGCGTTTGAGCAAGCTGAGCAGCGGCCAGATAAGCGGGTTATCGCCCTTGAGTCGGGTCGGCTTGACCTCAGTGGTCTCTGGCTGGGCCAGCGCGGGTTTGGCAAGCAGCATGGTAGCAATCATTCATCCTGAACTGACGATAAAATCTACTATGCCACAGGTGTCCGTGGGTGCAAGGTGAAAATAATGGAACCCGGCGTGGAGCCGGGTTCTGAAAGGGATGATGTAAACTCGTTCCTCGTTAGATCTTGGTAAACAGCTCTTCTTGAGGCAGGCGAGACTTGGGCAGCTTGGCGTTGAAGTCAGACTCGTCATGGTAGCCAAGAGCCACAACCACGCTGGCGGTCAGGCCCTGTTCTCTCAGACCCAACACCTGGTTGAGCTTAGTCGCATCGAAGCCTTCAATTGGGGTTGCATCTATGTCCAATACGCTGGCGCCCAGCAGCAGAGTACCCAGCGCCAGATAGGTTTGTTTCTCCATCCAGTGCTGCAGATCCTTAAGTTCGAACTTGTGCATATTGGTGAAGAAAGAGCGGCCGTTGTGTTGGCCTTGCTTGGCGTTTTCGTCGGCGAAGCGGCCATCGGCATCTTCTTGCTCAAGCAGACGCAGCAGATGGGCTTCGTCCATGTTGTTGCGGGTACAGAGTACTACCACGTGGGAAGCGTTGAGGATCTTTGGCGTGTTGAAGCCATAGTCTGCGGTAGACTCGGCAATTTTGGCTTTGCCTTCATCTGTCGCGGCCAGTACAAAGTGCCATGGCTGGGAGTTCACCGAGGAGGGGCTGAACTGCAGCAGACTCTGCAGATCTTCAATTTTATCCTGGGGGATCTTCTTGTTGGGATCAAAAGCCTTAGTGGTATAGCGCTTTTTGGCAAGGTATGTCAGATCTGTCATGTCACTGCTCCGGACAAATGAGGCTGAAATTGTTTTGGCATTCTACGATCTTTGTTGCGCTTTACAACAGTGTTTCTGCTGCAAGCTATATCAAAAATAAATTGAAAGTACGCTGGTGGGGAACCACCTCTCGGTGCCAACAAGATTGCGTTTGCATGTTTTTGGCTATTAAATTGCGTTTGCTGTATATCTTGGTTAATATATGGACAGGTTTATGGCGGAGCAGCAAAGATGAATACCCTAGAGAAAGCCAATGCAGCCGAGGTATTATTCAAGGCGTTTTCCAATGCTTGCAGCGAGTTACAACTTACCCAGGCCGAGGCCAGCCGTATCATAGGTGTTAATCCCAGCACCTTGAGCCGTAACAGCGGCAAGGGGTTTAAACCCGATTCCAAGCAGGGGGAACTGCAGTTGCAGCTTATCCGCCTGTATCGCTCGTTGTATGCCATAGCGGGTGGTGAGAAAGCCTTTATGCGTCACTGGCTCAACAGCCCCAACAAGGCGCTGAATGGGACCCCCAAGACTTTATTGCAAACCGTGGTTGGCCTGGTGAGTGTTAACCAATATCTGGATGCGATGCGAGGCAAGGTCTGACAGCCATAGCCGGTGACAGGAGACAAATAACTGAAAATGGATTTTAGCGCGTTAGAGCCGCAGGACTTTTTCCCTCGCCCTTACCTTGGCCGCGGTTATCGCCTGGTCGAGTCCCAGGAAGAAGCCGCCACCCTGAGCCTGGTGGATGATTTTGACGAACAGATGCTGCTTGAGTCTCTGCTCGATGAGGTTAAACCGCCTTACCGAAGTGGAACAGAGCACTTGCATTATCTGCTCAAGACCCCGTTTCGTTATCCGCCGCTGCGCCATGGCTCGCGCTTTGGCAGTATCACAATGGAAAGCTTCTTTTATGCCAGTGAATCCTGGCAGACCTGTTTGGCCGAAGTTGCTTACTATCGTTTTGTCTTTATGGCCGACATGCTGGAGCCTTATCTGGAGCCGCTGCGCTCTGAGCATATGCTGTACTCTGTGGATATCAATGCCCGCGATTGTGCCGACCTGACGCTATTGCAGGGGCAGGAAGTGCAGCAGCAACTGACTCACAAGTCGAACTATACCTATACCCAGGCTATGGGGGCCTGGCTGCTGCAACAGCAGGCGCAGATGATCCGCTACACTTCGGCCAGAGCCGAAGAGGGCGTTAACCTGGCGCTGCACGATCCTTTGGTGTTGCAATCAACCGAGCCGCAGGAGTGTGAATACTGGATCTGCCAAAGCTCGGCCGACAAGGTGGCTTTCAGTCGTCGTAATAGCCGCAGCATGCCATTGACTTGGTTTTTAAAAGACTTTTTGCAGGACGGGCAGTTGCCGCGTCCTGCCTGAGTGCAGAACTTAGTCAGGATTGCGTGGTGATAAACAGCGGGTTGGAATAGAACCAGAGATCGCCGTAGTTACGCTCATTGATGTCGTTGTACCATTGCTGCACCTGCTCCCCTTCGGCCTGTGGCAACACCTCTGAACGCAGAGGAGTGCCCTTGTTGGTCAAGCCGCTGACGTTGTAATCCAGGTTAGTACCACGCAGGCGGAAATACTGCTTGCCATCGGCGATAAAGCTGAAGCTCATGTTGTAGAAGCCATCGCTGTCTTTTTGCCAGTCGGCCTGGGTGAATGACTTGATCACCCGGGTGCTGTCGTTGGTTTCCTTTTGCCAGGCAGCCGTTCCCGGCTTGGCCCGCTCACCGATATTGCCGGCAATTAAATCGATATGATGTACTCCCGGATTAATACCTGCGTAGTGTTCATTGCCGATATCGCTTTCCTTGTTATTCAGCTCAGGGCTGCGGAACCTGATATTGATAGTGACCTTGTCGCCGGCCTTGGCGCTCAAGGTTTGTCCCATAGTGATGGTTTGCTTACCGCTATTCATCTGGAAATCCAGCCCATCGATGAGATCGCCAAATACCGCAAAGCTGTTCCCCGAGCGTAGCCCTTCCAGCAGGGCCTGGGTGCCTTCACCCTCAACCCAGGTGTAATTCTTGGCGTATTCGCCGGGATAATAACTGCTGGCGTAAGGTGGCCTGGTCTTGAAGTGAATATCCGAGTTACCCATGTTCCAAATCCTGCGCCCTTCGCCCAGCAGCGCATCCCACCAACCGCCGACTTCGGCCACGACGGGATCGACACCGCCGTAAACACCGCTCGATCTGTCACCATAGTCACCGCGGTTGCCACTGAACTGGCCTCCAACCATGCCTTCCACCAGGAAGAAGACCTCAGGCGCGGCATCGTGAAGCTCCCTGACTTCGGCTATGGTGTAGCTGTCGAGATAGCGTCTGGGGTGATTGAGCATGCCGTAGCTCTGTTTGGGGAAGTGTTGCTGCAGCCAGGCGAGCGCCGCTACGGCATCTGCATGGGTTTGATTCTGACGCTTGACGCCGGCGGCCTCCCAGGCGGCGAGATCTTCGGCTGCGAAATCCTTCGGCTCATTCTTGGCACTGAAGCTGTACTCGAAGGTTTTAATCGCATCCAGAGTCTGCTGTTCATCGGCCAAGATGGCGATATTGAAGTGTTCGTGAGTCGGCATATCCCACTCAAAGCCGGAGTAAACCAACTTGCCCGGGTAGTTGGGCATCAGGCTGGCGAGTCCGGGTTTTTCGTAGCGGGTGAGGGCATCATAGAAGAGAATGCCGCCTAGATCGTTATCTTCATTGTCCTGGCTGTTGTTGCGCATATGGTTGGTCAGGCTCATATAATCCAGACCAAAGTCCTCGAAGCCCCACTTGAGAATATCGGCCTGGGTCTCTCTGGCATCCTGGGAAACCGCAGTGTGAACATGAAGATCGCCTTTGAGCCAGCGACCCGTTACCGGCTCGGGAGTTTGAGTGTCGTTATCTGAGTTACAGCCGGCCAGCAGGGCCAGAGACAACAGTGACAATGCTGCGACTTGATGGGATTGACGCACGAATAACCTCTCTATATTGGGCGTTTGGGAAAGCACCCAACATAGAGAACAAAGATGGCAGATTTATGGCACTTTTGTACTAAAAAGTTACCCTGGGATCAGCGCAGCACCTTGGCAAGGAAGCCTTGAGTACGGGTATTTTGCGGCGCATTGAAAATCTGCTCCGGCGTGCCCGCTTCCTGGATCACTCCTTCATCCATGAAGATCACCCTGTCAGACACCTCGCGGGCAAATCCCATTTCATGAGTGACTATCACCATGGTCATGCCGTCGCGAGCCAGGGATTGCATCACGTCCAGCACATCGCCGACCATTTCCGGATCCAGCGCCGAGGTGGGTTCGTCAAACAGCATCAGTTCGGGAGACATGGTCAGGGCTCTGGCAATGGCCACCCTCTGTTTCTGGCCGCCGGAAAGACTGGATGGATAGGCATCTTTCTTATCTGCCAGGCCAACCTTACCCAGCAGTCCCAAAGCCTTGGCTTCGGCCTCGGCCGAACTCATCAACCCCAGCTTGACCGGTGCCAGCGTCAGGTTGGCCAACACTGTCTTGTGGGGAAACAGGTTAAAGTGCTGGAATACCATGCCCACTTTCTGTCTGAGCTTGTCGACACAGGCCCCCGGCGCCGTTATCGATTCACCGGCTATCCGTATTTCGCCTTCAGTCGGTTGCTCCAAAAGGTTGATACAGCGAAGAAAAGTACTCTTGCCACTACCACTGGGGCCTATAATACTGACCACTTCTCCCTTGGCGATATGCTGATCTATGCCCTTGAGTACTTCCAGTTTGCCGTAGTACTTATGCAGGTTGGTTATCTCAATCACTTTGTTTCAGCCTCGCTTCAAACTTACCCAACAGCCAGGTGAAGCTGTAGGTCAACAACAGATAGATAAGGGCACAAGTCAGCAGCGGCACCACATCTTCGAAGGTTCGGCTGCGGATGATTTCACCGGCACGCATCAGATCCACACCACCGATAAAGCCGATGACGGCCGTTTCTTTCAAAAGCACGATAAATTCATTGCCGAGTGCCGGCAGAATATTCTTGATTGCTTGTGGCAACACTACCTCACGCATGGTCAGTGAATGGCTCATCCCCAGAGAGCGGGCGGCCTCGGCCTGGCCCTTGTCGACCGCCTGGATGCCGGCACGGATGATCTCACTGATATAGGCGCCACTGTTGAGGCCAAAGGCGATGATGGCGGCGGTCACCTTGTCGACATCCATGGCGGCCAACACGATAAAGTAGAGGATCACCAGTTGAACCACTACAGGGGTACCGCGGATCACCCCGACATACAGCTTGGCCGGCCAGCGCAGATACCAGCGCTCGGACATACCCATCAAGGTGGTGAGCACCCCGAGAATGGCACCGAGGAGCATGGCGAAGAAGGTCACAGTCAAGGTGACCTTGAGGCCGCTTAGGATCAGCAAAATACCGATCATGCCGTCTTCCCCTATGGGGGTAAACAGCGAAGAGATTATTGCATCCATTTAAGATTACTTCTGATACTTTTCAAGGAGTTGTTGGTATTCGCCTGAGCTTTGCAGCCGTGACAGGGTGGCATTGATCTGGCCGAGCAGTTCGGGTTGATTCTTGGAGACTGCAATACCGTAAAACTCGGGTGAGAAGTCGATATCCAGCTGTTTGAGAGTGGGGTTCTTGGCCAGATAAGTGGCCGCCGGTTGGCTGTCGAACAGTACCAGGTCTACCTTGTGGTTTTTCAGCTCCATAAAGGCTTCAAAACCCGTATTGAAGGCCACGACTTCGGCCTTGAGTTCCTTGGCCATGATGTCGCCGGTAGAGCCCAGCTGCACCGCAATCTTCTTGCCGGCAAGATCAGCCGGAGTGCTGAATATCTGGCTATCCTGATTGACTATCACCACTTGGGTGGCTTCGTAGTAAGGCGTGGAGAAGTTGACGCTCTTTTGCCGCTCATCCGTGATTGTCATGCCGGAGGCGATAAAATCGATTTTGCCTGAGTTCAGCGCCACTATCAGAGAGTCGAACTTGAGGTTTTCTACCTTGAGGGTTTTACCGGCGTCGGCGGCAATCGCCTTGGCAATATCGATATCCAGCCCTTTTACCTCATCACCATTGGCACCCCCCATATATTCAAATGGAGGGAAGGCAGCATTGGTACCGACGACCAGTACATCTTGATCTTTACCGCAGCCGGTCAACAGCAAAGCCGTGACAGTGGCCAGAAGCAGGGATTTTTTCATCATTGAAGATACTCTTGAAGAACCGTATGGCTGGCACTATAGCCAGTTCGAACGCATCAATCAATAACTAATCATAAAAAATGACTAATTATTCATTTTTTTTGGTTTTGTCTTGTTAGAAAATCTTTGTTAATTAGTTTGTTATTTATTAATTGAACATGCTTAAGTGAATAAAGTAGATATTGCTCAACTAGGACTGAGCGACTAGAGAAGATTTTTTGTCGCCTGAGACACAAGAATGTGCATTTGGCACAGCGCCAAAGAAAAATTTGTTATAAAATGCGCGCCCAAAATCCTCTGCCTGCCTACAATGGTGGAAGCCACTCCGGATTTTGGAACCGGCCTCCAATTCAGTACCTGCCAAAAGCAGACAGCGAAGCACACAAAATAGAACAAGATGGGGTCGCATACCTATGACAGAAAAACGCTTTATTACCGCACAGGAATTGCTGGAGGACTCATTTCGTCTGGCAGCACAGGTCTATGACAGTGGCTTTCGGCCGCAGTTTATTGTTGGGATCTGGCGTGGCGGCGCCCCGATAGGGATTGCGGTACAGGAGTTTTTCGACTTCAAAAAAGTGGAGACCGACCATATTGCGGTGCGTACTTCATCCTACTACGGCATAGGCACAGACAAGCAGAGCAAGGAGATCAAGGTTCATGGTCTGCACTACATTGTTGAAAATGCCAATGCCGATGATGGTTTGCTGATTGTTGATGATGTTTTTGACTCCGGCCGCAGTATCTTTGCACTGAAGGAGAAACTCGGTCAGCTAATGCGACTGAACATGCCTAAGGATATCCGTATCGCTTGTCCTTACTACAAGCCACAGAACACTGCGGTGCCACTGAAGCCCGACTACTATATCCATGCCTCGGATGAATGGCTGGTATTCCCCCATGAAGTTTCCGGTTTGAGCCCGCAAGAACTGGCTGAAGGTAAGGGCGATTTGAGAAATATCAAAGAGTTGTTCCTCTGATAAAGGGTTTCTATCATCAAATACTGAAGAGGGCGCCAATGGGCGCCCTCTTTGTTGCTCACACTCGTTATATGTCCATGCAGTTGGCGTAATAAGTCACAGTTGCCGGCCAATCGGAGAAGACACCCAAGACCTCTACCTCTTTGGCCAGTACATCCAGCAGTTGATAGACATCGCCATCGTTGTTGATGCCATCGCTGATGCTCTGATAGTACCAACCACCGCCTTGCGCCAGGGGGCCAGAACGTTCCAGTGACCAAGTGATTATTTTAAGCCCGGCTTCCTTGGCCGCCAGAGCATAGGCCGAGGGAACTATCTTGCCGCTGTCATCCAGAGCCACCAATACCCACAAGGGCGGCGCAATGATTTCGACTCCCAGCGCCTTGAGCCTTTGCATATCGGCCTGCCAATGGGTCAAATCATTGGGGTTAAAGCTGCTGTCTGAGTCATACCTGTCATCCAGATAGACGGCCTGCTTGCCAAAATCGGCGTTATTGGCCAACCAGTATTGCACATCTTCCAGATTAAATGACTGGGGATAGACATCTTTTGCCGGCACCCCGGCGGCCTGATATTCGTCGATCATCTTCTGAGCATAGTCCTGTTGGCTAAAGCCATCGAAGGGCATGGGCACACTGGCGGCCTTGAGTTCAGGCGTCATCTTGACCTTGGCTTCTTTAAACAGAGCTATGCTCTCGGCGTGGGTCATCAATGTGCCACAACTGGCGTAGAGATCCGTGCGCCAGGCAGGAGTGCCCTCCATAAATTCATGCGCCGTGGTGGCCTTGGGATTAAAGCCATCCATCTTGCCGCAAAGCTGTTTGAATTCGTTCAGGGTTATATCGCTGGTACAGCACTCGGCGCTGGCGTTAACACCATTGGCAGCATCGGCGGGAGAGAAAGGCTGACGGCATTTTGCTGCCAACTCAGGGATACCCAAGATATTGGTTGTTGTGGCCAGATCGCATTGGGAGTGCCGACAAACCAGCTGTTTATCGGCGGTGAAGGTGACATCGCATTCCACTATTCCGGCACCGGCATCTATGGCTGCCAAATAGGCTTCTTTGGTGTGCTCAGGGAACTGCATGGAGGCGCCGCGGTGGCCTATGCTGAAGTCGGTGCGATAAAAGGGCCCCTGGCTGCATTGTGCCAGTTTATCTTTGAGCGGCCCTTCATCCATGTCATTTACCAGAAACAGGGGGCGGGGGCCCAGATTGGCGCCAACTTTCTCCTGCTGATCCTGTGTCGGGGTTGAAGTATTGGCGTTGTTGTCATTGCTGTTGCAGCCACCGAGCAACAGGCCAAACAGTACAGAGCCAAGTAATACCGACGTTGTTTTGGAGTGAAAAGCCTTCATTAAGCAGATCCTTATACTATTTCGCACAGGAGTTTACTCACTTGGCGAGAATGGTATTTAGTCATAAACAGGCCGCTTAAGCTAAAGACGGTTGATGACAGCCGGATAGCAAAATCATGACAATTAACTTAATTAATACAGTATCTTGTTCCGGATATACTGAAGAGAAACCTATTGCGTTAGTCTTAGAGCCGATTGATCTTGTCCTTCAGATCGTAGCTTTTGTCCGTGACTATGGTTTCCAGATTGGCAATTCGCTGCCTCAATTCATCCACTTCCCGTTGCAGTTTTTCAACTTCGCCATTTTGGTGGTATTGCTGCTTGCGGTTGTAATCCTTGATGAGTATCACGGCAAAGATGCCTATGACTATCACAAGCATCAGACTGATTAATCCCATAACGACTCCTTGGTGTTAAGCATGTTGAACATTCTGGCACAGTATAGAGGGACAGGAAAATCAAGGGCCTCTATGAGGGAAGGTGCGCACAAGTCCCATGTGTGCTCTGCGTCGGCTTACAGGGCTGGATGGAAGGCGTGGTTCGCCGCAAATGGCCTTAGTCCTTTGCAAGAAGCACAACACAGCAGACAGGCCTGTAAGCCACGCCCTTTGGGGCTTTCACAGCCACCGGCTCTCTGCGTTATCCGACTTCGACATGCCCCGGCATGCCTTCAGTCAGATGCCTTGAACGCCAATTGCTGTGCAAGCCAGAGTGCCACGAGGACTTATTCGCACCTTCCTGAGACCCTTGTCCTGTCTTTCGGCTAAGGTTTCAGGGTATCTTTTATCAGTACGCAGCGCTGCTCTCTCTCTATGGCTTGCTTGAGATTACGCTGGGTCATGGCCGATAGCTCAGGGTTGGCCTGTAAGGCTTTTTCGAGCTGCAGCACTGAGGCGTGACTGCATTGACGCGGTAATAATGCCGGTGCGTAACTGCGCATAAATACCGGGCCTTTTTCGGCGTCCAGGGTGGCCAGCTGACTCAAGCGCTGCTCTGCGGTGCTGGCCTGGAGTTGCCCTTGGCTGCTGGGATAGAGGTTTTCCATTGCCACCCTCAGCTTGGCAAACGGCAGCGCCGAATGGTTGATTTTCTCCAGCCAGCGGCGTTTACCGGCGGTTTCCGGGCGCACCACTTCGGCGGCGATGGCCGCCTTTTGCCCCGAGTCGCTGTTATCAAGCTTGGCTTCTTGCTGTAACAGAAGTTTGCTGGTGGGGTAATCGTAACGGTTCAACTGATAGATAAGCTGCCAGCGGGTATCTTGATCCAGCTCCACTCCCCTTATCTTGCTGTGGCCTTGCAGCAGTGACAGCAGGTGATCCAGCGAGTCCCCGTCGCGGGCAAAGTCCACATAGGCATCGAACCAGCGCCGCTGCAGATCTTTATTATCCGCGTTTTGCATGGTCAGACGCAGGCTCATCTGCGCCAGCGCTCTGATGGCGCGCTCGGCATAGGCCGAGTGAATCGGAGCCATCGACTCGAGTAAGGCCTTGCTGTAGCGCATATTGCCGAGAATTTGCCCCAGCAGGGTGTAATCGCTCTCTTTGGGAGCATTGATAAGCACTGTTTCCAGATACTTGTTCAAGGGCAAGTTACCGCTCTGGACACTGTCCCACAGGCTTTGCCAGAGCATCGCGCGCAGCAGGGGATCTTCTACCTTGGCCAGGTGATTGAAGGCGGTGTCGAACGAGCGTGGGTCGAGCTCGACTTTGACATAGCCCCAGTCCTGATAGTTGGGATAAACCAAATCAGGACAGGACGCGCCTTTAAGTTGCGGCACCAAGGTCTTTTCACCTTGGTAGGTAACGGCCAGAGTTTGCAGCAGGTGCATCTCATGGCGGCCCTTGCTCAGTAAGGCCAACTGAACTTTTTGCTCTCTGAGAGTCGGATAGGCGGGATCGCTTGCCGACTGCAACAGGGCAAATTCACTAATGCGGCCATCTTGGCACTGGAACTCAGCCTTGAGGCTGTTGACACCGGCGCTGTAGAGCCAATCCCGGGTCCACTGGCTCAGATCCCGCTTGGCGGCCTGGCCGAGACTGGTAATGAAGTCTTCCAGTGTGGCGTTTTGCCAGGAGTAGCGTTTGAGGTATTCACTGACGCCACGGCGGAAGGTTTGCTCCCCAAGCAGGTGGCGCAGTTGAATGAGAACCGCGGCCCCTTTCTGGTAAGTGATGGCGTCGATATTATCGAAGGCGTTGGCACTGCTGGCTACAGGCACTTCTATGGGGTGGGTGGTAACGCCAGAGTCCTGCTGATAGGCACTCTGTTTGCCCCTGGCGTAAAAACTGCGCCAGGTATTGTCAAACTCAGTGGCTTCTGCGCTCGCCAGCATGCCCATGAAGGAGGCGAAGCTTTCATTGAGCCACAGACCGTTCCACCATTTCATGGTCACCAGATCGCCAAACCACTGGTGCGCCATTTCATGCATGATCACCGACGCCAAGCGCTGGCGCTGATTGGCTGTCATCTCACCACTGCCAAGAAAACGCCCTTCGGCAAAGGTGATGGCGGCGGCATTTTCCATGGCACCATAGAGGAAGTCAGGCACCAGCAGTTGATCGTATTTTTTAAAGGGGTAGTCGATACCGAAATAGTCGTCAAAAAACTTAAGCCCGGCGTCTGTGTATCTGAACCAGTCGGCGGCATTGACCTGGGCCGCCACTGATTGGCGGGCAAACAGGCGCATGGGGTATTTGCCGCTGTTGTCTTGCCAGACATGGTAAGGGCCTGCATGCATGGAAAAGTTGTAGGGACTCAACTTGGGTGTTGCCGGAAACTGCCACAGCTGGTTGTCACCCTCCGGGGTCACACTCAATTCTTGGGTGGCGCTGATCACCTGCCAGTCTTTGGGGGCTCTGACAGTTAACTTGTAGCTGGCCTTGAGATCCGGTTGGTCGAATACGGCAAACATCTGCTGCGCGGCGGCGGGCTCAAAGTGGGAGTAGAGATAGACCTTGCCATCGACGGGATCCACAAAGCGGTGCAGCCCTTCACCATTGCTGGAATGCTGGCGTGTGAAGCTGACTTCTATCTCATTGTCGCCTTTGAGCAGCAACTTGGCACTGATCTCCAGATAGGCGCCATTGTATTTGGGATAGAGCCTGTGGCCGTTGATCTTAAGGCTGGTGATCTGCGCCTTGCTCAAGTCCAATGTCAGGGGCTGTTGGTTATCGCTGAGACTGAAACGTACCAGGGTGCGGTTGGCAAATCGCTCGCTGCCATCCAAGGTAAAGTCCAGTTCATAGCTGACATTGCTGACTCTGGCAGAGCGGGCCATCGCCTGTTGCTCACTGATATAACCGCTGCCATCCCGCACACCGGCAGAGGATTGAGTGCTGCTGCAGCCGCTGAGTGATAGCAGTCCGGCAGCCAACAGGCTGAGACCAAACAACCGGGGAAGAGATTTCACAAACAGATTCCTTGCTTTTTATTGTTTTACCATTGGGTGTCGGTGTTTTCCCTCACAACAGGAATGAAAGGGAGGGATACGCCTTAAGTTAATACCCTGTCAGGCTTGGCGCCCGCGGCATAAATTACGCTATTTGCCGACAAAGAACAAAGGAGAAATGTTACAAAAAAGCCGCTGTGACAGCGGCTTTTGGGAAGGAGTGTGATGCTTGGTTAGAGCCCGAGGAAGGACTTGGACTTCACTTTGCGGATCTCTTTTTCATCGGACCATTCGATCAAGCCGGTTTCCAGATCCATCAGGCGCATGGTCATCTTGTAGTAGACATCACGGGTGCTGCCATCTTGTTTGACTATGCTGGAAAGGTTGCCGTAGAGCATGTATTGAGCGCCTATCTGACGACCGAACTTGATGGCGGTGGATGGGTCAACCATGCCGGCGTTGTTCTGGTAGTCCAGTTGCTTGCGCACTGAATCCACCTTGGTCATATCGATAAAACGGAACTTGCCTGAGCGCAGCAGCTTGTTGCTGATGGAGTCGGTCACTGACTCAGTATCTATATGCTCAGAGGTCTTGTTCTTGATCTTGTCGACAAAGATGATAGGTCTGTCGTTGGCTGTCATGGCCACCACAGGCGGGAAAGTCAGCATGCTGTCGACCATTTTGGCGGCAATGGCTTGCAGATCTGTCGAACCGAAGTTTTCATTCACTGTCTCTACCTCAGTGGCATCACCGTATTCCACTTTGGATTGACAGGCTGCCATGCCCATAGCCATTGCCAGTATCAGTATCAGCTTCAAGTGTTTCATAGTCAGTTCCATTTCAAGGTTATCAAATCAATTTTGTATAAAAACGTGTGACATTGCCAGTGTCTATTGCCCAGACCAGAGTGGTCTTGCCACTCTCAACCTGAATTTCCGTGCCCTGATTGTCCAGGGTCAGTTGATAGCTGCCGGCATCGACAAACTGCCTCGCTATCTGTGCCTGCCTAGGTAACGTGAGCCAACTGCGGCGATCGGCCTGCTCTGTGACCACGTTGAATATCTGCATGGCGATCACCCCAAGGTCCGAACCGTCTTTGCGTTCGGCCTTGCGGGCCATTTCCGACTTGGCATAGACCCTGGCGGCCTGGCGCACCAGCAGATAGGGTAGTTCCTCCTTGAGCGCCGTGATGGCCAAGGCATCTATGTTGGCTATCGGGGCTGCAGTCATAGGTTTTGACAAGCCGCGGATATTGGCACTGCTTACCGGCACTCTGGAGGGCATATAGGTGGGCAGAGAGACAGTTTGCCAGTTGCCGTGAATGGTGAAGGGAACCGTTAGGCTCTCCTTGGCGGGCACAAAGCCGCGCTCCAGCAGCAAGATGACCTGACCTTGCCCCTTGGCGGGCGTGGGCGCTTCTCCCCAACGGCGTTTGAACTCATCATACTGAGGCATGGCAAGCTCTTTGGCCAAGCGCACCAGATCCTGCTGCAGATAAGGATTATCCGGCATAATCTGCGCCGCCTTGCGATAGTCGATAAAGGCATCGTTGCGCTCACCAAGGATTTCGTGCAGTACCCCTGTGGTGTAGTAACTGTAGGCGTTCAAAAACGAGCTGGTGACACTGCCGGCCGCCTTGCCCAGTTTATCCATTTCAGCGCTGATAGTGCCGTTGGCCATCTGTTGCACCGCACTGCTGGATTTTTCGTACCTTTGCTGTTCCAGCGATTGCAGTTCATTGCTGCGACGCACCTCCACCAACGCGCCTTCGGCATCGCCGGCAAACAGATAATTGAGAGCCTGATATTGGTGCAGCATGATGCGCTCATACCCGGGACCACGATAGGGAATGATATTGTCGTTCAGCAGCAGGCTGCCGCCCAGTGAACCCAGCTCGGACAAACTGAGCTTGGCCTTGTCGTCGAATGCCTGATAGGCGGCTATGGCGCTTTGGTAATAGTCTTTGCTGGCGGTGAAATCGCCGCTTATCTGGGCGGCGCGCCCCGCTTCCTGGGCATAGAGCAGGCCATCTCGGCTGTTGATCCCGCCTGCCAATTCCTTGGCGGCATTGCCCGGCATTGATGAGTTGAGTTCGGCGCGAACGCCGGCCAGTTGGGATGGATAGTTGACCAATACACTGTTGAAGGCGCAGCCAGTGAGGCTCAGAGACAACAACAGTGGCAGCAGTAACTTGCCTGACTTCAAGAGTCGGCTCCTTGGTTTTGGATCTCCAGTCGTTCTCTCAAGGTGAGTCCTTCCAGATGATCATATTCATGCTGAAAAATGCGCGCGACAAAGCCTTGTAACCATTCTTGCTGCCACTCGCCGCTGAGATCCTGATAACGTACCTCAATGCTTTCATGGCGCAGAATCTGTACTCTTTCACCGGGCAGAGACAGGCAACCCTCTTCTCCGGCCAGCATCTTGCCTGAGCGTTTGAGTATCTGCGGGTTGATCACCACCTGGGGCGCCATCAAAGGCGCATCCGGATATCTGTCGTTGGGATGGGATGCCATAATAAACAAGCGGATACCTTGGCCTACCTGAGGCGCGGCTATGCCAACCCCCTGTGCCAGTTTCATGGTCTCGAGCATTTTCTCGGCCAGGGCCGCCAAAGGTTCATCGAACTGTTGAACCGGCTGGGCAGCCTGCCCCAGAATACGTTCTCCGTAGGTTGCTATGGCTAACATCCTTATCCCCCCTTTATTCGACTCAGTAGTGAGGCGGCGGCGTTTCTTCCGATTGAGACGCGATATTGCTCGGTTCTACCGCTTTGAGTTTACTGATTAACAACTGGATCTGAAACTGCTGCTCGGCCACTACCTTATTGAGTTCGAAAATCTCCTGACTCAATTCTTCCAGTGTGGCTTCCTGAAATGACAGCTTGGTTTCGAGCTCTTCGATCCTGTCCGGGATTGCTTGCATTACTTACCTCTGTGTTGGCGCCGACCAGCGTTCCAGCAAGCTGGCACTGCTGATACTCTGAAGTTGGCCGTTGTCGGATTCAGACACTGAGTATACTACGGCGCTTTGGGGCAAAGGCTTTTTTGGCAGTGAAACTTGCCAGTTGGCGACTTTTTTCCCCGAATCGACTTGCCACAGACTCAATTCTCTGGCCGGCGTGCCGGTCAACAAGGCCTGCTCCTGTTGGATAAAGCGCGCTGCCGAAAAGTTCATTTGCCGCCGGACTATCGCCAGCGAGCTGGCCAGTTTCCCTGAGTCATTGTGCCAAATGTCGGCATTGCCGGTACTGTCGGACACTAAACTAAGGTTACCGCTGCGGCTGAGGGCAACCTTCAGTACCCTGGAGTCCATCTGCCAACGCCTCAGTACCTGAGCATCCTGAGTGCGCCACAGCAGGGCGGTGGCGTCGTTGGCGCCGGTCAATGCCAGGCGGCCATCGGCAGAGAGGGCAACGCTGTTGACCTTTTCGCTGTGGCCAAGAAATTTCACCAGCACACCTGTGGTCGGGGTCAGCGACATCACCGCGCCATCGGCCAGCCCCACCAGCAACTGGCCGTTGTCGGCCACGGCCACAGTCTGGGCTACTGCCGGCAGTGACCACCAACCCGCCGCCTGGCCGTCGGCGATTTTCCACAGTGCAACTGAATCGCGGCTTAACGTCACCGCATATTCTCCATTGGCCGAAATATCTGTGGCGATGACATCATTGGCTTCACTGCCTTGAGCCCACTGATACTTGACTGCGCCTTGTTTGAGATCCCAAAGCCTGATCCCCTCCTGGCTGCTTATCAAAGCGTAGCGGCCATCGGCAGAGATGCTGGCGCTGTAGCTGGGATCTGCCGCCAGGGATTGGCTGCTATTGGGGCCTGGATGGCAGGCACCAAGGCCAAGCAAAGTAAAACTGAGCGTGCAAATAAGTAGCAATCTGTTTATTGCCATGAACTTATACCGCCTCGACTTGTCATTTTGAGTAAGGGTAAAACGCTGTCGCTTCCATGCAAGGGTTAACGGTTTGTCGGTCGCTTTCCCTTGTTAACCAGTATGGATAATCTGCTTTGTATCTCAAAGTTAACTGGTATAAAGTGAGTCGTCTTACATATTTTGGGTTAATTGTAACCATTTGAAGATCCTGAGGATGCCTTTAATGAAACCGATTTACAAAATTTCACTGGTCGCACTGGCCCTGATCGGCCTTTCCGCCTGTAACCAAGAACAAAAAACAGCGAGTGCCGACAAAGTGGAACTGAGCTCTGTCGAGCAGAAAGAAGCCTATAGCGTGGGTGCCTCTATTGGCCGCTACATGGCCGGCCATATCAAGGAGCAGGAAGAGCTGGGTTTCTCAGTCGATCGTGCTTTGATTGTGACAGGTTTCCAACAGGGGCTGAAAGACGAGCTGCAACTAACTGAAGACGAGATGCAGAAAGTGCTTGAAGGTCTGGACCAGAAGCTGAATGAAAAACGTATGGCCAAGGTTCAGGAGATGGCGGCCAAGTCGATGCAGGAAAGCAAGGCTTATCTGGAACAGAACAAGGCCAAAGAGGGTGTGATCACCACTGAGTCAGGTCTGCAGTATGAAGTATTGACTCCAGGCGAGGGTGAGAAGCCAGCCGCCGAAGATATAGTGACTGTTCACTACCGTGGTACTCTGATTGACGGCACTGAGTTTGACAGCTCCTACTCCCGCGGTGAACCGGCAGAATTTGCTCTGAACCGGGTGATCCCGGGCTGGACCGAAGGTGTACAGTTGATGCCGGTCGGTGCCAAGTATCGCTTCGTTATCCCATCAGAGCTGGCCTATGGCGAGCGTGATATGGGCACTATTCCTGCCAATTCCACACTCATCTTTGAAGTCGAGTTGCTCAAAGTCAAGAAGGCCGATGCACCCGTAGAGCCTACCGAAGCCGAGGCTTCTGCCAAGTAATCCCTTGTTTCACGGAAAGTGGATACCCGATATTGAAAAGGACGCCGTCGGCGTCCTTTCTTTTTACAGCCACTTCTAGGGCATTGACCCTAAAGCCATTTATAACGATAGAACAGCCACAACTGTCCCCCTACCAATAGCAACAGGAACAGGCAAAAGGCTCCGAAGGCCCAGCCAACATCGGCGCCCGGGATCCCGGCGATATTGACCCCGAGCAGACCGGTAAGAAAACCCAGTGGCAGAAAGACGGCGCTGATCAGCGACAGGAAATAGAGGCGGCGATTGACGGCCTCGGCCTGACGGTTTTGCAACTCTTCCTGGGTGACGCTGGCCCTGTCTCTGATTGCGTCCAGATCTTCGATGCAACGAATGAGTTGATCATTGATTTCGTTGAATTTAAGCCGATGCTGTTCATCAAATACCTTGGCCGAGTCTGTCAGCAGGCGGGTAAAGGCTTCCCGCTGCGGCGCCAGGTAGCGCCGGACCACCACTATCTGGCGCCTGAGCTCGGCGATATCGCTGCGTAGATCCCTGTCGTTACCGGCCATGACCTTGTCTTCCAGATCGTCGACAGTTTCTTCCAGCCGGTCGATAAACTCCGTCTTACGTTGGGTGAGACGCTGCGTCAGCGTCAGCAAAAACTCCCCGGTATTGCCGGGGCCAGCTCCCTGGCTGACGCTCTGGATGATGTCTTTGACCGATAACAGCTCGCGACTGCTGGTGCTGATAATTCTGTGATTGTCCAGGTAGAGGCGTATCGACACCATGTCTTCAGGGTCGGCCCCGGGGTTGTGATTGACCCCTCTGAGCGCCAGCAGGAAGCCCTGGCCGGATTGTACCACCCTGGGGCGAGTGTCCTGCGCCAACAGGGCAGCCACTTCCAGCGCGTCCAGGCCGCTGTGTTGTTGCAACCACTGACGGTTGGATTTCTTCTTATAGTCCAGATGCAGCCAGAGTATGCCCTGCTCCGGGCGCCAGTCGCTGACCTGTTGCTGCGTCAACTCCTTGCCTGCCATCTCCCCGCTGAGCAGCAAGGCACAAAACTGTTTTTCGGCCATAGATTCACTCTCATAGGTTTGCTTTAGTTCAAGCTAACCTAGTTATACCACTGGGCATAGGAATTTACTCACTCAGTGACAATGAAAAGCTGGGCAGGCAAGTAAAGTAATGGAAGGATATCGGGATAAAGCGACATTGGCTTGCGCCGCATACGTGCTTTTTCAACTCGCCCTTGGGGAGCTTGTCAGCCACCCGATGACTACACCAACTTGTCTCGCCGTAGCATTACTATGCCATCGCCAATCTGGCTTGACCCCCAATGGTTGACACAGTTCTGAGCAAGTCAAACTTCTATAGGGAATGATATTACGATAGAAAGTAAAGCCCAGGCATAACTATGGGCAATCCCCTGGGCTCTGGGTTAAAATTAGGATAGGTTTGATTACAGCAAAAGAAGTGGCACCATGGAATACGAATTTCGGCGCAATTCACTGACGGGAACCGCAATGGCCCGCTTCAGTATGGAGCATCATGTACTGGGGCAATGGTTCTCTGAAGAGTTGGCGGATAACGCCGAGATCTGCACTCAGGTCAAACAGGCATTGGCGGATTTACAGTCAGGGCGCATTCGCGAATGGCAGTTGATTGGCCGGGATCTGACGCTGCAACTGGATCAGGAGCAGGTGCGGGTTTACGCCAATGTGCTCGAATTCGGTGAGAGTCAGGAGTTGGATGAGTCCCTCTCTCTTTATGATGCCGAGTCAGAAGCCTGGTGCGGCCTGGAAGACTTTCAGGATGTGCTTGAGAGTTGGTGTGACTTTCTGCACCAGAGCCGCTGAACAAGCGGCATTGGCAGCAATGAGAAGGGACGCAGTGGCGTCCCTTTTTCGTGGCTTAACGGTTGAGATAACGCACCGCCATTTCGGTGCGGGACTTGGCATTGGCCTTGCGAAGCAGGTTTTTGACATGCACCTTGACCGTGCCTTCGCTGATATGCAGTTCTTCGGAGATCACCCTGTTGCTCTGGCCTTCAGCCAGATGCTGCAGTATCTGCAACTCTCTTGGTGTCAGGCTATCAAGCCAGGCTTCCTCGTCGGCGGCATTTTTCAATTCAAACAGATAGTCTTCCACTTCAGCGCTGATCACTCGGTGGCCGGACATGGCTTCTTTCAGCTGCCCAAGCAGCAGATCGGGTTCGGTATCCTTGAGCAGGTAACCATCGGCGCCGGCTCGCAGCAAACGGATAACATCCTGTTTGGCATCGGAAACCGTCAGGATAACGATTCTGGAGGTGACTCCCTCCTGACGCAGGGCGTTCAGGGTATCGAGACCCGTCATGCCTTTCATATTCAGATCCAGCAGGATAATGTCCGGCTCGTTTTCGGCGGTAGCCGCCAAGGCGTCGAGCCCGGTACCGGCTTCACCGAAGAAACTAAAGTCAGGATCGGATGCCAGTAACTGACAGATACCGCGACGCAGTAAGGGATGGTCATCGACTACCAGAACTGAATAAGGTTTACCCATGATGTGGCTCCTGCTGAGGTGGGAAAGTCAGGACAACACTGGTGCCTCCCGACGCATTGCTGGAAAATTCAACCATACCCGAGAGGCGGCTGGCTCGCTCGTGCATTATCCCTATGCCGAAATGTTGATCCCTTTCCTTGATATGCGCCAGGCCTATGCCGTTGTCTTCGACACTGATAACCACCATGTTATCAGAGTTCTTTTCGCAGCTGATACAAATACGACTCGCATTTGCATGTTTAATGGCATTGAGGGTGGCTTCTCGGGTGAGCTGCAGAATATGAATATGTTGGTGCGCCGCCAGTAACTGTGGCGGCAGGCGATAGCTGAGTTCCAGCTCCGTGTCTGTTTGGCTGCGCAGTTGCTCCAGCATGGCCTCGAGGGCGTTGCGCAGATTGGGTTCTTTAACAGTCAGGCGGAAGGTAGACAGCAGTTCTCTGAGCTGGGCGTAGGCTGTGGTCACCCCTTCATTGAGTTCTTCGAGCTGTTGGGTCACCGCCGGGCTTTTGCAGCTCTGGTCGAGGCCTTTACGCAGCAAACTTATCTGGATTTTCAGGAAGGACAGCAGTTGCCCAAGAGAATCGTGTAGCTCCCTGGCGATAACCGCCCGCTCTTCCAGCAGGGCCAGCTGTTGGCGTTGTTCGGAGGCGTTGTGAATCACTATCGAGCGAGCCAGCATGATGGCGAAGTTTTCAAACAGGGGCACATTGATATCGTGCTCGCCTATCACTTCCAGAAAGCCGAGTTCCTGTTGTTCAAACTTGAGCGGAAACTGCATGGTCTGTCCGGATTGCGGCCAGATATCCTCGTCGGTGGCGATCACCTCCATGGCATCTTCATCCTGCTGAATAATCAGCCGCAGATGTTGCAGGTGCTCATACTCCTTGAGTTGCAGCAGCGACTGCCGCATCACCTCGAAATTGAGTTTGCCCGAATGCAGCAACACCAGATTGTCATAAAGAAATTTGAGCTCACGGTTGGCACGGGTCAACGCCAGGGTCTTCTCCTTCACCTGAGTTTCCAGGTTGCCGTAGAGAGTTGCCAGCTCCTGAGCCGTACTGTCGAGGGCATCGGAAAGAGCGCTGAGCTCAATATATTCCGTCTTCGGCATTTCGACGGCAAAGTTACCCTTGGAAATAGTGTTGGCCGATTCCATCATCTGTTGCAGCGGCACCACCACCTTGCGTTTGGTAAAGCGCACGGCGATAAAGGCAATCAGCAGCATCAACCCCAAGCCCACTATCTGGCTGACGGCCAGCAATCTTAGTTTGAAGGCGGCGTGGTGCTCCATCTCCAATACCAGCAAATCTATGGTATCGACAAAGTCTTTCAGCGAGGAGGCATAGTTGCGCGAGTCTTCCTGCTCTATGTAGTACTTCATGACCTTCCACTTGCTGATCACCAGTTGGTATTGCTGCCCGAGCCTGGCCGGCGATGACCAGTCCATAGAGCGTACCAAGGCATCTGAGTAGAGGGTGTTTTCAAATTCGCGAATTTTTTGCAGCGCTTCTTCACTGCCGGAGTTGGCATAAAACATCAGCCGGTAGCTCTGCATTCGCAGGGAGCCGGAAGCGTTGATCGCCCTGGCATCTCCCAGGCTGTAAGACAGATTGATAATGGCAAAAGTGGCCAGACCGCTTGAGAGCAGGATAAGGGTCAGCATTAAGCCTAAAATGGTAGAGGTCAAACTGCCTCGTTTCATGAAATATTCACTCACTTTTGCTAAGATTTCCTCAGTCCCTGCAGCATTACTCTCGATTATCGGAAAGAAAACGCGCCGATAAGATTGTCGAGAATAAAAAAGGACTTGGGTCTCAGAGTTCTACATTAGCCAGCGCTTGAATACATTAACAAGAGTACAAAAATGTGAACAACATCGCCTTCACATTTTGATCTGGCGCAAACTTCGCTCCGGATACCCCCTAAGAGGTATATTTTTGGCGTATTCAAGCGGCTACTTTTGACTTTGGAGATGTCGTGGTTATTGCAAATAACGATAAAGTAACACAGAGATGAGATGGTGAAAAAATTAAGCCAAAAATCCTTTGCACTCAGTGCATTGGTCGCGGCAAGCGTAATGGCTGCCGGTGCGTTTGCGAGTGACAAGACCGAGCCTCGCAACGAAGTCTACAAAGACAAGTTCAAAAATCAATATGCCAGTTGGCATGACACTGCAAAGAGTTCTGAAATTGTTGACGTATTGGCAGAAGATCCCAACCTGGTGATCCTGTGGGCCGGTTATGGTTTCGCCAAGGACTACAATGCTCCTCGTGGCCACATTTATGCCGTGACCGATGTGCGCAACACCCTGCGTACCGGTGCGCCAAAGAGTGCCGAAGATGGTCCAATGCCAATGGCTTGCTGGAGCTGTAAGAGCCCGGATGTACCTCGCCTGATTGAAGAGCAGGGTGAAGATGGTTACTTCACCGGCAAGTGGGCCAAAGGTGGCCCTGAAGTGGTTAACGCCATAGGTTGTGGCGATTGTCACGAGAAAGGTTCGCCCAAGCTGCGTTTGGGCCGTCCTTTTGCCGAGCGCGCCATGGAGACCCTGGGTACGCCATTTGATAAGGCTTCCCGCAAAGACAAGCAATCCATGGTTTGTGGCCAGTGTCACGTAGAATACTACTTTGAGAAAGTGGAAGGCCGTAAGGGCTTTGTTAAGTTCCCATGGGATCAAGGCACTACAGTGGAGTCCATGGAAGCTTACTACGATGCCATCGAGTTTGCCGACTGGACTCACGCTCTGTCCAAGACTCCTATGCTGAAGGCACAGCACCCAGGTTATGAAACCTGGCAGCTGGGGGTTCACGGTAAGAACAACGTGACCTGTGTTGACTGTCACATGCCGAAAGTAACCAACGACAAGGGTCGTAAGTTCACCGATCACAAAGTGGGTAATCCTTTCGACCGCTTCGAAGAAACCTGTGCTCAGTGCCACACACAGAGCAAAGAGTTTATGGAGAACCTGACTGCCGAGCGTAAAGCCAAAGTTAAAGAGCTGAAGCTGAAGGCTGAAGATCAAATCGTCAAGGCACACTTCGAAGCTGCTGCCGCCTGGAAAGCCGGTGCGACAGAAGCCGAGATGAAGCCAATCCTGACTGATATCCGTCATGCTCAATGGCGCTGGGATTATGCTATCGCCTCTCACGGTGTCGCGGCTCACGCTCCTGATGAAGCGCTGCGGGTACTGGGTACTGCGGTTGACAAGGCTGCCAATGCCCGGGTGAAACTGGCGCAGCTGCTGGCCAAGAAAGGTATCGTTGAGCCTGTCGCTCTGCCTGATATCTCCACCAAGGCCAAGGCTCAGGCTGCTCTGGGTATGGACATGAAGAAGATGGTTTCCGACAAGGAAGACTTCAAGAAAAATGTTCTGCCTAAGTGGGATGCTGAAGCCAAGAAGCGTGAAGCAACCTACAAGTAACAGTCGTTAACATAACGAAATGAAAAATCCCCGCACCGCGGGGATTTTTTTATCTTACAAGCCAGCAGTGGTAGCCAGTGAGTGATTACAGGCTTATTTGATCAGCTTAAGCAGAGCCTTAAAGCGTTCACCTTCTGCCTGATGTTGCAGTTCAAACAGTAAAGATTCGCTGTTGTTGAGCCTGGCTCCCTGCTGCTTCATCATCTCTATTCCCAAGCGTTTGTTGCTTTCACTGCGGGAGCTGACGGCATCGGCTATCAAGTGCACATCGAAACCCTGCTCAATAAGATCACCACAGGTTTGATAGACACAGACATGGGTCTCTATCCCGGCCAGCAGTACCTGTTTGCGGCCCGTGCTCAACAGTGCCTCACGGAACGCCGGGCAGTGCCAGCCACTGAAGTGATGCTTGGCAATCGGCGAATTGGTCTTGGATAGCAGGGCGGCCAGCGACTCTGTAGTGGGGCCGAGCTTCTGCGGCAACTGTTCCAGCCAGAGCACTGGGATATCAAACAAGGCCGTGCCTTCTATCAGCATGGCCAGTTGTTGATGCAACTGTTCACTCTTGTCCATTATCTGCGCCAGTTTGCCCTGAACATCCACTATGACCAGCACACATTCTTCCGCTTTTAGCATCTTGTTCTCCTTCAGGTTGGTCTTAGGACAGGTGCAAACGAGTCCTTCTTTCACTTCAGTCAACGACAGGACATTCAGTTAACGTCAGTACAGGGCTTAAGCCAATAGGCCTTAGGTCGTAGATGATTGCGCTTTTTTTGTGCGCCCAAGCCTTACTTGCACTTAATTGGTGCATATCTGCAGCTCTCAACCTGGCCCGTAAAAGCTAACTCTTTATAAAACAAAAAATTAACATTTTGGCCTGATGCTTGAATTGCTTTTGGCATAACACCAATACAGCAAGGCGATTCTGGAGGTCTGGATGAAATTAGTCAGCGCAATCATTAAGCCGTTCAAGCTTGATGATGTCCGCGAAGCGATTGCGGGCATAGGCATTGAGGGGATGACGGTCACCGAAGTCAAAGGTTTTGGCCGACAAAAGGGGCATACAGAGCTCTATCGGGGAGCCGAGTATCAGGTGGACTTTCTGCCCAAGGTTAAGCTCGAGATCGCCACCAAGGCGGAGAATCTTGAGCACCTGCTGGAGGTCATCACCAACGCCGCCCATACCGGCAAAATAGGTGACGGCAAGATCTTTGTGACAGATCTGGAACAGGTTATCCGTATTCGTACGGGCGAAACAGACACAGAAGCGCTGTAAGGAGGAGAAGATGGAAGAACTGAGCAAATTGGGTACTACGGTCACAGAGTTGCGTTTTGCGCTGGACACCTTTTACTTTCTGATCTCCGGCGCGCTGGTGATGTGGATGGCGGCGGGTTTCGCCATGTTGGAGGCCGGGTTGGTGCGTTCCAAAAACACCACAGAGATACTCACCAAAAACATCTGTCTCTATTCAATCGCCTGTATCACCTACCTGATTGTGGGTTACAACATCATGTATGTGGACAATGGCGAGGGCGGCTGGCTGCCGAGCATCAGCACCTTGATAGGATCTCAAGCTGCCGACGCCGACCATGCGCTGGAGTCTGATTTCTTCTTCCAGGTGGTATTTGTGGCTACAGCCATGTCGATTGTTTCCGGCGCCGTGGCCGAGCGCATGCGCCTGTGGGCTTTCCTGGCATTCAGCCTGGTAATGACGGCAGTCATCTATCCGGTGGAAGGTTACTGGACCTGGGGCGGTGGTTTCCTTTCCGAAGCCGGCTTTGTCGACTTTGCCGGTAGCGGCATAGTGCATATGGCCGGTGCAGCCGCGGCCTTGGCCGGTGTCTTGCTGCTGGGGGCCCGTAAAGGTAAATATGGCGCCAATGGCCAGGTTAACCCTATCCCGGGATCCAACCTGCCGCTGGCAACCCTGGGGACTTTTATCCTCTGGATGGGCTGGTTCGGTTTCAACGGTGGTTCTCAGTTACTGGTCTCTGATGCCGAGAATGCCAGTGCCGTGGCCAAAGTCTTCGTCAACACCAATTCGGCGGCGGCCTTCGGCGCGGTATCTGCACTGATCGTCTGTAAGATGGTGTGGGGCAAGGCCGACTTGACCATGATACTCAATGGTACTTTGGCTGGTTTGGTGGCTATCACGGCCGATCCATTGTCGCCCTCTCTGCCTATGGCGGGTGTGATAGGCCTGGTAGCCGGCGGTTTGGTGGTGTTCTCCATCGTGGGCTTTGACCGCATCAAGGTAGATGATCCTGTCGGGGCTATCTCGGTGCACGGGGTCGCCGGCTTCTTCGGTTTGATGATGGTGCCTCTGTCCAATGCCGATGCCAGTGTGACAGGGCAACTGTTTGGCGCTGCGGTGATCTCTGCCTGGGTGTTCCTGGCGTCATTGCTGGTGTGGGGCGCCTTGAAAGTGACCATGGGGATCCGGGTGACCGAAGAGGAAGAGTACAACGGTATGGACGCGTCGGATTGCGGTATCGATGCCTATCCTGAGTTTGTGACTGTCAAGAACGCCAATTGATAAGCCAAGAACGCCAATTGATAAGCCAAGAACGCCAACTGAGAGGCCATGAGTGTTCTTGAGAGATCAAGCAAGCTTCCTTAATCTTTAAGCCATCTCTTGTGAGATGGCTTTTGGTTAGAGCTGGCTTTGGGATTACCGGCCTTGTTGTTACCTGGCTTGGCGGGAGTCGGCCAGGAAAAGCGCATTTTGGGGCTATGGCGCTTGATGACAGACGCTCTTGGGGGCAGACTGAAAGCAGAAACAGCCTGGAGCCTAAGGGGATGGCGATGAAGACTCTCAGTGTAATGAAGCTGACCGGTACTTTTCTCTGCACTTTGTTCAGTACCTTGCTGTGGCTTGGCAATGCCGAGGCAGGACAAGTGGTGGTTCGTGATGCCAGTGAGCCCTTCGATGCCTTTGCCGTCAGGGATGAATTACTGCGTCAGCATGAGTGGCAGGAACTACTGCGCTCGCAGCAGCAACTGGAGATCCTGCGCAGCCTGCCTGCTATATGTGTTCCTTACATGCGCCCCTATCGCTACTTTTCCTGCGATGGCCATTTTTATCGCCCCTATCTTTACCGGCAACAGCAGCTCTATATTGGGATCCCCAAGCCGGGTTCCGAAGTTATCGCTCCCGGAAATGAAGGCTTGAACTAGGGGATATTCACATTTTGTCACCCTTTGGCGCGGCAGGAGTGGCCAGTCTGACTTAAGCTTTCAGTAAAGAAGCCTTAACTCAGGAGGCCCTATGTTCTCAGGCACTTTCTCAAGCGCTTTCTCCGGCCCTCTCATTCGTGCTCTCTCTGGCGCTCTATCCGCTACCATGTTGAGTCGCTTAATTGGTGCGGTTTTGCTGCTGCTATTTTGCGGTTGCAGCAGTACCCCGGTGCCAAGCAAGATGGCCCTTGGCAGCCTGTTTCAGGATAACCAATTCAAAGAGGTTGGGAATATCCCCGAGCCCGCCGAGTTATTCGCCTTGCCTCCCGAGGCGGTGCAGTTGCTCAGAGGTGCCTATAGCCGCAGCGCACTCATGTCCAATCAGGAGTTGGCCCACGAGTGGTTGGCTGACTATATCCATGCCGACAAGGGCGGCTTTCGCTATCAGGACAACTACACCCGCACCGCCGCCGAAACCTTTCACGACAGGGCCGGAAACTGCATGTCACTGGTGATCCTGACGGCGGCCATGGCGCAACAACTGGGGATAGAAGTTGAATTTCGTGATGTGGAAGTGCCCCCGGTCTGGGATCGCCAAGGCGCCTTTTATCTGGTCAATGGTCATATCAATCTCAAGCTATACCCGCCCAAGAATAATCATGTCTTCCATGTCACCGAGCGTTCCATTCTGGTGGATTTCCTGCCCGAGCGTGCTGTGCGCAGCTATAAGGTCAATAAGATCAGCCAAGGTACTGTGGTCGCCATGTATTACAACAATGCGGCGGCCGAGGCATTGATCAATGAGAATTGGGATCTCGCATACGGCTTGCTGAAAAAGAGCTTGCAACAGCAGAGTCTGTTTATTCCGGCGCTCAACAGCCTGGCGGTGCTCTATCGCGCCAGGGGCATGGAACAGATGGCCGAGCGGGTCTACCGCTATGCGTTGACGCTTGAGCCGGAAAACATGACTACCCTCTATAACCTGGCGGTCATGCTGAGTAGCCAGGATAGACTGGATGAATGGGCCGAAGTGCACAAGGTACTGGAGCTTGCCCGGATCCGGAATCCTTATTACTACTATGATATGGCGCAGCAAGCCTACATGGATCGCCAATATGATGAGGCGCTGAGTTGGTATCGAAGAGCGATTGAGAAGGCGGATTATCGCCACGAGTTTTACTTTGGTTTGTCCAGAACCTATTGGGCAAAAGGGGACTCCGACCGAGCGAAGAGCAATCTGCAAAAGGCGTTGGCGCTGGCCGGTGACGGCGAGCAGAAAAAACGCTATCAGGCCAAGTTGCATGCGATGGAAGGGCATTGATTCAAAAGCTTGGCTGAAAGAGTGGGGTTATAAAGGCGCAATCGGTTAAGCCAAGCAGCAGAGTAAAAAGCCCGATGCTGACATCTGCATCGGGCTTTTTACTTTTTGGCTATAAGTTGCTTTTTGGCTATAAGTTTCTCTCTGCCTGAAAGCTGGCCTTAAAGGGCATCGAAACTCAGCGCCTTGTCGCGGTAACTCAAGCGCGCCATCTGCCCCATATCCTTGAGCTCAACTGCCCTGACACCATAGGGCGGCTTTAAGCCTGAATTTTGGATTAGCTCAAGGTTTAGAGGCAACTGCAGACTGTTTTGCTCTTGTGTCAGCCAGGCCGCAGTCTCACTCTGCAGTATGGCGATTTCCCGCCCCTGGGAGTCCATCCCTGTGAGTATTGCCGACACCCCAAAACGACCACTTTGGGCCAGCTCCAGCGTAAAGTTGAGGGCGCTTGGCAGACCATTTTGCCAACCAACTTTGATTTCGGGTGCCAGCCGCGCCGATGGATAGAACTGCTTGAAGGCGGTCTTGACGGTACGTCGTACTAAGGTGTTATCCACCTGTGTCTCAATATCGACCACCAGTTCACTGAAACCCGCATTGCTTGAGGGCATGGGCAGCTGCTCATTTTGCAGTCGCCAGCTGTTGCCACTTTGGCTGAGTCGCAGTGGGGTTTGCTCACCGCTTGCTTGCTGCAGCCGGGCACTGGCCAAACGAGGTGAACCCATGGCCTTATCGTTCTCAAGCGCCAGTTCCAACTCGAGATGGGTGTTGGCCTCGAGTGATGATGGGGTGCTTAACTTGAGACGATAGGCAGAGCCTTTCTCTTTGACATTAACCAGATAGTTGTCAGTGGCGGTCAGCGCTGCGGCGACCTGCAGGCGATAGAGACCGGGCTTGATATCTGAGCTCAGCAACAGGGCACTGGAGTCATCATCCATCCCGGCGCTGGCCAGAGACTCAGAGTCTACGGCGCGGCGGATAAGACGCTTGTTCTCAGTTTTGCCTGCGGCCGAGCTGAGTTGAACTGCGTCCGGAGCAATGCTCTTGGGGGCAGTAGGGGCGTCGCTGCTTGTATCCCAGCGAGGAGCCAGACGGATAACGCTGCTGCCTTGGGTTAATGGCAGCTCTATGCCTTGGTTAAGCTCGGCGCCTGTAACCATCAACCAGTATTCATCACTGCTGGCATTGGCGGTTTTGTCCGGCAGCTGGGCTTGATACTCCCCTGACAGCGCCCTGACAAAGCTGACATCTTCCCTGGAGGTATTCAAGGGCGGCAATTGCCCTGTATCTAGCTCTTCTGAAGCCTTGATATCGCTTGCCTGGGGCGGCACCATGGCCAAGGTCAGGCTTTTGGGCTGCTGGGTTTGTTCTACCTTGGTATCATCCTGGCAACCCGCGAGGCTCAGGAGTATCGCTGCCAGCAGCGGTGTCTTGCTGATATGCATCTTCATACTTACGTCCTCAGATATGATTGCGCAGAAGGGTGTCGAGATTAAAACAGGCCCGGCGGCTTTGATGGTGACTCAAAGGTTCTCTGTCACGGGTTTTCTGCTTATCGGTAAACCAGACACTGCCGGCGGCACTCTGGGAGCTGCACTCAAGAAAACCGTCGGAGCAGTTATCCAGCCAGTTTTGGGTAGTCTCCAACCCGACCTGATACTGATAGCCGCCGCAATAGCTGTCGCTGTCCCAAACTGCCGACTCCACGTCCGAGCCGACAACAGCTTCAAAAGGCTTACCCAGAGAAGGGCGCCCGGCTGTGCCGTACAGCCATTGACTGTTGTATTGTGCCATCCAACCCACTTGCTGCTGTTTGACGGCATCGCTGTCGTAACCGAGCAGCCAGCCGAGACTGGTTTCAAACACATTGCCTTGAGTGACGGCATCGGCCAGTGGTGTACCGGCACTGGAAGGAGCCAGCGCTATCACTCGGCTGATGCTGTTGATTACAGCAGGATAACGTCCATCCCAGGTGGGATTGGACAAGACCCAGCGCACTATGTTGCCGCCATTGGAGTGGGTGATGAGGATCAGTTGATCCAGATTGCGGGCGTTGATAAAGCTCTGCAGCTGATCGACCAGACAGCCGGCAGCGGCTTCATCCCACATATATTGTTCGAAGTCACAGTTGATGACCTGATAGTTACTCGGGGTGCTGATACCTTGACGAACTGAATCGACAAACTCGCGGGTCCAGTAATCGTTCAGGGCATCGGTTTGTTTTCCTGTTCCATGGACAAAGGCGACGCCGGTGGCGCCATGACTCAGGGAGCAGACACTACAAAGACCCAACATCATAAGGGTGGTGGATATTTTCATGTCGCATTTCTCTTGTTGATTGTCATTATTTTGTTGAACGGATAAGTATGCCTATCCGCTAATTAAGCTAACTTCGATATGTTAAGGCGGCAAGACTTTATGCGGAATATTTGATTGCCTGAAGAGGGTTTAATGTGGGATTGTGTTTGAATTTCAGTTTTGACTTTATTTATCTGCTGCTTTTTCAGATAAATAAAGCCTGATGGAAAACTACACGGGTTTGAATATTGTCAGTCATCAAACTGTGGTGGTTCGGCCAGAATACGCTCGGCAACTCCCTGCTCATAAAGCCACTCGATACCGGCGGTTATTTCGGCGGCTATCTCAGGATCCCGGCAAGCCAGAAAGCGTGGGGCCTCTTCGAACAGCGATACTTCCCTTACAGGAGGAATTGAGTCCTTTTTCTCAGCAAGTTTTTGATAGTTATAGGCAAAAATTCGCCTTTCCAACACTATTGCCTCAACTCTATTACCCAGCAACATAGCCACCTGATTACTCTGATTGGCAATTTCACTGTAATCCGGATTCAGGCGTGCCATCTTGGCAAATTCCGCTCCCAGGTAATGGCTGGCATTTTGAAAGGCCGCCAGGCGCATATTGGAGAGATCGGATACTTGTTCAATGATTCTCTGGTTATCGGCGAGCAGAAAGATGCTGTTTTGGTAACTGAGTAGGCTCGGGGTGTAGTGCATCCCTTTGAGTCCGGGCAGCGCATTGATAAGGCAATCGACCTGGCCGGCCAACAGCAGCCGCAAGGCGCGTTTGGGGGGCGTAAAAGCGATATCTCCCAAGGTGAGTTGCCTGTGTTGTAAGGCCTGTTTCAGTAACTGGTATTGGATGCCATTGTGGCGGTCTTCGGTAAAAAAAGGCGCGATGGAGAAACTGGTGGAAAAGGTCACTGACCGATTGGCCTGCGACTTGGCTTGGGCAAGAGGCATCAGCAAGAGTACAGATAACAGACAGAGTCGGATCACAGTTGGCCTTGGGTTACTGGGTATCAGGTGTAATTATAATTCGGTTCCTGGGGCCTATAGGCTGTTTGCCTGTTTTACTGCCCATTGGTTGCTGAACATCTCTTTCGTTTGCAATACCACACTTAAAGAATTTTTTATTAAATCATAAGATTGCCATACAAAAAACAATAAAAGGGCAGATTTGCCTGTAAACCCATATAAGTCAATTGCATTGGTTGAATATAACGGATAGATTGAAACTGTTATCCAAAACAAGAGATTCTTATCAATAGCCGGAGTAGTGTGACATTTATGTATTACCAGAATGATGATGTACGGATTAATGAAGTTAAAGAGTTACTGCCACCGATAGCCATTCTGGAACGATTTCCGGCAACCGAGCGCGCTTCCTCAACTGTCTTTAAGGCCAGGGAAAATATTCACAGAATTCTTCAGGGACAGGATGATCGCCTGCTGGTGGTGATAGGGCCATGCTCTATTCACGACCCTGAAGCGGCGTTGGAGTATGGTGCGCGTCTGGCCAAGCTCAGAACGGCCTATCAGGATCAACTGGAAGTGGTGATGCGGGTTTATTTTGAAAAACCCAGAACGACAGTGGGCTGGAAGGGGCTGATTAACGATCCCTACATGGATAACAGCTTCAAGCTCAACGATGGCCTGAGAACGGCCCGCAAACTACTGCTCGAATTGAATGACAGCCAGGTGCCAACCGCGGGTGAGTTTCTCGATATGATCACCCCGCAGTATATGGCCGATCTCATGTGTTGGGGCGCTATCGGAGCCCGTACCACAGAGTCCCAGGTTCATCGGGAGTTGGCATCGGGCCTTTCTTGCCCTGTGGGATTCAAAAACGGTACAGACGGCACCATCAAGGTGGCGATAGATGCCATTGGGGCCGCCAGTGCGCCACACCATTTCCTGTCTGTGACCAAGTTTGGCCATTCGGCGATTGTGTCAACCAAGGGGAATGACGACTGCCATATCATTCTGCGCGGTGGACGCGAGCCCAACTACAGCTCGGCCCATGTGGCCCAGATATGTTCTCAGCTTGAGAGTGCCGGTCTGAAACCCAAGGTGATGATTGATTTCAGCCATGCCAACTCCAGTAAGGACTTCCGGCGTCAGATGTTGGTAGCTGAAGATGTCTGCGGCCAGATTGCCGCCAAACAGCAGGCAATTTTTGGGGTGATGGTGGAGAGTCATCTGGTGGAAGGACGTCAGGATCTCAAACCCGGACAGCCTCTTTGTTATGGTCAGAGCATTACCGATGCCTGCATAGGTTGGGATGATACAGAGAGGCTGCTGTCAATGCTCAACGACAGCGTGCTTAAACGCCGTCAGGGTTGAATGTTTCTGCTACATAGATAAAGGCGCCATCGGCGCCTTTATTTTTGGGCTTGCTGTGCCAAGTATTCGTTGGCTTTGGCCAGACTGCCAAAGGAAGCTATCAGGTTGTTACGGCCTTTTTCCTGGATCTCGGGGTTGCCTGATTCGATCATCATCCATACCCAGGTTTGGATCAGCGGCAGGGGCGGGTATTGAACTTTTGAATCCAACATAAGATTTCCTTCAAAATATACGGTAAAAATCGGTGCGGGCCGGTTTGTTTGACATTTTTTGAACACTTGTTGCTGCCCGCACTCAATAGCTGGAAAGAGTACCAAATTCTTTTTTCATGCATAACCATCTTTCGCTTCTTTGAGGTGATTTTGGCGATAAAAATTCCGTTACTAGTCATTTAGTCTAGGTCTAATGTTATTTTTGTCATTCTAAAGTGCTAGTTGCTGTGATTATTTCCGAGTGGGCAGCCAAACAGATCGCAGACTTGAGTCCTGGTCACTGCTACACTCGAGTCACTCTTTTCCCCTGGCAAGATGTATGCGTCCAACTCTCTACTTTGAAGGTCCCGTCGATAAGCTCAACTGGCAAGTGCTCAAACTTCTCTGGCCCTATCTGCTGGAATACAAGGGCCGGATTATCCTGGCGTTGTTGTGTCTTGTTGTGGGAAAGCTCGCCAGTGTCGGCTTGCCTTTCCTGTTGAAGCATTTGGTAGATGGCCTTGGCGGCGAACAAACTGCGCAGCTGTTGGCCGTGCCCTTGGCGCTGGTTTTGGCTTATGGCGGCTTGAGATTGGTTAATGCACTCACGGGGGAGATCAGGGATACCCTCTTTGGCAGGGTAACAGAGAGAGCGATACGGCGCCTTGGGTTGCAGGTATTTGAACATCTGCACCGGCTGGATCTTGGGTTTCATCTCGACAGACGCACCGGCGGATTATCGAGGGACATAGAACGTGGCACCAGCGGCATCAGTTTTCTGATGCGCTTTATGGTGTTCAATATAGTGCCTACCCTGCTGGAAATCCTGATGGTGGTGGCCATTTTGCTGTGGAATTACGGCATCTGGTTTGCGCTGATTACCTTCTGCTCCGTGTTGGCCTACGGCCTGTTCTCTGTGATAGCCACCGAGTGGCGCACCGCCTATGTACGTGAGGCGGCAAAGGCCGATTCTGTATCCAATACCCGTGCTATCGACAGTTTGCTTAACTATGAAACCGTCAAGTACTTCAATAATGAAGCCTATGAGGCGAATGAGTATGACAAGGCTTTGGCGGATTGGGAGGTGGCCAAACGCAAGAATCGCCTGTCGCTGTTTGCTCTCAATGCCGGTCAGGCCACAATTATTGCCGTTGCCATGACCTTGATGCTGGGGCTCGCGGCTTTTGAAGTGACCCGGGGACAGATGACAGTGGGTGATTTTGTGTTGATCAACGCCTTTATGATGCAACTCTTTATGCCGCTCAACTTCCTGGGTTTTGTGTATCGTGAAATTCGTGGAGCCTTGGCCAATATTGAAAGGATGTTCTCGCTGCTGGATAAGACTCCGCTGGTAAAAGACAACCCAGCGGCCAAGGATATCGTGCCGACAGAGGGCCGAGTCAGTTTTGAGTCGGTTGGCTTTGGCTATGGTGACAGGGAGATACTCAAGGGCGTGAGTTTTGAGATAGAACCCGGGCAGAAGGTGGCTGTAGTGGGTGAAAGCGGCGCCGGTAAATCGACGTTGGTACGCTTGCTGTTCCGTTTTTACGATGTCAGCCAAGGGGCGATTCGGGTCGATGGTATAGATATTCGCGACATGACCCAAGATGCACTGCGCCGGGCCATCGCCATAGTTCCTCAAGATACGGTACTGTTTAACGATACTCTGTTTGAAAACATTCGCTATGGCCGCCCCGATGCTTCTGACGCCGAGATTTGGCAGGCGATAGAGTTGGCCCATCTGAAGCAGTTTGTTGAGACATTACCACAGCAGGCTCAGACCAAGGTGGGTGAGAGAGGTATGAAACTCTCCGGCGGTGAAAAGCAGCGAGTGGCTATTGCCAGGGCGATATTGAAGCGCTCGCCGATACTGATCTTCGATGAAGCCACCTCGTCACTGGATAGCCGCTCCGAGAGGGCTATTCTCAAGGCGCTCGATGAAGTTGCCAAGGGCCATACCAGTCTGGTGATTGCCCACAGGCTGTCGACTGTGGTGGATGCCGATAAAATCTTAGTGTTGCATCAAGGTCGGTTGGTTGAGTCAGGCACCCACGACCACCTGTTGGCCGCCGATGGATATTATGCTCGTTTGTGGCGGATCCAGCACACAAAACAGGCAGATGAGTCGGTGCAAGTTCAGCATTGATTCAGGCTGGCTGCCGCATACTTGATGCTCCGAAGTAGCGTCAGCCTGGGGGCAGCACAGATGGAAAACATTGTATTGCAGGTCAATATCGAAGGAATGCAGGACAAAGTCCGTACAGACTGGAACAGTTTGGCAGATAATCTGAAAAAGCGGGGTATGGACGAAGTTGCCCTCAATCAACTGCATACTGAGTTATGTGCTGGACTGAGAGTTTCCACCCGCGGCCTGACTCTGTCTATGGTATCTGCGGAAACCTTTAATGCGGCGTTGGAAGGGATTATCAGTGAGTCAAGAAAGCAGGCTCAGTCGCAAGGGGTTTTGCGCAGCTGAGCCTGAGTTGATCCTATTTCTTGGTTTGGTTGCGGTCGGCTTGCCAGCCGTCGCACAGTAGGTTGAAACCATTTTTCGCTTCGTTTACCGGCGTCAGTTCAGTTATTTTACCGCCGCGATAACAGAGCATCTCTCCCTCAATCTCAATCAAACGGCTGCAATTCTTGCAGCTGAGCGATGCAGTTTTGCTCGTTTCCGGCTTGGGGACCTGACTGACAAATGTCATTTTCACTTCAAAATCCTCTGGAAGTGGCAAGTCTTGACTAGGAGTAAGATCTTACCACTTTTGTGACATAACGCACAATCTACCCACTATTATACTTTAGTGACAGCTAAATTATCTTTATTGATCGAAGTGAGCGTAATATTTATCCAAGGACACAGACAGACCATTTTGAGTGACGACTCTGACATGATGTGGCTTGAGCTGTCTTGGGTCACTGACTCCACAGGAATGGGCCAGCATCCCCAGGTCATGGTGTAATGCCTTGTTGTAGTTGGCGACTCGGGTGGATTTGTCTCTGGGATCCAAACCCTGTTGCAGCTTCTTGTTGTGGGTGGTTATCCCGGTAGGGCAGGTATCCTTGTTGCACTGCAATGCCTGAATACATCCCAGCGCAAACATGTTACCTCTGGCAGAGGCGATGAAGTCTGCGCCAAGAGCCAGTGCCCAGGCGACTCTGGAAGGGGTGATCAGCTTGCCCGAGGCAATCACTTTAATCCTCTGCTTCAATCCATGGCGGCGAAGATGATCCACCAGCAATGGCAGACTCTCTTTCAGCGGCAGGCCAACGTAATCCATCAGAGTTTGCGGCGCCGCGCCTGTGCCGCCATCGGCGCTGTCGAGGGTGAAGAAGTCGGGAGCCGATTCATGGCCGCGTTGGTTAATCTCTTCCAGAAAATCTTCCAACCAGTGGATATCACCCAAGACTGCCTTGATCCCTGTGGGTTTGCCTGTCACTTGCCTGACTCTGGCTATCATGTCGAGAATGTCGCCGACATGGTGAAATTCAATATGACCATTGGGACTGATGGAGTCCTGTCCGACAGGGATGCCGCGAATGGTGGCTATCTCTTCGGTTACTTTCACCCCGGGAAGAATTCCGCCTTTGCCTGGCTTGGCTCCCTGACTGAGTTTGATTTCGAACATCTTCACCTGAGAGTGAGCGGCCACTTCCCTGAGCTTGTCATCATCCAGGTGGCCTTCGGCATTGCGAACACCGTATTTGGCGGTACCTATCTGAAACACCAGATCGCAATTTCCCTTGAGATGGTGGGCGCTGAGGCCGCCTTCCCCTGTGTTGAGCCAGCATCCTGCCTGAGCCGCACCATGGGAAAGGGCGGTAACAGCCGGGCGGGAGAGGGCGCCAAAGCTCATGGCGGAAATATGGCAAATGGCGCTGGTGGCAAAGGGATGTTCACAGTCCGGGCCAATAACCACAGGCGTTGGTGGCACAACGTCTTGATCCAGCGTTGGGAAGGCCGTATTCATAAACATGATACTGCCGTTGGCTTCCAGTGGCCTGGTGGAGCCGAAGGCTATGGTGCGATCAACATTTTTCGCCGCCCGATATACCCAACTACGCTCGGCGCGATTAAAGGGAAGTTCTTCCCGATCGAGGGCAAAAAAGTACTGGCGGAAGAATTCGCCCATTTTCTCGAAGAAATATCTGAATCGGCCTACAACAGGGTAGTTATGCCGCACCGCCTGCTTGGTTTGCATCACATCGGCGATATACATGTAAGTGATCACCAAAAGCCCTAAGCCGACGACTATCAGAAACAGGCCGGAAAACAGTTCCAGCCCCCACATAAACCAGTTTTGCTCGCGCATCTTCTATCCTTATTGACTGCCAAAGTGGGTGGTTACCAGGCCTGTGGGCCCCTGTTCTCCCAAGGTGAGAATAAACAGTTGGTCGTATTGCTGCTCATTCAGGCTAACCAGGGGGCCACCCAGAGCCTTAATGATGGCCGGAACTGTATTGCTGTGGCCGGCGATCAGCACATTGCCTTGGTTGGCTTTAACCGCATCAGCTATGGCATTGATGTGAGCCTCCAAGCCGGCTTTGGCTGGAAACACTTCTATCCTGAGTTGTTTGGCTGTTGCAATCGGCGCCAGGGTTTCCTGAGTACGGCGAAACTCACTCGACATTAGCCTTTGCAGTTGGGTGTCCCGTAATGCCTCGGCTAGAGCCTCGGCTCGCGCTTTACCGGCGGCTGTCAGCCCGGGATCGGTTCCCTGGGCTTTTTCCGCGTGCCTAACCAGAAATATGGTTTGATTGGTGTCAGCGGCAAGGGATGGCAAGCTAAAAAACACAGAAAGACAAAGCAGTAGGAAAATTCTTACCATTTTTATTTCCTATCAAATACTTAAATAGCATGCGGGATCATAGCTCAGACTATCGGTCTGGGTAAACAATCGCTAAACTAATTACTGAACTGGTCGATAATTAACCTGAGATACGCTTTTCATACGAGGAAACCAAGATGGAAATCCGCAATCATGGCGCTCAGGTATCTGAGGTGGCCAAGGACAAGACCCAACAACTGGACGGGAATCATGGCAAGGCGGTATCTGAAGTCGCCAGCAGCAAGAGCGCCCGCCATGTCAGCCAGCAGTTGATGAATAACGCTATTCTGGCGGCGCAGGAGGAGGTAAGCCTCAATAGCGGCAACGAACCCATGAGTCTCTTATATCGCGCCGCGATTGAGGCCATCAATGAAGAACTGGCACCTTACATGGGGGAAAATGCCCTGCAGCAGGTGCAGGATCAGCAGATAGATACTTCTCCCGAGGCCACGGCCGACAGAATTGTCAGTTTTGCCACTCAGTTCTTCAGTGTCTACCAGCAGCAAAATTCCAGCATGGACTTTGACAGTCAGCTGTCCGGTTTTATGGACGTTATAGGCGGCGCCATAGATCAGGGCTTTAAAGAGGCGACGGATATTCTCTCCGGGCTCAAGGTGCTGGAAGGCGATATCAAGGCCGGGGTAGATGAAACTTACTCCCTGGTACAGCAAGGGTTGCAGGCATTCAGAGACAGCTTTGGCACAGAGCAGGAATAATTGAGCTCACGCGAAACCTTACCTGCAGATAACACCCCTCACTATGAGGGGTTTTTGTTGGCTGAATATGGAGTTATGCTGCAATAATCGTCTTGTGTTACCTAAGGAGAAGCTATGTGGACTGAAGGCCGGGTCATTGAGCGTATCGATTGGAACAGCAAGTTATTCAGCCTGAGGATAGCCGCCGAGATAGCGCCGTTTATTGCCGGCCAGTTTATCAAGCTCAGTCAGGTGCGGGATGATAAACGTATCGCCCGGGCCTATTCTCTGGTGAATGCCCCCGGGACTGACTATCTTGAAATACTGGCGGTGGCGGTAGATCAAGGCCAGTTGTCGCCAGACCTGCAATCTTTGCAGCCGGGTGACAGTATTAGTGTGACAGACAAAGCCACCGGCTTTATGACCCTGGATGAGATCCCTAAAGGGGAATTACAGGGGCGCCACCTGTGGTTTTTGGCAACAGGTACTGCTGTGGGGCCGTTTCTTTCCATGCTGGATACTCAGGAGCCTTGGCAACGGTTTGATAAAGTGGTTCTGGTTTACGGGGTAAGAGAAGTGCAGGATCTCGCCTATCTCGATAAGATCCGCGGCTATCAACAGACCTATCACGAGCAATTTGTGTTTGTGCCCAGTGTCACTCGTGAAGACTTTGACGGTGCGCTGCGTTGTCGCATCCCGGATGGGTTGCAAAGCGGTGAGATAGAGGCCAAGGCCGGGCTGAGCATAAGTGCAAAGGACTCGCAATTGATGCTTTGTGGTAATCCCGGAATGATCCAGGGGGCTACGGCGGCACTTATCGATAAAGGCTTGACCAAAAACCTGCGCCGGGCCCCCGGACAGATAACAGTCGAAAAATACTGGTAACAGGAGAGTCTGGATGCAGCTCTATTACTCTACAGCTTCGCCTTATGCCCGCGTGGTCAGGGTCATTGCCCGCGAGCTGGGTTTGGCGCTGGATGAAAAGCTGGTCAATCCCTTCGATAACAGTGACGAGTTACTGTCAGTTAACCCCTTGGGGAAAATTCCCTGTCTGCTTTTGGACGATGGCGCCGCAATGTTCGACAGCGAAGTCATTGTCCGCTTTCTGGACGACAAATTCGGCCAGGATCGTTTCTTTGGGCCATCCAGAAACTGGGCCTATGAGTGTCAGTTCTCACTGCTCAAAGGCGCGCTGGATAGCGCCGTTGGCTTAAGGCAGGAACAGATGCGTGAAGAGGAGGGGGTTCGTTCTCCTTTCTGGAGCGGCCGTTTCGAGCAGGCCCTGCTCAGAGCCTTGATGGAGGTGGAGCGTCAGGGAATCATCGCAAGCGGTCCACTCGATGCCAGGCAGGTGCTGCTATTGGTGCTACTCGAATACCTTGATTTTCGTCATCCGGATCTCGATTGGCGTAAAGTAGTGCCAGCCTTGGCACACTGGCAGGAATCGGCGTCACTCAGGCAGAGTTTCCGAGATACTCGTCCTGGATGATTTCTCGGTAATTTGCGGTTTGGCCAAGTCGGAGTAACGCCTACCTTTGGGGTTGTCCCTGCGGTTGGTTTCACCGAAGGCACCGTAGAGATCATGGCTCATGCCATAATCCAGCCGTCGGTCGCTGAAGGGAACCCTTCTATCTTCATGATGTTGATACTTGCAGTCGCATTGGCTGCAATCGCACTCAGGCAAGGGAAGCCTGGGCGCCTCCTTCGACAAAAAACGCTTGCCTTCAAGCGCTCTTATCGCCTGGCAGGCAGTTGGTGTCAACATTATGGAGACACAGTGATACTGCTTTTCCTGCGGCGTAACAGGCTTGGCCAGCCGTCGCTTTCCTGGCCTTAATCTGTGGCGGAACAGAAACAAGATCAGCAGCAAAGACACCACAGCCAGCAAGATTTCCAACATATCCAAGGCGTTTTCCCCCTCGCCATGCATGGGTTTTAAGGTTCAGTTTAGTTTAGTTTGCGACAATTCGGCCGATTCCAATCGCTTTGCTCCCAGCCGCTGCCATTCTGTCTATTTCATTTGTATTCCCCTTGCCAGAATTTTTGCACTAGGCTGAAAACAAAGTGGATTAGAAATAGTTCTCATTAAATTACTCATCCCAACATGGAGTGCCGAAGAATATGAGCTACAAAACAGGTCTGATACTTTGCAGTGCGTTGGCCGCATCCAGCCTGACGCTGCCGGTGGCCGCCGCCGGAGAGGTGACGGTTTATTCCTATCGTCAGGAGTTTTTGGTCAAGCCCATTCTGGATGACTTCAGTCAGGCTACCGGGGTGAAGGTTAATTTTGTGTTTGCCAAAGATGGCATCGCCGATAGATTGGCCCGTGAAGGACGCTTATCACCGGCGGATCTGGTGCTGACGTCTGACTTTTCCCGGTTGCAGGAATTGGTGGACAAGCAGTTGGTCAAACAGGTGGAAAGCGACACACTCAAGCAGAATATTCCGGCCCAATACCGGGATCCAGAAGGAAACTGGTACGCCCTAACCATGAGAGTGCGTAATCTCTATTCCAGCAAGGAGCGCCTCGGGCCGCTGGCGATCAACTATGAAGACCTGGCCGATGCCCGCTACAAGGGCAAGGTTTGTATGCGTAGTGGCAAGCATCCCTACAATATAGCGCTGGTGGCCTCAATGATAGCCCACCACGGTGAAGCCGATGCCAAGAGTTGGCTTCAGGGACTGAAGAGTAACTTGGCCCGTAAGCCTCAGGGTAACGACAGGGCGCAGGTGCAGGCGGTGAAAGAAGGCTTGTGTGATATCGCCATCGGTAACAGCTATTACTATGGCAAGATGCTGCAAGACCCCAAACAGCGGCCATGGGCCGAAGCGGCAGTGATCAACTTCCCGAACCAGGAAAATCGCGGTGCCCATATCAATGTCTCGGGTATGGCGCTGGCCAAGCATGCACCTAACTCGGCCGATGCCCTCAAGTTGATGGAGTATCTGTCTTCGGATGCCGCCCAACAGAGTTATGCCGAGGTCAATATGGAATATCCGGTCAAGGTCGATGTGCCTGTCTCAGAACTGGTGGCATCCTGGGGTGACTTCAAAGCCGATGACTTGCCTGTCTACAAATTGGCAGAGCACCATCAGGCGGCGCTGAGACTGCTCGATGAGGTTAAGTTTGATCTCTGAGCTTGAAGGCGTTTTTGCAAAGGTTGTAGGGGAATAGCGGTGATCCTGACCTTCTCCAAGGGCTGGTCGTGGGCGGGGTTTACCGTCTGCGGCCTTATGGTGGCGCCTTTGCTGGCGCTGGTCATGCAGGCGTTCGAACCGGGTGAAACCCGCTTTGGGCAGATGTTTGCCACTGTGTTGCCGTCATACATAGCCAATACCTTCTGGCTGATGTTGGGGGTGAGTGTCGGCAGTCTGCTTTTGGCGGTGCCTGTTGCCTGGCTGGTGGCGCGCTGTGAGTTTCGGGGCCGGCGCCTGTTCCAGTGGGCTCTGTTGTTGCCGCTGGCCATGCCGGCCTATATTGTCGCTTATGTGTATACCGATTTACTGGATTATGCCGGGCCTGTGCAGCGGTTTTTACGCGCAAGTTTTGGTTGGCAATCGGTAACCGACTACTGGTTTCCCGATATTCGAACTCTGGGCGGCGCCACAGTGATGTTGTCGCTGGTGCTCTTCCCCTACGTTTACCTCTTGGGGCGCACCGCTTTTCTGGAGCAATCCTTAAGTTTGCAGCATGCAGCCAAGGTGATGGGCTGCTCGCCATGGCAGAGTTTCTGGCGTTTGTCGCTGCCAATGGCGCGCCCGGCGCTGGCGGCCGGTGTCGCCCTGGTGGCCATGGAAACCATGGCTGACTTGGCGACGGTCAATTATTTTGCGGTATCCACTCTGACCACGGCTGTTTACGACACCTGGCGAGCCTATGGTGACTTGGCGGCCGCGGCTAAAATTTCGCTATTGATGTTGCTTGGTGTCTTTACTCTGTTTGCGCTGGAGCGTATGGCGAGGCGCAAACAGCAATTGTTTCAAAAGCAGCTGTTGCTGGAGGCGCCAGAGCCTTACCGGCTCAAAGGTTGGCGTGAGTGGTTGGCGCTCGGCTACTGCTCGCTGTTGCTGCTGTTGGCCTTTGTTTTGCCATTTGTCATTCTCGGCAGTTACGCCTTGGATTACTGGCAACAGAGCTGGAACAGTGACTTTTGGCAGTACAGCCTCAACAGCCTAACAGTCGCCGCCATCAGCAGTGTATTGTGTTTGCTCTTGGCTATCCTCTTGATGTTCATTCGCCGCCTGAGTCCGCGAAAGTGGGACATACTGCCATCCCGTCTGGTCAGTACCGGCTACGCTCTGCCGGGCACTGTGCTGGCGATTGCCGTGCTTATTCCGCTGACCTGGCTCGATTTCAGAATCGATGATCTCTATGCCCTGTTCGAGCGCCAAGGCCCGGGGCTCTTGTTCACCGGCAGTATCGCCGCCCTGGTGCTGGCGTTTTGTATTCGCTTTGCCGCCATCGCCATCGGTAGCATAGAGAGCAGTTACAAACGGCTGTCGCCTTCTCTCGACATGGCGGCCATCAGCCTGGGCAAGACACCGGGTAAAGTACTGGCATTAATCCATCTGCCATTGCTGCGCAGCGGTATTTTTGCGGCTCTGCTACTGGTATTTATCGAGGCGATGAAAGAGTTGCCGGCTGCCTTGCTGCTAAGCCCTGTCGGGTTTCACAACCTGGCTACCCAAGTGTTCCAATACGTCTCCGATGAGCAGTTGGAGCAGGGGGCGCTGGCGGCTATTGTCATTGTGTTGGTGGGGCTGGTGCCCTTGATTTATCTCAACCGTTCGCTGGAGCAAAACAACTGATGTCGACCCTGAGTGTCAAGCAACTCCACAGCCATTATGGCGCCCAACAGGTGCTCAAAGGGCTGAGCATTACCTTGCAAGCCGGTGAAATTGCCGCCCTGCTCGGACCCAGTGGTTGTGGCAAAACGACCTTGCTCAGAGCCATTGCCGGACTGCAGCCGGTCTCCGCCGGTGAAATTCATATCAGCGGCAGTGCAGTAACCACGGATAAGCTGCAGGTTCCGGGAGAGGAGCGTGGCGTGGGGATGATCTTTCAGGACTATGCCCTGTTTCCCCACTTGACGGTCGCGCAGAATATCCTCTTTGGTGTCAAGGGATTGAATAAGGCGCAGCGTCTGAGCAGACTTGAGGAGATGTTGGATCTGGTCAAGCTCCCGGGGCTTGCTGAACGTTATCCCCACGAGTTGTCCGGTGGTCAACAGCAAAGGGTGTCGATTGCCAGGGCGCTTGCCTATGAGCCTGAACTGCTGTTGTTGGATGAACCCTTCTCCAACATAGATGCCCAGGTACGTGGCGAGCTGATGTTGGAGATTCGCGCGATCCTCAAGAGCCGTAACGTCAGCGCCGTATTTGTGACCCACAGTAAGGATGAAGCCTTTGTTTTTGCCGATACCCTGGCGCTGTTTGAAGATGGAAAAATAGTGCAGCAAGGCAGTGCTGAAACTCTCTATGCCAACCCGGTCAATCGCTATGTGGCGGACTTTCTCGGCAGCGGTAATTATCTTAAGGCCCTGGTCAGCTGCGAACACTGTGTCGATACTCAAATCGGTCGACTTAAAAGCTCTTTGCCCCATGGTTTGCCACTGAACTGGCAGGGCGAGTTGTTGCTGCGGCCACAGCAGTTGGAGTTACGACCCGACGAACAGGGCCTGGCCGTGGTTACCGAGCGGCGTTTTCTGGGCAATGTTTGCCATTATGATGTGCAGCAAGAGGGCGTCATACTCGAGGTTCGTAGTCATCAGGTACAGTTTTCTCCAGGGCAGAGAGTCAGGCTGTCGGCACTGGAACATCCGTTGGTGTTGTTCGGTAATGGCTGTTAACAACAATTGTTTCATAAGTTTGCTGTGGGTGATAATTTGTTTGTCTCTGTGTTATACCAAGCAATCGGTTTGATTGAACTCATCATAGGTATTCACTGAACCCCGGACTCGCCCATGCGCCGCTCCGGGATGAGAGCGGAGGCGAGATGCATAACTACAGCAATAATAAAATGCAGGACGCACAAGGGATACGGAATATCAGCAACAACTCATGTCGTCAGCTGTTACTCGGCGTCATCGGGAGTTTGGCTGTTTTCTGCAGCACGGGAAGCATGGCGATGGACAGAATCACGGGCGCGGCCTTTGCGAGCCGCTCTGAAGTCTATGCGGTCAATGGCATGGCGGCAACCAGCCAACCACTGGCGACTCAGGTGGCGGTCGATATTCTTAAGCAAGGAGGCAGTGCCGTAGATGCCGCTATTGCTGCCAATGCCATGCTGGGGTTGGTTGAGCCTACGGGTTCAGGCATAGGCGGCGATCTTTTTGCCATTGTCTGGAGCGCCAAAGAGCAGCGGCTCTATGGGCTCAATGCGTCTGGCCGCAGTCCGGCTTCTTTGACGCTGGAGATGCTCAAGGCCAAAGGGCTTGAGCATCTGCCGCCTTATGGGCCTTTGCCCGTATCCGTGCCCGGTGCCGTGGATGGCTGGTATGAACTGCATGACAAGTTCGGCAAATTGCCCATGAAGGATAACCTGGCACCGGCTATTCATTATGCCCGTGAAGGATTTCCGGTTTCCGAGCTCATAGCCTTCTATCTGGCTCGCAGCGGTGACAAGCTGGCCAAATACCCGGGGTTTAAAGAAACCTATATGCCAGGCGGCCGCATGCCGGCCGTCGGTGAATTGTTTCGAAACCCAGCTTTGGCAAACAGCTATGAAAAAATTGCCAAGGGGGGCCGGGATGTCTTTTACAAAGGAGAGATAGCCCGCAGTATTGCCGCTTATATGCAACAACAGGGCGGTTATCTTTCCTATGAAGATCTCGCTTCTCACAAGAGTGAGTGGGTCGAGCCTGTATCGGTTAATTATCGGGGCTATGATATCTGGGAGCTGCCGCCCAACGGCCAGGGAATAGCGGCACTGCAGATCCTTAAAACCCTGGAGCCATTTAATCTCAAGGCCATGGGGCTGGACAGCGCCGAATATGTGCATCATTTCGTGGAAGCAAAAAAGCTGGCGTTTGCCGACCGAGCCAAGTTCTACGCCGACATGGACTTTGCCAAAGTGCCGGTAGCCTCACTTATCTCCAAAGAATACAACTACGCCAGAGCCAAGCTTATCGATGCTGACAAAGCCGCCGCCAGTGTTGAGCCGGGTAATCCCAATCTTTTACACGGTGATACCATCTATCTCACTACCGCTGATAAAGAAGGCAATATGGTGTCTCTCATCCAGAGCAATTATCGTGGCATGGGCTCAGGCATGACGCCTCCGGATTTGGGATTTGTGTTACAGGACAGGGGCCAGCTGTTTGATCTCACTCCCGGGCGTGCTAACTCCTATGCACCGGGTAAGAGACCGTTTCATACCATAATTCCGGCCTTTGTCACCAAAGATGGCAAGCCTTGGCTCAGCTTTGGCGTCATGGGGGGAGCCACCCAACCCCAGATGCACGCTCAGATCATGATTAATCTGATTGATTTTGGCCTCAACCTGCAGGAGGCGGGCGATGCTCCAAGAATACTGCATACAGGTTCTAGCCAACCGACCGGCGAGCAGATGACAGATGGCGGTTATATCAGTCTCGAGTCGGGCTTTTCCATGGAGACCCGCCGTGAGCTGATGAAAAAGGGGCATACTTTGAGTGATTCTCTCGGAGCTTTTGGTGGTTATCAGGCCATAGGCGTCAATGTTGAAAGCGGCGTTTATCGGGGAGCGTCCGAGTCCCGAAAAGACGGGCAGGCATCAGGTTATTGAAAGCAATCGGCAAAAACGTGCGTGAGCTAATTCAAATTAATGCTCAAGTTGCGGATAATAAGGCCGAAGATGAATTAATCTGAAAGGGTAGATTGCAAATGGATACACAGGTTATGCCACGGGAACAACTGGGAATCTGCGCTGAGGGAAATCTGCACAGCGTTTATCTGATGTTCAATGCCAACGAAGGCGGGGAGTCACAACTGCGTCCTTGCCTGGCCAATGTCGCCCAGTATTTGTATGAGCTGGCAGATCAGTATGCCGACAGTGCCTTTAACGCCTTTGTGGCGATTGGTGCCAACTTTTGGGATCACCTCTATCCGGGAAGCAGACCGGCTGAACTCAGGCCATTCCCTGCGATGGAGTCGGGTAACCGGGATGCGCCTGCGATAGAGTTCGATATTTTTATTCACCTGCGTTGTGATCGCCTGGATATTCTTCATCTGGTAGCCAATGAGGTCAACGAAATGCTGGAAGGGTTGGCTGAACTGGAAGAGGAGGAGCGCGGGTTCCGCTTTATGGACAGCCGCGATCTGACCGGTTTTGTCGATGGCACAGAAAACCCCAAGGGCAGAGGCCGTCAAGCTGTGGCCCTGGTAGGTGATGAAGACGATGCATTTCGCGGCGGTAGCTACATTCATGTACAGAAATATGTCCATAATCTGAGTAAGTGGCACAGACTGCCGCAGAAAAAGCAGGAAGACATCATAGGCCGCACCAAGCAGGACAACATAGAGTACGCCTCGGAAGACAAACCGCTGACGGCACATATCAAGCGGGTAAATCTCAAGTATGACAATGGTGAGTCGATGGAGATCCTGCGTCAGAGCATGCCCTATGGTTCTGTAAAACAGCAGGGTTTGATGTTTATTTCCACCTGTAAGACACCTAACCATTTTGAAAAGATGCTTCACAGTATGGTTTTCGGTGACGGAGAAGGACACCATGATCACCTGATGCACTTTACTCAGGCGGTAACTGGTTCCTCTTTCTTTGCCCCATCTCTGGATTTCATGATCCAGTTTGATGATTAATAGCGCGATAAAAACAAAAACGCCCCTCATTGAAGGGCGTTTTTTTATGGCATTTTCAACTCAGTCTGTGTAATTGAACAGCGACTTCACTGTTTCCAGGGTTTCATCTATGGTCTTGATGCTGGAAGGGCAGATGAAAATAGTATCATCACCGGCGATAGTGCCCAGAATACCTTCTGGCTTGCCGATGGAGTCCAACAGCCTGGCAATTAACTGCGCCGCCCCCGGGCTGGTACGCACCACTATCATGGCTTGGTTATGATCCACATCCAATACCAGATTCTTCAGCGGGCTGCCGGCGGTAGGTACCCCTAGTTCAGCCGGTAAGCAGTAGACCATCTCCTGCTTGGCGTTACGAGTGCGCACGGCACCGAACTTGCTCAGCATGCGCGAGACTTTGGACTGGTTGATATTGGCAAAGCCTTCGGCTTGCAGTGCATTGACTATTTCACTCTGGGAGCCGAAGCGCTCCTCTTTAAGCAGAGCCTTGAAGGTTCTGATTAGCTCATCCTGATTTTTGCTTGCTTGCATTATCTTCTTCTGTCGTTATTCAGAAAATCCCGGTCATTCTGCATATCAAACGGATAAGTGTCAACAAATACCCAAGATGTCTGCATAAAAATGCAATGCAGGTCATTTGGTGGGTAAAAGAAGCCTCAGTGGGCAGTAGAAAATGCTGAAGTTAATTCAGCTTTTGATGAAACAGAGTCATATGACTAAGGGATAATTGCTATTTTTGTGACGATCCTTTAATGTTGCGCCATCACAGAATTAGATCTATGTCACACATAATTCCGAGAATTGACGGAGATAACTATGAAAGTTGCTGTACTTGGTGCTGCTGGTGGTATCGGCCAGGCTCTTGCCCTTCTGTTGAAAACCCAATTGCCTGCCGGCTCTCAGCTGTCACTCTATGATATCGCCCCCGTAACGCCTGGGGTTGCCGTGGATCTGAGTCATATCCCGACAGCAGTTGAAGTTAAAGGTTTTGCCGGTGAAGACCCAACGCCTGCACTGGAAGGTGCCGATGTGGTGCTGATTTCTGCCGGTGTTGCCCGTAAGCCGGGCATGGATCGTTCTGATCTGTTCAATATCAATGCCGGTATCGTCCGTAACCTGATTGAAAAAGTGGCCGCGACTTGTCCCAAGGCGCTGATCGGTATCATCACTAACCCAGTGAACACCACTGTGGCCATTGCTGCTGAAGTACTGAAAAAAGCCGGTGTTTACGACAAGAACCGTCTGTTCGGTGTGACGACTCTCGATGTCATCCGCTCTGAAACCTTTATCGCCGAAGCCAAAGGGCTGAACGTTGCCGATGTTAAAGTCAATGTGATTGGCGGCCACAGCGGTGTGACCATTCTGCCTCTGTTGTCTCAGGTTGAAGGTGTCAGCTTCTCTGATGAAGAAGTTGCTGCCCTGACCAAGCGTATTCAAAACGCTGGTACTGAAGTGGTTGAAGCCAAAGCCGGTGGCGGCAGCGCGACTCTGTCCATGGGCCAGGCCGCTTTCCGTTTCGGTCTGTCGCTGATCCGCGGTCTGCAGGGTGAAGCCAATGTGATCGAGTGCGCCTATGTTGATGGTGGTAGCGAGCACGCTGAATTCTTTGCCCAGCCAGTGGTACTCGGCAAGAATGGTATCGAAAAGGTTCTGCCGTATGGAGAGCTGAGTGCGTTTGAAACCAATGCCCGTGACGCCATGCTGGATACCTTGAAGGCGGATATCAAACTGGGTGTAGACTTCGTTAAGTAAGTCAACTTCAGTGAATAAAAAGGAGCGCCGCGGCGCTCCTTTTTGCTACTTGAACTTATTCGACTCTGGCCTTGCTGGCTAGTTTCTTTGGCAAAACAGCCGAATTCTCTCCTG